>QDFX01000009.1:42500-183322 GCA_003347645.1 Rhizobiaceae bacterium CPCC 101076 | reverse complement strand
AGACGACCTTCTCGGTCGTCCTACATCCTCCGGCCTCCCGGGAGCGGGGTTCCGGACCCCGCCCGCAGGCGCCGCTCCCCATCCCGCGCCGGCCGGCCGGTACCTGGCCAGCGCCCCTCGCAGGGTGAGGATGACGGGAGGATAAGCACATGATAGGAATATTGTCAAGGTTCTCCGTCATGGCAGGGCTTGTCCCGGCCACCCACGTCCTGTTCCTCTCGACATGCCGTGAACTCGTGGATGCCAAGGCCGAGCCTTGGCATGACCGAGAATGGGGTTGCCTCATTCTGAGCCGGATGCGCAGCACGTCGCGAGAACCGGGACCCAGCGTTCCTCGCGGCGAAGCCGCACTTTGTCTAAAGAGCGCCTGCGGCGCACTCATGCACTGGACCCCGGATCGGCGTGCGCTCCGCGCACTTGTCCGGGGGACGCAGAGAGGCAGGCGAGCACCTCAAACAAAAGGGCGCCTCACGGCGCCCTTTCTCATTTCTGCGATCGAGTCGGTCTCAGTGGCCGAGACCCTTGACGATCTCGTCGGTGACCTTCTTGGCGTCTCCGAACAGCATCATCGTATTGTCGCGGAAGAACAGTTCGTTCTCGACGCCCGCATAGCCGGAGCCCATGCCGCGCTTGATGAACAGAACGGTCTTGGCCTTTTCGACGTCGAGGATCGGCATGCCGTAGATCGACGAGGACGGGTCGGTCTTGGCGACCGGGTTCGTCACGTCGTTGGCGCCGATGACGAACGCCACGTCCGCCTGGGCGAACTCGGCGTTGATGTCCTCGAGCTCGAAAACCTCGTCGTACGGCACGTTCGCTTCGGCGAGCAGCACGTTCATATGGCCCGGCATGCGGCCGGCGACCGGGTGAATGGCGTACTTAACCTCGACGCCTTCCTTCTTCAGCATGTCCGCCATTTCGCGGGTGGCATGCTGCGCCTGGGCAACCGCCATGCCGTAGCCCGGCACGATGATGACCTTCTCGGCGTTCTTCATGATGAAGGCCGCGTCGTCCGCCGAGCCCTGCTTGACCGGACGGGTCTCGACCTTGCCGGCGCCCGCCGCGACTTCGCCGCCGAAGCCACCGAGGATCACCGAGAAGAAGCTGCGGTTCATGCCCTTACACATGATGTAGGACAGGATCGCACCCGAGGAGCCGACCAGCGCGCCGGTGATGATCAGCGCCAAGTTGCCGAGGGTGAAGCCGATGCCGGCCGCGGCCCAACCCGAATAGGAGTTGAGCATCGACACGACGACCGGCATGTCCGCGCCGCCGATCGGGATGATCAGGGTGACGCCGAGGACCAGCGCGACGACCGTGATCGCCCAGAACACGAGGTGGCTCTCGGTGGCGAAGAAGATCGCGATGAGCAGGACGAGACCGCCGGCCAGCGCGATGTTCAGCAGATGGCGCGCCGGCAGGATGATCGGCTTGCCCGACATCATCGCCGCGAGCTTGAGGAACGCGATGATCGAACCGGTGAAGGTCATCGCGCCGATGGCGACGCCGAGCGACATCTCGATCAAGCTCGACTTGTGGATCTCTCCGGGTTCGCCGATGCCGAACGCGTCAGGCGCGTAGAGCGCGCCGGCAGCCACGAGCACCGCGGCGAGACCGACCAGCGAGTGGAAGGCCGCGACGAGCTGCGGCATGTCGGTCATGGCGATGCGCTTGGCGATCACCGCGCCGATCGTGCCGCCGATGGCGATGCCGCCGACGACGAGCAGCCAGCTGAGGAAGTCCGCCGGAGGCGAGATCACGAGCGTGGTCACGATCGCGATGCCCATGCCGGCCATGCCGTACATGTTGCCCTGGCGCGAGGTCGTCGGGTGCGACAGGCCGCGCAGCGCGAGGATGAACAGGATACCCGCGGCGAGGTAGAGGAATTGGGCGATGTTGATCACGCGCTCAGCCCTTTTTCTTATACATCGCCAGCATGCGCTGGGTGACGAGGAAGCCGCCGAAGATGTTCACGGAGGCGAGTACCAGCGCGAAGAAGCCGAGGGCACGGGCCCAGATCGGTCCGTCGCCGCCGAGATCGAGGCTGACGCCGACCGACAACACCGCGCCGACCACGATGACCGACGAGATGGCGTTGGTGACGGCCATCAGCGGCGTGTGCAGCGCCGGGGTGACGCTCCAGACCACGTAGTAGCCAACGAAAATCGCGAGCACGAAAATCGCGAAACGGAAGACGAACGGGTCGATGCCGGTGGCGGCGTGTGCGGCTGCCGCCGCACCGTCAACAACGGCCTCGGACGGCACGGTCGCTTGAGCGAGCTGAACCATTATCAGGCGTCCTTGGGCTTGGGTGCAGACTTGGGAGCCGCGGGCTTGCGCGGAGCAGCCGGCGTTTTGGCGGCGGCAGGCTTCGCGGCAGCGGTCTTGGTGGCGGTCGACTTGGCGGCAGCAGGCTTCGCCGCCGGCTTGTCAGCAGCAGGCTTCTCAGCGGCGGGCTTGGCCGTCGGCTTGGCGGACGAGCCGCCTTTGAACTGGTCGTGGACCACGGCGCCGTCGCGGGTCAGGCCGGTCGCCTTGACGAGCTCGTCGTCCCAATTGATCGCAAGGGTCTTCTTTTCCTTGTCGATCAGCGTTTCGAGGAACGCGATCAGGTTCTTGGCATAGAGCGCCGAAGCCGAGGCCGCGAGACGGCCGGCGACGTTGAGGTGGCCGACGATCTTCACGCCGTTATGGATGACGACCTCGCCTGCCTTGGCGAGCTCGACATTGCCGCCGCGCTCGACCGCGAGGTCGATCAGCACCGAACCCGGCTTCATCGACTCGACCATCGCCTTGGTGACGAGCTTCGGAGCCGGACGGCCGGGGATCAGGGCGGTGGTGATGACCACGTCCTGCTTGGCGATGTGCGAAGCGACGAGCTCGGCCTGCTTGGCCTGATATTCCTTCGACATCTCCTTGGCGTAGCCGCCGGAGGTCTCGGCCTGCTTGAACTCGTCGTCCTCGACGGCGATGAACTTCGCGCCGAGAGATTCGACCTGCTCCTTCGTGGCCGGGCGAACATCGGTCGCGGTCACGATGGCGCCGAGGCGGCGGGCGGTCGCGATGGCCTGGAGGCCGGCGACGCCGACGCCCATGATGAAGACGCGCGCGGCCGGAACCGTGCCGGCGGCGGTCATCATCATCGGGAAGGCACGGCCATATTCGGCCGAGGCGTCGATCACGGCTCGGTAGCCGGCGAGGTTCGCCTGCGACGACAGCACGTCCATGACCTGCGCGCGAGTGATGCGCGGCATCAGCTCCATCGCGAAGGCGGAGGTCTTCGTGCCGGCGATCTTCGCCAGCTCGGCCTCGTTGCCATACGGGTCCATGATCGAGATCACGGCTGCGCCGACATTGGCGCCGTCGATCTGCGCGACCGTCGGACGGCGCACGGCGAGGATCACGTCGGACTTCGCGGCGATCTTCGAGGCGGTGCCTTCGATCGTCGCGCCGGCGGCTTCGTAGTCGGCGTCGAGGATGCCCGAGCGGATGCCCGCGCCCTTCTGCACGACGACGTCGGCGCCAAGGCCCTTCAGCTTCTTGACGGTTTCCGGAGTGGCGGCGACGCGCCCCTCGTTCGGATCGGTTTCACTCAGAACGGAAATGCGCATAGCAATCAGACCATCAATGCCCAGGCGAGCAACAGGAGAACAAGGAGGCCAGCGGGCGGAACCGCGCTGTCGCGCACCATGCCGATGACGAGGGTGACAATGGCGAACAGGACGCCGAACGCCGTCCAGAAGACGGAGCCGACGGTGCCCCAGATGCCGAGGGCGACGACGACGCAGAGGACGGCCACGGTGCCGACCTTGGTCAGCTTCATGACGTTGGCATAGGTCGCCTCATGCTCCGGCAGGTCGTTGCCGGCAGCGGTGGCGTATTCGGTCCTGCCGTGTTCGGCCATGACTGTCCCCCATTGCGAATGGAATGAATTTCCACGCCGCCTTTATCGGAAAGGTTTCGTTAGGGCAACGGCGTTCGCCGTGAATTCGCCACCATTCGGCGAGGCGTTTCCAGAGCGAGATTGAAGGTATTTCTACAGTTGTGCGACGTGATCGGGGAGACCCGCCGATACGAGCGCGTCGTTTTGCCTCTCCGCTACCTTGGGTAGATAGAAATCCTCTATCTCCTGATTGAAAAGGCGATAGAAATTCATTTCGGCGCGCAGATGCAGGAAGACCCCGCCGAGCCCGATCGCGGCACGGTCCATGAACACGAACTCGCGCGGAACCGTCACCGGGCCCTTTTCCTTCAGCGCCTTGTGCACCTCGAAGGCCTGCTTGCGCCCGTATTCCGTCGGCGAAATCCCCTTCCCTGCGATCGCCTGGACCTTGTCCTGAAGCAGCGGCCCGTAGATGAACCGCGCCCAGACGTTCAGCACGTCAATCAGGTCGTTCGACAGTCCCTTGAATCCCCAGCTCTCATAGGCGCCGACGATCCTCGCCCGGTCGTTCTCGCGGAGGCCGTGATAAAGGTCGACCACGCCCGCCACGAAGCGCGGCGGGAAGATGCGGATGCAGCCATAGTCCAGCAGGTTGATGCCCGCCGGCTCGCCGTCCTCGCCGCTGAAGACGGTGTAATTGCCGAGATGCGGGTCGCCGTGGATGACACCGAAATGCGCAAACGGATGCCACCATGCCTTGAACATCGCGGTGGCGATGCGGTTGCGGACCTCGAGCGGCTCGTTCTTGAACGTCAGCAGCCTCTTCCCATCGAGCCAGCCGAGCGTCAGCAATCGCCCGGTCGACAAATCCGGATGCACACTCGGAACCCGCACCTCCGGCGTGTCCCGCAGCATCGCGGCGTATAGCGCCGCGTGCTTCGCCTCGCGGCGGTAATCCAGCTCCTCGCGGACGCGCGCGCCGATCTCCTGCGCGATCTCGCGGGTGTCGATCGCCGGGTCCATGCGGCGGTGGACACCGAGCACGATCCTGAGCTGGGCCAGGTCCGCCTCCACCGCCGACGCCATCTCCGGATATTGCAGCTTGCAGGCGACCGCCTCGCCGCCGAGCGTGGTGGCGCGATGCACCTGGCCGAGCGATGCGGCAGCAGCCGGCGTCAGGTCGAACTCGGCGAATTTCGAACGCCAGTCCGGCCCGAGCTCCGACGCCATACGCCGCTTGACGAACGCGGCCCCCATCGGTGGCGCCTCGCTCTGCAGCTTCATCAGCTCGGCGGCATATTCGGGCGGGACTGCGTCGGGAATGGTGGCGAGCAGCTGTGCCACCTTCATCAGCGGCCCCTTCAGCCCGCCGAGCGCGCTCGCGAGGTCTGCTGCCGCCCTCCCGCGATCTGTTCCGCCGGTCAGCCGTGCGCCCGCCATCCGCGCAGCCACGCCACCGATACCGGTGCCGACACGGGCGTAGCGGGACAGGCGGCTGGAGAAGCGGTTCCGTTCGCGGTCGTCAGCCATTCGATCCTGCGATCTCGCCAAGGGCCGACGCAACGCGATCGCGTCCCTCCAGCAATGCTTTGTAAGTCAGCTGCGCCTCGTCCAGCCGCAGGATATCATCGCGAAGTCCCGCCGCGAGCCGCGCTCCGTCCGGGTGGCGGCGGAATGCATCGACCGGGTCCACGTAGATGCGGATCGTGAACAGGATGTCGCCGGACACCGGAAGGCGCCGCAGCGTCTGCCGCTCGACCCTGACGAATGCCCCAAAGTCCCCCGCCTCAGCATCGAACCAGTGCCGCGGCCGCGCTTTCGAGGCTGGGTGGTGGAGCTCGTCATCGGCATAGAGCGACCAGTTCAGCCGCTGTGCCGGCAGCTCGGTGCGGAGATTGGAGAAGATGCGGTTCATGCGTGGGCCGAAGCCGCCGGCATAGCCGGGCACGTTGCCGTGAAGCCCGTCGAGCGTGGCGCCGAACTTCTCGGCGAGCGACCATGACGACGGAAAGCAGAGAGAAGCTGCGGCCAATCGGTAACCGCCCGGACCGTCGCGCATCAGGCAGAGGTCTTCCTGGACGAAGCGGGAGGCCGTCATCAGCGGCGGCTCACCGCCATCGAGATCGATTGAGCGGCCCAGCGGCACGATTTCGATCCGCGAGCCATCGCGGCGATAGGTCTCCGGGAAACGCTGCGGCAGGAAATCGGCCAGCATGGCCAGCACTTCGCCCTGCGCCGCCCGCGTCTCGGTCTCCTCGCGGAACACGACGTCCCTCGATGTGGCGAAGAGTTCGTCCTTCTCGGCGAGGTAGCGCCCGATATGTCCATCGACCTCGATCCACTCGCGCGGATCGAGCAGGCTCATGCCGATCGTGAACGGCTTGTGCGAGCCGTCGTAGGGCGTGTGGGCAAAAGCGCCGACGTCGCCGCTCACGCCGTCTCCAGCTCCTCCAGCTCCGTGATCATGCGGTCGATCAGGCCGAGGCCGGTCTGCCAGAAGGCCGGGTCGCGCGCGTCGAGGCCGAATGGCTTCAGCAGTTCGGAATGATGCTTCGTGCCGCCCGCCGCCAAGAGCTCGAAATAACGATTGGCGAAGCCCTCATGCGATTTCTCGTAGACCGCATAGAGGGAGTTCACGAGGCAATCGCCAAAGGCATAGGCGTAGACGTAGAACGGCGAGTGGATGAAGTGGCCGATATAGGTCCAGAACGTCTCGTAGCCGGGGTTGAAGCGGATCGCCGGGCCGAGGCTCTCGGCCTGTACTTCGAGCCAGATCTCGTTCAGCCGATCGCTGGTCAGTTCGCCGGTTTCGCGGCGCTCCAGATGGACCTTCCGCTCGAACGTATAGAAGGCGATCTGCCGGACGACCGTGTTGATCATGTCCTCGACCTTCGAGGCCAGCAGCGCCTTCTTCTGCAGCGGATCGGTCGTGCCGTCCAGGATCTTGCGGAAGGTCAGCATCTCGCCGAACACGCTGGCGGTCTCCGCCAGAGTCAGCGGCGTCGGCGCCATCAACGGACCGTTCGGCGCGGCGAGCACCTGATGCACGCCATGACCGAGCTCGTGAGCGAGTGTCATCACGTCCCGCGGCTTGCCGAGATAATTGACCAGCACATAAGGATGCGCCGACGGCGTCGTGGGGTGCGCGAAGGCGCCCGGTGCCTTGCCCGGACGCGCGGGAGCGTCGATCCAGTTCTTGTCGAAGAACTCGCGTGCGATGTCGGCCATGCGCGGCGAGAAGCTGTGATAGGCCGACAACACCGTGTCCTTGGCCTCGATCCAGGGGATCGTCCGCTGCTCGACCTTCGGCAGCGGCGCGTTGCGGTCCCAGTGCTCCAGCCGATCCTTGCCGAACCACTTCGCCTTCAGCGCGTAATAGCGGTGCGACAGGCGCGGATAGGCCACCTGCACCGAAGCGACCAGCGCATCGACGACCTCACGTTCGACGCGGTTCGCCAGATGCCGCGAATCCGCGACATCCTCGAAATTGCGCCAGCGGTCGGAGATTTCCTTGTCCTTAGCCAAAGTGTTGGTGATCAGGGTGAAGGTGCGCAGGTTCTCGCCGAACACCTTGGCCAGCGCGTCGGAAGCCGCCTTGCGGCGCTCTTCCTTCGATTCCTGCATCAGGTTGAGCGTCGGCTCGAGGGTCAGCGTCTCGCCGCCTACCTCGAATTTCAGCGCCGCGATGGTCTCGTCGAAGAGCCGGTTCCAGGCGCCACGGCCGACCGTGTACTTCTCGTGGAAGAGCTGCTCGACGCGGGGTTCGAGCTGGTGCGGGCGTTCCTTGCGGACATCGTCGAAGAACGGCTTGTAATGGCCCAGCGCGGCATCTTCGAGCGCACGGTCCAGCACTGCGTCGTCGATCGCGTTCAGTTCGAGCGAGAAGAAGATCAGATGCGCCGAGGCGTCGGTCAGCTTCTCGGACACGTCACCGTAGAACTTTGCGCGCTTCGGATCGGTCGTGTCGCCGGCATAGACGAGGCCGGCATAGGAGCCGAGACGGCCCATCAGGTCGTCGAGCGCCTCATAGGCTTTCACCGCCTCGATCAGCGAACCCTTTTCGGCAAGCTCCGAGAGATGGCCCTTGAACTTTGCCGCGAACACCTCGGCGTCCGCGTTCGCCTTCTTCAGGTCGGCCGCGACTTCCGGCGAATCCATTGCCGGATAGAGATCGGCGAGATTCCATTCCGGCAGGTCGCCGAGCGCGGGAGCGGAAGCGGGTTCGGCGGAGTCACGCAGCGGAAACGTACGGAGCAAAGTGGGATCCTCGCGAAGGACGAAGCGTCTCCAACCATATCGCGTGCTCACGGGACATGATCAACCCGCCTGCGCGGACGTATCGTATGTCTGCTGCGCCGTGACGATGTGATCGAAGTTCGTTTCGGCCCAGGTCCGGATCGCGCCGACCGCCCCGGCGAGCGAACGGCCGAGCGGGGTCATCGAATATTCGACCGTGATAGGAACGGTCGGAGTGACGGTGCGGTTCACCAGCCCGTCCCGCTCCAGCTTGCGCAGCGTCTGCGTCAGCATCTTCTGCGAAATGCCGCCGATCTGTCGCTTTAGCTGGCTGAAGCGCAGCGGCCCGTCGGCCAAGAGGATGAGAACGAGCACGCTCCATTTGTCCGCCACCCGGTCGAGCACCTTTCGCGTCGGGCAATTCGGATCGAGCACATTTCCCCGCATAGCGGTCTCCTGAAGCTGACTTGGTCACCTGAAAGTGCCGTCTTCTCAGCCAAGTAACATACGGCTACTTGGTATCCAATAGATACCTAGAGCCCCCAGGAGACCACAATGAAGATCGCTGTCGTAGGAGCAACCGGCAATATCGGTTCGCACATCGTGAGCGAACTCGCGGAACGCGGACATCAGGTCACCGGCATTGCCCGGAATGTCGAAGGCAAGCCCTTGCCACCAGGCGCCAGGCTGATTTCGGGAAGTGTCGCTGAAGCCGGCTGGCTGGCATCCACGCTGCGCGGCCACGACCTCGTGATCTCGGCACTGCATTTCGAAACGATCGACGCACCGTCCTACCTGACGGCACTCAAGAATGCCGGTGTGAGCCGCTTTCTCGTCGTCGGCGGCGCCGCGAGCCTCTATCTGCCCGACGGCTCTCGCCTGATCGATTCGCCGGAATTCCCGAAAGAATGGCTGTCGATTGCGATACCGGGCGTGACCTTCGTCGATGCGCTTCGTCCGATCCGCGATGTCGATTGGGTGTTCGTCTCCCCGCCTGCCCTTATCGGACCCGGCGAACGCACCGGCAAATACCGGCTCGGCACAACCCGACTTCTCGCGGATGCAAACGGCGACAGCCGCATCTCCTATGCCGACTATGCCATTGCAATGGCTGACGAAGCCGAGCACCCGGGCCATCACCACGAGCAGATCACGGTCGCCTACTGACAAGTATTGCCCGCCCGGGAAAGGTAAGCACCTGTTTACCGTCTCGGGCCAAGGATGCGGCACGATTCCCTCGATCCGGACCCGCGCTGCCGATGAGCGGCACACTTCTCATTGTCGACGACGACGCCGTCCAGCGCAGACTGCTGGAGGCGATGGCGCGCCGGTTCGGCTATGAGCCGATCGTGATGGACGGCGGCGAGCAGGCGGTCGAACTCCTGTCCCAGCCTGACCGCGGCGGCGTCGACCTGATGCTGCTCGACCTCGTCATGCCGGACCTTGACGGCTTCGCCGTGCTGGAGCGGCTGAAGAAGGCCGGGATCGACGTCCCCGTCGTGGTCCAGACCGCGAACGGCTCGATCGACACCATCATCTCCGCGATGCGCGCTGGAGCCGCCGATTTCGTCGTGAAGCCGGTCGGCCCCGAGCGTTTCCAGGTCTCGGTCCGGAATGCGCTCCGCGCCAGGGAACTCGAAGGCGAGGTCCGCCGCATCGGCAAAAGGCAGTCGAACCGCCTCTCGTTCGACGATATCCAGACCCGCAGCGAGACCATGCAGGCCGCGCTGCATCTCGGCCGCCGCGCCGCGAGCTCGAACATCCCGGTTTTGCTCGAAGGCGAGACCGGCACCGGCAAGGATGTCTTCGCCCGCGCCATCCACGCCTCCAGCGAGCGCGCCGGCAAACCCTTCGTCGCCGTCAATTGCGGCGCCATTCCCGCCAATCTGGTCGAAAGCGTCCTGTTCGGCCACGAACGCGGCGCCTTCACCGGAGCGACGGAGAAGCACGCCGGCAAATTCGTCGAGGCGCATGGCGGCACGCTGTTCCTCGACGAGGTCGGCGATCTTCCGCCGGAAGCCCAGGTCAAGCTGCTCCGCGTCCTGCAGGACGGCGAGGTCGATCCTGTCGGCGGCAAGAAAGCGGTCCGCGTCGACATCCGCGTCGTCTCGGCGACGAACCAGAGCCTCATCGATAAGGTGAAGCAGGGTTCGTTCCGCGAAGACCTCTATTATCGTCTCGGCGTCTTCCCGGTCGGCATCCCGCCGCTGCGCCAGCGCGCCTCCGACATCCGCATGCTCGCCCGTCTATTCCTCGCGCGCTTCGCCGCCGAGGAAGGCCGCCCGGTGCGCTCGATCGCTCCCGCCGCCCTCGCGCTGCTGGAGAATTATCCCTGGCCGGGCAATGTCCGCCAGCTCGAGAATGCGGTCTTCCGCGCCGTCGTGCTGGCAGAGAACAGCGAACTGACGACCGCCGAATTCCCGCAGATCGCGTCGGCGCTGGGCGTCTCATCCGAATTGACTATGCCGGCGGTACCGGAGCCCGAGAAACCGGCGCAACCGCCTGTTCCTGCAAAAAATATCGTGCGTGGCCTCGCTTTGACGAAGCCGGATGGCCACGTCAGGCCCTTGGAAGAGATTGAACGCGACGTCATCTCGCACGCACTCAATCACTACGAGGGGCAGATGACCGAGATCGCGCGCCGGCTCGGCATCGGCCGGTCGACGCTCTATCGCAAGTTGAGCGACCTCAACCTTACCGATACGCCGTGTGGCGCACCGGACACGACACCGCCTGAAGCCGCCGCGTGAAAGCCGCTTTCGGATTCACAATGCGGGGCGGAACAGGCATAGATTAAGTCCCGAGAGGGCAACGGAGAACCCTGCATGCGCGCGTCTTCTGGGATCGGCTTCTTGGCCGCGGTGCTGCTTGCCACCACGGCCCTGGCGCAAGAAACCGCTCCCATCGCCCCGGCGACGCCGGGTGCCGAGGCGGCAGCATCCACTCCAAGCCCGGAGGCCTCGCCTACCTCCCCGCCGCCCGCCGTAGCCAATCGACCGGCGGATGAGACCCAGCAATCTCAGCCGGCTTTGCAGTCGACGGCTCCCGCCGAGCCGGCCACGCCTCCCGTGGCTCCCGTCGAGCAGGCACAGGAGCCGCAACAACCCGCCGCTCCCGTCGTCGCCGCCGAGCCCCCGGCTCCGGTCGAGACGATCGAGGGCGTCATCGCCAAGAAACTCGCCGAGGCGAAGGAAGACCCGGAGGTCGTCGCCTTCTACGCCCAGCGCAACAACGCTCCGCTCTGGATCGCCGACGGCCATCTCTCGGAGAAGGCCAAGGCCGTGATGGCCCGCATCGCCCGCGCCGACGAGGAAGGCCTCGATGCCGCGGCCTTCGTCCTGCCGGATGCCAATGCCACCGACACCTCGCTGGCCCGGCTCGCCGCCGCCGAGATCACGCTTTCGCACGCGGCCGTCGCCTATGCCCGTCAGGCGCAGGGCGGACGCCTCATCCCGAAATCGCTGAGCCCGCTGATCACCGCCGAGCCGCAGCGGCCGACGCCGGCCAGCGTGCTGAATACGCTTGCGGCGAACGATGGCGCCGCCGACTGGCTGGAGAGCTACAACCCGCCTCACGCCGGCTTCAAGGCGCTCAAGACCAAGCTCGCCGAGCTTCGCGCCAAGGCTGTCGAACCGTCGGCCGCGCCTCCGCCGGAAGTTCCCGGCGGTGCCGTCCTGAAGCCCGGCATGGTGGACGATCGCGTTCCGCTGCTCCGCACCCGCCTCGGTCTGCCGGCGGGCATGGACAATGTCTTCGATCCGGCGCTGGTAGAAGCCGTGAAGGCATTCCAAAGAAAGAACGGCCTCAAGCCGACCGGTTCGGTCGGCAAGGCCAGCACCCAGGCCCTGAACCGACGTGACACGCCGGCCGATCCGACCTCGACGATCCTGGTCAACATGGAACGCTGGCGCTGGCTGCCGCGCGATCTGGGCCAGACGCACATCATGGTCAACATCCCCGAATACATGGCCCGCATCGTCCGCGACGGTCAGGTCGCGCACGAGACCCGGGTCGTCGTCGGCAAGCCGCAGAACCAGACGCCGGTCTTCTCGGACGAGATGGAATTCATCATCGTCAATCCGTCCTGGAACGTGCCGTATTCCATCGCATCGAAGGAAATGCTGCCGAACCTCCAGCGCGATCCGACCTATCTGGCCCGTCAGGGCATGGAAGTGCTCGACGTCTCGGGCAAGCGCCCGGTCGTGATCGATTCCACGATGGTCGACTGGTACTCGGTCAACATGAAGAGGATTCGCATCCGCCAGCCTCCGGGCGAGCGGAACGCTCTCGGGCACATCAAGTTCATGTTCCCCAACCAGCACGCGGTCTATCTGCACGACACGCCGAGCCGGAACCTGTTCGCCAATGCGGTGCGCGCCTACAGCCACGGCTGCGTCCGCGTGCAGGACCCCTTCGCCCTGGCCGACGTACTGCTGGAAGGCACCGACTGGAACGCGGCGCGCATGAAAAAGCTGATCGGCGGATCCGAGCGTCGAATCGACCTCGCCCATAAGCTTCCGGTCCATCTGACCTACTTCACCGCCGACATCGGCCCGGATGGCAATCTGGTCACCCGCAACGACATCTACGGACATGACCGTAAGATGCGGGCCGCGCTCGGTCTCGGAGGTCAGATCCAAGCCTCTGCGAAGACTAACTAATTTCCTCTGTTTTCCACCGCTGGGGTGGTGCGGCTCGGCTGCATCGCCCCAATTTTCTTTTCCTTTCGCTCCTTTTTTGCCATTTTGTTCGGCAACAAGTTGAAAGAGAGGTTCCTGGTATTTCGTGCACTTAAGGTGCCGTTTACCAAACGGGGGAACACTCGACATCGTTGTTCACGCTCCTCACCGGGGCGTTTGGGTGTGGGGAAAATAACGCGTGACGAAAGTCTCCGCAGGCAAAAGCCGCCTCGTCACGAAGCTCTCGCGCTCCTCCGCGATCGTTGCGCTGTCCGCTGGTATTCTTGTCGTCGGCTCGAGCGGCACCCAGAATGCCATCGCCAATGGCGACACCCGTACCCTCAGCTTCTATCACACGCACTCGAAGGAACGGATCACCGTCACCTTCAAGAAGAACGGCCGCTACGATCAGAGCGCTCTGAAGCAGCTCAACCATTTCCTGCGCGACTGGCGAAACCAGAAGGAAACGACGATGGAGCCGCGGCTCTTCGACGTCGTCTGGGAAGTGCAGAAGGATGCCGGCTCCAGGGAGCCGATCCAGATCATCTCCGCCTACCGCTCGCCGGAGACCAACGCCATGCTGCGGTCGCGCTCCAGCGGCGTCGCGAAGTTCAGCCAGCACACGCTCGGCCACGCAATGGACATCCATGTCCCCGACGTGCCGATGAGCAAGATCCGCGAAGCCGGTCTGCGCCTGCAGCGCGGCGGCGTCGGCTTCTATCCGAGCTCCGGCACTCCTTTCGTCCATCTGGACGTCGGCAATGTCCGTATGTGGCCGCGCATGTCGCGCGATCAGCTCGCGAAGGTCTTCCCGGATGGCCGCACGGTGCATCTGCCGGCCGACGGCAAGCCGCTGAAGAACTATGCGCTGGCTCTGGCCGACCTGAAGCGCAACGGTGCGACCGTCAAGGGCATGCCGGCATCCAGCTCGACCATGGTCGCGTCCAACACATCCAGGAGCGGCGGCTTCCTCTCGCGCATGATCGGCGGCGGGGACGACGACGAGGAGACCACGGCTCCGGTGTCGGATACGACGCCGGCTACTGCGGTCGCCAAGGCTCCGCCACCGGCGCCGGAAACCGCCCCGGCCCCGACGGCGGTTGCCGCGATCGCTTCCATCGCGCCGGTTCCGATGCCGTCGGCCCGCCCGGCCATGGCCTATGCCGCGCCTGAAGTCCCCGCCGGCCCGCAGATGGCCTGGCAGGCTGGCCCGCAGGCCGCCGTCGGCCGCGCTTCCGCAGCCTACGAACTCGCCGCTCTGCAGAGCGAACCGTCCGCCGCCCCGCCGACACCGGCAGCCCAGGTCGCCATGCCGATGCCGCGTCCGCTGTCGAGCACGACCCCTGCCGCGTTGACCGCCGCGAATGCCCCAGGTGTTCCGATGCCGGCCATGCGCCCGGCCCCCGTCGCGGCCTCTGCCGGCGGTCTCGCCACCTCAGGCGCCGAAGCGGCCCGCCTCCTCGCCGCCGCCGTGCGCGACGTGACGCAGCGCCGTCCGAAGCCGCAGCCTGTTCAGACCGCGGCGCTGCGTTCCTCGCCCAACGTCCTCGACAAGGACGTGCCGGCTGTTGCCCTGTCGCCCAATCGCACCATGAGCGATCCCGAGGCCTCCATGGCCCATCCGGACTTCGCCCAGGTCAACGGCATGCTCTCCCAGCCGACCAAGGTGCTCGCCGTCACCTTCACCGCCAATCCGACCGGTGGTCTCGACAGCGGCGCCTTCAAGGGCTCCTCGGTCGCCCTGCTCCGCACCCAGAGCTTCGGACCGCAGCAGACCGCGACGCTCCTGCCGCGCGGTTGACGGGTTCTGGAGGTCCATCGCAGACGGACCTCATGAGAGATAGGCTCTTCCTGCTGAGACCCGGCTTCGAGGATCCCGCCTATCCCGGCCAGATCTTCTTTTGCTGGCACTGCGCGCTGATCGAAGGCGTGCTCGCATCGTTTCCGCAACTCGCGACCAATCTCGACGTCGAACGGATTCCGTGGCCGCGGCCGCGCATGGAAGTGATCCGCGCGGCGGGCGAGGGCAATCAATCCCTTCCGTTATTGATGCTGGCGGAGGGAGAGAAGCCGCCTCATCAGACCGGCTCGTTCGAGGGACGCGCCCTGATCGCCGACAAGGACGCGATCCTGATCGCGCTCTCGGAACGCCACGGTTTCCCGCGCGCTCACCCGTAGGCCCTTTCGAGGCCTCGACTTCAGGCCGATCGCCGCTGTGGAAACTCCGATCCGCGAGCTAATGTCACGGCCTTGCAACAAGGGGCTATCGGCGACGGGATAAACATAAGAAATACAGATATTTGCAGGAAAACGGACATCCTAGCAGGACCAAATGACAACCGATGTTCGGGGATTGCCCGAGTTGCGGGGCACAACCCTGTTCCCTAGGCCTTCACATTGGCGTGACGGCGGGGGAGCCGATGACAGAGAGTACGGCAGACATCCTGCAACCCTATATCGCGGCCGGCTCCCGTTTCCTCGGGACGTGGGACTGGAGCATCTGCCTCGATCTGGTCACCGTCTCCCCCATGGTGGCGAGCGTGTTCTCGATCGAGCCGGACCGGGCACTCGAAGGGATACCGTCGGGTGAATTCCTGAGCCGCGTCCACGCCGAGGATCGCCCGGAGCTGGAGAGCAGGATCGAGCAGACGATCAAGACGGGCGGCGAGCTTCTCGCCCATTACCGCGTGCTGAGATCGGTGGGCCCGCCGGCGGGGATCATCTCGCGAGGTTATTGCGACATCAAGGTCGGCAGCTTCACGGGTGGGATCGCGATCGTGGGCATCACAGATCCCGCCGAGCTCGATTCAAATCACGCGGCGAGCCATCCTCCGGCGCTGGCCAAGCGCGAACGCGAGTGCCTCTACTGGTGCAGCCGTGGAAAAACCAATTGGGAGATCGGACAGATCCTCAGCATCTCCGAGCGGACGGCTGAGCACCACATCGCTTCCGCCGCCCGCAAGCTTGGCTCGACCAGCCGGGTCCATGCGGTGGCGCAGGCCATCCGCAAGCGCCTGATCGTCTAGAAGCCCTGCGCCGGCGCTCCGACCCATCGGTTTTCTCATGTCTGCCAAGCGTAAACGCACATCCCCCATCGCCATCGTCGCTCCATGTCCAACGCATCCGGTAATGCGCGGAGACGGACGATGGCAGGTTTGGTTGGCAAGGTGGCCCTGGTCACCGGGGGGTCTCGCGGGATAGGGGCAGCGATCTCCAGGCGGTTCGGCCATGAAGGCGCGGCGGTCGCCTTCACCTATGCCGATTCAAAGCAGGCCGCGGATGTCGTGGTCCGGACGATCGAGGCCGACGGCGGTCGAGCGATCTCGATCCAGGCGGACAGCGCGGACGTCAACGATGTGAAAGCAGCCGTGTCGAAGACCGTCGAGGAGTTCGGCGCTATCGACATCCTCGTGAACAATGCCGGCATCTCCTATCTCGGCAAGATCGAGGACTACGCGCTCAAGGACCTCGATCAGATGATCGCGGTGAACATCCGGGGATTGTTCGTCGCCACGCAGGAGGCCCTGCGGCACATGGGCCAAGGGGGCAGGATCATCAATATCGGCAGTATCAGCAGCGACTTCATGCCCACCAGCGGAGCGAGCGTCTATGCGATGACCAAGGGCGCGGTCGCCAGCCTGACACGCGGTCTCGCCCGCGACCTCGGGCCGCGCGGCATCACCATCAACAATGTCCAGCCCGGGCGCATCGACACCGAACTCCTGCGTCAGGCCCGGCGGCAGGTCCAGCCGCAAGACTCCACCGGGGACAGGATGCGGGAGATGATCGCGCTGAAGCGATACGGCGTCGATGATGAGGTCGCGGGGCTTGTCGCTTATCTCGCAAGCCCCGAAGCCTCCTACGTCACTGGAGCAAACCTGAAGATCGACGGCGGAACATCCGCCTGATCCAAACCGGCGCGCTGCGTCAGGTCGGCATTCCAAGCGCGCTGAGGTAAAGCTCCAGGATCGCGTCCTGCTCCTGCCGCTCGGCGGAATCCTGCTTGCGGATCGAGATGACCTTGCGCAGCACCTTGGTGTCGAAGCCATTGCCCTTGGCCTCGGCGTAGACCTCCTTGATGTCGTCGGAAATGCCCTTCTTCTCCTCTTCGAGACGCTCGATGCGCTCGATGATCGAGAGAAGCTGGTCCTTCGCGACATCCGTCGGGGAGGGTTCGGTCATGGCCATGCTCATGCTGGATACCTACTGGGTACAAAAGAGGAGCCCTCGTTTGGGCCACCCGGCTGGCAGGGTCAAGAAAAGCTGAACGCCCGCACCCAGCCCTGTGGAAAGCGGGGGTTCGCCCTCTTAATTGGTGGTCAGTGGCCCTGGCGCTCCGCGAACGCCTTCTGCTGGTCCGGCGTCGCCTCTGCCTGATTTTTCGTCTTCCACTCGTCGTAGGTCATGCCGTAGACGAGCTCGCGGCTCTCGTCCTTGGTCAGCGGCACGCCCTTTTCGTCGGCGGCGTCCTTCATCCAGTTCGACAGGCAGTTCCGGCAGAACCCGGCGAGGTTCATCATGTCGATGTTCTGCACGTCGGCGCGCTCGCGCAGATGCCGGACGAGCCGGCGGAACGCCGCCGCTTCGAGTTCAGTCATCGTCTTCTGGTCGATATCGCTCATCTCTGTTCCTTGTCGGCCGGCACGGGCGGCGCCCGGCGTCCATCGTGAGCCCGTGAGCCCCAATATTCGATCTGCGACAGCGCAGGGCCGTCCAGCATCG
The DNA here is from genome assembly GCA_003347645.1 of Rhizobiaceae bacterium CPCC 101076. Taxonomy (GTDB): domain Bacteria; phylum Pseudomonadota; class Alphaproteobacteria; order Rhizobiales; family Methylopilaceae; genus Flaviflagellibacter; species Flaviflagellibacter deserti. Next base: position 165,802 of record QDFX01000009.1, on the reverse strand, counting down.
GCGGGATGATCCGCGCCAGACGCTCCGCCCAGGCGATCGCCTGCGTCTCCTCCGAGATAAGGTCCTGCCTGATCTCGATCAACGCATGCGGCAGCCCGCGCACGGTTCCGTGGGTGTAGAGGGTGTCGCGCTCCAGCGCGCCGTCATAGGGTTCGTTGTCGCCGACCACGAGATCGCCGTCGGCCTCGAGCGCATCGATCAGCAGTCGTGCGAACCGCGGGTCCTTGTCCCAGAGCAAGGCCGCGTGCCAGCGCCGGGCGACCGTCTTCCAATTGGGCGTGAAACTGTGCACTGAAAGGATCACCGGCACATCGCCGGCCCCTAGCATGGCATCGATCTGCCGCTTGATCTCGGCGTGGTAGGGCTCGTGGTATAGCCGCGTCCGCTCCACGACCTCGGCCTCGTCGATCCGACCATTGCCGGGTATCACCGCGCCGTCGGACAACCGCATCACCAGGGTAGGATCGTCCGGACCGCGATTGGGGTCGATCAGCAATCGCGAAAAGCCCGACAGGATGGCCGGCGCACCGAGCTTTTCGGAAAGCGCGTGCGTCACCCAACGGGCGCCTATGTCATATGCAATGTGGCGGCGGAACTCGGAATCCGCTAGGCCGAGCGTGCCATAGGCTGGCGGCAACGCATTCGTCGCGTGGTCGCAGAGAATGAGAAGCCGGTTGCCCGGTCTGCCGGGCAGCACATCGAACGGTGCGCGGTAGGGTTCGGTCGCGGGAGTGTGAAGCATGAAACCCGAGCATAGTAACCTAACCCGCGCCCTGCCATAGAAAGCCGCACAGTCGAATGACCGCATCCACCGGGACCGACGAAAGCTCGGGCACGCATATCGGCGCCTTTATCGCGCTCGTTGCCGGCGCCGTGGCCATGGGCGCCTCGCCGATCTTCGTCCGCCTCGTCGATGTCGGCCCGACCACCAGCGCCTTCTGGCGCGTCGCGCTCGCCCTCCCCGTTCTCTGGGCCTGGGACCGCTACGAGGCCCGCACGGCACCGGCCGGATCGAACGGAAAGCTGTTCAGCCTGCCGATCGTTCTCGCGGGCATCTTCTTCGCGTGCGATCTGTTCTTCTGGCACCTCGCGATCCTCAACACGACGGTCGCCAATGCCACCTTCTTCGCCACCACCGCGCCGTTCTGGGTGCTGTTCGGCACCTGGCTGATGAAGAGCGAGCATATCGGCCGCTCCGTCGTCGTCGGCCTCGGGCTGGCGATGATCGGCGGCGGGCTCCTGGTGGGCGAGAGCATGCAGGTCGATCCGGAACGCCTCTCCGGCGACCTTTACGGCCTCATCACCGCGGTCTTCTTCGGCTGCTATTTCCTGGCCGTCGGCGCCGCCCGCAAGACGCATGGCGCGGCCCGCATCACGTTCGCCTCGACGATCATCACCGCCCTGATCCTCGGTGTGGTCGCGCTGATCCGCGAGCAGAACTTCTTCCCGGACTCGGCGGCGAGCCTTGCGATGCTTTTCGCGCTCGCGCTCGTCAGCCACGCGGCTGGCCAAGGCCTTCTTGCCTTTTCGCTCGGACATCTGCCGGCGACCTTCTCGTCGCTCGTCATCTTCCTCGAGGCGATCGCCGCCGCTCTGTTTGGCTGGATCATCCTCTCCGAACCGATCTCGATCATCCAGGCGATTGGCGGAGCAGTCATTCTGTTGGGGATCTGGATTGCGCGACCGCAGGGCGAATCACTTGAAGAACGACCATAGTGCCGCGATGCCGCCCTTTTTGGCGCGCTCTATCGCCTTGTCACCGATGGGAACGTTGACAGCGTAAGGGGGATGGGGAATGAGAATTGCCACCGTAAGGCTGACGCGAGCTGTAATGGGATGAGGGTCCCCGCTCCGAAGCGCCGGGTTGGGGGAAGACGTTCGTTCCTCACACTCAGCGTGCTGGCACTGAGTACTGCGTGTGCAAGCGCGGCCTGGGCGGTCGATTTCCGCTTATGCAATGCCACGTCCAGTCGCGTCGGCGTAGCCATCGGCTACAAGGACGGTGAAACCTGGATCACCGAAGGCTGGTGGAATGTCGGCGGATCGAGCTGCGAGACGCTGCTCAAGGGCCCCCTCGTCGCCCGCTATTATTACGTCTACGCCCTCGATTACGACCATGGCGGCGAATGGGGCGGCGGTGCCTTCATGTGCACCAAGGACAAGGAATTCACGATCAAGGGCATCGATAACTGCCTGACGCGCGGCTACAGCCGCACCGGCTTCTTCGAGATCGATACCGGCGAGCAGCGCAGCTGGACCGTTCAGCTCACCGAAGGCTCGACCAACGAGCAGACCCAGGTCCAGGCCAGGCCCGACGCCGCGATGGCCGACCGCAGCGTGCCGACCACCGGCACCACCCGCTAACTCAAGAGAAAATCAGAGCTCCTCGCCGCGGACTTTCGTGGTCAGGCGGGACACTTCGTCCTTCAACCCGTCCATATACGGGTTGATCGCGATCGCGCGGCGATAGGCGTCGAGCGCCTTCTTGCTGTCGCCGGTCTGGTCGAGGATGCGGCCGAGCCCGGCCCAGGCGCCGTAATGGCGCGGCTCATAGCGCAGCGTCTCGCGGATATCGCGCATCGCATGCGCGTAGTCGCCTTTCATGAAGAACAGGGTCGCCCGCTTGTTCCAGCCCTCGGCATAATCGGGCTTCGCTTCCAGCGCCGCGTTCAGCATGCGCAGCGCGCCGTCCTGGTCCTGCGCCTCCGTCAGCATGTCGACGGCGCGGGCGGCGAAAAGATCGGCCGTGTCGCTGCCGGACTGCGCCCACAGCACCTCTATCGTGTTCTCGAAGCGCTTTGCCTCATCCGCATCCTTCGCACCCGAGAGGCTGTCGAACAGGCGATCGAGACGCGCCTCGCGATTCTGCTGCGAGTTGCCGTCGGCGACGAACGGCGTCTCTTGAGGCGCGGGCGTCTGGTCCTTCGGCGCGTCCTGTGCGGAAGCGGCCGCCGGCATGAGGAGGAAAACGGAGAGAAGAAGAGACCGTGTTGCTGCGCTCATGCCCTAGAGGCTAGGGCGCGTGGCGTCTCACGTCAAAGGATAAAGGCGCGCGTCCGGTGGACAGCACGCCGGGCAATCAGCCCTGGCGAGCCTTGAAGCGCTTCTGCGTCTTGTTGATGATGTAGACGCGGCCCTTCCGGCGGACGATGCGGTTGTCCCGATGGCGGTCGCGCAGCGACTTGAGGGAGTTGCGGATCTTCATCGGTTCAGGCCTGCAAAAATCTTTGCCGCGTGAGCGGTCGTTACTGATGTCGAAGCATCGGCGGAGGCGGCTTACTATGCCAATCGCGCCCCGAAATCAACCACCCTGAGCGGCCGATTTGAACCTTTCGTCATGCTCTTGAGACTTTCGATCCGACACATCACAGTCGCCGCAACCAAAAGGGCCCCTGCACCATGTTCGGATTCGACGTCTTCGCCATCGTTCTGCTGGCACTCGTGGTCCTTGTCGTCGCCGCCGGCGTGAAGACCGTGCCGCAGGGCTACAACTACACTGTCGAGCGCTTCCAGAAATACACCCGCTCACTGACGCCGGGCCTGACCCTCATCATCCCCTTCATCGACCGCGTCGGCCGCAAGGTGAACATGATGGAGCAGGTGCTCGACATCCCGAGCCAGGAGGTCATCACCCGCGACAACGCCACGGTGCAGGTCGACGGCGTCAATTTCTATCAGGTCGTCGACGCCGCTCGCGCAAGCTACGAGGTGACCGATCTGCAATCGGCGATCCTCAACCTGACCATGACCAATATCCGCTCGGTCATGGGTTCGATGGACCTCGACCATCTTCTGTCGCAGCGCGACGAGATCAACGAACGCCTTCTCAAGGTGGTCGACGCCGCGGCCTCGCCCTGGGGCGTCAAGGTCACCCGTATCGAGATCCGCGACATCCGCCCGCCGGTCGACCTCGTCGCCGCGATGGGCCGGCAGATGAAGGCCGAGCGCGAGAAGCGCGCCTCGATCCTGGAATCGGAAGGCCAGCGCCAGTCCGAGATCCTGCGCGCCGAAGGCAAGAAGCAGGCGCAGATCCTTGAAGCCGAGGGCCGCAGGGAAGCAGCGTTCCGCGATGCCGAGGGCCGCGAGCGCGCGGCCGAGGCCGAGGCACGGGCAACGAGCGTCGTCTCGGAGGCGGTGGCCAGCGGCAATCTAGCGGCGCTGAACTATTTCATCGCCGACAAATATGTCGCCGCGCTGAGCAAGTTCGCCTCCTCGCCCAATCAGAAAACGTTGATCCTGCCGGTCGAGGCGACCGCGATCATCGGCTCGCTGGCCGGCATCGCCGAGATCGCCAAATCCGCCATCGGCGACGCGCAGGAGACACCTCGCTCGGCCCCTGCGGCACGCCGCGGCTCAGTGCCCCCGACCATTCAGACGCCGGACGCCTGACATGATCCTGGGCTGGCTCGAAAGTCTCGGCGTCTGGACCTGGTTCGTCCTCGGCCTCCTCTTCCTCGGCATCGAGATCGTCGCTCCGGGCACGTTCATGCTCTGGCTAGGCGTGGCGGCCATCGCGACCGGCCTGCTCATGCTCGTCGTCGACTGGGGTTGGCAGGGTCAGATCCTCGCCTTCGCCGCGCTATCGATCATCGCCGTGGTCGGCTGGTGGCGCTTCTCGCGCGGTCACGGGCCGGCATCGTCCGAGCCCGTATTGCATCGCCGGAGCGAACTCTATGTCGGCCGCCAGTTCACGCTCGAGGAGCCCATCGTCAGCGGCCGCGGGCGGGTCAAGATCGACGATACGGTCTGGAGGATCAGCGGCCCCGATCTCGCCGCCGGAACGCGCATCCGTGTCGAGGGAACGGACGGCGCGGTTTTGATCGTCGCGCCGGTGGCGTAGATTCCGGATATCGCGATGCGCTCCGGGAGACTATTTTACGGCTGCACGTTCGTCGGCACCGGCGGCGCTTCCGACATTAGCAGGATCGTCACGCGCCGGTTGGCGGCCAGGAACGGATTGTCCGGATAGAGCGGCTCGGTATCGGCACGGCCGACGACGGAGTGGAAACGGTCGGCCGGCACGCCGCTCTCTCGCAGCACGCGGCGCACGGAATTGGCGCGGTCGGCCGAGATTTCCCATGGTCCGTAGTCAGGCGTCGCGGCTGTCTGTGATTGCGAGGTGTGACCGATGATGGCGATGCGTTCCGGCAGCGAGCGCAGCACCGGGGCAAGCGCAACCAGCGCCTCCCTCGTACGTTCGTTCGGCTCCGCCGATCCTTCAGCGAACATCGATCGGCCATCCTGGTCGACGATCTGCATCGCCACGCCTTCCGGCAATTCCTCGATCACTATGTTCTGCGATATCTCCGAGATTTCAGGCATCTGCTGCAGCGCCTGACGGAGTGTCGTCGCCGCCATCTGGTATTTCGAGTTATGTCCGGCGTTCATGGGGCCGGTATCGAGTTGCTGCTCGATCGGTCCCGGCCTCTGTGTCGTATCCTCGGGATCCACGTGTGCGACATTCTTCGGCTTGCCGCGGACAGGCGAACCGTCGATCTCAATGATGCCGGCCTGTTCCGGCTGCCTGGTCTGAACGCCGAACGCCTCGCGCATCGAACCGACCATCGCGGCCATCTTGGCCTTGTCGGCGGACGAGGCCGCGGCGACGACGACGAAGAACGCCATCAAGAGCGCCATCAGGTCGGCGAAGGTTACGTACCAGCCGTGACCGCCAGCGTGGGCATCGCCTTTCCTTTTACGTGCCATGGATCAGGCCGCATCCTCTAGCATCTCTGCCCGGTGCTTCTCGGGCAGGTAGGCCAGCAGCATCTCGCGCACGAGCGCCGGGCTCTTTGCGTCGCGGATCTGCATGATGCCGTCGATGATGAGCGTGAGGTTGAGGTCCTCCTCGGCGAATTTCAGGTGCAGCTTGTCGGCGATCGGAATGCCGACGAAGTTCTGCATCAGCGCGCCGTAGAGGGTCGCGGTCAGCGCGATGGCCATGTAGGGACCCAGGGTCGAGGGGTCCTGCATGTTGGCGAACATCTGCACCATGCCGATGAGCGTGCCGACCATACCGAAGGCCGGGGCGCAATCGCCGATCGAGCGGAAGATCTTCTCGCCTTCGCTGAGGCGGCCGAGCAGGAGGTCGCGCTCCAGTTCGAGGCTTTCGCGGATGAAGTCGCCGTCATAGCCGTCGGCGATGTAGCGGACGCCCTTTCCCAGAAAGGGGTCCGATACCTGCACGTTCTCGAGCGCCAACGGGCCGTTTTTGCGAACCGTGTCGGCAAGTTGGCCGATCTCGACGATCAGATCCCGTGCGGAGACCTTCCGCATCGTGAACGCGTATTTCAGACCGACCGGAAAGCCGTGCAGGGTCGCATGGAGGGGGAAACGGATCATTGTGGCGGCCAGCGCGCCGCCGAACACGATGATCACCGAATGCGAGTCGAGGAAGATCGACGGGTCGCCGCCCAGTACCATCAGACCGCCGACCACGGCCATCGCAAGACCAAAGCCGATTAGCGATGCAAGATCCATCTACGCAAACCCCAGTAACCCACGCGGGAACACTGGAGTTTATGCAGGCTTGTTCTAACCCGACGTTAAACCTGGGACGGTTTTTGGCTCACAAACTTGATATCGCTCAGAAAGCTTGTGCGGAACTGAAGACCTTCAGGCGACCCCTGCCCGCAGCAGATCGTGCAGATGAAGCAGCCCCACCGGACGGCCGTTCTCGACGACGAAAACCGCCGTGAACTTACCGGAGTTCATCAGTTCGATCGCGGAGCTCGCGATCTCTCCCTTCGCGACGGTTTTCGGCGAGCGGGTCATCACATCGTCGATCGGAAGGCTGGGCAGGACCGGCGAGATGTGGCGGCGCAGATCGCCGTCGGTCACGATGCCGACGAGACGTCCATCCGCGTCGACCACGCCGACGCAGCCGAAGCCTTTCGCGCTGATCGCCGAGATCGCCTCGGACATCAGAGTACCCGTGCCAACGAGCGGCATCTCATCGCCGCCATGCATCAGATCCTCGACATGGATAAGGCCGGCCCCAAGCTTGCCGCCGGGATGAAACCCTCGGAAACCCTCCGCGGTGAAGCGTCGAACTTCCAGCAGCGCGATCGCCAGCGCATCGCCGAGTGCAAGCTGCATCGTCGTCGAGGTCGTCGGCGCCAGGCCATGCGGGCACGCTTCCGGCGCCTTCGGCAGGCAGAGCACGATGTCGGCGTTCGAGCCGAGCGCGCTTTCCGGATTGGCGGTGATCGCGATCAGCGGAATATCGTAGCGCTGCGTGTGGTGCAGCATATCACGCAGTTCGAGGGTCTCGCCCGACCAGGACAGCGCGATCACGACATCTCGCTTCGTGATCATGCCGAGATCGCCATGGCTGGCTTCGGCCGCGTGCACGAAGCTCGCGGGCGTGCCGGTCGAGGCGAAGGTCGCCGCCAGCTTCCGCCCGACATGGCCGCTCTTGCCCATTCCGGTGACGATCACGCGACCTTCGGCCGATTGCAGTTTGTCGACCGCCCGGAGGAATGCCGTACCCAGTTCGCCATCGAGGGCGCGGGCAAGGAGCGCAAGCCCGCCGGCTTCGGTCTCGAGAGTGTTGCGGGCTGAAACGAGCGCCGGCTCTTCCCGCGCTTCGGTACTGACGGGCTTCAGGGACAAAAACGCGTCCTCCTGCGACAAGACGCGTTTCTAGCCCCGTGCCGGGACGGCAGCAAGCGCGCCCTCCGCAACCGCGCGTTAACCCTTCCTGTTCAATGGTTCTTAACCATGTTGGGACGGCGAAAGGCTCCGCTTCGCACCCGTCTGGGCGGAGCCCTGCCGCCTGGCCGGTCGATTCTCTGCGCCCTCGCCTTGGCGGCGTTCGCCCATCCGGCCGTCGCGCAGGAGCTACGGGGAACCCTGGCCGAGACGCCGCCGACATCGTCCGACGACCTCGGCTTCCCGGCTTTCGAGAGCGCCCCCGACACGAGCTTCGCCGAGCCGCCGCTCGAAGACGCCATGCCGCCTAGCCCGGCGGAGATCGTTGAGCCGCGCCGCAAGAGGCGGATCGAGGAGGACGATCCCTATGCTCCCCTAGGCGTTCGCGCTGGCAGTTTCATCCTGAAGCCGAGCTTCGAGACCTCCGGCGGTTATGAGAGCAATCCGCGCGCGGAAGCCGGCGGCAAGGGCTCGACCTTCACCCGCGCCGAAGCGGACCTCGACGTCGCCTCCGACTGGGCGCGCCATCAATTCACGGCGAAGATCCGTGGCGCCTACATCGCCTACCAGGACATCCACGACCTCGACACGCCGGATTTCGCAGGCGACATGGCGCTTCGCCTCGATGCTCGAAGTGACCTCAAGATCGATCTCGCGATCCGGGGCACGATCGGCAGCGACCGGCCCGGTGATCCGGAAGTACCGGAGAGCGTCGTCGGCCGGACGGAGGTCTACACATCGGGCATCAGCGTCGGTGCGACCTACAAGCCGAACCGCCTGTCGATCGGCTCGACCCTCTCGGCCGACCGTTACTTCTATGCCGACTCGAAGCTCAACAACGGCGACACGCTCGACAACTCGCCCCGCAACTACACCGCCTACGAACTGCGCGAGCGCATCGGCTACGAGCTGAGCCCGGCTCTCGAACCTTTCGTCGAAGTGGCGGGCAATCGCCATCTCTACGAGGCGGATGACGACTTCCTGCAGGAGAAGCGTGATTCGACCGGCGTGGAAGCCCTGCTCGGCGCGCGTTTCGAACCGAGCGCGCTCATCGCAATCGAGGGCAAAGCGGGCTATGGGCGTCGCGACCCGGATTCATCAAAGCTCGAAACGATCGATGGCCTCATCGCCGAGGGCTCGCTGATCTGGCGCCCGTCCGTGCTCACGACCATGACCCTGACAGGCGCGTCCAGCATCGACGAGACGACGCTTCCCGGAGCTTCCGGCGCGGTCAACCGCTCGACCTCCATCAAGGTCGAGCACGCGCTGCGACGCAATCTGATCCTGACGGGGCAGCTCGCCTACGACCGTGTCGACTATGAGGGCGCGGACTTCGTCGAAGACCAATATTCGGCCGATCTCGGGGTCGAATACCGGTTCACGCGCTCGGTGGCACTTCGTGCCCGCGTCGCGCACCTCAAGCTCGAAAGCTCGGTGCCCGGCGAGGATTACACATCGGATCTGATCGAGATGGGCCTGCGCTTCCGGCGCTAGCCGCCTCTCCTGAGGGAGAGGTCGAGTCGCGGCGGAAACCGCGACCGGGAGAGGGGTAATATCTGTCGAGAGGGCGTACCCTCCACCTCTCCCCTCGGGAGAGGGCCATCAGTTATCCTAACAGCGTCTTGATCTCCGCCTTGAGCTGCGGCCCGAGATCCTCGCGATCCAGCGCGTAGGCGATGTTCGCGGCGAGGAAGCCGATCTTCGAACCAGTGTCGTAGATCTTGCCGTCGAAGCGATAGCCGAAGAAGTCCTGCGCCTTCGCCAGTGTCAGCATCGAATCGGTCAGCTGGATCTCGTTGCCCGCTCCCGGCTCCTGCTTGGCCAGGATATCGAAGATCTCCGGCTGCAGGATGTAGCGGCCCGAGATCGAATAGTTCGACGGCGCATCCTCCACCTTGGGCTTCTCGACCATGCTGGTGATCCTGAAGCCCGAGCCCCGGCTCTCTCCGACGCCGACGATGCCGTAGGACGACACCTGCTCTTTCGGCACTTCGTTGACGGCGATCACGTTGCCGCCGGCCTGATTGTAGACGTCGATCATGCCTTTCAGGCAGCTCGGGCCGTGGTGGAGCATGTCGGGGAGAACCAGCGCGAACGGCTCGTCGCCGACGATGTCGCGGGCGCACCAGACCGCATGGCCGAGGCCGAGCGGCGACTGCTGGCGGGTGAAGCTCGTCTCGCCTGCCGCCGGCAAATCGGCCCTCAGCGCCGCCAGTTCCTTGCTCTTGTTCCGGCGCTCCAGCGTGGTTTCCAGTTCGAAGCCGATGTCGAAGTGATCCTCGATCACCGCCTTGCCGCGACCGGTCACGAAGATGAAATGCTCGATTCCCGCAGCCTTCGCCTCGTCCACGACATGCTGGATCACAGGGCGATCGACCACTGTCAGCATCTCCTTCGGAACCGCCTTGGTGGCCGGCAGGAATCGCGTGCCGAGACCGGCGACCGGGAAGACGGCTTTGCGGATACGCTTCATGAGGACACTCGCTGTGGGAGGAAAAAAGACAGCCCCATTCGGCATCTAGCCAAAGTTTTCCAAAAACCGGAAGCAGGGAACGACAAACATGGTTCAAACACATGACTAACGGTGTCGTTTACCGGATACTAACTGTGTTCAGGCCGTCTTGAGGCTAAAGTCTCCCTGCAAATCGGGTAAGACCATGACGACCAAAGCCAGGTTCGCTGTCTCCCGCTCCGGCCTTCTCGCCGGCGGACTATTGATCGCAGCAACGCTGCTACCTACGGCCGCGGCGGCCAATTTCCCCGCCTTCGTCGACCGGCTCTGGCTCGACGCGCAGGCGCGCGGCATCCCGCGCCAGATCTTTGTCTCCGCTTTCTCCGGCATGACCCCGGACCCGACGGTCATGGAGGCGACGCGCAAGCAGCCGGAATTCAAGTCGACCAGCGCGCAATACATCATGAAGCGCGCCTCCGATCTGCGCATCGAGAAGGGCCGGCTGAAGGCGCAGGAATGGGATCAGGCGCTCCGAATCATCGAGCAGACCTACGGCGTCGACCGCTTCGTCGTCCTCTCGGTCTGGGGCAACGAGACCAATTACGGCGGCTTCCTCGGCGGCCATAACGCCATCCGCGCCATGGCGACCCTCGCCTATAACGGCTATCGCGCCGAATACTTCCGCAAGGAGCTGTTGGCCGCGCTCGACATCCTCGCGCAGGGGCATACCGATCCCAAGCACATGGTCGGCTCCTGGGCCGGCGCGATGGGCCATACCCAGTTCATGCCGTCGAGTTTCAAGGCCTTCGCCGTCGACATCACGGGCGACGGCCGCCGCGACATCTGGACCACGATCCCGGACGCGCTGGCTTCGACCGCGAATTATCTCAAGAAGTCCGGCTGGCGTCCCGGTGAGACCTGGGGCTACGAGGTCATCCTGCCGCCGAACTTCAACGTCCAGCACGGCAAATCCATGGGCGCCGCGCCGCTGTCGCAGTGGAAGGCGATGGGCGTGCGCCGCGCGGGCGACCAGGATTTTCCACGCCCGACCGACCAGGGACGCCTGCTCCTGCCCGGCGGCCCGACCGGCCCAGCCTTCCTCGTCCTGCCGAACTTCCGGGTCATCAAGCGCTACAACAATTCAGACAATTACGCGCTCGTCGTGGGCCATCTCGCCGACCGCATCCGCGGCGCCGGCCCGTTCGTCGCGCCATGGCCGGCGGACCAGCTCCTGACCCAGCCCGAGCGCGAGGAGATCCAGCGTCTCCTCGTCCAGCGCGGTTATCCGGTCGGCAAGGTCGACGGCCAGTTCGGCGCCCAGACGCGCGACGCGATCCGCCGGTTCCAGTCCCGCATCGGCATGTATGCCGATGGAAACGCCACGCCGTCGGTGCTTGAGCGTTTGCGCGCGCCGAACTGAAGCTTTAATCAGGACACGGGGCTGAACACGGAAGGCTTTGGGCCTTCACCGGGTGTCTGATGCGTTCGTTGCGGCTCTTTCTCGCAGGTCTGGTTTTCGCCGCGCTCTACGCTGGCGCGCCGGCCCATGCCCAATTCTTTGAGCCGCGCTACGAGGCTCCGCCGCGCTATCAGCCCCAGAGGCCCCCGCGTCAGAGGACCTATCCGCCGGGCTATATCCCGCCGTCGGAGCGGCAATACGTCAATCCGAGCCGCCAGTATGTGCCGCAGCAGCAGGAGGCGCGTCCGCGTGTCGGCTTCTTCCAACGCCTGTTTCCGCGCCTCGGCCTGCCCGCGCCGCGCTGGCCGTCCGGCGGCCAGCAGCAGGTCCCCCAGCAGCAATACAACGCCGACAGCGCCCCCGCCGCGCCGCGCCCGGCGGCGCCGAAGAAGCCCGCCGTCCAGCAGACCACATTCGTCGCGGTCATCGGCGACTCGCTCGCGGAAAACCTGGCCAACGGCCTCGTCGAGGCGCTCAGCGAGCGGCCGGAGGTCGGCCTCGTCCGCGAAATCCGCCCCGGCATCGGTTTCCTGAAGGAGACCGACAAGCCCTGGCGCGACGTCATCGACGAGATCTTCCTGCGCGAGAAGCCGGTCACGGCCGCCGTCATCATGATGGGCCCGTACGACGACCCGCCGAAGAAGCCTAATGCCGACGCGCCGGCCGACGCCCCCACATCCGGGGGCGCATCGTGGATGGACCTCTACGCCGCCAAGGTCGACGACGTCATCCTGTCCTTCCGCCAGCGCAACATCCCGCTCCTCTGGGTCGCCCTGCCTCCGGTCGCCGACCAGAAGACCTCGACCGACTACGCCTTCGCCAACGAGCTCGTGCAGCAGCGCCTGCAATCGCTCGGCGGCATCTTCATCGATGTCTGGGAAGGCTTCGTCGACGACGACGAGCAGTTCATGACCCAGGGTCCGAACCTCGAAGGCCGCACGGTGCGCCTGCGCATGGCCGACGGCGTCCACTTCACAAGGGCCGGCTCGGCAAAGCTCGCCCACTATGTGGAACTCGAACTGCGCGGCTATCTGACGACCAAGGACGATGCCAACACCGACGCGGAGATCGCCAAGGAAATCTCCGCGCCCCTCACCCCCGGATCGAGCCGCATCCTCCTGCTCGGGGAAGCGCCTCGCACGCCGGGCGCGATCCTTGTTCCGCCCGCGCCCGCCGCTCCGGCCCAAAGCCTGCCGGATGTCGAGATGGCGCAGAAGGCGATGAGGGACGGCGAGGTCGTGCCGCCGAAGCCCGGACGCGGCGACGATTTCAGCTGGACCGACGCGACTGCTCCAGAGGCGACGGTGACACCGGTCGCGAACTAGTGCGACCGGGCAGGCCAGCGGCCTTACCTCTCCCGTTCACGGGAGAGGTCGACTCGCGGAGCGAGCGGGTGAGGGCATGATTGCAGCAATGAGCATCGTGCTTGCCCTCACCCCGGTCGCGTGACGCGACTCGACCCTCTCCCGCTTCGCAGGAGAGGGAGGATCCTCAGACCCGAGGCAGGACGCTCGACCCCATCAGGAAGGCATCGACCGCATGCGCGGCCTGACGGCCCTCGCGGATTGCCCAGACGACCAGCGACTGGCCGCGGCGCATGTCGCCGGCGGCGAAGATGTTCGGCACGGAGGTCTCGTAGTTCAGCGTCGAGGCTATGACGTTGCCGCGCGCATCGGTCGAGACGCCGAGTTCCTCGATCATGCCTTCGTGCACCGGATGGACGAAGCCCATCGCCAGGAACACGAGGTCTGCATTGATCTCGAACTCCGTGCCGGGGATCGGCTGGAACCGGGCATCGACCTTCACGCAATGGAGCTTCTCGACCCGGCCGTTCTCGCCCGAGAACTTCTGGGTCAGCACCGCGAAGTCACGCTCGGCCCCCTCTTCGTGCGACGATGAGGTGCGCAGACGCAACGGCCAGTCCGGCCAGGTCATCAGCTTGTTCGGATGCACCGGCGGCATCGGCAGGATTTCGAGCTGCGTCACCGAAAGCGCGCCGTGGCGCATCGAGGTGCCGATGCAGTCCGAACCGGTATCGCCGCCACCGATCACGACGACATGCTTGCCGGTCGCGAGGATCGGATCCTGGACATCGGTGTTCTCGCCGGAGACGCGGCGGTTGTTCTGGGTCAGGAAATCCATCGCATAGTGGATGCCCGCGAGTTCGCGGCCCGGCACAGGCAGGTCGCGCGGCTTCTCGGAGCCGCCGGACAGCACGACGGCGTCATGCTCGGAGGCGAGCTGCTTCGCCGACACGTCCTTGCCGACATTGACGCCGTAATGGAACGTCACGCCCTCGGCCTCGAGCTGCTTCACGCGGCGCTCGACGACGTCCTTCTCCAGCTTGAAGTCGGGGATGCCATAGCGCAGCAGGCCGCCGGCGCGCGCATTCTTCTCGTAGACGTGGACCTCATGGCCGGCGCGCGCGAGCTGCTGCGCGGCCGCGAGGCCCGCCGGACCGGAGCCGATGACGGCAATTGTCTTGCCGGTCTTCGGACGCAGCGAGACGATGTCGACCCAGCCGTTCGCCCACGCCTTGTCGGCGATCGCCTGCTCGATTGTTTTGATCGTCACCGGCTGGTCGATGAGGTTCAGCGTGCAGCTTTCCTGGCAGGGCGCCGGGCATATGCGGCCGGTGAATTCCGGGAAATTGTTGGTCGAATGGAGGTTGCGCGCGGCCTCTTCCCAGTCGCCGTGATAGACGAGGTCGTTCCAGTCCGGGATCTGGTTATTCACCGGGCAGCCGTTGTGGCAGTACGGAATGCCGCAATCCATGCAGCGCGCGGCCTGGGTCTTCGTCCCCTCGTCGCCGAGCGGAATGACGAATTCCTTGTAGTTCCGCACGCGGTCGGCCGCCGGAGCATATTTCCGGTCCTGGCGTTCGATCTCCAGGAAGCCCGTTACCTTGCCCATGTCCCAGTCCTCAAACGCTTTCCACTTCTGCCTTAAGGCCCAGGGCCTCTTCGCAGCGTCCAATCCACTTTCTCACGCCCGGACGGGACGCGAGATCGAAACCGCCCTCATGGGCAACCCTCGTATAGGCAACGAGGGCGATATCGGCGAGCGATAGCTCGTCGCCGATGAACCACTGACGACCGGCGAGCCTCGTTTCCATGAAGTCGAGCGCCTTCTCGCCCTTCTCGACCCGGATCGGCTCGCGTTCGCTGCTCGGCTTGCCGAGATAGACCATCTGGAACCGGCACGTCGCCACGTATGGTTCGTGGCTGTACTGCTCCCAGAACAGCAACTCGTCGACCTTCGCCCCGAGGAACGGATCGTCCGGGATCAGGCGGCTGCCGCGCGCCAGATACCGGATGATCGCATTCGACTGGGCAAGACAGCGCCCGTCGTCGAACTCGACGAGAGGCACCTGCCCCATTGCACTCCTTGCGAGGAAGGCCGGCGTCCGGCTTTCCCCCTTGGTGATGTCGACGGGCACGAATTCGTAGGTCAGGCCAAGAAAATCCGCCGTGTAGAGGACCTTCAGGCAATTGCCCGATTTCGTGTCGCCGTAAACCTTCACTCCGCCGCGACCAGTTCGCGCTTGGCCATTTCGGCAAGCGCGCGGCGATATTCGACCGGCATCACCTTCACGAACTTCGAGCGGGCGTTCGCCCAGTCGTCGAGAATCGCACGTGCCCGGGCCGAGCCCGTATAGCGCTCGTGATTGACGATGAGTTGGATCAGCCGCTCGGCGTCGAATGCCGTCATGTTGCTCATCAGCTCGACACGCCCCTTGAACAGGAGATCGCCGCCCTGGTGATGCACGCGCTGCATCAGCTCTTCTTCCTCGGCGACCGGCTCGAGCTCGACCATGGACATGTTGCAGCGGTCCTTGAACGTGCCGTCCTCGTCCCAGACGTAAGCCACGCCGCCCGACATGCCGGCCGCGAAGTTGCGGCCCGTCTTGCCGAGAACGACGACCACGCCGCCGGTCATGTATTCGCAGCCATGGTCGCCGGTGCCCTCGACGACCGCGATGGCGCCGGAGTTGCGGACGGCGAAGCGCTCGCCGGCGACGCCGCGGAAATACACTTCGCCCGCGATCGCGCCGTAGAGCACCGTGTTGCCGACGATGATCGACTGCTCCGGAACGATGCCCGAATTCGCCGGCGGCTTGACGACGATGCGGCCGCCCGCGAGGCCCTTGCCGACATAGTCGTTGGCTTCGCCTTCGAGCTCGAACGAGACGCCCTGCGCGAGCCACGCGCCGTAGGCCTGGCCGGCGGTGCCCGTCATCTTCACGAGGATCGTGTCGTCCGGCAGGCCCTTGTGGCCGTAGCGCTTTGCCACCTCCCCGGAGAGCATCGCTCCCGCCGAGCGGTTCAGGCTGCGGATCGAGGTCTCGATCAGCACCTTTTCGCCGTTCACCAGCGCGGGCTGCGCGTCGGCAATCAGGCCGCGATCCAGCACCGTTTCGAGGTGATGGTTCTGCAGCTCGGTGTGGCGGATCGAGATGCCCTCTTCCGCGACCGGCTTCTGGAACATGCGCGAGAAGTCGAGGCCTTGCGCCTTCCAGTGCTCGATGACGCGGGTGCGGTCCAGCATCTGCATCTGGCCGATCATCTCGTCGAAGTTCCGGTAGCCGAGCGAGGCCATGATCTCCCGCACTTCCTCGGCGACGAAGAAGAAGTAGTTGATCACGTGCTCGGGCTGGCCGACGAAGCGCTTCCTCAGCACCGGGTCCTGCGTCGCGACGCCGACCGGGCAGGTGTTGAGATGGCACTTGCGCATCATGATGCAGCCGGCCGCGATCAGCGGCGCGGTCGCGAAGCCGAATTCGTCGGCGCCGAGCATGGCGCCGATCACGACGTCGCGTCCGGTGCGCAGACCACCGTCGACCTGCACCGCGATGCGGCCGCGAAGCTGGTTCTTCACCAAAGTCTGGTGCGTCTCGGCGAGGCCGATCTCCCACGGAGAACCGGCATGCTTGATCGAGGTCAGCGGGCTCGCGCCGGTGCCGCCCTCGAAGCCTGAGATCGTCACATGGTCGGCGCGCGCCTTGGCGACGCCCGCCGCGACCGTGCCGACGCCGACCTCGGAGACGAGCTTCACCGAGACGTCAGCCTGCGGGTTGACGTTCTTCAGGTCGTAGATGAGCTGCGCCAGGTCCTCGATCGAATAGATGTCGTGGTGCGGCGGCGGCGAGATCAGGCCGACGCCCTGCGTCGAATGCCGGACCTTGGCGATCACCGCGTCGACCTTGTGGCCGGGCAGCTGGCCGCCTTCACCGGGCTTCGCGCCCTGCGCCATCTTGATCTGGATCATGTCGGCGTTGACGAGGTATTCCGCCGTCACGCCGAAGCGTCCCGAGGCCACCTGCTTGATCGCCGAGCGCATCGTGTCGCCGTTCGGCAGCGGCTTGAAGCGATCACTTTCCTCGCCGCCCTCGCCGGTGTTCGACTTGCCGCCGATCCGGTTCATGGCGATCGCGAGCGTGGTGTGCGCCTCGCGGCTGATCGAGCCGTAGGACATCGCACCGGTCGCGAAGCGCCGCACGATCGATGCCGCGTCCTCGACCTCCTCCAGCGGAACCGGCGCGCGGCCGTCGCTCTCGGCGGTCTTGAAGTCGAACAGCGAGCGGATCGTCAGCGGACGATCGACGCATTCGTTGATCTGCCTGGCGAACGCCCGGTAGCGCTCCTCGCTGTTGCCACGCACGGCATGCTGCAGGTCGCGCACCGTGTCCGCGGTCCAGGCATGGTCCTCGCCGCGCATGCGCAATGCATATTCGCCGCCGACATCGAGCGCGTGGCGATAGATCTGGATCGGGCCGAACGCCTGTTCGTGGCGCTTCACCGTCTCCTCGGCGACCTCGTTGATGCCGATGCCGCCGATCGGGGCCGAGGTGCCGCGGAAATACTTCTCCACGAAGTCGGACTGCAGGCCGACCGCGTCGAAGATCTGCGCGCCGCAATAGGACTGGTAGGTCGAGATGCCCATCTTCGACGCGACCTTGAGCAGGCCCTTGCCGATCGACTTGATGAAGCGTGACACCGCCTCGTACTCGGAGACCTCCGGCGGATATTCGCCCGCGCGGTGCATCTCCAGCATGGTCTCGAAGGCGAGATACGGGTTGATCGCTTCCGCGCCATAGCCTGCGAGGCAGGCGAAGTGGTGCACTTCGCGCGCTTCGCCGGTCTCGACGACGAGGCCGACCGAGGTCCGGAGACCCTTGCGGATCAGGTAATGGTGAACGGCCGCGGTCGCGAGCAGCGCCGGGATCGCGATGCAGTCCTTCGAGACCTTGCGGTCCGACAGGATGATGATGTTGCGGCCCTCGTCGACGGCCTTTTCTGCCTCGCGGCACAGCGCCTCGACCGCCTTCTCCATCCCGGCGGCGCCCTCGGAGGCGGGCCAGCAGATGTCGAGCGTCACGGCCGAGAAGTCCGGCTCCTGGTCCTCGATGTGGCGGATCTTCTCCAGATCCGCATTGGTCAGGATCGGCTGGTGGACTTCGAGGCGCTTCTTCTCCGCCGTTCCCTCATGGTCGAGGATGTTCGGCCGAGGTCCGATGAAGGACACCAGCGACATCACCAGTTCCTCGCGGATCGGGTCGATCGGTGGGTTGGTGACCTGCGCGAACAGCTGCTTGAAATAGGTGTAGAGCGGCTTCGGCTTCAGCGAGAGCGGCGAGATCGGCGTGTCGGTGCCCATCGAGCCGACCGCTTCCTGGCCCGTCACGGCCATCGGCGCCATCAGCAGCGACAGGTCTTCCTGGGTGTAGCCGAACGCCTGCTGGCGATCGAGCAGCGGCACGTCGCTCTGCCAGTCCGGCGCCGACGACACCTTGTCGAGGCTCTCCAGCTGGATCTGCGTCTTCGCCAGCCAGTCCTTGTAGGGATGCGCGGCGGCAAGCTGCGCCTTCACCTCGTCGTCGGAGATGATGCGGCCTTCGTGCAGGTCGATCAGCAGCATCTTGCCGGGCTGCAGGCGCCACTTGGTGACGATCTTCTCTTCCGGCACCGTCAGCGTGCCCATTTCGGAGGCCATCACGACGATGTCGTCGGTGGTCACGAAATAGCGCGCCGGGCGCAGGCCGTTACGGTCGAGCGTCGCGCCGATCTGGCGGCCGTCGGTGAACGCCATCGCCGCCGGGCCGTCCCACGGCTCCATCAGCGCCGCGTGATATTCGTAGAAGTTGCGGCGCTGCTCCTCCATCAGGGGGTCGCCGGCCCAGGCTTCCGGGATCAGCATCATCGCGGCATGCGCGAGCGAGTAGCCGCCCTGGACCAGGAATTCGAGCGCGTTGTCGAAGCAGGCGGTGTCCGACTGCCCCTCGTAGGAGATCGGCCACAGCTTCTCGATGTCCTCGCCGAACAGCGGCGAGGAGACCGACGCCTGACGCGCCGCCATCCAGTTGACGTTGCCGCGCAGCGTGTTGATTTCGCCGTTGTGCGCGACCATCCGGTAGGGGTGCGACAGCTGCCAGCTCGGGAAGGTGTTGGTCGAGAACCGCTGATGGACGAGCGCCAGCGCCGACTCGAACTCCGGGTGCCGGAGGTCGGGGTAATAGACGCCGATCTGGTCCGACAGGAACATGCCCTTGTAGACGAGCGTCCGGCACGACAGCGACGGGATGTAATAGCCCTTCGTGCGCGGGTCGTTTTCGCCGAAGATCGTGTTCGAGACGCGCTTGCGGGCGACATAGAGCCGCCGCTCGTAGTCGTCGTCGGTGGCGAAGCCTTCCGGACGGCCGATGAAGACCTGCGCGTGGTGCGGCTCGGTCGGCAGCACCGAATAGCCGAGGGTCGAGTTGTCGGTCGGCACGTCGCGCCAGCCAAGGACGCTCAGGCCCTCCTCGACGAAGACGCGGGCGAATGTTTCACGGATGATTCGCTGGCCTTCGGCGTCGCGCGGCATGAACACATGGCCGACGGCATATTGCTGCGGCTCGGGCAGGTCGAAGCCGAGCTCGGCGCAGCGCGCCTTCAGGAACTTGTGCGGAATCTGGACCAGAACGCCCACGCCGTCGCCGGCGCGCTCGTCGGCGCCCACCGCGCCGCGATGCTCGAGATTGGCGAGAATCGCCAGGCCCTTCTCGACGATGTCGTGCGAGGGCACGTTCTTCATATGCGCGATGAAGCCGACGCCGCACGAATCGTGCTCGTTCTTCGGATCGTAGAGGCCTTCGCGCTGCGGCATTCCGGGGTCGCGCGCGGCGGCGGCCAACGGCCCCCACGGCAGCGTGCTCTCGTCCAGAAGCTTCTTCACCATCGCCTGTCCTCCCGCTCCATGGGTGAAACACCCACGGGCGTAAAAATATCCCAGGACCCGGGTCCGTCACGGGCAAGCCCGTTCGGCCGCGGCAATCCCCAACCCCTCGCCTGCCCGCCAAGCGGCCCTTAAGGGCCGACCCTGCAATGCAAACGTCTCGCCAACCCCGCAATGGCAGTGCCTTACGCACGGGCCCGGCAAAAACCAGGCGGCAAAACCCCGCCCGGTCCCGTTCACCGAGTCCGACAGGGTAACGCGCTTGCGCCTGGAAACAAATGGACAGCAAGACTGTCCTATTGCGCGGCAGAACCTACGCGAAACAGTTTTGGAACACAAGCGGGATTTGGAGGGATTTTAAGGTGGGACTATTAGTTCAAGCGATCGACCGCTTCGATGATGTCGGTAAGGTGCTGGAAGTGAAAATTTCGCGCTGTCGCCGACACCAGAAGCGCAGACACCGCCTGCGGCGTCTTTCTCAGATCATCGTAGCCCAGCTCAAACTCCTCGCAAACGCCACCCATAAGTTCGTCATGGGCATTTCCGAGGACCGTCGAGAGGTAGCGCTCTAGGTCACCCGGGATAACGGCAAACCTGTCGAAGACTCCTTCGGGAAAATCCTCTGGCTCCTGGACGCCACCCAGTCTTTGAAGCAACACGTTACTATCTCGGTGCTGCTTCCTTCCCGACTTGTTGGCATCATTGTCAAAAACCGCATAAGTAGGAATGCCCAGTTGAGAAAATATCAGGAACGGCTTATCGATAGTTGTTTTTCCAGACATGGCGATAATCGAAATACCTTCTGCGGCTGGATTCCTATCCATAGACTTATAAGCGCCCTCAAGAATTGCTTTGTCTGTACCGCCCTCGACCAACACTACTTTCTCCGCAAAAAATCCTTCTGACACATCGCGAGTGAAGATGTGTAGTTTAGCCGCCAATGTCGTCGGAGGCATCGGATTTGGCTTATTCGCTGCCGTTGCCATTAGTCGGCTACATTCTTGCAGCGACAGCGATGTGCATCGGGTTAGGTAAGACTCTCCGGCGACATCCTTCCGTATTATTCGAATGGAGTCGAATTCTCCCATGCTAATAAGCTTTTCGGAATGGGTTGTATATATAATTTGTATACGAATACCTGTGCCAGGATCGAACGAAGAGCATATCTCTTTAAAGGCGTCGTAAATTTGCTTTTGCTTTAGTGGATGCTGATATATTTCAGGCTCTTCTATCATTAAAATGATGTCACTAAGCGGCTCCGAATACTGCTCGCTACTCCGTTCCGTCGATGAACTCTGGCGCTCTGCTAGAAACTGCACAATCGCAAACAGAACGGCTCGCTGAAGACCGTGACCTACATACTCGACGCTAACTCTGGCTCCTCTGTGGGAGATAACGACTTTCGGTGTTGGAAATACAATCTGCAAAGGCTCCGCAGCGATCCACTCCGCCTCCAACGAGGTATCACTGTAAAATCGATGAATTGAACGCGTTAGATCATCACTTATATTTTGAAGCTGAGGAATACCTTCTGGATCAGTTAATACTCTCGCCTCCTCACGAGCACGATCTACAAATTCCGCAAGCTCTCGACGGTTCTGGAACACTTGATTTGCTATGTCAGAAAGCAATCCAAGAACGGGGCTTCTTTTTGGGTCCTGAAACTCCGAAGCTGTTTCCCTCACGGCAGGTATCAGTCGCACGAGCGTTCGCTTTTTCAGTTTGCCGTTAGCAACGTTCGTTGCGCCGAAGAAACCTCTCATTCTTCTGGGCTCTAAGGTCCCCGGATTATTGCGCTCCCAATCGATTAAAGCCGCCGTCATATCGTCGGCGGTCTGGTGTGAGGGGAGACCAAAATCTTCTCGAATCCGGCCATATATGCCCCTCTTACGGGTACCGTTTGACTCGTTGCGAAACTCATCAAAAGCCGGATTCACTAGGGCCGTGACTGAGTATAGGCCGCTATCACGGTCTGTAGCCGACAACTCTCTAGACACCGTCATCACGTCATTGATTACTGCACCTGCAAACTCGTCTCTTTCCGCTGGTGTAAATCTGCGGAACTCTATCGTAATAACGATCGACAAGTTGGAATTGCTAAAATAATGGTCTGCTATAGTTAGCCTCGGCGCTGACTCGAAGAACAAATCAATGGCTTTTAATACGGTCGATTTACCAGCGTTGTTTGATCCGAGAACAACACTGTGGCTCATTAATTCCAAGCGCAGGTTCTGGATAGAACGGAAATTCTCGATAGTAACCGCCCCGATTTGCATGCCGCCCCGAATCTGATTTTCGGTTGCCAGCTATACGAGAGCGCAACTCAAAGGAGCTTTCAATGGAGGCGATCCTATCAATAGCCATCGACGAAAGAAGACTCGTGTCATTTGCATACGATGGCTCTCGGAGAGTTGCTGAGCCTCACACCCTCGGTCGCTCCAAATCGGGAGTGTTGACGCTTTGTGCGTGGCAACTAACTGGGGGCAGCGGCGAAGGTTGGAGGGACTTCCATCTAAATCGCATGGGCGATCTGGAGCTCACGGAAGAGAATTTCTCTATTCCCCGTCCAGGGTACAACCCGAATCCCAGTAAGCTATCGGTGATCGCGACCCTGTAGAAATCCTCTCTTCGCTCGTTTCTTCCGCCTAGGGTAGTCGGCGATAGACTCCCCGCCCCTCAATGCTATAGCCCTCCCCGCACCACATGGAGGCACCCTTGGACTGCCAGGAACTGACGCGGATTCTGATGCTTTTGAAGCCGGGCATGAAGCTGACCGTGCCCGACGAATGGCTGGACGAGAACGTCGACGGCTCGCCGGCGCAGCAGGCGAGCCGCATCAGCGCGCTGGCCAGCGAGTTCAGCTGCGCCCACCGCCACGGGATCGGCTTCCAGACCTTCGAGCGCATCGACTATCCGAGGTGCGGCTGAGCGCCTTCGCCGCCGGCCGCAGAGTGGAACGGGCGCTAGCACGCTTAAACTCCGCTTTGCGCTAATCCCTTGACTCCCTCGCATATGTTCTCATTTTGTTCTCATGATAGAGACACTCAGCGAGGCACGGACCGCAGGCTGGCGAATCACCGCGCGCTGCGCGGCGGGCAAACCCGAGCGCGGCTCGCGGCGCGAATGCCATTACTCGGAAGAGCTTGATCTCGACACACTGATCTGGACGCGGGGCGGCCCCTTCCCGCTGTCGGAACTGCCGCTCCGCATGGTCTGCCCGCGCTGCCGCTCGCGAAAGGTGGTGCTGATCTTCCAGTCCACCGCGGTGAGCAAGAGGGCGAGCTAGCCCAGCCGCTGGGGCCGGTTCCGCTCTCCGCCGACGAGATTCTCGATCTGCGAACGATGGGCGATGCCGATGTCCTTGAGTTCGCGGTCGGACCAGGTGTGGAGTTCGCGCACCGCGCGGCGGCGTTCCCAGGCGGCGAGGAAGCCCTGCCATAGCGCCTTCAGGCTGGGCCCGGCATTGCGGGCGGCGGGCGATTGCAGCTCCACGCTGGACGCGACGACATGGAAGCGGCGCACGGGCGGCGCGGCTTCGCGCCGGGCGGTCGTGACGGTTCGGGCAGTCGGGTTCTGGTAGGCAGGACGCATAACACTCTCCCGTTCTGGGACGCGGCCCCACCCATCGCGGTCGGCGGAAGATACCGGCCTGAGCCTCCAGTCCTATCGCCACTTGGTTTGCGGACCCGAAACCAATGTATGCGGTCGCGTTATTGGTGTGATGGTGGGTCTCTCTCCCCAACGAGGGAGAGAGCGGACTCGGCCGGGGACCGGCCGAGCCGAGTGAGGGGGGACGCCGAAGGCGTTCCGAAGCACGGCACAGCCTCGCCGCGATGTCCCCCTCAACCCGCTCGCATTCTGCGAATGCGAGTCGACCTTCTCCCTCGTTGGGGAGAAAGTAGCGGCCGCACGGGGGAAATCGTCATGCCGGAAGTCATTCGCTTCAAGGGTCTGGAACTGCGCTTCCTGCACGACAAGGAAGACACCGAAGGCGGGCTCGACATGTTCGAGATGACGGTCGAGCCGAATGCCCGCATGCCGGTGCCGCATCATCACGAGAGCTGGGACGAGACCGTCTATGGCCTCAAGGGCGTGATGACCTTCGTGGTCGACGGCAAGACCGTGCAGCTGCGCCCCGGCGAGAGCCTGTTCATCAAGCGCGGCGTCGTCCATGCCTTCCGCAACGAGACGCAGGGACTGGCGAGCTGCCTCTCCGTGCTGACGCCCGGAGTGCTCGGCCCCGGCTATTTCCGCGAAATGGCGGCGCTGCTCTCGGACGGCGCGCCGGACACGGCGAAGCTGAAGGAGACCATGCTGCGCCACGGCCTGGTGCCGGCGCCGCCGGCCTGAGCGCGACCGCCGCCCTTCACCATGATCCGAGGCTTCGCTTGCGAAAGGCCGAAAGCGCGCCAAAATCTCTTAAAACCTGAAACAAGGAAGGCCGCCATGACACGTGCATTGCTGGGAGCCGCGCTGATCGCGCTCGCCGCCGCGCCGGCCCATGCGCAGTCCTACGAGGTCCGCTCCTATTACATGGACCCGAACCGCACCTATGGCTCGCCCGGCAACCAGTACGAGGTGGTCGGCCCGAACAACCGGAAAGTCACGGTCATCGAGGGCCAGCCGCGCTGGGAGAGCCAGGAACGCACGGTCGTCGAGGATAGGCGGGGCGGGTATTACTACTCGAACGTCGCGCCGTATCTGCCGTATTGATTTTTTCCCTCTCCCCGACGAGGGAGAGGGCGACTCATGCCGAAGGCATGAGCGGGGTGAGGGGGAGCGCCGAAGGCGCGGTAAGGCTGCCCACTCCTGACCTCCCCTCAATCCGCTCGCATCTGGCAGTGCGAGTCGACCTTCTCCCTCGTCCGGGAGAGGGTATCTACCCCCCATACTCCCTCGCCACGCGCGGCGCGTCGGGCAGTTCGCGCTCCAGGGATTCCCGGTATTTCACGCAGCCCCTGAGGAATTGCGGCCAGTCCGGCACCGCGAGGTCGCGCGGGATCGGCTCCGGCAACAGGCCCCAGAGTTGCGGGTGATGCCAGCACAGCGCGTGCATGGTGGAATCGCGGTGCTCGCGGATGCCGGCGCGCAGACGCCGGACCTCGGCGATCAGCGCCTCGCGCGAGAGTTCTGAAAGATCCTCGTCCATGGAGCCGGATGTAGGACGCCTCACGGCGAAGTCGATGGCGCGCCAAAATCTGCAACCAGCTGAAACAACTGTCGAAATAACAGGCCGAACAGACACGAGCTCATAAGTACTCATGACGATCAAGGACTTGTGATCAATCAAATCTCCGGTATTTTTACCTGTTTAAGCGCTCGTTAATCGACCCGTTGCAAACGTCCAGACTGAAAAACAATGAATAGAGAGCATCGGGGACAATGGACGCGCGCAGCCTGAAAGCGCAGTTCGCGGAATACGCAAAGATGAACGATGCTCTTCTACAGGAGCTGTCGCAGCTCAAGGCAGGAAAACTTCGGGTTTTCCAGCGGCGCAAGAACACCACCCAGCTGCAGGACCGCACCGAGGACCAGATCGTCCTGATCGAGCGCGCCATCGCCTCATCCAAGGTCATCATGGCCGCCCTTTCGGCAACCGTGTGACCTCTCTTCACACCCGGGCAGGCGTGCTAATATCCACCCATGCGCGCGGTGCCCCTTTACTCGGCTGCCGTCTTGCTGACGGCTTTCCATGGCCCGGCCTACGCCGACTGCCAGTGCCGCGCCGACGGCCGCGTCTTCGAGCAGGGCCAGACGGCCTGCCTCGCCTATCCGGACGGCAACAAGCTCGCCCGCTGCGACATGATCCTCAACAACTCGTCGTGGAAGAACGTGCAGGACGGCTGTCCGGAAGCCGATGCGGGCGCCCTCGCCTCCCCTGTTGCGCTGGCCGCGCCGGCGCCGCATCCGCAGGCCTCGCACACGCACTGATCGCTTGTCAGCGATCCCTCCCCCAAAACGCGAAACGGGAACCCTCGTCGGTCTCGCCCGTTGCTTGGCAGGGCATTAGCTCAGGGAGAGACGACATGAAGACGCTCATTCTCGGCGCCGCGCTCATCGCGGTCAGCGCCGGTACCGCCGCGGCCCAGGCCCTCATCGAGGTGACGCCAGAGGTCCGCTCCTATGTGGTCCAGGAAGGCCGTGCCTCCTCGGTCGAATATGACGGCGCGATCGCCGTCGGCAGCGTCCTGCCGCCGACCGTCGAGTTCCACACGATCCCGAGCGCGCGCAGCTACAGCTACGCCGTGGTCAACAACAAGCGCGTCATCGTGGAGCCGTCTACGCGCCGCGTGATCGAAGTGGTAGAATAACACCGAGCGCCCGGTCCGGCTCATCGCCGGACCGGGCCTCATCGGAGGCCAGATGGTCGATGTGAACCGCCCCGTCTCGCTGTTCGGCGCCCGCATGGCGCGCCGGGAGCCGACCGACGCCGAGCGCAAACTCTGGGCCCTGCTCTCCGAGGAAAGCATGGACGGACTGGAATTCCGCCGTCAGGTGCCGATCGGACCGTTCACCGCCGAATTCCTCAGCCATGATCCGATGCTGATCATCGAGATCGCCCCGACCCATGTCGACCGGCTGCAGGACCGCGACCGCCGCGCCTATTTCGAGCGCCTGGGCTTCGAGGTCGCGCGCTATCCGGTCGCCGTCATCCTGGCCGAGCCGGAACGCGTGCTGGCCGACCTCGCCGCACGGGTCGCGAGCGCCTTCGCGGCGTCTCTCGTGGATTGAGCGGTCAAAAATCCGCAACCTTGTCTTGCTTACACCTGACCCTGAGCCGATGTAGAACCCCGCCTATCCACGATGCGGCGAGATCAAGCATGCTCATCACCCGGCGTTCCCTCACTTTCGGCGCGCTTGGCGGCGCGCTGGCATCGACCTTTTCGCTCCCTGCCCTCGCCAGGGCTCCGAAGCTCGGCGTCCAGGCGCCCGGCTATTACCGGCTGACGGTCGGCTCTTCCGAAGTCACAATTCTCGCCGACGGCTTCATCCCGCTCGGCACCAAGCTCTTCACCGGCGATCCGTCGGCACAGTCGGTGCTCGGCGCCGACACCGTGAAGACCTCGGTCAATGGCTGGCTGATCAATACCGGCGACCGGCTGATCCTGATCGATTCAGGTGGCTCGGGGCTGACGGACTCGCTCGGCAAGCTGTCGTCCAACCTGCTCGCCGCCGGCTATGCGCTCGACCAGGTCGACATCGTCGTCTTGACCCATCTCCACGGCGACCATTGCTCGGGCCTCACCGCGGGCGGTCAGGCCGTCTTCCCGAACGCGGTCGTCCGCGTCGCCGAGGCCGAGCTCGCCTTCTGGTCGAGCGCCGAGAACCTCGCCAAGGCGCCGGAGGGGATGAAAGGCCAGTTCAAGCTGATCGAGACCAAGCTGAAGCCCTACAGGGGCGCGGGCCGGATCCAGACCTTCCGCACCGGCGAGGTCGTTTCCGGCGTCACCGCCGAGCCGGCGCCCGGCCATACGCCCGGCCATACGATGTTCCGCATCGCCTCCGGCGGCGCGCAGCTCCTGATCTGGGGCGACATCGCGCACAATGCGGCGCTGCAGATTCCCGAACCCTCGCGCTCGATCGCGTACGACGTCGATCCGGCGATGGCGGTCGAGACGCGCAAGAAGGTGCTCGACCAAGCCGCGACAGACAAGCTCGCGATCACCGGCGCGCATCTGCCATTCCCGGGCGTCGGCAGGATCGTCCGGATCGGCGGCGCCTACGGCTATGTCGCCGAGCCCTGGAGCCAGTCGATCTGACAAAAACGAAAAGGGCCGCTCACGCGGCCCTTTTGGTTCTCAACATGCCCGACAGTGCACATCCGTGCACATGCCGGTTCACATCAGGCGAGCTTCTTGACCTCGGCCGCGGCGTTCTTGACGAACGTATCGAATTTCTCCGGATCGTGGAAAGCGCGGGTCAATTCCACCGCCCAGGTCGAATGACGCAGCGTATACTTCACGAACGCGGTCGCGCCAATCGTATGCGACAGGTAATTCTGGACCCGGAAAGGAATAGCTTCCTCGACCATGAAATCGGAATCACGATTGTCTTCTTCGAACTTCTTGAAGCTCTCCGCCGCCTCACGAAACTTGCCTTCGTGGATCAGTCCGTCCAGCGTCTTGAGAAACTGGACCACGGGTGCCTTGTCGCCGGCGTACTTCGCCTTCACTGCTGCGCTCATCGTTGTTCCCAATCGTTTGTTACGGCCCGATCCGGCCAGTAGGAATGGTTGGCGCAAGAAGCGCCCGGCGGTCGAGGTATGAGAGCCGGCCGAAGTGGTCAAGATGGAAGACCGAATTTGATGACTGACACCCCCATCCCGCAACATCCTGCCGCACCGCCCAAAATCACGATCTATTACTGCTATCAGTGCCAATGGCTGCTCCGCGCCGCCTGGATGGCGCAGGAGCTCCTGTCGACCTTCGGCCCCGATCTCGGCGAGGTTTCGCTCGTTCCCCGGACCGGCGGCATGTTCCAGATCGCCTATGACGAGGAGGTGATCTGGGATCGAAAGGTCGACGGCGGCTTCCCCGATGCCAAGACGCTCAAGCAGCGCGTCCGCGACCGCCTGGCTCCGTGGCGCGATCTCGGTCATATCGATCGCAGCTCTCCAGATCCGCTTCCCGAATGATCCAATCGTGACCCAGAAAATCCTGTTCCTGCAGCCGCTCGCGGCTGACATCGCCGCGCGGATCAGCGCCCGCGTTCCTGCAGGCTTCGCGTTCTCGTTCGTTCCCTCGACCGATCCAGGCGTCCTCAAGAACCACATCGCTGATGCCGATTACGCCGTTGCGTTCGGCCTCGCCGTTCCGTCCGAAGTTATCCAGGCCGCGGCCAGGCTCAAGCTCCTGCACCGCTGGGGCGTCGGTGTCGACGGTGTGCCGCTGGAGACCTGCCGCGAGCTCGGCATCGCCGTCCTCCGCATTCCCGGCAGCAATGCCGCGACGGTCGCCGACCACGCAGTCGGCCTGATGCTCGCCGCCCTTCGCCGCATCCCGAAGGCCGACAGCGCGCTCAGGGACGGCCGCTGGATCAAGCAGGCGCTGTGGCCCGAGATCTCCCTGCTGACGGAGAAGACGGTGGGGCTCATCGGCTACGGCACGATCGCCGCGCTCGTCGCCAAACGGGTAAAGGGCTTCGATTGCGAGGTTCTCTATAGCAAGCGCACCCGGCTGCCGGATGCGGAGGAGCTCGCCCTTGGCATCACCTACGCCTCGGTCGATGAGATTCTGGAGCGCTCCGACATCGTCTCGCTCCACTGTCCGCTGACCCCGGAAACGCGCAATCTCATTGCCCGCCCTGAACTCGAGGCGATGAAGTCGACCGCATTGCTGATCAACACGGCGCGTGGCGGCATCGTCAACGAGACCGACCTTCTTTGGGCCCTGACCAACGGAGTCATCGGCGGGGCCGGTCTCGACGTCTTCGAGAAAGAACCGACGCCCGCAGACAATCCGCTGCTCAAGCTCGATAATGTCGTCTTCACGCCTCACAACGCGGCGAATGCGAGCGATACGATCGAGCCGGGCGTCGACTACTGGTTTGCGAACATCGTTCGCCATTCGAAAGGCGAACCGTTGCCGGCAGACGACATCGTCATTCCGGGAACGCGCTAGGTCCCGCAGAAGGTCTGCAGCACCCGCTCCTCGGATGTGGGCGGCTCCGCGTAATGCGCGAATGCCGGCTGATCGTCGTAGGGACGCGAAAGCACGGCCAGGAGTTCATGGAACGGCCCGAAGTCATCGTGGTCGATCGCGGCCCGGATCACCGCCTCGATGCGGTGATTGCGCGGTATGTACATCGGATTCACCGTCCGCATCGCGGCCGACCGTTCGGCGTCGGACTGCTTCTCCTCGCCGAGCCGGAGCCGCCACCTTTGCAGCCATGGATCGAGTGCCGCCGGGACGACGAAACGGCTGCGCAGCGGAGCCTCGTTCTCCTCGGCTGCATCCGCCAGTGCCCGGAATGCCAATGTGAAGTCGGCGCCGTTGTCGTTCATCAGGTTGAGGAGGTCGCGCGCGAGTTCCCTGTCGTTGTCGCGCGCCTCGAACAGACCGAGCTTGCGGGACAGTCCGGCGAACAGAGCGTCTGAAAAAACCGTCTCAAATACCGCGAGCGCTTCTTCCGCCTGTTTGACCGCGACCTCGGGCTCGGACGACATCAGCGGCAGCAAGGTTTCGGCCAGCCGCACCAGATTCCAGTGCGCCATGCTCGGCTGGTTGCCGTAGGCATAGCGGCCATAGGCATCGATCGAGCTGAGGACGGTCTGTGGATTGTACTCGTCCATGAAAGCGCATGGACCGTAATCGATCGTCTCGCCGGCGATCGACATGTTGTCGGTGTTCATCACGCCGTGGATGAAACCGATCAGCATCCACTG
This sequence comes from Rhizobiaceae bacterium CPCC 101076, assembly GCA_003347645.1. GTDB lineage: Bacteria > Pseudomonadota > Alphaproteobacteria > Rhizobiales > Methylopilaceae > Flaviflagellibacter > Flaviflagellibacter deserti. The sequence goes on along the minus strand of QDFX01000009.1, from coordinate 135,640 downwards.
CGCGACGAGATCGGCCTGCGCGCGCACCACCGCTTCCAGCAGCGCCTGATACGGTCGTTCCGCCCCCGCGGCTTCGGGATAATGGCGGGCGATGACATGATCGGCGAGGAGCCGCACCGCGTCGAAATCGCCCCGGGCCGCAAAAAATTGGAATGTACCGACACGGATATGGCTGGAGGCGACCCGTGTCAGGACGGCACCGGGCAGCGGGATCTCGCGAACCACCGTCTCGCCGGTCGACACGGCCGCGAGGGACCGCGTCGTCCTGACGCCCAGAGCCGCCATCGCTTCGCTGACCACATATTCGCGCAGCACCGGTCCGAGCGCGGAACGTCCGTCGCCCATGCGCGAGAAAGGCGTGCGGCCAGAGCCCTTGAGCTGGATATCGCGCCGTATCCCGTCTTGGCCGACAACCTCGCCCAGCAGGATCGCCCGTCCGTCTCCGAGCTGCGGGACGAAATTTCCGAACTGATGTCCGGCATACACGGTCGCGATCGGCTCCGCGCCGTCAGGTATCGTCCGGCCGGCTAGAATATCGATGCCTTCGGGAGTCGAAAGCTGCTCGGGATCGAGGCCGAGTTCGACGGCAAGGTCGCGGTTGAGCCGGATCAGCTTCGGAGCGGCGACGACCGCCGGGATCTGGCGCACGAAGAAGCGATCGGGCAGGCGCGAATAGGAATTGTCGAATGGAAAATGAACGGTCATTTGCGGATCCGGGCGGCGCATCCGCCGAGTGCGGTCTTATCATGAGATGGGACGAGAGATCGGCAGCCGCAACCGCCGATTCGGTCCGGCGAGAATGCTTTTGTGCAGCTTCCATCGATGGATGGAGGGTCGAATGACGTATTGCCCGTTCGAGACGCTGGCCCTCTTCTTCCGATGAGCCGTCGTCCCGCCTGCAAGCCGGAGCCGCGCTCGAGGGCCGTCGCCTTGTGGCTGAGGTGGCGGCCCGTCCGTTTCGAGGCCATCCTATCGAGGATTGCCGGTCCACGCGGCTCGGATCATGCTCACCGACGGAGGCGTGACCATGACCGGCACAATCATCCGGACGGCGGCTTTCGCAGCCGCGCTCCTGCTTTCGACGCTACCGGGCCACGCCGACGAAACCGTGGCCGATCTCTACCGCGCCTGGGCGAACGTGACGGGCCAGCGGGAGGAAACCAGAAATCCGGCGCTTCTTCAGGGCTTTCGCGATGTTCTGGTGAAGGTCTCGGGAGACGCCCGGCTCGTCTCCGACCCACGAGTTGATCAGCTGTATAGCGCACAAGCGGCGAGCTTCTATTCCTACCGCGACCTGATGGCCGATATCCCGAAGCACGACGAGCAAGGCACGCGAGACCGCCCGTTCGAGATCACCATCGACTACGACAAGACCAGGATCGATGGCGCCCTGGAAGCGCTCGGGCGCCAGCCCTGGAGCGCATCGCGCCCGAGGATCATCATCTTCCTCGCGGTGAAGATCGCCGACACGATCTATGTGCTTTCGGACAAGAACGATTACGGCGATCTGCAGCGGAAATCGTTCGGCCTGGCGGCAAGGCGCTACGGCATCCCGATCGGGTTCCCGAGCGACGGCCTGCTGCGGAAATCCTCGCTCGACTTCAATTCGCTGCTTGATCCCAAGCTCGATGCGCTGGGCGCCACCGCGAAAACGGCCGGTGGCGACATCGCACTCGCGGGCAGTTTGATCTTCAGCGACGAGCTCGCTGGATGGATTGCCGACTGGCGGCTGTCGACCAACGGCACGCCCTATCACTGGGGTATCAAGGGCGTCAATTTCGACGAGGCGTTCAGAACCGCGATCCGGGGAACGGCCCAGATCCTGTCCGGTAACGGAGAACCGGACTGACCCCCGCGACAACCTGTCCTTCCACTCCGTGCCCTATATCGGCGCGTTTCATGCTTCAGTAACCATGCGGCTCTCAAGCGGGATGAACCGACATGCAGACAGAAAGCTCAGCATTTGTCGCTGACGGCGCGGCCACCCACATCCAGGAAGCTCAGTACTGCAATCTTCAGGCTCGGCATTTCGCCGAACTGGCGGAGGGCGCCAAGACCTCCGACGAAAGCTCCTACTACCGGAATCTTGAAGAGCTCTGGCGCTGGCGCGCCGTCAGACAGATGATGGTTTCGGCGGACTGAGCCCAGGCACCACGAGATCTCCTGCGGCGTGCGGCGCCGACAGGGGGCCGAAGGTGACGTTCCGGCTTTTACAGGCTCGGCATCACAAGACCCGAACGCTGCTGATCCTTGCGATCGGCTACGGTCTGCTCGCCTATCTGATCCTCCCGGATCTGTGGGCGCGCTACGAGCGTCGTCATGCCCTGGCCGAGCTGCCGTTCATCACTCGCAATGCGGACGGAATCCCCGGCGATCCGATCAATATCGGCCTCATCGGGACGAAGGCGGACGTCATCCGCAATCTTCACGATGTCGGATGGAGCCCGGCGAATGCCATTACGCTGCGGTCGAGCATAGGGATCGTCGAGAGCGTCCTGCTCAATCGTGCCGACCCGGACGCTCCGGTCAGCAATCTCTTCTACGACAACCGGCGCGAAGACCTGGCCTTCGAGAAAGCGTCGGGCATCAGCGCCGACAGCCGGCATCATGTGCGCTTCTGGAACGTCTACCAGACGGCCGGCGAAGAGCGTGCGATCTGGTTGGGTTCGGCAAGTTTCGACGAGGGCGTCGGCTTCAGCCACTACACCGGAGCGGTTACGCACCGCATAGCGCCGAACGTCGATCTCGAACGCGACGGCCTGGTGAAGGACTTCATCAAGCTGGGATTGGCGTCGGCCGTTTATCGCCTGACCGTCGAACCCGCGGGAACCGAGAGCCGCAATGCGGAAGGTGACCGCTACGTCACGGACGGAAGGGTCGCGGTCGTTCAATTCGGCCAGGCGGCCGCGCCCGGGAAGCCGCCGGAAGAAATCGCGATTCCATCCCTGGCAGCGCTGGACGACGTACTCGAAGGCGACCCCGTCCCAGCGCAATGAGCCGAAGCCGCCGCCGGTCCGCTCCTCACGTTCCCCAGGCCAGATAATTGACGATCGTATCGGTCCGAACCAAGCCTTTGCGGAACATCGCGGCGAACGGCACCCGGTCGGTATAGACCGCACCCGAGCCATGGGCTCCGGCCGGTATTCGGATGTTCGGGTCGTCCAGCCTCAGAACCGCCGCGAAGCGTGGCGGGGCGGTCTGGCCGGTGATTGTCGGGATCACCCCTCCGACGCCGATCTGGCCGCCGCTCGTGATGTCGACCGCATAGAGCACCTTCGCCGGAAATACCTGTCCCGGATACATGCTGAAGATCACCTCGGCCTCGTCGCCCGCATGGACGCCGAGAAAGGCCGATTGCGCGAATGTCGCGATGACCTTGCCACGCTCGTCCGGCTCCTGATCGCAGACGAACGGCATCACCGCCGCTGCGCCGCTGACGATCTGGCCGGGTAGGATGTTCACGTTCGAGACGAAGCCGTCGCAAGGCGCTTTGACCACGGTCTCGGCAAGATCGTCCTGTGCCGAGGCAAGTTGCTGGCGAACCTGCGCGACGGAGGTGTTGACGCCGCCTATCGTCGATTCAAGCTGCAGCCGCGCGCCCTCCTCTCCGGCGGCCGCCGCAGCTTCGGACTGGCGGGCAGCGTCGAGATCGCGCTGGGCGTTGTCGACCGTCGCCTGCGCCACGACCTTCTGCCGGAGCAGGTCCGACTGGCGCTCGTAGGTCATCTGCGCGAGTTCGAGCTGCGCCTGTGCCCGCGCCCGCGAAGCTTTGGCCGCATTGAGCGCGCTCTGCAGTTCAGGCACGCTCTGCTCGGATGCCGCGAGCGCGGCCTCGAGCCTGCTGACCTCGAACTGGAACGGCTTGGGATCGACGCGGAACAGCAGGTCGCCCTTCTTCAACGGCGCGTTCGCCTCGACCACGACCACGGACACTCGACCAGGCTTGGATATGCGGGGCGCGATCTGCACGACCCTATGCAGCACCTGAACGTCTGACGTTCCGGGATGGTAGAAATTCATCGCCATCAGAACGAAGAAGAAAATGAGCGGCCCGGCCGCCGCGAACAGCATCGCCCAAGCGAAGGTCAGCCGGAGCAGCCGGAGCTTCACGAAGATCAGCCAGACGATCGCGGTATAGGCAATGAAGATCGGCCATTGCATCGCGCATCACCCCTTTTGCGTGAGGTGCCGCTGGATCGCATCCAGCCGGGCATTGAGATCGACAAGTTCGTCCTCGAGATCCTCGGCCGATCCGGGCACCGGCACGCCGGGCTTCGGCCGGCTCTCACGCCAATAGAGGAACATGATCACAACGGAGGACAGCAGAGCCGGGATCATCTCGCACCCGCCTTTCCGGCCGGTATGCCGAGCGCACGCTCGATATCGGCAATGCGGAGCGCCGTCCGCCGAAGCGTCGCTTCCAGATCATTGAGGTCCGGCGGTGGCTGCAGCGGCCGGTCGCGTGGCGTGGTCCACGCCCAGACCAGCGCGATCGGCCAGAGCGGCGGAAACAACAGACCGAGCCAGCCGCAGACGGTGATCGCCGAAGCCTGCGGATGACCGCGTTTGTGCGCGGTCTCGCCCGGCAGCCTGCCGAGCCAGTAGATGACATAAACCATCGCGATGAAGAGGCCGATGACGATGACCAGGCAAAGCCACCAAAGCCAGTCGAACCCGGCTTCCATACGATCCTCCCGTCATTTGACCTTCTTGATTGCCGGCGGATTCCAGCGGCCGTTTGCGACCGGCGCTTTCGGCGCATAGAGACGAAGCGTCAGGCCAAGCTCGCCGCTCGCCGGAGCCGGAAGCCAGTTCGCCTCTTTGTCGGGACCGGGATTTTCGTTCTGGATGTAGAGGTCGAGCGAACCGTCCGCGTTGAATTTCAGCGCATCGCGATCGCCGATCGCGAACCGGTTAATCGGGTTTGCCACCTGGAAGCCCTGTGCGTCGTACATAGTCAACGACCAGAAGGCGTCGACGGGCGGTATGTCGTCCTTGGCGAAATGCAGGACGTATTTTTTGTCGCCGGTGACCTTGTCGCCGTCCGCGTCAGCGATGTTCAGCGGGTAGATTGCATCCTCGACCTGATTTGCGCCAAGGCCGGCCATCGCGATGATCGCGCGCTTGAGATAGTAATTCCCGTAGACACCCATCGTGTCGGTGTTCATCTGCCAGCCATTGGTCACGCGGGCTATCGTCGGGACCTTCTCCTTCATCAGCTTCAGGCCGTCCGAAGCGCCGCCGGCCAGCGCTGCTGCGTCGGCCTTCGACGAGTCGAAGCTTTTGCCGGGTTCGATGCCGATCCGTTTCAGGCGAGCGATGGTCGACCAGTCGCTTCCATGCGGCGGGTGCATTTTCATCAGCTCGGCGCCGTACTTGAAATAGTCGGCGGCCGACATGTCGTTGACCTGATCCAGCGGCGGGGTCTTGAGGTCGGCAGTCGTATCGATCGTGTATTTGACGGGAGTCGGAGACTTCCCCCAGTCTTCCAACGAGGTAATCCTGTAACCATCCTGGATCTTGTGGACGGCGGCATAGTCCTGCACCCCGTTGGTCTGCGTACGTCCGATTACCCAGACATACGGAGTCGAGGCGTCGATCCTCTGCAGATCGGCGGGAAGCGTGCCGGACCAGCCGGGAGGCACGACGGCGAAATTGGCGGCGTCAGTTCCGGTCGTCCGCTTGCCCGGCACGGCGAACACGTCGGTCCACATGTCCAGCATCGGCAACATGTAGTAGCGACCGCCGGTATCGGGGGCCGAGACGACGACCGGGCCCCTGGTCAGGTCCAGCCAGCTGCTCGAATAGAGCGTGTCGAAGTTCGGTCGCACGACCACGCGCATATCGGCCGAGGGAAATGCCTGGACGTTCTTGAACGTGTTCGGTGGCCCGCCGATCGGCGAGGTGGCCGGATCAGCATTGACGAGTTGCTTCCGCGTCACGTCCATCGAGATCAGCGGATAGAGGTAGATATATGCCTCTTGGGCGATGCCTCGCGCTTCGTCGACCGAAGGCGATTGGGCGAAGGCCGAAGCAGCCAGTTCCGCGGCCGGGATAGCAAGCGATGCGACAGCAGACTTTTCCATGACTCCGATCTCCCGAGTTGTGTCTGAAGCGATGTCCGGTCTTCCAAAAGCGCCGAACAGGCCTCGGTCGGCGAAGACAATCAGTTCGTTGGCGTCGCCTCCGGAAACGTCCACGTTCCGTCGAGTATTTCGGCCCGCGGCCTGTACCTTCGTTGCAGGCGTGCACCTGCACCACCCATGAAGGCGGTGCAGGTGGACCAGTCTCTACGGGCAGTAGTCCCAGAAGCCACTGCGGCGACTCGGGCTGGTGTAGTACCAGCACATGCCGGGAGCCGGAGCGTTGGCCCATGACACCGCCGCGGCTCCAAGGAAGCCGAGCGCGGCGCCCGCCGCGACCGCTCCACCTGGACGCCAGTAATACCGGCCGGGACGAGCCCAGCGTCCGGGACGGTAGCCGGGTCTAACACCCGGCCGAACACCGGGCCGAACACCCGGTCGAACGACCGTAGTACGCCGCGCGACGCCGCCACGCGGGCCGCGAACCGTGGTGCGGCGCACCGTACGACCTCGGGCCTGGACCTCGGTGTAAAGCGGCGTCGCCTGACTGGCGATCGGAGCGACAAGAGGGGCCTGGTTGAGGGGGGCGGCAGTTCCGGCGCCAGGCAACCAGAAAGCGGAGCCTGCCAGCAGCACCACAGCCAGCAACGACGTACGCGCCGTTGTCGGAAGACGTCCTGTCATTGTTCTCTCCTTCTACGTCCCCACCCCTCGTCCGTTTTCCCGCCTCTTAATTCCCTGCCGGCGCGACGACGGTCTTCCAGTCGGCCCTGATGCTGACGACGTGGAAGCCGTACTTGCCGGCCGCATCGAGCGAGTAATTGTCCGACTCTTCGTATGAGAATTCGCGCGCCGCATCGTCGTGATCGATGAGGAGCTGGAAGCTCGGGCCGACGCGGTCCTTCGACCAGCGCATCATTGCGATGTCGCCGCGGCCGCCCTCATTGCCGGCGACGAAGACCGGCCGCGTTCCAAGGACGAGATTGAGCGTGACCGGCTTGCCTTTGCGATCGTTCAAGTGGTCGATCAGGGAGTCGAAGACGAGGACGCTCCGGCCGTTGCGCTCGACGAATTTGGTCTCGAGGTTGCTGCCCATGACCTGATGCGGCGGGATGCCGAACATCTCCTCGGCCATCTGCCGGGTGAACAGGACGGGGCTGCCACTGCAGATCCAGGTCGAGAAGCCATTCGCCCGCAGCAATGCCAGCACCTCCATCATCGGTTGGTAGACCGCCTTGGAGAACGGCACGTCGAATTTCGGATGCACGGCGCCGTGCATGAGGGTGGCGACGTTGGCGGCGACCTCTTCGGTCGTCTTGCCGTCCGCCACGGCGGCGATGATGTCATTGATGCCCTGCTGGCCGGCTGCGAGGACACCCGCCTGGTCACCCTTCAGCAGGGCTGAGATCGCGGGTTTTTCCTGCAGGATCGGGTTCTTCACGACCGCCTGCTTGAGGTCGGCGAGGATCGGGACGATCGCCGCCGGCATAGGCCGTTCGGGAATCAGGGTCCCGTCCATGTCGAACACGGCGATGCGCTCGGCCGGCGGCACGAAACCGGGATTGTTCTGCGTCGACGACGCCACGACGAAATCCAGGATCGCCTGTTTGGTGACGCCCTCGTTCCATGAGGGCAGCGGGTCGGTCTGCGCATACGCGCCGAATGCCCCGAGCGACACGATCGCCGAGACGACAGCCGCAAGCAGGGCCTGGAATCCGGGGAACGTCCGTATTCTGAACGCGTACGACATTATCGGACCGCCGTTAAGGAACGGTCCGGAGCTTTCCGCTTTTCGAGAAGGACGGCCAGCTTCAGAGGGCTATGTTACTGTAACGAGACGTAACGAAAGCCGGATTTCTCAATCACTTATCTTGCCCGGCGGGAGCGTCGGTCACGCAACGAAACCCGACGTGAGAGGTCGATGTGTCGACCGGCTCCGGATGTCGCGCCGCCGGGCGATAACGCCGGCAATAATTGGGCGCGCACAGATGCGATCCGCCCTTCAGGACCTTGCGCGGAATCCGGATTTCCGGCTGGCAGCGATCGTAGCTCTCATTTTCTCTCGGGCCGCGCGGATTGAGCGGCACGCAACAGGTCTTCGTCTCGTCTGCGGGGTGATGATCGACGAACCAGTCCGATGTCCACTCCCAGACATTGCCGATCAGGTCGTGAAGGCCATATCCGTTCGCCGGAAAGCTGCCAACGGGCGAGGTCCGCTCATAGCCGTCCTCGGCCAGGTTCTGCCACGGGAACTGCCCCTGCCAGGTATTGGCCATCGCCTGCCCGTCCGGCGCGAAGGTATCGCCCCAGGCGTAGTCGGCATCCTTCAGCCCGCCGCGCGCGGCGAATTCCCATTCCGCCTCGGTCGGCAATCTCTTGCCGGCCCACTTCGCGTAGGCCTCTGCATCGGAATAGGCGACGTGGACCACCGGGTGATCGTCCAGTCCGTCGATCGAGCTTCCCGACCCGTACGGATGGCGCCAGTCCGCGCCGGCCATGAAGTTCCACCAGTTGGACCAGTTGCGCAGATCCACCGGTCCCGACGGCTGCATGAAGACGAGCGAGGACGGCCGCAGCATCTCCGGCTTCGCGCCGGGATAGTCTTCGGCGCGGGGCGCTATCTCGGCGAAGGTTATGTGACCGGTCTCCTCGACGAAGGCGCGGAACTCGGCGTTCGTCACCGGCGTCCGCTCCATCAGGAACGCATCGACCCGCACGCGATGGACGGGCTTCTCCTCGGCGTAGTGATGGTTCGAGCCCATGTTGAATAGGCCGCCAGGAATGCGGGCCATGCCGGGCGGCGCCGCGACTTCGGGCTCAAGCAGCATCGACATCGGCAACCTCTCCCTTGCGTGGCGTCAGCCCCTCGCGATTACGCTCGCGAATCTCGGCGAGATCGCGGTCGAGAAAATAGTTCAGGAATGTCCGGATCACCGCGATCGCGCCCAATCGTCCGACCGTCTGCCAGTCGGGAGCGACCGAGGTCTCGAGGATATCGGCGGCGAGCTGGAAGGTCAGGCCGGCCACGAGCCAGCGCGCATAGCGCAGCCAGATCGCGCGCCGCTCCAGACCATCGTCCCGGGCCGTCACGACATGCAGGATGACCATGCAGGCCGCTTCCACCGTGCCGTAGACGATGACGCAGAGGGCGATGAGATCGATCGCGAGCGTCGATGCTTCGGTAAGGGAGACGAGAAGCTCGCTCATGCGACGAACACCTCTTTCCGGTCCCGAGCCATGCTGACGACGCGGATGCCATAGGCGGCCGCATTGTCCAGCGCCTCGGTCAGCGGACTGAGCTTGAAGTCCCGATCATAGGCGAACTCCCGCTCGGCATCGTCGTGATGGACGAGCATTGCGAGGCGCGGTCCCTGGCCGGCGAGCGCGTATCGCATCATCGCGAGATCGCCATCCGAATTGCCGAATACGAAGATCGGCCGGCGGCCGATATGCAGGCCGATATTGACGACCTTCTCCTCGCGGTCGTCGAAGCTCCGCAGCTCGGCAAGCTTCCTCAATGAGACCAGCTTGCCGGCGGCCTCGAATGCTGTCTTCACGCTCGAGCCGACCACCTGTTCGGGCGGAATGCCATAAGCGAGCTCGGCGAATGCACGGATCAGATCGATCCCCCCGCCGGACACGATGAAGGTCTTGAAGCCGTTCTCCCGCAGCAGCGCCAGAAGCTCGACCTGCGGCTGGTACACGCATTTGACGAACAGCCGGTCGAGCTTCGGATTGCGCGCGGTCTCGAACCAGGAGCGTGCAATGTCGGCGAACTCGTCGACCGTCATCCCCGCATGGGTCGCGAAGGCGAACTCGAACACGGCCTTCTTGCCGAGGGCATGGATCGTCGCCGTATCGTGTTCGAGAAACGCCTTGTAGGGCTGCTTCTCTTTCAGGTCGGGGCTTTTCTCGACGATGTTCGCGAGCTGCGCGAAGGCGAAGAAGACCTGCGTCTGCATCGGAAATTCGCACCACAGCGTGCCATCGTTGTCGAAACAGGCGATGCGTTCCGATACCGGCACGAAATCCGGGCTGTCTCCATGTGAAACCCGCGCGACGAAGTCGAGGATGGCGTCCTTCGAGGGCCCATCATTCCAAGACGGGAGATGGTTCATACCGCTCTCCGTACGGAATCAGCCCTGTCGGTCGTGTGATGGAATCCACGTCTATGAAGAAATGGTGACATATCGCCGCCAGCCTCTGGATAACGCCCGAAGGAGAACCGAACTGGGCTTTTGAGACGGAAAACCGCATGCCAGCGTGAGAAGGGCGCGGCGATTGCGCAGGAGTTAGGATTTTGGCCTTTGACCCTATGCCCGCCAGCGGCAGCGGCGGGAACGAACCTTGGTGCTCGGCCTGTAATGCGCCGATCACAAAGGAACAGCGCAGCGTTCACATCCGTTTCGACAACGACCCGCATGGCCACAAGGGTCTGACGGGGCCGTATCACGAGCGATGCAGCAAGCCGTTCGCGTCGCTTGCGCATGTCGTCAATCTCAACTGGTTCGGCCGGCTCTAAACGGATCATCTCAAGCCTCGCGGAAGCAAAAGGCGGCGGATCGCTCCGCCGCCCTTCGAATTGCTAGTCTCCGCCTGGCGACTCCGACATCTTCGCCATCGCATCGTCGATGGTGAAGCTGTTCGGCTTCTGCACGACCGGAAACTCCCGGAAGGTTTCAGCAAATTTCGCCGCGACCGCCTGAACCGCGTAGATCAGATAGACGTGGTGGACCATCCAGTCGTTGTAAGTATTCGACGTTATCTTTGCGAACTCGAATGGGTCTGTGCGCAGGTTGAAGATATTCGGCACCCTGAGCCGCACGAATGGGTCGCGCCAGACATCAAGCGTGCCGGGCGTACGCTGTTCCATGAATACGATCTTCCAGTTGTCCATGCGGATCGCCAGAACGTCACCGTCATCGCTGAAGTAGAAGAAGAAGTTGCGCGGACTCTTCTTCTCCTGCCCCGTTAGGTATGGCAGGAGATCGTAGCCGTCGATGTGGTTCTTGTAGGTACGCCCGATGGCCTTGTAGCCACTCTTCAGCTTGTCCACGACATCGGACGCGCCCGCCATTGTGAGGAAAGTCGGTAGCCAGTCGTGATGCTGCACGATCTCGTTGCTGATCGAGCCGGCCTGAATCTTGTTTGGCCAGCGCACGATCAATGGCACCCGGAACCCGCCTTCCCAGTTGGTATTCTTTTCGCTACGGAACGGCGTCGTGCCACCATCCGGCCAAGTATTGCGGTGCGGACCGTTGTCCGTGGAGTACTGGACGAACGTATCGTCGGAGATTCCGAGTTCGTCGATAAAGTCGAGCAATTCCCCGACACTCTTGTCGTGATCAATCATCGTGTCGTGATAATTCGACTGCCAACGGCCCGCCTGACCGCGACTTTCATTCTTCGTATGCGTGATGAAGTGCATATGAGTAGTGTTGACCCAAACAAACCACGGTTTGCCTGCATCGTTCTGGCGCTTGATGAAATCCTTCGCCGCCGCGATGAACTCGTCGTCGCAGGTTTCCATGCGCTTCTTGGTGAGCGGGCCGGTGTCCTCGATCTTTTGTTTGCCGACCTTGCCCCAGCGCGGCATGACGGTGGCGTCGTCCTTGTCGGTCGCCCAGGAATGAATGACGCCGCGGGGACCGAAGTTCTTCCGGAAGTCCGGGAAGTCCTTCTCCGACGGATAGTCCTCCATCTCCGGCTCTTCTTCCGCGTTCAGATGGTAGAGGTTGCCGAAGAACTCGTCGAAGCCGTGATTGGTCGGCAGCATGTGATTGAGATCGCCGAGATGGTTCTTGCCGAACTGCCCCGTCGCGTAGCCCTGCTCCTTGAGCAGCGCGGCGATCGTGACGAGCTTCTCCGACATACCCACCGGCGCGCCCGGCATTCCGACTTTGGAGAGCCCGGTGCGGTAGCAGCTTTGTCCCGTGATGAACGATGAGCGCCCGGCGGTGCAGGATTGTTCGCCGTAGCTGTCGGTGAACATCATGCCTTCCCGAGCGAGGCGATCGATGTTGGGCGTCTGGTAGCCCATGATGCCGTGCGAGTAGCAACTCAGGTTCGAGATGCCGATATCGTCGCCCCAGATGACGAGGATATTCGGCTTTGCTTTTTCTGCCATTTCCTCATTCTCCCTTGACGTAGGTGGTTGGGCTCCCGCATCCGCCGAGTTCCGGTGCTGAATGTGCACGACTTCGGCAACGGGGATTCCGTGCGGAATCGACCCTGTCGCCTGTGTGGCGGAATCCACATTTGTGAAGAAATGACGACGGATCGTCGCTGGCCTCTGGATAACCCACGGAGGAGATCCGATCTGGGCTTTGGCGGCCGGATACGGCATGCCAACTTATGAAAGGCGCGGCGATCGCGCAGGAGTTGGAATTTTGGCCTTTGATCCCATGCCCGCCAGCGGCAGCGGCGGGAACGAACCCTGGTGCTTGAGCTGCAAGACGCCGATCACCCAGGACCAGAGCAGCGTGCACATTCACTTCGACCACGACCCGAACGGCCATCAGGGCCTCAGCGGCGATTACCACGAGGCGTGCAGCAAGCCGTTCGCCTCGATCGCGTATGCGCTCAAGGCCCTGAGCTCTTTCGGTCGCTTCTAATACCGACATCTGCATCCTCGCGAGCGATGAGGGCGGCGACGTCGGTCGCCGCCCCGTTTCCTGCGGCTAGTTGTTCGAGGTCCTTGCCGCCTCCATCTTCGCCATCGCGCCTTCGAGCGCCTTGTGCAGGCTGAGCGTGTCGGCGCCCTGCCGCGGCGGGTAATCCATCAAGCTCTTGAGATGCTCGCGGATGAACGATTGGGCGGCGGTCGGTGCCCACATTTTCTGCGCGAAGAATTTCCGCCCGGCATATCCCCATTCATGGGATTCCGGATCGATCTTCTCCATCGGGTCCATCAGCAGATTGAAGACGTAGGGCACGCTCGGATAGTGCTTGTCATTCCACCAGCTCCCCTCCGACTTCACACCGATGTGCATTTTCCAGGGTCCGACACGAACGGCCATTAGGTCAGTCTCGTCGTAATAGAAAAATGCCTTTCGGGCCGACTTCTTCGACGTGTCGGACCAGTGCTCGAGGTTGTTGTAGCCGTCGAGATGGACCTTGTAGTTCGTGCCGTTCATCTGGTGGCCGTTCAGGAGATCATCCTTGAGGCCGGGCAAGCCGGCGGCGGCCGCGAGCGTGACGAACAGGTCCTCGTGGCTCTGGATGCCATTTGAGATCGAATGCGCCGGAATCTTGCCGGGCCAACGGGCCAGGCAGGGAACGCGCAGGCCGCCTTCCCAGGTTGTGCCCTTCTCGCCCCGGAACGGGGCGTAACCGCCGTCCGGCCACATCAGGAGTTCGTTGCCGTTGTCGGTCGTGTAGACGACGATCGTGTTGTCGGCGACACCCAGCTCTTCGAGCTTGTTCAGCAGCGCGCCGACGTGCTCGTCGTGCTCCAGCATCTTCGCCCGCACGACGTCTTCTTCGGCGCGCCCCTCGTCGACGGCCATCTGCACGTATTTCTTCTGTGGATGCGACCAGATGTGAATGGCGGTCGAATTGAACCAGCAGAAGAACGGCTTGTCTTCCTCGCCGACCTTGTCGAGCCAGTTCAGCGTGTGCCCGAGCACCTCCGAGTCGAAGGTTTCCATCCGCTCGCGCGTCAACATGCCCGTGTTTTCGATCTTCTGCTTGCCCACACGGCCGAACACGGGATCGGTCTCAGGGTCGTCCTTGTCGGTTGCCCACGCATGCAGCACGCCGCGAGGGCCGTACTTCTTCAAATATGCCGGATCCTTCTGACCCGGATAGTCGAGTTCCTCCGGCTCTTCTTCCGCGTTGAGGTGATAGAGATTGCCGAACCATTCGTCGAAGCCGTGCACGGTCGGCAGAAACTCGTTGCGATCGCCGAGGTGGTTTTTGCCGAATTGGCCGGTCGCATAGCCTTGCGTCTTCAGCACTTCGGCTAAAGTCGGATCCTCCTTCTGAATGCCCCGAGGCGAACCCGGAATACCGATTGTGGTCATGCCGGTTCGCACCGGCGTCTGGCCCATAATGAAGGCTGCCCGGCCCGCCGTGCAGCTTGCCTGGCCGTAGTGATCGGTGAAGATGATACCTTCTCGACCGATACGATCGATGTTGGGCGTATTGCCCATCATGCCGTTCGCGTAGACACCGACATTCCACATGCCGATGTCATCTCCGAATATGACGAGAATGTTCGGCTTCTTTCCATCGTTAGCCATTACGCACCTCCTGTGACGTGGAGAGGATCCTCACCCGAACGGGCCGACGCGAAACACCATGCTGACGATCGCTGCGAGGCCGATGAGCAGCAGGATGACCGCGGTGAACAAAGTGAGTGATGGGGGGAACGGGCTGATGCCGCGGATCAAGCCCTGCTCCGTCATGTCCTTCCGCTCGACGCGGAGGGCCAGCATGAATTGCAGGTGGTAGACGATGCCGCCGACCAGCATGACGATGCCGAGCGCAACCAGCGCCACGCCAAAGTTGCGCGCAGGCGCGGCAGTGGTCAGCACGTCCTGATCCCGCATCTTCTGGAAGAACTGGAAGATCGTGAAGCCGAAGCTGATCAGCGACAGCGAGGTGCGGATCACCGACATCAAAGTGCGGTCGGCGCTCATCCGCGTCCGCTGGAACGACATTCCGGTGCGGCGCGACGACAGCAGGACCGAAATGTCGTCCTTGCCTCGCGGCGGATCGAAGGAGAGGTGTTCGTCGCTCATGACCGGCGCTCTTGATGCTGACGGCGAAGCCACCAGCCGGCGAGCCGCCGGAACGGCCCGCGCAACAGCAGATAGGGCACGAAGCAGAGAAGCAGGACGACGACGATCGTCTCCAGCGGCGTGAACTTCGCCAGCACGAAATACTGGTAGGCGAAGTCCATCAGGAAGCCGAGGCCGATGACCCTGGCGGTCGCCTTCAGGCCTTCCATCAACGACGCACTGCGCCGCTCGGCATCGTTCAGGATCGTCCAGAAGTACGGGGGCGTTCCACCCTTTGCGTCCTTGATGCCGTCACGAAACGCGAGGAGTGCGGACATCACGGGCTGGAGATAGAAGCGAAAAGCGAAAGGGCCGTCGGGGCGGTCCGCGATCTCCCGCCAGAACAGGCTGAGCATGTCCGACAACGCGCTCATGCCCGCCACCTCGGATCAGGGCAGAGGCAGGACGGCAGGCAGTCCGAGGGCGGAAGACGCGAGAACATCGGGGACACCGCTCGTCATGACGGGCCGGGCAAACATTTCGCGTTTCGATGGTGATGACCAGAACTCGAAGGCTATGTTACGGTAACAGCCCGCAATAAAACCCATATTCTTCTGATACTTGCGAGTGACGTCTGAAGAAATCACTCGACGTGGAACACCATGGAGAATGTAACCGTAACAGACTTCATCCTCCCATCGATCAGGCGTGAAATGATACTTCGTCGTTGCGTCGTGCGTCTGATCCACCCGGCAGCAGAAGCCGCTGCAACCACGAACATCTTGGGGACGTGTAGAACCCCGGATTGAAACCAGTCCGGGAAGTTTCCAGTCTTCGAAGGGGATTCGTCGGCGCGCTTCAGCGGCGGCGGACGGACGCTTGGGGGTTATCATGCGCAACGTACATGCCGCCTTGACGCTGACGGCCGCTCTGGCAGCGGTTGCGCCACATCCGGCTGAAGCCACCGAAGGCGCCGCCGGCCGATACATGCCGGGCCTGTATGCCCAGCCAGGTGCCGGCATCGTTCCGCCCTTCCCCGGCGCCTACTGGGGCGTCTCGAACATCGTCTACAGCGGTTCGGCCAACTTCAATATTCCGATCGGCGACAACATCGCTGCGGGCGTTGACGCGACGGTCTGGACGACGGCGCTTGGCGGTGTCTTCGTGCCGAAGCTCGAACTCGGCGGCAACTGGACCTATGCCGTTTCAATGGTCCTGCCGTTCGGCCGGATGGAAACTGCGGCGTTCGTTGGTCCTTTCGAACGCACCGATGTGCTGGGAGGACTGGGTGACATCCAGATCACACCGCTTCTCTTCGGTTGGCACAACGACACTGGCAATACGTTCTTTTCGGCCGGCCTGACGGTCACCGCTCCGACCGGAAATTACGATCCCGACAAGATTGCCTTCGTCGGCATGAACTATTGGTCCTTCACGCCTTATGTCGCCGCCACGCATATCGATGCGGCGCACGGCATCGACTATTCGGCCAAGTTCGGCATCGATTTCAACACGACCAATCCGGATACCGATTACTACAGCGGCGCGATGGCCCATCTCGATGTCGCCATCACGAAAAGCCTGACCGAACGGTTCTCGGCGGGCATTTTCACGGGTGTGCTCTATCAGATCGAAGACGATGACAGCACTTTCGCCGATCTGGTCGGCGGCTTCAAAGGCCGCTCTGTCGCCGTCGGGCCGGTGCTCAAATACAAGGCCAAGATCGACGATGCGGAGGTGGACTTCAGCTTCAGCTGGGCACCGGAAGTTCATGTCGAGAACCGGCTGAAGGGCGACGCCTTCTACTTCAACATGAGCGGGAAATTCTGAACCACTCCAAATGTAGGAGGCGAGGACAGGGCGGCATGCCCGTCCTCGCCTCTTTTGTCGGTGGGTGAGGGTTGTGCACCGACGTCCCGCGACAGGATTCTTTTGCGATCGGTTGAAGTCTGAAGTCAGGTGCGGCCGAGGGCTAGCCTCTTACGGTTACTTTACGTCGCGCCTGAAGGTGGTAGGCTCGATCACGTCGAAGTTGAAAGAATTGTCCGCACAATTAAGGCGAACCGACAACTTTGCGATGACGATCCGGCAAATCTTTCAACCCGATAAACCCAGGATACGTGCTTACCGGACTGCTTGAGTGATGCATGAAAGGGTGGTTCATGCGGCGGCTGCAACGACAAGCAACGGAAGAATGCCGACCGAAGCTCGCCCTGGTTTCCTCCGACAGCCAAAGTCCGGTGGAAGCGGAAGAGGCTTATGACGTCCTCGAACGTCTGCTGGCCGACGACCGGCTCAGATTGTCCGAACGCAATCGCCGCTTTCTTCGCTTTGTCGTCGAGGAGACGCTCGCCGGCCGTTCGGAGCGTATCAAATCCTATACGATCGCGGTCGACGTCTTCGGCCGCGGCGAAGCCTTCGATGGCGGACAGGACCCGATCGTCAGGATCGAGGCGAACCGGATCCGGACAGCGCTCAGCGCCTATTATGAGGGACCCGGCGCTTCCGAGGGCATCCGCATCGAACTGACGAAGGGCGGTTACGTACCCACCTTCTCCCGCAGGGAGGACGAGCCGCAGCATGTCACCGAGCCGGAGCAGACCTCGCGGCTCTCGCTGACAGGAGCACCTGTTCCAGACGGTTCACCCGTCATGACCCGTCCCTGGTTTCTGGCGTCATGCGCCGCTGCTTTCGCGGGACTGTTCATCCTCGCCTTGGCGGCGTCGAACTGGACCGACCGAAGCCGCAATTCCGGTCCGGCCATCTTCGCGTTGCGGGAGGTTCGCAGCCTCACTCCGAACGAGAGCGGCTCGCAGGTCGCGCATGGCCTCACTCAATCGCTGGTCTCGAGTATTTCACGCTTCTCCGGTATCCGGCTCGTCCTGATCGACGACCGGATGGACATCGAAAAGCTTACCCTCCAGAACCCCGCGAACCGGGTCTATGCAATCGACTCTACAGTCCGCATGGGCGCATCTTCGATGCGGTTCTGGTGGAGCGTCTCCGATGCCCGCAACGGCGAGACGATCTGGTCAGAGGTGATCGACCGCGGATCGGCGGAAGACGCGGCCGAGACGATCGAAGATCATATCGCCGGCCAGGTCGCTGCGAGAATAGCCGAACCCATCGCGACCGGCCGCGCGGCAACGTTCACCCTGGCCACTGCGCCATCGGGGGACAGCTATGAATGCGTGCTCCAGGCGCGGGCGCAGCTGTCCGATCCGCAGCGGCAGCGCGGATCTCAGGTCAGACACTGCCTTGAACAGGCAATAGGCTTCTCACCGCAATATTCGGACGCCTGGGCATTGCTGGCGATGACCTATGTTCACGAAAGCACCGCGCTGGCCGATCGCACGGGGATGCCCCCCTTCGACCGGATGGCCCTGGATGCGGCGGAGCGCTCGGTGCATCTCGCGCCGAGATCGAGCCTCGCTTATCTCGCGCTGTTCTCGGCACAATTCCGGCTCGGCGATTTCGGCGCTGCCGACCAATCCGCCCAGCGTGCGATCGAGCTCAATCCGAACGATCCAGAGATTCTCTACCAGAGCGGCGCGCGTGCCTATGTGCGCGGTTCGTACAACGAAGGCATGGCGCGCATTCGCCAGTCGATTGACCTCACCGCCCGCCCGCGCACCGGTACGCAGTTCTTCCTGGCGCTGGATTCATACCGGCTCGGCGACAATCAGAAGGCGCTGGAGTTGATCGGACCCGCCGCGTCGAGCGGCCTGCCCTTGCCGCAGACGCTGATGGCCGCGATCAATGCCTCGCTTGGCCGTACGGAAATCGCCCGCTCGAACGTCCGCGACCTTCTGAAAGTCTACCCCGGCTATGAAACACGGCTCCGCTCGGATTTGGCCCAGCTTCAGCATTTCAACGGCGAGCTGACCGAGCTGATCGTCGACGGAGCGCGCGGGGCGGGGTTGGCGGTTAGGTAAAGGTCCGCCGAATACGAAGGGCGCTGTTTCCATCCTCATTCCGGCCGCACCGCTACGACGTCCGCACCGACGAGCTCGTTCAGCGGTTTACCTTTACTCCGCCAGCGCCGCCAAGCCTCGGTAGAGCGCCAGGCATTCCGGATTCGCCAGCGCAGAGTCGTTGGCGATGGAGCGGCCGTGGATGGTGTCGCGAACGGCAAGCTCGGAGATCTTGCCGGAACGGGTGCGGGGGATTTCGGCGATGGCGATGATGCGGGCCGGAACGTGGCGGGGCGTGGCGCCGGTGCGGATGCGCTGGCGGATGGTTTCGACCAACTCATCCGACAATGCCGCGTCGTCACGTAGGCGGACGAACAGCACGATGCGCTGGTCGCCCTCCCAATCCTGTCCCACGGCGATGGATTCGAGCACTTCGGGGATGGCCTCCACCTGGCGGTAGATCTCGGCCGTGCCGATGCGGACGCCACCCGGCTTGAGCGTGGTATCGGACCGACCTTGGATGACGAAGCCACCCGTGACGCGTTGCTCGGCGAAATCACCATGCGCCCAGACGCCGGGAAATCGTTCGAAATATGCGGCGCGGTAGCGCTGATTGGCGGTATCGCCCCAAAAGCTAAGCGGCATCGAGGGGTGTGCGACGCGGGAAACGAGCTCGCCGGGCACGCCGGTGACTTGCCGGCCGTCGCTGTCGAAGGTCGCCATGTCCATGCCGAGCATCGGACCCTGCAACTCGCCGCGCCGCACTGGCAGCGTCGGCACGCCGCCGAGAAAGCACGCACAGATGTCGGTGCCGCCTGAGATGGAAGCCAGATGCAGGTCCGGTTTCCAGTTCTCGTAGACGTGGTCGAAGCTTTCCGGGAGCAGCGGCGATCCCGTGGAGAGCAGCGCGCGCAGCGACGTGAGGCAATGCGTCTGCCGCGGTCGGATGCCGGCTTTGCGGCAGCTGTCGATGTACCTGGCCGAGGTGCCGAAGATGGCGATGTCCTCGGCATCGATGAGATCGGCCATGCGGGTTGGGCCGGGGAAAGCCGGGTTGCCGTCGAAGGTGACGAGGGTGGCGCCGGCAGCGAGGCCGGTGACCAGCCAGTTCCACATCATCCAGCCGCAGGTGGTGTAATAGAACAGCCGGTCGCCGGGGCGCACGTCGCAGTGCAGTACGTGTTCCTTCAGATGCTGCAGCAGCAGTCCCCCGGTCCGGTGGACGATGCATTTCGGTTTACCGGTGGTCCCGGAGGAGAACAGAATCGCCAGTGGCGCATCGAACCCCTGCCGGTGGTAGCGGATGGTGGTGGGTGCGTGAGGAGCGACCCAGTCCGCGAGCGTGACAGCGGGACGGGAGAACCTCGCGTCCGGGGCCGGTTCGCCGATCAGAACGATCCGTTCAACTTCAGCGGTCTCCGCCACCGCGTTGATGCTCTCGGTGATGTCGAAGCGCTTGCCGGAATAGCTGTAGCCGGGGACCGCGACGATCAGCTTTGGCCCGATCTGGCCCAGCCGATCAGCGGCACCGGAGGGACCAAAATCGGGGGAGCACGAGGCCCAGACCGCGCCGATGGCGGCCGAAGCGAGATAGACGGCAATGGCCTCGATGTCGTTGGTGACGATCGCGGCGATGCGGTCGCCGGGGACGATGCGGGAGGCGGTCATCGCCTGGCTGACGCGCGAGACGAGGTCCTGCAGTTCCGGCCAGCTCAGCTCGCGGCGGGTGCCGTCGTCGCGATGTGCGATGATCGCGGGTCCGATGCCGGGCCGGGCGAGCAGGTTCTCGGTATAGTTCAGCGACGCTTCAGGGAAGAAGCGCGTGGCGATCTGGTCCGGGCCAGGCGCATAGGTGCGGGAACCCTTGTCGCCGATGATGCCGAGGAAGTCCCACAGGCGACTGTAGAATGGCTCGGGCTCGGTGACGGACCAGCGGTGGAGACCGGCGTAGTCGGTGGCGGCGAAGCCAGCCTCTGTGGCGAAGCGCGCCATCGCGGTGCCGCCGATACGCTCCAGAGACGGCTGCCAGAGTATCTCGGCCACCTCAGTCACGCTCGACCGCCATCGCGATGCCCATGCCGCCGCCGATGCAGAGGGTCGCCACGCCTCGCTTGGCGTTGCGCTTGCCTAGTTCGTGCAGCAGCGTGACCAGCACCCGCGCGCCCGATGCGCCGATGGGGTGACCGAGCGCGATCGCGCCGCCATTGACGTTCACGCGGGCGGGATCGAGGCCGAGTTCGGAGATCACCGCAAGGCTCTGCGCGGCAAAGGCTTCGTTGATTTCCCAGAGATCGACATCGGCGGCTGACCACCCTGCCCGCTCGAGCGCCTTGCGGCTCGCGGGGATGGGACCGAGCCCCATCACTTGTGGATCGACGCCCGCATGGGCCCAACTCGCAATGCGTGCAAGCGGGGCGAGACCACGGCGCGATGCCTCCGCCTCGCTCATCAGCACCAGCGCCGCCGCGCCGTCGTTGATGCCGGAGGCATTCGCGGCGGTGACGGTGCCGCCCTCGACGAAGGCGGGCTTGAGCCTGCCCATCGCCTCGAGGCTTGCGTCGTGGCGGATGTGCTCGTCGGCATCAATGGTGACGTCGCCCTTTCGGGTATCGATCGTCACTGAGACGATCTCGGGAGCGAACCGGCCGCTGCGCGCGGCTGCCGAGGCCTTCTGCTGCGAAGCGAGCGCGAATGCGTCCTGCGCGTCGCGGGTGATCTGGTGCGCCCGGGCGACGTTTTCCCCGGTATTGCCCATCGGGTAGCCGTAGAAGACATCATTGAGGCCGTCGCTGGCGAGAGTGTCGCGGAAGGCGATGTCGCCGAATTTCTTGCCTTGTCGGAGCACCGCGACATGCGGGGCGTTGGTCATCGACTCCTGCCCGCCAGCGACCACGACGGACGCGCTGCCGGTGGCGATCTGCTGATGTGCGAGGACCACCGCGCGGAGGCCTGAACCGCAGACCTGATTGACCACCGCGGCGGGTGCTGCGTCGGCGAGGCCCGCGCTGCGGGCGGCCTGTCGAGCCGGGTTCATCCCCTGCCCCCCGGTCAGGACCTGGCCGAGAATGGTCTCGTCGATCTCATCGGGCGCCACACCGGCGTCGGCCACCGCGGCGCGAATGGCGGCGGCGCCGAGTTCGTGGCCAGCGAGAGGTGCGAGCACGCCGTTGAGCGAGCCGATCGGGGTACGCCGGGCGGCGACGATGACGGTGGAACTGGTGGTCATTTCTTTACAGCGCCTTCTTTGTCCAGCGAGCGATTACGCCGATGATGCCCTCGCGGAACAGCAACACGGTGACTACGAACACGATGCCCTGGAGGATGGTCACCCAAGCCCCGAAGCCAGCGAAGTAGTTCTGCATGGTGACGATCACCGCGGCCCCGACGAGCGGCCCGAAGATCGTGCCCATGCCGCCGATCAGGGTCATCAGCACCACTTCGCCAGACATGGTCCAGTAGACATCGGTGAGTGACGCGAGCTGGAACACGATGGCCTTGGTGGCTCCGGCGAGACCCGCCAGGGTTGCTGACATCACAAAGACGGCGAGCTTGTATCGATTGACTTTGTAACCCAGTGAAACCGAGCGCGGCTCGTTGTCCCGGATCGCCTTCAGCACCTGCCCGAAGGGCGAGTGGACGATGCGGTAGATCAGCAGCAGTCCGCCGAACACGATCAGCAGCACGACGAAATAGAGGGTGAGGTCGTTGCTGAGGTCGACCAGCCCGAACAGCTTTCCGCGAGGGACCGCCTGGATACCGTCCTCGCCCCCCGTGAACGGCACCTGCAGCGCGAAGAAGAACACCATTTGCGCGAAAGCCAGGGTCACCATGGCGAAGTAGATGCCCTGCCGACGGATGGCGAGCGCACCGATGCCAAGCCCGAGCACGGCGCCTGCGCCGGTCCCGAGAAGGATGGCGAGTTCCGGCGTCAGGCCCCAGACCTTGGCGGCATGGGCGGCGACATAGCTCGCCGAGCCGAAGAAGGCGGCGTGTCCGAACGACAGCAGACCACCATAGCCGAGGAGAAGATTCAGCGCCGATGCAAAGAGCGCAAAGCACAGCACCTTCATCAGGAACACGGGATAGAGCACGAACGGCGCGACCAGCAGCAGGCCGAGAAGGCCCGCGAAAATCACCACATGATGCCTGGGTGTGCTGATGCGGAGGTCGGCCGGGAGCGTCACCGGGTGGGTCTCGGTATTGGCCACGGTCATACGGTCCTCCCGAACAGACCAGCGGGCTTCACCAGCAGAACGAGGGCCATGATGACGAAGATCACCACCGCCGACCCCTCGGGATAGAACACCCGTGTCAGGCCTTCGATGATGCCGAGGCCGAAACCGGTGACGATGGCGCCAAGGATAGAGCCCATGCCGCCAATCACCACCACGGCGAAGACGACGATGATGAGGTCGGCACCCATGTTGGGGTTTACGGAGTAGATCGGCGCCGCGAGCACGCCGGCCAGCGCCGCGAGCCCGACGCCGAAGCCGTAGGTGAGCGTAATCATGCGCGGCACGTTGATGCCAAAAGCGCCGACCAGCGTGGGGTTCTCGGTCGCGGCGCGAAGATACGCGCCGAGTTTGGTCTTCTCGATCGTGAACCAGGTGCCGAGGCAGACGACGAGCGAGGCAAGCACCACCCAACCGCGATAGTTAGGGAGGAACATGAAGCCTAGATTCGTGCCGCCAGAGAGCTCGGCGGGAATGGTGTAGGGCAGGCCCGACACGCCATATTGGTTGCGGAACAGACCCTGGATGATCAGCGCCAGCCCGAAGGTGAGCAGCAGGCCGTAGAGATGATCGAGGTGGTAGAGCCGCGAGATCATCAGCCGCTCGATCACGACACCGGAGGCGCCGACAGCGATGGGAACGAGCAGCAGCGCCCACCAGTATCCGATGCCGAAATAGGTCATCAGCATCCAGGCGAGGAAGGCACCCATCATGTACTGCGCGCCATGCGCGAAGTTGATGATGTTGAGCAGGCCGAAGATCACGGCGAGGCCAAGGCTTAGCAGCGCATAGAACGAGCCGTTGATCAGCCCTAGCAGCAATTGCCCGAACAGCGCCTGCGGCGGAATTCCCAGCAGCTCGAACATGTCGTTTCCTCTAGGGCGGAGCGAGGAGCGGGCCGGAGCACGCTCCTCGAGAGGATCATTTCAGCAGCGGGCAGCCGCCATCGGCGATCGGTCGGAAGGCTTCGGCGGCCGGAATCGTTGCGAGCTTCTCGTAATAGTCCCACGGACCTTTGGAGGCGGCCGGCGCCTTGACCTTGAACAGATACATGTCGTGGATCTTGCGGCCGTCCTCGCGCACCGAGCCTTTGCCGAACAGCGGGTCGGACGTGGGCATCGACTTCATCGAGGCGATGACCGCGGCGCTGTCCTTGCCACCGGTAGCCTCGACCGACTTGAGGTAATGCAGTACGCCCGAATAGACGCCGGCATGCACCATAGTGGGCTCCTTGCCGCCGTGCTGGGCCGCGAACCGGGCCGACCAGGCACGTGTCTCGTCGTTCAGATCCCAGTAGAAGCTCTCGGTCAGCACCAGGCCCTGCGCCGTCTTCAGGCCGAGGGCGTGGATGTCGGTGATGAATATAAGGAGTCCCGCCAGCGACTGGCCGGCCTGGGTGATGCCGAACTCGGCTGCCTGCTTGATGGTGTTGACGGTGTCGCCGCCGGCGTTCGCCAGCCCGATCACCTGCGCGCCGGACGATTGCGCCTGCAGCAGATAGGACGAGAAGTCGGTGCCCGGGAACGGGTGCCTGACGCTGCCCACGACCTCGCCGCCGGCAGCCTTGACCACCGCCGCGGTGTCCTTCTCGAGCGAGTGGCCGAAGGCGTAGTCGGCGGTGATGAAGAACCACTTCTTGTTACCGGCCGCGACCATCGCGCCGCCGGTGCCCTTGGCGAGCGCCCAGGTGTCATAGGTCCAGTGGATGGTGTTGGGCGAGCACTTGGCGCCGGTGAGATCGGCCGAGCCGGCACCCGAGTTGATGAAGACCTTCTTCTTTTCCCTGGTGATGTCGCTCACCGCGAAGGCCGCCGAGGAGGTCGGCACGTCGACGATCAGGTCGACGCCGTCCTGATCGTACCACTTGCGAGCGATGCTGGATGCGATGTCGGGCTTGTTCTGATGGTCCGCCGAGATGATCTCGACTTTGATGCCCTTCGCTGCGGCGCCGAAATCCTCGACCGCCATCCTGGCGGCGATGACCGAGCCTTCACCTGAAAGGTCGGTATAGATACCCGAGCGGTCGTTGAGCACGCCGATCTTGACGGCGGTCTCGGCGAAGGCCGGCCCCGTCGCGAAGATGAGCGCTGCCGAGAGCAGCAATCTCCTGGTGAATGTCATGACCTGGTCTCCTCCATTGTTATTCTTTGTCGGTCACACGCCCAGGTAGGCGTGCAGCTTCTCCGTATTGGCGGCGAGTTCGGCATCCGAGATCTCGTCGATCACCCGGCCCTGCTCGACCACGTAGTGGCGGTCCGCGACCGAGGCGGCGAAGTGGAAATTCTGTTCGACCAAGACGATGGTGAAGCCGCGTTGCTTCAGCGTCCGCAGCGTCGCGCCTATCTGCTGGACGATCACCGGCGCGAGGCCTTCGGTGGGCTCGTCGAGAAGCAGGAATTTCGCGCCGGTGCGCAAGATCCGGCCGATGGCCAGCATCTGCTGCTCGCCGCCCGAGAGTTTCGTGCCCTGGCTCTGCAGGCGCTCCCTGAGATTCGGGAATATGCCGAGCACGTCGTCGCGACTGAGGCCGCCGTCGCGGATGGTCGGCGGCAGCATCAGGTTCTCCTCGACAGAGAGGCTCGAAAAGATGCCGCGCTCCTCCGGGCAGAAGGCGATGCCGGCGCGGGCGATCGCGCGGGCGGGGAGCCCGATCAGTTCACGGCCCATGAACCGCACCGAGCCGGTGCGCTTGCTGAGAATCCCCATGATCGCCTTGAGCGTCGTGGTCTTGCCGGCGCCATTGCGGCCGAGCAGGGTCACCACCTCGCCGGGGCGGACATCGAAATTGATGCCGTGCAGCACATGGCTCTCGTCGTACCAGCCATGGAGGTCGCGCACGGCGAGCTCGGCGGTGCCGGCTTCGGGCCGGATGAGGGGTGCGGCCTCAACCATGGCCGACGCCGATATAGGCTTCCACCACGCGTGGGTCCCGGCTCACCACTTCGTACGACCCTTCCGCCAGCACCTGCCCGCGTGCCAGCACGGTGATGCGGTCGGAGAGATCGGCGACCACCGAGAGGTTGTGTTCGACCATCAGAATGGTGCGATTCTCGGCAATCCGGGCGATCAGCGCCGAGATGCGCGAGACGTCTTCCTGCGCCATGCCCGCCATCGGCTCATCGAGCAGCAGCATTTCAGGATCAAGCGCGAGCGTGGTGGCGATCTCTAGGGCGCGTTTCCGGCCATAAGAGAGCTCGCCCGCCGGGGTGGCGGCGAACTCGGCGAGCCCCACCTCATCGAGCCCGGCCATGGCCTTGCCGTCGAAGCGGTTGAGCGCTTTCTCGGAACGCCAGAAATCGAAGCTGTCGCCGCGCTGGCGCTGCAGTGCGATGCGAACGTTTTCAAGCGCGCTGAGGCGCGGGAATACCGCCGAGATCTGAAACGATCTGACCAGCCCGAGCCGCGCGATATCGGCCGGCGGCATGCGCGTGATGTCGCGGCCGTTGAAGAAGATGGCTCCGTCGCTGGGCTGAAGAAATTTCGTCAGGAGGTTGAAGCAAGTGGTCTTCCCTGCCCCGTTCGGTCCGATCAGCGCGTGGATGGTGCCGCGCTCGACCGCCAGATCGACATTGCTCACCGCAGCGAAGCCGCCGAAGCGCTTGGTCAGCCGCTCCGCCTTCAGGATGAAGTCGCCCGTCGCGCTCATTTTGCGGTCCAGCCTCCATCGATCGAGATGGCCGAGCCGGTGATCGACCTGGCCATGTCGCCGCAGAGATAGGCGGCGAGCTCAGCGATCTCCTCGGGCTGGACGAACCGGCGCGTGGGCTGCGGGGCGAGCATGACGTTGCGGATCACATCGTCCTCGCTCATCCGGTGCACACGCGCCTGGTCGGCGACCTGCTTTGCCACCAGTGGCGTCCACACGTAGCCGGGACAGATGGCATTGACCGTCACGCCCTTCTCAGCCGCTTCGAGCGCCACTGTCTTGGTGAGCCCGACGACGCCGTGCTTGGTGGCCACATAGGCGGATTTGAACGGCGAGGCGCGGAGGCCGTGCGCCGAGGCGATGTTGATGATCCGGCCCCAGCGGCGCTCGACCATGCCTGGGAGCGCCGCGCGAATGGTGTGGAAGGCGGAATCGAGGCTGATGGCGCGGACGCGATCCCAGTCGTCGGGCGGGAAATCTTCGATTGCCGCGACCTTCTGGATGCCGGCATTGTTCACCAGCACGTCGAGGTGTCCGAATGCTTCGATCACCTGCCCGACCAGATCGAACGCCGCGCGGGGGTCGGCCAGGTCTGCCTTGAAATAGCGAACCTCGGCATTGCCGAAGGACACCAGCGCATCAGCCACCTCGGCCTCGGCCTCGAAGCTGTTGAGCGCCACCGCGTAACCGAGCCGCGCGAACTTCTGCGCTATGGATAGCCCGATTCCGCTGGTCGAGCCGGTGACGAGCACCACCCGCCTGCCGTTCTGCACGCGTTTCTCCACCCTGTTTTCAGGCCTTGCCGGCCTTGTTTGAGGGCTACGCTACAACTTCTGTGCCAAGCGTGCAGACACCGGTTTGCAGGTGAAGTCCCGCGAAAGTCCAAAGGCTTCCGTCCGGGAATCCGAACACAAGTCCCGGATTCAGGACGAAATGTTGTGACGACGAAGCTTCTCGTAGAACTGCGAGCGCGACACGCCGAGTTGCCGGGCTGCCGCCAGTTTCTCGCCATTGGAGGCATCCAGGGCGGCGATGATGGCCTGGCGCTCCGCTTCGGCGAGCTTGGCGGAGAGATCGCCGCCGCCGGATAGGGCCGGGACCGACGGGGAGCGAGGGGCCGCTTGCGGCAGGGCTCGGCGGATCGCCGCCGCGTCCAGTACCTCGGATGGTGCCAGCGCCGCGGCGCGTTCGAGCACGTTGCGCAGTTCACGAACATTGCCCGGCCAGTCGTGCGCCTCGAGCAGCCGGATCGCCTCCGGCATCAATACCCAGCCGCGCTGGCCGGAAGAGCGCATCACCTGCTCCAACAGGGTCTCGCACAACGCAGCGACGTCGCCGCGCCGTTCGCGCAGCGGCGGAATTCGGATCGCAAGGACCGCGATGCGATAATAGAGATCAGCGCGGAAGCTCCTGTCGGCGACCTTTGCCTCGAGATCCTGCGATGTCGCCGCTATGATGCGGACATCCACCTTGCGGACCGTGTTGGAGCCCAGCGGCTCGACCTCGCCGTCCTGCAGCACACGCAGGAACTTGGCCTGGATGCCCGGGGGCATATCCCCGATCTCGTCCAGGAAGAGAGTACCGCCATGCGCAAGCTCGAACTTGCCCTTGCGCGGCTTTCTGTCCGCTCCCGTGAAGGCCCCCGGCGCGACCCCGAAAAACTCAGCCTCGAGCAGCTGCTCCGGTACTGCCGCGACATTTACCGCGATGAACGGTCCGTCGGCCCGGTCGGACTGCTGGTGAATGGCATGAGCAAGCAACTCTTTGCCGGTGCCGGTTTCCCCCAGGATCAACACCGCTCCCTCGCGCAAGGCGAATCGGCGGACCTGCGACTTCAGTTCCTTGACCGCGTCGCTGACCCCGACGAAGCTCGATAGTGAGTATTTCGCCTGCCGCTCCCGCGTCAGCGCCGCCTGCGCCCGGGTGAGCTGCTTCTGCAGGTTCTCGAACTTGTCGAGAATGGGCTCGAGGTAGTCGACATTGTCGTAGAACACGAAGCCGATGGCGCCCTCGATCTTGCCCGCCTCGTCCTTCAATGGAATGCGGCAAACGACAAACTGGCGGTCATCGAAGCGCATGATGTCGAGCAGGATAGGCTTCCCCGTCTCGACCACCCGCCGCATCAGCGAATGCGGGATCACCTCTTCGACTGGCAGGCCGATGGGGTCGAAATCCGGCGCAAGCTTCAACAGGTCTCGATAACGAGCATCCATCCAGGTGATGCGGGACTCCGCATCGACGATGATCGCTCCCTCGAAATAATCGCGCAGCAAGCTGAAGGCGTTCACCGCCTGCTCGATACCGGCGTGGCCGTGACCGGGCATGAGGCGCTCTTTTGAGGGCTCAAGCGGCGGCATCAGGGCCTCACATCAACTCGAAGGCGAGACCAGGAGTCTATCCAGCACGCCGGCCAACAGCAACCTGGAGGATCAGCTGCCGCTAAAGCACCCGCCGCGCACAGCACCGCTCGCAACTCGATTTTCTAGGGCGAGCCCGCGCGCTTGCGCTTCCGGCCGGCCGGTGCGCCTTGACCGGCCACGGAACCCGGTAATGCCGTTGGCAGGAACTCCGCGCCGTGCGAAGCCAGAAACTCGCTGAGTGCCGCTGCTGGGGGAAGTAGCCGTTTGGCCGAGCGCTTCACCACGAACCATTGCCTAATCACGGGCAGCCCCTCGACATCGAGCAACGCAAGGCGGCCGTCCGCGATCTCGATCGCCACCGTGTGAGCCGAGATGAAGGACAGGCCGAGACCGGCCATGACCGCCTGCTTGATTGTCTCGTTTGAGCCGATCTCCATCCCGATCTTGGGCTCGACCCCGGCTTCCTGAAAGAAGCGCTCCATGATCGTGCGCGTACCCGAACCGCGCTCCCGCACGAGAAAGTTGGAGCCGACGAGTTCCGCGGGGCGTAGCCGACGCCCCGTCAGCGGATGGCCGACCGGCGCGATCATGACATGCGGGTGCTCGCCGATCGGGCTCTTGTCCATCTCCATGTCCAGAGGCGGTCGCCCCATGATTGCGAGGTCGATCGCATCGCCGCGCAGCGCCGTTATGATTTCCTCGCGATTGCCGACGACCAGCACCACGTCCAGGCCTGGATGCAGGCGGACAAACGCACCGAGGGCGGTCGGCGCGAAATATTTCGCTGTCGAGACGATGCCGACCGAAATCCGACCGCCGCTCAGGCCCTTCATCGCGTCGAGCGCCCCGCCGCAATCGGCCAGGGCACGCTCGATGCGCGCAATCGCATTCAGAATTTCGTGACCGGCATCGCTCGGAGCGAACCGGTCTCCGGTCCTGTCGAGCAGCGGTAATCCCAGTTGCTCCTCCAGCAACTGGATCTGCATCGTGACCGCGGGAGGCGTGACATGGAGCCTTCGCGCGGCACCCTTGACCGAGCCGGTATCGATCACCGCCGCGAAGGCGCGAAGCTGTTTGAGTGTGACATTGCGCATGGTCGCATGCCGTTTTCAGGAAAGCTGAATTCAACAGAAAGAATATTCGAATTTCCTTATTGAGCCAACTCAGGCAGCCTGATCACAAGAAAAGGCGTCAGCTCCGGGTTCCCGCTCGAAGACTATCGGAAACAGGACGCCAACGGTCCGACAGGACCAAGAGGAAGCGCCGTGACACACCAGACCTTGGAGGACCACTTGTCCGGGTGGGCCGGAAGCGGCTCGTTGCGACAGGCGGTGGCTCAGACCGTCGTCAGTCTCGCGACGACATGCATCGCGATCTCGGAGCTCGTCGCCGCGGGCGCACTGGCAGGCGAACTGGCGGCGGTGCGCCGCTATCACAAGGACGGCGACAGCCAGAAGGAACTCGACGCGATCGCCCACGTGCTGATCACCGAGGCCTTGAGGGATGCGCCTGTCGCCTATCTCGGCTCGGAAGAGGCCGACGAGGCTATCGCGCTCGATGCCGAGGCGCCGCTCGCGGTCGCGGTCGATCCGCTGGATGGCTCGTCCAACATCGACACCAATCTGTCGATCGGCACCATTTTCTCGATCCTGCCGTTCAACGGTCCGAACGCCCTGCTGCAGCCGGGCTCTCGTCAGCTCGCCGCCGGCTTCCTGGTCTACGGGCCGCAAGTCGCGCTGGTGCTGACGGTCGGCGCGGGAACGCACGCATTCATCCTGGACCGCGCCTCGCGCCGCTTCCTGCTGATCCAGGAGCAAATCGTCGTTCCGGCCGAAACCGCCGAATACGCCATCAACGGCTCCAATGTCCGACACTGGGATGCGGCGGTCCGCAGCTATGTCGAAGACTGTCAGGCGGGAACCTCGGGCCCGCGCGCCAAGGATTTCAACACGCGCTGGACCGCTTCGATGGTGGCGGAAGCCTATCGGATTCTGGTTCGCGGCGGCGTCTATCTCTACCCGGCCGATATGCGGAAGGGTTACGGGCAAGGCAGGCTCCGGCTGATCTATGAAGCGAACCCGATCGCCTTCCTGATGGAACAGGCAGCGGGTGCCGCGACCGACGGCAGCCAGCCGATTCTGGATATCGTTCCTACGAGCCTGCACCAGCACGTGCCGCTGGTTTTCGGTTCACGCGCCGAGGTGGAGCGCGTCACGCGCTATCACACCGGACCCTGCAACATCGCCGACCGCTCGCCCCTGTTCGGGCGCCGCGGCCTGCTACGGGCGTGAGGAGCACGGGCATGTCGATCCATCACCCCATCATCTCGGTTACCGGCTCCTCGGGCGCGGGCACCACGTCCGTGCGGCGCACGTTCGAACAGATCTTCCGCCGCGAGAAGGTGGAAGCCGTCTACATCGAGGGCGATTCCTTCCACCGCTACGACCGCGCCCAGATGAAGCAGATCATCGCCGAGGAAGGAGCGCGCGGAAACCATCACTACAGCCATTTCGGCCCGGACTCGAACCTGTTCGAGGAGCTGGAGGAGACCTTCCGCAGCTATTCGCAGACCGGCACCGGCAAGTACCGCCATTATGTCCACGACGACGCGGAAGCCGAGGAATTCGGCGGCCCACCCGGCACCTTCACGGCGTGGGAGGACCTGCCTCGACCGACCGACCTGCTGTTCTATGAGGGCCTCCACGGCGCCGTCGTCGCCGGCAACATCGATGTGGCGCGCTATGCGGACCTGAGCATCGGCGTCGTTCCGGTCGTCAATCTCGAATGGATCCAGAAGATCCATCGAGACCGGGCGGATCGCGGCTATTCCACCGAGGCGGTGACGGACACCATCCTGCGGCGCATGCCGGACTACGTGAACTACATCTGCCCGCAGTTCACGCATACGGACATCAACTTCCAGCGCGTGCCGACGGTCGACACCTCGAACCCGTTCATCGCCCGCTGGATACCGACGGCGGACGAATCCATCGTGGTCATCCGCTTCAAGAAACCGCGCGGCATCGACTTCCCCTACCTGCTCTCGATGATCCAGGGCAGCTGGATGTCGCGCGCCAACTCAATCGTCATTCCCGGCGGCAAGCTGGACCTCGCGATGCAACTCATTCTGACGCCGATGATCCTCGACCTCGTCGAGAAGAAGCGCCGCGCCGCATGAACGGAGAGGAGGAAGCCATGTTGACCAGGGCCAATATGCCGGTTTTCAGCTCCGTCGAGAAAGAGACCGAAATCCCTTACGGCGACATGGCCAATGCGCTGCGCGCGCTCGCCATGGACGCCGTCGAACAGGCGAGGTCCGGCCATCCCGGCATGCCGATGGGCATGGCGGATGCGGCGACCGTGCTGTTCTCCCGATTCATGAAGATCGACCCTTCGAAGCCGGACTGGGCGGACCGCGACCGTTTCGTGCTTTCCGCCGGGCATGGCTCGATGCTGCTTTATGCAATCAATCACCTGCTCGGCTATGCCGATATGGGAACCGACCAGCTCAAGCGCTTCCGCCAGCTGGGTTCCACCACCGCCGGCCACCCCGAATACGGCCACACGCTCGGCGTCGAGACCACCACGGGACCGCTCGGCCAAGGACTCACCACGGCGGTGGGCATGGCGCTCGCCGAGCGCATGATGAACGCCCGCTTCGGCGACGAATTGGTCGATCACTTCACCTACGTGATCGCTGGCGACGGCTGCCTCATGGAAGGAATCTCGCACGAAGCCATCGATCTCGCCGGCCATCTCCTGCTCGGCAAGCTGATCGTTCTGTGGGACGACAACGGCATTTCCATCGACGGCGCGACCTCGCTCTCGACTTCGACGGACCAACTCGGCCGCTTCGAGGCGGCGGGATGGGATGTGCGACGCGTCAATGGTCATGACCACGATGCTTTGATCGACGCCATTGCCAGGGCGCGCAACACCAGACGCCCTTCGCTCATCGCCTGCCGCACCACCATCGGTTTCGGTGCCCCCAACAAAGCGGGGACGGAAACGGTCCATGGCGCGCCGCTGGGAGCCGCCGAGATCGAGGGCGCGCGCGAGCATCTCAACTGGCCGCACGCGCCGTTCGAGATTCCGACCGGGGTCCGCACCGCCTGGAGGAAGATCGCGGAACGCGGCCTTCTCGCTCGCGAGGCCTGGGAATACCGGTTCGCCTTCGCCGAACAGCGAGAAGGATTCGAAGCCGCGCTCGCCGGCCGCCTGCCGGCCGTCCTCAGCGAGAAAATGGCCGATTACAAGCACGCGCTGGCGGCGGAAGCGCCGAAGGTCGCGACCAGGAAGGCTTCCGAGATGGCGCTCGCCGTCATCAATGAGGCAACCGAGCTGACGATCGGTGGTTCGGCCGACCTCACCCATTCGAACCTGACCATCACCAGGGGCATGATGCCGATAGCGGCCTGCCGCTATGCCGGCCGCTATGTCCACTACGGTGTCCGCGAGCATGCGATGGCGGCGGCAATGAACGGCATCGCGCTGCACGGCGGTTTCATCCCCTACGGCGGCACTTTCCTGGTGTTTTCCGATTACGCCCGCGGGGGAATCCGCCTGTCGGCTCTGATGGGGCAGCGGGTGGTCTATGTGCTCACCCACGATTCCATCGGCCTCGGCGAGGACGGGCCAACCCACCAGCCGATCGAACATCTCGCAATGCTGCGAGCGACGCCGAACCTGAACGTGTTTCGCCCGGCGGACGCGATCGAGACGGCGGAAGCCTGGGAGATCGCGCTGAGTTCGGAACGCACGCCATCGGTACTCGCATTGTCGCGGCAGAACCTGCCGACCTTCCGCACCGGCGACGTGCGGGAGAATCAGACGGCGAAGGGGGCCTATGTCGTTCGCGAACCCGAAACCCACCGCGACGTGACGCTTCTGGCCACCGGCTCGGAAGTGGAAATCGCGCTCGATGCCGCGGGCAGGCTGGCGACCGAGGGCGTGGCCGCCGCCGTGGTCTCCATGCCGTGCTGGGAGCTGTTCGAGCGGCAGGACGAGAGCTATCGCGGCGGCGTCCTGGGCGAGGTGCCGCGCATCGGGGTCGAAGCGGCCGCACGGTTCGGCTGGGACCGCTGGACCGGCGAGCACGGCCGCTTCATCGGCATGGCGGGCTTCGGCGCTTCGGCGCCTGCCGCCGACCTGTACGACCGTTTCGGCATCACATCCGACGCGGTGGCGCACGCTGCCCGCGACCTTCTGAACCGAGCCTGAGGAGCAAAGCCAATGGCCCGCATCACCCTTCGCCAGCTCCTCGACCACGCCGCCGAGCAGGGTTATGGCGTCCCCGCCTTCAACATCAACAACATGGAGCAGGGGCTCGCCATCATGGAGGCGGCCGACGTCGTCGACGCTCCCGTGATCATGCAGGCGAGCCGCGGCGCACGTACCTACGCCAACGACATCATGCTCGCCAAGATGATCGAGGCCTTGGCCGAGATGTATCCGCACATCCCGCTGTGCATGCACCAGGACCACGGAAACAACGAGGCGACCTGCCTCTCGGCGATCCAGCACGGATTTACATCGGTGATGATGGACGGCTCCCTGAAGGACGATGCCAAGACCCCGGCGGACTACGACTACAACATCGCCGTCACTCGGCGGGTGGTCGACGCCGCGCATTGGGTCGGCGCTTCGGTCGAGGGAGAACTCGGCGTGCTCGGCTCGCTGGAGCATGGCGCCGGCGAGCAGGAGGACGGCCACGGAGCGGAGGGCGGCCTCTCGCACGACCAGCTTCTCACCGATCCCGACCAGGCGGTGGATTTCGTCGCGCGCACAAAGGTCGACGCGCTCGCGATCGCCATGGGCACCTCGCACGGCGCCTACAAGTTCTCGCGAAAGCCGGATGGCAACATCCTCGCAATGCACGTGATCGAGGAGATCCATAGGCGGCTTCCCGGCGTGCACCTCGTGATGCACGGCTCCTCCTCGGTGCCGCAGGAATTGCAGGATCTGTTCAACGCTTCCGGCGGCGAGATGCCCCAGACCTGGGGCGTGCCCGTCGAGGAGATCGTGCGCGGCATCAGGCACGGCGTGCGCAAGGTGAACATCGACACCGACTGCCGCCTCGCCATGACCGCCCAGTTCCGGAAGGTCGCTCAGAACGCGAAGTCCGAATTCGATCCTCGCAAATTCCTCAAACCGGCCATGGACGCCATGCGCGACCTTTGCCGGGAACGCTTCGAGCTGTTCGGCACCGCCGGGCAGGCATCGAAGATCAAGGTCGTGCCGCTCTCGGCCATGGCCAAACGCTACGCAAGCGGCGCGCTCGACCCGGTCATCGGCGGAGCGCGCGCAGCGGCGGAGTGAACCGGTCCTCCGCATGGGGAGGACCGGCAGAAGACAATCGACGGCGAAGAGCCCAGGCGCGTCGGCACCGCTGCGCGTCAACGGGATAGTTATGGAGCAGATCGATGAGCGTTATCGAGACGACGAAGCCCACCGAGAACAAGCGCGACCGCTACAGCGCGGGCGTGATGGAATACCGGAAGATGGGCTATTGGCAGCCCGACTATGAGCCGAAGGACACGGACGTCATCGCCCTGTTCCGGGTCACCCCGCAGGACGGCGTCGATCCGATCGAGGCGTCGGCCGCCGTCGCTGGTGAAAGCTCCACCGCCACGTGGACGGTGGTGTGGACCGACCGGCTGACCGCCTGCGACAAGTACCGGGCCAAGTGCTACCGGGTCGATCCGGTCCCGAACAGCCCCGGTTCCTGGTTCGCCTACATCGCCTACGACCTCGATTTGTTCGAGAACGGCTCGATCGCAAACCTGTCGGCCTCGATCATCGGCAATGTTTTCGGGTTCAAGCCGCTCAAGGCGCTGCGTCTCGAGGACATGCGGCTGCCGGTCGCCTATGTGAAGACCTTCGATGGGCCCGCCACGGGGATCGTCGTGGAACGCGAGCGGCTCGACAAGTTCGGCCGCCCCCTGCTCGGAGCCACCGTGAAGCCCAAGCTCGGCCTCTCGGGCCGCAATTACGGCCGCGTCGTCTACGAGGCGCTGAAAGGCGGGCTGGACTTCACCAAGGACGACGAGAACATCAACAGCCAGCAGTTCATGCATTGGCGCGACCGCTTCCTCTACTGCATGGAGGCGGTGAACAAGGCGCAGGCCGCGACCGGCGAGGTGAAGGGCACCTACCTGAACGTCACCGCCGGCACGATGGAAGACATGTACGAGCGTGCGGAGTTCGCCAAGCAGCTCGGCTCGAACATCGTGATGATCGACCTCGTCATCGGATACACCGCGATCCAGTCCATGTCGAAATGGGCGCGGCGCAACGACATGGTTCTGCATCTGCACCGGGCAGGACACGGAACCTACACTCGACAGAAGACCCACGGCGTGTCGTTCCGCGTCATTGCCAAATGGATGCGGCTTGCCGGCGTCGATCACATCCATGCCGGCACCGTCGTAGGCAAGCTCGAAGGGGACCCGAACACCACCCGCGGCTATTACGACATCTGTCGCGAGGATTTCGTGCCGCAGAACCTGCAGCACGGTGTCTTCTTCGATCAGCCCTGGGCTTCGACCCGCAAGGTCATGCCGGTCGCGTCCGGCGGCATTCATGCCGGCCAGATGCACCAGCTCGTGGACCTACTTGGCGAAGATGTGGTGCTGCAGTTCGGTGGCGGCACGATCGGCCATCCTATGGGCATCCAGGCCGGCGCCACCGCGAACCGCGTCGCGCTGGAAGCGATCATCCTCGCCCGCAACGAGGGCCGCGACATCGTCAACGAGGGTCCCGACATCCTCGACGCGGCGGCCAGGCACTGCATGCCGCTGAAGCAGGCGCTGGAGACGTGGAAGGACGTGACCTTCAACTACGCCTCGACCGACACACCGGACTTCGTTCCGCAAGCCACCGCGGCCGAATGACGTCCACTCGAAGAGATCAGGAGATCACCATGCGCATCACACAGGGAGCCTTCTCCTTTCTGCCGGACCTCACGGACGAGCAGATCGCCGGGCAGGTGCAGTACTGCATCGACAATGGCTGGGCCGTGAACATCGAGTTCACCGACGACCCTCACCCCCGCAACACCTATTGGGAAATGTGGGGGCTGCCGATGTTCGACGTGAAGGACGCCGCCGGCGTCATGTTCGAACTCAATGAATGCCGCAAGGCCCATGCCGGGAGACACTACATCCGCGTCTCCGCATTCGACGCCACGCATACGTGGGAGTCGGTGCGGCTGTCCTTCATCGTCGACCGGCCGGAAAACGAGCCCGGTTTCGCGCTCGAGCGGCAGGAGATCGACGGCCGCCGCATCCACTACCGCACGACCGCTTATGCGACCGTGAAGCCGGAGGGGGCGCGCTACTGAGCGTGGCGAATGATGACGAACTCCTGCGGCCACTCTCCCAGGTCGCAAACTTGTCGGTCCGGGAAGGCTGGGGCCCGGACCGACTTTTCCTTCAGCGGGTGCTGCGCCCGCACCGACAGTGAGCCTCATCATGGATGCCATGACCGATGATCTGAAGAGGGCCGATGATGCGATCGATTTTCGCGCTGAGTTCGCGAATTCCGGCGTTGCCGATGTCTTCGATGAGCTCGAACGCGATCTGGTCGGTCTGGCGCCGGTCAAGAAAAGACTAAAGGAGATCGCCGCGCTGCTGCTCGTCGACCGCGCCCGTGCTCGCTTCGGCCTCTCGGCCGTCAGCCCCACGCTGCATATGAGCTTCACCGGCAATCCGGGCACCGGCAAGACGACGGTCGCACTGCGCATGGCGGAAATCCTGCACAGGCTGGGGTATGTGCGAAAGGGCCACCTCGTCACCGTGACCCGCGACGATCTCGTCGGCCAGTATATCGGCCACACCGCGCCCAAAACGAAGGAGGTCCTCAAGAAGGCGATGGGCGGCGTGCTGTTCATCGACGAGGCCTATTATCTCTATCGCCCCGAGAACGAGCGTGATTACGGGCAGGAGGCCATCGAAATCCTGCTGCAGGTGATGGAGAACCAGCGCGACGACCTCGTCGTCATCCTGGCCGGCTATGGCGAGCGTATGGAACGCTTCTTTCAGGCAAATCCCGGCTTT
The DNA here is from genome assembly GCA_003347645.1 of Rhizobiaceae bacterium CPCC 101076. Lineage (GTDB taxonomy): Bacteria > Pseudomonadota > Alphaproteobacteria > Rhizobiales > Methylopilaceae > Flaviflagellibacter > Flaviflagellibacter deserti. The sequence continues at coordinate 97,626 of QDFX01000009.1, read as the reverse complement.
CGCTCCCGGGTGGCTCACCACATCGATTTCCCGGATTATTCGGCGGAAGAACTCAGTCAGATCGGCGAACGCATCCTCGCGGGGATGAACTATCGACTGAGCGAAACGGCCGCCGACGCCTTTGAGCGATACATCGAATTGCGCAAGGCGCAGCCGCACTTCGCCAACGGCCGCTCGATCCGCAATGCGCTCGATCGCGCACGCCTCAGGCAGGCGAACCGTTTGTTCAACAGCGAGCGGCCGGTGACGGCCGATGACCTGGAGACTATCGAGGCAGACGACATCCTTGCCAGCCGCGTCTTTTCGGGCGGCATCGACAGCTATCCGCCGCAGCAAAAGGAGCCGAACGGATGACCTCTCCTTTGATCATCGCCCCTTCCATGCTGGCCTCCGACTTCTCCCGCCTCGGCGAGGAGGTCCGCGACGTAGGGGGCGCGGGCGCGGACTGGATCCATCCTCGACGTCATGGACGGCCATTTCGTGCCTAACATCACTTTCGGGCCGGACGTCATCAGGGCGCTGCGCCCCCACACCGACCGGGTGTTCGACGTGCATCTGATGATCTCGCCGGTGGAACCCTATCTCGAAGCCTTCGCCAACGCGGGGGCGGACATCATCACCGTGCAGGTTGAGGCGACCGATCATCTCGATCGCTGCCTTCAGGTCATCCGTTCGCTCGGCAAGAAAGCGGGAATAGCGCTCAATCCGGCGACGCCGGAGAGCGCCGTAGCCTATGTGCTCGACAAGGTCGATCTGATCCTGCCGATGACGGTCAATCCCGGATTCGGTGGCCAGGCCTTCATCCGCGACGTTCTCCCGAAGGTCGAGCGCCTGCGCACCATGATCGGCGACCGGCCGATCCATCTCGAGATCGACGGCGGCGTGAATCCGGAAACCGGCGCTCTGTGCGTCGCGGCAGGGGCCGACGTACTGGTGGCGGGTTCGGCGGTGTTCAAAGGCGGCGTCGACGACTATCGCGTCAACATCGCTGCCATACGCTCAGCCTGCGAACTCCCGCCGCCGTCACAGGCATTACGCGCCGCGAGGGCATTCCATTGAAAATCAACCGTTTTCTCAAGTGTTGGGGAGCATCGCGCTTCTGACCCTGACCGGTACGGCGCTCGGCGCCGACGGCTCGGGCGATCCCGCCGCGGTCACCGAACAGGATGGCAAATTCTTCGACGCACAGGGCAATCCGACATTCAAGATCGGGAATAAGGGGGAGACCGATTGGTACACCTATTCCGGATTCCGCCGGCACCACTCCGAATGCCATGTGTGCCATGGACCCGCGGGAGAAGGCTCGACCTATGCTCCAGGCCTCGTTCAATCGATGAAAACGATGCCGTACGCCGATTTTCAGAACGTGGCCGTGAATGGCCGCGTCAACGTCGGATCCGGCCAGGAAAGCGTCATGCCGTCGTTCGGCACCAACCCCAACGCGATGTGCTACCTCGACGACATCTACATCTATCTGCGCGCCCGCACGAATGGCGCGGTCGATCGTGTGCGGCCGCCAAAGCACGCGGATAAACCGGCCACGTTCGCCGAAGCGGAAAACAGCTGCATGGGACACTGATTTCGGCACCAGCCCAACGGCGCGTAGATGCCACTGGCCGCGATATACTCCGGCGGGCGAGTGACGGTCGTAGAACCCGCTCAATCAATGTCGAAGGAAACGCCTTGGGCAAGCGGTAGCGCCTTGGAATAGTTCACCGTGTTGGTGGCGCGGCGCATATAGGCCTTCCAGGCGTCGGAGCCGGATTCACGGCCACCACCCGTCTCCTTCTCGCCACCGAAGGCGCCACCGATCTCGGCCCCCGACGTGCCGATGTTGACGTTGGCGATGCCGCAGTCCGAGCCGTCGACACCCAGAAAGCGCTCGGATTCCTGCAGATCTCGGGTGAAGATCGATGACGAAAGCCCCGCAGCCACCGCGTTGTGCTCGTCGAGCACGGTATCGAAGTCCGAATACTTCATCACATAGAGGATCGGGGCGAAGGTCTCCTTCGTCACCGGCGAAACCTGCCTAGGCATCTCGACCAGGGCCGGACGCACATAATAGGCATCGGGGTGGCCGTTCTCGACCCGCGTGCCGCCAGTCACTTTGCCGCCCTGCGAAGCCGCATCCTTGAGAGCCTCCTGCATGGCGTCGTAAGCGGCCTTGTCGATCAGCGGCCCGACAGGCGCCGTGGTTTCCAGCGGATTCCCAATCGAAACGCTCTCATAGGCCTTCTTCAAGCGCGGAACCAACGCATCGTAGACACTGTCATGGACGAACAGCCGCCTGAGCGTCGTGCAGCGCTGGCCGGCCGTACCCATGGCGCCGAAGGCGATGGCCCGAAGTGCCATGTCGAGATCGGCGGTAGGGCAGACGATGCCGGCATTGTTACCGCCAAGCTCCAGCACCGCGCGGGCAAAGCGTTTGGCCAGTCTCGGACCGACATCGCGACCCATGCGGGTCGAGCCCGTGGCCGAAACCAGCGGCACCTTCGGATGGTCTACGAGGATCTCGCCGAGGGCGCGATCGCCGATCAGCACCGGCGCCAGTCCTTCGGGGGCATCGCCGAAACGCTCTGCCGCGCGCTTGAAAATCGCTTCGCAGGCGAGTGCCGTCAGCGGTGCCTTTTCCGACGGCTTCCAGACCACGGCATCGCCGCAGACCAGCGCAAGGGCCGCGTTCCACGACCACACCGCCACCGGGAAATTGAAGGCCGAGATGACGCCGACGACGCCCAGCGGGTGCCATGTTTCCATCATGCGATGGCCAGGACGCTCGGTGGCGATGGTGAGGCCGTAGAGTTGGCGGGAGAGGCCGACGGCGAAATCGCAGATGTCGATCATCTCCTGCACTTCGCCGAGGCCTTCGGACGGGATTTTACCGACCTCGATCGAAACCAGCCGGCCAAGCTCGGCCTTGTGCGCGCGCAGTTCTTCCCCGAGCAGCCGCACCAGCTCGCCGCGTTTGGGCGCCGGCACCAGCCGCCACGCGAGGAAGGCTTCATGGGCGTCGTCGATCGTCTTCGTCGCGTCGACGGGCGAGATCGTCTTTAGCGCGGCGATCTGCTCGCCGGTCACCGGGCTGCGGACGATGAGGTCGCCGCCCGACAGTGCGTCCTTCGCAACGCCCAGTTCGGCCAGAAGCCCCGCCGTCTCATTCGGTAGTGTCATGATGCCGCCTTCTGCTTGTCGGGCGGCATATTCAGCGCACGACCTCTGCGTTCAATGCCGCCATGCAATGCGCGATCGAAGCCTTCTCGATATCAGCATAGTGCTTGAATTCGTCGAGAACGGCGGCGCCGAGGGCCTGTTCGAAGCGCTTCTGGTTGGGACTGGCTGCCAGACTCTGCGCGGCCGCGTCGCCCAGGTTCGACTGAAAAATACCCGCGGCGCTGACCGGGAGGAAATCCTCGTAGACGATCGGGTCGAAGAGAATCGCGCCGGTTTCGATGAGCGTTTCCAGATCGGGCTTGTCGTGCGCTCCGCCGTCGATCACACGGCCCAGGCGATAGGTGAAATAGCCGAGGCCGCGACGCCGGATGTCGTCCCAGTCGTCCGGGAATGCCTGAAAGGCGGTTTCCAAGGCGAGGTAATAGTCATCCGCGTTGGAGCCGTCGGCGGCAGGTCGGATGTTGGCGCGCGCCTCGTTCAGCAGTCGATCATAGAGGGCGCGCCCTTTCGGCGTGAGAGCCACACCGCGTTGTTCGACCTCGCCGAAGCGGGCGGTGTGGGAGCCCGGACGCAGCGTGCCGTCGCCATCCGGGAAATAGACAGGCTCTTCGAGCGCCTTGAACGAGGTCTGGCGCAAGAGGATAGGACAGTTCCGCGACGGCGGTCCTTCGATCACCGCCTTCGGCGTGATGCCCCGCGCGGGCATCAGTCCCTGCACGGCATCGATGTCGAGCGTGCGGGGCGTCAGGTGGTTGATGTGTGGTCCCTTGAATGACACCACGTCGGCAATCAGAGGGTGGACGCGGTGAAATCGGCTGTAACGTTCGTGGCTGATGCTCGCCTGTTCATTCCAGCGGAAAGTCTTCAGGATTTCGGAGATGAAGCTGGCGACGTCCGGCTCGGCCAGACCGCCCTCAAACTCCGCTTTCTCGACCAGTGCCACAGCGGCCGGGGAAAAAATCCGCCTTGCCGCCAGTATCTCCTCCGCTTCGTCGCGCAGGCCGGCATCCTCGATCAAGTCGAGGCGGAGCAGCGAGGTGAAGACCCGGAAGGGGCTTATCTTCAGCGCGGCGTCGTCAACCGGCCGAAACGCGGTCGAATGGACCGGGACACCGGCTTCGCTGAGGTCGTAATAGCCGACCGGAAACATTCCCATCACCGCGAACACCCGCCGCATCATGGCAAGCTCGGCTTCGGTGCCGAGACGGATGGCGCCGTGGCGTTCCTCGGAGATGCGGTCGAGCGTGTCGGTTTCGTCGAGGCTGGCGGCCAGCGTCCTGGCATTGACGTCGGCGACCAGCGAAATCAGCTCTCCGTAGGCCGGCACTTCGGTGCGATACATCGCCGACATGGCAGCCGAGAAGGCGGCACGGATGTTGTCCGACGACACGATGTGACTTCCACGCGTCATGGTGCTTTCCATGATCATTTCCCGGAAATGATGATACCTCAATTTCGCCTGCTGTCGCTAAATCCGGCTTGGTCGATGCGAGAACGCCGTCTGCTTCGCCGGCGCTCGCACGCGTTCCTCGTCAAACGAAGCCGTCGCGAGTCCTTGCCTTCGACAGGCCGCCGCGATCCTTCGATCGTGCGAGCTCATGGGATGACTGCACCGAGCGGCGCTTCAAAGACAGCGCCCGCTTCTCGACCAGAACCCATGAAAGCAAACCGGCAAATGGCGCCAGTGCCAGCGTCGCGATCATCAGAGGCCCGATGCCGATACCCGGCATCGCGAAAATCAGCGTCTGTTGGATCGGCCAGCCATAAAGATAGGTTCCGTAGGAGATGTCGGTTCTACGCGTCCATCGGCTCAGGGCTCCGAATGAAAGCGAGCCGATGACGAATACGAAGTAGCCCGTGAACAAGAGGTACCCCGCTCGCGCGAGCGGAGTGCCGCTGAGCAGCCAGAGAACGAACCCAGCGGCAAGGAGCGCCGCGGACGAAAGGACGATTCTGTCGCGAAGCGAGAAGGCGACCACGCCCAGCATGAAGCAGAAACCGAAGCGGGCGATGCTGGCGAAGCCGTGAACCTCGCCTCCCAGCCCGGGACGGACCTCGAAGAGCCCGAAATAGGCGATGACCGCGGCGCAGCTCAGCACCAGTCCGATTCTGCTTTTGAAAAGTCCCGTCACGACAAGCAGGGCAAAACCGAAATAGGCGGCGAGTTCATAGCGGATGGTCCAGAGCGGATCGTTCACCATCCCCGCGACAGGGTTTTGCTCGAAGACGCCGAGAGGTGGCGTTGCATCGCCGAAGTCGAGCAGGATGGCGAACGGATAGAGATAGGCGCGGGCGTCGGAGAAATATTCTTGCAGCGGAGCGGTCGTGACCGCCGGCCCCAGGACGAACGCGAAGACGAACCCGAATGCGATCAGGCCGGGGAAAATCCTGAGGCAGCGCGCGGTCACGAATCGGATCAGGTCCGGATTCTTCGTGATGCTATTCGATAGCGTCAGGCCCGATATGATGAAGAACGCGTTGACTGCGTGGGCGCCAAGATTGAACGGCGTGGGACCGTCGAGCGGTTGAATTGCGTCGGGCCCGACAGGGATCTCGAAAGAATGGGAGATCACCACCAGAAGCGCTGCCAACAGGCGGAGCAGATTGAAGGAATTGTTCTCACCATCGAGAATCGAGCCGAGCTTTTTCAAATTCAGTTCCGGAGCGGCAATGATGCCGATCCCCAGAATGCCCGACCGACCTTAACGCTCGGCAAAACTTCTTCTGTCGCCGCATGATATCGCCGGCGGGATATTCTTTGCACCCACGGCCCCCTTCGTTCCATGAAGGGTGGCGCGTCAGGAGCCGCAAGTGTTTGAGAATATGGGCGGAAAATGGTGGGCGATACTGGGATTGAACCAGTGACCCCTTCGATGTCAACGAAGTGCTCTCCCGCTGAGCTAATCGCCCATTTTCCTGCGCGGAGGCGGCTCGTATACCGACTCCGCTCGGGGACCGCAAGCGCTGATCAGGCCGCCAGCATCTTCTGGACCTCGTTGACAAGGTCGCGAAGGTGGAACGGCTTCGAAAGCACTTTGGCTTCCTTCGGCGTATTCGAATCCGGGTTCAGCGCAACGGCCGCGAAGCCGGTGATGAACATGATCTTGATGTCCGGGTCGAGTTCGGCGGCGCGGCGCGCCAGCTCGATTCCGTCCATCTCGGGCATTACGATGTCGGTGAGGAGGAGCTCGAAAGGCTCCTCGCGAAGGCGGTTATAGGCCGAGAGACCGTTGTCGAAGGACACGACCTCATACCCGGCATTTTCCAGCGCCTTGGCGAGAAAGCGCCGCATATCGTTGTCGTCTTCAGCCAGGATGATCTTGTTCATGTCCATCAGTCGTCCAGAAGCTCCGCGAGCACGTTTTTCACATAAGCGACCGGAGGGGTAAACATCACGTTTGCGCTGAAAACGTGGACAGTCGCCGCAGGGCTTGGCACGATGTCCGAATTGTCCGCTGCGATCTCAAACCAAGGGCGAAATGCCGCTTCTGATCGATACGCTCTCCGAACCGGCCTTTGAGATCGTGGAACCCGGCCGTACCGTCGCGCCGGTCATCTTCAACTCGCCGCATTCAGGCGCCCGCTACCCGGCGAGCTTTCTCGCCAGCACGCGGCTCGACCCTTTGAGCCTGCGGCGCTCCGAAGACGCCTTCGTCGACGAACTCTTTCTGTCGGCTGTGAATTCCGGCGCACCGCTGATGCGGGCGCACTTCCCGCGCGCCTTCCTCGACGTCAATCGCGAACCCTACGAGCTGGACCCGCGGATGTTCGAAGGCCGCCTGCCGCCGAACGCCAATACCCGCTCGCTCCGCGTTGCCGGAGGCCTCGGCACGATCGCGCGCATCGTCGGCGATGCCCAGGAAATCTACGACCGGCGCCTGCCTGTCGAAGAGGCGATCCAGCGAATCGAGACCCTCTACAAGCCCTACCACCAGATGCTTGGCCGCCTGTTGGCACGCACGCATGCGCGGTTCGGCTCCGTCATTCTCGTCGATTGCCATTCGATGCCGTCGCTCGGCGCTTCCAAGGAGGAGCGCAACCGCGCCGACATCGTGCTCGGCGATCGCTACGGCACGAGTTGCGCCTCGGCCGTCCTTGATATGGCCGAGGTCTGCCTCCGCGGCCTCGGGTTCTCGGTCGCCCGCAATCGGCCTTATGCCGGCGGCTATATCACCGAACATTACGGCGCCCCGGCCGCGGGGGCTCATACATTGCAGGTCGAGATCAACCGCGGCCTCTACATGGACGAGAAGCGCCATGAGAAGACTGCCGGCTTCTCCGTGCTTTCGGAGCAACTCGCGATCTTCGTCGAGCAATTGATAGCCTTCGCGGGCGCGGAAATGCTGGTCAGGCGCGCCGCCGCCGAGTAAGCCCTCTCCCCATGACAGCCGTCGATTTCGAAGCCTTCGTCGAGCGCCTTGCCAATGTCGCCGGCGAGGCCGTGATGCCGTTCTTCCGCACCTCAATCGGCGTGGAGAACAAGGCCGGGCGAGGCTTTGATCCCGTCACAGCGGCGGACCATGCCGGCGAAGCCGCGATGCGGCAGCTGATCAAGGTCACTTTTCCGAACCACGGCGTGATTGGCGAGGAATTCGGCAGCGAGGGTGACGGCGCGGAATATGTCTGGGTGCTCGACCCGATCGACGGGACGCGCGGCTTCATCACTGGCCTGCCGACCTGGGGAACGCTGATCGGGCTCCTGAAAAGCGGCGCTCCCGTCTACGGCATGATGAGCCAGCCCTTCACCAAGGAGCGCTTCTTCGGCGATGGCGGCTCGGCGCGTTATCGGGGCCCGCTCGGCGACCGGCGCCTTCGCACCCGTCCCTGCGCGACGATCGAACAGGCGATCATGTCGGCAACCTCGCCCCGGATATTCACGGGTGACGACCTCACGGCGTTCGAGCGCCTCGAAGCGGTGACCCGCACGACCCGCTACGGTGGCGACTGTTACGCATACTGCATGCTGGCGGCAGGTCAGATCGATCTCGTCGTCGAAACCGATCTCAAGCCCTACGACATCGTCGCTCTCATTCCGATCATCGAAGGCGCCGGAGGTGTGGTCACCGACTGGAACGGCGGGCCGGCCTCGAACGGCGGCCGCGTGATCGCTGCGGGCGACAAGCGCGTCCACGCGGCGGCGATGGAAATCCTCAACAAGGCTTAGTCCGGGAAAGTCGGCGTCCCTGGAATAAAGGCGTCGAAGGCGGCGAAGAACGCGTCGCGAATGCCGTCGCGCTCCATCAGGAGTTCATGACGTGCGTTCGGCAGCGTCACCACTTCCGCCGTACGCATCTGCGATGCCAGAACCTCGATCGCATTGTTGGACACGACCTTCTCGTCGCCGGCGGCGATGAACAGAGTCGGCGTCCTGATCTCGGAGATCTTTTCCGGATCCTCGAACAAAGTCATTCCCCGGTGGGCGGCCCGCAGCCAGCCGATCGTCGGCGAGCCCAGGCATAGATGCGGCGCGGCCTCCGCGACCGCCCCGGTGCGTTTGAACCTCTTCTCGTCGCTCGTCAGCGGATTGCGCGCGAACTCGCCGTGATAGAGGTTGCCCTCATTGCCGCCCGGCACGAACAGGCCGGACAGGCCGAGCGCGGTGAATAGAACCGCGACCCGCCGCGCAAGGGGATCGGCGGCGAAGCCCGGCAGCGAGATCATCGGCGCCGAGAGCACGATCCGGTCGAACCAGGTCGAACGCCGCCGCGCTGCCTCCAGAATGACCGCGCCACCCATCGAATGCGCCAGCGCGAAGAATGGCGGCGGACATTCGGGCAGCGCGAAATCCTGCATGAAGACATCCATATCGAGCTGGAAGTCATCGAAGTGACGGACATGGCCGCGACGGGGATTCTTCAGCCTCCGCTGCGATCCGCCCTGCCCGCGCCAGTCGAGCGTCGCGACGCAGAAGCCGCGTTCGTTCAGGTCCTCGATCGTCTCGTAATATTTCTCGATGAATTCCGCCCTGCCCTGGAACAGACAGACGGTTCCCTTGAAGGGCACGCCCTTGCGCGCGGGAAACCGCGCCGCGCGCAGCTCGACGCCGTCCGACGTCACGAGCATGAACGGCTCGCCGCCCTCCGGAACAGGATTCTCGGGGATCGAAATGAGTTTGAGGGTCATCGGGAGGTCTTGAACACGAAAATGGCCTTACCACATCGAGGGGGCACAGGCCCATATGGGGTGTGCGTTTGAAACAGGCTCGGCCGTTGGCGAGCCGAATTTGCATCGCTTCAAGGAGGATGTGACATGCGTACTTTCGATCCGACCCCGCTCTACCGTTCGACCGTCGGCTTCGACCGGCTGTTTACCCTGCTCGATCAGCTTGCGGGACCCGAGGCTGCAACCGCGCCCGGCTATCCGCCCTACAACATCGAGCGCACGGGTGAGAACGAGTACCGCATTACGGTCGCCGTCGCCGGCTTCGCCGAGAGCGACCTCAATATCGAAGTCAAGGAAAACGCCCTCTCGGTGAAGGGCGACAAGCAGCCCTCCGAACAGAAGGGCGAAGTGCTTCACCAAGGCATCGCGGCCCGCGCTTTCGAGCGCCGCTTCCAGCTTGCCGACTATGTGCAGGTAAAGGGCGCGAGCCTCGAGAACGGCCTGCTCCATATCGATCTCGTCCGCGAGGTGCCGGAGGCCAAGAAGCCCCGCACGATCCAGATCGGCTCGGGCTCCAAGCCCACCGCGATCATCGAAAACCAGGCCGCCGCGTAACCGCGCCTCAGGCTTATGAACAGGCGCCCCGGTTTTCCGGGGCGCTTTTTCTTTTGTAGCCCTTTCACCGCCGCCGGACGGCGCTAATCTGCGGGTCATGTCGGACAAGTCGATTGCGTGGGATGATCTCGATCGCGGCAAATACCGCGACGAGGCAGAGGCCGTCCGCAGCCTCCTGAACGAGATTTCTCTTTCCACCGAGCAGCGCGACAAGGCGATGACCGAGGCCGCCTGGCTGGTCCGCACCGCCCGTGCCGCCGGCCATCAGGGGCTAGTCGAAAGCTTCATGCAGGAGTTCAGCCTGGGTACCCGCGAGGGACTCGTTCTGATGTGCCTCGCCGAAGCGCTGCTGCGAACTCCCGACGACGACACCCGCGACCGACTGATCGCGGAGAAGATCGCCTCCGCCGACTGGGCAAGTCATCGCGGCCAGTCCGACAGCCTGTTCGTCAACGCCTCGACCTGGGGCTTGATGCTGACCGGGCGGCTGATCGACGTCGGCGACGCCAAGAAGGACATCGGCGGCTTCATGCGCCGCATGGTCGGACGTCTCGGCGAGCCGGTTATCCGCACCGCTATCGGCCGGGCGATCGCAATGATGAGCGAGCAATTCGTGCTCGGTCGCGATATCGCCGCAGCGCTGCGCCGCGCCGATCGCGAGAATCTTCTCTGCTCGTTCGACATGCTCGGCGAGGGCGCGCGCACCGAGGCGGACGCCGACCGCTATGAAAAGGCCTATGCCCACGCCATCGGCGAGGTCGGCAAGGCTGCGGGCAAGACCGGACCGGAGACGGAGCACGGCGTCTCGGTGAAACTGTCCGCACTATCTCCCCGCTACGAGGCAGTGCAGGAAGCCCGCGTATGGGAGACGCTCTATCCGCGCATGAAACGCCTCGCGCTCGAAGCCAAGCGTTACGACATCAATCTCACCATCGACGCCGAGGAAGCCGACCGGCTCGCTCTGTCGCTGAAGCTGCTCGAACGGCTGGTTCGCGAAGGCGGCCTCGGAGCCTGGAAAGGCCTCGGCCTCGCCGTCCAGTCCTACCAGAAGCGCGCACCGGAGGTGATCGAGCGCGTTGGCGAACTCGCTCGCCAGACCGGCCGGCGGCTGATGGTCCGTCTGGTCAAGGGCGCCTATTGGGACACCGAAGTGAAGCGCGCGCAGATCGCCGGGCGGCTGGACTATCCCGTCTTCACCACCAAGGCCGCGACCGATCTGTCCTATCTGGTCTGCGCGCAGCGGATGATAGACGCCGCGCCGCACATCTTCCCGCAATTCGCGACGCACAACGCGCACACTCTGGCGACGGTGCGCGAAATGGCCGAGCGGGCTGGCGTCGCCTGCGAATTCCAGCGCCTGCACGGAATGGGCCAAAGCCTCTACGCTGCCGCGAAGAAGCGGAACAAGAAGGTATCTGTACGTACTTACGCACCTGTCGGCAGCCATGAGGAGCTGCTGCCCTATCTGGTCCGCAGGCTTCTGGAGAACGGCGCGAACACCAGCTTCGTCCACGCATTCCTCGACGAGGAAGTGCCGGTCGACGCGATCATTTCCGACCCCGTTCCGACCGTTCGCGAGCAACCTGACCGGCATCCGAAGATCCCGCCGCCGCCTCCCGGCCTCTATGGTTCGGCACGAAAGAACTCCGCCGGCATCGACCTGACCGTTCGCTCCGAGCGCGACGATCTCGCCCTGGCGATCGGCAAACTCGATCGAAATCCGCTGCATGCCAAGCCGCTTGGCGGCACGGACGCCAAGAAGCGTAACCAGAAGGAAGTGAGGTCGCCTGCGGACCACAGCCGCGTCGTAGGCCGGACGAGCGACGCAACGCCGAAAGATATCGATGCGGCCGTCGCTCGCTCCCGCAAGGCGCAGCGGGCATGGGATGCGGCGGGCGGAGCGGCGCGTGCCAAGGTTCTCCGCGCCATGGCGGATGCGCTGGAAGCCGATCGCGGCCGCCTGATCGCAATCCTGTCCCGCGAGGGCGGCAAGACCCTCGCCGACGGCATTTCCGAAGTCCGCGAGGCGGCCGACTTCTGCCGCTACTACGCGCATCTCGCCGAAAAGCAGTTCTCCGGCCCGGAAGTCCTGACGGGTCCGGCCGGAGAACGGAACCTGCTCTCCCTTCACGGCCGAGGTGTCTTCGCCTGCATCAGCCCGTGGAATTTTCCGCTCGCGATCTTCACCGGCCAGATCGCCGCCGCGCTTGCCGCCGGCAATGCGGTCCTGGCCAAGCCGGCCGAGCAGACGCCGCTGATCGCCCATGCGGCCGTCTTGCTCTTTCATCGTGCCGGGCTCGATCCGGACCTTCTGTCGCTGATCCCGGGCGATGGCGCGACCGTCGGCAGCACGCTGGTCAATCATCCGGAGATCGACGGCGTGGCCTTCACCGGAGGCACCGAGACGGCCTGGGCGATCAATCGCTCGCTTGCCGCGCGGAACGGGCCGATCGTCCCCTTCATCGCCGAGACCGGCGGCCTCAACGGCATGTTCGTCGATACCACCGCGCTGCGCGAACAGGTGATCGACGACGTCGTGCTGTCGGCGTTCGGTTCGGCGGGACAGCGCTGCTCGGCTCTTCGCCTGCTATTCCTGCCGAACGACACCGCCGACATGCTGATAACCGGCATCAAGGGAGCGATGGACGCGCTGGTTATCGGCGATCCAGCCAATCCCTCGACCGATATCGGGCCAGTCATCGACACTGAAGCCCGTGATGCGCTCGAGAGACATGCCGAGCGGCTTGAAAACGAAGCCACCATCCTTCACCGGCTGGAAGCGCCGGAAGACGGGACTTTCTTCGGACCCATCCTCGCCGAAATTCCCGCTCCCGATTTCCTTCAGCGCGAAGTTTTCGGGCCGATCCTCCACGTCGTCCGCTACGAGCCTGAGAAGCTCGAAGAGGTCGCGAGCGCCCTCGCCTCGCTCCGCTACGGACTGACGCTCGGCGTCCATTCCCGGATCGACGGCTTCGCCGATGAGGTCGCCCGTCTCGTTCCGGCCGGCAATGTCTACGTCAACCGCTCGATCATCGGCGCCGTCGTCGGCGTCCAGCCGTTCGGTGGCGAGGGACTTTCCGGTACGGGCCCGAAGGCGGGCGGTCCGAATGCCCTGCTGCGCTATGCGGTCGAGCGTGTGACGAGCATCAACATCGCGGCACAAGGCGGCGATCCGGCGCTGATGAATCTCTGACTTATTCGGCGGGCGACACCGAGGTCCGCCGGACGAGGAAGCTCGCGAGATCCGCGCGCACGCCGTCCATACGGTAAAGCGCGAACGCCGTCGCGACGAGCCAGAAGACCGTCGTCAGCAGCAGAGCCAGGGCGGCGCCTTCCGCTCCCCATCGCGGTGCCATGATCGCGTTCCCGGCAATGAGGACAAGTGCGGAAACCGCGCAGATCATGGCGTTCGTCCCCTGCGCTCCCTTGACGGTGAGCAGCAGCGGCCCGGGTCCGGCGACGGCGCGCACGAACTGGGCGAACATCAGGATCGCGAGCGTGTATTTCGCGCCGCGGAACTCGTCGCCGAACAGGCCGAGCATATACTCGCCGAAGAAAACGCTGAGCAGGAAGCCGCCGACCGTCAGCGCCAGCGGGGCGAGACTCGCACCGAGGATCTTGACGCCGATCGAGCCGCTCTCGCGCCGGGCGACCGCATCACCCATGTCGGGCAGCAGCACCTGGTGCGAGACCTGCACGAAGAAGCCGACCAGAAACGCGACCTTCAGGCAAAGGCCAAAGGCCGCGACGTCGGGCAGGGTCATGAAGGGTGTCGCGAGAATGACCGCGAGGTCGGTCAGCATGCTCGTGAAGATCGCGACGACGACGACCGGCCAGGCTTCCCGCGCCCAGCGGCGCTGGACGCGGCGGTCGTAGACCGGCTCCGCCGGGCCCCGGTAGATTTCGCGGACGATGTAGAGGGAAACGGCGGCGACGCAGGCCCAGGAGGCGAACTGGAGCGCCGACACCATGGTCAGCGATGCCGAACCGCCGGCGAGATAGACCGTGAAGAGCACGCCCGAGAAGACCGTTGGCAGCACCACGAGGCTCGGCAGATAGCTGCCGACGAACATCCGGTAGGCGCCGGCAATGCCGCCATAGATCCGGTAGAGGCACATCGGGATGATGGTCAGCGAGCCGAACAGGAATGCGGCGCGGAACCGGTCCTCGATACCCGGCGCGAACCAGCCGACTGTGGCCAGAACGAGCGCGCCGAGCACGCCCCATTTGATTCCTTCCTTTTGGGTTAACCGCAGGAAGGCGCTGACATATTCCGGCTTTCCGCGCTCGGTGTAGCGCGAGACGAAGCGCGTCAGGAGGCTCGGATAGCCGTGGCAAAGGACCAGCGGCGCGATCATCGCCACCGAGCTCACGAAATAAAAGATGCCGAGTTCGTCCGCATTGAGCAGCCGCGCCAGCACGATCTGCGTGAGAAATCCGACACCGGCCGCTCCGACGCGCAATGCGGTCAGCAGCATGGACGTCGAGAACAATCTGGACAGGGCGATCAACGTCCGGGACTCCGCAATGCCCTCGGCGACGGGCACGGGCGCGATTATCGGCCGCGAGTCTTAAAGCCCGCCTTCCGCGTCAAGCCGATTTGAGAGCGGCTTCCGCCTTCTCCGATTGCGAATGCCAGTTCGCCACGTCGAGATCGGGGTCGACGATCCACGGCGCGTTCACCGGCCGGTTGACGTTGCGCTCGATCAGCGTCTCGAATTCGTCCCGGCGGACAGGCTTGAAGCCCAGGCTTTCCAGATGGGGCGTCATCCGCTGGCCGTCGCGAACAACGAAGCCCCAATGGGCCAGATGGCAATGCAGCACGCCGACCGCGATTTTTGAGGCGTTGCGCTCATGCGAGAACTGCGACTGTCCGAAGAAGACTGAACCGAGCGCGATCCCGAACAGGCCGCCGATGAGGTCGCCGCTGTCGCTCCACACCTCGACGGAATGGGCGAAGCCCGCCTCGTGCAGGCGGACGAAGGCCTGCATCATCCGCGCGGTCAGCCAGGTCAGCGGAGCGCGGGCGCGGCGCGGCCCGGCGCAAGCCTTCACCACCGCTCCGAAATCGCGATCGAAGGTGACCTTCCACTTGCCCTGCCGGATAGTGCGGCGGGAATTCTTGTCGATATGAGTCTCGTTGGGATCGAGCACAGCGCGTTCGGCCGGCGACCACCATTTCATGAAACCCATATGCGCCATCGGATAGATGCCGCGGCGGTAGCCGTCGATCATCGTCTCGATGTTCAGATCGTCGACCACGGCCACGATCTCCTGCCTGTCGGTCACTTGACGGGCATTGGCCAGACGGCGACGCGCGGCGGCCGGCCGAACGACCCACTCCAGGCTCAGGAGAAGAAGGCGGGGGACCTGGTGTATCCGCTTGAGCTTCAGCCCATAGGCGATCGCCATCGTCCAGCGACCGAGCCTCGTGGGTAGCGGTTCCCGGACATGAGGCTCACGCGAAAGCCCGAAGGTTTCCTTCGTAAAGCCGGATGGTGAAGTATCGAACATGACGTCGAGCAACATTTTGGCCCAGATCCGCTGTAATTTCTCTCATATTCGTATCCGGACCGTCATCGCAAATAAATAAAGTATTCAACTTTTGGCTAAATCCAGCCCATTAACTCTCTTCTGACCACCGTCTCGATAACGTTAAGTCCAAGCTTATTAACGTTAAGGCAGGGGATAGCAGAGAAATTATTTCCTCCATTACGATGGAATATCTCTGCGTTCTCCACGCCGATCTCTTCGATCGTCTCAAGGCAATCGGCGGTGAAACCGGGCGTGACAACGGCGACGTTCTTCACTCCTGACTGCGCCAGAGCCTCGACGGTTTTGTCCGTGTAAGGCTGCAACCACTCCTCCGGCCCGAAGCGGGACTGGAAGGTCATCCTCAGCTTCTCGTCGCCCACCTCCATCGCCGCTTGCAGGAGGCGTGTCGTCTTGTGGCAGTGGCAGTAATAGGGGTCGCCCTTTTCCAGGTAGCTCTTCGGGATGCCGTGAAACGAGGCAAGGATGACGTCGGGCGTCCAATTCAGCGTCGAAATGTGCTCCTCGATCGAGCTTTTGATCGCCTGGATGTAGACATCCTCGTCATACCAGGGCGCGGCGACGCGCAGGATCGGCTGCCATCTCATCTCCTTCAGCTTGTCGAAGACCTTGTCGCAGACAGTGGCCGAGGTTGCGGCGGCGTATTGCGGATACATCGGCACGACGAGCAGACGCTCACAGCCCTGGGCCTGCAGCGCCTCTATACGCGAAGCGATGGAGGGGTTGCCATAGCGCATGGCCCAATCAACCACGATCCTGTCGCCGAGATCGGCGAGCCGCTCGGCCAGCGCGGTCGACTGGTCGCGGGTGATCGTTTTCAGCGGGCCTTCGTCGAGCTCGTTGTTCCAGATTGTCGCGTAGTCCCTGCCCTTCCGGCTTGGACGGGTCGTCAGCACGATGAGGTTGAGGATCGGCCACCACTGCCAGCGCGGCGTCTCAATCACTCGGCGGTCGGACAGAAATTCCTTGAGATAGCGCCGCATCGGCCAATAGGACGTGCCCTCCGGCGTGCCGAGATTGACGATGAGAACGCCGATGCGGCCATGCTTGATCGGGGGATGTTCGGGGGGAAAGTGCGGCTCTGGGCTCATGGCAACGGCTTATCCGCCAACTGGGGCTCCGGTCGAGAGCATTCCGCCGAGAAGCATCAGCCCGAAGGCGAAAACGACCACGCCGCCGGCCATCTCGACGCCCCTCACCGCGATCATTCCGGCACCGCCGGACATCCCCGACGCCAGCCGCAGCGCAAGGCTCTTCGCCCCCACCGCGATCGCCGCGATGACGCCGACGGTCAGCGCAGTTCCGAGCGCCATTGCGAAGGTCGCCGCGACACCGGTCCAGATCAAACCCTGCGCCAGCGCGAAGACGAGGATGAGAAGCGCCCCTGTGCAGGGTCGCAGGCCGATCGCCAGCACCGCCGAACCGGCCTGGCGCCAGTCGAACTTGCCGGCGAAATCCGCCGGCTCCGGAATATGGGTGTGATCGCAGTTCTCGTCGTGCACATGGCCGAGGCCGAGGATGCGCTTGCCATTGCGGACGAGCAGCGAAATGCCGAGCGCGGCAATCAGGCCGTAGCTGATCGCCTCCAGCCACCAGGTGGCGATGCCCATCATCTGGCTGGTCGCGCCGAGGATGATCGCCAGCACGCCGACGACCGCGACGGCGGTCACCGCCTGTGCCATCGCCGCCGCGAACGAGATCGCCACGCCACGCCGGAGCGTTTCGCCGGTGGCGAGCAGATAGGACGAGATGACCGCCTTGCCGTGCCCCGGCCCGGCAGCATGGAAAACGCCGTAGAGGAAGCTCAGGCCAGCGAGCAGGAACAAAGCGGCATTACTGGTCTTGGTGTCGATCAGTGCCTTAGACATCGATTGGTAGAATTTGGACTGCACGCCCATGATCCAGCCGAACACGCCGTTCGGCGGCGCGCCGACACTGTCGGGGCGCACCACGCCGAAAGCGCCGAGCGCGGCCGATGAGGCCTTGGCGGGCGGCGCAGCGGTTGGTTCAAGCGAGGCGGTGCGAAGCTGCGTCGCCGGCAGTTCGCCGAGAGGCTGGTCCTGCGCGATCCGCTGTGCCTGCTCGACGCGGCTGAGCACATCGGCGGGCTGCGCGGCGATATCCGCCTGCGTCAGCTCGGACGTCTGTGTCGTCTGCTCCTGCGGTGCCTTGGGCTGGTTCGCGAAGGCGACCGCCTCGTCGCCGCACCGCACGGTCATGCGGTTGGCGAACTGCTCGCCCCAGCCGCTTTTCGAATCGAGATTGTTGAAGAAGTCCTCGCCGAGCTTCTGGCCGGGCGCCGGTGCCGCCGCGCCATCCTTGGGCGGTCCCTGCGCATCGATCCGGCACCCCGCCGGAGCGCCCTCAAGCATGGCCGCGTCCTTCTCGGCAAGGTCGAAGGCAACAAAATAGGACGGATCGTAGATCGCGAGATGGAAGGCGCCCGAACCGGCCGACTGCACCGGAAGCGTGAAATGCAGCGTCAGCGCGGAACCATCGTAGTCGAGCCAGTAATCGACCGGCGGCTTGAAGACGACGTCGCCCTGGTTGGTCTTGGCATTCGTGAAGTAGTCGAACTCCTTCAGCGAGGTCACGTTGACCTGCGCCAGATCCTTCAGCTCATTGCGATCGAGCTTGCCGTCGCCGTTGGTATCGAGCCCCTGAGTGGCGAAGGACGAAAACATCTCGTCGAATCGCCAGGCGTGCCGCACCTCCTTCGGAGCACCGTCGCCGTACACGACAGTGCTTTTGACGGTCACGAAGACATGCGGATGCGCCCATGCGGGAACGGCCCACATCGCAAGGCACGCGGCAGCGATGGAACACAGACGACGGATCATGGGCAACACGGGACGAATATGAGCGGCAGTGTGTCGGTTACTGAGGCCGAAACAAGGCGCCGACCCGTTTCACCTCCGAAGTTTCGCGCGTTCGGCGACGACGAAGGGCGCGTCTGGCTCCGGCTCGGCGAATACAGCAAGCGAGGAAAAGACCAGAGCCTCATCACCGACCTCATCCTCGTAAAGCCTTGCCAGTCCTTCGAAAGCCGCTTCCGAGCGTCCCTCGCGTAAAGAGCCTGCCAATGACATGTGAAAGACAAAGTCGCTGAAGACGTAAGGATAGCCCCATCGCTCCAGATGCGCGGACTGGCTCTCGGACAGGCCGCCGTCGAGCCGCCTCTGCTTTTCCCTTTCCGAGGGTGGGGCGCGGAACGCGTCCAGCGAGCGCACGCAGGAGTCGCCCAGCGCCTGAACCCGCTGATCCGGCGCCGACAGCAGCAGTGTCACGTAATCGCCATGCAGCGCGACCTTCGGCGGCGCGGCGGCGAATGCGTCTTCCTTGCCGGCAAATTCGCGGAATGCGGCGAGAAGCTCGGCCTCGGTGGTGCCATCCCGGAGCGCGATCGGGGCCTTCATCGTGGCGTGGAAGCCGTAGCGGCGCGGCGCGGCCGTCATCTCGCGCCATTCGCTCTCGCCGAAGCCGGACGGCACGAGCTGCGTGACCTCGACTCCGCGCTCGGCGTCATAGCCAAGGACGTTACAGCCGAACTCCCAGAGCGCCGTTTGGCGCTCCGGCACGTAATAGATCGCGTAGCGCGCCATCAGAAAACCCGCTGCCCCTCGACCGTGACTTCCCGCACCACGGGCGTTCCCTCGATCACACGGAAGCGGACGAGATCGGCCCGCAGCCCCGGCTTCAGCCGGCCGCGATCATCGAGCTTCAGCATGTCCGCCGGCCGCCAGGTCGCCAGTCCGATCGCCTCGTGAAGCGACATGCCTTCGTCCGCCAGGCGCTGCACGGCTTGCAACAGGCTGGCGGGGACGTAATCCGAGGACAGAACGTCGATCAGCCCGTCCTTGGTCAGCTCACCGACGCCGACATTGCCGGAATGCGAACCGCCACGCGCGACATTCGGCGCGCCGCCGACGGTCGCCATGCCCTGCTCCTTGGCGGCACGGGCTGCTTCGGCGGTTGTCGGAAACTCCGAGATCGTGCAGCCGGCGGCGACCGCCAGCGCGATGTGCTGCTCGGTGGTGTCATCATGGCTCGCGAGCAGGATGCCGCTGCCGCGGAAGAAGGCGATCGCCCGTTCGAAATTCTCGTCCGCCGTCTCGCGGCCGCGATGGATCTCGGCCTGGATGATGGCGTCGATCTCCTCGTCGCTCCTCCCCTCGCCGCGCACAAAGGTGCGGTAGAGCTCAAGGTTCTGCCACTGCCGTTGTCCCGGCGTGTGGTCCATCAGCGAGGCCAGCGCGATGCCGGCGTCGGCGAAGCTTTCGAGATGGTCCATCATATTCTGCGAGGTCATCTCGCAGCGCAGATGCAGCCGGTGGTCGGCGCGCAGCACACCCTGTTCCCGTCCGGTCCTCAGCGCCCCAATCATCGCTCCCATGATCTTCGGCCGGTGATCCTTGCCGTCGTCGTAGCCGCCGATGCAGACCGCGTCGAAGACTGTGGTTATGCCCGCCGCGACGATCTGCGCATCGTGCGTCAGCGCCGCCGCCAGCGGGTTAGGCCAGATCACCTTCGGGCGCGGGACGAAGTGCTTTTCGAGATTGTCGGTGTGGCATTCGATCAGCCCGGGCGAGACGAAGTCACCCTCGGCGTCGATCGCGCCCGGCGCCGAACTCCTGCCCGGCTGGACATCGATGATCTCGGCACCATCGAAAGCGAGCGTGCCGTCGACGACTCCGCCCTCGGTCAGGAGCCGCGCATTGGTCAGGATTGTAGTCATGGGGCGGGTCTTAGCAGATCAGTGCGAAGGTCTGAACACGTGTCAGAGACCGAGCGCGCCGCCATCTCCGCGCGGATCGTGCACGCCTTCGATGCGCCCGCTTGGGTGCAACACGATGATGCCGGCCGTCCCGGTCTCGGTCGTATAGGGCTTCGAGAGTATCTCGATCTCGTGGCCGCGCCGTTCGAGTTCCTCGATGAGCTGACTGTCGAAACGCGGTTCCAGCTTGAGGCTGGTCTCGATCGCTCCCCAGCCACGGCCGAGCCGCCAGCGCGGCAGTTCGATTGCCTCCTCCAGCGGAATATCGAAGCCGGCATGGCGGACGAAGACCGCGCCCTGCGTCTGCGGCTGCCCGTCGCCGCCCTGCGTGCCGTAGACCATCACGCGGCCGTCCTTCATCCGGGCGATCGCCGGGCTCAGCGTGTGGAAAGGGAAACGTCCGGGCTCGAGCGGATTGCGCGCGTCAGGATCGAGGCTGAAGCCGGCTCCCCGGTTCTGCCAGAGCACGCCCGTCGTCGGCAGGACGCAGCCGGAGCCCCATTCCCAATAGAGGCTCTGGATGTAGCTGACCGCGCGCCCGTCCCGGTCGATGCAGCCGAGCCAGACCGTATCGCCGTCGCCGAGTGGCGGGGCCGGCCATTTCATCGCCCGGCCGCGGGAAATGGTCTGCGCCTCGCGCTCCAATCGCGCCGGATCGAGGAAACTCGCCGGCTCATGGTCGAGATGGCGAGGATCGGTGACGACGAGGTCGCGGATCAGGAAGGCCCGCTTGGTCGCCTCGACCAGTCCGTGGACGAAATCGGCGCTCTCCGGACGGCCGAGATCAAGCCGTTCGGCGATGCCCAGGATGAGGAGGCTCGCCAGCCCCTGTGTCGGCGGCGGCGAATTCCAGACCTGGCCGAGCTTCAACGAAAGCGACAACGGCGTGCGGATGCGCGCCTCGTACCTCTCGAGATCCTCACGAGAGACCGGACTGCCGATCCTGGCCAGTTCGGCGCCGATCTCGCGGCCCAGATCGCCCCGGTAGAAATCGTCGAGACCGGCATAGCTCAGTTGCTCGAAAGTCGAGGCGAGAGCGGGCTGTTTCAGCAGATCGCCGCCTGCCGGCAGCTTGCCCTCGGTCAGGAAATTGTCGGCGAAGCCCGGCGCGGCGAACAGGTCGTCGCGGAGCTTCGGGACATTCGCACCCTGCCCATCCGACACCGCATAGCCGTCGCGCGCATAGCGTACCGCGTCCGACAGCAGCACATCGAGCGGCAGCCGTCCGCGCGCCTCATGCGATGCCTCCAGCGCCATCGACCAGCCGGAGACGACGCCCGCGACCGTGCAGGCACCCAGCGGCCCGCGAGGCGGTACGGCGTCGTGACCCGCATTGTTGTAAGACGCGATCGTCGCGCCGCTTCCAGCCGGCCCCGCGGCATCGATGAAGCCGACCTTGCCCGACGGCTCGCGGATCATCCAGAAGCCGTCACCGCCGAGCCCGCTCATGTGCGGGTAGGTGACGGCGATGGTCGCGGCCATCGCCACCATGGCTTCGAGCGCGTTTCCGCCCTCTTCGAGAATGGAACGGCCGGTCTCCACGGCCAGCGAATGTGGAGCGGCGACGACGCCGCGATCTGAAATGGCGATTGAGCGCATGGCGTGGGTTATAGCGTATCCCGGACCGGGTGCAGCAAAGCTGCATCGCGCGATCCAGATACGGCGCTTAGTCGCGGCGTTTCGCGCTGAGGTTCCGGGTCGAGCTCGCTCGCTGCGCTCGTCTTCGCACGCCCGGAACACGAGGCTTCCCTCTCCGCTCCGATCCCGCTAGTTTCCGCGCGCAAGGAGAGGTCATGAACACGAAGAACGCCCTTACCGTCATCTCGGCGACGATTCTCGTCGGCGTCGAAGTGCTCGTCGCGGGCGTGGCTGGCGGCTGGGCCCTGGCCGGCATGTTCGGCCTCGGCGAAATCGGCGCCTGGGTGCTCGAAGCCGCCGGTGGCGCGTTCGCGCTCTATCTCGTCTATGGCTTCTTCCGCAGCGCCATCAAACACGAGCCCATTACCTAAGCGACCCATACTCCGATGGACGTCGTCCTCCGGCTCGACCGGAGGACCCATATCGGCCCTGCCGTATGGCGTGGATCCTCCGGTCGAGCCGGAGGACGACGGTGTCTGTCATCAGCGCAGAGGCTATGGATTCGGGGCTCGGCTTCGCCGCCCTGGGAATCGCGGCTAAAGACTGAGCGAACCAAATCGCCGGCTTCGGATTTGTCCCGGTTGTTAATTCCGGAGAGAGCCAATGGCGCCTGTCCTGCACATCAAGGAAAACATGGATGTCGTCGGTGCCGACGGCGTTCACATCGGCACGGTCGATTTCGTCGAGAACGACGAGACCATCGTCCTGAGCCGCCTCGACGACGAGGAAGAGAAGCACCACGCGATCCCGCTCGAATGGGTCGAGCGCGTCAATGCGCAGGTCCACCTCGATCGCTCCAGCGACGAGGCCAGGGCCGAGTGGGAAGAGCGGGACTGAAAGCCGGGACCTCTCCCTCCCCTGCAGGGGAGGGCGGACTCGCGCAAGCGAGCCGGGTGGGGCTACAGCGTAACCTTGGCATGAGCGCATTCGGAGAGGCCGCGACCCCACCCCGGTTCACGCTGACGCGCGACTCGGCCCTCCCCGTTTTCGGGGAGGGAAAGCGCGCCGCCCCTGAGATTCAAAAAAATTCGCCTTCGGGCCTCTAAGGTCTTGTGTGTGACGGACGATTCCCCTATCTCCCGGCTCGCCCAAATTCGCACGTGCCTGTGGTTGCGTGCCGGTCAGACGGAAATCCCGTCGGGCAGACCGGTGGCCGGGAAGAGAAACCGGATCTAAGTCGACGCTCTGTCGGCGGACGCAGCTTAAAGCAACGACGTAGAGGGCTTTTTTGGTCTCTGTCGGCTCTCCAAAGGCCGGCGTCACTGAAGAGGCAACTACTTCCTTGCCGGGCGTGCGGACGGGATATCCCCTTCCAAGCGTTGGCCTGAACTGAGCCGGACGCGGCATCCGCCGCCACGGAGCGATTCAAGCCATCGGCGCGAACAAGAGCCGCCGGTCCGAAAGGATCGGCAGCGACGAAGCCTTTCTGCCCGGCGCGTCTCCAACGCGTGTCCGGAACGGGACGTCTTCTCGCAGAGCCAACGCGTATTTGCGGGGACCCGCTGATGACCGAGCGTATCCAGAACTTCCTTGCTTCCCGACGACATGACGGTCCGTGCCTCGTCGTCGACCTCGACGTCGTTCGCGAGAACTACAACGCCTTCGCCAAGGCGCTGCCGGACACCCGCGTCTTCTATGCGGTCAAGGCGAACCCCGAACCGAAGGTTCTGAAGCTGCTTGCCGATCTCGGCTCGTGCTTCGACACCGCCTCGGTCGTCGAGATCAAGCTCGCGCTCGAAGCCGGCGCCACCGCCGACCGCATCTCCTTCGGCAACACGATCAAGAAGGAGCGCGACATCGCCACCGCGCGCGCCCTCGGCGTCGATCTCTACGCCGTCGACTGCAAGGAAGAGGTCGAGAAGATCGCCCGCGTCGCTCCCGGCGCTCGCGTCTTCGCCCGCATCCTTTGCGACGGCTCGGGTGCCGAATGGCCGCTCTCGCGCAAGTTCGGCTGCGTGCCGGAAATGGCGATCGACGTACTCGAGCACGCCCACCGCCTCGGCCTCGTCGCGCACGGCGTGTCCTTCCATGTCGGCTCGCAGCAGCGCGACCCGGCGATGTGGGACGGCGCGCTCGCCTCGGCTGCCATGATCTTCCACACGCTGGCGGATCGCGGCATCCAGCTCGCGATGGTCAATCTCGGCGGCGGCTTCCCGACCCGTTATCTCAAGGAGATCCCGGGCGTGGAGAGCTACGGCTCGGCGATCTTCAATGCGCTGCGCAAGCATTTCGGCAACCAGCTTCCGGAGACCATCATCGAGCCCGGTCGCGGCATGGTCGGCAATGCCGGCATCATCCGCTCCGAGGTCGTGCTGATCTCGAAGAAGTCGGACGCCGAGGACGATGCGCGCTGGGTCTATCTCGACATCGGCAAGTTCGGTGGTCTCGCCGAGACGATGGACGAGGCGATCCGCTACCCGATCAAGACCGCCCGCGACGGCTCCGCCATGGTGCCGTGCGTCCTCGCCGGCCCGACCTGCGATTCGGCGGACGTGCTCTACGAGAAGGACCCGTATTTCCTTCCGGTGAGCCTCGAGATCGGCGACCTCGTTCTCATCGAGGCGACCGGAGCCTACACGACCACCTATTCGGCGGTCGCGTTCAACGGCTTCCCGCCCCTCGAAACGATCGTCATCTGACGATCCGACATCATCCCGCCCGGTCTCCCGGGCGGTCCTCCAAGTCCAGAAGTCCCGGACGGCCCGAGAGGGTGCGAGGGCTGCGCAACCCTTCAGTGGGAGGCCCGGCCATGATTGTTATTCGTGATGAAGTGCTGGCTGACATCGACGCCCGCGAGGACCTCCTCGATGCAGCGTTCGGCGAAGGCCGTTTCCGCAAGACCTCCGAGCGCCTGCGCGAGGGCCGTTTGCCCGCGCGGGGCCTCGCCCTGACCGCCGAGAACGACGGCCAAGTCATCGGCACCGTGCGCCTCTGGAACATCAGCGCCGGTCCCGGCCGCGCCTCGCTCCTGCTCGGCCCGCTCGCCGTCGACCGGAACTGGCAGAATTGTGGCTTGGGCGGTGGTCTGATGCGCGCGGCCCTTCAGCGCGCGGAAGAACTCGGCCACGGCTCGGTCCTGCTCGTCGGAGACGCGCCCTATTACGAGCGCTTCGGCTTCACCGCGGCGCATACCGAGAAGCTCTGGTTGCCGGGTCCGTATGCTCGCGAGCGCTTTCTCGGCCGCGAACTCGCGTATGGCGCTCTCGATGGCGCCGCGGGCCTCGTCAACGCGACAGGCGTCCGTGTGCCGGAGCCGGCCTGGATCGCCGCCGAAGCGGGTCTACACCGCACAGCGGCTTGATCATCGAGGCGGCCTGCAAGGGCCGCCTCTTTTCAGTCCGGCCGGCGCATGGCCGCGACATACATCTCGCGCCTTAGCCTGAAGCCCAGCGATTCATAGAGCGCGATCGCGCCGGTGTTCGACGCGAAGGTGTGGAGATAGGGCTGTTCGCCGCGGGCGTAGATGCGGCCCGCCATGAAGGTCAGCAGCAGCGTCCCGAGACCACGTCCACGGACGTCGGGATGCGTGCAGAGGCCGCTGATCTCGGTCAGGCCGGGCTGCCTGAACCGGACGCCGACCATTCCGATCAGCCGCTCCTCTTCCTTGATTCCCCAGAATTCGCCGAGGCTCTGCGCGCGGAGCGTGAACGGGCCTGGCTTGGTCAGCAGCGCCAGTTCCAGCATGTCGGCGGCATCGCTTTCGTCGAGCGGCTTCAGGCGCGGATCATGGATCTCCGGCATCAACCTGTCGGCGACCATCTGCACGCCGGGCGCCTCCATGCTGGCCATAAGCCCGCCGGGAATGACGATCGGATCGGCCTGGATGGTGAACAGCTCGTCTTCCGGACCGACAAACCGCTCCAGCCCGTCGAGGCTCGCCGGATCGCTGTCACCTGTTGCGACGAAGGGGATGATCGACGGCGGATAGCGCCGCGCCAGTCCATTTTCTTCTGCGAGAGCGGCGTGGCTCGTTCCGAGCGCGCTCCAGATCGGACGATCAAGCACGTGTGTCATGGCGAACTCCTTCCTTCGGGAGGTTCTTGCCGACGCGCCGCGCGAGAGGCGCGGCCGTCAGGCCGTCTTCGATGCGGACCAGTTGATCGAGAAACGGAGCGTCGAGACCGCCACAGAGATCGGCGACAGCGTGATCGATGAGTGGCCAGAGTTCCCGCTTGGCGGTGTCGACGACCGCCTGTCCCTTTTCGGTCAGCCCGACGATCTTGCGCCGCTGGTCTTCCGGCGACTGCTCGACGCGCACGAAGCCGAGCCCGACAAGCTGGATCGTCGTTTTGGTTGCGCCGGGCTGGGTCACGCCGATGGCCTCGGCCAGTTCTCCGACGGCAAGCGGCCCCAGGCGGTCGAGAGCGGCAAGAAACGGAAACTGACTGGCGACCACGCCGGCATCGAAGCTGTCGATGACCTCCTGCGTATCGGCCTGCAGCCGCTCGCCAATCCGCTTGAGACGGGTGCCGAGGCACAGGAAGCCAAGCGCGCGAACCACATCCTCGGTCATAGGGATCTCCATTACATCGCCAATTATATAACCGGTTATATAGATGCGAAAGCGTGGTGCGGCCGAACCGTCATCCGGCTGACGAACATAGATAGTTCCTTGATTTATCGTCCCGTGCCCGGCTCTATGCCCGGCACTTGCCCAGACTTGAGAGGATCGAAATGGCGGATTGGCCGAATTACGGGGAAATTACCGGACCCATTGTCATGATCGGCTTCGGCTCGATCGGACGTGGCACCTTGCCCCTGATCGAGCGCCATTTCACCTACGACAAAGATCGCTTCTTCGTCATCGATCCGGACGATCTCAACAAGCACATCCTCGACGCGCATGGCCTGAGCCTGATCCAGCAGCACGTCACCCGGGAGAATTACCGCGAACTCCTCACCCCGCTCCTGACCAAGGGCGAGGGTCAGGGCTTCTGCGTCAACCTCTCGGTCGACACCGGTTCGGTCGACATCATGGAACTCTGCCGCGAACTCGGCGTGCTTTACATCGACACCGTCAACGAGCCCTGGCTCGGCTTCTATTTCGACAAGAACAAGGGTCCGAGCGAGCGCTCGAACTATGCGCTGCGCAATTTCACGCTCGAAGCCAAGGCCCGCAATCCAGGCGGCCCGACCGCCGTCTCATGCTGCGGCGCCAATCCGGGCATGGTCTCGTTCTTCGTCAAGCAGGCGGCGCTCAACATCGCCCGCGACATGAAGTTCAACGTGCCGGACCCGCACACGCGCGAGGAATGGGCGGCGCTGCTCCGGCAGATCGGCGTCAAGGGCATCCACATCGCCGAGCGCGACACACAGCGGACGGTAAACCCGAAGCCGCCGAACATCTTCCTCAACACCTGGTCGGTGGAAGGCTTCATCTCCGAGGGCCTGCAGCCGTCCGAGCTCGGCTGGGGCACGCATGAGAAGTGGATGCCGGAAAGCGCCCGCCAGCACGAGGCGCACGACGCCCCGGCCATCTATCTGATGCGACCCGGCGCCGATACCCGCGTCCGCACCTGGTGCCCGACGCTCGGCGCCCAATACGGCTTCCTCGTCACCCACAACGAGTCGATCTCGATCTCGGACTATTTCACCGTGTTCGAGGACGGCCAGGCGGTCTATCGGCCGACCTGCCACTACGCCTATCACCCGGCGGACGATGCCATCCTGTCGTGGCACGAACTGTTCGGCGCCTCGGGCAAGGTTCAGGACAAGCTGCACGTCCTCGACGAGGACGAGCTCGTCGACGGCATCGACGAGCTAGGCGTCCTTCTCTACGGCCACGGCAAGAACGCATATTGGTTCGGCTCGCAGCTATCGCTGGAAGAGACCCGCCGGCTCGCGCCCTACCAGAACGCGACCGGCCTTCAGGTCACCTCGGCCATTCTGGCCGGCATGGTCTGGGCGCTGGAGAACCCCGAAGAGGGCATCGTCGAGGCCGACGAGATGGACTTCAAGCGCTGCCTGGAAATCCAGATGCCCTATCTCGGCCCGGTGAACGGCTATTACACCGACTGGACGCCGATCGAGAACCGGCCTGGCCTGTTCCCCGAGGATCTCGATCTCGACGATCCCTGGCAGTTCAAGAACATCCTCGTCCGCTGAGGGCGTCGTCCTCCAGCTTGTGACCGGAGGACCCATAGTGGCGGTGCCTGTGGCGTGGATCCTCCGGTCGAGCCGGAGGATGACGATGAAGGCCTCTCCCGCTTCCCCCGGGAGAGGCACAGACCGAGCTTTCAGTTCACCACCCGCATCCGGCGGAGCTCCTTCTGACTCAGCACTCGGATATTGCTGTGCTTGGTCTTGGCCGCCAGCGAGATCAGTTCCGGATTGACGCCCATCGCCTGGGCGTATTCGCGCAGCAGGGCCAGGGTTTCGGCGTCCTCACGCCTGTCGGCGGCCGTCAGTTTCTTGCCGGGCTTCCTGCCGATGGTGATGAATTCGTGCACCCCGAATTGTGCACCGGTGAGAACTTTGCGGTTCACACCGCCGAGCAGGGCGTAGGCGCAGGCCGAATAGCAGGCTCCGCCCGGCGCGACGCCGACGGTGGTGCCGGTTTCGCGGAATGCCACTCCAAGCAGCAGGCTGCCGGCGACATTGCCACCCGGCGAATGCAGGAGCACCGGAGTTCCACGGCCGGCGCGGCGGATCGCCGAACGGAACGCCCGCTCGGTGCTCATCACGATCTCGCCTTCGCCGAGCAAGATCGTGGAGCAACTCTTCTTGCAATCGCCGAGCTCGACTTCCCTGAACGTCATCGGGCCGGCCTTTGCGAGCGACGGAGCGACAAAGGCGACAGCAGCAACCGCGAGAAGAGCAAGACGACGCATGGAAGGCCCCCTTAACGATTGAGTAAGCGTGGCAAAACTCATGCCCGCTTGTCCATCGGTTCCTATCGTTCTTTTGGATAAGTGCCCGTCATGCACAACTGCGTCACTCGGCCCCGATTTGGGTGGAAAACCCGAAGGATTGTTCTAAAGCTGTTCACGGCGAGTTTATTCCCGGCCGCCCATTGTATGGCCGGGCGCGAGGCGAAAATCCGTGAACATTCAGAAAGTCGACCTGACGGGCCGGCGGGTACTCGTGGTTGAGGACGAAGTCCTGGTCTCGATGCTGGTGGAGGATATGCTCGCCGATATCGGTTGCATCGTCGTCGGGCCGGCACCGCGGGTCGATATCGCGGTCCAAATGGCCTCGAACGAAGAAATCGACGCCGCATTTCTGGACGTCAATCTTGCCGGCGTCCGCGTCTTCCCGGTGGCCGACGTGCTGGCCGAGCGCGGCATACCGTTCATCTTCGTCTCGGGGTATGGCGACCAGGCGACGATCGACCAGCCGCATCAGGGCCGGCCGATCATCCAGAAGCCTTTCGTGCCGGAAGCGCTCGAGGAAGCGCTCCTCGCCTGTCTGTCAGAAGCGAGTTAGCGCCTCACGCCTCCGGCAGTTCATCGGCGACCCTGACAGGCTTCGCCCGCCACGGCATCATGCTGCCGAAAACGCCGTCGCGCAGTATCAGGCCGTGCAGCAGTGCCGCGCCCAGATGCGCGAGCACAGTGGCGAACAACAGATAGGCCAGCACCGTGTGGATGCTCCGCAGAGCAGCATAGAGCATGGGATCGTGCGGCAGGATTGGTGGCAGGACGAACGGGCCGAACATCGCGACCGGATAATTCGCGGCCGACAGCATGCCCCAGCCGACGAGCGGCAGCGCCACCATCAGGCCGTAGAGCAGGATGTGCGAGGCCTGGGCCGCGACGTGCTGAAGCCGAGAGAGCGTTGGTGGCAAAGCCGGGGGCGGATTGAGCCTGCGGTTGACGATCCGGACGATGACGAGCGCCAGAATGGCAACACCCAGCACGCGATGGATCGACACCAGCCTGTGGTAGTCGCCGACCGAGGCGACCATCGCGACGCCAATGAACAGCATCGCAAGGATCATCAGTGCCATCAGCCAATGCAGGACGCGCGAGAAGACGGGGAATTGGCCGTGATTGCTCATGAGCCTTCTCCCTTGCGGACGTCGGACGCGGTCACCGCACTGGGCGGCTTCGTCTCCCCGGCGCGCCTCGTATAGGACACCGAATAGGCGGCCGACCGGGCGCTCAGCAGGGGGTCGTCCGAGGGCTGGATGCCGTCCGGCAGGACCAGCGGATCGTAGTTGACGCTGGTGCAGTCGCCGTCGTCCTCGTCCACAAGCGAATTGATCGTGAGCGTGCCGACGTCGACCTGCTGTCGGTCAGCGGGCCAGGGTAAGGTCGCATCGTTGGTGGGATCGCCGGGCTGGCCTACCGTCACCACAAGACGCCATTTGACGGGCTGCTGCGCCTGCTGGCGGATCAGCGCATCGAATAGAGCGTTCTTGTCGGTGCCGAGCGCCGCATTCGCCGGCGCAGCCTGCTCCGGCACCACGGACCAGCGCACGGCAACCGTTTGCCCGCCAGCATTGGTGAAGCGGAATGCGTTGAGGCCGTGGAAGGTCGTATCGCTGAACCCGGCCGATCGCGGGCCCGCCTTGATCAGCTCGATCGCCTTGGCCGTCTCCGGATGCTTCGCCGCGAACGCCTGCATTTTCGCGGGATCTGGTTTCCCTGTCGCCGGATCGGGCCTCGACGCGTCGAGCTGCTCCCAGAACGCTTCCGGCGTGTTTACCGGGAAGACCGGGATCGGGATCATTGCGGTGCGCCATTCCTCGCCGCCGGGCAAGAGGAAGCGCAGGCCGAAACTCTTCACCGACATCGCGGAATCCGCAGCATATGGCTGGCCGCCCGCGATGGAGAACCGGGCGATCACTGGAACCGACGCTCCGGCTGCGAAGACCGAGGCCTTCGACAGCGGCACACCCGCGCCATTGCTGGCGAATGTCGCCGAAGCGCACAGTCCCTTGGCGTGGTTTCGCCTGAATCCCTCATGGACGCCGTCCACGGCCTGGAAGGTATCGATGATCTTGTTCTGGGTCAGCGCTCCCGGCGAGAACCAGCCGCCCGCATAGGCGAAGCCGCCCGCAGCGGCGGCAAGCACCGCGCCGATCGCGCCGAGACGAAGGAGAATGGAAAACTTGCCGAGCGCGGGCGCGCCGTCGCTTGGTGGCTGATCATCTTGCATCACACGATCCCGATCCTGAATGTCTCCCCTATGGGGGAGATACGCAGGCCGGCTGCTTTTGGATGATCAGCAAATAGTCGAACTCGATCTCGTCAGATCTTCGGCAGCGACAGCACCCCGGCCGCGCCCTCCTCGGTGCCGAAGGCCAGCATCATGCCATTGGCGTCCCATGACAGCGCCGAAACCGGGCCGCCTTCGCTGACCGGACGGACCTGCAGTCCGCCGCCCTCGTCGTCCATCTTCACCAGCAGGATGAAGCCGTCGCGATAGCCGATCGCGAGCACGGGCGCTTTCGGATGGAACGCCACCCGCTCGACCCGCGATGGTCGGATGCCGAGTTCGAGCGGCGGTTTGCCCATCGGGCCGTCCTTGGTGACGAACGGCCAGACGATCGCGGCGTCCGCACCGCTGGTCGCGAGCCAGCGCCCGTCCGGCGACCAGGAGATCGACCGCGTCTTTCCGGGATAGCCGGTCATCCGCATATGCGCGCCGTCGGCGACGCGCCAGCCGTGCAGCGAATTCTCCTGCATGGTGGAGACGACGAAGCGGCCATCGGCCGACGCCGTGACATCGAGGTGGGAGCCCTTCCAGGGCAGTTCCTTGGCCGGAGCGGTGGATCGCGGGAACCACTGGCTCACGCCGTTATAGCGGGAGATGTAGAGCTGGAAGCCCTTCGGTGCGAAGGCGAGCCCACGGCCGCTCGATCCGACATCGATCGAGTATACGGCGCCCTTGCCGTCGCGGACAAACGCCTTGCGGCCAGCCGCCCAGGCCACTGCCCCGTCTGGACCGGTCGCGACCGCGTCGATCCAGGCATGGCCTTCGGTCGTGGCAATTTCTTCGGTGCGGCCGGCCGCCGACAACCGCACCACACGGCCATCATCGCCGCCGGTGACGAGATGCTTGCCGTCCGACGCCGCGACTAGGATCGAGCCGTTCGGATGCACGTTCACCCGAGAGACGTTGTCCGCGCTGGCGAGCATCACCGATCCATCGCCGAGCGCGAACGCCGCCGTCTTCTCGATGAATGCCGTGGCCGTGACGTGCGATTCCGCCAGGATCGGGCGGATATAATCGGCGAGGCTCGTGTCGGTGGAGGTCATAGCGGCGGTTTAGACCGGGTTTGGCAGAACGCCAACCCTCTCCCTCGGAGAGAGGGCGACTCGAACCGGCAGGTTCGAGCGGGGTGAGGGGTAAGACCTATCGCGAGGGCGTACCCCTCACCCGGCAGCGCTACCGCGCTGTGCCGACCTCTCCCATCGGGAGAGGTCGAAAACTCAAGCCGCGCAGGCCTCGAAACCCTCGCGCAGCATCTCCTCATCGAGCTCCTTGCCGATGAAGACGAGCTTGGACTGCCGCGTTTCTCCCGGCTTCCATTCGCGCTGCAGGTCGCCGTCCAGGATCATGTGCACGCCCTGGAAGACGAAGCGGCGCGGCTCATTCTTGAACGACAGGATGCCCTTCCAGCGCAGGAAGTTCTGGCCCTCGCGCTGCGCGAGTTCCTGAACCCAGGGCATGAACTTGTTCGGGTCGACGTCACCCGGAATGGTGAAGGCGACCGATTTGATGAACTCGTCGTGATAGTGCTTCAGCCCGCCATGACCGTGGTCGTGGTGATCGTGCCCATGATG
The DNA here is from genome assembly GCA_003347645.1 of Rhizobiaceae bacterium CPCC 101076. Taxonomy (GTDB): domain Bacteria; phylum Pseudomonadota; class Alphaproteobacteria; order Rhizobiales; family Methylopilaceae; genus Flaviflagellibacter; species Flaviflagellibacter deserti. The sequence goes on along the minus strand of QDFX01000009.1, from coordinate 65,040 downwards.
ATCATGGTCATGATGGTCGTGGCCGCAATCCGGGCCGCACGCCTCGCCATGTTCATGATGGTGCTCGCCTTCGAGGAAGGCCGGCTCGATCTGCAGGATGCGATCGAGATCGAACGCACCGCGATCGAGAACTTCGTTGAGCGGAACCTGGCTCTTCACCGTGCGGATGATGCGCGCATATGGGTTCAGTCCGCGGATGCGCGCCTCGACCTCCTCGAGCTCCGCCTCATTCACGAGGTCGGTCTTGTTGAGCAGGATGACGTCGGCGAAGGCGATCTGGTTCTTAGCCTCGGGGGCGTCTTTGAGTCGCTCGGTCAGCCATTTGGCGTCGGCGACGGTCACCACCGCATCGAGGCGGGCATTGTCCTGCACTTCCTCGTCGACGAAGAAGGTCTGCGCCACCGGAGCCGGATCGGCGAGGCCCGTCGTCTCGACGATGATCGCGTCGAACTTGCCCTTTCGCTTCATCAGCCCCTCGATGATGCGGATCAGGTCTCCGCGCACCGTGCAGCAGATGCAGCCATTGTTCATTTCGAAGACTTCCTCGTCCGCGCCGACGACGAGTTCGTTGTCGATGCCGATCTCGCCGAATTCGTTGACGATGACCGCGTAGCGCTTGCCGTGCTCCTCCGAGAGGATGCGATTGAGGAGCGTCGTCTTGCCGGCGCCGAGATAGCCGGTGAGCACGGTAACGGGGATCTTGTCGGACATGAGGTAACCCTGTGTGGCGCCTCATCCTGAGCCGAGCGCGAAGCGCTCGTATCGAAGGATGGCCGCAAGCACCGAGCCCGGGTCCATCCTTCGACACGGCTGCCAAGGCAGCCGGCTCAGGATGAGGTTGTGTTCGTTGAGCGTCAGCTCGAAAGCGCCGCGCTCAACGTCTTTATATTGTGATGGAACATGTCGATGTAAGTGGCAGCCGGCCCGTCCGGGGGCGACAGAGCGTCCGAGTACAGTTCGCCGCCTACCACGGCGCCGGTTTCCTTGGCGATCCGGTCGATCAGCCGCCGGTCGGTGATGTTCTCGACGAACACAGCTTTGACCTTGTCAGCCTTGATCTGCCTGATCAGCCTGGCGACGTCTTTCGCTGAAGCCTCTGACTCCGTCGAAATGTCCTGCGGCGCGATGAAGGCGAAGCCGTAGGCCTTGCCGAAATAGCCGAAAGCGTCGTGTGAGGTGATGATCTTGCGCTGTCCCTCCGGGATCGCCTGGATTGCGGCTTTCACCTCGCCGTCGAGCGCGTCCAGCTTGGCCGTGTAAGCCGTGGCATTGGCCTCGTAGACGTCCTTGCCCGCCGGATCGGCGGCGATCAGGGCATCACGGATATTCCCAACATAGAGCTTGACGTTCGCGATCGACTGAAAGGCATGCGGGTCCTGGCCGTGCTCGTGTTCCTCATGCGCGTGCTTCTTGCCCTTGGCGTGGTCGTCCTCTTCCTCGCCGGCGAAGGCGATCGGGGTCACGCCCTGGCTCGCGGTGACGACCGTGGCCTTCGAGCCGGACGCCCGAACGAGACGGTCCATCCATCCCTCGAAACCGAGCCCGTTGATGAAGACGACCTTCGCCGTGTTGAGCGCCTTCGCATCAGCGGGCGTCGGCTCGTAGACATGCGCGTCGCCGTTCGGGCCGACGAGGGTCGTTACCGCGATGCGGTCGCCGCCGACATTCTTCACGAAATCGCCGAGGATCGAGAAACTCGCGACCGTTGCGAGCTTGTCCTGCGCGTGGGCCGGAGCCGACAGCGCGAGACCAGCGCCGATAGCCAGCAATGTTATAACGTTACATACAATACGCATGATGAACCCCCTTTGCGAAACCGAACTTATTCAGGCTTCGAGGTGACGGACCGGCACGAGGCGCTGAACGAAACCGCCCTGCGCGCCGAAAGCCAGCGATGCGAGATAAAGCCCGCCCGCGGACAGGATGATGGCCGGGCCCGCCGGCAGCGACCAATGATAGGAAACGAGAAGGCCGATATAGCCGGACACCGCGCCGCCGATGGCGGACAGGATCAGCATGACGGTGACGTCCTGCGTCCACATCCGCGCGGCGGCGGCTGGCAGCATCATCAGGCCGACGGCGAGCAGCGTGCCGAGGGCATGGAAGCCGCCGACGAGGTTCATCACGACGAGCGCGAGGAAAACCATGTGGACCGGCGCGCCGGCATTCGAGACAGAGCGCAGGAAGCCCGGATCGACGCATTCAAGCACGAGCGGCCGGTAGATCGCGGCGAGCGTCAGCACGCTCACGGTCGCGATGCCCGCGATCAGGAACAGAGCCGCATCGTCCAGCGCCAGCACCGTGCCGAACAGCACATGCAGCAGATCGACGTTCGAGCCCCGCGCGGAGACAAGAACCACGCCGAGCGCGAGCGACAGCAGATAAAAGGTCGCGAGCGAGGCGTCTTCCTTCAGCGCGGTGAAGCGCGAGACGAGACCGGAGAGGAAGGCGACGGTGACGCCGGCCACCATGCCGCCGATGGTCATGGCCGGCAGCGACAGCCCGGCGATCAGATAACCCACCGCGGCGCCAGGCAGGATCGCATGTGCCATCGCATCGCCCGTCAGGCTGAGCCGGCGAAGCATCAGGAACACGCCGATCGGCCCGGAGCCCAGCGCCAGAGCCAGCGAGCCGACCAAAGCGCGCTTCATGAAGTCGAATTCCGCGAAGGGCGCGATGAGGAAGTCGTAGATCATCCTCGATCCTCATCCTGAGCCGGCCCGCAGGGCCGTGTCGAAGGACCGACCCAAGCTCCGAACTCGCCATCCTTCGACACGAACCGCTCCGCGGTTCGGCTCAGGATGAGGCCATTGAGTATATCGACCATCACGCGACCTTCCGCTCGCACGAGGTCGCATGCGGATCGAAAGCCTCGATCATCCTCCGTGCCGTGAACAGGTTCTCGGCGCTCAGCGCCTCCGCCGTATCGCCCCAGGCGACCGGAGACCGGGCCAGCAGCAGCGACTGCGGGAAATGCCTGCGCACGGTTTCCAGATCGTGCAGCACAGCGACCACCGTGCGCTTCTCCTTGTGCCAGCGCTCGACCACGTCGATCAGGTCGGCCGTAGTGCGCGCATCGATGGCCGTGAACGGCTCGTCGAGGAGAATAATGGGAGCGTCCTGCAAGAGAAGCCGCGCGAACAGGGCGCGCTGCATCTGGCCGCCGGAGAGCGTGCCGATCGGGCGCGTCTCGAAACCGGTCAGCCCCACCGCAGCGATCGCCTCGGCGATCGTTTCCTTGTCCTTGCGGCCGATGCCGCCGAACAGGCCGGAGCGGGTCCACAAACCCATCGAGACGAGATCGAAAACAGAGAGCGGAAAGGTGCGGTCGATATCCGCCGCCTGCGGAAGATAGGCGACGCGGCCTTTCGCCGAGCCGCCGAGGTCTATCCGGCCGCCGAGAGGCGACAGCGTCCCGACGATGCCCTTGAGCAGCGTCGACTTGCCGGCCCCATTCGGGCCGACGATCGCGGTCAGGCTGCCCGCGGCGATTTCACCCGAGAGATGATGCACCGCCGGATGACGGTCATAGCCGAGCGTGACGTCGTCGAAACGGATTGCGGCGCTCATCAGGCCGCCGCCCAGAAAACTGCGCTCCAGAGGAGCAAAACGAGCACGGCGGCGGCGCCGATCCGTTGCACCGCCGACAGGCGCAGTAGCGAAAAGGGCGGCTTCACAGCCACGCGATGTGTGTGGGCGTGACCATGCGAATGGTCATGGCGATGGGCATGCGTATGAGGGACCGGCGTCGGCGACATACGTTATGTTATAATGTTACACTTTTCAGCACGCAAGCAGGACGCAACATCAAGCCCCTTGGAAGTTTGGGCGTTCGGCCCCAAACTTTCGTCCAGAGCGGCAAGTCCATGCCGCCACAGGGAGAAAATGCTCATGAAGACGACACGCGGCCTGCTCGCAGCGGGCCTTGCCGCCATTGCATCACTGCTCGCCATACCCGCCGAGGCGCAGACTTTCCCGACGCGCGCGATCACGCTGATCATCCCGTTCCCGGCCGGCGGGTCGACCGATCTCGTAGGCCGCCTCGTGGCGGAGAAGATGAGCACGCTCCTCGGCCAGCAGGTCGTGGTCGACAATCGCGGCGGCGCCGGCGGCAATATCGGCTCGGCCGCGGTCGCGAAGGCTGAGCCCGACGGCTACACGATCCTCATGGGCACGGTCGCGACCCATGCACTCAACCCGGCGCTCTATACGAAGATGCCGTACGACGCCGCGAAGGACTTCGCGCCGATCTCGCTCCTCGTCACTGTCCCCAACGTCCTCGTCGTCCACCCGTCGGTTCCGGCGAACAACGTCAAGGAACTGATCGATCTCGTGAAGAAGGAGCCCGGCAAGTACTCCTATGCCTCGTCGGGCAACGGCACGCCGCTGCATCTGTCGGGCGAGCTCTTCAAGTCACTGGCCGGCGTCGACATCGTCCACGTTCCCTACAAGGGCGCGGGCCCGGCTCTGATCGACGTGCTCGGCGGCCAGGTGCCGATCATGTTCGACAACCTCCCCTCCTCCACCCAGCACATCAAGGACGGCAAGCTGAAGGGTCTCGGCGTCACCACGAAAGAACGCTCGGCGGTGTTCCCGGACATGCCGGCGATCGCCGAGACGCTGCCGGGCTACGAGACCTATACCTGGAACGCGCTGTTCGCCCCGGCCAAGACGCCGGCCGATGTCGTCGCCAGGCTGAACGACGCCGCCAACAAGGCGATCGCGGATCCCAAGGTCAAGGCGAAGCTCGCGGAATTTTCGGCGACGACCGTCGGCTCGACGCCTGAGGAACTCCAGAAGCACGTCGAGGCCGAACTCGCCAAATGGGCGCCGATCGTGAAGGCCTCCGGCGCCAAGGTGGACTGATACTCCGGGTGTGTGCCAAGCCGGGCAAACCCGGCTTGGCAGCGCCTCAGTCGATGGTGAGATAGTCCAGATAGGAGCGCCGCTCCTCTTCGGACTCTTGCTTCTTCTCATCATGCGTGTCGGCGGCGGAGTCCGCCGGCAGCTGCAGCACGGTCGCGTACTGGCCGTGGCGCAGGAGCGTCAGAAGCACCATCCTGCCGTCCGGCACCTCCAGCGCATCATGATGCATATGCGGATGGCCTTCGTTTATGTGACGGAAGCGGGCGAGCGTCTGACCGAGTTTGCGCGTCGCTAGGAATCCGAGCGCTCCCTCACATTCTATCTCCTTGTCGAAGGCTATTTCGGTGCCTGGGAGAAGGCAGACGGCCATATTGGGTTCACCGACGGCCGAAAAGCCGCGTGTGGTGGTGCCGGGAAAGCTGGTGGAGACCAGCTTGTCGCCGACTTTGGCCGGGCGGGACGCAACAGATTCGAGGCTATAGTCGCACATCGAAGGACCTCTTTGATGTGTTCGGGGCAGCCGGAATGGTTGTCCTTCCAAGCACTAAATAGGGTCCCGAAGGCGGCAGGCTTATGGTGGCAGGTGCCCGATCAACTGGATTTGAACGGACTTTAGACGGTTGACCCAGCTCGGAAATGCTCTAAAGAATCGTCGTCACAAACCGAGGGGAGTCCCGCGAAGGGACTGAGAGACCGACGGCCGTCAGGCAGCGCGGTGACCCTTTGAACCTGATCCGGGTCATGCCGGCGAAGGGACGGGCACGCGGGCCAAGGTGAGATTCCTCCACCCGCACATCCTCCTCCATCGCCGGATCTCCCTTTGTGCGAACGAGGAGATCCTTCGTGAACAAGCCATTCTCTCCCAACGACTTCATCGAGGCCGGCGTCACCACCGGGCCGATGCCCGCGTCCGAGAAGATCTATGTGACGAGCGCCCACGCCGCGGACGTGAAGGTGCCGATCCGCGAGATCACGCTCACCTCCCCCGACGAGCCGAAGCTCCGCGTCTACGACACGTCCGGCCCCTATACCGACCCCGACTACAAGGTCGATCTCGAAGCCGGCCTGCCGCGCCGGCGCGTCGAATGGGTCAAGGAGCGCGGCGGCGTCGAGAGCTATGACGGCCGCATCATCAAGCCGGAAGACAACGGCAATGTCTCGGGCAGCCACCTCGCCCAGGCCTTCCCGATCGCCCACCAGCCGCTGCGCGGCGTCGGCGACGCGCCGATCACGCAATACGAATTCGCCCGCGCCGGCATCATCACCAAGGAGATGATCTACGTCGCCGAGCGCGAGAACCTCGGCCGCAGGGAGGTGCTGGATCGCGCCGCCTCCGCGCTGGCCGACGGCGAAAGCTTCGGCACCTCGCTGCCCGAGCACATCACGCCGGAATTCGTCCGCGACGAGATCGCCCGCGGCCGCGCCATCATCCCGTCGAACATCAACCACGCCGAACTCGAGCCGATGATCATCGGCCGCAACTTCCTAGTGAAAATCAACGCGAACATCGGCAATTCCGCCGTCTCGTCGTCGGTCGCCGAGGAAGTCGAGAAGCTGGTCTGGGCGATCCGCTGGGGCGCCGACACGATCATGGACCTGTCAACGGGCAGGAACATCCACAACACCCGCGACTGGATCATCCGCAACGCCCCGGTCCCGGTCGGCACGGTGCCGATCTACCAGGCGCTGGAGAAGGTCGGCGGCGACCCGGTCAAGCTCGACTGGGAGGTCTACAAGGACACTCTGATCGAGCAGTGCGAGCAGGGCGTCGACTACTTCACCATCCATGCCGGCGTCCGCCTGCCCTACGTGCCGCTGACCGCCAACCGCATGACCGGCATCGTCTCGCGCGGCGGCTCGATCATGGCCAAGTGGTGCCTCGCCCATCACAAGGAGAGCTTCCTCTACGAGCGCTTCGACGAGATCTGCGACCTGATGCGCCGCTACGACGTCTCGTTCTCGCTCGGCGACGGCCTGCGTCCCGGCTCGATCTACGACGCCAACGACCGCGCCCAGTTCGCGGAGCTGGAGACCCTCGGCGAGCTGACGCAGATCGCCTGGCAGAAGGGCTGCCAGGTCATGATCGAGGGCCCCGGCCACGTGCCGATGCACAAGATCAAGATCAACATGGACAAGCAGCTCAAGGAGTGCGGCGAAGCCCCCTTCTACACGCTCGGACCGCTCACGACCGACATCGCGCCGGGCTACGACCACATCACCTCGGGCATCGGGGCCGCGATGATCGGCTGGTTCGGCTGCGCCATGCTCTGCTACGTCACGCCGAAGGAACATCTCGGCCTGCCGGACAAGAACGACGTGAAGACCGGCGTGATCACCTACAAAATCGCCGCCCACGCCGCCGACCTCGCCAAGGGTCATCCGGCCGCACAGCTCCGCGACGACGCGCTGTCGAAGGCAAGGTTCGATTTCCGCTGGGAAGACCAGTTCAACATCGGCCTCGACCCGACCACCGCACGCGAATTCCACGACGAGACGCTGCCGAAGGACGCCCACAAGGTCGCGCATTTCTGCTCGATGTGCGGCCCGAAATTCTGCTCGATGAAGATCACGCAGGACGTCCGCGACTACGCCGCCTCGCTCAACGACCCGCAGATGGACCTGGCCAAGGCCGAGTCCGGCATGGCGGAAATGAGCGAGAAGTTCATGGCCATGGGCGGCGAGGTTTATGTCGCGGAAGACGCGGTGAAGGAAAGCAACAAGGCGCTGAGCTGAGGCGCCCCGCCCTCTCCCAATGGGAGAGGGCCGACTCGGCCGGCAGGCCGAGCGGGGTGAGGGGATAGACCTCGCGGCTCCTTCGCAGCGACCCCTCGCCCGAATCGATGGCCAGCACCGATTGGGCTGGCATCACTGCGGCGCGCACGTACGACGCGGTGGTTCCTAAGCCTGTCTCTCCGATGATCCACATTTCGGAGGATGATCTTTGGAATGTCGTCTACGAGGTCACGCAGGAGCACTGCTCCGACGCGATCTCAGACGTGATATACTTCTCTGAATTAAAGACTCGTGCTCTAGCCAGTGACGTGACTCGTCTCGCCACGGAGCATTCGAAACGAGCGAACGAAGCTCTTCAGTCGCGCGATTGAGCGTCCAAATCTCGTCTGACAATACGGAGAAATCCTTCTCCGAGAAAACGAGAATCCCGGCGCTGAGAACTTCGCGGGCCTTTTCTGCGAGTTCAGAGATGGCTTCGTTCGAATAGGCCGGATTGGTCAGGTTCCTCAACTTCTCGCCGGATATCACCCGATCCGCCACGACGCTTTGGGATCGCAGAGGAGAATGTGGTCTGGAAGTTCTGGACAGATCGCAGGCACCCAATGGGCTAGGCGATTGCGGCTCTTGGCGGTCGCGTCGGATGCTTCAATGATCGCCTCCAGTATCTCAAGTTGGTCTGCGGCGAGAACCTTTCGGCACCGCTCCAGAATCAGTTCTTTTTGAGCCTTCGAGCTTCTGGCGTTGACCAGTGCGTAGACCGCTTCCTCTGCGTCTTCTCCGATCCAATCGACCACAGCGCCTATGAGATAGGATTCCAGGTGCGCCCAAGCGGAGATGCAGGCTAGCATCAACGCCGCAAGCTGTGGCCGGTCATTCAGCACGTCGGCTGATATGACTAGGTTCGCGTTAGGACGCATTCGAGAAAGCGGGTTGGGCATCAGCTGTTGGCATTCCATTCTCGGAGCCATGAGGAAAATTCGGACGATAGGAGATCCGCGGCGCGGGATTTTTGTGCGAAGGTTTCGTAGTTGATCGCCTCACCGCCTGCGAGAGGTTGGAACGGATGCTCTCCGTCCTTCACCATCGTTATTCCAAGCTCGCCGTGATGGATGAATGAAGCGTGCGCGACCCGATTTCGAAATTCAGCCGCCGTGCCTGCGCGATTGGCAAGTGCTATGGCCCGCTTGCGAAAGCCTTCATCTGGAACGGCTGCGCTCACTGACCGCCTAAAGAGCGTAAGACGGGCTTGGAATTGCACGTCGCGAAGGATGTAAGCCAGGGCCGAGTGCTTCATTCCCATCAGCGCCGCTGTCGTTGAAATCAGCGTGCCCTCCAAATTGGAGAAGGCGATCCAGTATTCGCCCAGCCCGATTTGAACTTGCTGCCATAGACTGAGTTCGTGCACCCATATGACTCTGTCATCACCAGGATCGTGGGTCTTAGACATGTCCGATGACTCAAAGGTGCTGATCGGCGGGATTCGGTTCTCAAGCGTATGCTGAAGACGCCGCCTTGTCCTTGCCGCCGGTCGAGCGCGAGACCCAACCCTTGCGGTTGACGAACTCGGTGCCCGACGAGGAACGCGCCGGCTTCATCGCCACACGCTGATCTTGACTTTATTCCTAATCCATGCCACATATTCCCCGCTTCCGGTCACGGAGGGCGTCATCGCGAGGCGTCGTTGTGGTGGATCGGGAGTGCGGTGGCCGGGTCGAGGTTCGCGACCGAGATCCGGAGGCCCAAGGCATGCGGTCCCGACGGGATGGACTCCCGTCACGCGGGTGCGCTTCGGACTTTCCCTGCAGGACGGACCCGACCGTCCGGGGGAGAGAGGCACCGACCAGCGGAGGCCAGAAAGTTAAGCCTCCGGGGGCTGCACGCAGCAAGCCTCAAACACCGTGCGCGGGACGTCGCGAGAGCGTCCTCCCGAGGTGAGCAAAACAATTGGTTTGGCCCTTTTCACAATCAGGCCAGACCGCCTTGGGAGAGGTCGATCTCCCGACGTCCCGCGCATCCCTCCAGGGGAAATGCTGTTTGAGACGTGAGAGCTTTCAGGGACGGAAGCCGAATTCGTGCGCTCCCGTGTCCCGGGGCCGCGAAGCGGAGCCCGGGACCCATACGCCGCAGCGCCCCGGTTCGATCATCCACACAGGGGTTATGGATTCCGGGCTCGGCTGCGCCGCCCCGGAAAGCGGCCGCTCAATCCTCGACGTGGAGGAAGATCGTCACAACCGCCAACGTGGCCGCGACACCCGCGCCGAACCACAGCGCGGCGAAGCCGTAGATCGGATAGACCGCCGCTCCGGCGGCCGCCCCGGAGATCAGCCCGATCCAGAGCAAGAGATACGGCAGCCAGGCGAGGCGGTGCCCGCCCAGGAATGCCCCGGTCAGCCTCTGCCCGAACTTGACCAGGGTACCGGTCATGTAGGTCAGCCCGATCGAGACCTCGCCGTCGCGCTGGAAGACGGCGTTTTCGGCGCCCATCGCCAGCACCACCGCGCCGACGGCGAGATAGGCGGGCGCCAGATGGTCAAGCATCGCGCCGCAGCCGAGGAGCAGCGCGACGAGCCCGAGCACGGCCGGACGGCGATGCCGGCCCGCTGCGTGGCTGACGAACGAGCCGAACACCACGCCAATCACGAAAGTCGAAATGAGCGCGCCGGCCACCGCGGCGTCGGAGGCCCGCTCCATCAGCCCGACCGACATCCGGGTCGAATTGCCGGACATGAACGAAACGAAGAATCCGCCGAGCTTCAGGAAGCCGAGCGCATCGACATAGCCGGCAAGGGCCGACAGGCAGATTGCCAGGATCTGAAGGCGTTTCTTGTAATGGATCATGGGTGGGCGGGTTGAGTCGGTCGCCCACCAGAATGCGCGCTACGACGCAGCCCGCCAAGGCTTGGCCCGCCGCCGCGAACCGCGCCGGAGGGAGCGCACCTTGCCCTCGCTCGTTTCAAGCCAATGCTCGGCAATGCCGTAACCCAATCCGAGATGGAACTCGGAGCGTGGTCCGACCTCCTCGGCATATGCCGCGGCGAGCACCTCGATCGCCACCTCACCGTCTCGCTTTTCGACGAGACGCACGACGTCCTGCGCAAATTTAGCCAGTACTTCGCTCATCGGGAGGGCCTCGCGCTGCGCATGGCATGCGCGGCGCATCTATTCTGCATCGCCAATCGCTCTTCGCCTACTAAGGCGCTCTACGTATCTGTCCGGAGCACGGTCCAACTTCGGCGTGCAGACCATCCCGGACAACCCGCCCGTTTCACCTTGATTTTCTGTGGAACCTTGCGCCGGCCCGCGCACTTGTCTTCTACAAAAGGCGAACAGGGAGGAGACGCGTTCATGGACAGACGTGTGTTCTTGGCGGGGCTGCTGGGTGTAGCCGGCACCGCTGCTCTGGCCACACTACCGAAGCCCGCTTCCGCTGCTCTCAGCGGGGCTGCGGCGCAGGCCGTGCCGCCCGACGCGGACATTGACGGCAATGACGATCTTCACGAGGTCCAGCGTCGTGGCCGTGGGCGGGGAGGACGCCGTCGTTCCTACCGTCGCGGTTATCGAAGGGGTTATCGGAGAGGCCGCCGCTGGTATGGCTCCCGGCGCCGCCGTTGGTATCCACGTTATCGCCGCCGCTGGTATGGCGGCGGAGGCTACTACCGCCGGCGCAGATGCGGCTGGTATCGCAACCGTTGGGGCGAGCTTCGCTGGGGTTGCTTCCGGGGCCGTTATTGGTGGTGACGACTGGATGATCGAGACGGGCGGCACGCTGTGGTCGCCCGTCTTTTTTCTTGACCCCGCCCGACCTTCCGCAGAGCGTGCGCGCGATGCCGCTTCTGCGCCTTTCCAGCCTTTCCAAACGCTTCCCAAACGGCGTCTCGGCCCTCGACGACTTCGACCTCTCGATCGAACGCGAGGACGTGGTGACTTTGATCGGCCCGTCCGGCTGCGGCAAATCCACCGTCCTGCGGCTGATCGCAGGTCTCGACGAGCCGTCCTCCGGCCATGTTGCCTGGAGCGGTGCGCGCCCCGAGATCGGTTTCGTCTTCCAGGAGCCCACGCTCATGCCTTGGGCGAGCGCATTCGCCAATGTCTGGCTGCCGCTACGCCTCCGGGGCGTTTCGCGCGCCCATGCCAGGGAGCGTATCGAACAGGCGCTCGAGCTGGTGGGGCTTGAGGATTTCGCCGAGGCGCGCCCGGACCAATTGTCCGGCGGCATGAAGATGCGCGTATCGCTCGCGCGGGCGCTGGTGTCGAAGCCGGAAGTCCTCCTCCTCGACGAGCCCTTCGCCGCGCTCGACGAGATGACCCGTTTCCGGCTGAACGACGAGTTGCTGGCGATCCGCGAACGGCTTCGCTGCACGATTGTCTTCGTCACTCATTCGGTGTTCGAGGCGGTCTATCTGTCGAACCGCATCGTCGTGATGAGCACGCGGCCGGGTCGTGTTGTCGAGGACATCGGCGTCGCCGAGCAATATCCGCGCTCGGAGGCATTCCGGACCTCCGTTAGCTATGCGGAAACCGCACGGCAGATTTCCAAGGCACTTAGAGGGGATTCCGGCCTCGACAAGCAGGCCGTGCAGGTTCATTCCTAGCCTGCTTTCCCGGCACTTCCCGTGAGGAACCTAAAGTGGCTCTGCCGCTAGACCGTATGCTTGTTGACGACGCACAGGCCGCTCGTCGGTTGAGGATCATCGCCATCAGCTTGATGTTCGGCGCGGTCGGCACTTTTTCGATTCTCGACACGACGGCAAAATATCTCTCGTCCTATGAGAGCCCGCTGCAGGTCGCGTGGCTGCGCTACGTCTTCCACGTCGTCTTCATCAGCATCCTGCTGAACCCGTGGAGCTCGCCGGGCATCTGGCGGACGAAAAAGCCCGGAATGCAGTTCCTCCGCTCGGTTCTGCTGGCCGGCACGACGGTGTTCAATTTCTCGGCGCTGCAGACCCTGCAACTCGACCAGGCCATCACCGTCTCGTTCACGACCCCGCTCCTCGTCGCGATCTTCGCGGGCCCGATCCTCGGCGAATGGATCGGCCTGAAGCGCATGGCGGCGATCGGCGTCGGTTTTCTCGGCGTGCTGGTGGTCACGCGGCCCGGCGTCGGCACGTTCGAGATGGCCTATCTTCTCGCCTTCTCTAACGCGATCTGCGGCGCATTCTACAATATCGCCACGCGTTTCGTGTCGGCCTACGACAGCGCCAAGACCTCGATCGCGATCACCGGCCTGTTCGGCGCGCTGGCTTTGGCTCCGATCATGCCCTTCGTCTGGCATTGGCCCGAGAGCGGCTGGATCTGGGGCCTGCATATCGCGACGGGCGCAATGGGGGCATTCGGCCACTACCTTCTCATCCTCGCGCACGGCCGCGCTCCAGCGCCGATCCTCGCTCCCTTCGTCTATTGCGAGCTCGTCTTCATGACGATCACGGGCTGGCTCGTTTTCTCCGATGTCCCGGATGTCTGGACGCTCGCCGGCGCGGCGGTCGTCATCGGCGCCGGCCTCTACCTGCTGCTGAAGGAACGGACGCCGAAAACGCAGACGGACATCGTCGACTGACTCGTCGCGATTAACGATTGGAGCGGAGCGGGAACGAACCCCGCACGAATCGCTGATCGATCGATGTTCCCGATATGGTCCGTAGCGGACGGACGGTTCGACGGGGCTCATCGGCTTCGCGAAGGCCGATTTGGGCGCGGGGATCGCGTTAACGCTGTGTCCCGAAACAGAACAGCTCCGGCGAAGCTTCGAGAGCCGGCCGCTTGTGCCCGACCCGCTCCGTGCCTATTCGAGAGAAGATGAAGGTTCTGATCACCGGTTTCGGCCCGTTTGACGGCGGCAGCAATGCTTCCGAGGCCTTGGTGCGCGCCTTCGAGAAGCGCGGCGCGACCGCGTCGGGCCTCGATGCGGAAACGCTGATCCTGCCGGTCGACACCGAGCGTGCCGACTCCTTGCTCGACGAAGCGGTACGTCGCTTCGATCCCGACCGCCTGCTCCTCTGCGGTCAAGCCGCCGGCCGGAACCGGCTGTGCCTGGAGAAGATCGCGACCAATCGCCGGAATTTCGGCGTGCCGGACAGCACGGGCGCCGAGATTCGCGATCTTCCTGTCCACTCGTCCGGCCCTGAAAGCTATATCGCGACCTGGCCTGACCTCGACGGCACCGCCGCCGCGCTGAATGCCGCCGGCATTCCCGCCGCGGTGTCGGAGGATTGCGGCACCCACCTTTGCAATCAGTTGCTTTATCTCGCGCTCCACGCCGCCGAGACCAATCGCGCGCGTGTCACGGCGACCTTCCTGCATGTCCCGCTTCTGCCGGAGCAGGTGATTGCCGGAGAGCCCGCCGCGCTGCGTCACCCGGCCTGCCCGTACATGCCGCTCTCGATGACGCTGAAGGCGCTCGATCTGGTGCTCGCGCGCGCCGGCAGGCTGGAGGCGGCCGCTTGAGCCTTCCGAAACCCATCTGGTCGGACATGACCTGGCCGGAAATCCATGCGGCCGACACATCGTCCTGGATCGCGGTTCTTCCGGTCGCGGCCGTAGAACAGCACGGTCCGCATCTGCCGCTGTCGACCGACGTCGACATCATGGAGGGCTATCTCGCCCGCACCCGCGCTATTCTGCCTGCCGATCTGCCGGTGACGATCCTGCCGACGCAAAGCGTCGGGCTGTCGCCCGAACATGTCGCGTATCCCGGCACGCTGACGTTCAGCGCCGAAACCGCGATGCTAACCTGGAATGAGATCGGCGACAGCCTTGCCCGCGCCGGCATCCGGAAACTCGTCCTCCTCTCGTCACACGGCGGCAACAACGCGCTGATCGATGTGGTCGCGCGCGATCTTCGCGTCCGGCACGAAATGCTGGCGGTGACGACGACATGGGCGCGCTTCGGCTATCCCGACGGCCTGTTTACCGCCGAGGAGATCGCCCACGGCGTCCACGGCGGCGAGATCGAGACCTCGCTGATGCTCGCCTGCCGCCCGGACCTCGTCCGCCGCGACAGGCTGAAGAACTTCGTCCCCGCCTCGCTCGCGATGGAAAAGGACTACCATCATCTGCGGGCGTCTCGTCCCGCCGGTTTCGGCTGGCTTGCGCAGGACCTCAATCCCGAAGGGGCTCTCGGCAATACCGCTGCCGCGACAGCCGAAAAAGGTGAAGCGGCCGCGGAGTTCGGGGCGCGAGCTCTCATCGAACTCCTCCGCGACGTCAGCCGCGTGCCGCCGGATTTCCTCAAAAACGGCCCACTGGCTTAAACTTGGCCACAACTGCGCCAAACAATCCGCAAAATCAGTATTGCTCGCCTCGCTTACTTTACAGTAAGCGTCAATACGTCGAATGTAGCAATATAACCAAAGGAACCAATCGATACGCGACCCGTTTTATATTTGGGCGCGGACAGGCTAAGCCGTGCCGAAATCTCCAAGAGAGGAGGCAATTGACATGGCTCAGAACCAGAACACGTCCAATCGCGGCTTCGCGTCGATGGATCCGGACAAGCAACGCGAAATCGCGTCGAAGGGCGGATCGGAATCCGGCGGCAATTTCGCTAACGACCGTGAACGGGCATCTGAAGCCGGTCGCAAGGGCGGCCAGCAGAGCCAGGGCAATTTTGCCAACGATCGCGAGCGCGCGTCGGAGGCAGGCCGCAAGGGCGGCCAGCACTAACTCTTCCCTATAACATGCAATTGAGCGGGGCCGGTGTTCGCATCGGCCCCGCGATTCTACCTCAGGCGACGTGCCGCCATTCGAGCAGCTTGCCCTCGAAATCAATGCTCGACATGGCACGGCCGTAAAGGAAGCCCTGCCCCTCACTGCAGCCGTTCTCGACCAGGACCTCGTGCTGCTGCACCGACTCGATGCCTTCAGCGATGACTTTCACCCCGAAATTCTTGCCGAGATGCAAGATCGCCTTCACCACGGCGGCATTGTCCGAGTCGCAGCACATCTCGCGGACGAAGCTGCGATCGATCTTCAGCTTGGTCAGCGGAAAGAGCTGGATCTGGCTGAGCGAGGCGAAGCCCGTACCATAATCGTCGAACGCCACGCCGACGCCGATGCGCTGAAGGTCCTTCAGCTGCTTCAGCATCGCCCGTTCATGGCGCAGGATCATCGTCTCGGTGATCTCGAGTTCCAGCGCTCCCGCCGGCAGCCGGGCTTCAGACAGCGCGCTCTCGACCACTTCGCAAAGATCGCCGCGACGGAACTGCGCGCCGAACAGGTTCACCGCAACCTTGAAATCGTCGACACCCGCCTCGCGCCAGGCCGCCGCCTGCCCGCAGGCCGAGCGAATGACCCATTCGCCGACATCGGCCGCAATCGACATCGTGTCGAGCACGCTGATGAAGCTCGGCGGGATCATCAGCCCGCGTTCGGGATGGCGCCAGCGCAGCAGCGCCTCGGCGCCAATCATCGAGCTGTCGTTCAGCCGGACCTGCGGCTGGTAGAACAGCTCGAACTCGCCATTCTCATGCGCCGAGGTCAGCTCTACCTCGAAGGCACTGCGGGCATTCGCGGCCTGCCGCATCGGCGGAGCAAAGAGGTGCTGGCGGCTACGGCCCTCGTCCTTCGCGCGATAGAGTGCGAGATCGACATTGGCCATCAGCTCTTCCGGCGTCGAGCCGTGCGCCGGCGCGATCGCGATGCCGATCGACAGACCGAGATTGACCTTCTGGCCGTCGACCCAGACGGGCTTGTTGAAATGCTGGATCAGCCGCTCGCCGAGGCGGCTCGCGACAAGCGGATCGCCGACGCCGCGCAGGACGACCGCAAACTCGTCGCCGCCGAGCCGCGCCACCATGTCTCCATCGCCGGCAAGATCGAGGATCTGCCGCGCCACGACCTGCAGGACGCGGTCGCCCCACATATGCCCGCGATCGTCGTTCACTTCCTTGAAGCCGTCGAGATCGAGCATGAGCAGTGTCAGCGGCTCCTCGGCCGCGAGCACGTCGTCGAGATGCGCCCAGAGCGCACCACGGTTCGGCAGGTCGGTCAGCGCATCGTGATTGGCCAGGCGCAGCAGACGCGCCTCGTTGTCCCGTCGGTCCGATACGTCACGGATGATCGCGCCGAAGCTCTGCTGGTGGCTATCCATCCAGCACGAGAGCGAGACCTCGATCGGCAGTTCGGTGCCGTTCCTGCGCTGGCCGCTGAACGCCGCCGTCTCGCCGATCAGGCCGGGCGTCGCCTCGTCCATCAGGCGTGCGAGCGTCTCGCGATCTCCCTTGCGGCAGTTCTCGCCAAGGATGAGATGGAGATTACGCCCCATGACCTCGGCGGCGGTGTAGCCGAAGATCCGCTCCGCGGCCGCGTTCCAGAACGTGATCGCGCCCCTCGCATTGGCGCAGACGATACCATCCGGCGACGTGGCCGCTATGTTCTGGAACGGCGCGTGGGTCTCGTTGCGGTTGAGGCCGAGGCGGCGCACCTCGAGGCGGTCCATGACCAGTCCAGCGAGCTCGCGCAGCGTATTGGTCTGCTCGTCGGTGAATTCCCGACGCGGCTTGGTGTCGATCACACACAGCGCACCGATTGCATGACCTGTCGGCGTGATGAGCGGCGCACCGGCGAAGAACCGGGCTCCATCCACGACGAAAGGATCAGTGGCGAACTCAGAATCCTGCCTCGCGTCAGCTACGCAGAATATATCCGGACCTGCCAGGGTTTCGAGGCACAGCGAACCGGAACGCCCCCCCTCCCCCATCTCGGTTCCGACGCGGGCCTTGAAAACCTGGCGCTCACCATCGACGAGCGCGATGACCGAAATCGGCGCCGAGAAGATGCGCGCGGCAAGCGCCGCGAGATGGTCGAAATCCTGTTCGGGAGGCGTATCGAAGACGGCGTAATCCTCGAGTGCCTTGAGGCGACTGGCCTCGTCGTTCGCGAGCGCGAACGGCCGTGGATCGGCTGGCATATGTACTCCCCCGTTCCTTCTCAGGGGACCCACGGTGCCAGTGCGCGATTAAGCGCCCGTTCCGCAATTGTCTAAACTTTGCGCTATCCTTCGTCCGCCATGTCGTTATCCACCGCATCCAGCCTCATCGCCGCGCTTAAACTCGCCCCGCATCCTGAAGGCGGACATTTCGCCGAGACCTTCCGCGACGAGGCAAAGCCGGGCGAGCGCGCGGCCTCGACCGCCATCCATTATCTGCTGCAGGCTGGCGAGCGATCGCATTGGCATCGCGTCGACGCCGCCGAAGTCTGGCACTTCTATGACGGGGCGCCACTGAGATTGTCTCTCTCGAATGGCGAGACTTTCGAGACCTTCACGCTCGGCAGGGATATCGCCGCCGGCGAACGGCCCCAGATCGTCGTTCCGAAGGGCGTCTGGCAATCCGCCGAAAGCACCGGAGAGTGGACGCTCGTCGGATGCACGGTCGCTCCCGGCTTCGAATTCGCGGGATTCGAGATGGCGCCTGCCGGCTGGTCACCCCACCGATAACGACTCCGCGCTGTCGGCATACGTATAATCCACGATCAGCAATTTACGCTCGTTTAGACACTCTCTCCTAGCGTGCCTTGCGACCCATGGAGAGAGCGACGGTGAGCGCAGCTGCCCTTGATCAAGTTTCCGCAACGGAACGTCCGGCCGCCGAGGTGGCGAGAATCGCCGCGCTTCATCGCTTCGCGATCCAGGCGCTTCTCTTCTCCAAGGAGGCGGAGCAGATCACCAATCTTCTGATCGGGCGTTTCGGCGTGAAGGCAGTCAGCCTCGCATTCATGGACGGGGACATGCTGCGCTTCAAGCCCAAGGTGCCCGGCGCGAAGGGAGAGCTGCCGCGCAACTCCGCGCTTTGCCGTGAAACGATCGCCACTGGAAAGACGATCGTGGTCGAGGATCTGACCAAGGACGCGCGGTTTCGCGACAATTCCAACGTCACCACCCGGCCCTATCTCCGCTTCTTCGCAAGCGCTCCGATCAAGATCGACAACGAATATTCGATCGGTGCGCTCGTTCTCGTCGACACCGAGCCTCGTCATTTCCCGAACTCGAGCACGCTCCTGCTCGAACAGATCGCCGACCGTGTCGTGCCGTGGCTGCTCAATCCTTCCGGACGCACGTCGCCCTTCTGAGCGGCGGGTTCAGGATTCGTTAAGGATTGGAGATGCAATCTTTGATTGCAGGCAGCCCAGACTACCCCTTAGCCTGCAAGGCCGGTGCGGATCGAACCAGCCGTACCGGCCGCCCCGCCTTCCAACCGCACCTCAGAAATAAAAAAGCCGCCCCGAAGGGCGGCTTTGATTTGGTTGCGGGAACAGGATTTGAACCTGTGACCTTCAGGTTATGAGCCTGACGAGCTACCGGGCTGCTCCATCCCGCGTCAATCGAGGAATGATTGGCTGGCGGTGCCACAAGGCACCGGACGCTTCCCGGGAAGCGCTTACATCATGAAGAGCGACTGTGCTTTGCAGGCCTGGCAACGACCTACTCTCCCGTGCCTTAAGACAAAGTACCATTGGCGCAGAGGAGCTTAACGGCCGAGTTCGGGATGGGATCGGGTTTTTTCTCCTCGCAAAGCCACCAGGCCGGCAAAGAACAGTTGAAGCAAGCTGATGCGTCAGCGAGATCCCCACGGAAAAATCCGGAGGGACAAAGCTGAAGCAAGTTTAGGTCTCTTATGATTGCTGACCGAACGGACATCGGTAATGAGAGCAATCAAGCCAATCGAGCAATTAGTACCGGTAAGCTTCATGTGTCACCACACTTCCACACCCGGCCTATCAACGTGGTCGTCTTCCACGGCTCTCAAGGGAAGCCTCGTTTTGAGGTGGGTTTCCCGCTTAGATGCTTTCAGCGGTTATCCCGTCCGTACATAGCTACCCTGCAATGCGGCTGGCGCCACAACAGGTCCACCAGAGGTACGTTCACCCCGGTCCTCTCGTACTAGGGGCAAATCCTCTCAAGCTTCCTACACCCACGGCAGATAGGGACCGAACTGTCTCACGACGTTCTGAACCCAGCTCACGTACCACTTTAATCGGCGAACAGCCGAACCCTTGGGACCTACTTCAGCCCCAGGATGTGATGAGCCGACATCGAGGTGCCAAACGATTCCGTCGATATGGACTCTTGGGAATCATCAGCCTGTTATCCCCGGCGTACCTTTTATTCGTTGAGCGATGGCCCTTCCACGCGGGACCACCGGATCACTATGACCGACTTTCGTCTCTGCTCGACTTGTCAGTCTCGCAGTCAGGCAGGCTTATGCCATTGCACTCAACGAGCGATTTCCGACCGCTCTGAGCCTACCATCGCGCGCCTCCGTTACTCTTTGGGAGGCGACCGCCCCAGTCAAACTGCCTACCATGCGCGGTCCCGGAGCCGGATAACGGCTCGCGGTTAGACGTTCGTATTTACAAGGGTGGTATTTCAAGGATGGCTCCATCACGGCTGGCGCCGCGACTTCAAAGCCTACCACCTATCCTACACATGCCAACACAAACGCCAGCGCAAAGCTACAGTAAAGGTGCACGGGGTCTTTCCGTCTGACCGCAGGAACCCCGCATCTTCACGGGGAATTCAATTTCACTGAGTCTACACTGGAGACAGCGGGGAAGTCGTTACGCCATTCGTGCAGGTCGGAACTTACCCGACAAGGAATTTCGCTACCTTAGGACCGTTATAGTTACGGCCGCCGTTTACCGGGGCTTCGATTCAAAGCTTGCACCTCTCCTCTTAACCTTCCGGCACCGGGCAGGCGTCAGACCCTATACGTCATCTTACGATTTCGCAGAGCCCTGTGTTTTAGGTAAACAGTCGCTACCCCCTGGTTTGTGCCCCTTCTGACCGGTTGCCCGAGCAGAAGGCCTCCTTATCCCGAAGTTACGGAGGTAAATTGCCGAGTTCCTTCAGTGTAGTTCTCTCAAACGCCTTGGTATACTCTACCAGTCCACCTGTGTCGGTTTCGGGTACGGTCTGATGTTGGAGCTATTTCCTGGAACCTCTTCGAGGCCCGGCCAATCCAATAAGGCCGAACAACTTACGAGATTCGTCACTACCAACTGGCTGGGGAATATTAACCCCATTCCCATCGACTACGCCTTTCGGCCTCGCCTTAGGAGCCGGCTAACCCTACGCAGATTAGCTTTACGTAGGAACCCTTGGACTTTCGGCGGGGGTGTCTTTCACACCCCTGATCGTTACTCATGTCAGCATTCGCACTTCTGATATCTCCAGCAGCCCTCACGGGTCCGCCTTCGCAGACTTACAGAACGCTCCGCTACCGCTTGCAGTAAACTGCAAACCCAAAGCTTCGGCGCATGGCTTGAGCCCCGTTACATTTTCGGCGCAAGAACCCTTATTTAGACCAGTGAGCTGTTACGCTTTCTTTAAAGGATGGCTGCTTCTAAGCCAACCTCCTGGTTGTTTTGGGATCCTCACATCCTTTCACACTTAGCCATGACTTGGGGGCCTTAGCTGTTGGTCAGGGTTGTTTCCCTCTCCACGACGGACGTTAGCACCCGCCGTGTGTCTCCCGTACAAGTCATCCTGGTATTCGGAGTTTGGTTAGGTTTGGTAGATCGGTAAGACCCCCTAGCCCATCCAGTGCTCTACCCCCAGGAGCATACATACGAGGCGCTACCTAAATAGCTTTCGCGGAGAACCAGCTATTTCCGAGTTTGATTGGCCTTTCACCCCTAGCCACAAGTCATCCGAGACCTTTTCAACGGGCACCGGTTCGGTCCTCCAGTGAGTGTTACCTCACCTTCAACCTGCTCATGGCTAGATCACTCGGGTTCGGGTCTAATCCGACGAACTGAACGCCCTGTTCAGACTCGCTTTCGCTTCGCCTACGCCTATCGGCTTAAGCTTGCTCGTCAGACTAAGTCGCTGACCCATTATACAAAAGGTACGCGGTCACCCAGGACGAACCTTGAGCTCCCACTGTTTGTAGGCATCCGGTTTCAGGAACTGTTTCACTCCCCTCGTCGGGGTGCTTTTCACCTTTCCCTCACGGTACTTGTTCGCTATCGGTCGCTAAGGAGTACTTAGGCTTGGATAGTGGTCTACCCATGTTCAGACAGGATTTCACGTGTCCCGCCCTACTCGAGGCTACATCAGTCGTATACGCATACGGGGCTATCACCCACTATGGCCCGCCTTTCCTGAACGGTTCTGCTTTATACTGATGAAGCACTGGCCTGGTCCGCGTTCGCTCGCCACTACTAGCGGAGTCTCTGTTGATGTCCTTTCCTCCGGGTACTTAGATGTTTCAGTTCCCCGGGTTCGCTTTCAACCCCTATGTATTCAGGATTGAATACCTTCTTTTGATACCTTGAAGTCCGAACCCGCCATTGCTGACGAGATCAGAGTTCAAGATATCGAAGGTGGGTTGCCCCATTCGGAAATCCTCGGATCAAAGCCTGTTCGCAGCTCCCCGAAGCTTATCGCAGCGTACCACGTCCTTCATCGCCTCTTAGCGCCAAGGCATCCACCGAATGCCCTTATCACACTTGATTACTCTCATTATCGATGTCCGCCCGGCTCGGCGCCGGATGGACATCGGTCAGATCCAGACTACCGGCTAGCCGCCGGCAATCTGATCAAAAAGACCAGCTTGCTTCGGAATTCGATGTTACGCCGGCACACTCATGCCCCGGCAGCTTGCGCCCAACATGCCGTAAGGCATGCAGGTACAATCGAATTCGCTCTTCACAATGTCAGACAACACGCAATCAAGCCGCGAGGCTCGTTGCGAAACTTCATTTCCCGGACGTTTTTGATGCGCGGTGAACGCGAACTGGTGGAGCCAGTCGGGATCGAACCGACGACCCCCTGCTTGCAAAGCAGGTGCTCTCCCAGCTGAGCTATGGCCCCATTGGTTCACACGCGGATAAAGTGGTGGGCCTGGGAAGACTTGAACTTCCGACCTCACGCTTATCAAGCGCGCGCTCTAACCAACTGAGCTACAAGCCCCCGACCGCAGCACAAGGCAGCGGCTCTCTAGGG
>QDFX01000009.1:0-40000 GCA_003347645.1 Rhizobiaceae bacterium CPCC 101076 | reverse complement strand
GCCAGGTCAACATCCGCTGGTTCTCGGGGACGATCCTCGCCGGTTTCCTCGGCATGGGCCTGCTTGGCACCGCGATCGTCACCAGCACGAACGGCGCCTATCAGATCGCCCGCACGCCCGAGGCCTTCGCCCGCTGGGATCCCTATAGCGCCCGCGCCCGCTCTTCGAACGAGAACCGCAAGTCGGACCGTATCTCGACAGCGAAAGCCACCGTCGACGAGGCGAAGCAGACCTTCCGCGTCTCGACGACGGTCAAATCGGGCGATCGCGAACTGGTTCGCACGAGGCCGGTCACCCGCGTCACCGCGAGTCTCATTCCCGCGGGCCTCAACGTCGATATCCCGGCCTTCAAGCCGCAGAACATCTTCGGAGACGACGATACGCCCGCGCCGGTCGCGGAAGCGGCACCCGCTCCCGACGGCGACATCTCCTATGTCGTCCAGAATCTCGCCGGCCTGAACATCAGCCCGGATCAGGGCCCGTCCGTTTCCATGGACGACGTGCTCGCGAGCGTCCGCGACACCGCCGCGATGAACGCCGTCCAGAGTTCGGACCTTTCCGGCTTTGGCGGAGCGCTGTCCTTCACCGGCGGCGGGTCGCCGGATATGCCTGCCTTCGCCGCGCAGAACATGACCGTCATTGCCAAGAAGGCGCCGCGTCCCGGCGCCGTGCCGGGCTCGACCGATGACGAACGCGTGGTCGTTGCCCGCGGTCAGGAGCGCCTCGACGACGTGCTCATCCGCCAGGGCGCGACGCCGGAAGAGGCCCGCCAGATCACCGAAGCCTTCGCCGCCGGCTCGGGCTACGGCACGCAGGCGCTGATGCCGGGCCAGACTGTCAGGATCCTGATGGCGCCGTTCGGCTCGCGGATGCAGCCGGTCCGGGTCATCCTCGCCTCCGGTTCGAACGAATCCATCGTCGCCGCGTCCGACACCGGCGGCTACGTCGCGGTCGCCGACGCTCCGGAGATCGCGGAGGAAGGCGAGGCGGTCGACGACAACGGCGTCGAAATCGCCCAGAGCGGCACCGGCTCGACGCTCAGCCTCTACCAAAGCCTCTACGGAACCGCGATCTCGAAGGGCGTGCCGAAGCAGGTGATCGAGGAACTGGTCCGCGTTTTCGGCTATGACGCCGACTTCCAGCGCAAGGTGCAGAACGGCGACAGCTTCGAGGTCGTCTTCGCCTCGGACGAGAGCGGCCAGGTCGATGGCACTCCGGAGGTCATCTACTCCTCGCTCATCTCGGGCGGCGAGACCCGTCGCTATTACCGCTACCAGCTGCCGGACGATGGCGGCTTCGACTATTTTGATGAGGACGGCCGGTCGGCTCGCAAATTCCTCGTCCGCAAGCCGGTCACCAACGCAGTCATGCGCTCGGGCTTCGGTCTGCGTCGCCACCCGATTCTCGGTTATTCGAAGATGCATACCGGCGTCGACTGGGCCGCCCCGCGCGGCACGCCGATCTACGCCGCCGGCAATGGCGTCATCGAGTACGCGAAGAAGTCCGGCGGCTACGGCAACCAGGTGAAGATCCAGCACGCCAATGGCTACGAGACCGCCTACGGCCACATGTCCGGCTTTGCCAAGGGAATCAAGGAAGGTACCCGCGTCCGCCAGGGGCAGCTCATCGGCTATGTCGGCTCGACCGGCCTCTCGACCGGCCCGCACTGCCATTACGAAGTCCTGGTCAACGGCCGCTTCGTGAACCCAATGCGCATCAAGGTGCCGCGCGGCAAGGAACTGGAGGGTCCGGCGCTGGCCGAGTTCCAGCGCGAGCGCGAGCGCATCGACGCCCTGGTCGGCCGCCCGGCGACCGCAGGCTCCGCCCAACTGACCCTCAACAAGGAAGGCGGCTAAGTTCCGCGTTTTCCGGGGCGGCGAAGCCGAACCCGGAATATCCCCCAAGCTCTCATAGGGTCGTCATGTTCCGGCTCGACCGGAACATCCATTCCAGAGCGTCAATGTGGATCTTCCGGTCCAGCCGGAGCATGACGGTAAGGGACGCTACGCCCTATTCACATGCCGCGGCCGCGCCAGCTCGCCCCGCTGCGTTGCCACGCCGAACTCGAAACTGTCCGCGATCTGCCGCGCCCGGTGAATGAAGGCGGGAGCCGCCTCGGCGGGCAGCACCTCCCGCGCGGTCGTCTCGAACAGATCGAGCCAGCGGTCGAAATGCTGTTCCCGGATCGGCAGCAAGAGATGCGCCCGCATCGGACGCCCCTGATAGCGGCCGGACCGCAGGGCGAGCGACGACCAGAAATCGCAGAGCGTCGCGAGGTGGTGATCCCAGTCCTCGACCTTCTCGTTGAACACGGGCCCGATCAGGTCGTCCTCGCGTACACGCCCGTAGAAGGTGTGCACGAGACGCCTGATATCGTCTTCGCCAATGCCGGGAACGGGTTCGATCATGATTGCCTCAATTTCCAATTCTTCCCTCTCCCGTGGGGAGGAGAAAGCGACTCGAACCGGAAGGTTCGAGCGGGGTGAGGGGTACGCCCTGTCGATAGGTTCCTGCCCCCTCACCCGGTTCGCGGTTGCCGCCGCGACTCGGCCTCCCCATCGGGAAAGGCAAACGCTTTACGCAGCCTCGCCGACCTCACGGTCGCCGATCCGCAGTCCGTTTGGCCCGGCGGTGACGCGTACCGTCGATCCGTCGTGGATCTCGCCGGCGAGAATCGCCTCCGCCAGTCCGTCCTGGACATTCTTCTGGATCACCCGCTTCAGCGGCCGCGCGCCGTATGCCGGCTCGTAGCCCTTCTCGGCCAGCCACGCCCGTGCGGACGGGTCGAGCTCAAGCGTGATCTTCCGATCGTCGAGCAGCTTCTGCAGGCGCCCGATCTGGATATCGACGATCGCGCCCATCTGCTCCCGCTTCAGGCGGTGGAAGACGACGATCTCGTCGATGCGGTTGATGAACTCCGGCCGGAAGTGAGCCCGGACGGCACCCATCACCATCTCATAGGCTTCCTTGTCGGAGACTACCTTGTCGCCCTCATGTCCCGGCACCGCAAAGCCCATGGGCTGACGCGGATCGGCCAGGAATTCGGAGCCGAGATTCGACGTCATCACGATCAGCGTGTTGCGGAAGTCGACCGTGCGTCCCTGCCCGTCCGTCAGACGTCCGTCGTCGAGCACCTGCAGGAGGACGTTGAAGACGTCCGGATGAGCCTTCTCGACCTCGTCGAACAGCACAACCTGATAGGGTCGCCGCCGTACGGCCTCGGTCAGCGCGCCGCCCTCATCATAGCCGACATAGCCCGGAGGCGCGCCGATGAGCCGGCTCACGGAGTGCTTCTCCATGTATTCCGACATGTCGAGGCGAACCATGGCGGTCTCGTCGTCGAACAAATAGTCGGCCAGCGCCTTAGTGAGCTCGGTCTTGCCGACACCGGTCGGGCCGAGGAACAGGAACGAGCCGATCGGCCGGTTCGGATCCTGTAGCCCGGCGCGGGCACGGCGGACCGCGGTCGAAACGGCCTTCACCGCCTCTTCCTGGCCGATGACGCGCTTGCCGATCGCCTCTTCCATCTTCAGAAGCTTCTGGCGCTCGCCTTCAAGCATCTTGTCGACGGGCACGCCGGTCCAGCGCGAGACCACGCTCGCGATCATGTCCGGCGTCACCGCGTCTTCCATCTGCGACTGCTGCTCGGCTTCTTCGGTCTCGGAGAGCTGCTTTTCCAGTTCCGGGATTACGGCGTAGGTCAGTTCGCCCGCACGCTGGTACTCGCCTTTGCGCTGGGCATTCGCGAGTTCGGTCCGTGCCTCGTCGAGCTTCTTCTTCAGCTCCGCGGCGAGACCGAGTTTCGCCTTCTCCGACTGCCAGCGCGCGGTGATCGCCGCCGACTTCTCTTCCAGTGTCGCGAGTTCCTTCTGCAGGCGCTGCAGCCGGTCCTTGGACGCCGTATCGGGTTCTTTCTTCAGTGCCTCCGCCTCGATCCTGAGGCGAAGGATCTCGCGATCGACCGAATCGAGCTCTTCAGGTTTCGAATCGACCTGCATGCGCAGACGCGACGATGCCTCGTCGACGAGGTCGATCGCCTTGTCGGGCAGGAAGCGGTCGGTGATGTAGCGGTTCGACAGCGTGGCGGCCGCGACCAGCGCGGAGTCCTGGATGCGGACGCGGTGATGCTGCTCGTACTTTTCCTTCAGGCCGCGCAGAATCGAGATCGTATCCTCGACCGTCGGCTCATCGACGAAGACAGCCTGGAAACGACGGGCAAGCGCCGCGTCCTTCTCGACGTATTTGCGATATTCATCGAGCGTGGTCGCGCCGACGCAATGAAGCTCGCCGCGCGCGAGCGCGGGCTTCAGCAGGTTCGACGCATCCATCGCGCCGTCGGTCTTCCCGGCGCCGACGAGCGTGTGCATCTCGTCGATGAACAGGATGATGCTGCCGGCGGCCGACTCGACCTCGCCCAGGACGCTCTTCAGGCGCTCCTCGAACTCGCCGCGATATTTCGCGCCAGCGATCAGCGAGCCCATGTCGAGCGCCAGCAGCTGCTTGTCCTTCAGACTCTCCGGCACGTCGCCGTTGACGATGCGCTGGGCGAGGCCCTCGACGATCGCGGTCTTGCCGACGCCGGGCTCTCCGATCAGGACGGGATTGTTCTTGGTGCGCCGCGCCAGGACCTGGATCGTGCGGCGAATCTCCTCGTCGCGGCCGATGACGGGGTCGATCTTGCCATCGCGGGCGGCTTGGGTCAGATCGCGGGAATAGCGCTTGAGCGCGTCATACGCGTTCTCGGCCGTCGCCGAATCGGCGGTGCGTCCCTTGCGCAGCTCCTCGATCGCGGCATTGAGGTTCTGCGGCGTCACGCCGGCCTTGGCCAATGCCTTGCCGGCTTCCGAGCCCTTCTCGACAGCGAGAGCGAGCAGGAGCCGCTCGACGGTGACGAACTGGTCGCCGGCCTTCTCGGCGGCGGATTCCGCCGACTGGAAGACGCGCGCGGTCGACGGCGACAGATAAATCTGACCCGAACCACCCTCGACCTTCGGCACTTTCTTGAGCGCCGCTTCTGTCTCCGCCAACGCCTCACGCGAACGGCCTCCGGCGCGGTCGATCAGACCGGCGGCCAGTCCTTCGGAGTCGTCGAGAAGAACCTTGAGAATGTGCTCGGGGAGGAATTGCTGGTGGTTCTCGCGGAGAGCGAGTCCCTGGGCGGATTGCAGGAAGCCGCGCACCCGCTCGGTGTATTTTTCAACGTTCATTTAGTTCTCCCTCCCGCCACCGTCTTTCCCGAAGCCCGGCAGCGTCGCATGGATCCCGATCACGAACCTTGCGGCCCCGCGATCTTCGGCGCCTCGAAAGGCCGCCGTTGTTGCCGAAGGTAGTGTTGCCGTTCAGCCACACAAGGGTTGCCCGCCACCACTTCGGATGATTTTGTGTCCCCGAAACAGGAAGGCCAGCATGCACGTCGAGGAAATCTACCGCTATCCGGTGAAGGGGCTATCACCAGACCCATTGCAAAGCGTCGACGTTTTGCCGGGTGAAACTCTGCCCGCAGATCGCAAATACGCGGTCGAGAATGGTCCCTCCGGATTCGAGCCCGATGCACCGTCGTGGTTTCCGAAGATCAAGTTCCTCTGCTGGATGAAGAACCCGAAGCTCGCCCGGCTTCACGCCAGCTTCGACGAAACGGCCGGCACGGTGACGATCTCGGGCGGAAACGGCACGATCACGGCCGATCTCGACGAGGAAGCGGGCCGCGTCGCGATCGAGACCTATCTCGCCGACTACATGGCCGAGGAGCAGCGTGGTCCGCTGAAGGTACTGTCGACGCCCGGGCACAGCTTCTCGGACGTCCCGAACCGGGTGATCTCCTTCATCAATCTCGAAAGCGCCGCCGATCTCGGCCGTATCCTCGGAACCGAGGTCGACCCCATCCGCTTTCGCGGCAACGTCCATCTGTCGGGGCTTCGGGCGTGGGAGGAAGCGACCTGGGTCGGTCGTACGTTCCAGGTCGGTGATCAGGCGACCTTCACGGTCCGGAAGACGATCCAGCGCTGCTTGGCTACCCATGTCGATCCGGCGCGCGGCGTCCGCGATCTCGACATCATGGGAACGATCCGCGCCAATCGCGGCGACATGGATTGCGGCATTTATGCCGAGGTGGTCACCGCGGGAACGATGAAGGCTGGAGATGTGGTCCGGCTTCTCGACTGACCAGGCCGAGATCCTTCTCGATCTGGTCGCGGTGCTGATCGAGATAGGCGAAGGAACTCGCCTGCAGCGCGGCCTCGTCCTTCTCGATGGCCGCGATCGCCGCCTCGGCATCCACGGTTTCCGGCAGTTGAGGGACGCGTCGGTCCCCGGCGTAGAAATACAATTCCCTCCGCGCCGCCAGATATCCCGCCAGCCTCAGCCGGGTCTGGGAATCGGTGATGCCGTAGCCGTCCTTCAGCCAGAACGCCCCGGCGACTCCGTAGATGTTGTTACGCATGTCCTTATAGGACTCGGACTGGATGTCCGGCTCATGCGCGATATAGGCCTCGCCCCGCTCGTTCCATTCGCCAAGGTCGAGCGCGAGTCGGCGGCTCGTCTCGTCGGAGAAGATGAGGTTCAGGCGCGTATAGGTCTCCGACGCCGCGAAAGCATGCTTGATCGCGTTGGACCCACCCCACATCCGCCGTTCGCGAGCCTCGATCCGCGCGAAATGCGCGAAGGCCCGGTAGGTGACGACGAGCGTCGCGACCGGTGCCGCGAAGATCGCAAGGATGACTGCGAGTTTGATGAGCCTGCGAAGCACCGGCCGCTCTTGGACGTGAAAAAGGCGCGGCATCATCTGCCGCGCCTTCTAACTGATTGGTTATCCGGCGATCACTCGCCGGGAGCGACCTCGGGTTCCGCCGCCGGCGCTTCGCCCTGCTCGGCGCCGCCGCGGCCATAGCGGCCGTAACGGCGACGGCGACGGCCGTAGCCCTCACCGCTCTGCTCGTCGGCCGGCGCACCGCTTTCCTCGACCTGATCGGTCTGGTCGGCCTGCGCCGCTACGGGGGCCACCGGCTGGCCGCCGGTGATGAAGGCCGGCAGAGCAGCGCCGGTCTCCTCGCCGTTGGCCGGCTGGCGCTGGTCGAAGTCGCGGCGCGGACGCTCGCGACGGCGTCCGCCTTCGCGGAACTCCCCGCGCGGCTGGCCACCCTCGCGGTTCTGACCGGCCTCGCGGTTCTGGCCACCTTCGCGATTGTCGTCGCCGCGCGGCTCACGCTGTTCGCGATAATTGTTGTTCTCGCGGCCCTCGCGGTTGCCGTTCTCACGGCCTTCGCGTGGCTGGTTCTGCCCGTTGGCGTAGGGCTGCGGCGCGTTGACCGGCATCGGCTGATACCCGTTCTGGCCGCCCTCGCCGCCGTCGCCACCCTCTTCGCCCTCGTAATCCTCATCGCGCGACTCGTCGTCGGCACGGACGAAGCCGGGATGCGTCTGGAACTGCGGCTGGGCCGCGGCGAGGATGCGATAATAGTGCTCGGCGTGCTGGAGATAGTTCTCCGCGGCGACGGGATCCCCGGACGACTGCGCGTCACGGGCGAGCTGTACGTATTTGTCGGCGATATGTGCGGCGGTGCCGCGGATCTTCACGTCCGGTCCGTTGGACTCGTAGCTCCTGGAGAGCGGATTCGGACCCTTGCGGTTGTTGTTGTTGTTACGACCGCGCATACGCTTCTGCTGATGCTGCTGACCTGGCCTCATGGCGTCTCAAATCTTTGCTGTAAGCGTGCCCCAACAATCCGGTGGCCTTGAGTGGCAGCCGACGGCCGCCCTCGGGCGGCACGTGACGACCCACTAAAAGTCGCCGGAATTCATGTTAGATTCGCAGGCCCCTTTGCGAACCTCTGCCGCTCATCCCGCTTCGAAGCCACATAGGCTCTGACGATCAACGATGTGCGACATGTGTCTAGAACCGTGCCCGGCTTCCCGGGTAGTCACGCAGCCGGCGGATCGTTCGCTCTGGCACGTCATCGGTTCTCTATTGGGATTGAACCTAAACCCTCATTCCCTGATTTCCAAGTAGGTATTTATCGGAGCGCCGCAAGGGCCCGCGGTATCCCGGCCAAATCGGGCGCCGCCTTTTCCGGTTTCAGCCCCGCCTCGCGCATGATCGACGCGACGTCCTTCTCCTGCCCCTCGCCGAGTTCGACGATGACGACGCCGCCCTCCGGGAGAAGCCTCGCCGATTCCTCGGCGACACGGCGGTAGGCATGGAGTCCGTCGCTGCCGCCATCCAGCGCCAGGTGCGGATCATGTACCGACACCTCAACGTCGAGATCGGCGATTTTCCCTCTGGCGATGTAAGGGGGATTGGACACGATCAGATCGAAACGCCCGTCGAGCGAAGAGGCCCAGTCGCCGACCACGAACCGCGCCCGACCATTCATGCCGAGCCGCTCCGCGTTCTTTCGCGCGACTGCCGTCGCGCGCTCGGACTTGTCGACTCCGACACCCGCCGCTTCCGGGAATTCGCTCAGCACCGAGATCAGGATGCAGCCGGTACCCGTGCCGAGATCGAGAACCCTCTTGGGTGGGGCGCGACGGAATGCCGCGAGCGCGGATTCGACCAGAATCTCGGTGTCGGGCCTCGGCACGAGGGTCTCCGGCCCGAGATCGAATCGCATTCCCCAGAACTCGCGATGTCCGATAATCCGCGCCACGGGCTCGCCGCGTACGCGACGCGCCACCATGCAATTGAATGCCACCACACCTTCCGGCGAGGCCGGGTCGTCGAGTTTCGTGATGACGTCGGTATCGCTGAGCTTCAGCGCTTCCTTCAGGAGAACGCGCGCGTCCAGTTCGGGCGTGTCCCTGCGCGCCATGCGGAGCCGTTCGACGGCATCGGCAAGGACATCGCGCCGGGTTCTCATCCCGCTTCCTCCGCGGCCAGCAGCCGTGCCTGATGTTCGGCCACGAGTGCATCGACCACCTGGCCGAGTCCCGTGCCTTCGATGATCTCGGGCAGATTGTAGAGCGTCAGCCCGATCCGGTGATCGGTGATCCGACCTTGAGGGAAATTATAGGTCCGGATTCGTTCGGAGCGATCCCCCGACCCTACTTGGCCCTTGCGGTCGGCCGCCCGGGCCGAATCGAGCGCCTCTCGCTGCTGGTCGAACAGCCGGGCGCGCAGCATCGACATCGCGCGCGCCTTGTTCTTGTGCTGGGAGCGCTCGTCCTGCACCGCGACTACGACGCCCGACGGGATATGGGTGATGCGGACGGCCGATTCCGTCTTGTTGACGTGCTGGCCACCGGCCCCCTGCGCCCGGTAGACGTCGATCCGAAGATCCGCGTCACGGATATCGATATCGACCTCTTCAGCCTCCGGCAGCACCGCCACGGTCGCCGCGGAGGTGTGGATGCGCCCCTGCGTCTCGGTCGAGGGCACGCGCTGGACGCGGTGCACGCCCGATTCGAATTTCAGCTTGGCGTAGACGCCCCTGCCCGAAACCGAGCCGATGATTTCCTTGAAGCCGCCGGCCGTGCCTTCGCTCGCCGACAGTACCTCGACCGTCCAGCCCTGCCCCTGCGCGTAGCGCTCGTACATCCGGAACAGATCGCCCGCGAACAGAGCCGCCTCGTCGCCACCCGTGCCCGCGCGCACTTCGAGGATGATGCCGCGTTCGTCCGCCGCGTCCTTCGGCAGCAGCAGCAGGCGGAGGTTCTGCTCGGCCTCTTCGAGCTTGCCGACCAGTTCGTCATATTCGGCACGCGCCAGATCGCGCATCTCGGAATCGGTCGCCGAATCCTCCGACATCGTGCGGAGATCGTTCACCTCGCTCCGCATCTTCCGCCAATCGAGAACGGCCTCGACGATCGGTTCGAGTTCGGATCGCTCGCGGGATAGGCCGATCAAGGTCGCGCCGTCGGGATTGCCGTGCGCCATCTCCGCCTCGATCGAATCGAAGCGCCGGACCAGTGCATCTAGCTTGTCGAGTGGCAGCATCAATTCTGATCGGCGGCCTTGGCCATTTCGGCCAGCCGCGCGCGCGCCGGCTTTGAGCCTTCCATCATCGCGGCGACCGTCTCCTCGATTTCGGCGAGGGTCGACTGCCGCAGCATCGCCTTCAGCGCGCCGATGGAGGAGGATGACACCGAAAGTGCCCGATAGCCGAGCCCGACCAGAGCCAAGGCGCCCGTCGGCCGCGATGCAAGCTCGCCGCACACCGTCACCGGCTTGTCGGCCTTGATCGCGGCGTCCGCGACCGTCTTGAACACCCGCAGCATCGACGTGCCGAGCGGGTCGAAGCGATCGGCGACGCGGGAATTGCCTCGATCAGCTGCGTACATGAACTGGATCAAGTCGTTGGAGCCGATCGAAATGAAATCGACCTTCGACAGCAATTCCTCGAGCTCGAAGAGAAGCGACGGCACTTCCACCATGGCGCCGAGCAGCATCCGCTCGGGAAGCTGGTGTCCCCATTTGCGCAGATGCGTCAGCTCCTTTTCGACGATGTCCTTGGCGTCGTCGTATTCGTGCACGGCCGAGATCATCGGGAACATCAGCCGAAGCTCGCGTCCGGCTGCGGCGCGCGCCATTGCGCGGACCTGCGAGCGAAGGAGACCCGGCCGGTCGAGACCGAAACGGATCGCGCGCCAGCCGAGAGCCGGGTTCTCTTCGTCGATGGTGCGCATATACGGCAGCACCTTGTCGCCGCCGACATCGAGGGTCCGGAACACGACCGGCTTGTCGCCGGCCGCATCGAGCACCGCCGAATAGAGCGCCTCCTGCTCGCCTGCACGCGGCAGGCTCGGCGCCACCATGAACTGAAGCTCGGTGCGGAACAGTCCGATGCCGGCCGCGCCAGTCTCTGCCACATAGGGCAGGTCGACGAGCAGGCCGCCATTCATCATCAGCTTGACCGGAGTGCCGTCCCTGGTCTCCGACGGCTCGTCGCGAAGGGCGAGATACTGCGCCTGGCGTCGTGCCCGAAGCCGGACCTTGTCCGCATATGATTTCTCGACGTCCTGCGGCGGACGGACATGGACGTCACCCGTACTGCCGTCGACGATCATCGGATCGCCCGCCTCGACGAGGCTGGCGATATTCGGAATCTGGCTGACGGTCGCGATGCCAAGCGCGCGGGCGACGATGGTGACGTGGCTCGTCGGCCCGGCTTCCTCGATGACGAGGCCGCGCAGGCGCGAGCGGTCGTAATCGAGCAGCGCCGCGGGAGCCATCGTCCGCGCCACAAGGATCGCGTTCTCGGGCATCGTCCCAGCCGCGGGGCCCGACTCGCGCCCGGTCAGGACGCGCAGAAGCCGGTTTGCGAGATCATCGAGATCGTGCAGCCGCTCTCGGATATAGGGATCGGTCGCCCGCAGCATCCGGGCGCGCGTATCCGACTGGACGCGCTCGACTGCGGCCTCGGCGGTCAGGCCCTGCAGCACCGCCTCGCGCATGCGCCGCGCCCAGCCGCGATCGTTCGCGAACATGCGGAAAGCCTCGAGCACCTCGCGATGCTCCCCGGCGGGCGCGACATGATCTTCAGACAGAAGCTGGTCCAGCGAAACGCGGAGCTTTTCTACCGCCTCATCCAGCCGATCGGCCTCCTTGGCCGGATCCTCGGCGATGAGATTCTCGGTCGCCATGGTGCGGGGCTCGTGCAGAACCACATGACCAAGGCCTATTCCATCGGCAAGAGGCGTACCGGTTGCGTTCAACGGGCGGCGAACAGCCGGCTCGGCACCTGGCCTGGCAATGGCGGACAGTTCGCCCGACGCAATCATCTCGGCCAGTACCATGGCCGTCGTCTGGAGGGCTTCAACCTCCTCGTCCGAATAGGTGCGATGCGCCTTGTTCTGTACGACGAGCACGCCGAGCGTATTGCCCGCGCGCAGGATCGGAACGCCCAGGAACGAATGATAGATCTCTTCGCCCGTCTCCGGTTTGTAGGAGAAGGCCGGATGCGACTGCGCGTCGGACAGGTTGATCGCGTCTGCCTGGCGCGCCACGAGGCCGACGAGGCCTTCGCCGCGCGCCATAGTCGTCTGGTGGACGGCTTCCGGGTTCAGGCCTTCGGTGGCGTAGAGTTCGAGCTCGCCATCGACGCGCAGGACATAGGTCGAGCACACCTCCGCCACCATGTTGGCAGCGATGAGGACGACGATTCTGTCCAGCTTTTCCTGGGCGGTGACGGGCTCCGCCATGACCTCGCGGAGGCGACGCAGGAGCACGCGCGGGCCGCCGTACGCGCCTCGCATGGTCGGTTCTCTCCGGGTCGAAGCGGGTGTCGCTTCAGCACTCATGGCGGGAGAATGGGGTTTCCTGCCGCGTTCCGCCAGCCGTCAGACCTGATCCAAGCCGTATACTGAATGGAGAGTCCGGACGGCAAGCTCGGTATAGGCGTCGTCTATCAGAACGGAGATCTTGATCTCCGACGTCGCGATCAGGCGGATGTTGATGCCGCGCTCGGCGAGAGCCGCAAACGCCTTGGCCGCGACGCCCGCATGGCTGCGCATGCCGATGCCGACGACCGACACCTTCACCACGTCCTTGGCGCCGTCGAGCTTGGTGTAGCCGATCTTCTTCTCGAGAGACTTCAGGAGGGCCATCGCGTGATCGTAATCGGCGACCGGCACCGTAAAGGTCAGGTCCGTCGTGCCATCGTCGGAGATGTTCTGGACGATCATGTCGACGTTGATGTTGGCCTCAGCGAGCGGGCCAAACAGGCTGGCGGCGACGCCCGGCTTGTCCTGCACCCCGCGCAGGGTGACCTGCGCCTCATCCTTCGAATAGGCGATGCCGGTGACGACCTGCTGTTCCACGATCTCGTCCTCGTCGCAAATAAGGGTGCCTGGCGGAAGATTGCCGACGCCGACCTGGGGTGCGTCGGGCGCGTCGAAGGACGAACGCACGAACACCCGGACATTATGAACCATGGCGAGCTCGACCGAGCGCACCTGAAGGACTTTGGCGCCGAGTGACGCCATCTCGAGCATCTCCTCGAACGCCACGCGGTCGAGGCGCCTGGCTTTGGGCACGATGCGCGGATCGGTCGTGTAGACGCCGTCCACATCGGTATAGATGTCGCAGCGATCCGCGTGGACGCCGGCCGCCACCGCGACAGCGCTGGTGTCCGAGCCGCCACGGCCGAGCGTCGAGATACGGCCGTCCGGCGAAACGCCCTGGAAGCCGGCGATGACAGCAACTTGGCCCTTTTTCATGCCGGCGACGATTTGCTCGCCCTCGACCTCGGCGATGCGCGCCGAGCCGTGCGTCGAATCGGTTTTCAACGCGATCTGCCAGCCCTGATAGGAGCGGGCATCGATACCGAGATTGTGGAGCGCAATGGCGAGGAGACCCGAGGTGACCTGCTCGCCCGAAGCCACGACCGCGTCGTATTCGCGATGGTCGTAGCTTGGCATCGCTTCCCGGCACCAGGCGACGAGCTGGTTGGTCACGCCCGACATCGCGGAGACGACGACGGCGACCTCATGGCCCGCGTCGACCTCACGCTTCACATGGCGCGCAACGTTCTGGATGCGCTCGATATTGGCGACAGATGTGCCGCCGAACTTCATGACGATGCGGGCCATCGGGGTCCGGCAAGGGTTCGGATGGATGCGGCGCCGCTGGCCCCGCTCTGGAAAACGCGCGTATACATGCCGGGCAGAGCGAGGGCAATTCCCCGCGCATGGGATGTGACGGCGAGATGAATAGCGGAACCGTAGGGTCGGTGGACAGCGAGGAAGTGGCGCGCTTCGCCGCCACCGCCGAGGAATGGTGGAATCCGCGCGGACCGTATGCCCCTCTGCACAGGCTGAATCCCGCTCGCTTGACCTATGTCCGCGACCGCCTCTGCGAGCATTTCGGCCGCGACCCGAAAAATATCCGCAGCCTGAAGGGCCTCAGAATCCTCGATGTCGGCTGCGGCGGCGGCATTCTGTCCGAGCCCCTCACCCGCCTCGGCGCCAAGGTCACTGGCATCGAGCCGGCCGAGGAAAGCATCGAGATCGCGAGGACCCATGCCAAGGAGAGCGGGCTCAAGATCGACTACCGCCCGACGACCGCCGAGAAGGTGCTTGCCGCCGATGAAACGTTCGACGTCGTCATCGCTTCCGAGGTCATCGAGCACGTCGCCGACCCGGCGGGCTTCGTCCGCACATTATCGGCGCTGGCCAAGCCGGGCGGCCTCGTCCTGTTCTCGACGCTGAATCGGACGCTGAAAAGCTACGCGCTCGCGATCGTCGGCGCGGAATACATTCTGCGCTGGGTGCCGCCGAAGACCCATGACTGGCAGAAATTCGTGACGCCCGGCGAACTCCGCCGCTTCGTCCGCTCGGCCGGGCTCAATGTCAGCGATGTCTCGGGGATGATCTACGATCCTCTGCGCGGCGAATGGCGTCTCGGCCCGGACACCGACGTCAATTACTGGCTGACGGCTGTGAAGTGACGTGCCCCCTCTCCCGTTCACGGGAGAGGACGACTCGAAGCCAGGAGGCTTCGAGCGGGTGAGGGAAAAGGCCACGCCCTCCGTCATCCTCCGGCTTGACCGGAGGACCCATCAGACACTGCGGTATGGATCCTCCGGTCAGGCCGGAGGATGACGACTATCAAAGGTCGCGCCGGCTCCGCTTTGCGGAGAGGAGAACTAGTTCCCCTCGTCGGGAAGCACCGGCAACGGATGAAAATCGATACCGTCCTCGGCCAGAGACTTGATCTCCTCCGGAGAGGCCTTGCCGTAAACCGAGCCCTTCTCGATCTCGCCCTCGTGCATCCGGCGGGCGACCTCGGCGAAGCGCGGGCCGACATTCTCGGCGTTCTTCGTCACCTCGTCGCGCAGCGCTCGGATCATCGCGCGGAGCCGCTGCTCCTTGTCACCGAGCAGGGCAACGTCGCCGCTGTTCGGCAATTCCGCGCGCTCCGCGGTGACCGGTGTCGATTCAGCGACCTTCTCGGCAGTCCGAACGGCGGGCGCCATCAGCCCCTTCTCGATCGCGACGGACCCACAAAGCGGGCACGACAACAGTCCTGCCTCGGCCTGCAGATCGAAGTCTCCGGACGAGCGGAACCAGCCGTCGAAACCGTGCGAGCGTTCGCACTGGAGCGTATATCGGATCACGCCGAGACCTCGCGGAGTGGCGTAACCTCCGGAGAGGAAACGGAAAACCGCCGCCCATTCTGAAGCACGGGGATTGCCGAACGCGCTTTTGCGACGAGTTTCGTGTCAATTTTGGCCACGATAACGCCCGGCTCCGTACCGCCCTCGGCGAGGATTCGCCCCCATGGATCGACCACGAGGCTATGCCCGTAGGTCTCGCGCCCGTCCTCATGGGTTCCCCCCTGAGCGGCCGCGAACACGAAGCTCCCCGTCTCGATTGCCCGGGCACGCAGGAGCGCATGCCAGTGCGCTTCGCCCGTCTGCTGGGTAAATGCCGCCGGCACCGTCAGGAAGTCCGCTCCAGCCTCGGCGAGAGCGCGGAACAGGGCCGAAAAACGCAAGTCATAACAAATGGCTAGCCCAATCCGACCCCAGGGCAGATCAGCGGCGACAGCGATTTCGCCGGGCTGGTAAGTCTGCGATTCCCGCCAGCTCTCACCCTTGGCGAGATCGACGTCGAACATATGGATCTTGTCGTAGCGGCCCCGAATCTCGCCGTCCGGGGAGATGAGAAACCCGCGGTTCGCCACTCGCTGATGGCCCGGAATCCGGATCGCCATTGAGCCGATATGCAGGAAAATACCAAGTTCCTTGCCCAGATCGCGGAATGCCTTCAGCGCCTGATCATGCTCCTCGTCAGTGATCGTCGCCATCAGCCGTTCGCGGTCACGCACCATAAGCGCCGTCATCTCCGGCGTCTGAACATAGTCCGCGCCAGCCTTCGCGGCCTCGCGGATCAGTTCGCTCGCCGCCTCTATATTAGCGGCGACGCTCTGCCCGGTCCGCATCTGGACCAGGCCGACCGTGAACTCTGTCTCCGCTGTCATTTCCGTATCTTATCCTGCCAGGACCGGATCGAGCTTACCCACTGAATCAAGCGCATAAATGTCATCGCAGCCGCCAAGGTGGCGATCACCGACAAAAACCTGCGGCACCGTGGTCCGGCCATTCGCGCGCTGGATCATCTCGGCGCGAATTTCAGCCTTGCCCGAAATATCGATCTCGGTGAAGTCGATTCCCTTGCCGGTCAGAAGCTCGCGCGCGGCATCGCAATAAGGGCACCACGGCTTTGTGTAGATTGTAACGTTCGCCATTCGTCGCTCACGGGAAACTCAAATCTCCCGGAGATATAGGAGGCTTAGACCCGCTCCGCCACAAGGGCAAACACCATTGCATCCACCTCCGAAGCGCCTGCGCGGAGAAGCACCCGGGCCGCCGCATTGAGTGTGGCGCCTGTCGTCATTACATCGTCGACCAGAACCACGCGCCGTCCGGCAATCCGTCCCTGCGCCTCATCCCTGACCTTGAAGGCTCCTGCGAGGTTCTCCTTGCGCTGCCGGGCGTTCAGGCCGGTCTGGCTCGGTGTCGCCTTCACCTTGCGCAACGCCTGATGATCGACTTCGAGCACCTTCGCTCTGCCAATCACCTTGGCGAGTTCTCCGGACTGGTTGAATCGCCGCCGCCAGAGGCGTGTCCTGTAAAGTGGGATCGGCACCAGCACGCTGCCTTCGATCAGGACTTCGGCACCGGCGCGCACCATCCAGCTCCCCATTGCTCCGGCGAGATCAAGACGATCGGAGTATTTCAGCCGATGGACCAGTTCCCGCGCCGTTCCGTCGAATCGGGCGACGGCCCGCGCCCTGCCGAAGACGGGCGGTTCGGCAATCGCCTTCAGCGAGATCAGCCCCTCTCCGAGATCGGCTTCGAACGGCGTACCGAGCCGCTGGCAATAGGGCGGCGAGATGAAATCGAGGCCCTGCCAGCATTGAACGCAGAGCGAGCCAGGCGAGCCAACGGGCTTCGAACAGGCAAGGCAAAGCGGCGGCATAGCGAAATCGAGCATCGCCCGCCCCAACAGCCGGGCGATCCGATGCGCGCTGGCGCCGATTGAGTGCGCTATGCCTGTCTCACTATCCATCTTTCAGGAAGCTTAGCGGAACCTTTGCTGGATGGAAGGTTTGACCGGCGTCTCCGGCACCTCCATATGACCGCCATGTCCGCCCCAGAACTCTTCGACTACGACCTCATCCGCGCCCGCCAGAACCGAGCACGCCTCGACGGGCAGTCGGACGATGTTCTTCTTCCGCGCGTGTCGGAGGAGATGGCGGAGCGACTCGCAGGCGTCCTCCGGGACTTCGACAACGCGCTCGATCTGGGCACGCCGGAGCCCGGCCTGTCCGGACCGCTGTCGGCCTTGCCGAGGGTCAACAATATCCGTCGCGCCGATAGGGATCTTCTGAATCGCGACTATGTGCTGCCTTTCGCCGAAGGCTCGCTCGACCTCGTTGCATCGGCGCTCGCCTTGCACTGGGTGGAGGACCTGCCCGGCCTTCTCCTGCAGATTCGCCGGGCACTGAAACCGGACGGCCTGTTCACGGCCGCCGTTCCCGGCGGCGACACGCTCATCGAGCTCCGTGAAGCGTTTTCGGAAGCCGAAGCCGACACTGCGGGAGGAGTGAGCCCGCGCGTCATCCCGTTCGCCGGCGTGCGCGATCTCGGCTCGCTGCTTCAGCGCGCGGGTTTTGCGTTGCCGGTCGTCGATTCGGAAAAGATCACGGTTCGGTATGGCGACATCTTCGGCCTCTTCCGTGATCTCAGGGCGCTCGGAGCGACCAACCCGCTCCTCGCCCGCAGCAAGACGCCCCTGCGCCGCGAAACCCTGGCCCGGCTGGCGGAAATCTATCAGGAAAGGTTCTCCGACCCGGACGGACGCCTGCGCGTGACAGTCGAGATCGTCTGGATGTCGGGCTGGGTGCCGCATGAGAGCCAGCAAAAGCCGCTTCGGCCCGGCTCCGCCCGTCACCGACTGGCCGACGCCTTGGGGACGGTCGAGATCCCGAGTGGCGTGAAGCCCAGCTAGCCCGGGTTCTGGACAGCCGCCAGTACCTGCTGGAAGAGTCCGTCGATACTGTCCCGGAGCCCTGGAAGCGAAGCCACGATCCCGACCGAGACAATGACGGCGATCAGGGAATACTCGATTGCGGTCGCGCCACTTTCGTCACGGCCGAAGCTGCGAACGAGGTTTCCGAACTGATGTACCATTCCGCCCCACTCGAACCGTTCACAGAAGATCGATCAGAGCCGGGATCAGTGGTTCGTCC
The DNA here is from genome assembly GCA_003347645.1 of Rhizobiaceae bacterium CPCC 101076. GTDB lineage: Bacteria > Pseudomonadota > Alphaproteobacteria > Rhizobiales > Methylopilaceae > Flaviflagellibacter > Flaviflagellibacter deserti. Next base: position 21,813 of record QDFX01000009.1, on the reverse strand, counting down.
GCGGGCGGCATCGGGAAGCTTCTCAACTTCTTCGGTTCCGTCCAGGTGAGCTTCTGGCTTTCCAGCGGCTGCACCATGCCTTCCCAACGCCGGCAGATGTAGAGCGGCATCAGGAGGTGGAAGTTCTCATAGGCGTGGCTGGCGAATGTCAGCGGCGCCAGGCAGTCTTCCTTGACCACTATTCCCAGTTCTTCCGCGAGCTCCCGGATCAATGTCGTTTCCGGCGTCTCGCCGGCTTCGACCTTGCCTCCGGGAAACTCCCAAAGACCGGCCATCGGCTTGCCCTCGGGACGCTGGGCCAGGAGAATCCTGCCGTCGAGGTCGACGAGCGCGCAGGCCGCGACCAGGACAAGCCGGGTTGATACCGTTGCTGCGGTCATGATGGGCTCAATTCGTTAACGAGCCGCCCGCGAGATACGAGACTCGCGGACGCGCAAATTCTACGAGCGATAATCGGCGTTGATGGCGATGTATTCGGCAGTCAGATCGCAGGTCCAGACGCGGCCCTTGCCAGAGCCCAGCCCGAGATCGACTCGGATATCGATGTTCTGGTTCTTCATGTAGGCGGAGGTCATCGCCTCATCGTAGCCGGGATCGCGCTCGCCATCGACGGCAACGCGTATATCGCCGAACCAGATCGCCAGCCTGTCGCGATCCGCCGCCTCGCCAGCCTTGCCGACAGCCATGACGATGCGGCCCCAATTGGCGTCCTCGCCCGCAATCGCTGTCTTCACCAGCGGCGAGTTCGCAATCGACAACCCGATCTTGCGCGCGGCTGCGTCGTTTTCCGCACCCTGGACCTGGACGGTCACGAACTTGGTTGCGCCTTCGCCATCCTTCGCGACCTGCTGGGCGAGATCCTCGAGGACGCCATCAAGCGCCTTGGCGAACACGGCCACTCGCGGGTCGTTGTCGCTCTCGATCGGGCGCCCGCCGGCTGAACCGGTTGCGAATGCCATCAAAGTGTCCGAAGTGGAGGTATCGCCATCGACCGTCGTGCAGTTGAAGCTCGTGGTCGTTCCACGGCTCAGGAGCTTCTGAAGCACTGGCGCGGAAATCGGCGCGTCCGTCGCGACGAAGGACAGCATCGTCGCCATGTCGGGCGCGATCATGCCCGCGCCTTTGGCGATGCCGCAGATCGTCACCTGCACGCCGTCGAGATCAACCTTGGCGGTCGCCCCCTTCGGGAAGGTGTCGGTCGTCATGATCGCGCGGCCGGCGGCTTCCCAGGCATCCACGACGCCTGATCCCGCGAGCGTGTCCATCACACCAGCGAATTTGGTTGCGTCGAGCGGCTCGCCGATTACGCCAGTCGAGGCGAGAAATATCTCGTCCTCCGCGCAACCAAGGGCCTTGGCCGCGAGCTCCGCAGTGAGCTTGGTCGCCTCGCGGCCCTTCTTGCCTGTGAAGGCGTTGGCATTGCCCGAATTGACGACCAGTGCCCGGGCCTTGCCCGAGGGTAGAGCTGTTCTGCACCAGTCGACCGCGGCCGAAGGGCATTTCGATGTGGTGAAGACGCCCGCGACGGTCGTGCCGGGCGCGAACGTCATGAGCAGCACATCAGTGCGGTTCTTGTATTTGATGCCGGCCTCGGCGGTCGCGATCGACACGCCGGCAACCGGCGGCAGCGCCGGAAATCGTTCCGGCGCCAGCGGCGAGATCTTGCCCCCCATCGCCGGGATTACTGCGCGGGCTTGGGTGCGTCGGGTTGCGCCGGTGCGTCCTTGCGCTCGATCTTGGCGTCCGAGCGGAGCTTCTGGATGGCCTCCTGCTGAGCGCGCCGGTTGGCGTATTGCTCGATCTGATCGCGAACCTGGTCGAGCGTCGGGATCGGCTTCTCGCGCTTCTCCTCGACCTTGATGACGTGCCAGCCGAACTGGGACTTCACCGGATCGGAAATCTTGCCGGGCTCCAGCTTGAAAGCCTGGTCAGCGAACTCCGGAACCATCTGGTCCTTGGTGAAGAAGCCAAGATCGCCGCCCTGGGCGCCGGAACCCGGATCCTTCGAGACTTCCTTGGCGATCACCGCGAAGTCCTCGCCTTTCTTCAGGCGCTCCTCAACGGCCTTCGCTTCGTCCTCGGTCTCGACCAGGATATGGCGGGCATGGACCTCCTGCTCGGGCTTCAGGTCCTTCACGGTGTCGTCGTAGATCTGCTTGACCGTCTGCTCGGTCACGGCGTCCTTGCCACGCTTGTCGAGCAAGGCCTGCATCAGCGCCTTGTCGCGCAGAAATGCCATTTCGGTCTGGAATTCCGGCGTGTCCGCCAGCTTCTCTTTCTCGGCCGCGCGGGCGGCGAGCTTGATGTCGATCAGGAAGCCGATGATCTGGTCACGCTTCTCCGGATCGAGCGCGCCGCCGAGGGAGGGACCGATCTCGGCGACCGCGGCCTGCACTTCGCGCTCGGTCAGCGGCTGGCCGTCGATGGTCGCGACAACCGTGTTCGGATCGATCGGCGCGGTCTGGGTCGCGGGAGCAGGCGCGGGGGTCTGCGCAAGAGCAGGAACCGCGGCGCACAGGGCCAGAAAGCCGGCTGCCGCCATCGCACGCGCGGCATGGCCCGAACGGCCTGAAATCTGAAACATCATAGAGACGGATACCTCGTCAGGCGGCTCCTAGGCCGCAGGCGGCGGAGATTGCTCCGAAAAGGGGCGCATTGACAACCCTCGGAGGCGTTCATAATTCTGCCCGCGACCGTCTGTACTCCTGACGGAATCTAGTTACAGGGGATCACCGCATCTCCGCTCGCGCGCTACTTTGTGAGGAAGCGTTCGGTGCAGCCGCGGGCCGTCCGCAGGCGTTTCTTGAAAAGACGCGACAATTCATGAGGCTTTGATGCTCGGCGCGCTAGCTCGCCTTTTCGGTTCTTCGAATGACCGCAGGTTGAAAGGCCACCGCTCCCGCGTGGCTGAAATCAATGCGCTGGAGCCTGAAGTCTCCGCTCTCACTGACGAGCAGTTGCGCGCCCGCACCGACATCTTCCGCCAGCAACTGGCGGAAGGCGCGACCCTCGACGACCTTCTTGCACCCGCCTTCGCGACCGTTCGCGAAGCGGCCAAGCGCGTCCTCGGCCAGCGCCATTTCGATGTCCAGTTGATGGGCGGCATCGTTCTTCACGAACGCGGCATCGCCGAAATGAAGACCGGCGAAGGTAAGACTTTGGTCGCAACGGCGCCCGTCTACCTTAATGCCCTGACCGGCCGCGGCGTCCACGTCGTGACCGTCAACGACTATCTGGCGACACGCGACGCCGGCTGGATGGGTCGAATCTACCGTTTCCTTGGCCTCACGACCGGCATGATCGTCCACGGCATGGACGACGACGAGCGCCGCGAGGCCTACGCCTGCGACGTCACCTACGCGACGAACAACGAACTCGGCTTCGACTATCTGCGCGACAACATGAAGTACGACGCCGCGCACATGGTGCAGCGCGGCCATTTCTTCGCGATCGTCGACGAAGTGGACTCGATCCTGGTCGACGAAGCCCGCACGCCGCTGATCATCTCCGGCCCGCTGGAAGACCGCTCCGAGCTCTACATCACGCTCGACGGCTTCATTCCGAAGCTCGCGCCGGAGCATTACGAGGTCGACGAGAAGCAGCGTACCGTTGCGCTGACCGAAGACGGCAACGAATTCATGGAGGGCCTGCTGGGTGCGGCCGGTCTCCTGAAGGGTGAGAGCCTCTACGACGTCGAGAATGTCACCGTCGTCCACCACATCAATCAGGCGCTCCGCGCGCATCGCCTGTTCCAGCGCGACAAGGACTACATCGTCAAGAACGGCGAGGTCGTCATCATCGACGAGTTCACCGGCCGCATGATGCCGGGCCGCCGCTATTCCGAAGGCTTACATCAGGCGCTCGAGGCCAAGGAGCGCGTCGCGATCCAGCCCGAGAACCAGACGCTCGCCTCGATCACCTTCCAGAACTATTTCCGCCTCTACGAGAAGCTCGCCGGCATGACCGGTACCGCCCTTACCGAGGCGGACGAGTTCATGGACATCTACAATCTCGAAGTCATCGAGATGCCGACCAATCTACCGGTCCAGCGCATCGACGACGACGACGAGGTCTATCGTACCCAGGAAGAAAAGAACCGGGCGATCATCCGCCTCGTCACCGACTGCCGCGAGCGCGGACAGCCGATCCTTGTCGGCACGACATCGATCGAGAAATCCGAGACTTTGTCCGAAGCCCTCAAGGCGGCCGGCGTCGAGCACCAGGTGCTGAACGCCCGCTATCATGAGCAGGAAGCCTTCATCGTCGCTCAGGCCGGCGTCCCCGGTGCGGTGACGATCGCGACCAACATGGCCGGTCGCGGCACCGACATTCAGCTCGGCGGCAACGCCGACATGCGCATCCAGCGTGAATGCGAGGAGCTGCAGGAAGGCACGCCGGAATTCGACGCCCAGGTCGCCGAGATCCGGGCCGATATCGCCGCCAAGAAAGAGGTGGCGCTGAAAGCCGGCGGCCTCTTTGTCGTCGGCACCGAGCGGCATGAGAGCCGCCGTATCGACAACCAGTTGCGCGGTCGTTCCGGCCGCCAGGGTGACCCCGGCCATTCGAAATTCTACCTGTCCCTGCAGGACGACCTGATGCGAATCTTCGGGTCCGATCGCATGGACGGCATGCTGCAGAAGCTTGGCCTCAAGGAAGACGAGGCGATCATCCATCCCTGGATCAACAAGGCGGTGGAGCGGGCGCAGAAAAAGGTCGAGGCGCGCAATTTCGACATGCGCAAGAACTTGCTGAAATATGACAACGTGCTGAACGATCAGCGAAAGGTCGTGTTCGAGCAGCGTCAGGAGCTGCTGCAGGAAGACGACCTCGCCGAGACCGTCGCCGATATGCGCCATGGTATCGTCGACGACCTCGTCAGCGCTCGCGTGCCCGAGAACGCTTATGCCGAACAATGGGACATTGAGGGCCTGAAGGAAGACGTCGAGCGTGTCCTCGCTCTGGACCTCCCGGTCTCCGACTGGGCGCAGGAAGAGGGCATCGCCGACGAAGAGATCCGCGAGCGCATCAAGAACGCCGCCGACGAGGCGATGGCCTCCAAGGCCGCCCGCTTCGGGCCGGACGTCATGCGCCAGATCGAGAAGGCGGTCGTTCTGCAGACACTCGATGGTCTGTGGCGCGAGCACATCTCGACGCTCGACCATCTCCGTCAGGTCATCGGTCTGCGTGGCTACGGTCAGCGCGATCCGCTGAACGAATACAAGACGGAAGCCTTCGAGCTCTTCCAGGCGATGCTCGGCCGTCTTCGCGAGGTCGTCACCGGTCAGCTGTCGCGCGTCGAACTCGTCCAGTCACCGCCGCTCATGATGGAAGACGAACTGCCGCCGATGCAGGCCCATCATCTGAGCCCGTTCACCGGCCAGGACGAGCTCGCTCTGGCGGAGGCCGATCAGGACGTGCTGGTTCTTCCGGAAGGCGTGGATCCGAACGACCCGTCGACCTGGGGCAAGGTTCCGCGCAATGCGATGTGCCCCTGCGGCTCCGGGAAGAAGTTCAAACACTGCCACGGTCGGTTCTGACCGGTCGGCAGGCGTTCAGATCAATGAAAAAGGCCGCTCGCGCGGCCTTTTTCATGTTGGGAATTGAACGCGTTAGCGGGAGAAGCCGCCCGAGTTCAGGATCGGCGTGCTGAACCCGTATGGATCGACACTAACCGGCGGCAGGCCATTGGGGTGCGATGGCGCCGCCGAAGCGGTCTGTGGAGCCGGCTTGGATTCAGGCGCGGCCGGGGCAGCGGCAACGGGTTTCGGCGCCGGGTGAACCGCAGGAGCCGTTGTCGGCTTCGGAGCCGGAGTAGGTACGGCAGCAGCGGCAGCCGGAGCCGGCGTCTGTGCCTTCTCCTCGGCACCACCACCGAAGCTCAGCCAACGCTTGTAGAACGGCTTTTCAGACGTCGTTGGAGCAAGCGAGGCAGTGATGGGCGCGGCGCGGACAGATGCCGGAGCCGCGGCCGGACGGCTCGTTGCGGAAGCCAAAGTAACCGCACCCGTCGTCTCGCTTGGCGTCGCACCTGCGCGCGCGGCTGGAGTCTGGGGAGTGTCGAGCTCAGCGGGCTTGTCGGATTTCGACGTGCCGAGCCAGGCAAACATCCCACCCGAGGACTGCTGTTGCTGCTGAGGTTTCGGCTGGGCTGAGGCGTAAGGCGACGGGACCGGAGTCGGCACAGCACCCTCGGCCATTGCCAGAGCGGTCGTCGGCTGCGATGTCGAGGCCGGGCCGCCATTGTTCGGAATCGGCGTCATTGGCGCGGTCTGCTTCGCGGCAGCGATCATGGCCGGCGACAGAACGGGCTCCTCCAGCGTGCGGCGGACGCGACCGTTCTGCGGGATATAGGCCTCGGCGACCTGCACGCCCTCGTTCACGAGCTCGGCGAACTTCTTGTCGTCGGCCTCCGCCTTCTTGGCGGCGGCCTGGGCGATCGCGGGATCGACCTGATAGGTCGGGCAAGCCGCATTCGGATCGAATGAGCCGCCTTCCGCCGTCGCGTCGAACACGTATTTCTTGCCGCAGACATCGACCTTGGGCTCGAGGCCGGAGACCTCGAAATGATCGGTGCCTTCCTTGAGATTCTTCCAGAAGGCCAGATTCGCATTGTCGCGGCGGCGAGCCAGATTCTCCGCCGTCATGCGGAACGGCAGCGCCTGGACCTGGAATCCGCGCTGCCCCCCTTTGAAAGCCTCGCGGGCAAGCGCGTAGACATCGGCGATCTGCTCGTCGGTCATCGCGTAGCAGCCTTTCGACAGGCAATCGCCATGAACCATCAGATGGGCCCCGGATCGGCCGAGGCTGCGGTCGTAGGCATTCGGGAAGCCGAGATCAAAGGAGAGATAATAGCTCGACTTCGGGTTCATCTGCCCCGGAGCGATCGTATAGAAGCCTTCGGGAGACTGCCTGTCGCCCTCGGTCTTCTTCGGGCCGAGATCGCCCGAGAAGCGGCAGATCTCATAAGTCTTCAGAAGAGCGTAGCGACCGGTATCGCGCTTCTTCTTCCAGACTTCGAGCTGGGAATCTTCCTTGTAGATGCGCACGAGGATGGGATCCTCCTTGCGCATGCCCTTCTTTTCCATGAGGGCAACGGTCTTCGGGGAAATCGCCCGCTGCTCTTTAGGACCGCTGCTCGCAGTCTCGGTCTGGCAGCCGGCGAGTGTGATCGCCGCAGCACCGAAAAGGACAGCCAAGGTGAGCCGACGCGTCATGCGCTCTATCTCTCCGCGACGGAAAATTACCCGCCGTGTCCCCCAGAATTAAGAGCCATAGCCTTACAAAGCCGTTACGGCAAGATCGCCCGGAATCGTGTCCTTATTGAGGAATGTTGCGTCCGATCGCCAGGAACTTCTCCCGACGATGGCGGCGAACCGCGTCGCGATCCAATCCAGCAAGATTATCAAAGGCGAAGGCCACGGCGTCGCCGACCGAGGCCATGACGGCGTCTCGGTCGCGATGCGCGCCGCCGATCGGCTCCGGAATGATGCCGTCGATGACACCGAGCTTCAGCAGGTCCTGTGCAGTGATCTTGAGGTTGGTGGCCGCGTCCGCCGCGCGCGCCGAATCACGCCACAGGATCGAGGCCGCGCCCTCGGGCGAGATCACGCTATAGACCGAGTGTTCCAGCATCTGGACGTTGTTCGCGGTCGCAATCGCGATCGCGCCGCCGGAACCACCTTCGCCGATGATCACGGAGACGTTCGGCACGCCGAGATTGAGACAGGCCTCCGTCGAGCGGGCGATGGCTTCCGCCTGTCCGCGTTCCTCGGCGTCGAGACCGGGGAAAGCGCCTGCCGTATCCACCAGCGTCACGATCGGCACGTCGAACCGGTCGGCCATCTCCATCAGCCGGACGGCCTTGCGGTAACCCTCGGGGCGGGCCATGCCGAAATTATGCCTCAGGCGGCTCTCGGTGTCCGAACCGCGCTCATGGCCCATGACGAGGACGGGCGCGCCGCGGAAACGGGCGAAGCCGCCGACGATCGCCGCATCGTCACCGAACTTGCGATCACCCGCGAGTTCGGTGAATTCGTCGAACAGCGAGGAGATGTAGTCGTTGAAATGCGGCCGGTTCGGGTGGCGCGCGACCTGGGTCTTCTGCCAGGGCGTCAGCTTGGCGTAGAGGTCGTCCAGCGCCTCGTCGGCCTTGTGGCGGAGGCGACCGATCTCGTCCTCGATCTCCACTGCTTCACCGGCTTGGCCAAGGGCCTGCAATTCGTCGACCTTGGCTTCGAGCTCGGCGACGTGTTTTTCGAAATCGAGATAGCTGCGCATGATCGGGTGCTTTTACCCCGTGGGCGCCCTCTGCGAGGCAGGGGCCTTTCTAGCGAGCGCGGAACCTGCTTCCGGGGAACAGCCGAGTCAAGCGTTCGGTTCGCTGTCGGACAGCGGATGCAGGTCGCGAACCATCGCGGCAACCCGCTCGTCGAGCACATGGGTATAGATCTGCGTGGTCGCGACGTCGGCATGGCCGAGGAGTTGCTGGACCGATCTCAGATCGGCACCGTTCTGCAGAAGATGACTGGCGAATGCGTGCCTTAGCACGTGCGGGCTGACCCGCTTCGGATCGATCCCGGCACCCGCAGCGACCGTCTTGAGATCGCGCGCGAACGCTTGGCGGGTGAGATGTCCGCTTTCCCCGATCGAGGGGAAAAGATGTGGTGAAGTTTCGCCACCCATTCCGTCGAGAAGTTCGAGATAGGCCGCCATCGCCCACTTCGCGGCGTCGGTCAGGGGGACGAGCCTCTCCCGCCCGCCTTTGCCCTTGATCACGAGCACCTTGGTCCCCGGCCGCGCCGCACTTCTGGGAAGCGCCACGAGTTCGGAGACGCGAAGGCCCGCCGCATAAAGCACTTCGAGCAGGGCCGTCATCCGCGCTCGGCGCAGCCTCTCCGGAAGCGGCTTCTCCGGATCGGCCAGCCCTTCGCCCGCCCGGTCGAGCAGCTTCTCGACCTCCGCGACCGACAGGACCTTCGGCAGAGACCGGCCGCGCTTCGGTCCGGACAATGCGGCGCCGGGATCGTCGCCTCGAATATTCTCCGTGTAGAGGAAGCGGTGGAACTGCTTGGCCGCCGACAACCGCCGCGCCGCTGACGACGTCTTGAAGCCACGAAAGGCGAGATCGCTCAGCCAGGATCGCAGATCTTCCGATGTCGCCGACAGCGCGTCCCGCCCGGCGGAACCCAGGAAGTCGGCGTAGTCCCCGATATCCCGCCGATAGGCATCGAGGGTGTTCGCGGCGGCTCCCCGCTCGGCAGAGAGCATTTCGAGAAAGCTCTCGATATGCCGGGCCGTCATCGATCCACGTCGATCGGCACGGTTACCGACATCTCACGCGGGGTCGGCTCGACGAATGTCGCGAGCGCCCACAGTCCGGCCCAGACCAGGGCGGCGAGCAGAAGGAGATTTCGCAAGAGGCGGAACGTGCTCGGCATCGAATCCGGACGTGACGGCGATTGGTTTAAGAATCACGCGTACGAGCCGAACGCAATCATGAAAACGGCCCCTCCCCTTGCGGGCTTTTCCCTTTGGTGGCAACCAACCCGCGACATGGACGCCGAGCACCTTCCGGAAAAGAACGACGCGCTGGACGCGATGGGCGCGCGCGTGCGTCCGTCGCTCGGCAAGCGCTCGGTCGTGCTGGTCGGCATGATGGGCGCCGGTAAGTCGTCTCTCGGCCGGCGCTTGGCAAGAACGCTAGGCATGCCCTTCGTCGACGCCGACACCGAGATCGAGAAGGCAGCCGGCATGTCGATCCCCGACATCTTCGCCCGCCACGGCGAACCCTATTTTCGCGCCGGTGAGGCTCGTGTCGTTTCGCGCCTGCTCGACCAAAGTCCTTCGGTGATCGCCACCGGTGGCGGCGCCTGGATGGACCCGATCACGCGCCAGCGGGTCGGCGAACATGGAATTTCCATCTGGCTGAAGGCGGATCCGGAGGTTCTGATCCGTCGCGTCCGCAAGCGCAGCAATCGTCCGCTCTTGAAGACCGACGATCCGGACCACACGCTTCGGACCTTGCTTGCGCAGCGCGAACCGGTTTACGCCACGGCAGATATCACGGTCGTATCGCACGATGTCCCGCACGAGACGATGATCGCGGAGACTCTTGCGGCGATCGACCGATTCCTCAAAGGAAGCAGTGCCGAAACATGACCGTGTTCGCTCCCGACGACCTGACCGTGGTTCCGGTTTCGCTCGGCGACCGGTCTTATGAGATCAAGATCGGCCCCGGCGTCCTCGCTGAGGCCGGGGATGCGGCGAAGGCACTCGGCGCCCGCAATGTCGCCGTCGTCACCGACCAGACGGTGGCGGGTCTTCATCTCGAACCGGTCATGGCCTCGCTGGAGGCGGCTGGGATCAATGCCGCCCCGATCATCGTTCCGCCGGGCGAATCGACGAAAAGCTTCGCCCATCTCGAAAAGGTCTGCGCCGGTCTGCTGGCTGCCAGGATCGAACGCGGCGATCTCGTTCTCGCGCTTGGCGGCGGTGTCGTTGGCGATCTCGCGGGCTTCGCAGCGGCCGTGCTTCGCCGCGGTGTCCGCGCGATCCAGGCGCCGACCTCTCTCCTCGCCCAGGTCGATTCGTCTGTCGGCGGCAAGACCGGCATCAATACCCCGGTCGGCAAGAACCTCATCGGCTCCTTCCACCAGCCGAGTCTCGTCCTCGCCGATACCGACGTCCTGGACACGCTGTCGCCGCGCGAATTCCGCGCCGGCTATGCCGAAGTCGTCAAATACGGACTGATCGACGACACCGAATTCTTCATGTGGCTGGAGCGCAATTGGCAGGACGTGTTCGCCGGCGGCGCGGCGCGCACGCGAGCCATCGCCAAGAGCTGCGCCTCGAAGGCCTCGATCGTTTCGCGCGACGAATTCGAGACCGGCGATCGCGCGCTCCTCAATCTCGGGCATACCTTCGCGCACGCACTCGAAGGCGCGGTCGCCTATGACGGCACGCGCCTCGTCCATGGCGAAGCCGTCGCCATCGGCCTGGCCCTCGCGTTCCGCTTCTCGGCGAGCCTCGGTCTCGTATCCCAGGCCGAAGCGGATCGCGTCGTCGATCATCTCCGCGCTGTCGGACTGCCGACCAGGATCTCGGACATTCCCGGGGAGGTCGGAAATGCCGACCGGCTGATGGACCTGATGGCGCAGGACAAGAAGGTGAAGGCCGGACGCCTGACGTTCATCCTGGTGCGCGGCATCGGCCGCAGCTTCATCTCAACCGACATCCCGCCGCAGAATGCGAAGAGCTTCCTCGAAGCCGAACTCGCCGAACCGGTGCCGAGCTTCGACGACTGATCAGGCGGCGGTGGTGCGCCGCCATTTCTGGGTCAACGCGCCGGATTTTCCGGTCACCGGGTCGCTTTCCGGCAGCGGCACGCGGGCGATGTTGCGCATCACCTCGTCACGCTCGTCGACCTTTCCGGTCCTGAGATCCCAGCTCCTTCCGCCCGCATAAGCGCCGACGATCAGGATGTCGCTGCTGGCGCTCTCGCATTTATGCCCGGTGCCGGCCGGTAGAACGATCACGTCGCCGGGCTTCATCTCGATCGCCTGGCCGTGCTCGCCGCCGATCATCGCCGTCACCGTGCCACGGGCGATGCCGAGGACCTCGTGGGCGGTCGAGTGGAAGTGATGATAGTCGTAGAGGCCCGCCCGCCAGGAATTCGTCCAGCCATTGGCTCCGAACAAACTCTCGAGATGGGTTGCGAGATGATCGCGGGGAGGAAAGACGTCTCGGTAGAGCAGAACAGGAAGCGCCGAATTCGGAATGCGCTTGTCTTCTTCGAAAAACAGGATCTCGGGTTCAGTCATGTCGGGCCGTGCTGCTGTCGTCGCACAACAGAAACGCACGAAAGCGGGCTCCGGCTCCAAACACATTTCCGCGTCGTCGCAGGCGCCGCTATCTGGTAACGGTCTGCCAGCCTTCAATGACCTCCCGATGAGCCCATCTTGCCCGTCCACAATCTAGGCCCACTTCGCGCCACCCTGCCCGCCGACGGCACTTACTGGCTGGCCCCCGATTGCCGGCTGATCGGCGATGTCCGTCTGAACGAAGGTGTGACGATCTGGTTCGGGGCGGTGCTGAGAGCCGACAGCGAGCCGATCACGATCGGCCCGAATTCGAACGTACAGGACGGCTCGGTGCTGCATGTCGATCCGGGATTTCCCCTGACACTCGGCGAGAATTGCTCGATCGGCCACAGCGCCATCGTCCATGGCTGCACCGTCGGTGACGGCTCACTGATCGGCATGGGAGCGACGGTTCTGAACGGCGCCGTCATCGGGAAGGGCTGCCTCGTCGGCGCCAATGCGCTTGTGACGAAAGGCTCGCAGTTTCCGGACCGGACGCTGATCCTCGGATCACCAGCAAAGGCCGTACGCGAACTGACGGATGAAGAGGTTGAGGGCTGCCTGAAGACGGCCGCTGGCTATGTCCGCAACGTCAAACGCTACGGCGAAACCTTCGACCGCTAGGTGCGCGAGAAGCCGAAGGCGCGGCGGGTGAAGACCTTCACACCCAGTGTCCGCCGGGCGGCGATCGCCATGACCACGGATTGCGCGATCATCGCGATCGAGGTCGCGACCGCCGCGCCCGCGACGCCCATCAGAGGGATCAGGATTAGATTGAGCACGATGTTGAGAACCAATGTTCCCGCGTGGATGCGGGCCGTGAGCTTCTGTTCCCCGGCCATCGACAGCAGGCGCTCGACTGGACCGACCGCCGCTCGAGCGACGAGGCCGATCGCGATCAGCGGCAGCAGGAAATAAGAATCGACGAAGTCCGGTCCAAACAGCCAGAGCAGCCATTCGCCGAAGACCAGCAATCCGATAGCTGCCGCAACCGATGGCCAGAACGTCCAGCGGATGCTGTCCTGCAAAAAGCTCGACAGCTTCTCGCGTTCGCCGCTGACCGCGTATTGGGCGAACCGGGGCGCCGTCGCGGTCGACACCGCGAAGGAGACGAAGGACAGGATCGCCATGATCTTCGTCGCGGCGAAATAGTCGGCAACCTCGTTCGGCCCGACGAAGCGCTGCAGGATCAGCACGTCGGTATAGGTCAGCAACAGGTAGAAGCCGTCGATCAGAAGAAGCGGCCAGGCGATCGTCATCCAATAGCGGAGATCGCTCCTGTGGCCACCGGCCGGCACCACCTTTCGGAGCTTCCGCCAGAGGACGACGGTCTGGCCGATACCCGCGACGACGATCGAGGCGAGGGTCACCCACATCACGACTGTCGCGGACATGGTGATGCCGAGCAGAGCCAGGCAGGCCAGGCCGGCGAGCAGGATCAGCGGCCGATAGAGATAGGGCGGCGCGAAGGCGAGGTTCGCCCAGTGATAGCTGCGGGCGATGCCCTCCTGATATTCGAGCAGGGCGTAGACCGGCACGCAGACGAGGGCGAGGTAGAGCGGCCAGTGATATTCGCTGTCGAGGAAGCTGTCCTCGGACAGCCAAAGAAGCGCGCAGGCCGAGCCAGCGGTGAGGATCGACGTGCCGAGGGTCAGCAGGCTGCCTTCCCGGAGTACCCCGCGCAGGCGGTCGAAGTCGCCGCGCTCGGTGTATTCGGGAACGAGACGCTGGATCGCCGTCGGCAGGCCGAGGCTTGCGAGACCGCCGAGCAAGAGCAACCAGGTCCAGACATAGGCGTAGAGGCCGTAATCGTGCTCACCCATCCAGCGGGCCAGGATGACTTGGGAGACCAGCGCCAGACCGGCATTCGAAACGCGCAGCAGGAAGGTCGTCGAGGCCATGCGGGTCGCGATACCCTCATGGCTGCCGTCGCGACGCCACGCCACAAAGCGCACCGCCAGGGCATTAAGGCGGTTCGGTCGCAAACTGGCTGGCTCGGCGGACTGACTCACGGGAGGTCCCAGGCTGATATTCAGCCCGAGGTTGTGCGCGAGCGAAGTTAAAAAACCTTGGCTTTCAACCGCGAAAACCGCCCTCGTCGAGATACCGCCCCTCTTCGGCGGTGGTATCGCGGCCCAGCAAGGCGTTGCGATGCGGAAACCGTCCGAACTTCTCGATGATATCGCGGTGGAGTTCGGCCCAGCGCAAATTCTCCATGTCGCCTGCCCGCCGGTAGAGCTCGACGCAGAGCGCCTGATCCTCCAGGTTCTCGGAGTGCATGAAGGGCAGATAGAAGAAGCTTCGCAGCGCGTACGGGACGCGGCGGTCGAAACCTCGATCGATGGCATGTTCCGCGACGTCACGGGCGTCGGCGTCCGTCTCGAAGGCACGAGCGGAACCGCGGAACATGTTGCGAGGCGCCTGATCCAGCAGGATGAGGAGGGCCAGCGATCCCTCCGGCGTACGAGCCAGATGGTCGAGCGCTCCGATGGCCGCCCACGCATGGAGCGTGCCGAGGCGCATCAGGACAAGCGCATCGAAGCGCTCATCCTGGCTAAACCAGCGTGCCGGCCCGGCCGCCCGCCAGAAGGAAATCACGGCGCGCGGATCGACCGCATCAGGTGAGCGGAAAGCCGTCACGGCCGCAGCTTGCCTGCCTGGATCTGCTCGAAGCGCGCCTTGTCGAGGGACTGATACGCACCACTCGCGGCATCGCGGACGAAGAGCTTGTCCTTCACCTTGCCCGGATCAAAGCCCTCCTTCCGCATCTCGACGCGGCGCGGCTTGAAGGTTCCGGTAACATCGATCGCATCGGTGACGCGAAGGAAGACCGGACGGGCATAGTCGGGTAATTCCTTCTTCACGTGCTCGGCGAGGCCCGAGAGGTCGAAGCCTTCCTTCACCACCAGGCTCGCCATGCCGGCGCGACCGTCCGATCCCGGAACCTCGACGCCGTAGACCAAAGCGTCCTCGACCTGCGCATATTCCGTCAGCGCCTCGGCGACCTGGATCGTCGCGACGTTCTCGCCCTTCCAGCGGAAGGTGTCGCCGATGCGGTCGACGAAATAGAAGTAGCCGTCCTCATCCTTCTTCATCAGGTCGCCAGTGCGGAACCACATGTCACTGTGCTTGAAGACGTCGCGGAGGATCTTCGATTCGGTGGCGCCCTTGTCGGCATAGCCCTCGAAGCGATTGGTCGGCTTCTGCGGATCGTTGACGATCTGGCCGATGACCTCGCCGGCCTCGCCCGGCTCTGCCTCGATACAGAGGCCATCCAGCCCACGAAGCGGCGTCTCGCTATCCAGATCGAATTTGACGATCTTCACGACGAAGCGGCTTTCGAGCCACCACGGAATGCGGCCCACCGCGCCGGGCGTGCCGTCCCAGTTGAAGACCGCGACATTGCCTTCGGTCGCCGCATACCATTCGAGGATCTGCGGGATCGCGAAGCGCTCCTTGAACGGTATCCAGATATCGCCGCGAAGTCCGTTGCCGCAGCACAGGCGCACCTTATGCGACTTGTCCGCCGGACCGGGCGGGGCGTTCAGCAGGTATCGCAGCAATTCGCCGATGTAGAAGACGAGCGTCGCCTCGCTCTGCGCCGCGTCTGCCCAGAACTCGCGCGCCGAGAATTTCTCGCGAATGACGACCGAGCCGCCGCCGACGAGCGTCGCGCCCGTCGCCAGCACGCCACCGTTCGAATGGTACATCGGCAGCGTGTCGTACATCCGGTCGCTCGGCTGCACGTTCATGATGCCGCTGAAGCCGAGCGTCATTGCCATCAGGCGGTAATGATTGATGTTCGCGGCCTTCGGCAGGCCGGTCGTGCCGCTCGTATAGATGAAGAGCGCGTGGTCCTCGATGTTGAGGGCCGGTTTCTCGTCGGCGCTCAGCGGCGCATCTGAGAAACCCTTCATCGCCTCGTCGACGCGCGGATCGCCTCCACCCTCGCCGCCGTGCGCCCAAATGATCGGCTTCGTCTTCAGCAAACCGTGGGCGGTACCGAATGCATCGCTCAGCCCGGCGCCGACAATCACATGCTTCGGCGAGACGATGTCCACGCAATGGGCGAGACCCGCGCCGGACAGATTGGTGTTGAGCAGAGCGACGACGCCACCGGCGCGCGTCACCCCGATCCAGAACACCATGTAATCGGGCCGGTTCAGCATCATCAGGGCGACGACGTCGCCCTTCTGGACGCCGTTAGCCTGCGCCCAGCGGGCATAGCGGTTCGCTCTCTCGTCGATCTCGCGGAAGGTGAAGCTCTCGCAATGGGCAATGAGGGCCGTCTTGTCGCCGTGCTTTTCGGCGAGCTCGGTAATGACATCCGGGAAAACCCGGTTGCGGTTCTTCATGATCGGCGCAAGCGCCCTCAGCGCGCGGAGCGCACCGGTCGCGAGCACCCAATTCCTGCGAACCCGGTCGAAAACGCCCAAGCCTGCCTCTTTGTTTTTGTTTCGTCCCTTGGCGCCATCAAGCCCATTGCCCGCGTCGCGCGCAAGCCGTTCAGCGGCTTATCGGATCATCCGTTGCGAACAGCACACTGCGGTCAGGCGGCTCCGCTCCGGGAACACCTGCGAACGCGTCGTAGAGCTTCGCTATGACATCTGCATCAAGGCCGTCACCGATCACGACGATGCGGGTACGGTGGTCGTCATCCGGCCAGCTATCGAGACGCACCGGCGGATGGAACAGATGCTGGACGCCATGGATGACGACGGGACGCTCCGGGTCGTCCGCCGCTTTCACCAGCCCCTTGAGCCTGAGGATGCGCTGTCCCTGGCCGGACTTCAGCAGGTCGACGAACATTCCGAATGCCATCGGCGGCAGCGCTGCGTCGCTCCAGATCGTGGTCGTGCGGAAGCGGCCGTGTTCCCCCACTCTCTCGCCCTTCACCTCGGCGGCCAGCCATTCGCCGACGACCTCTGGGAGACCCAGCGAACTCCAGGGCGTGATACCGAACAGCCGCTCGGGCTCGGCCTCGCCTTTGGCCGCGTCCAGCAGGGTGGCGTTGGGCACGAACTCGGAGATTCGGCGCCGAATATCCGCTTCATCGGCCTCCGGAAGGTCCGTCTTGGTCAGCACGATCCTGTCGGCGACCGCGACCTGGCGGACAGCCTCCTCGTGCTTGAGAGCCCCCTCGCCCGTCGCCGCATCGACGACCGTGATGACGCCGTCCAGCGCAAAGCGCATCGCGAGATAGGGATCGGTCTGCAGCGAATGCAGAACCGGGATCGGGTCGGCGAGCCCAGTCGTTTCGAGGATGACGCGCTCGTAGGATAGCTGCCCGGCATCTCGCTTGGCGATCAGATTGGACAAAGTCTCGATCAGGTCGGTTCGCACCGCGCAGCAGAGACATCCACCGGACAGTTCGACAACGTCGCCCTCGACGCCCTGCATCAGGAGATGATCGAGACCGATCTCGCCGAATTCGTTGACGAGGACGAGCGTGTTCGCGAGCGCGGGCTGACGCAGCAGGCGGTTCAGGAGCGTCGTCTTTCCGGCACCGAGGAAGCCGGTCAGGACGGTGATCGGAACTGCCCGGCCGAGGCCCGTCGTCACTTCTTCGCTTTGGCCGGGCGCGGCTTGGGCAGCGGCACGGCCGGGCCCGCGGCCGCTGGCGTCGTATCCGACGCGGCCGGTGCTGCAGGCGCGGTCGGAGCCATGGTGGCGGCCAGAGCGATGAATTCCTTCGGACCGTTCGGGTTCGGGCCGAGGAAGGCGGGAACCGGCACGACAGGAGCCGGCCTATCCATGAGGAGCGGCTTGCTCTCTGCCGCGTAGGCGCTGGTCACGAGGCCGGACAGGACCTCGTTCCGCCGCACGCCGACGACCTGCTGGCCGTCATCTTCGGTTTCGCCGATCTCGGGCGCGGATTTTTTCTTCTTGCCGCAGACTTCCGGGCGAAGGTCGGGAGGATCGCCCGCGACAGCGGGAAGAGTCTCGACGGACTGGCCGGTGCGCCAGAAGGAGAAGGAGCCGAAGCCGCTATCCAGAAGCTCGGCCGCGCGCTGGGTACGTTCGGCCGCTGTTTCATGGCCAAGCACGACCGCGATCAGGTGGCGCTTGCCACGCTGAGCGCTGGCGACGAGGTTGAAGCCCGACGGACAGGTGAAGCCGGTCTTCATACCGTCCGCGCCCTCGAACCGACCGAGGATGCGGTTATGGCCGCGGACCAGCTTCTTTCCGAGCATCAGCGCCTGGATATCGTAATAGCCGGCCGACTGCGGGAAGTCGCGATAGATGGCTCGGGCGAGGATCGCCATATCGCGGGCACTCGTATACTGCGCCGGATTGTGCCAGCCGTTCGGGTTCTCGAAATGGCTCTGCGTCATGCCGAGCTTGAACGCCGCACGGTTCATGTCGCCGACGAAAGCCTCGACGCTGCCGCCCGTTCCTTCGGCGAGGGTGACGGCGACGTCGTTGGCCGACTTCACCATCAGAAGCTTCAGCGCATTGTCGACTGTGATGATGGTGTTGAGCGGAAAGCCCATCTTGCTCGGCGGCTCGCGCTGGGCGCGCTCGGTGTAGAGCAAAGGCGTATCCAGGCTGATCTGCCCGGCCTTCACCTTCGACAGCACCACATAAACGGTCATCAGCTTGGTGAGCGAAGCCGGGAACCATTCGCGGGTCGCATCCTCGGCATGGAGAACACGGCCGGTATCGGCGTCGATGACGATTGCGGGACGGGCTTGCGCGCCGACCGACCACAGAACGGTGGCGGCGGCAAAGGCTGCAATGGTTGACCGGATCTTACTCAAAACTGGTCTCGGCTCCCCAGCGAGATTTCTCTTCTACCGTCCCGCGAACCGCAAGGCGAATCACTGCATCAGGCCGATGATCGGCGGCCCCGCCATCACAGGCGTCGGACTGGTATCCGGCTCGGCGACGACCATCGACCAGAACACCTTGTACTTGAAACCCGGCGCCTGGGCGACGCCGATGCCGATACGGGTCGCTTTTGGCATAAGCATGTTCTTGTTGTGGTCGGGAGAGTCCCGCCAGCCGGAAAATGCCTCCGCGAGAGTCTGGTAGCCACCCGCCACATTTTCGGCGATGCGGGCGTAGGCATAGCCTTCGGCCCTGGCGCGCTTGTCGAGCGGTCCATCGCCGACATCGTGACCGACCTTGGTCTTGCGAGCCATGGCCACCGCGTGCTGCTTGGCGAGCTTGTTCAGCGTCGGATCGAGCACGACTGGCCCCAAGCCCTTGTTGGCACGATAGCCGGAGATCATCGAGGCCGCCGCGACGCCGTCCACCTCCGAGCCGGGAGCCGAGAGGTTGCGGTAGAAGGTCGGCTTCTGATCCGGAACGTAGGACGAGGTCGAGCAAGCCGCGAGAAGGCCACCGGTGACCATGGCGCATGAGAGCAGCGCAAAGGCTGAAGACAGAAATTTCACGAAGCCCCCAAACGGTTACATCAGGCCGCCGCCGACGCGGTAATCTTCACATTCTTGGCTTGCAGTCGTTGCAAAACCGCAAAATACAGTTCGCTGCGAGTCGCGGCTACCTGTCGCGGCGTCGCGACCGCGCAGATGAGCGTCCATTGCACGCCGAGATCGGTCGTGCCGGTGATCAGCACCTCGGGTGCGGGCGTCTTCAGCACACCCGCGATCTCGGACGCGGAGGTCAGGAGGATCTGCTTGATCTCCGCGACCGGAGCCTGGTGCGCGGTCCCGATCTGCAGTGAGACACGCCCGAGCGGATTGGAATGAGTGCGGTTCCGGACCGATTTCGTGATCAGGTCGGAATTCGGCACGATCAGGGTCGAGCGGTCGAACATCTCGATGACGGTCGAGCGGACGCTGATGCGCCGGACATTGCCCTCGTCGGGCCCGATGCCGATCCAATCGCCGACCTTGATCGGGCGTTCGGCCAGGAGGATCAGGCCGGAAACGAAGTTCGAGACGATCGACTGGAGGCCGAAACCGATACCGACCGAGAGCGCACCGGCGACGATGGCGATGCGGTCGAGGCCGAAGCCGAGCGAAGAGATGGCAAGGCCGATGGCGAGGATCGTTCCCGCATAACCCGTCGCCGTGCGGATCGAGTTCTTGAGGCCGTCGTCGAGGCGGGTGCGCGGAAGATAGCTGGCATCGAGCCAGCGCTGCACCGCACGGGTCAGCAGCAGGCCACCGGCGATGAAGGCGATCGCTCCGAGGATCGCCCCGGGTGACAGCGAGAAGCCGCCGAGTGTGATGCCGGCGAAGGCGCGCCTGATCCAGGATGTGGCGTCGCCCGACTGGATGCCCCATGGCGCGGCCGCGAGCATGATCGCGATGACGATCAGGATCAGCCGGAGCAGGCCGGAGACGAGCGCGCAGAGCTGGTCGAAGCTCTCCGACCGCAGGCCTATCGTACCGCGAGCGAAGCGCGATACGGCGCTAGTCGGCCCCCAACCGGTGAAGAGGTCATCCACCAGCGCCATCAGGATGTAGAGCACCGCGCCGAGCGTGCTGAGCCAGATAAGCTGGGTCGCCAGGAAAAAGCCGAGCGAGACATAGCCGAGCACCAGCGCGGCGACGATGACGACGACCGCGATCCAGGCGGCGAGGCGGAGCAGGCCGAACAGGCGGAATTCCTGGCCGGGCTCCGCCGGATGCTCGCTCGCATGCTCCTCCTCCGCCGCCTTCACCGGGCGGATCGTCACCGCGAACATCAGGGTGATGAGCGCCGCCGCGAGGCCGTCGATCAGGATCGTCGTCGACAGGCCGACGCCGATGATGTCGAAGAAGGCCTGGATCGAGCGGGCGAGCGCGAAGACGCCGGCGATCCAGAGCGGGTAGCGGGCGAGGCGAACCGCCGTGTCGTCGGCGATCGGAGGGATGCGCCAGGATGCCGAGCGCGGCGCGAAAATGGCCTGGCTGAGACCGGCGATGAAACCGACGAAGGCGACGAGCCGGACGAGAACCCCGAGGAACGGCACCGCGCGTTCGGGCACGAAACCGGGGCCGGTCAGGCCGACATAGAGCACCATGGCGGCGGCGATCGGCGCCGCGGTAGTGATGAGGATGACCCAGATCGCGGCGGCAGAGCGGCGGAGACGGGTCGCCGGCACCTGTTCGGCCGCGTAGCGCTGGCCGTAGCGCTGGATCCAGATCCTGACCGGGCCGAGCAGCAGAAGAGCCAGCAGGATCGCGATGCCGAGGACGGCGCCACGTTGCGGCGTCATCCGGTCGCTGATCTGCCAAGCCCATTGCTGGACGAAGCCGCGCGCCGCGGCCATCCGGCGAGGCGCTTCATCGATGACGTTCAGCCAGAGATTGGGATCGAGCAGCGAGCGACTGCGGGAGAGGACGCGACTGGCGAATTCATCGCGGCGCTTCTGCGCGACGGTCTCGGCGAGCTGGTCGGTCTGGACGATGAGGGCGCTGGCGCGCTTCAGCGTTTCCTCGATCGGCTGCTTGGCCTGGGTTTGGGCCTCGCGCTCCTGGGCGAGCTCGGGGCTTTCCGGCGGCGCGCCCTCGGCGGGCTTCGGTCCGAGCTGCTGCAGCCGCGTCTCGATCGCCTGGAGGCGCGGCGATATCCCCTGCGCGACCTTGTCGATATTCGCGCGCTGGGCATCGACCCGCCCGCCGATCTCGTTGAGCTGCGTATCGTCGAGCACGCCCTGCGACAGGATCTGCTCGATCTGGGCAAGATCGGTCTTGATCGCGTCGAGCGTCCGGTTCTCGTCCTCCTGCGCATATGCGCCGCCGCCGATCAGGACGGCGACCGCGAGCATCAGAACGCAAAGGAAATGCCGGAGCGGCGTGGGAACTCTCATGAATCCGTGCGGGAATCGGAGGAAGTCGGCGGGCTTGTTCTCGCACGAATGTGGCGAGGTGAGGAAATGGCACGATTTCCATGGGCGCGTCCCATCCTCGCCTGCCCAGAACAGCGATGTCGGAGAAATGCTCCCTCGGAGGGAGCGGGGAACGCCTCGGCGTCCTCTGACTGGTTTGGTTTGCGTGGA
>QDFX01000008.1 GCA_003347645.1 Rhizobiaceae bacterium CPCC 101076 | reverse complement strand
ATCTGGTCCGCGCCGCCGCCCGTCCCAGCCGGTACTATAAACTCAACCGTCTTCGTCGGCTCCCAGGCCAATGCGGCCACAGGCCCATAGGCCAAACCAGCCGCGGCCGCCGCTACCAGAAAACGGCCCGCAATACGCCCCTTGGTGCTATTCATAAGCGTCTCTCCCACCTGAACTCCGCATTATTGTTTCGCGTTTTAACGCGGAGCGGATTGTCCAATTTCGCGGCCGATGAAACCGGCAGCTGGCACTCAGTATATTGGCAGCGGCAAAGAAGGCAACATCTAGAGCGCCCAAATTATGAGCGTCCCAGAAAGCCAAGAACCTCATGGATTCAGAAGCTTAACGGAAGAGGCTGGCCTTGGTTTCAGCCCGCTTGGGTGCGGTGATCCGCCGCCCAAGCGGTGAAAATGGAGCAATTTCCCATTTTTGATCGTCGGCCGGATTCGAACCCTCAATCCCGGACCTTGAGCGCGATCTTGCCGATGTGCTGGCTCGACTCCATCAGCGCATGGGCGCCTGCCGCATCCTCGAACGGAAACACCTCGTAGATGCGAGGTTCGATCTTCCGGCTCGACAGCAGCGGCCAGACCTTTTCACGGAGCTGATCGGCGATCGCCTTCTTGTCGGCGACCGGACGTGACCGCAGCGTCGACGCCGTCAATGTCAGCCGCTTCAACATCACCGGGAAGAAGTTCAGCGTCACCTTCGGGCTCTGCAGGAAGGCGATGGACACGTGCCGGCCCTCGGTCGCCATGATCGAAACGGTCCGCGGAATGTAATCGCCGCCGACCATGTCGAGGACGACGTCGACGCCACGTCCGTTCGTCTCGGCCTTGATGACCTCGACGAAATCCTCGTCCTTGTAGTTGATCGCGCGGTCGGCGCCGAGCTCGACGCAGGCGGCGCATTTGTCGGCGCTGCCGGCCGTCGTGAACACCTTCGCGCCGAACGCCTTGGCGAGCGGGATCGCCGTCGTGCCGATACCCGACGAGCCGCCGTGGACGAGGAAGGTCTCGCCGGCCTTCAGGCGGCCGCGATCGAAGACATTGCTCCAGACGGTGAAGAAGGTCTCCGGAAGCACCGCGGCCTCGACCATGGACAGGCCTTCCGGGATCGGCAGGCACTGCTCCGCCGGGACCGTGGCGTACTGGGCATAGCCGCCGCCGGCCAGCAGGGCACAGACCTCGTCGCCGACCTTCCAGTCGGAGACGCCCTCGCCGAGCGCCGCAACCACACCCGCGACTTCGAGGCCGGGGATGTCGGATGCGCCGGGCGGCGGATCGTACTTACCCATGCGCTGCAGGACATCGGGACGGTTCACGCCGGCCGCATGGACCTCGATCAGGAGTTCGCCCTTGGCCGGAGCCGGCACCGGCCGCTCGGCGGGCTTCAGGGCTTCCGGACCGCCGGGAGCCGAAATCTCGATCGCGGTCATGGTGGTGGGCAGCGCCATAATCATCTCCGATGTGATGTCGGAGTGTCCGCTACAGGGATTTGGCGCGGATGGGAACCCGCTTCCGCTCCCTCATGTCTGGGCTTCACCCGGCAATCCAGCGGCAGCGCGCTGAATCGGCTTCTGGATGCCCGGGTCAAGCCCGGGCCTGAGAGAAGGACAGGTTGGTAGCAGGAGAATTCAATCGATCCTGACCATCGCCGTTGCGCTGCGCCCCTGCCCGTCGAGCACCGTCAGCCGGGTGAAGCCACGGCCGGGCGGCATCCACGACGACTCGCGGCGGCGCTGGCCCTGTACGATCGGGCGACCGTCCACCATCCAGGTGAAAGGCGGCGTGCCTCCGGCGGCCTTCAGTGCAAGCGGAGAGATGCCGGAGCCGCCGCCGAGATCGACCTTCACACCGTCCGCCGGATAGGCGATCGAGAGCGGGATATCTCCCGCCACGAGTTGGGGCAGGATCTCGCCGTGCGGCTGGAAACGGGCAAGCGCGGGCGGAAGCTCTTTCGGAATGAGGGTCGCCTCATAGGGCGCGGGCGGAAGCGGCTGCGGGCGCTGCTCGATCCGGCCGAAGGCATCGAACAGGATCGGCGCGGCGGAATTCCGACCAACAAGGCCGGGGCTCGGCGTTCCGTCGGGACGGCCGGTCCAGACCGCGACGACATAGCGGCCGTCGAAGCCGACGGCCCAGGCATCGCGGAAGCCGTAGGAGGTGCCGGTCTTGTAGGCGATGCGGCCGGGTTCGGCGCCGACCGGAGCCGGCGTTCCAAGCAGGATCTGTGCGATCTGCCAGGCCGCGACGGGATCGAGGAGGCGATGTCCCTCCCCGGCTTGAGGCTCGCGTTCGTAAAGCGGGACGACCTCGCCGCCACGCGCCAGACCGGTATAGAGCGTCGCGAGATCGAACAGGGTCGTGCCGACGCCGCCGAGGCCGATCGCGAGACCGGGAGCTTCGTTCAGGGGAAGTTTGAGATTGGCCCCGACGGCATGGATCCGAGCGGCAAGACGGGCCGGGCCGACCGCTTCCAGCACCGCGACGGCGGGCACATTGAGCGACATCTGCAGCGCCTGCTCGACATTGACCGTGCCCTTGTAATCCTCGCCGAAATTCTTCGGCGCATAGCGGCCGAAGCGGGTCGGACGGTCCTCGATGACCGTCTTCGGATGGGCGATGCCGTCTTCGAACGCCATGCCGTAGATGAAGGGCTTCAAGGTCGATCCGGGCGAGCGGACGGCGCGGGCCTGATCGACATGGCCGGCGCGGGTGCCGTCGAAATAATCGGCCGAGCCGACATGGGCGCGGACGGCGCCGGTAGCGTGCTCGACGACGAGGATCGCCATCGAATGGGCGGGGCCGAGATTGCGCGAGCGTTCCTTGGCGAGAAGCTCAAGCGCCGCCTGGGCGTCCCGGTCGATGGTCAGGCCGACGACGTTGTTCTGAGGCGTAGCGGCCTTGGCGGCGTCCTCGGAGGCGTGGGCGGCAAAAGCCGGGAAGGCGATGCGGCCTTGCGGAACGTCCTCGTCCTTTGCGTGCGCGATCTCCTCGCCAGTCAGCACGCCCTGCGACCCGAGCCTGTCTAGGACGCGATCACGCGCGGCGCGGGCGGATTTCGGATCGCGGTCCGGGCGGCGGGCTTCCGGGGATTGCGGCAGCGCGACGAGGAGCGCCGCCTCGCCGTTCGAGAGGCGCTGCGGCTCCTTGCCGAAATAGGCGAGCGAGGCCGCCCTCACCCCTTCGAGATTGCCGCCATAGGGCGCAAGGGTGAGGTAGAGGTCGAGGACGCGGTCCTTGCCGACCGCGCGTTCCAGCGCGACGGCGGAGCCTATCTCCTTGATCTTTCTGGTCAGGGTTCGCGAGCGGTCGGGTTCCAGCAGGCGCGCGGTCTGCATCGTCAGCGTCGAGCCGCCGGAGACGATGCGGCCGCTCTCCAGCGCCTGCCAGGCGGCGCGGACGAGGGCCATGGGATCGACGCCCCGATGGCCGCCGAACCGGCGATCCTCGTAAGCTCTTAGGAATTCGAGATATTTCGGATCGACTTCGGTCGCTTTCACCGGCAGCCGCCATAGGCCGTCCGGGGTTGTGAAGGGGCGGAGCAGCTTGCCGTTGCGGTCGACGACGAGGGTCGAATGGCTTTCGGCACGGGCGAGCGACGGCGGGTCGAAGGAGGCCAGCCAGACCGTTCCTGATGCGAACGCCAATGTGAACAGCGACATGAACGCAAGTGCACTTCGGCGCACTTTGTGCCCAAGGCGCCGTCGCGGCGGTTCGGCCGCGACGGTTTTTTCTTCGGGTTCGCGGTTTTGGTCGCTCACTTCGGCGCACCCACCTCGATCTTGCCGCTGGCCGTCCGGCCATAACGATCCGGACGGTACATGTCCTCGGCGGTCGCCGGACCTTGGACATAATGCCCGGGCGAGACGGCGCGGACCATATAGGCGGTGACCATCGGGTCGTCGGCCTGCTCGCCGCGCTCGAACGAGGCCACGAACTTGTCGTCGCGGAACTCAGTGTGGGTCGGCACCTCTTCCTGGTTCAGCCAGGAGAAGGTCGTGAGTTCCGCGGAGGAGACGAGACGCGGATTGTCGATCTCGAAGCCGGCCGGCAGGTGGTCGACGATCAGGATGCGGCCCGACTGGGCTTCCTTCTCGGTGACTTTGAGGGTGACGACCAGACGGGTGTTCTGGGCGATCTGGGCGGGATCGACCTCGGTGCCGTCGAGCTTGAAGTAGTGGCGCTCGATGGTCAGGCCGTGAGCTTCCTCGGCGGGAGCCTCGACCGGCGAGCCGCGGACGGTGATCGATGCCGAGATCTGGCCGTCGGAACCGTTCGAGACGGTGACCGGCTGCTTCAGTTCGTCGGCGCGGAGCGTCCGGTTATAGGCGCCCTTGTTCGGCTGGCCGTTGACGACGAGCGAGAGCTTGGAGGCCTCGACCTTCAGCGCCTGGCTGGCACGGAGCAGCCAGGCATTCTCCTGCGTCGACAGATGGCTCTTGTCGCCGCGCGCGGTCTCGACCTTTCGCGCCACCGCCGGGATGACCGACGCGACGGAGCTCTCGGCGGCGAGCGCGAGCACGCCGGCGGAGTCACGGAGACGGGTGCCGTAGTCGACGCGGGTCAGTTCGTCGATCTGCGGCTCCTTCAGCGCCTCGTCGGCGGCGGCGAAGACCTTGGTCGCGCGGGCCTGGTCGCCGGCGAAGGCGAGCGCCGCCGCGATCTGGGCGCGGGCAAGCGGCGAATTGATCTCCTGGATCTTGGATTCGCCGAGATAGCGCAGGTCGCCGATCATCGGACGGCCGTTGCGGGCCAGAACGTAATGGGCGTAGGCCGCCTCGTTCATTTCCTGATCGTCGTCCGGTTCGCCCCGGATCGCCAGAGTGTTGCGGATGCGGGTCAGCGCCTGCGACACGGCAAGCTCCGGCACCTGATAACCCTTCTCGCGGGCGCGGGTCAGGACGTCGGAGACGTAGGCGTCGAGCCATAGGTCGTCGTCGGACGGCGACCAGAGGCCGAAGCCGCCGGCCGAAGTCTGGCGCGACAGGATGCGCGCGATCATCTGCTGGGCACGGCCACGAGCGTCGTCGGCGAGCTTCACACCAAAATCATCGGCGAGGAGGATCGCGACGAGGCGGCTCGAAAGCTGCTCGGAGCACCCGTAGGGATAGGTTTCGAGCGCGCCGATGATGGAGGCCGGATCGAAGGTCGCGTTCGGACCGACGGCCAGCGAGATCGAGCCGGTGCCGGGAACGAAGTTCTTCAGCATGTCGGCCGAGACTGTCACGCTGCCGCTCTTCGGCGCGAGCTTCACCACCGTGCGGCTCGCCACCTCCGGATACGCCGGGCTGACATTGATGTCGAAGCTCTGACTGAGCGTCTGCCCGTCCGGCGTCTTCAGCGAGACGTCGATCGAGGAATGGCCGACGGCCGATGCCGTCAGCGGAACGTCGACCGCCAAGCGTTGTCCCTTGGTCAGTGCTAGCTTCTGGCCAGCGGTTCCGAGCTTCACTGCCCTGTCGGAGGTCGCGACCGTCAGTTCGTAATCGCCGGCGACACCCTCGACATTGTTGACGTCGAGGCGCAGGCGCGAGGCGTCGCCGAATGACAGGAAGCGCGGCAGCGAGCCCATCACCACCACCGGATCGGCGACGATGACGTCCTTCTCGGCATGGCCGAGCTTGCCCTTCGACCAGGCCATCGCCATCACGCGGATCTTGCCGTTGAAGGCAGGGAGATCGAGCGGAATCTCGGCATTGCCGTCGGCGCCGACCTTCACGATGCCTGAGAACAGAGCGAGCGGAGGCTGGGTCGGCGGTTCACCCATGCCGAGGCCCGAACCGTCGCCGCCGGTGCGAATCTTGCCGCGCGTCGCGCGCATGCCGTCGATGAGCTGGCTATAGAGATCGCGGACCTCCGCGCTCAGCTTGCGCTGGGCGAAGGCATCCTCATCCGGGGCCGGAGTCTTGAAATTGGTCAGGTTGAGGATGCCGACATCGACCGCCGCGACGATGAGGTTGGCCTCTTCGCCAGCCGCGATATTGGCGACCTTCACCGGGACGCGGAGCGTGCCGCGCGGCGCGGCCTTCGCGGGAGTCTGGAGAGCGACCGGCAGGACGTGCGGCGCCGGGTCGATGGTTGCATGCGCGACGCCGATGGCGCGGCCGGGCATGCGGCTCGCCTGGGCGTCGAGCGGACGGTAGACGAAGCCGAGCACATAGGCACCCGGACGCCAGTCCTCGGTGATGTCGAGCTCGACATTGTTCTCGCCCTGGACAACGTCCAGCGCGCGGGTCTGCAGCACATTGTTGGCGACGACCGCGACGGTTGCCTTGCCGGCAAAGCGTGCGTCGATGCGGAGCTTGGCCTTCTCGCCGGGCTGATACATCGGCTTGTCGAGCGCGATGTCGAGCGTGTCCGGGGTATCGGCGTCCTCATCCGAATACCAGCCTGAATCGAAGACGACGCTGGTGGCTGGGCCGGTGGCATCAGCGCTCGTCACGTCGAGGCGATAGCGGCCGTAATCCAGCTTGTGGGCGATCTTCGCCGGCTGGGCGGCGGCAACGTCGATCGTGCCGTCGCCGATCCGGCTCGCGGTGGTGACCGCCTCGTGCTGCCAGCCCGAACCTTCCGAATACCATTGATAGTCGGTACGCAAGCGCGACAGCTCCCATTTCAGGCCCTTGCCGTCGACCGGCTTGCCGTCTGCTCCGAGAAGGATGACCTCGAAATTCGCGGTCTCGCCTTCGCCGAGCGTGTCGAACAGCGGCTTCACGCCGATGCGCGGACGCGCGGAGTCGACCGGGAGCTTGAGGCTACGCTCAAGCGTGCGGCCGCCGGGCTCGCGCAGGCTGACCGAGATGCGGGCCTGGAGCGGCCGCTCGGTGTCGGGAAGCGTCGGGCGCGGAATGTCGACCGTCGCCTTACCCTGTTCGTCGGTGCGGGTCAGGCCATCGACCGGAACGCGGACCGGCGAGATTTCCTCGTCGGCGAGGCCGAACTTGTAGCCGGGGAAGCCGGGCAGATCGGAGCTCGTGGTCTGGATCGTGACTTCGCCTTCGAGCGCGAGATCGGCCGCCGGAGCGCCATAGAGCCAGCGTCCGTCGACGGCGAGCGGAAGGCCAGCTTCGGTGAAGGTCTTGGCTTCGGTCGCGACCGTCATTTCGAGCTTCTGCGGCATGTAGTCTTCGACGAGGAAGACCGCCTCACCGACAGGCGAGCCCTTCGGGTCTGCATAGGCTTCGACGCGCCAGGTGCCGGTGGTCGCGGTGTCGAGGATCGGCAGGTCGAGCGTGCGGCCGCCCGCGCCCTGATCGGCGACAACGATACGGCGGTCCTCGGCGCCGTCGGGGCGCTTGAGGATGAAGGTCAGCGGCATGGACGCGATGCCCATTCCGTCCTGGTCGCGCAGCAAAGTGGTCAAATGGACGGTTTCGCCGGGGCGGTAGACGCCGCGCTCGGTATAGACCAGCGCATCGAGCGGGCCCGGAGGCTGGCGGCCGTCGACGCCGCGATCCGACAGGTCATAGCCGGGCTGGTTGACCAGCAGGAAGCCGTAATCGCCCTTGGACGAGGCAGTGATGAAGGCAGGTGCGAGACCGCCCTCGCCCTTCGCTAGACCTGCATCGAAGCGGACATAGCCCGCTCTGTCGGACTTCGCGGTGGCCAGCACCTCATTGTTGCGGGCGACGAGCTTAACCTCCGCATCGGCGATCGGATCGGCCGAGGCGAGCGAACGGACGAAGGCGTGGATGCCGTCGCCGGCCGACAGTTCCGAAAGCCCGATATCGGAAACGACGAACCATTGCGTCGCCCGGTTCTCGTAATCCTCGTCCGGCTTGTCCGGGTTCCTGGCGACCATAACGTAGACGCCCGGTTCAAGCGTCTTGACGGTCTCGTCGATCGGGAAAGCGGTCGTAACTTCCTCGTTGAGCTTGCGCGAGACGTCGATCTGACCGGCGAATATCTCAGCGCCGGCATCCTGCTTGAGCTTGGCGATCTGATCGCCATCGAGCTGCTGCTGGAAATCGCCGTCGGTGATCTGCGGGCCAAGGCCGCGATCGCCGACGCGATAGATCTCGACACCGACGCGATCGAGATTGACCGAGACGAACGGGATGCCCTGCTGGCCGGTGCGCGGCAGAACGTAATTGCGGCCGGTGAAGCGGACCATCGGGTCGCGGTCGCGGACATAGACCGAGATCTCGTGGGGCTCCATCGTGTCCTCGCCGACAGAGGACGGCACGCCGGCGCGCACGGTGACGTTATAGGTCTCGCCGTGCTTCAGGCCGTCGATGCAGATCTGGTCGCCGGACCCCGTGACGGCCGGCTTCTCGATGCCCGAGACGGAGACGAAGGGCGCGTAGTCGATGCGGCCGCGCGGCAGATATTCGGAGAATTCGATGCAGGCGCGCGGCGAGGTCGCGTCCGATTCGACGTTGTAGTCGGTGACGCGGAAGCCGTGCTCGCGGCGCATCTCGGTATAGGCGTCGCGCACGTCCTGGCGGTCATCGAGACGCAAGCTCTCGGCATAGGCGTTGAGGCCCGGACGCCATTCGGAGCGGCGGCCATAGGCGTCGGCGAGGACGGCGAGCGCTCGGGCCTCAGACTTCGCGTCCTTCGACAGCATGTATGCCTGATAGGCGGCCGACTTGGCGCGGCGCGGGAACTCGTATTTCTCGTCGTCGCGCGGATCGATCTTGAGCAGCGAGACCGCATAGTTGCGCCAGGCCTGCTCGCTCGACGGATCGGCGGCGATGGCGGCGCCGAAAGCGGCGGCCGCGGCACGCCAGTCTTCCTTCTTCACTGCGGCGATGCCGTCCTTGATCCAGTCGGCGGCAGGCCGGTTGGCGGTCGAGACGTTGCCGGTGATCTGTCGCTCCAGCCTGGCCGCCTCCTGCGACATGCTCAGGAACTCGAAGGGTTTGGCATTCGCGACCGAGGCCAAGCCGATAAGGGCGAGTGCGGAGGCGGCGAAGAGGATGCGGCGCAGAAACGTCATGACTGCTCCCTAGGGGGTGTTGCTCGGTCCGGCGCCGCCCGCTCTTTCGGCAGGGGTCGCCTTGTTGGGCGGGAGCCTTAGACGAGCTTGATTTCACCCGTGTTTCGCCAACATTGCGTGCGGCGATCATGTCGCGAGAATGGCGAAAGGTTTCGGTTGCGGCTGTCCGCGCACCCCTCTATATGAGCCATCCACTGGCGACGGAGTGTAGCGCAGCCTGGTAGCGCACCACGTTCGGGACGTGGGGGTCGCAGGTTCAAATCCTGCCACTCCGACCAGCTGGTCTAGAGGGGGATGCCCGAGTCCCCCACCTACCTCTCTCCAGAATCAGCAACGATAGCCGCCGTCGTGGCCTCGGCGATACGCAGCGCTAGGCGACGGCGGAGGCGAGATTGTAGCCGTCGAGGCCGTGCCATGGGCGAGTTTCCTTGCGGCTCGCAACCGGAACCGCCGTCTTCTCGCGGCTCACGTCCGCGACATGATCGGCGATATAGGCTGCATCGCGCCCGACGCCGACGAAGCGGCCAGAACCCCATGTGTAGAGCCACGGCAGGCCCACGACGTACAGGCCCGGCTCCGGCGTGATGCCGCGCTCGTGCTTCGGGTAATTGTTCTCGAACACCGGCAGATCGACCCACGACCAATCGGAGGTGAAGCCGGTCGCCCAGACGATCGAGGTGATGCCGGCCTGAACCGAATCGAAGCTCTCGGCTCCGATCTCCGGCTGCCAGACCGGCCTGTAGTGCGCCTGCCCGGGCGCCTCGATGCCCTGACTTTCGATGTGCTTGTCGATCATCGTGCAGATGCCGTTGTAGACGGCGTCGGCGGCGTCGAGATTCTTCGTGAGGTCGTCGCCGAAAACTAGGCGGCCGTCTTCCAGACCCAGCAGTCGGCCGTGCAGAATCATGCCCTCCAGCGCGAACCTGCGCAGATCGATGTCGCGCCCGCCGTCGCGGCCGGTGAGATAATGATTGGCCTTGCCTCGCACGCCATCCTTCAGCGGGTGCTTGTCGACCGGCAGATCGTATTGGCCGAGATCGTCGAGCCAGTCGACCGCATCGCGGCCGCGATAGACGCGGGGGCAGCGAGGTGCGCTGCCGACGACGAGATGAACCTTGCGGCCGGCGAGATGCAGGTCCTCGGCGATCTGGCAGCCCGACTGGCCGGACCCGACGACCATGACCGCGCCCTCAGGCAACTGGCCGGGATTGCGGTATTCGGATGAATGGATCTGTTTGATCGAGGCAGACAGATCGTTAGCGAGCGCTGGAATCTTCGGCTTGTGATAGGCGCTGACGGCGAGCACAACCTGATCTGCGGTGACGGTGCCCTCCTGCGTCTCGACGCGGTAGCCGGAACCGTTCCTCGATAGCTTTTTGACGGCGACGCCCTCGCGGACCGGCGCATCGATCTTTTTCGCATAGTCCTCGATGTAGGAGACGATCTCGTCCTTCGGCATGAAGCCGTGCGGCTCCTTGCCGGGATAATGGTGGCCGGGCAGCCGGCATTGCCAGTTCGGCGTGACGAGGCAGAACGCGTCCCAGCGCTGGGTGCGCCATGAATGGGCGATGCGGTTCTTCTCGAAGATCACATGACTGACGGCGCGCTCCTTCAGTTCGTGGCTCATCGCAAGCCCGGCCTGACCGCCGCCGATCACGACGACGGGCCAATGTTCGGTCGCTCTCATAGCGTCCTCCTCATTCTTCGAAATTGCAGATGGTGACCCGGGCGTCCGGCTGGTTCGCGAAGGCCTTGCCGGTCGTCTCGATGCGGGCAAGTTGGTCCATCGCCGCCGAGCAGGCGAAGCCGTATTTCGCCCGGACGCGCTCGCTCGCGATCTCCAGCGCCTCGCGCGACTTGGCGAGGAAGTCGCCGAGCGGCACGGTCTGCCCCTCGGCGAAATAGTCCTTGATAACGAGCGAGGGCGAATAGCAGAGCTCCTCGCTGGCGTCCGGCCAGCGGACGCGAAAGCGCATTTCAGGCATTGGCGAACTCCAGAAGGCCGGCATAGACGGCCAGATGCTTCTCAGCGGTGCGGCTCCAGTCGTGCCGCGCGGCAACCTCGTGGCCCTTCGCGATCAGCCGCCCGCGCATCGGCACGGAAAGCGTGAGCGCGGTGGCATCGGCGATCGAGGAAGGGCTGGCCGGATCGCACCAGGCGACGTCGTCCGGGCCGAGGTATTCGGTGAAGGGCGCGATGCTCGACGTGACGACCGGAACGCCGCTGGCCATCGCCTCGAGCACGCAGAGGCCGAAGCCTTCCTTGAGCGATGGGAACAGAAGAGTCGTCGCAATGCGATAAAGCGCCGGCATGTCCTCGTCGGCGATCCTGCCGGCGAGGATCACGGCATCCCGCGGCAGGCCGGATGCCGATAGCGCGGTGTCGAAGGCCTTCCTGTAGGCCTCGTGGTCGAGCAGCGAGACACCGCCGGCAATGACGAGCTGCGCGCCCGGATAGAGGCTGTGCACTTGCCGGAATGCTTCCAGAATTCCGAGCGCATTCTTGCGCTCCTCGACCCCGCCGATCGACAGGAACACCGGCCCGCCGCGAAGGCCGAGCTTCGCCCTGAGCGCGTCTTCGCGGCCGTCGTAATCCGGAACGTAGCGGAGCGTATCGACGCCGTTGCCGACCACGGTCGAGTCGAGGCCCCAGTCGAAGGCCAATGTCTCACGCCAGAATTCGCTGACCACGACATGCCGGTCGGCCTCCCGGATCGCCCGTGCCTGAAGGACGGTAACGCGCGGGTCGGCGAAGGTATCGATGTGGTGGACGGTGCGAACGAAGTTCGGGATCAGCCCGCGCGCCTTCAGCGAGGCGAGAGCATTGCCCGAAATACCGTCCTGCGCATGAAAGATGTCGAAGCGACGGTTATCGGCATGCTCGAAATAGCGGAGATAGTCGGCGACACGGGTCTCGACCATGGACGCCGTGTCGTGGGCGTCGACGGCCGAGGCCGGGACGCTGACCGTCTCCGCGAGAGTCGGGCGGAAGAACCCCCTGCCCGCCTGATCGGGTGCATGGACCGTCACGTGATTGCCCAGCCGGACCAGCGCGTCGGCCAGGCCGAGCGTATGCACCACACCGCCGCGCGGATTGGTGGAATGCGCGAGAAGCGCAATGCGGAGACCGCTCATGTCAGCGCCCCGGTCGAGGCGCAGCCGATCAAGGGCGAGGTCGAGAAGTCCCAGATCGTCTCGGTGTCGGCGCCGTCGGTGACGTCGACCCTGGTGCCGGGACGGAAGGCGCCGATATCGGCGGCGGCGATGCCGCGCTTGCGGAAGCGGTCGAGCACCTTGCCGACATTGGGCGGCGAGACCGACAGCAGATAGCCGAAGCTCGGGAACGAGCGCAGCCAGCGGTCGAGCGACACGCCCTCCGGCTTCGGCACCGCATTGACGTCGATCCGGACGCCGACCTTGGAGCATTCGGCGAGCATCGCGGCGGTGCCGACCACGCCGCCCTGGCTGATATCCTTCGCCGCGACCGACAGTCCAGCCTCCGCGATCTCGGGCAGGATGCAGAGATCGCCCTGCAGCCGTTCGGGCGCGGCGCGGGTCGCGGCTTCCCAGTTGAGGAACGGCTCGCGATAGCGGCCGCGCAGGTCGACGGCGGCGATCAGCCGATCGTCCGGCGAGGCGTCGAAGCTCGTCAGCAACCTCCGCGCCCGGCCGAGAACCGCGACGGAAAGCTGGCCGCGATCGGTCTTCAGATTGCTGTGCCCACCGACGATCGGAATGCCATAGGCCTCGCTCGCCCCGCGCAGGCCTCGCAGCACCGGGTCGGCCGCATCCGCGCCGTCGGCCCAGATCGCGTTGACGACCGCGATCGGCCGTCCGCCCATCGCCGCCACGTCGGAGAGATTGACCATCACCCCGCACCAGCCGGCGAACCACGGATCGCCCTTCACGAACTCGTTCATGAAGCCTTCGATGGCGAGCAGCAGGAAGCCGTCATGGTCCGGGATCGCCGCGCAATCATCGCCCACCGCGATGACCGAGGAACCGGACAGGCCAAGCCGGTCGGCGACCGCCGCAATGTCCGCCTTCGCATGCATACCGCGATCGGCGCGAAGCACATCGGCGAGCTGGGCGAGACCGGCGCTCATCGTCAGGCTGCCTTTCGTGAAACGGCGTGGAAGCCCGTTTCGGCGTCCATGATCGGGGGATACCAGGCGAGGTCCGCTTCCATGTGATGATGGGCGCGACCGTGCAGGTCGAATTCGTGCAGCGTCTTCCAGTGCATCCGGCGGAACAGTAGCGCGTTCTGGCTCTGCACATTGGCGAGGAATTTGGTGCAGCCGCGCGCATGGGCGGACGACACCGCGAGCTTGATCAGAGATGCACCGAGCGCGCCGATCCGGCGGTAATCCGGCGCGACCGCCAGCCGCGAGCCCCACCACAGGCCAGGCTCCGCCTCGTGAATGCGCACGGTGCCGACGACGTCGTCGGCGACGACGCCCCAGAGCGACACGGCGACGATCGGGATCGCGATCTCATCGATCTCGTCCCGGTCATCGTCCGCGAACACGCCCTGCTCCTCGCAGAACACTTCGCGGCGAAGGCGCGCGGCGCCACGGCGCTCCCAGTCTTCGGTCGCGTATTTGACCTGGAAGCCCGAGGCGACGAACGGCTTGAACGGCTCGAAGATCACGAGGCGAGCCTCCGTTCGTAGGTCGAGAGCGCCGAGCAGGCACCGCATTTGCCGCAGCCGGCCTTGATGTCGGTGGCGCGCAATCCGCCACGCATGACCATCATCGACAGTGGCTTCAGGATCTCGTCCATGAAGGCCGGGCTCGGCGTCGGATGACTTTCGAGCGGCGTACCGGAGATCGGCACGAACGGGACGACGAAGGGATAGACGCCGATGGCAACGAGGCGCTCGGCCATGTCGAGCACGGCCTCCTTGGTGTCGCCGAGACCGGCGAGGATGTAGGTCGAGACCTGACCCTTGCCGAACACCGGGACGGCCGCTTCGAATGCGGAGAAGTAGCGCTCCAGCGGAACGCTCGCCTTGCCGGGCATGATCCTGTGCCGGACCTCCGGCGTCACCGCCTCGAGATGCATGCCGAGCGCATCGACGCCCGCATCCTTCATCCGCTGGAACCAGATATCATCGTCCGGCGGCTCGCACTGCGCCTGGATCGGCAGGTCGACCGCCGCCTTCACCGCGGCGGCGCTCTCGCAGA
The DNA here is from genome assembly GCA_003347645.1 of Rhizobiaceae bacterium CPCC 101076. Lineage (GTDB taxonomy): Bacteria > Pseudomonadota > Alphaproteobacteria > Rhizobiales > Methylopilaceae > Flaviflagellibacter > Flaviflagellibacter deserti. The sequence goes on along the minus strand of QDFX01000008.1, from coordinate 169,642 downwards.
GGATCGCCGCGCCGCGATCCTTGCCGGGCGGGGTGCCGGTCGTCATCACCATATGCTTGACGCCATCGAGCTCGACGGCCGCCCTGGCGACCTCGGCGAGCTGGGCCGGCGTCTTCCTCTCGATGGTGCGGCCGGCCGCGAGCGACTGGCCGATCGAGCAGAACTGGCAGGTCTTGGTGCGGCTCTGATAGCGGATGCAGGTCTGCAGCACGGTCGTCGCCAGCACGTCGCGGCCGTGCAGGACGGCGATCTTCGAATAGGGAATGCCGTCCGCCGTGCTGCGCTCGTAGAAGCGCGGCCGGAGCGGGAACGAGACCTCGCCGAGATTGAGCCCCTCGCGGGTGATGCGGCTGCGCCCTTCGGCGTCCGGCCTCTCGATGACGTATGGGCTCTCGAAGGCCGGCGCGGTGTGCACCGGCACCATCACCGTCATGCCGTCGAGCGTCATCGCCTTGTGGTCGGACGGACCGGCCCCGCCGCGACGGCTCTGGACACCGATACCGGTGTCAGCGAGCCGTGCTCCGTAGGACTGCAATTCGTTGATCAGCTGCTCGGTCGGCATCGCCGTCGGCATTGTCTGTTTCATCGGGCACGCTCCCAAAGGCGGGATCAGGGAAAGCGCCGGCCTGCATCGGGGCGGTGGCGCGGTTGTCGAGATTCAAGCTGAGCAGTTCGGGCCGGGCGTAATGGCCGACCGAATCCATCATCCGCTTGCGCTTGACGATGAGGCTCATATCCAGGTCGGCGATGAGGATGCCCTCACCCTCGGTGAGCGGCGGCACGATATGCGAACCCTCGGGCGAAATGATCGCCGTCATGCAGCCGCCGCGCAGGCCCTTCCGCAGCTTCTCGTCGGGCGAGATCTTCGCGATCTGCTCCTCTGTCAGCCAGCCGGTCGAGTTGACGACGAAGCAGCCGGATTCCAGCGCGTGGTGGCGGATCGTCACCTCGATCTGATCGGCGAAGATCGGCCCGACCAGCGAGCCGGGGAATTGGGCGATGTGGATTTCCTCGTGCTGCGCCATCAGGGCGTAGCGGGCGAGCGGATTGTAATGCTCCCAGCAGGCGAGCGCGCCGACGCGGCCGACGGCAGTGTCGACCACTTTCAGCCCGGCGCCGTCGCCCTGCCCCCAGATCATCCGCTCGTGGAACGTCGGGGTGAGCTTGCGGCGCTTCAGCAGGATCGAGCCGTCGGCGTCGAAGACGATCTGGGCGTTGTAGAGCGAGCCGTGGTCGCGCTCGTTGACGCCGAGGACGACGACCATCCCGTGCCGCCTCGCGGCGGCGGCCACCGCCTCGGTCACCGGACCCGGCACCGTGACGGCGTTCTCGTAGAGGCGGATGTGCTCCCCGCCGGTCAGGACCGGCGGGTGCACGAACGAGAAATAGGGATACCAGGGCACGAAGGTCTCGGGGAACACGGCAAGCTGCGCCCCCTTGCCGGCGGCATCCGCCATCGCCGCGAGGACGCGGTCGAGCGTCCCCGTCGGCGTTTCGAGGTCGGGCGCGATCTGAACCGCGGCGACCCGGACCATGCGCTTGTCGCTCATGTCGTCCCTCCGTGCCGTCCGATCACACCGTCCAGGTGTGCATCATGAAGGCATCGTCCTTGCGGTGGAGCAGGATGAGATCGAGCACGTCGAGCGGGCTGATTGGCACGATGCCGGGGATCAGCGAGCCCTCGCCGTGGCCGTACAGCGCCTGCAGCGCAAAGCGACATGCATAGACCTTGCCGCCCTCCTCCATGAACTTGGTCAGGGTGTTGTTCATGTTCTGGTGGCCGGGGAAGGCCTCGTCGCCGAGCTTCGGGAAACCGCGCTGCACGCCGAGCGTGACGCCCGGGCCGTAGAGCAGGACCGAGGTCTCGAAACCCTTGCGGAGCAGGCGGGTGGCCTGCAGCAGGTTCACGAAGCCGATCGAGCCCTCGAAGGCGACGGTATGGAACGTGACGAGCGCTTTTTCGCCCGGTTTTGCCTTTACGTCTTCAAAGACCTTTTCTTCGTAGTCGACGAGAAAATCGCCTTTCTGGCGGGCTGGCACGGTAACGGCAGGCATCGAAACTCTCCCTCGCTTCATCCGAGCCGACGCTCGGAACACGCGAAAGAGAGGTGCAATCAATGTGCCAACATCGACTGCTTCTATATGCAGTCAAATATCCTATCAATTATCGAGATCAGCGCTCATGAAGCGGGCATCTGGCTGCTGAAAATTCACTCACGCGCGCTCTGGCGAAGCGGCGTGCAACAAATATACAGTCAATTACTGACTGGATTGATTGCACACATATGACGCTCACCGACTGGCTTCCCGACATCGCCGGAAGCGACCGCCCCCGCTACATCGCCATCGCCGACGCCATTGAAAGCGACATCGCTCATGGCAGGTTGCAAACAGCGGACCGTTTGCCGCCGCAGCGCAAACTGGCCGACCGGCTGAGCATCGATTTCACCACCGTCGCGCGCGGCTATGTCGAGGCGCAGAAGCGCGGACTGGTCGAATCCCGCGTCGGCCAGGGCACTTTCGTCGTCGAGCGGAACGTCGCGTCGAACCGCCCGGCCCGGCCCGAACGTGTCGACCTGTCGATGAACCTGCCGCCCGAGCCGACCGATCCGGGTCTTCTCGCCCGCATGCGGGCCGGCCTCGACGATATGAAGCCGGACCTCGTCTCACTGCTCCGTTATCAAGGTTTCGGCGGCGCGCCGGCAGACAAGGACGCGGCCTCGAACTGGCTCGGCCGCCGCGCGCTGGTGCCGGCGCAGGAGCGCATCTTCATCACCCCCGGCGCGCATCCGGCCTTGCTCGCGATCTTCACCATCCTCGCCAGACCGGGCGACGTCATCCTCTGCGAGGCGATCACCTATCCCGGCGCACGCGCAATCGCGGCGCAGCTCGGGATCAGGCTCGTCGGCCTGCCGATGGACGAGAAGGGCATCGACCCGGACGCCTTCGCCGACGCCGTGGCAAAGCATCGGCCGAAGGCGCTCTACCTGAACCCGACTTTGCAGAACCCGACCACGATCACCGTGCCGGAGGAGCGTCGAGCGGCGATCGCTTCCGTCGCGCGCCGCCTCGGCGTGCAGATCGTCGAGGACGACGCCTATGGTTTCATCCCCGCGCATGGGCCGCATCCGTTCGCCGCCATCGCTCCGGACCTGACCTGGCATGTAGCCGGCCTCGCCAAATGCGTCGGCGCGGGGCTGCGCGCTGCCTATGTCGTCGCGCCCGACGTCAAATCGAGCTGGCCGTTCTCTGCTGCGCTGCGGGCGGCGAATGTGATGGCGTCGCCGCTGACGGTCGCACTGGTCACCCGCTGGATCGAGGACGGCACCGCCGACATGATCCTGCGCTTCATCCGCACCGAGACGGCCGCAAGACAGGCCATGGCGCGCGAGATCCTGCCTGCGAATTCCTATTGGGCTGATCCGATGAGCTTCAATCTCTGGGTCCCGCTGCCGGAGCCGTGGACCCGCTCGGCCTTCGTCGGCCATATGCGCGGCATGGGCATCGGCATCGTCGCGAGCGACGTCTTCGCCGTCGACGGCACGCCGCCGGAAGCGGTGCGGGTCTGCCTCGGAGGTCCGGCCAAGCGGGAAGCGGTGCGCGGCGCGCTGGAATTCATGGCGCACGCGCTCTCGACCTCGCCGGCGATGGCGCTCACGGCACTTTGATCACGGCACTTTGATCGACTGGCCGAACCTCGGCGGAATGCTCGGCTCCTCTCGGGAAGCCGCTCAGGAAACCGTGTTTCGTGGACGACAAAAATGAAGAAATAGACGAGCAACGATTGAGGTGTATCGCCACTCCTGCCGGGCACCGTCGCGACACGGGAGCCCTGCTTACCCCCCATGAGTCAGGAGTGGGTCATGTCCAGTATCCAGTATGCTTACGTCGCGACTGTTCTCGGAAGCCTGTGCGCGGCAATGGCCGTCGCCCTCGCCGCCGTATGAAAGGCCCTTCCCGGGGCTGCTGTCGGCCCCGGATATTCCGCGTTCATCCAAACGATGAGAATTCGGGCAGATGCGATCACACTTTGGCCTCGCCCCCGCCGCCGACTCAGTGTTCAATCTTGGTTACGGACGGCTGGCCCGGGCTACGCAGTGGCGGGGTCACAACGAATTCCTCAGGGCCGCCGTCCGCCCAATCTTCCCATCGCTGAACCTGAAACCGTCCGGCCGCGACCAATGCCCGGGTGTCGTTCGCGAAAATTCTATAGCGACCATTACAATTATCGGTAACGACCCTATCTAGCGGCCAGCACTTACCAAACACGGCAACGGAGGAACGACGATGCTGATGAGAATAATCGTTCTGTCGACGCTGGCGATCGCGTTGAACTTCTATGTGACCGGGGGCTCTGCCCCCGCCCGCGCGGCCAAATCCGCCCCTGTGACCGAAGCCTCGGTCACGATCGTCCCGTAACGCCTACGAACGTGCGACCAGGCTGGCGGCCAGCGCGATCATCGTCGCTCCGATGACGAGGTCGAGCAGCCGCCAGGCCGCGGGCCTCGCGAACAGTGGCCGCAGCAGCGCCGCTCCATATCCCAGCGCGAAGAAGAAGCCGAACGACGCCGTCATCGCTCCCGCCGCGAACGATATGCGGGCGCCATCGTACTGCGTCGAGACCGAACCAAGCAGCACTACCGTGTCCAGATAGACGTGCGGGTTGAGCCAGGTGCAGGCCAGCACGACGAGGAAAGTCTGCATCAGGCTCGGCGGTGGACCATCAGCCGGTGTCAGCGCCGATTGGCTTTTCAGCGCCGACCACAGGCTCTTCATTCCGTACACCGCGAGGAATGCCGCTCCACCCCAGCGGGCGATGTTCTCGATCTCGGGAAACGTCGTCATCAGCGCGCCGAAGCCGCTGACGCCAGCCGCGATCAGCACCGCATCCGATAAAGCGCAGGTCAATACAACCGGAAAAACGTGCTCGCGCCGGAGCCCCTGGCGCAGGACGAACGCGTTCTGCGCGCCGATCGCGACGATGAGGCTGAGACCAAGCAGAAATCCTGAACCGAAAGCGAACATGTCCTCTCCTTATCCATGGGACATGGACGCTTTCATTTGATTAGGAAAGCTAAACTTCCTTCTGCTAGATTAGCGCTCCTAATGATTGACTATGCCCAGCTCGCCGCGCTTGCGGCCGTCGTCCGGACCGGCAGTTTCGAAAAGGCCGCCGAGCATCTGAACGTCACCCCCTCGGCGATCTCGCAACGGGTGAAACTGCTCGAGGAGCGTTCAGGACAGGTTCTCGTGATCAGGGGTCAGCCCTGTACCGCGACACCGGCGGGAGCACGGCTGTGCCGGCACGCGCAGGAGGTCAGCCTGCTGGAGCATGGGCTGCGCGACGACCTTCGCGGGGTCGTCTCCGGCGATACACCCGTCACCATTCGTATCGCAGTGAATGCTGACAGTCTGGCGACCTGGTTCATCCCGGCGATGGCGGCGGTGGACGGCCTCTTGTTCGACGTCGTGCTCGACGACCAGGATCACAGCGCCGAATGGTTGAAACGCGGCGATGTGAGCGCGGCTTTGACCTCGGTCTCCCATCCGATCCAGGGCTGCGGCAGCCGCTCCCTCGGAGCGCTGCGGTACCGGGCGACCGCCAATCCGGATTTCGTCCGGCGCTGGTTTCCGGAGGGCGTTACCGAAGACGCGCTCCGCCGCGCGCCCTGCCTCAGCTTCAACGAGAAGGACGAATTGCAGGCGCGCTGGCTGAAGCAGGTATTCGGCCGGCGGATCACCACGCCCGTCCACTGGCTGCCGTCTTCCCAGGCTTTCGTTGATGCGGCACTGGCGGGCCTGGGCTGGGGCATGAACCCGGAACATCTGGCCGGGCGTCATCTCCGGGCCGGGGATCTGGTCGAGATCGTCCCGGGCCAGCCGCAGGATGTCGGCCTGTTCTGGCAATGGTCGCGCGCGGTCGAGCCGGCCGTGAAGCCATTGACGGAAGCGGTCGTCGCAGCCGCGAGGGCGGCATTGGTGCAGGTCTAGGTCCGGCGCTCCCGATCACCAGAGGTCGAGCAAGGCTTCGCTGTCGACGGTCTCGACCTGTTCGGCATAGCGGCGGTTATAGAGGTCGAGAAGATTGTCGTGGCCTTCGTCCGATGCGCTGGCGAGAGCATCGGCCACCACGATCACGCGCCAGCCGAGATCCACGGCGGAGAGCACGGTCGAGAGGACGCAGACATCGGTCTCCGAGCCGGTGACGACCAGCCCGTCGACCTGCCGCTCGCGAAGCCACGCATCGAGGCCTGTCCCGGCGAACGCGGAATAGAAGCTCTTGTCGAGCACCGTCGCCGGAGGAACGAATTTGGCCAGTTCGGGCATCAGGTCGAGGAGATCGGCCGGGAGTTCCGCGCGCGTCGCCTGATGCCATTTGCGATAATAGAGCTGCCAGGTGCCGGGAAGGTCGTCGGCATCTCGGGGCGTGATAAAGCGCGTAAAGACGGTGCGCTCCGGATGCCGCTCGGCGATCCGGACGACCGTCGGTAGAACGCGCTCCATCCAGGGCGTGGGCCAAATCCCCCGGGACGAAAAGATGCGCTGCATGTCCACGCATAGATGAACCATGCGCGCGCCCAGGGGGCGCTTCAGCCTGTCCGCCATGCCGCTAATCGAGGATCATGGCCACCACGTATTGGGGCATGGCCGTTCGCGGGTCACCGTCGTCGGCGACCACGCACAAGACTTCAGGTCCTGCGTCATTTCCATGAGCGCCTGCTCCATCACAGTCTCGACGGAACGGGCCTTTTGCTGCGTCTTCTCGGTCTTCCGCTTTGTCGATTTCTTCATGCTCGACCTCCCTGCGCGGAAGCTAGAGCGCGCCGGAACCGGGGCGAGGTAGCGAGCCATGAAAATTACGATCGGTACGAAACCATGCCATGCGCGACTTGAGGTTCAGCTCTTCGCCGGCGCCTTGTTCTCGGCGTGGTCGCGCATCTGGTCGGTCTGGACCTGCTTGCTGTCGAGGCCGCGACCACCGGAATGTTGGCTCTTGTCGCGGTTCGACAGGACCATGTTCTCGGCAATGTCTTCGGGATTGAGGTCGGTCATCGCTCCGGTGCCGTCGCCCTTCCCCTGTGTTCCCTTGCCCATATGCTTGCGATCGGCATTGGCCATTGGAGTCCTCCCCTTCCGCTTGTCTCCTCTGAACAACGCCCCGTGCGCTCTCGGGTTCGCCGCCGAAGCGGCAATTGACGATCCCGCCCGGAAGTGACACATCCCTCGCGGCCCCGGGGAGGGTCGCAGGCCGGATGTCATGCAGCCCTCAGATTTCAATCTTGTTTCCGTCATCATTCCCGCGCGGAACGAGGCCGAGAACCTCGACTTCCTGATCGAGGAGATCGCCGGAGCTCTCAGCGGAAGAGCGTATGAGATCGTGGTCGTCGACGAGGCCTCCACCGACGACACGCCGGGCCTTCTGGCGCGCAAGGCGCGGGCAGGCCTTCCCGTCCGTCACATCCGCCACGAACGCGGCATGGGCCAGAGCGGCGCTATCCGCACCGGCGTGATCCATGCGCGTGGCTCGATCTTCGTGACCATCGACGGCGATGGCCAGAACAACCCGTCCTACATCCCAGCCCTCGTCACGACGCTCGAAGGTGCGAGCGCCGATGTCGGCATGGTGGCCGGCCAGCGGCGCGGCCGGACCGACGGCACGCTGAAGAAATACGCCTCGCGTTTCGCCAACAATCTGCGACGCTCGCTGCTGAACGACGACAACGAGGATTCCGGCTGCGGGTTGAAAGCGGTCAGGGCCGACATCTTTCGCATCCTGCCCTATTTCGACGGCTGGCACCGGTTCATGCCAGCCTTGATCACGCGCGAGGGCTACAAGATCCTGAGGCTCGACGTGGTCGACCGCCCCCGGCGGTTCGGCCGGTCGAACTACGGCATCCTCGACCGCGGCCTGCGCGGCGTGCTCGACCTGTTCGGCGTGTGGTGGCTGATGAAGCGCTTCCGCGGCCGGGCGGTCGCGACGGAGATCGAGACGAAATGATCGACACGTTGAGTCGCTGGGCCCACGAGGTCTTCGTCGGCAATTTCGACGCATGGGTCGTGCTGGGCTTCTTCGCCCAGGGCATGTTCATGATGCGCTTTGTCGTCCAGTGGATCGCCAGCGAGCGGGCGCGCCGCTCCGTGGTGCCGATCGCGTTCTGGTTCTTCTCGCTCGGCGGCGGCGTCCTGTTGCTGATCTACTCGATCCAGCGCGGCGACCCCGTCTATATCCTCGGCCAGGCGCTCGGCCTCATCATCTACATCCGCAATCTCTGGCTGATCGCCAAGCATAAGCGGTCAGACAAGGTGCTATGACCGAGACGTTGCGGTTTGATAGATCGCATCCGGGGCATTACGGCGCCTCGATCACGCTCTCTCCGCTCGTACGCCGCGTCGTCGCCAACAATCCCGGGCCCTTCACCTTCACAGGAACGGTGAGCCATATCGTTGGACGCGGACAGGTCGCCGTGATCGATCCCGGCCCGGACGATCCGGACCACATCGCGGCGCTCCTGGCGGCGACCGCCGGCGAGACGATCACGCATATCGTCGTCACCCACACCCATCGCGACCATACCGACGGCGTCGAGGCGCTGCGCGCGGTGACGGGAGCGACCGTCGTCGGCTGTGCCCAGCATCAGGCTGCCCGGCCGCTGCTTCCCGGCGAGGCCAATGCCCTCGATGCCAGCGCCGACAGAGGTTACCGGCCGGACCGCATATTGGGCGAGGGCGATGTCGTCTCCGATCCCAGCTGGACGCTTGAAGCCGTCCCGACGCCCGGCCACACCGCAAACCACCTCGCTTTCGCGCTTCGGGAGGAGAACGCGCTCTTTCCGGGCGACCATGTGATGGCGTGGTCGACGACGATCGTCGCGCCGCCGGACGGCTCGATGGCCGACTACAAGGCCTCGCTGCGCAGGCTGATCGCACGGAGCGAAGACATCTATTACCCGGCGCATGGCCCGAGCCTGACCAATGGCCGCCGGCACGCCGAGGCGCTTCTGAAGCACCGCGAACTCCGCGAGGACCAGATCCTCGACGCGCTGTCGGCAGGCCCGCGCACGATCCCCGACCTCGTCGCCTCCATCTATGTCGCCCTGTCGCCCAACATGTTCGGCGCGGCCGGCCTTTCGGTACAGGCGCATCTGGAGGAACTGGTGGGCCGTGGCGTGGTGCGGATGGATGCTGGGCCGAAGGTGCCGGTGTTCAGCCTGGCGTGAGCCGTCTCCCGGACCAGCGTGCGCTTCGCGCACTTGTCCGGGGAACGTCAGCGCGCCGCGGCGGCCAGGTCGGTCAGGAAACTCCGCACCCGCCGTGCATTCGAGCCGAGATCGGCCGAGCCCACCCGCGATGCCGAGCGCATGTCGACGCGAACGCCACCGCCTTCGGGGCGGATGTCGATGGCAATGTCTTCCGAGAAGCGGAGCAGCGGCGTCAGTGCCACGGCTTCGATATGGCGGCGGCCACGATTGTTGGCGCCGGAAACGAGAATGCGCCAGCCGCGCGTCTCGACGAGTTGGAGCGCCAGCGCATAGACCTCATCGACAGGCTGGGAGACGCGGAGCGGCGCGATGTCCGGATAGCCGGACAGCTGGGCCATCGCGGCCTTCTCTCCCGGATAGGCCAGCGGATTGTCGGTCGGACGGCGCTCGGCCGCGGCGAAGACGAATGCGGGTGGATCGCCCGGATCGGTCGCGACGTCGGTGATCTGCGGCAGGCCCCAGCCCATTACGAGATAGCCGAGCGGCACCGAGATGACCGCGAGTCCTGCGATGATGCCGATGGCGGCGGCTCCCGCGCCGCGATTGCCGCGCACCCAGATGACCGCGAAGGCGATCAGGCCGAGCAGGACGGCGAGGACGGCGAGGATCGCGCCGGCGCCGAGGCTGGCGACGCCCGAGTTGAAATCGAGCTGGCCGGAGCGTTGCGCGACGACGGCGATGATCGACACCGGAATCGCGAACAGCCCAAGCCGTCGCGACCACAGCGCGCTCGATGCGTAGGGTTCGTGCTCGATCATGCCGTTTCCGGTTTGGCCCATTCGCCGCGCCGCCGCAAGCGGATGGGTGCTTGCGCTACGAGTTTTGCGATGGCTTTAAAGCGTCACGCCTTTCGATACGGAGACAAGCATGAAGACCGTCGTTCTACCCGGTGGCGAAACCGTTCCCGCGCTTGGCCAGGGCACCTGGTACATGGGCGAGCGGTCGAGCAGCCGCGCGGCCGAGGTGGCGGCGATCCGCGAAGGCGTCGAGCTTGGCATGACGCTCGTCGACACCGCCGAGATGTATGCCGACGGCGGCGCCGAGGAGATGCTGTCCGAGGCGCTGAACGGTATCCGCGACAAGGTCTTCCTCGTCTCCAAGGTCTATCCGCACAATGCGAGCTCCAAGGGCGTGCAGGCCGCCTGCGAGCGCAGCCTGGAGCGCATGGAGACCGATGTGATCGACCTCTATCTGCTGCACTGGCGCGGCGGCGTACCGTTCGAGGACACGGTGCGCGGCTTCGAGGCACTGCAGAAGGACGGCAAGATAAGGCATTGGGGCGTCAGCAATCTCGACACCGACGACATGGAGGAGCTCCTCGACGTCGACGGCGGCGAGAACTGCCAGGTCAACCAGGTGCTCTACAATCTCAGCCGCCGCGGTCCGGAATACGATCTCCTGCCCTTCCTCGCGAAGAACGAGATCCCGGCGATGGCCTACAGCCCGATCGAGCAGGCGCGGCTGCCGAAGACCGGCGCGCTGGGTGACATCGCCCGAAAGTACGGCGTCGAGCCGTTCACCGTGGCTCTTGCCTGGCTGCTGCGCCGTTCCGACGTGATCGCAATTCCCAAGGCGGCGCGGATCGAGCATGTTCGCGAGAACCGCAAGGCGGCCGACATCGAGCTCGACGCCGAAGACCTCGCGGCGCTCGACCGCGCCTTCCCCCCGCCCACCCGTAAACGCCCGTTGGAAATGCTCTGAGCAACACCCTGAAGATCAACGAGATCAGCGCAGCGACGCCTGTCGCCGAACAATTGGCTATGAAGCGCGACGCGCTGGCCGAGGAATTGCGGCTGGCCGGCATCGAGGCGGAAGTCGAACCCTGCGTGGACGCGCAGGGCGCAGGCAGGCGTCGGGCGACGTTCCACGCACGGCGCGGCGAGGACGGCGTCCTGCGCGTCGGCTTCATGCAGCCGAAGACCCACAACGTGCTCGACCTCGCCGAACATCCCGAGCCGATCCTGTCCGAGGCGATCCAGAAATCGGTCGAGCCGGTGCGGACCCTGGCGCGGCTCCTGCTCGGACTGAAGAAGCCGGTCGACGCCGTGGTGACCTCGACGCTTTCCGGGCTCGATATCGACCTGCGCGGCGCCGGCAAGGTGCCGGAGAAGGTGCGGCTCGCGCTCGCCGAGACGGCGCAGCGGCTCGATCTGGCGCGGCTATCGCTGCACGGCGATCTCGTCGTCGAGGCCCGGCCGCCCATCGTCCGGTTCGGACGTGCCGAGGTGATCCTGCCGCCCGGCGGTTTCCTGCAGGCGACAGAAGCCGGCGAGGCCGCGCTCGCGGGGCTGGTGACAGAGGGCGTCGGGTCGGCGAAGCGCGTGGCCGACCTCTTCGCGGGCGTGGGAACGTTCGCGCTGCGCTTGGCCGAGAAGGCCTTGGTTCTCGCGGTCGAGCAGGATCGCACCGCGCTCGCCGCGCTCGACCGCGCGTGGCGGAAGACGCAGGGGCTGAAGCAGATCACGCAGGAAGCACGCGACCTGTTCCGTCGCCCGATGCTCGCCGCCGAGCTGAAGGACATGGACGTCGTGGTCTTCGACCCGCCGCGCGCGGGGGCCGATCACCAGGCACGGAACATCGCCGCTTCAAGGGTCAAGCGCGTGGTCGCCGTCTCGTGCAACGCGCAGACTTTTGCGCGCGACCTGAAGATTCTCGTCGATGGCGGCTTCCGGGTCGAGAAGGTCACGCCGGTCGACCAGTTCCGAAATTCGCCCCACACCGAAGCGGTCGCGGTGCTCGGCCGTTAAGGATTGGAGCGGAGCGGGAACGAACGCGGCACGAATCGCTGATTTGGCGATGTTCTTGTTGTGGTCCGTAGGGCACCTCCCGAAGCCTGAGCGAGACCCGCCCTGAATTCTGCTGGTTTGGAAGCGTTCGGCGGTTAAAAGCCTGCCCCAAATCGGGACGGCGCGCGTGTTCCGGGGCCGCGACGCGGAGCCCGGAACCCATATCCCGCAGTCTCCCGACTTCATCATCAGCACAGGGGCTATGGATCCCGGGCTCGGCTCCGCCGCCCCGGGATACCCTCAATCCGTCGACCAGTTCAGGAATTGGCCCCCGCCTACGTCGTCATCCTCCGGCTCGACCGGAGGATGACGGCGCCACAGCGCTAAATCCACCGTGCCTTGCCATCCTCGAACATCAGCGCCCTGCCCTGCTTGATGTCCTCGACCGGCAGATCGACCTGCGCCATTCCGGTCAGAAGGCCCAGCAGGACACGCGCGACCCCGCCGTGGGTGACCGCAAGCGTCGGCTTTTTCACATCCACAAGCCAATCGGCGATGCGGTCGGAAAGCATGGAATAGCTCTCGCCGCCCGGCGGGCAGAAGGCCCATTTGTCGGCTTTGCGCTTGGCCGCGAGGTCCGGGAAACTCCGCTTCACGTCGTCCCAGGTCGAGCATTCCCAGGAACCGAAGGTCAGCTCCTTGAGGCGCGGATCGAGGCGGTAATCCTTCGGGTCGACGCCCATCGCCGCGCGCATCAGCTCCATCGTGTCGCGGGTGCGGATCAAGGGGCTTGCGACGAAATCCCAGCCGAGCACTTCGGGGGCGTGCTGGAGAAGGAGACGGCCGACCGCCTCCGCCTGGTCGCGGCCGCGGCCGTTCATCCGGACGTCCTGCTGCCCCTGGAGCCTGCCCTCGAGGTTCCAGTCGGTCTCGCCATGCCGGACGATGCAGAGCGGATAATCGAGCGGCATGAAGCTTTTGACCTGCGGCGCGGGAAAATTACGGCGCCTGTCAAAGCACGGGACTTGCGGGAGGTACAGTCTCCGGGCGATCTGAATGCATGCGAAGTGTCGCGATTGTCGTTTTTCCCGGAGTCCAGGCACTCGATGTCGCCGGACCCGTCGACGTATTCGCCGAGGCCAACGGGTTCCTGCCCAAAGGCGACGGCTATGCGGTGACTCTCGTCGGCACCGAGGCCGGCCCGTTCCGCGCCTCGAACGGAATGCAGTTCGTGGCCGACATCACGCTCGACCAGACCGCCGAACGCTACGACTACGTCTTCGTCGCGGGCGGTCCGCTTCTGCCGGTGCAGCCGGCGAACTCCCTATTGTCGCGGTGGCTGGTCGTGATGGCGCGGCGCGCCGACGCGATCGGCTCGATCTGCACCGGAGCCTTCGCGCTCGGTCATGCCGGCCTGCTGAACGGAAAGCGGGTGACGACGCACTGGCAGAACGCGCCCGTCCTGGCGGAGCAGTTTCCGGATGCGAGCGTCGAATACGACCGCATCTTCCTGCGCGACGGGACATTGGTGACGTCCGCCGGCGTCACCGCCGGCATCGACCTCGCGCTCGCGCTCGTGGCCGAGGACCATGGCTCGAACATCGCGCTCCTCGTTGCCAAGCGGCTCGTCGTCGTCGCCCAGCGACAGGGTGGGCAGTCGCAGTTCAGCCCATACCTCAACGCCGCCGAGCCGGGATCGCCGATCGCTAAGGTGCAGGCGCATGTCATGGCGAACATCTCCGAGAGCTTCACCGTCGAGCGGCTGGCATCGGTGGCGGGGATGAGCGAGCGCAACTTCGCTCGGCAGTTCGCGCAGGCGGCGAAGATGACGCCGCATGAATTCGTCGAGGGCGCGCGCATTGACGCCGCGCGCAATCTGCTCGAAGGCACCGACAAGCCGCTGAAGACCATCGCCTTCGATTGCGGTTTCGGCTCGCCGGACCGGATGCGGCTCGTTTTCCTGAAGCGGATGGGACTGACGCCGGCGCAATACCGGGCGAGCTTCCACGCCGACGAGACGCCGTTTCCCGGCGCCTGAGCGCGCCGCACCCGTCGCTTTCTGCCAAACGCGCGCGCTTTACCGCCAACCGCGCGAGCGCGCCTTGAGAGCTCGTCATACGCGAGCGACCTGTCTCCCACGCCGCGACCACATCTGAGACGCGGCGGTGAGGAGCACTTCCATGACCAAGCCGCTCGAAGGCATCAAGATCATCGATTTCACCCACGTACAGGCAGGACCGGCCGCGACGCAGATGCTCGCTTGGTTCGGCGCCGACGTGATCAAGGTCGAGCGTCCCGGTTCCGGCGACGTGACGCGCTCGCAGCTTCGCCACATCAAGGATGCGGACGCGCTCTATTTCACGATGCTGAACTCGAACAAGAAGTCGCTGACGCTCGATACCAAGACCCAGAAGGGCAAGAAGGTCCTGGAGCGGCTGATCAGGGAATCCGACGTGCTTGTCGAGAACTTCGCGCCCGGCGCGCTCGACCGCATGGGCTTCACCTGGGAGCACATCCACGAGCTGAACCCGGGCATGATCGTCGCCTCGGTGAAGGGCTTCTCGGACGGCCACCATTTCGAGGACCTGAAGGTCTACGAGAACGTGGCGCAGGCGGCCGGCGGCGCGGCCTCGACTACCGGTTTCTGGGACGGCCCGCCCACCGTGAGCGGCGCGGCACTCGGCGATTCCAACACCGGCATGCACCTCGTCATCGGCATCCTGACGGCGCTGCATGCGCGCGACAAGAATGGCGGCAAGGGTCAGAAGGTCTCGGTGTCGATGCAGGACGCGGTGATCAATCTCGTCCGCGTCAAGCTGCGCGACCAGCAGCGGCTCGATGCGACCGGCATCCTCGAGGAATACCCGCAATATCCGCACGGTCAGTTCACCGATGTGGTGCCGCGCGGGGGCAATGCGGGCGGCGGCGGCCAGCCGGGCTGGGTGCTGAAATGCAAAGGCTGGGAGACAGACCCGAACGCCTATATCTACTTCACCATCCAGGGCCACGCCTGGCCGAAGGTGGCGGAAGCGATCGGCAAGCCGGAATGGATCGACGATCCGGCCTACAACACGGCCCTGGCGCGGCAGGACAAGATCTTCGACATCTTCTCCTACATCGAGGAATGGCTGTCGGACAAAACCAAGTTCGAGGCCGTCGACATCCTGCGCAAGTTCGACATTCCCTGCGCGCCAGTGCTGTCGATGAAGGAGATCGCCAACGATCCGTCGCTCCGCAAGAGCGGCACGATCGTCGAGGTGAACCATCCGGTCATCGGCAAGTACCTGACCGTCGGCAGCCCGATCAAATTCTCCGATCTCGACATCGACATCACGGCGTCGCCGCTGCTCGGCCAGCACACCAATGACGTGCTGAAGGACCTCGGCTACTCGCAGGAAGAGATCTCCGAACTGCACGACGAAAAAGCGGTCTGACCGCGCCAATCCAGGCGGTCGCGACGATGCGGCCGCCTCTCCTTCCCAAAGGAATCAACGAGATGACTTCGACCATTGGCGGGGTGAGCATCCCCGACAGCAAACTGGCGCGCGACGTGACGGAATTCGTCCGTGACAACGCCACGCCGCTCCTCTTCCACCATTCGAGCCGCGTCTATTATTTCGGCGCGCTCGCCGGAAAGCACCGCAGCCTGAAATTCGATCCAGAACTGCTCTATGCGGGCGCGATGTTCCACGACATGGGGCTGATGCATACGCATTCGAGCGCGCATGAGCGCTTCGAGGTCGACGGCGCCAATGCGGCGCGGGACTTCCTCAAATGGCAGGGCATCGCGCAGTCCGACATCGACACCGTGTGGACCGCGATCGCGCTGCACACGACGCCCGGCATTCCGCAGCACATGCATCCGGTCGTCGCGCTGGTGACGGCCGGCGTCGAGATGGACGTGCTGGGGCTGACATATCCGGACTATTCGGACGAGGAACGCGAGGCCGTGGTGCACGCGCATCCGCGCACGCCGCACTTCAAGGAAGACATCATCCAGGCCTTCTACGACGGCATCAAGCACAAGCCGGAAACGACCTTTGGCAACGTCAAGGCCGATGTGCTGGCGGAGAAGGACCCGCACTTCCATCGCGGGAATTTCTGCAGCGTGATCAGAGGGTCCGCGTGGAGGTGATTGAGTTCGTGTCCCGGTCCGGGTGCGGCAAAGCTGCGTCCCGAGAACCGGACCCAGCGTACCTCGCGGCGAAGCCGCACTGAATCTTGGTGCCTCTCCCAGCCGCTAAGCAGAAATAGCTGAAGCGCTTCGCGAGTATGCGCCGGGTTCTCGCGATGCGCCTCGCGTACGCGGACCGGGACACGGTTATTCCCTCACCGCGACCGAAATATCAGGCGCGTCGGGATGCTTCATGCCAACGATGTGGTAGCCGGCGTCGACATGATGGATCTCTCCAGTCACGCCGCGGCTGAAATCCGACAGGAAATAGAGTGCGGCATCGCCGACCTCGTCGATCGTGACCGTGCGGCGGAGCGGCGAGTTCAGCTCGTTCCACTTCAGGATGTAACGGAAATCGCCGATTCCCGACGCAGCCAGCGTCTTGATCGGGCCGGCGGAGAGCGCGTTGACGCGGATCTTCTTCTCGCCGAGATCGGCCGCGAGATAGCGTACGCTCGCCTCGAGCGCGGCCTTGGCGACGCCCATGACGTTGTAGTGCGGCATCCACTTCTCGGCGCCGTAATAGGTGAGCGTCAGCAGCGAGCCGCCGGTCGTCATCAGCTTCTCCGCCCGCTGGGCGATGGCCGTGAACGAATAGCAGGAGATGTTGAGCGTGCGGTCGAAGTTCGCGGACGTCGTATCAACGTAGCGGCCGTCGAGTTCGTCCTTGTCGGAGAAGGCCACGGCGTGGACGACGAAATCGAGCCCGCCCCAGGCCTTATCGATCTCGGCGAAGACGGCGTCGATCGAGGCGGGGTCGGTGACGTCGCAATGACCAGCGAGGAGCGCGCCGAGCTCCGCGGCAAGCGGCTCGACGCGTTTCTTCAGGGCGTCGCCCTGCCAGGTAAGAGCAAGCTGGGCACCCTGGCCGGCGCAGGCCTTGGCGATGCCCCAGGCAATCGAGCGGTTGTTGGCGACACCGAGAACGAGGCCTCGTTTGCCGGCCATCAGGCCCTGCGCGCTGGTCATAATGTCCGGTCCTCTTGGGGATGTTTCGCCCCTCATGGCACGGCAGGGATGGGGCTTCAAGCCGCGCTCGCGGACTTATACGGGGTTAGCTTGCCTTGCGCGGGTCATAGGGCGCGCCGTCACGCATGCGCTTGGCGAGCTTCTCCAGCTCGGCGTCCGGACCAGGCGGCAGGACGACGCGGAGCGACACCAGGAGGTCGCCCGTGCCGGCTATACCCTTGCCCTTCAGGCGCATGGTCCTGGCGCCCGTGGAATTCGGCGGGACCGTCAGTTCGACGGAGCCATCGAGCGTCGGCACGCGGATCTTGCCGCCGAGCACCGCCTCGTAAAGCGTGATCGGTACCTCCACCCGAACATTGTGACCGTCGGCGCGGAAATGCGGATGCGAGGCGATGTGGACGGTGACCAGAAGGTCGCCCGGCTCGCCACCCAGAGGCGAGGAATTACCCTGCCCCTTCAGGCGGATCGTCTTGCCTTCCTGGATGCCCGCTGGAATAGAGAATTCGAGTTCGCGGCCGGTCGGCAGCACGACGCGCGCCTTGCCGCCGATTGCCCAATCGGTGAACGGCACAGTGACCTCGGCGGAGAGATCGTCGCCCTTCGGCGCGCTCTGGGTGCGCCCCGCGGTTCCCGCGCCTGCGGCGAAGCCCGCGCGGCCACGGCCCCCGAGACCGGCGAACAGATCGGAGAAGATGTCCTCGGCCGAGAAGCCGCTGGACCGGCCGCTGCCGCCACTGCCGCCGGTCCAGGTATATTGCTCGAAGCCGCCGGCACCCGCCCCCGTTCCACGGCTGCCGCCGAACCCGCCGAAGCCCGAGAATTTCGGCTTGCCCTCGGCGTCGATCTCGCCGCGATCGAACTGGCCCCGCTTCTCGCTGTCGGACAGGAGATCATAGGCGTGCGAGAGCTCCGAGAAGCGCTCCTTCGCCTTCGGATCGTTCGGATTGCGATCGGGATGGTGCGTCTTGGCGAGCTTGCGGAACGCCTTCTTGATCTCGGCGTCGCTCGCGCCCTTCGGCACGTTCAGAACGTCATATGGGTCGCGCATCAGGCCAGTTCCCCGCCGCCCGTCTTATTCGTAGTCATATGTGCGCGATGTGGGAAACCTGTTGCCAAAATGCAACGGGTTTAGAGAGTGGTCTTGTTGGTCTGGGCGATGTCCCATTGACCATCGGCGGTCCTGCAGGCGCGACCGTTCAGACGAACTTCCTTGCCGTTCTCCAGGCGGGTCGCGACAAAGTCGCGGCAGGTCTGGCCGGAAGCGGTGATCGCCGGAGCGCTCGGGGCGAAATTGCCGCGTGCACCCGTCTCGGGATTGGCCCACGGAACCGGCGGACCGTCGGAGGTGCTGGTCAGGGCAAGACCCAGCGCTCCGCGCGCATAGTTCCAATCGGTGTTGTTGAGATCGGTCGTGCCGGCGCTGGCAACCTGGGTGCCGCTGACCGCCGCGCGGCCGGTCGCCGGGGTCGCGACGCTGCCGGTAACCTCGGGCTTCTCGGATTCGCCGGTCAGCGAACCCATCCGCATGCTGCATCCGGCTGAGAGGAGGCAGGCGAGAACGAGAACCGTTCCCTTCGCCGTCCAACCGGGACGGGACGACCGTGATGGTCTATACATGCGATCCGCCGCCAAGGGACACTCCAACCACTAGTCCGCACAATGCACGAACTTAATTCAAATGGAAGCCCGGAATCATTAAAGAATGGTGACTTTACTGAGGCGAATGACCCAATCGGGCTTTTTTCTGAGTGGTTAGCCGAAGCAAGCTTGAGCGAGATCAACGATCCGAACGCAATGGCTTTAGCAACAGCTGACTCTGACCTTATGCCGAACGTTAGAATGGTTTTGCTTAAAGGTTTCGACGGTGAAGGCTTCGTGTTTTACACGAACTCGCAGAGTGCAAAGGGTGAAGAACTTGCGGCAAATGCCAAGGCTGCGCTCGTCTTTCACTGGAAGAGCATTCGCCGCCAGGTGCGGGTGCGCGGCACGGTCGAGATGGTCACGACCGAGGAAGCCGACGCATATTTCGCGACCCGTCCCCTGCAAAGCCGCATCGCCGCGTCCGCCTCGCGGCAATCGCGTCCGCTCGACAGCCGTGCCGTCTTCGAACGCGCAATGGAAGAGGTCAAGGAACGCTTCCCGGGTGAGGATATTCCCAGGCCGTCGCACTGGAACGGCTATCGTGTCGTCCCGATATCCATCGAGTTCTGGCACGACCGGCCGTATCGCATGCACGACCGAATCGCCTTCACCCGCCCCACCCGCGACGCGGCCTGGGCAAAGACCCGGCTTTATCCATGAGTTTGAAACCGAATGATCGCCGCACGCTGCTCCTGACCGGGGCCTCGCGGGGCATCGGGCACGCCACGGTTAAGCGCTTCTCGGCCGCCGGCTGGCGGGTCATCACCGCCTCGCGGCACGCCTTTCCGGAGAACTGCCCGTGGGCGGCCGGGCCGGAGGACCATCTCCAGATCGACCTGGCCGACCCGGAGAATACAGAACAGGCGATCAGGGACGTCCGCAGCCGGCTGGACGGCGGGATGCTGCATGCGCTGGTCAACAATGCCGCGATTTCTCCGAAGGGTCCGGGCGGCTCGCGGCTCGGCACGATGGAGACGAGCTTCGCGGACTGGATGACGGTGTTCCAGGTCAACTTCTTCGCGCCGGTCATGCTGGCGCGCGGGCTGTGCGAGGAGTTGAAGGCCGCGGGCGGCGCGGTGGTGAACGTGTCGTCGATTGCCGGATCGCGCGTGCACCCGTTCGCCGGAGCGGCCTATTCGACATCGAAGGCGGCGCTGGCCGCGCTGACCCGCGAAATGGCGGCGGATTTCGGCCCACTCGGCATCCGCGTTAACGCGATCGCACCGGGCGAGATCGACACCTCGATCCTCTCACCGGGAACAGAGAAGCTGGTCGAGCAGATCCCCCTCAGGAGGCTCGGCCGGCCGGAAGAGGTCGCAAGCGCGATCTATTTCCTGTGCTCGGAGCAGTCGACCTATGTGAACGGCGCCGAGATCCACATTAACGGCGGTCAGCACGTCTGATCGCGGGGGAGTGCCTCCCGCTCAACGGGAGGTACGCCTCAAGCCACTTTCTGCGCGGCCTTCTTCAGGCCGACCAGCGCCCGGAAATTGCCGATCGGCTCGGGCTTGCCGATGAGGAAGCCCTGGATATCCGTGCAGTCGAGCGCGGCGAGGAAAGCGTGCTGCTCCTCGGTTTCCACACCCTCGGCGGTGATCGGGACATTCAGGCCGCGGCCGAGGCCGACGATGGCGCGAATGATCGCCTCGGACTGTCGGTTGCCATCAAGGCTCGCGACGAACGACCGGTCGATCTTGATGCGATCGAACGGGAACGCCTGCAGATAGGCGAGCGAGGAATAACCGGTGCCGAAATCATCCATCGCGATGCAGACGCCGAGCGCCTTGATCTCTTCGAGCACTTTCAGGGCGCGCGCGAAATCGTGGATCAGAACGCCTTCGGTGATCTCCAGTTCGAGCCGCTTCGGATCGAGACCGGTCTCGGCGAGCACCTGCCGGACGAGAGCGGGAAGGTCGCCATGCTCGAACTGGACCGGCGAGAGATTGACGGCCACCGTCAGCGGATTGGCCCAGGTCACCGCCTCGGCGCAGGCCGTGCGCAGCACAAATTCGCCGAGTTCGACGATGAGGCCGTTCTCCTCGGCGAGCGGCACGAATTCGGAGGGCTGGACGGAACCGCGCTTCGGGCTTTCCCACCGGAGCAGGGCCTCGAAGCCCGAAACCACACCGGTCGCGGTCTCAGCCTGCGGCTGATAGTGGAGGCAGAACTCTCCACGCGGCAGCGCATCGCGCATTTCGGCCTGCATCGCACGGCGTTCGCGCAGCCGCAGATCCATTTCCGGCTCGAAGAAGCGGTAGGCGCCGCGGCCGTCCTGCTTGGCGCGATAGAGCGCCGCGTCGGCATTGGGATGCAGCGTGTCGACGTCGCGCCCGTCCCTCGGGAATACGGCAATGCCGATCGAGGTCGCGGCGCGGAAGGTGTTCCCGTCGACGTCGACGTCACGGCACACTGCGGCGATGAGGCGTTCGGCTAGATCCTGCGCGCCCTCCGGCTGGACAACGCCGGACTGCACGACCACGAATTCGTCGCCACCGATACGCGCGAGCATCTCGGTCGGACGAAGGGCGGCGCTCATCGCGCTCGCGAGATTGCGCAGCAGGGCATCGCCCGCATGGTGGCCGAAGATGTCGTTGACCTGCTTGAACCGGTCGAGATCGAGCGCGAGCAGCGCCAGCTGTCCCCCGCTCCTTTCCGCCGCATCGAGCCGCTCGCGGAGCACCTCGGCGAGACGCGCCCGGTTCGGCAGACCGGTCAGGAGGTCGTGATAGGCCATGTGGTGGATCCGCTTCTCGGCGGCGCGGCGCTCGCTGAGATCGCGGATCGCATAGACGCGGCTCGTCATGCCCTGAAGGCCGATCCGGCGCACCACGATCTCGGCCGGCACCACCTTGCCGGATTTGGCGATCAGGTCGACCTCGGTCGGGCAATTGTCGTCCAGGGAAGCAAGCGTCTTGCGGCCGGTCGTGCGGATCAGTTCGAGCTTGCGTCCTGTGACCTCGGCCACCGAATAGCCGAGCAGCGCCTCGAAGCTTGCATTGGCATCCCTGATGATCTCGTTCTCGACGATCAGCAAGCCTTCGACCGCCGCGTCGGCGAGGCTCTTCAGCCGCCTGGCTTCCTCCACCTTCCGCTCGCCGAGCCGCCGATCGAAGATGACGCAGAGAAGTGCGAGGCTGAAGATCATCAGCGACGCCATCACGACTCCGATCGCCAGAACATCGTCCGAGATCGCGCTCGGCGCGACGATACGGGCCGGATCCGGCGTCAGCGTGACCGCGCTCATGGCCGTGAAATGAAGCGCAACGATGCCGAGGACGAGAAGGCCCGCCGCGGCCAGAAGGCCGCGATCGCCCTGCATCCTGCGGCTCGCGAACAGGGCCGCCGTCGCGAAGATTGCCGACGATACGATCGAGGCGATGACGAGCGCCGTATCCCAGCTGATGAGCCCCGGGAGCACGAGCCCGCTCATGCCGACATAGTGCATGATTGCGACCCCGTAGCCGAGCGTCGAGCCACCCAGGGCCAGCCGCCATTTGCCGCCCGCGGCGGCGAGCGTGAAGCCCGCGCCGGACAGGGCTATCGCGATAATGAGCGACAGTAATGTGCGCTGGATATCGAAATGGATGTCGACCGGGGTCTTGTAGGCCAGGATGGCGATGAAATGGGTCGACCAGACCGCACAGCCTCCCGCCAGTGCGGCGGTGCCAAGCCAGATGACGCGCTCT
Source organism: Rhizobiaceae bacterium CPCC 101076 (assembly GCA_003347645.1). GTDB lineage: Bacteria > Pseudomonadota > Alphaproteobacteria > Rhizobiales > Methylopilaceae > Flaviflagellibacter > Flaviflagellibacter deserti. Next base: position 147,186 of record QDFX01000008.1, on the reverse strand, counting down.
GAACCGCCAGTCGCCTGCGCCCGCTGAAAGACGCGCATCGCTGTGATCGATCCGAGCACGCACATGAAGGCCGCGACGAGGACCAGCCATGGGTCGTGCTCGAAAGCCAGGCAACTGAGGATGCGGTACATTAGTCAGCCCCAAAAATGCAGTCTGGCATGTACATTGCGCCAGACTGACGGGGCATTAACGTAAGCCGCCCAAGTCTTATATTCTGATATAAAGGTGAACTTTGGCCTAATATTCGAGCAATACTAAAGCCATCTCTTCAACCTAAAGATGAGGTACGGTACAACCGCAGAGAGAAGCATCGCGATCAACGCGATCGGATAGCCCCAAGGATGGCTGAGCTCGGGCATGTACTCGAAGTTCATCCCGTAAGTCGACGCGATCAGTGTCGGCGGCATCAGGATCACGGCGACAACCGAGAATAGCTTCACGAGATCGTTCTGCTCGATCGTCACCATGCCGACCGTTGCGTCGAGCAGGAAGGTAATCTTGTCGCCGAGATAGGATGTGTGGTCGCGCAGGCTTTCGGCGTCGCGGCGCATCACGGACAGCTGGGCGCTGGCCTGTTTCGAGACTTTCTGCCCACCGGCATCGACCGAGAGGAAGCCGACCATGCGCGACAGCGAAACCAGGCTTTCCCGCGCCATCGAGAGAAGGTCGCCCTTGCGACCGATGGTCCGCAGGATCGCCATATAATCCTTCTTCTGCCGGATGCCCTTCTCCGGGCGGGCGAAGATGCGGTGCGAGACCATGTCGATGTCCGAACCGGCCCGCTCGAGTATATCGGCGGTTCGATCGATGATCGCTTCGAGCAGGCCGAGCAGGATCGCCTCGCCCGTCTGCGGCGCGTCCTGCTGCTTGCACACGCGCTGGATGTAGAGCTCGACCGAGCGAGGCTCGCCACGGCGGACGGTGATCAATCGATTACCGGCGAGAATGAAGCCGACATTGACGAGTCCCGGCTTGTCGGACTTCACGCCTGCCAACACCGATGCCGTCATGTAGCGCGCGCCATCCTCGAAGTAGAGGCGGCTCGACGCCTCTATCTCCTGCATGTCCTCTTCCGTGGGCACTGCCACGCCGACGCAGGCTTCGACAGCCTTGTCCTCCTCCGGAGTCGGATGGAGCATGTCGAGCCAGACGGCGTTGTCGGGCAATGTCTCGCCCGGCTGATGCGGTCGCCGATCGAGGGCGCCGCCCGTCGCCAGATAAAGGGTCAGCATCGTCTCAGGCGGGGTCGAGCGGCATTGTCCCGGTAGGGTTGCCGGAGGCGTCTGTGGTGATCTTCTCGACACGCGCCTCGGCCGCCTTCAGCAGGCGGTCGCAATGGCGCTTCAGGGCGTCGCCGCGCTCGTAGAGCGTGATCGACTTCTCGAGCGGGACATCGCCGCGCTCGAGATCGGCGACGATTTTTTCAAGCTCGGCCAAAGCCTGCTCGAACGGCATCGCCTGGATATCGGACGGAATCTCGGCCACGCCTCAGCCCTTCTGCAATTCGCTGACATGGGCTTTCACCGAGCCCGACAGACCCTGGAGGTCATAGCCCCCTTCGAGAACGGAAACGAGCCGGCCGCCGCAGAGTTTCTCCGCCGATTCCATCAACTTTCGGGTAACCCACGCGAAATCCTCCTCAACCATGCGGAGCGAGGCGAGCGGATCGCGCTCATGCGCGTCGAAGCCGGCCGAGACGATGATCAGTTCCGGTCCGAACGTTTCGAGCGCCGGCAGGATGTGGTCGTTGAACGCTTCGCGCAGCTTCACGCCGCCATCGCCGGGCGCGAGGGGGGCATTGAAGATGTTGCCGGTGCCGGTCTCGCTCATCGCGCCGGTGCCCGGATAGAGCGGCATCTGGTGCGTCGAGGCGTAGAGGACCGACGGATCGGAATAGAAGATCTCCTGCGTGCCATTGCCGTGATGGACGTCGAAATCGACGATCGCGACCTTCTTCAGCCCATGCTTCTTCTGCGCATGGCGAGCGCCGATGCCGATATTGTTGAACAGGCAGAAGCCCATAGCCCGCTCGCTCTCGGCATGGTGGCCCGGCGGACGGCAGGCGACGAAGGCGTTCTGTGCCTCGCCGTCGAGCACCGCATCGACCGCGCGAAGCGTACCGCCGACACCGCGCAGCACGACTTCCCATGTCGACGGCTCCATCATCGTGTCGCCGTCGAGATAGACGTAGCCCTCGTTCGGGCGGGCCTCTTCAAGCGCGTCGACGTAGCGGTCGGTATGGACATAACGCGTCACCGCGACATCGGCGACCTCGGCCCGCTCGCGCAGCAGCGCATCGAACTCCGGCTGACCCAGCACCGCCTCGACCGCCCGATAACGATCCGGCCGCTCGGGATGGCCGGCGGAGGTCTTGTGAAGGGCAAAGTGCGGATGGTGCAAAAGCAGCGTGGCCAAAGGCATCTCTCAGGCTGGATGGGGATTTGCGGCGGAGGAGACACCCGCGCGGGCAGGAAGGCAAGGCTTGATCCATTTGAAAATGATAGCCGTGGGGACCTCAACTCCCGCACGGGCGTTCTCAGAACACCCCCAGCATGGTAGCCAGCGCCGCGTGAGCACAGAAACCACCGTTTCCCCCAAAATCCTGACGCCCGACACCAATGCGATCGGCAAAGCCGTCTGGGCGCTCGCGTCCGGCGAACTGGTCGCGTTTCCGACCGAGACGGTCTACGGGCTCGGCGCCGATGCCAGGAACGGACGGGCGATAGCCTCGATCTACGAGACGAAGGGCCGGCCGAGCTTCAATCCTCTCATCGCCCACGTCACCGGGATCGATGCGGCGCGCGAGGCTGGCGGCATGTTCGACGAGCGCGCGGTCAAGCTGGCAAAGGCGTTCTGGCCGGGGCCGCTGACCCTCGTCGTGCCCTGCACGGCCGATTGCGCGGTGCATGAACTGGCGCGGGCCGGACTCGACACCCTGGCGCTTCGCGCTCCCGCGCATCCCGTTGCCCAGAAGCTTCTGGACGAATTCGGGGCACCGGTCGTTGCTCCCTCGGCGAACAAATCCGGCCATGTCAGCCCGACGCGGGCCGAGCATGTGGCGAGCGACCTGACCGAGGGCGTCAGCATCATCCTCGACGGCGGACCGACCGAAGTCGGTGTCGAATCCACCGTCGTCGCCTGCCTGCCGGGCGAGCCGGTACGGCTGCTCCGGCCGGGTGGCGTTACTCGCGAAGAGATCGAGCGCGTGACCGGCGAGGTTCTGGGCGAGGCCAGCGAGGCTGTGCAGTCGCCGGGCATGCTGGCGCAGCATTACGCGCCGCGCGCGGCCGTGCGGCTGAACGCGACCGAGATCGCGGGCGGCGAGGCCTGGCTGGGCTTCGGCGAGATCGCGCCGCTCGGCGGACGCGGCATCGCCCATCTCAATCTCAGCCCGACGGGCGATCTGGCCGAGGCGGCGGCCAACCTGTTCGCTTACCTGCGCGAGCTCGATGCATTGGCTCCGACAGCGATCGCGGTAGCCGCGGTCCCGGATACCGGGTTGGGCGAGGCGATCAACGATCGGTTGAGGCGGGCTGCGACGCGGTGAGCGCTTTCCGGGGCGGCGAAGCCGAGCCCGGAATCCATAATCCCGGCGCCGATGGGATCGTCATGCTCCGGGGCGTGGAACCGCGGTCACCGCCGTCCCTGTCCCGGTCCGCGTGGGCGAAGGCCATCGCGGAACCGGGACCCAGCGCGTACTAGCGAAGCCCTTAAGCTATAAAGCGCCTGCGGCGCGCTCAAACGCAGGGTCCCGGATCTGCGCGCGGTCGCGCACTTGTCCGGGGAACGTTCGGTGGGAACCGGCCGAGCCGAGTGAGGGGGACGGACGCCAAGGGCGTTCCGAACCACGGCACAGCCTCTCCTCCGTCATGCCAAGGCTTGGCCTTGGCATCCACGAGTTCACGGCATGTCGAGAGGAACAGGACGTGGATGGCCGGGACGACGCGCCTCCACCCTCTCCCGAGGGGAGAGGGAAACCAAGCAGAAGAGTGAAACGCCACAGATGCATCCCTTCATTCCCTCGCCTATCATTCCTCCATGAACTCCCTCCCTGATCGCCTCGCCCAAATCGTCGGCCCCTCGAACGTCATCCCCACGCCCGAACCGGCCTCGCCCTACCTCAATGAACGGCGTGGCCTATTTCATGGGCGTGCGGCGGCGGTGGTGCGGCCGGGATCGACGGAAGAGGTCGCGGCCGTCGTACGGCTGGCACGGGAAACCGGCGCACCCATCGTTCCGCAGGGCGGCAATACCGGACTCGTCGGCGGCGGTGTGCCGGACGAACAGGGCGGCGCGATCCTGCTCTCGCTGACCCGTATGAACCGCATCCGCGCGGTCGATCCCGAGGGCAACACGTTGGTGCTCGACGCGGGAGCGACGCTTGCCCAGGCGCGCCGCGCGGCGGAGGACGTGGACCGGCTGTTTCCGCTGAGCCTTGCCCCCGAGGAAACCTGCACGATCGGCGGCAATCTCGCCTCCAATGCGGGCGGACTCGCGGTTCTGGCGTATGGCTCGATGCGCGACTTCGTGCTCGGCCTCGAAGTCGTGCTGGCCGACGGGCGGATCTGGAACGGGCTCCGTACGCTCCGGAAGGACAATACCGGCTACGACCTCAAGCACGTCTTCACCGGCTCGGAAGGCACGCTCGGCATCATCACCGGTGCGGCGCTGAAACTGTTCGCCCGACCGCGCGCGGTGGCCACCGGCCTTGCGGGCGTGGCCACGCCGGAAACGGCGCTTGCCCTGTTCCGACGGGCTCGCGCCGAAGCGGGGCCGATGGTGACGGCCGCCGAGATCATCCCCGCCTTCGGCATGGAACTGGCCGCGATGAAGCTCGGCCGCGAACTGCCGCTCCCCTCCGCGCCCGCTTGGTATGTCCTGCTGGAGTTCTCTTCCGTCTCGCCAGCGGCACTGACCGACGTGATGCAGCGCGTGCTGGAGGACGCCATCGAGGAGCGTGAGGCCTCCGATTTCGTCGTGGCCAACTCGGAATCGAGCAGGAAGACGCTCTGGGCGTTCCGAGAGGCGATGTCTGATTCGCAGGGGCTCGCGGGAGCGTCCATCAAACACGACGTCGCGGTTCCGGTCGCCGATGTGCCGGCCTTCATCCGGCAGGCACACGAGGCGGCGCTCGCCTGCGTGCCGGGATGCCGCCCCTGCCCGTTCGGCCATCTCGGCGACGGCAACATCCATTTCAACATCAGCCAGCCCGAAGACATGGCGCCCGAGGCGTTCATCGACAGATGGGAAGAGATGAATGCGGTGGTCCATGGTGTGGTCGCGCGCTTTAACGGCTCGATCGCGGCCGAACACGGCGTGGGGCGGCTGAAGCGCGATCTTTTGACGAGCGTCAAAAGCGAGGTGGAGCTTGATCTTATGCGGCGGCTGAAAAGCGCGCTCGACCCCGAGGGTCTGCTCAATCCAGGTGTGATTCTTCCGCCGCGTTAACCCCTCGGCAAGCGTGATCGCACAACGTTGAGACGCAATTGCCGCCGCGATCCCGAGACAGAATGTCCATAGCCGCGCCCGCCCTCGATGCAGTCCACGCCAAGAGCCTGTCGGAGATGCACGATGTTCTCGTCGCCGCGAACATCAATCCGCGCACGGGGTTGTCGACGGACTACCTGAACCATTTCAATGAAATGGTGATGCTGCTCGACCTGCTGGCAATGGATTCGGAGGTCGCCGAGGAGATACTGACCTGGCGACCCGTGGATTACCGTCATCATTTCGAGCATTCCGGCTTCCGCGCCAAATCGCTCGCTCTGCTTGGCTATGAGCTTTGCCCGGCGACCACCAAGCGCCAGCTCGAAGTCATGGTTGCCGAGATCGACACTGTGCTGATCGAGGCCCAGCGCTTCGTCGGCGAGGCGCCCGAATCAGAAGAGACCTTCATCGTCGTCCAGCAATCGAAAGACGCGGTCGAGGACCTGATCGCCCGCGCGAGCGCCCTCATCAACGGCCACGCGATAGAGGAGCCGGTCGCCGTCGACGACGCCCAGGTTGCCGTCGACGCCTTGTTCGAGGGCTGAAGCCAGTTTATTCGGGGTATATGCCACCACGCCCCGAAGTTGGCGTCTCGACCGCGGTGTTCCGCGACGGGCGCGTTCTCCTCGCCCAGCGCGCCCGCGGAGCCCTCACAGGCTTATGGTCCCTGCCCGGCGGCCGTGTAGAGCATGGCGAGCGGTTGCGCGAGGCGGCTCTTCGCGAGCTCCAGGAGGAGGTCGGCGTCGAGGCCGAAATCGTCGATCTCGCCGGCGTCGTCGAAGTCCTTCCACGCGGCGAGCGCATGGATTTCCATTTCGTCGTGCTGGCCTTCGCCGCCAACTGGGTCTCCGGGGAACCGCAGATCGGGCCGGAAGCCGCGGATATCCGCTGGGCCGACCCGAAGACGCTCGACAACCTTCCGGTGACGGACGACCTTCACCGCATCGTGTCGCTGGCCTCCGCGCTGGTCGGGTAGACTGAACATCGATGAGCAGCCGTCTCGCAATCGTCTCGATCCTGGCCGTCCTTCTGACGGTGCCCGCCGTTGCGCGCGAACGCGACAACAGCGATCCCTGGTACGGCGGCCGACCGATAAACCCGCCCCGGCCGACGCAACCGGCCCCTCCCGCCGCTCCTCCGGCGGCGGCCCCTCCTGCCGCAGCAACGACCGCCCCGAAGCCGGCGCCGGTCGCGGTCGCACCGCCGCCGAAGCCGACAGGTCCGGCACCCTATGAGGCCGACATTCAGAGGCTCGGCGAGATTCTCGGCGCGCTGCACTATCTGCGTCCGCTCTGCGGCGCAGCCGACGGGCCGGTCTGGCGCGAGAAGATGCAGGCGATCATGGATTCGGAAGGCGGTCCGACCGACCGCAAGGAACGTTTCGCCGGCGCCTTCAACAACGGCTACAGCAGCTTCCAGACGACCTACCGCACCTGCACGCCGGCGGCCGACGTGGCGGTCAATCGCTATCTGACTGAAGGCGCAAAGCTTTCTCGCGACATTGCCACGCGTTACGGCAATTGAGGCGCGGACATTAACCCTTTCTTTAAGATCGGCATGCGCCACGCAATGTGCGTGGTAGGGTTTCGATTGCGGCCAGGGGGCGTGCCGCGTTGGACAGCCATGACCTCTCAATTCCCGCCGAACGTCAGCGATCGTGAGAAGCACTCCGAGGAGCGCTTCGCTGCTCTGTCCTATGTCGACGAGGCGTGGGAAGATGCGGTGATGGACGGCCTGCCGTCCGAGTGCGTGGCCCAGGCAGCCCTGTTCCGGGCGTTCGTCGAGCTCGTCGATGCATTCGGCGAGGAAGCGACCGCGGCTTTTGCCGAAGGCCTGCCGGACCGTCTGCGTCGCGGCGAATTCACGGTGGCGATCTCCCACCAGTGACGGTCAGAGCCCGTAGAGGGCGATGTCGCAGAGTATGATGACGCCGAACGCGCCGAAGACGAGGCCCGCGGCGATGTTCATGATCCTGATCCAGCGCGCTGTCAGATAGGTCCGGAAACGGGCGATCAACGACGCGATCAGAAGCCACCAGGCGAAGCTGCCCGCAAGCGACGCTGCCGCCAGGATGCCCGCCGAAACGAAATCGTCCGGACCGCGTCCGAATTTGTCGAGGCCGGTGAAGAAGGCCGCGAAGCCGAGCAGAATTCCGGGATTGGCGACGACCAGGAAGAAGGCGAGCACGGCCGCGCCGACATGGCTTCGCCGGGAGTCCTTCTCGACACCGCGCTCCGGATGCGGATTGTGAATGATGATGATGAGCCCGAAGGCGATGAGCAGCACGCCGCCGACGAGCTTGATCAGCCCGATATGGTCCTCGATGGCATCCGACACCGCCGTGACGCCGAAGGCCGCGATCGCCGCGTAGAGGCCGTCGCCCGCCATGGCTCCAAGGCCAGCGACAAAAGCGCCCTTGAACCCACCTCGCACGCCGCGGTGGATCACGAGAATATTGGCCGGTCCCATCGGCGCCGCCATGGCGAGGCCGATTCCCAGGCCGATGCCGACCAGGTTCCAGTCGAGCAAGAAATTCTCCAGAAGCGGGGATGACATCCGAACAGGAAACGCGCGAGCCTCCTTATTGGAGTCGTGGAATCGCGGCAACCTCGCGTCGATACGGGGAAACCATTAGTCTTAGTTGTTGAGGGTACGGGGAGAAGCCGATGCGTGCGATCGCGACTGCCTTTGCGTTAGTCCTGGCTCTCGGTCTGAGCCCGGCGCTCGCCCAGAACGACGCAGCGTCCGAAGGCAGCCCGACGACTCCGTCGACGGACGTGAACCAGCGCGCACCGAAACCCGATGTGCTCTACGATCCCGGCCTCCTACCCGACGCGGTGCGGGAAACCCGCGACAAGATCCTCGAAGCAGCTTTGGCGGGCGATCTCGACAAGCTCCGCTCCATCATCAACAGCTTCCCGGAACCGCCGACCCTCACCTTCGGCGATCAGGGTGATGCGATCGAAGCGATGAAGAGCCAGTCGAACGACGGCAAGGGGCTGGAAGTCATGGCGATCCTGGCCGAGGTGCTGGAAGCGGGCTTCGTTCATGTCGACGCCGGCACGCCGCAGGATATGTATGTCTGGCCCTATTTCGCCCAGTACCCGATCGACCAGCTCACGGCATCACAGACGGTCGAACTGTTCAAGATCGTAACCTCCTATGAATTCAAGGAGATGCAGGAGTTCGGCGCCTACAATTTCTACCGCGTCGGCATCAGCGCGGACGGCGTCTGGCACTTCTTCGTCAGCGGCGACTAGAGTGCCGCTACCGAAATGTGACAACACAGGCGTTTACCTTCTCGTCCATGTTTGCAAACATGCGGTCGGCTAGGGAGGGCGCCGGGAATGGCCAATTCCGCACCTTCGGTGAAGGTTGTGACCGATAATCTCGGCCTCGAAGACTTGCGCGCCGTCATCGCCGCGAAAGACGAGGAACTTCGCCAGAAGGACCTCATGATGCGCGAGGTGAACCACCGCGTCGCGAATAGCCTGCAGCTCGCCTCCAGCATCCTGCGCATGCAGGCCTATCAGGAACCCGACGAGCATACCCGCGACCAACTGGAGAAAGCGGGCCTGCGGATCAGCTCGATCCAGCACGTCCATGACAGGCTCTATCGTTCGGGCGACATGCGCGGCGTCGAATTTGCGCTCTACCTGCGCGAACTCTGCAACGACCTCTCGACCTCGGTTCTTCAGGAGGAGAGCGGCGGGCGGAAGTTCGATGTCTCGGTCGAATGTGACCGCATTCGGCTTCCGACCGACTATGTGTCGAAGCTCGGCCTCGTCGTGAACGAGTTCGTCACCAACGCCTTCAAGCACGGCACGAAGCCCGGCAAGCCCTGCGAGATTCGAGTCAGGGGCGCGGTCGTCGGCGGCAAGCTGAACCTGTCGGTCGCCGACAGCGGCGCCGGCCTGCCGGAAGGCTTCGACATCGCCCGCATCAAGGGTCTCGGCATGCGGCTCGTGCGGTTCGTCGCCGGCAGCCTTTCGGGTGAGGCCGGCGCGATGAACAATGATCGCGGCGCGACCTTCTACGTCGAAATTCCGCTTCCGGTCGTTGAGCCGGACATCAAGGCGGTGTAACCGCCTTCTCCGGTGTCCTGCCGCCGGCGCATCCCCTCGGTTCTCCCCGCTTCACTTCCAACCCTTGTGAGCCCGCGTCACGGGCCTTACGTTCCGGCGCTCGCGGAGCTGCAAGGAGAATCGCGCGTTGGCCAAGGCCGCAATTCTGTCCGACCGGGCGGTGCTGAAGGTTTCCGGAGAGGACGCCGAGCACTTCCTGCATAACCTCGTGACCAATTCCATCGAAGGACTGCCGGCCGGAGAGGCTCGCTACGCGGCCCTTCTGAGCCCGCAGGGGAAGATCATCTCCGACTTCCTGGTTGTGGCGACCGAAGTCGGCTTCCTGCTCGACGTGCCGAAATCCCGGGTAGAGGAGCTGAAGAAGCGGCTGACGCTCTACAAGCTCAGAGCCAAGGTTACGTTAACCATAGAAGATGCTGTCGTCGCAGCGATTTTCGACGGCTCCGGAAGTGTCACGTTAACAGAAATGTTTGCCGATCCTAGAATTCCCGGCCTCGGTTTCCGCGTATTCCTGCCGTCCGAGACGGCGAGCGACGTGCTCGAACTGGCCGAACTTAAAGTTGTAGATGAAGATGAATACGCGTCGTTCCGGATCGCGCTCGGCGTACCGGAAAGCGGTCGCGACTTCGCTTTCGACGACGCCTTCCCGCACGAGGCCGACATGGACCAGCTCGCCGGCATCGACTTCCGCAAGGGCTGCTATATCGGGCAGGAAATCGTCAGCCGGATGCAGCATCGGGGCACCGCCCGGACGCGGCTCGTGCCGGTCAGGATATTGGGTTCGGCCGAACCCGGAGCCGAGGTCACGGCCGGCGGCAAACCGCTTGGGACGCTCGGCTCGGTCGATGGCGAACGCGGCATCGCGATGATCCGGATCGACCGCGCCGACGATGCTTTGGCTGCGGGCGAGCCGATCACGGCCGGAACGGCGACTTTGATAGTCGAACGGCCGAACTGGGCACGCTTCCGCTTCCCCGGCGACCCCCTGCCCGACGCCGCTTCATGAGCACGGCGGTCCTGCATGAAGACGGCAAGTTCCGCTGTCCCTGGCCGGGCAAGGACCCGTTCTACGTCGCCTATCACGACGAGGAATGGGGCGTGCCGGAATATGACGACCGGGCATTGTTCGAGAAGCTGATCCTCGACGGCTTCCAGGCCGGATTGGCCTGGATCACCATCCTTCGCAAGCGCGAGAACTTCCGGAAGGCCTTCGACGGTTTCAGGCCGGAGAAGATCGCCCGCTACGATGCGAGCAAGGTCGCCTCGTTGATGAACGACGCCGGCATCGTCCGTAACCGGATGAAGATCGAGGGCACGGTCCTTTCGGCGCAGGCCTGGCTTGAGATTCAGGAGAAGGGGCCGGGCTTCTCGGAGTTCATCTGGAACTTCGTCAACGGCAAGCCGGTGCAGAACCGCTTCGGCGATACGAGCGAGGTCCCGGCCGAGACCGATATGGCGAAGCGGATGTCGAAGGAACTCAAGACGCACGGCTTCAAGTTCTGCGGACCGACCATCGTCTACGCATTCGCGCAGGCGACCGGCATCGTCAACGACCACCTGATCCAGTGCTACCGGCACGAGGAAGTAAAGAAGCTGGCGCGCTGATGCCGCGAGACATCCCTCCCCGCGCCTGGCAGCGCATGCTGTCCGGCCGCAGGCTCGACCTCCTTGATCCATCGCCGCTCGACGTCGAGATCGACGACATCGCCCACGGCCTCGCCCGCGTGCCGCGCTGGAATGGGCAGACGCGCGGCGCGCACATTTTCTCCGTCGCGCAGCATTCGCTCCTCGTCGAGGAGATCGCGCAGGCGATCAAGCCGGACCTCGCCGATAAATGGCGCCTCGCCATCCTGTTGCACGACGCGCCGGAATATGTGGTCTCCGACATCATCAGTCCGTTCAAGGCGGTGCTCGGCGGCGAATACAAGGCCGTCGAGAACCGGTTGATGCGGGCCATCCATCTGCGCTTTGGTCTGCCGCCCGAACTTCCAGAAGTGCATCGTAAGGTGATGAAGCGGGCCGATCAGTCCGCCGCCTATATGGAGGCGACGCAGCTCGCCGGCTTCGAGCACGCCGAGGCGCTGAAATTCTTCGGCCGCCCTGTCGGCATCCCGGCCAATCTCGACATGACGCCGTGGCCGGCGGAGATCGCAGCGGAGCGGTTTCTGGCCCGATTCGGAGAGTTGAGGGCGTTCTGACTCGTTCCCCGGACAAATGCGCGAAGCGCACGCCGATCCGGGGCCAGCGCATGAGTGCGCCGCAGGCGCTCATAAGCTAAGGAGCTCCGCCCTCCCGGTTCTCGCGATGGGCTTCACCCACGCGGACCGGGACACGGTCGTGGTATCATCCTCAAAATGCTGTCCGTCTCCGCCACCCAGATCGAAATCAACCTCACCGCGGCAATCGTCGCGATCGAGGGGTTGACGCCGCTTATCCTCGCGACGCGAGGGGAAGACGGCGAACTGGTCGGCCTACCTTCTGGTCCGTTCGATCCCAGGAACCATCGCACGCTCGATATGGGCCTCAGATCCTGGGTTCAGGATCAGACCGGTCTCGGCGTCGGCTATGCCGAGCAGCTCTATACGTTCGGCGATCGCGGCCGGCACATGCATACGGGCGATGCCGGGCCGCATATCGTCTCCGTCGGCTATCTCGCGCTGACGCGACAGCCGGAGGAAGACGGCAGCCTGACCGATGCGGGCGCGCGTTTCCGGCCATGGTACGACTATTTCCCGTGGGAGGACTGGCGCACCGGGCGCCCGCCCATCCTCAACCACGCGATCATGCCTCTCCTGACTCAGTGGGCGAAGGCGGATGCCGGAATACGCCTCGGCATGAGCCGCAAGAGCAGACTCCGCTTCGCCTTCGGTGACGACGAGACTTGGGACGAGGAGAAGGTGCTCGACCGCTACGAGCTCCTCTATGAAGCGGGTCTCGTAGAGGAGGCGGCGCGCGATGGCCGCGAGGCCGCTCTGGCTCGTACCGACCGGCCGAAGCTCGGCAGCGCCATGCGCTTCGACCACCGCCGCATCCTGGCGACCGCGATGGGGCGGCTTCGCTCCAAGCTGAAATATCGTCCGGTCGTGTTCGAGATGATGCCCGACGAGTTCACGCTGACCGAACTGCAGCGCACTGTCGAGGCGATTTCCGGACGCCATCTGCACAAGCAGAACTTCCGCCGCCTGGTCGAGGCAGGCGCGCTGGTCGAGCCGACGGGCGAGACCTCGATCGCGACCGGCGGTCGCCCGGCGCAGCTTTTCCGTTTCCGCCGCGAAGTGGTCGCCGAGCGGCCCGCGGCGGGTCTCCGGCTCGGCGTCAGGGGCTGAATTTCCAGCCTTTTCGAACCTGTTCACCGGCACTCGCGACCAATGGTTGTTTTCGCTCTCCCGCGATAGCATTCGCGCGGGCCTGGGACCTCAATCATGGAATTCGTACTGATCGCGCTCTTGGTGCTGGCGCTTCCGATCTGCGCCATCGCGGGTATGAGCCTTGGCCTGCAGAACCGCACCACGATCCGGCTTCTCGAAGAACGCATCGCCGCTCTGGAGGGCGGCAAGGTCGCGGTCCAGGCCGCTGGCCCGGCGCCGGAGCCGACGCTTGCTGGCCCGCCGGTCGAGCAGGCCGCCGAGCCCGTCACCGAAGCGGAATCGGAAAAGACCGTTGAGCCCGAACTTCCGATCGCCGCCGCTGAGATGGCCGAGCAACCAGAGGCAGCCGCCACGGTTGCGCCCGTCGCCGAGGAGGTCAGGAAGGCCAGCCTGGAAGAACGGCTCGGCACGCGCTGGACCGTCTGGGTCGGCGGCCTGTCGCTCGCGCTCGGCGGCGTCTTCCTCGTCCGCTATTCCATCGAGGCCGGCCTGCTCGGACCGGGCATGCGCATCGCGCTCGGCGCGCTGTTCTCCGCAGCCTTGCTCGGCGCGGGCGAATGGTTCCGCCGCCGCCAGATCGCTTCGGGAATCGCAGGCGTTCCGTCCGCCCATATCCCGAGCGTCCTCACCGCCGCCGGCACGGTTGCGGCCTTCGCGACCGTTTTCGCCGCGCATTCGCTCTATAGCTTCATCGGCCCGGCTGCTGCCTTCATCATGCTGGCTGTCATCGCCATCGGCTGCATGTTCTCGGCCGCCCTGCACGGCCCGGCATTGGCGGGCCTCGGCCTCCTCGGCGCCGCGCTCGCGCCTTTGCTCGTCTCGTCGAGCGAGCCCAATCCCTGGGCGCTGTTCCTGCATCTCGTCGTCGTGGTTGCCGCCGCGCTCGGTCTTGCCCGTCTGCGCGAATGGGCATGGCTTGCCGTTTCGGCCGGCGTCATGGCGCTCGCCTGGGGCCTTGTCTACGTCATCGGCGCGAGCACGGCCGACGCCGCGCCGCTGGCCTTCCTCGTCTTCGCCGTCAGCAGCCTGTTCGTCGTCTATCACGCGATGGGAGATGACGACGGCAATACCGACAAGGTCACGGTCGGGATACTGTCGGCCTTTGCCGTGCTCGCGCTGGCGACCGTCATCTCGCAGGATCACGGCTCGGGCACCGTCGGCGTGTTCACCGCGCTGATCGTCCTGCACATCGCCGCCGCCTGGCGCTTCCCGTCGCTGACGCCCGTCCTCGGCTCGACGCTCGGCTTCGTGCTGCTGACCGCGCTGAGCTGGGAATTTCCGCTGGCGCGGCTGGTCGATCCGACCAATGTCTTTCCGGGACCGGGAGAGGCTCTGCCGATCCCGAACCGCATCTCGACCTATTTCACCTTCGCCGCGCTGCACGGAGCGCTGCTGCTCGCGGCCGGCACCGCCATGGCATTCGTCAGCCGGCATGCACGGTCGGCGCTGGTGTGGTCGGGAGTGGCCGCGGCGGCCCCGGTCGCACTGCTCGCGATCGTCTACTGGCGGGTCGCCGAACTCGCACCCGATCTCGGCTATGCGGCCGTGGCCGGCGTGCTGGCGGCGGGCTTTGCCTTCCTCGCCGAGCGTTCGCTTCGCCGCGAGGCGGAGGAGTCGGCGGCGGCAGGGCCAACCGGCCTATTCGCGGCGGCGGCTGCTTGTGCTCTGGCGCTTGGACTGTCGATGACGTTGCGCGAGGGCTATCTCACCATTTCGCTGTCACTCCTCGCAGCCGCTCTCGCCTGGGTCTATTCGGCCCGGCCGATCCCGGCGCTGCGTGTGCTGTCCGTCATCGCCGGCGTGATCGTGCTCGGCCTGACCGCCATCAATCCTCTGGTGATCGACAATCTCGGCACGACGCCGGTCTTCAATCCGCTGCTCTGGGGCTATGGCGTTCCAGCCCTCTCGTTCGGAGCCGCCGCCTGGCTGTTCCAACGTTCCGGCACTCCGCGGGCAGGCCAGGTATTCGAGGGTCTGGCCATGCTCTACACCGTGCTCCTCTTCGTCTTCGAGATCCGGCACTGGGCGCAGAACGGCGACATGACCGCCGGCGCGATGAGCATCTACGAGATCGGGCTCAACATTACGGTGCTGTTCCTGATCGCCGCCATCGTCCGCCGCCTCGACCTGCGAAACCACAGCAAGGTACTGGCGACAGCAGTGCCGGTGCTGAGCGCGATTGCAATCGCGATCAGCGTTGTCGGCGCGCTGACGACAGGAAACCCGTATTTCTCGGGCGAGACGATTGGCCATGGGCCGTTCCTCGCGGCGCTGTTCCTCGGCTATGCCGTCCCTGCTGCGGCGGCGACCTTTTTCGCTCTGGAAACGCGTAACACGCAGCCGAAATGGCAGGCACCCGCTGCGGCGAGCATCGCGCTCGCCCTGATCGTCGCCTATGCGACGCTCGAGGTCCGCTCCGCCTTCCACGGCCCGAACCTGAAATATTTCGAGGCGACGGACGTCGAAATCTACGCCTATTCGGTGGTGTGGCTCGTGCTCGGGATCGCGCTTCTGGTCGGCGGCATGCTGCTGAAATCGCGCGTGGTCCGCATGGGTTCTGCGGCCGTCATCCTGCTCGCTGTGCTGAAGGTCTTCCTCTACGACCTCAACGACCTCGAAGGCATCCTGCGCGCCCTCTCGTTCATGGGCCTCGGTCTGGTTCTGGTCGGAATCGGCGTCGTTTACCAGAAACTCCTGTTCGGGCCGAAACCGACGGACGAGGCTGCGGCCTGAACGCAAAAAGCCCGGGCAATGCCCGGGCTTTCCTTTGAGCGCGGATGCTCAGTTGGTGGCGAGGCGGCCGAGGACAGGCAGCGGATGCGAGCGGAGCGCCAGCGCACCGTCACCGATCAGGCCGTGGGCGAGCGAGGCCATCATGAGGAAGAGCGGATATTCCCAGCCGCCGTTCGGCGCCGAGAAAACCCAGCCATTGCCAATATGGGCCGACATAGCGCCGAGCATGACCGGAATCAGCAGAATCGAGACGTAGCGGCCATAGAAGCCCGTGAGGATGAGGACGCCGCCGATCAGTTCGGCCGCGATGACCGGACCGGCGAGGAAGCCCGGCATTCCGAGGCTCTGAAGGAAACCCGCAAAGCCCGGCACGGTGAAGACGATCAGCTTAAGCAGTGCGTGGGAAATCCACATCGTGCCGAGCGAGAGACGGAGAAGAAGCGCGCCGTAAGCGGCGGTGCGAAGATCGGCCATTGGTGTTGCCCTTTGAAGTTCGCCCCCAACGGGCGATTGGCCACGGACGTAAATCGCATCGTGTCGCACGACAATTCAGGCAAATGCTGATTTGAGTTTGCATTCTCGCAATGCAGAGTGGATGCCGGTCGGGCCCTCTTCAACACCGCCGAAATAAAGGAACGATCGGTTCGCGCGAACTGTTGAGCGTCATCCTACCAGAGGAGGCGCGCCATGTTCTTGCGCATCGACAGGTTGCAGACCGAATTGCCGATTCCAACGAAGCCGGACCCCAATGCCGCCGCCGCTCTCCAGGAACTTCTCGGCGGCAAATATGGAGAGATGTCGACGCTCGGAAACTACATGTTTCAGAGCTTCAACTTCCGAAGCAAATCCAAGCTTCGCCCGTTCTACAGCCTTGTCGCGGCGATCACCGCCGAGGAACTCGGGCACGTGGAGCTGGTCAGCAACGGCGTCGCTCTCCTGAATAATGGTCCCGGCGACCCGACGGAAAATGCCGATATCAGCGGTGCGCCGTTCGAAGACATGCAGGACATCCGCCTGGCGGCCTCCTTTCTGGCAAATGGTGGCGGGGCGATGCCGATGAACAGTAACGGCGCGTCATGGAACATGGATTTCGTGACGACGACCGGGAACGTCATCTTTGATCTGCTTCACAACTTTCACCTGGAATGTGGTGCCCGTCTCCACAAGCTGAGGGTGTACGAAACCATGACGGAGCCGACTGGTCGCGAAGTATGCGGGTATCTGCTCGTTCGTGGCGGTGTGCATGCCCACGCCTACGCCTTGGCTATCAAGAAGCTGACGGGTGTCGACATCGAGAAGATGCTCCCGGTGCCGAACATCAATCTCGACAAGATCCCGGAATCGCAAAAGTACTTGGCGGAAGGTTCGCACCGGCGCCTCTACCGCTTCAGTCCCGACGACTACAAGGAGATGGCGGGCATCTGGGGCAACGGTGAGATGGCCCTGCCCGGCGATCCTCCGGGCGAATTGGAAGTCGTCGACGGTATCCCGGAGGGCAGCAAGATACCGGAGCTCGAAGGGACCCCGTCTGCGTTCGCACCGGACTATGCTCCCGAGGAGTTCTACGAGATCGCGACGAAGCTGTACAAAGCGTCGCGCTGAACAATGAAAAGCCCGCCATTCCTGTGGCGGGCTTACCCTCGTCTCCGATCAATCACCGGACCGATCGCGCCTCGCACGACAATTCAGGCCAGCGCTGGTATGACATTGCATCTTTGCAATGGAGAAGCGGATGCTGGCCTGGGACGATTTCAAGCTGGTGAAGGCCGTCGCAGAAGCCCGCTCGCTCGCGGGCGCCAGCGAGAAGCTGCACGTGAACACCTCCACCGTCTTCCGCAGGCTCGGCACGCTTGAGGCGCGGCTGGGCGCTCGACTCTTCGAGAGAAAGCGCGGTGGCTACGCCCTCACGCCCGCCGGAGAGGAGATGGTAGAACTCGCGACCCGCATGTCGGGCGAGGTCGATGCCTTCGAGATCCGGATCGCCGGCCGCGACCTGAAGCCATCGGGAGAACTCCGCGTCGCCACCAATGACGCGATGATCGCCTACACGCTGTCGCCGATTCTCGCCCGCTTCCGGCTGGCCTATCCCGACATCAGGCTCGACATCGCCATCGGCAACGAGGCGATCAACCTGTCGCGCCGCGACGCCGACATCGCGATCCGCGCTACTGCGCAGCCGCCGGAGACCCTCGTCGGCCGCCGTATCGCGACGGTGATATGGGGGATCTATGGGCTCGACGATGACAGACCGGTCTCGTCGCTCGCCGAGCTTGCCGACCGCAAATGGGTGGTGCCGGGCGACTATCTCTCGTCTCTCAAGGTGATGCGCCATGTCCGGGAGGTTATTCCGCGCGAGAACATGGTCTATTCGCTGAATTCGGTGATGGGCTTGGCGGAGGCGGTGAAGGCAGGAATCGGGCTCGGCGTGATCCCTTCCTATATCGGCGATAAGAACGGGCTGAAGCGGCTGCTGCTTCTCCCCGAGAGCTCGGATACCGGCTTCTGGATCCTGACCCATCCGGATATTCGCGGCAGCGCGCGCGTTCGCGCCTTCCTTGATTTCGTCGGCGGCGAACTGGTCAAGCTTCGGCCCGCCTTTGAGGGAACCGCCTAGCAGTTCGTCGTCCAGCGGCAGCGCTGGGCGAAATAGGCCTCGCGGATGGCGAATTTCAGCCAGCTGTCCCAGGCGACATAGCGGGTCGTCGGCGTCGGCGACGGCTCCGCGTTCAGGCCCAGCCTGCCGGCGATCATCATCGAGCGGCGCATATGCGGCGGATCGCTGACGACGAGGATCGAATCCAGGCCATTCTCCCGCAGCAGCGGCTTCGCGTTCTCGAGATTCTCGAACGTGGTCGTTGATCTGTTCTCGACCACGATGTCGGAGGCCGGCACGCCCTCGCGGACGGCCCAGTTGCGTGCCGCCTCGGCTTCGGTGACTCTGTCGCCTCCTCCGAGCCCTCCGGTCATGACGATCCTCCTGACCTTGCCGGCCTTGTAGAGATCGACCGCATGGCGAATGCGCTCGGCGAAGACGGGCGACGGCTCACGGCCGAACACCGCTGCGCCAAGCACGACGGCCGCGTCCGCAGGACCATCGCTGGATCGGACGGAATAGACCGCGATCTCCGCGACGGCGGCCACCGCGAGCAGCATCGTGACGATCAGCGCCAGCCGGACAAATCTGACGAAGCGTCTCACCACCGGCCCCGAAGGTCAGACGCCCTCGCCCGTCCAGTTGCGTACGCGATAGAAGATGTGACGTCCAAGCCGCGCTTCCTTGACCATGTCCCGTATCCAGTACGGTCGAACATAGGTCGCGTGATAGTGCGTCGCGGTTCCGACATCCGGCAGATAAGTGCCTTTGACCAGAACGTCGTCGGCCACGCGCTGGGCGATGGCCCAGGACTGGCGGTCGTAGATGCGGTCCGGAATGCCGTCGCAGGCGAACGAGAACTGACACTGGTTGCGGCGGTTCTTGTTCTCGTAGACGACGGCGCAGACATTGTCGGGATAATAGCCCGAGCGGGTGCGGTTCATCACCACCTGCGCCACCGCATACTGACCCTTCAGCGGCTCGCCGCGCGCTTCGAAATAGACCGCCTCGGAGAGGCACTTCTTGGCGCGCGCCATATCCTTATCCAGCGTTTCCTGGACCGGGCTCGATATCGGATCGCTGGGCAAAGCAGCGAGGACCGTCGCCGTGCCCGGAGCGACCGGCATGGCGGCGATTTCGAGCGGGGTTTCGGAGGAAGACGGAGTCAGCGACGCGAGCGTCAGCGTTCCGGGCGTCGAGCCATCGGCTGCCGCGTCGTCCGGAATGGTTTGGTCGGTCGGAGCCGAATCCGGCGAGCCCTCGGCATAGACGCCGATGCCGGTCATCGTGTCGATCCGCTCTATGATTGGTGCCTGCGCGAAGGCGAAACGGCTGGCGAGACTCGGCGGAAGAATTGTGTGGCGCAGCGAGGATTGCTCGGCGTCGACATCGTCTTCCGGTATCGAATTGGCCTCGGCGACGACGAATGCCCCGTCATCGGGAGACTGATCGGGGAAGCTGGAATCGAAACTGTCGAGCGTGGCGAATTCCACGGTGGGACGCGGAGCCGCCGGCGCAACATAGGACAGCCAGCGCACCTCGCCTTCCCATTTCGAGCCCGCCAATGCAGCGGCATCCTGGAAGGCGATCGTCGTCGTGGAAAGCGTGAACGCCGCGAGCACCGAACCGGCAATCGTAACGGGAGACGGAAGCCGGGAACGACGCTGACGCATGAGAACGCAACCCTACGCAACCACGGACGCGACACGATGAGTCACGTCAAAAGCACAGGATCATGATGATCAGGTCTTAAGGTTGAGGGAGGGTTAAATTGGGAGGCCGTCGTCCTCCGGCTCCGGAGGACCCATCGATGCCGATGTGTGGATGCTCCGGTCAAGCCGGAGCATGACGGCTACTTCAAGCGCTTCTGCCGAACCGCCGCCTGCGCCGCTGCGAGCCGTGCGATCGGCACCCGATAAGGCGAACACGAGACGTAATCGAGGCCGACATCCTGGCAGAAGGCGACGGAGGCCGGATCGCCGCCATGCTCGCCGCAAAGCCCCATCTTCATGCCGGGCCTTGTCCTGTGGCCGCGTTCGGCACCGATACGTACGAGTTCTCCGACGCCCTCGACGTCGATCGTCGTGAACGGGTCAGCCGGCAAAACGCCCTTCAGGATATAGGCGCCGAGGAAGGTGCCGGCGTCGTCGCGCGACATGCCGAAAACGGTCTGCGTCAGATCGTTCGTGCCAAAGGAGAAGAATTCGGCACTCCTGGCGATGTCGCCGGCGCAAAGCGCGGCGCGCGGCAGTTCGATCATCGTGCCGACCCGGTATTTGACCTGCGTTCCGGCTTCCCGACTGACCGCGTCTGCCGTCACGTCGATCCGGTCCTTCACCATGTCCAGTTCGTTCCTTGTGGCGACGAGCGGCACCATGATCTCCGGTACGACCTCGACGCCCGTCGCCTTTGAGACCTGGACGGCGGCCTCGAAGATCGCGCGAGACTGCATCTCGACGATCTCGGGATAGGCAATCGCAAGTCGGCAGCCGCGGAAGCCGAGCATCGGGTTGAACTCGTCGAGTTCGTCGGCGCGGCGGCGCATTTTCTCCGGAGACATTCCGAGCGCAGTCGCGATCTCGATCGTGTCCTCTTCCGTCTTGGGCAGGAATTCATGCAGCGGCGGATCCAGCAGACGCACCGTGACCGTGCAGCCGAGCATGACCTTGAATATTTTCGCGAAATCGTGCCGCTGCACGGCCAGCAGCGTCGCGAGCGAGGCGCGGCGGTGTTCCTCGCTCTCGGCGATGATCATCTCGCGCACCGCGCGGATACGCGTCGCGTCGAAGAACATGTGCTCGGTGCGGCAAAGGCCGATGCCCTCCGCGCCGAAGCGGCGGGCGGCCTTGGCGTCATCCGGCGTATCGGCATTGGCGCGGACGCCGAGCGAGCGGACTTCGTCGGCCCAGCCGAGAACTATGGTGAAGTCGGCCGGAAGCTCCGGCTCGGTCATCGGCGCCGCGCCTTCCAGCACCTGGCCCGCCGTGCCGTCGAGCGTAACGATGTCGCCCGCCTTCAGGATCATGCCGCCGGCCGACATCGTGCCGGCGCGCTCGTCGACGCGGATCTCGCCGGCGCCGGTGACGCAGGGCTTGCCCATGCCGCGGGCGACAACGGCGGCGTGGCTCGTCCGGCCGCCGCGCGCGGTCAGGATGCCGGTCGCGGCGTGCATTCCGTGGATGTCCTCGGGGCTCGTCTCGACGCGGACGAGGATGACCTTCTTGCCCTCGCCGGCCAGTCTTTCGGCCTCGTTCGGCGAGAAGGTGATCTCGCCCCAGGCGGCGCCGGGAGATGCGGGGAGGCCCTTGGCGATGACGCAGCGCTGGAACGCCGGATCGATCATCGGATGGAGAAGTTCGTCGAGCAGCAGCGGAGGGATCTGCAGCAACGCGTCGTCGCGTGTCAGCGAACCGGCCTCGACCCTGCCGACAAGAGTGCGCAGGAGCATGCGGGCGCGGCTTTGCGTCGGCGCGTGCTCTCCCGCCGGTCGGTCAGGCAATGAGTCCTTCCTGCCGTCCTCCACGGCATTTTCGCTACGCACGTCTTGTTCCCCAGCGAGGTCGCGGCGTTGTGGGTGACGAATATGGCGTGTTCGCGAGCGACACATAACCCCAAAAGAAAAACGGCCGGCATGACGCCGGCCGTTTCTTACGAAGTGATGCAGGATTACTGCGGCGGAGAGGCCGGCGGCGAGGCCGGAGCCGGGGCCGGGGCCGGCGGCGAAGCCGGAGCCGGGGCCGGCGGAGAGGCCGGTTCGGCCGGAGAGGCCGGGGTCGACGCGCGGCCGGTATCGGCCGGAGCCTCGGTTGAAGTCGGCGAAGTGTTCTGCGCCGTCGTGTTGTTCTCGCCGAAATAGAGATAGGCGAGCACGCCGGCGGCGATGACGAGGGCGCCGACGATGAACCAGGTCACCCCGCTGTCGGAGCGGGTCTCGACCGGGACCGGATCGATCCGGCGTTCCATCGGGTCATTTGGATCGGTGTAGCTCATTATGTCACCCTTTCGGTTGTCGAGCGGCTCTCCGGTACGCGGGAAGCAGCCCCGGGTTTTCAGCGGCCGAGGAGGCCGGAAAGACCAATGAAGATCAGGTAGATCGCCACGATGTAGTTGAGCAGGCGCGGCATGATCAGGATGAGCACGCCGGCGAGCAAGGCGACGATCGGTTGTAACGTGACGATATTGATCTCCACGGACGTTTTCCTCTCTTGAACGGCCTTTCGGGCCGAGGCTGCCGCACATTCCGGCACGGCGGTCCGCACGCAAAACGTTCCCGAGCGTGTCAGGTTCCAGTTTTGGGGCGGGCGGATGGCAAAGCCGCGACGGGGTGACGCGGCCGATCATGCTCTCCAGAGGAGACGCCGGAAAGACGAGGCGTGACGTTGACCACAACCACAGGATTCGCACCAACGGACCATTGACTCTGGCTGCGCGAGTCACGATTTTACATTCAGGATCAGTAGTTTAGATTATTTCTAAACTGCGTTTGTAGCTCCGGACCCTATGATCGTTTGCTCCTGTAATGTCCTGAGTGAGACCGCCATCCGCGAGGCATGTGCTTCGCTGGACGCGGCTCCGCGTACCCCCGGCCAGGTCTATCGCTGCCTTGGGTGCAGCCCGCAGTGCGGCCGCTGTTCGCGCACCATCAAGACGATCCTGGATCAGGCACTGGCCGCCTGCCCGGCGGCGTGCGCGGTCTGCCCGAGCGGGCATGCGCACGCGCACAACGAGAATGACATGCTCCCACACATCAGCGAACTGGCGATCGACGAAGCCGCCGAATAAGGCGCTTGCGTTCCTGTTGCCTCTTGCCCTCGCCACCTCCATAACTTAGAAGACTTCTAAGAAGTCGAATTCAGGAGACGTGCCGTGAAGGGCGACGCCAAGGTCATCGAATATCTCAATCGCGGTCTGCGATCGGAGCTGACGGCCATCAATCAGTACTGGCTGCACTACCGCATCTTCGATAATTGGGGCTTCAAGGACCTCGCCAAGAAATGGCGCGAGGAATCGATCGAGGAGATGCGTCACGCGGACAAGTTCATCGCTCGCATTCTCTTCCTCGAGGGCTTCCCGAATCTGCAGGTACTGGACCCGCTCCGCATCGGCCAGTCGGTGAAGGAGATCCTGGAAAGCGACCTTGCCGCGGAACACGACGCGCGCAAGCTCTACCAGGAAGCCGCGATCTACTGCCATTCGGTCGCCGACTTCCCGAGCCGTGACCTGTTCGAGGAACTGATGAGCGACGAGGAAGGCCACATCGACTTCCTCGAAGAGCAGCTGGACCTCATCGCCAAGCTCGGCGTCGAGCTGTACTCGCAGCACCATATCGGCGAACTCGAAGGCTGATCGGCCTTTTCGCTGGACACCGAAGCCCGGGCAATGCCTGGGCTTTTTGTTTTTGCACGTGCTTCCACCCGGGGGTCGGTACGGCATTCCAGTTCCCGCCTTTTGTGAAATTTCGCGCCGACAAAAAACCGTCCAAAGAAGCTCCGGCTTTCGACTTTCGGCTAGGTCCGTGAAGGCGCCCGCCTATTTCGGCCAATATCGAATTGTTCTAATTATAAGCTATTGAATCTGCTGGCGTTTCTATTGCCGCGTCCTCCCCGGGCTTCTACAAGGCACCACATTCCGGTCAACCGGAACGCGATCCAAGGAGGAATGTCGTGTCTGCCTTCTCCCTCTCCCGACCGCTTGCTTACGCCGCAGTCGCGATCTCCATGCTTCCCATGCCCGCGTTCGCGCAGAGCAAGGAAGTCAACATCTACACGACCCGCGAGCCCGGCCTGATCCAGCCGATGCTGGACGCCTTCCAGGAAAAGACCGGCATCAAGGCGAACTCGGTGTTCATCAAGGAAGGCCTTGGCGAGCGCGTTAAGGCCGAGGGACAGAACTCCCCGGCCGACCTGCTGATCGCCGTCGACATCGGCAACCTCAAGGACCTCGTCGACCAAGGCGTCACCCAGCCGATCGTCTCGAAGGTGCTGGACTCGGAAGTGCCGGCTAACCTACGTGCCGCCGATCACAGCTGGACGTCGCTGACCCTGCGCGCCCGTGTCTTCTACACGTCCAAGGACCGGGTGAAGGACACCAACATTACCTATGAGGACCTCGCCGATCCGAAGTGGAAGGGCAAGGTCTGCATTCGCTCGGGCAAGCACCCCTACAACGTCGCCATGATCGCAGCCTTCATCGCCAAGCACGGTGAGGCGAAGACCGAGGAATGGCTGAAGGGCGTGAAGGCCAACCTGGCGCGCAAGGCCGCCGGCGGCGATCGCGACGTCGCCCGCGACATCCTCGGCGGCATCTGCGACATCGGCCCGGCGAACTCGTACTATGTCGGCCTGATGCGCACCGCCAAGGAAGACGAGCAGCGTAAATGGGGCGAGGCGATCAACGTCCTCTTCCCGACCTTCTCGGACGGCGTCGGCACCCATGTGAACGTATCGGGCGCGGCGCTTGCCAAGAATGCGCCGAACAAGGACAACGCCATTGCCCTGCTCGACTTCCTGGCTTCGCCGGATGTCCAGAAGCTCTATGCGGACGATAATTTCGAGTACCCGATCGTCGGCGAGCCTAACCCGACCATCAAGGCGCTTGGAACGCTGAAGGTCGATTCCCTGTCGCTCACCGAGATCGCGAGCCATCGCAAGCTGGCAGCCGAACTCATCGACCGAGTCGGTTTCGACAATTGAGGTTTGACACGGCGATCCGGGTCCGCCCGGGTCGCCGCCTTATGAAATGACCGTTTTCGAAGAGATCGCCCACACGTCGAAAAGCCGTGCTCCGTTGAACGGCTGGCTCGTCGCGAGCGGATTTGTGGTCGCTCTCGTCCTCGCGCCGGTCGTCGCCCTGGGCTTCATCGCCGCCCGCGGATCGGGCGAGCTCTGGCCGCACCTCATTCGCTATGTTCTGCCGACAGCCATCGTCGACACCGCGACCCTCCTGATCGGCACAGGTAGCCTTGCCGCCTTTATCGGCGTCGGCACGGCTTGGCTCGTCACCGCGCATCGCTTTCCCGGCCGCGGCCTGCTCGAAGTGGCGCTTCTGCTGCCGCTCGCGGTGCCGACCTACATCATGGCCTATGCCACGATCGACCTGATGCACCCGCTCGGGCCAATCCAGACCGCGATCCGCGCCGTCCTCGGCATCGCCAGCCCCGCCGACTTTCGGCTGCCGGATCTGCGCACGATGTGGGGCGCGATCCTGATCTTCGGGTTTGTGCTCTACCCATACGTCTATCTCGCCACGCGGGCGATGTTCCTGATGCAATCAGCCTGCGTGATCGACGTGGCGCGCACGCTGGGTGCGGGACGCCCCGCCGCCTTCTTCCGCGTGGCCCTGCCGCTGGCGCGGCCGGCGATCGCGGTCGGCACCAGCCTCGTAATGATGGAAGCGCTGAACGATCTCGGCGCGTCCGACATCCTCGGCGTTCGCACGCTGACGGTCTCGATCTATTCGACCTGGGTCAACAATTCGAGTCTCGGCGGCGCGGCACAGATCGCGCTTGTGATGCTTGCGGTCGTGCTCGGGCTGATCGCGCTGGAACGGTGGGCCCGGCGGCATCAGCGATTCAACACGCAGGCGCAGCGAAGCCGACGCATTGCTCCCTCGCCGTTGACTGGTATCGCGGCCTTTGGCGCGATCCTGTTCTGCGCCGCACCGATCCTGTTCGGCTTCCTGTTCCCGGGGCTATACCTGCTGAAGGAGGCCGCCAAAGTGATCGCACGGGACGGCATCGCTCCCCATCTGCTCAGGGAAGCCGCGACGACCGTGACGGTTGCCAGCATCGCCACCGTTGTGACGGTGGGGCTCGGCCTCATCCTCGCCTATACGGCACGTCTCGTGCGCGGACCGCTGCCGCCGTTTCTCGTCCGCGCCGGCAGCATCGGCTATGCGATCCCCGGCACTGTGCTAGCCGTCGGCCTGCTCGTCCCGCTTGCCGGCTTCGACAACGCGATCGACGGCGTGATGCGGCAATGGTTTGGCGTCTCGACCGGGCTGCTGCTCTCGGGTACCGGCTTCGCGCTCATCTACGCCTATGCGGTGCGCTTCCTCGCGATCTCGACCGGCGGAGTGGAATCCGGCTTCCTGAAGATCGCACCGAGTCTCGATGCCGCTGCGCGCAATCTCGGCGAAACCTCATCGGGCGTCATCCGCCGCGTCCACATTCCGCTGCTGCGCCCCGCCCTCGGAGGAGCGGCGCTGCTCGTCTTCGTGGATGCAATGAAGGAACTCTCGGCGACGCTGCTGCTGCGCCCATTCGGCTTCGAAACGCTCGCGACGCACGTCTATTCGGAGGCCTCGCGCGGCACCTATGAAGACGGGTCCGTCGCGGCGCTGCTCATCGTTCTCGTGGGCCTGATCCCGGTGGCGTTGCTCGCCCGCGCAAGTCAGGTGCCTCATGCCGAAGGTGTACGAACCGCCGGCCGGATTTCATCCGAAGCCTAGCGGCTCAGCCACCAGCGGCGGCCATCCGCTCGGCGCGCTCGCGCTCGACCGCCGCGCGCTTGGTCGCGATCGATGAGACGATCACAATGACCGTGACGATGCCAATCAGGATGGTGCAGACCGCGTTGATCTCAGGCGTCACGCCGAGGCGGACGGATGAATAGATGCGCATCGGCAGCGTCGTGGCCCCAGGGCCCGTCGTGAAGCTCGAGATCACCAGATCGTCCAGCGAGATGGTGAAGGCGAGCATCCAGCCGGAAATCACGGCCGGCGCGATGATCGGCAAAGTGATGACGAAGAAGGTCTTGGCTGGCGTCGCACCGAGGTCTTGCGCGGCCTCTTCCAGACTTCGATCGAAGCTCAGAAGCCGCGACTGAACGACGACCGTGACGTAGCACATGCCGAACGTGATGTGCGCGAGCGTCAGGGTCCAAAAACCGCGCGCCATGCCGATGGCGACGAACATCAGCAGCAGGGATAGGCCGGTGATGACCTCCGGCATGACGAGCGGCGCGTAGACCAGCCCCGAGAACAGAGTGCGCCCCCGAAACCGGCCGTGCCGGACAAGGGCGATCGCCGCCATCGTGCCGAGCAAGGTCGCGACCGTCGCCGACAGGAAGGCGACGCGGGCGGTCACCCAGGCGGCGTCCAGAAGCTGCTGGTTCCGGAAGAGCGCGCCATACCATTGCGTCGAGAATCCGCCCCAGACCGTGACCAGGCGCGAGGCGTTGAACGAGTAAATCACCAGGATGATGATCGGGATGTAGAGGAAGGCGAAGCCGAGCGTCAGCGAGACGATGTTGAACGGGGAGAGGCCCTTTTTCACTTCTCGGCCTCCAGTTGGCGCTGCTGGACATGCTGGTAGATCACGATCGGCACGACGAGCACGAGCAGCAGGAGCACGGCGACAGCGGAGGCGATCGGCCAGTCTCGGTTGAGGAAGAATTCGTTCCAGAGCGTGCGGCCGATCATCAGCGTGTCTGAACCGCCGAGCAGATCCGGGATCACGAATTCGCCGACGGCTGGAATGAAGCAGAGCATGCAGCCGGCGACGATGCCGGGGATCGAAAGCGGGAACGTGATCTGCCAGAAGGATCGGATCGGCGGCGAACCGAGATCGGCGGCAGCCTCCAGCAGCGTCTCATCGAGCTTTTCGAGGCTCGAATAGAGCGGAAGGACCATGAACGGCAGGTAGGAATAGACGATGCCGATGAAGACCGCCGTCTCGGTGTTCATGATCGCCAGCGGCTGATCGATGACACCGAGCCAGATCAGGAAGGTCGACAGGAGGCCTTCCGGCTTCAGGATGCCGATCCAGGCGTAGACGCGGATCAGGAACGAGGTCCAGAACGGCAGGATCACCAGCATCAGGAGCATCGGCTGGAGGCTCTTTGGCGCACGCGCCATGGAATAGGCGATGGGATAGCCGATCAGGAGCAGAAGCACGGTCGAGATCCCCGCGATGCGCAGGCTCGACAGATAGCTCTGATAGTAAAGCGGGTCGTCAGCCAGGAAGGCGTAATTGGCGAAGGAGAAGCTCCTGATCTTCTCCCAGATGCCGGAAATCCCGTCGACCAGAAGATCGAAGCTCGGATCATAAGGCGGCTGCGCAATGACGGCCGTCGACAGGCTGATCTTCAGGACGATCAGGAAGGGCACAAGAAACAGCAGGATCAGCCACAGGAACGGCACGCCGACCTCTATCAGCCTCTGCCAGTTCCTTTCCCCCCGTTCTGCCAAGACCGCCCCCGTCAGTTGGTGAGGAGAACGCCCTGTTCGGGCGCCCAGGTAAGCCAGACCTTGTCTTCCCAGCTGATCGGCCGCTCGACCAGACGCGTGCGGTTGGTCACCGTCGCCTTGACGATATCGCCGCTCGGAATTTTCACGCGATAGACCGAGAGGTCGCCGAGATAGCCGATGTCCCAGACCTCGCCCGCGAGCACGTTCGGCGTACCGGGCGGCGGCGGCTCGAGCGCGACGATGAGCTTCTCGGGGCGAAGGGCGAGCCACGCATCGCCGCCCTGCGCGCATTCGACGGGATTGGTGACGAGGATCGGCGCGTCGGTCCACTCGCTCTTGAGCTTCACATTGCCGGACGCGTTGTTCTCGACCTTGCCGGGGATGATGTTCACATCGCCGATGAAGTCCGCGACGTAACGGGAATTCGGCTGTTCGTAGATCTCGCCAGGCGTCGCGACCTGGATGATCTCACCGTGATTCATTACCGCGATGCGGTCGGCGACTGTCATTGCCTCTTCCTGGTCGTGGGTGACGATCAGGAAGGTCATTCCGAGCGTGACCTGGAGATCGGTCAGCTCGAACTGGGTTTCCTCGCGAAGCTTCTTGTCGAGTGCGCCAAGGGGCTCGTCGAGCAACAGGACGCGCGGCTTAAGCGCCAGCGACCGGGCGAGCGCGACGCGCTGGCGCTGGCCGCCGGACAGCTGGTGCGGCTTCCTCTTGGCGAACTGGGTCAACTTGACGAGCGTCAGCATCTCGTCGACGCGCTTGGCCCGCTCTTCCTTCGGCATGCCCGCCTGCTTGAGGCCGAAGGCGACGTTGTCTGTGACGCTCATATGCGGAAAGAGCGCGTAGGACTGGAACATCATGTTGACCGGCCGCTTGTAAGGCGGCGTGCCGACGATGTCCCGGCCTTCGAGAAACACATGGCCCTCGGTCGGATCCTCAAACCCGGCCAGCATGCGCATCAGGGTGGTCTTGCCGCAGCCCGACGGGCCGAGGAGCGCGAAGAATTCGCGCTCATAGATGTTCAGCGTGAGATTGTCGACGGCGGTGAAATCGCCGAAGCGCTTGGTGACGTTCTCGAAGCGAATCAGCGGTTTGGCGGCCGGATCGGTCCATGGGCTGAACGCCCGGCGGACCGGTCCGAGTGCCGCCTTGACGGGTGCTGCGGGCATTTCTGGGCTCCCCCACCGGGCGCCCCCGCGCCCGGCTCCAGACTGCGAGGTTGGATAGTCGGGCTACTTGCCGGTTTTTGCTCTCGTCCAGGCGCGCGTGATGACGCGCTGCAGCTTGGGATCCTCCACCGTCGAGACGGTATAAAGCCGGCTCAGCGTGTCCGCGTCAGGATAGATCGACGGATTGTCGAGCACTTCCTTGTCGACGAACTGCTGCGAGGCGAGGTTCGCATTCGCGTAGGCTACGAAGTTCGTGGCCTTCGCGATAACCTCGGGACGCATCATGTAATCGATGAACTTGTGCGCGCCGTCCGCGTTCGGAGCATCGGCCGGGATGGCGAACACGTCGAACCAGAGCTGCGCGCCCTCCTTCGGGATCACATAGGCGATCTCGACACCCTTGCCAGCTTCCTCGGCGCGCGAGGCGACCTGGAAGACGTCGCCGGAATAGCCGACCGCCGCGCAGATATCGCCGTCCGCGAGCGCGTTCTTCCATTCGTCGGAGTGGAATTTCTTGATGTTCGGACGAAGCTTTTCGAGCGTCGCGCCGGCCTTCTCGATGTCTTCGGCATTGGTGAGGTCGGGCTTCAGGCCGATATAGTTCATCACTGACGGCAGGAGGTCCTCGGCGGAATCGAGCAGCATCACGCCGCAGGAGCTGAGCTTCTTGAGGTTTTCCGCATCGTAGAGCAGGCCCCAGGAATTCACCGGCGCGTTCGGCAGCGTCTCCTTGATCTTGGCGACGTTGTAACCGATGCCCGTCGTGCCCCACATATAGGTGACAGAGTATTCGTTGCCGGGGTCGTAGCGCGCGACGCGGTCCTGGATTTCCGGCCACATATTCTTGAGGTTCGGGATCTTCGACTTGTCGAGCTTCTGAAACACGCCCGCCTTGATCTGACGGTTCAGGAAGGTCGCGGTCGGGACGACGATGTCGTAGCCGGTCGAGCCGGTGAGGAGCTTTGTCTCGAGCAGCTCGTTGGTATCGAAGGTGTCATAGACGACTTTGATGCCGGTCTCGGCGGTGAAGTCCTTCAATATCTGTTCGTCGATATAGTCGGACCAGTTGTAGATGTGGATTTCTTGCGCAGACGCCGCGACCGCGAAGTTGAACCCAGCCGTTAGAGTTGCGATTGCTCCCACAAACAACTTAAGAGGGCGACCACCCATACTTCGCGCTTCCTTCTGATAACGCATTCCTTTTGCAGGTTACGAAGCGTCTGCGGAATGCACAAGCCACCATTGGATAACGCTGATCGCCCGATTTGGTTGAGGTTGTCACGGCGCCCGGATTGACGGCCTTCATGCCGACCGGCACTCTTGGGGAAGGTTCGGCGCGGGCGCGTCGACCAGCAAAACGTACCGGAGCGCGCGGGCCCGAGGGGTCCGGAGCCGCAGTTTGAAGGGGCCTTCGCGGTTCCTTGAAACCGCGGCTCACGCGAAAGCGCATGGCAAAGAAAAAAGCTCAAAAGGACGCCGCCTCGTCACTTCGAGGCGTTGCGAACGTGGAAGAGGCGCGGGCCTGGGTGGCCGCGCGTGGCATCGAGGAACTGGAATGCGTCGTGCCGGATCAGGCGGGCGTCGCGCGCGGCAAGATCATGCCGGCGTCGAAGTTCTTCAACTCGCCGGCGATGAACCTGCCCTCCTCGATCTTTCACCAGACGATCGCAGGCGAGTATCCCGACGAAGACATGCCCGGAGCCGGCGATCCAGCGGACGCCGATCTCGTGCTCGTGCCGGATTTCTCGACGCTCTGCGTGGTGCCCTGGGCAAACGATCCGACGGCGCAGCTCATCCACGACTGCTATCACCGGGACGGACGGCCGATCGAGGTCGCGCCACGCCAGCTCCTGAGGCGCATCGTCGAGCTCTATGCCCACAAGGGCTGGCGGGCGATGGTGGCGCCGGAGATCGAATTCTATCTCGTCAAGCCGAACACCGACCCGGACTATCCGCTGGAGCCGCCGGTCGGCCGCTCAGGCCGCCCGGAGACCGGCCGCCAGAGCTATTCGATCTCCGCGGTGAACGAGTTCGACGACCTGTTCGAGGACATCTACGACTTCTCGGAAGCGCAGGGCCTGGAGATCGACACCCTCATCCACGAAGAGGGTGCGGCGCAGATGGAGATCAATCTGCGCCACGGCGATCCGCTGCAACTCGCCGATCAGGTGTTCATGTTCAAACGCACGATCCGCGAGGCGGCGCTCGTCCACAACATCTACGCGACCTTCATGGCGAAGCCAATCGCCGGCCAGCCGGGCTCGGCCATGCACATCCATCAGTCCGTAGTGGACAGCGAAGGACAGAACATCTTTTCCGACGAGCACGGCAAGCCGACGCCGGAATTCTTCAACTTCATCGCCGGCCAGCAGAAATACCTGCCCTCGGTGATGTGCATCCTCGCGCCCTATGTGAACTCGTATCGCCGCCTGACCAAGGACGCGACGGCGCCGATCAACGTCGCCTGGGGTTACGACAACCGCACTACCGGCCTGCGGGTACCGCCAGCCGGCGCCGAGGCGCGGCGCGTCGAGAACCGCGTGCCCTCCTCCGACGCCAATCCATATCTCGCAATCGCGGCGAGCCTCGCCTGCGGCTATCTCGGTATGCAGGAAGGACTGCAGCCGACCGAGCCGGTCGAAGGCTCTGCGCACGGCCTCGACTACGACCTGCCGCGCGGGCTCCTCGAAGCGGTCTCCAATCTCGAGGAGAACGAGGCGCTGCGCGGCATCTTCGGCGAGACCTTCGTACAGACATATGCAGCGATCAAGCGAGGCGAGTACGAAACGTTCATGCGCGTGATCAGCCCCTGGGAACGCGAATTTCTGCTGTTGAACGTGTGAGCCAGCCGCAAACCTACTACGAAGCCACCGCCGAACCGCTTGCCGAATTTCCGCCGCTCGACGGCGACCGGCGCGCCGATGTCTGCATCATCGGCGCAGGCTTCACCGGTCTCAGCTCCGCATTGTCGCTGGTCGAGCGCGGCTACTCCGTCGTGGTGCTGGAGCAGGACCGGGTCGGCTCGGGCGCGTCGGGACGAAACGGCGGCCAGATTCATAGCGGGATGCGTCGCGACCAGATGCATCTGGAGCAGCAATTCGGCAGGAGCGATGCCTGGCTTCTCTGGGAGATCGGCCAGGCCGCGATCGCCCAGATCGACGAACGCATCGCCCGTTACGGGATCGACTGCGAACGCCGCTCGGGATTGGTCTACGCCGATCACAAGCCGCGCTACGTCGCGGACACCCATCGCTATGTCCGCTATCTGCGCGACAAGTACTCGTACGGCAAAGTCGAGGCTCTGGACCGCGACGGCATCCGGGCGCTCGTTCGCTCGGAGGACTATCACGGTGGCATGATCGATCGCGGCGGCGGTCATCTGCACCCGCTGAAATACGCCCTCGGCCTCGCCCGCGCGGCGGTCGCCGGTGGCGCGAGGATATTCGAGGGCACGAGGGCCGAAGCCTTGATCGACGGTGCGCGAACGCGTGTCGTGACCAAGACCGGAACGATCGCGGCCGACTGGGTGATCATCGCCGGCGACAGTCTGATGAAAGGGCTGCTTCCCGAGGCGGATGCCCGCATCCTTCCCATTGCCTCGACGATCGGCGTCACGGCTCCACTCGGCGAGCGGATGAAGGACATTCTGAACACGCCGATGGCCGTGGCCGACAGCCGCTTCGTCGTGAACTATTTCCGCCCGACGGCCGATGGCCGTCTCTTGTTTGGAGGCGGCGAGAGCTACGCCAATTCCTACGTCGCCGATCCCGCGAACCTCGTCCGCCGCGCGATGACGGCGGTGTTTCCGCAGACGGCAGGCATCCCCTTCGAGTTCGCCTGGAGCGGCATCGTCGGCGTCACTCCGACGCGGCTTCCGATGATCCGGCGGGTGAAGTCGAACGTTCTGCTCGCGGCGGGTTATTCCGGCCAGGGTGTCGCGCTGGCGCCTTTCGCCGGCTCGGTGCTCGCGGAAGCGGTGGCCGGGACCATGGAGCGTTTCGACGTTCTGTCCCGCCTGCCGGTGCCGAGCTTTCCCGGCGGCGTGATGTTCCGCCATCCGCTGATGGTCGTCGCGATGCTCTGGTACGCGCTGCGCGACAGGCTCTGAGCATTCACGCTCCATTCAGCCACATTCGTGCAGCATCACTCTCAATGCGACGGGTTCGCGAAGAGAGCCGCCGACCGGCGGAATGAGGGGATCATGACCACACGTAAGATCATGGCGTCGGCCGCCGCGGCCACGATGCTTCTTGTCAGCGCGCCTGCCTTCGCGCGCGACTATCATCGTCACCACCACCGCGATGGCAACGGTGCCGCCGTCGGCGCCGCGCTTGGCGCGGGCGTTTTCCTTGGCGCATTGGCCGCGAGTTCGGCCGCCAACGCCGATCCGTATTATCCGCCGCCTCCCCCGCCGCCGGCTCCGGCCTATTACGGCCCGGATCGCGGTTATGACGAGACGGCTGACGAGGCGGTCAATGCCTGCCGCCAGGGCTTGCTCGACGTGGCGCGTCGTCACGGCGCCTATGATGCCGAGATCGACCGTGTCGATTATGTACGTGAGACGCCGGATGGTGGGCACCGCATCCGTGCGGAGATCACGATGATCTATCCGCGCGACGAACGGACGTCGGAGGTGGTCTGCCACACCGCGGACGGCATGCTGGTGAGCGCGAGGACTGAGTGATCAAGTCCTCATCCTGAGCCGGATGCGCAGCATCCGTGTCGAAGGATGGCCAAGCCCTCCGTGCCTGGGTCATCCTTCGACACGAGCCTTCGGCTCGGCTCAGGATGAGGTTCATCCTTAAGCCGCGAAAACCCGATAGCGCTCCGGGATAAGCCCCACCCGCTCGCCGATCTTCGGCTCATGGCCGGCGGGCACGGCGGCTTCGATCGTCGCCTTGCCACCATCGATCGGAACCGAGACATCGACGCGATGCGTCGGACCGAAGCGGCGGACTGCCAGCACCTCGCCTTCCAGGGCATTATCGCCGAGCTGGCCGATCTCGATGTCGTGCGGGCGCACGAACAGGCGAGCATCGCCCTGTGCGACACCCTGCGTGTCGAGCCCGATGTTCCGGCCACCGATACGCACCAGCGAACCGTCGACCTTGATCGGCAGCGCGACGGATTCACCGATGAAGTCGTGGACGAAGGCGGATGCCGGGTTGTCGTAGACCTCGCTCGGCGAACCGACCTGCTCGATCTTGCCGTTGCCCATCACGACGACGCGGTCGGAGACTTCCAGCGCCTCTTCCTGGTCGTGCGTGACGAGGATCGAGGTGACATGCAGTTCGTTGTGCAGATTGCGCAGCCAGCGGCGGAGATCCTTGCGCACCTTGGCGTCGAGCGCGCCGAACGGCTCGTCGAGAAGCAGCACGCGTGGCTCGATGGCGAGCGCGCGGGCAAGCGCCACGCGCTGGCGCTGGCCGCCCGAAAGCTGCGACGGATAACGGTCGGCAAGGCTGCCGATCTGGACGAGCTCGAGCAATTGCTCGACCTTGTTCTTGATGAAGCTCTCGGGCTTGCGCTCGCGGCGCGGACGAACGCGCAGGCCGAACGCGATGTTGTCGAACACGTTCATGTGCCGGAACAGCGCATAGTGCTGGAACACGAAGCCGACATCGCGCTCCTTCACCGAGAGGCTGAGCGCATCCTGCCCGTCGAAGCGCACCGCGCCGGAATCGGGCCATTCGAGGCCGGCGATGATGCGCAGCAGCGTCGTCTTGCCGGACCCCGAGGGACCGAGTAGAGCGAGGAGCTCACCCGACTGGATCTTCAGGCTGACATCGTTCAGCGCCTTGAAGCTTCCGAAGTTCTTGGTGACGGACTGGACATCGATGTTCATCGGCGGGTTTCCGAGAGGCGATTTTCGAGGACGGTCTTCAGCACGAGCGTGACGAGCGCGAGGAAGGCCAGGAGCGAGGCGACCGCGAAGGACGCCGAGAACTGGTACTCGTTGTAGAGGATTTCTATGTGCAGCGGCATCGTGTTGGTCTCGCCGCGTACATGGCCGGAGACGACCGACACCGCGCCGAACTCGCCCATCGCGCGGGCGTTGCAGAGCAGCACGCCGTAGAGCAGCGCCCATTTCACGTTCGGCAGAGTGACGCGGAAGAACGTCGACCACCCGGACGCACCGAGCGAGATCGCCGCCTCTTCCTCGGCCGTGCCCTGCTCCTGCATCAGCGGGATCAGTTCGCGCGCGACGAAGGGGAAGGTGACGAAGACGGTCGCCAGCACGATGCCTGGCAGCGCGAAGATGATCTTGATGTCGTGGTCGATGAACCACGAACCGAAGAAGCCCTGCGCACCGAAGAGAAGCACGAAGATCAGGCCGGCGACCACCGGCGAGACCGAGAACGGCAGGTCGATCAGGGTGATGAGGAAGCTCTTGCCCTTGAATTCGAACTTGGCGACCGCCCAGGCCATGACCAGGCCGAAGACGACATTGAGGACGACCGCGATGACGGCGGCGGTCAGCGTCAGCTTGATCGCATGCAGCGCGTCCGGATCGGTGATCGCGGCGGCATAGACGTCCCAGCCGCGCGCGAAGGCTTGCTGGAACACCGTGACCAGCGGCAGGACGATGAAGATCGACAGGAAGGCGAGCGCGATCCCGATGATCGCCCAGCGCACCGGCGCGGGTTCGGTGCGGACCGGACGCGGAGTGCCGGTCGCGACGTGAACGGTCGTAGCCGTCGTTTCGGGCACGAAATCGGTGACGTCAGCTTCGGTCGCAATGCTCATCA
Organism: Rhizobiaceae bacterium CPCC 101076; assembly: GCA_003347645.1. GTDB lineage: Bacteria > Pseudomonadota > Alphaproteobacteria > Rhizobiales > Methylopilaceae > Flaviflagellibacter > Flaviflagellibacter deserti. Next base: position 110,808 of record QDFX01000008.1, on the reverse strand, counting down.
GAACGCGGCGCTCCGGGATTCCGACCAGCGCTGCAGGCCGTTGATGGCGAAGAGAAGCACGAAGCTCGCGAGCAGCATGACCACGGCGATCGCGGTCGCGTCCGCGTAGCGGAACTCCTCCAAGCGGATGATGATCAGGAGCGGCGCGATCTCGGAGATGTTCGGAAGATTGCCCGCGATGAAGATGACCGAGCCGTATTCGCCCACCGCGCGGGCGAAGGCGAGCGCGAAGCCAGTGAGCAGCGACGGCAGCAAGGTCGGGATGACCACCTTGATGATCACCTGCCAGCGATTGGCGCCGAGGCTCGATGCAGCCTCCTCGAGCTCGGATTCGAGGTCGATCAGGACCGGCTGCACCGTGCGCACGACGAACGGCAGGCCGATAAAGACGAGCGCGATGAGGATGCCGAGCGGCGTATAGGCGACCTTGATGCCGAGCGGTTCGAGCAGCGAGCCGATCCAGCCGTTCGGCGCGTAGAGCGTCGTCAGGGCGATGCCGGCGACGGCCGTCGGCAGCGCGAACGGGATATCGACGATCGCATCGAACAGGCGGCGGCCGGGGAATTCGTAGCGCGTCAGCGCCCAGACGACGAAGAACCCGAAGACCAGATTGATCGCCGCCGCGGCCAGCGCGATGCCGAAGCTGATCTTGAGCGCGTTCAGCACGCGCGCGCTGGTGACGATGCCGATGAACTGCTCGAAGGTCAGTTCGAAGGTCTTGAGGAAAAGCCCGGCCAGCGGGATCAGAACGATCAGGCCGAGCCAGGCTAGCGTCAAGCCGAACGTGATCCCGAAGCCCGGGATCACCGTTTTAGGAGCGGCGCGGGTGCCCGCAATGGGGAGAGAAGACATTACGGACGACCCGCTTCCCGCACTTACTTCGTGTAGATCTGGTCGAAGGTGCCGCCGTCCGAGAAGTGGGTCTTCTGGGCGTTACGCCAGCCACCGAAATCCTGATCGATGGTGACGAGGTTCACCTTGGCGAACTGATCCTTGAACTTCTCGGCGACCGCCTCGTTGCGCGGACGATAGAAGTTCTTGGCTGCGATCTCCTGGCCTTCCGGCGAGTAGAGATAGTTCAGATAGGCCGTCGCGACTTCGCGGGTGCCCTTCTTGTCGACGACCTTGTCGACGACGGCGATCGTCGGCTCGGCGAGGATCGACAGGGTCGGCGTCACGATCTCGAACTTGTCCGGGCCGAGTTCCTTGACCGAGAGATAGGCCTCGTTTTCCCAGGCCAGCAGGACGTCGCCGATACCCCGCTCGGTGAAGGTGACGGTCGAGCCCCGTGCGCCGGTGTCGAGAACCGGGACGTTGCCGAGGAGTTGCTTGACGAAGTCCTTGGCCTTCTCGTCGGAGCCATATGCCTTCTTGGCGTAGGCCCATGCCGCGAGATAGTTCCAGCGGGCGCCGCCCGAGGTCTTCGGGTTCGGGGTGATGACCTGCACGCCCGGCTTCACCAGGTCGTTCCAGTCCTTGATGCCCTTCGGATTGCCCTTGCGGACGAGGAAGACGATCGTCGAGGTGTAGGGTGCGGCGTTCTCCGGCAGCTTCTTCTGCCAGTCGGCGGCGAGGAAACCCTTCTCGGCGATTTCGTCGACGTCATAGGCTAGCGCCAGAGTGACGACATCGGCCTGGAGGCCGTCGATCACCGAACGGGCCTGCTTGCCCGAGCCACCATGCGACTGCTTGACGGTGACGGTGTCCCCCTTGTGGTCGGCAGCCCACTTGGCCGCGAACGCCTTGTTGAACTCGACATAGAGCTCGCGGGTCGGATCGTACGACACGTTGAGCAGATTGATGTCGGCGGCAAATGCCGGGGCGGCAATCAGCACGGCGGCGGCGGTCGCCAGAAGTTTCTTGAACAGCATTGCGTGCATCCCGTCTGACGCCATTTCCCACGCCGGGAACGGCTTAAGATGGCTATACCTGCAACGCAAGATGCGATATGTCAACAAAGAACGTAGATTTTATGTCTCTTATTTTTATCTACGTAATTTTTGCGTATTATTTGTCGCCGATGTGAATACCGCATTCGGTCTTGCCCGAGCCTCTCCAGCGGCCCGCGCGAGCGCCCTCGCCCTCAGCGGTTCTGCTCGTGCAGGGCATGCAGCCGATCGACGAGAAGCCCAGAGCCTGGAGCGGGTGCAACGGCAGGTGATGGCGGACGAAATAGGACTGGATGTCCTGCCCGTCGAAGGTCGCCAGCGGGTTCACCTTGATGCGCGGACCATCCGCCTCGACAACCGCGAGGTTCGAACGGCTATCGCCATGGTAGCGTTTGCGGCCATTGATCCAGGCGCCGAAACCGTCGAGCGCGCGGCCGAGCGGCAGGACCTTTCGATAGCCGCAGCAGGCGTCGGTGTCGCTCGCCCACAGCATGTCTTCCGGGTCGAGCCGGTCATGGTCCGCTTGGTCCGGCTTGAAGACGCGGATGTCGGTCAGGCCGAGCTGGTCCTGCAGCGTGTCGCGATAATCGAGCGTCTCGGAGAACAGCATGCCGGTATCGAGGAAAAGCACCGGCGTCGAGGGATCGATCTCGGAGATCATATGCAGCAGCACCGCCGATTCCGTGCCGAACGAGGACACCGCGGCGATGCCGCCCGGGAACCGCTCGGCGAGGATCGTTTCCAGCACGTCCTGCGGCGTCGCATTGGCGACTTTCACGTCGAGCTCCGCCGCGCGATGCGCGAGGGCTTCGTCGGCGGGAATGGCGAGGTCGAACATCAGACGTTCTCAAACTGGCGGGTCTTGCCCGCGATGCTGGATATGGCGGCGCCGAAGCGTTGACGCCAGGGTCGCGAGCGGCGGACGACCTGGCCTAGGACCAAAAGCGCGGGACCGTCGCCGACTTCGGTGACGAGACCTGGAAGATCGCGAAGCAGGCCCGTCGCCGACGCCGCGTCCGGCCGAGTGCCGCGCGCCAGCACGGCGACCGGCGTCTCGGGATCGCGTCCGGCGGCGATGAGGCCCTGCGCAATCACTCCGGCGGTCGCCTTGCCCATGTAGACGGCGAGCGTGAAATCGTCGCGGACGAGCCCGCTCCAGTCGATCGCCTCCGCCTCGGCGGCGCGATGGGCGGTCATCAGGATCAGGCGGCCGGATTCGTTGCGGAAGGTCAGCGGCAGTTCTGCCTCGGCGGCGCAGCCCACGGCGGCCGTGATGCCCGGCACGACCACGACCTCGATGCCGGCGTCCTGAAGATGCTCAAGCTCCTCTCCGCCCCGGCCGAAGACGAACGGATCACCGCCCTTCAGCCGGACGACCCGAAGGCCCTTGCGGGCGGCGAGCACCAATTCCTCGTTGATCGACCGCTGGGCGACGCATTTCGTGCCGGCCTTCTTGCCGACGAAGACACGCTCGGCGTCGCGGCGCGCGAGATCGAGGATTTCGGCAGTGACGAGCTCGTCGTGGAAGATGATGTCCGCATCCTGCAGGACGCGGAGCGCCTTCAGGGTCAGAAGCTCGGGATCGCCCGGACCCGCGCCGACGAGGAAGACGATGCCCTTGCGCGAAATCGGAGCCGATGCCGCGTCGTCAATCGCGGCATCGAGCGCGACCGCGGCCTCTTCCGTGCGCCCGGAGAGGAACGCCGAGCCGATCGGACCGTCGACGACATTCTCCCAGAACCGGCGACGATCGACGGCTTCGGGAGCGAATGTCGCAAGCCGCTCGCGGCGTGAGCCGATCAGATCGGCAAGCCCGCCGAGACGCGCCGGCAGCAGCGCCTCGATGCGCGCACGCAGCCGGCGGGCGAGAACCGGGGCCGCGCCTTCGGTGCCGATGGCGGCAAGGACCGTTCCGCGATCGATGATGGCGGGCGTAATGAAGCTGCAAAGCTCGGTGCGATCGACAACGTTCACCGGAATGCCGAGTGACTTGGCGCGGGCTGAAATCAGGCCGTCGACCGGATCGCCGGCCGATGAGACGATCGCCGCGACGCTGGAGAGATCAACAGTCTCTGGATCGACCGCGCCTGCGATCTCGATCTCTCCCGCCGCCGCCAGTTCCTGCAGTTCGGGCAGGACCTCATCAGCGTACAGCCTCACGCGGGCGCCTGCTCCGGTCAGGAGCCGCACCTTGTTCAGAGCCGCCTCGCCGCCGCCGAAGACGAAAGCCCGGCGATCCCTGAGGTCGATGAAGATCGGAAAATAGCGCATTCGGCCTTTCCACCGCCCGCACGCGGCGATGCAGTTTAGATAACACCTAAACTCGGTATGTTAAAGGCCAGATCGCACGCGAATCATATGTAGATTTGCCTAGGTCGTGATCGGCTTCGGACCGCGAACGGTCAGTCCCCGGCGGACGAGGCATTCCCACGCCTCCTCCGCCGTCTCGGCGAACTGGAAGAGCGCCAGATCCTCCGGCTTGATCATGCCCTCCTCGGCCAGAGCTTCGAAATTGATCACCCGGGTCCAGTAATCCTTCTCGAACAGCACGATCGGCATCTCCGGCGCCTTGCCGGTCTGGCGAAGCGTCAGGATCTCGAACAGTTCGTCGAACGTGCCGAAGCCGCCGGGGAACACGACCAGCGCCGCCGCCCGCATCGCCAGATGCATCTTCCGCATCGCGAAATAATGGAACTGGAACGTCAGGTCCGGTGTCGAGAAGGCATTCGGCTCCTGCTCGAACGGCAATTGGATGTTGAAGCCGATCGAGGGCGCTCCGGCTTCGGTCGCGCCGCGGTTCGCGGCCTCCATGATGCCCGGACCGCCGCCGGTCGCGATGACGTTGTCGAGCACGCCATCCCGGGGATGCAACGCGCCACCGCGCTCGGAGGCGATGCGGCCGAATCTTCGCGCCTCCTCATAGAGGAATGCCGAATGCGTGCCGGGACGCGGTTTCTGGCCGGGCATCAAGGTGGAACTCGTATCCTCCGGGTCGCCACTGCCGCCGGGCATGATACGAGCCGAGCCGAAGACCACGATGGTCGAGCGTATCGACCAGGCGCGCAGCATCTCCTCGGCCTTGGCGTATTCCAGCAGGAAGCGGACGCCACGCGTGCTGTCGCCCATCAGGAAATCGGGGTCGAGCGCCGCCAACCGGTAGGCGGAGGCCGCCATCTGCGCGGAATTGTCGTGCGATGGCGGGTCGTCAGACATCACACCACGGGAGCGGTTGCCGCGCGGCGAGGACGACGAGCGGGCTGCGTTGCGAACTGCAAGGCGGCGAGGCGCGCGTAGACGCCGTTATGAGCGACAAGCTGATCGTGCGTCCCGGACTCGACCAGCCGGCCGCGATCAAGGACATGGATGACGTCGGCGTTGCGCACTGTCGACAGACGATGGGCAATGACGATGGTGGTGCGGCCGCTCATCAGCCGGTCGAGCGCGCTCTTCACCTTCGCCTCGGATTCGGCATCGAGGGCCGAGGTCGCCTCGTCGAGGAGGAGGATCGGCGCGTCGCGCAGCATGGCGCGGGCGATTGCCACGCGCTGCCGCTGGCCGCCGGAGAGGTTTCCGCCGCCCTCGCCGACCGGATGATCGTAGCCGTCCGGGAAGCCGACAATGAAATCATGAGCGTTGGCGGCCTCCGCCGCGGCGATCATTTCGCGCTCCGTCGCACCGGGTCGACCCGCCAGGATGTTGTCGCGGATCGTGCCGTCGAACAGGAACGGGTCCTGCGTGACATAAGCGATCGAGGCGCGGAGCGATTGCAGCGTCACGCCGCGCAGATCCTGGCCGTCGATCAGCACCTGACCCGAACTGGGATCGTGGAAACGTTCGATCAGCGAGAAGATCGTCGACTTGCCGGCGCCGGACGCGCCGACCAGTGCTGAAACGCGGCCGGCCGGAAAGACGAGACTGAGATTACGCAAAGCCGGTGTGTTGCCGTAGTGGAAACCCACTGCGTCGAATGCAACCTGACCCTGCACGAGATGCAGTGGCGCGGCCTGCGGGTGATCAACCAGCGTCGAGGGCGTATCGAGGAAGTCGTACATCATCGAAACACCGACGAGCGTCGATTCCATTTGCACCTGCAGCTTCGCTAGCCGCTTGGCGGGCTCGTAGGCGAGGAGCAGCGCCGCGAGGAACGAGAACAGCGAGCCGGCATCGCGGCCGAGATGGATCACGCCGTAGCCGCCATAGATGACGATGACCGCGACCGCGACGCCGGCGAGGCTCTCCATCAAGGGGGAGGTCCGCGCACCGAGATTGGCGATCTTCAACGACTGCCAGGCGCTTCGGTCGATCGCGCTGTTCATGTCGACGCGCATGCGCGGCTCCATGCCGAAGCTCTTGACCACGGTGATGCCGAGGATCGTCTCTTTCAGCGTGTCCACGATGCGCGACTGGGTCTGGTATTCCTGACCGGCGATCTTGCGGGTTCGCTTGACGAGGCTCGTCACGCCGAGCACGGCGGCCGGCATGATCACCAGCGAGACCAGCGACAGCCACGGATCCTGGATCACCATCACCGTGACCAGGCTGACGAGCGACAGGAAATCCTTGCCGAAGCTCGTAACGATGAGGTCGAGCGCGCGGCGGATTGCCAGGGCATTGCCGGAGACACGGGTGACGACGTCGCCGATCGAAGCAGAGTTGAAATAGTCCATGCCCTGATCGAGCAGATGAGCGTAGAGCCGCTTCTGCTGCGACGAGATGATGTCCGTGCCGATGCGGTTCATCACCTTGGCGCGGTAATAGTCTGCGACCCCCTTGGCCAGATAGATCGCGAGCACCGACGTCGCGACGACCCAGATCATGGCCGCGTTCTTGTTGATGAAGATGTCGTTGACGACGCTCTGGATGATCCAGGCGCTGGCGCCGGTCGCGGCAGCGACCACGCCCATCAAGGCGAGTGCGAGGACATAGCGCGGCGCGTATTGGCGACCTTCCTCCCGCAGGAGCCGCTTGAGAAGGGCCATGTTCCCGACGGACGACCGCGGCGACGGCGATGCGGACGTGCGAGAAGTTCCTGCGCTTGTGGCTGGCCTTTGGCCGCGATGGCTCAAGAAATCAGTCCCGATCTGGGAGCGGGCCTCTTTGGCCTCGCCGGATGCATGCGACGCACGCGTTTCGAGCCCGGCTGTTTCCCACGTTTCGCGGCGACCATCAAGGCGGCCACAGGCCGCTGGCCCCGACTGGCCGGAGCGCCTCGAATTCGCCGTGAAGCGTGCCATCTGTCAGGAAGGTTCAAGCGTAACGAGAGAAACACCCATGTCGATGAAGATCCTGCCTGCCCTGTTGGCCTTGGCGGTCACCCTCCCCGGCAGCGCCTTCGCCCAGATGGACCATTCGGCGCACGGCACGAGCGGGGCGTCGTCCTCGCCCTCGACTGCCGCGTTCGAAGCCGCCGACAAGAAGATGATGCAGGATATGTCGATCCCTTACACGGGCGACGCCGATGTCGATTTCCGCGCCCATATGATCCCCCATCATCAGGGCGCGATCGACATCGCCAAGGTGGCGCTGGAGCACGCGAAGGACCCGGAAACGAAGAAGCTCGCCGAAAAGATCATCGCCGACCAGGAACGCGAGATCGCCGAGATGAAGGACTGGCTGGCGAAGCACAAGAAGTGAGGCAGGCCGATCAGGCTCGCGGGAGCCACCAAAGGATCGCGGCGGCGGCCAGCGCCGGAACGCCGAAAACGAGAACGAGGATCGGTAGTTCCTCGAGAATGGTATAACCGGCGCGGCTGACGCCGATCCACAGATTGACCAGTGAGGCCGCCAGCCAGACCGGGATGAAGATCGTCACGGCAGTTGCGGCGTGGCCCGTGGCACGACCGACGAATAGCGAAACGGCGAGAAGAAGAAGACCGCCGGAAATGACCATGATCGTGTGCATCGGGGCGCTTCCAGAACATGATCGAACCCCGAGTAACCTCGCGGTTCGATCACTTCGCCGTCAACCAATTATCCGCGGCGACAGCAGGTCTTCGAGACCAATACGGCGGATGAGTTCGGCACGAACCCGGTCGGCGACCCCGTTCACGATCTCCGCGCCGTCCTGCGACGGGTCGATATGGACACGGAACGGGCGCTTGCCGAATGGCATGCCGACGACGTTCACGATGGCCTTCGCGACTTCCGCCGCGTCGGCATCGGCAGGCTCAAGCGCCGCCAGTCCCTTGAGAGCCTGTTCCGGCACGCCCTTGTACGGCCCCTCGTCGTACTCCGCCGCCCGCGCCTTGTCGTCCGGCGAGCCGGAATGTGCGAAGTGGTTCGTTCCCTTGGTGAAAGCTCCGGGCACGACGATCGAGGTTTCGATGCCCCAGCGGGTCAGTTCGCCCGAATAGGAGACCGCCAGTGAATCCATCGCCGCCTTCGCCGCGAAATACGGCGCCAGATAGGGCGGCGTGCCGCCTCGTGCGCTGCTGGACGACACCCAGACGATCAGGCCCTTGCCCTGCTTGCGCAACTGCGGCAGCGCCGCCCGGTTCACGCGCTGGGTGCTGAGGACGTTGATATCGAACAGTTCCGCATATTGCTCGGGTGTGAAGGCTTCAGCTGGTCCGAAGCTCATATGCCCGGCATTGTGCATGACGACGTCGAGCCAACCGGCTTCCTCGACGATCCTGGCAATGCCAGCCTCGACCGAGGCATCGTCGGATACGTCGAGCTCGACGGCGCGCAGGTCGACCCCATGCTCGACCGCATATTTCAGGGCAGCTTCGGCCTGTGGAGCGTTACGGCCGGTGGTCTGCCGCATGCCGGCAAAGACCGTATGGCCGGCATCGGCGAGGGCACGGGCGGTGAGTGCGCCAAATCCGCTGGACGCACCGGTTATGACGATGACCTGTTTCATGACACGATTCTCCAAGTTCGATTTCAGATTGAGGGTGCTCAGACCATGCCGCCATTGGCGCGCAGGACCTGACCGTTGATCCAGCCGCCGTCAGGGCCGGCTAGGAAGGAGACGACGGCCGCGATATCCGCGGGGGTGCCGATACGCTCGAGCGGATTCATCTTTTCGAAGCGAGCAATCACCTCCGGCGACTTGCCGTCGAAGAAGAGCTCGGTCCCGGTCGGACCCGGTGCGACCGCGTTGGCGGTGATCGAGCGGCCGCGCAGCTCCTTTGACAGGATCGCCGTCATCGTCTCGACCGCAGCCTTCGTCGCCGCGTAGACGCCGTAGGTCTCAAGCCTCGCGCCAACGAGGCTGGTCGAGAAGTTGACGATCCGGCCGCCATTGCGAAGGCGGCGGGACGCTTCGCGCAACGTGTTGAACGTGCCTTTGAGGTTGACGGCGATCTGGCTGTCGAACAGCGCGTCGTCGCTGTCCGCGAGCGTCGCCAACTTCATGATGCCGGCACTGTTGATGACGACGTCGACGCCGCCGAATGCGGCTTCCGCCGCATCGAACATGCGGGCCACTTCGACCGCGCTCGAAACGTCCGCCTGAGCAGCGAGCGCACGGCCGCCGGCTGCTTCGATCTTGCGCACCAGCGCCTCGGCGGGGGTCTGGCTGCCGGCATAGTTGACGACGACCGTGAAGCCGTCGCGGGCAAGGCGCTCGGCGACAGCGGCGCCGATACCGCGCGAGGCGCCGGTGACGAGGGCTACTTGGTTGATCATTGGTCCGCTCCTTCTCTGCGATGGCCGATCGCGTCGGCCGATGAGGGAAAGATGGACCTTTCTCCTTTGCGGATAATCGGGCACTATCCGGCAATGTTGTCCGAAAAGCACGAACAATAGATGGACCGTTTCGACGCCATGCGCGTCTTCACACGCGTCGTTGAACGGCGGAGCTTCACTCTCGCCGCGCAGGACACTGGCCTGCCGCGCTCGACTGTGACCGATGCCATCAAACAGCTCGAAACGCGGCTCGGCGTTCGGCTGCTGCAGCGAACCACGCGGCATGTCAGCCCGACGCTCGACGGCGAGGCCTATTACCGCCGCTGCCTGGTCCTAATGGCCGATCTGGAAGAGGCGGAAGCCGCGTTCGCGGGTGCGAAGCCGAAGGGCCTGCTGCACGTCGAGGTACAAGGCACCCTCGCCCGCCATTTCCTGCTGCCGAGCCTGCCCGGTTTCTTCGAGCAATATCCGGACATCGAGCTGTTCATGAGCGAGAGCGACCGCTGGGTCGATGTCGTACGCGAGGGCGTCGATTGCGTGGTGCGCTATGGCCAGTTGCCGGACAGCGACATGGTCGCGCGGCGTGTCGCGACTTTGGAGCGCATCACGTGTGCGGCGCCGTCCTATCTCAAACGCTTCGGCACGCCGACGGACTTCACCAAGCTCGACAGTCACAGGATGGTCGGCATTCGCCTGTCATCGACGAGTGCTCTGACTCCGCTGCAATTCGTGAAGGACGGGACGCAGCATATCGTCATGCTGCCGACGACGATGTCGGTCACCGGACCGGAGAGCTATCTTCCTGCGGTCAGACTCGGTTTCGGTATCGCGCAACTGCCTTATTTCCATATCCAGGACGATCTGAAGAGCGGCGCGCTGGTCCCGTTGATCGAGAAGTACCCACCGCCGACGGCACCGGTGTCGCTGCTCTATCCGCGCAACCGCCAGCTTTCGCCCCGCGTTCGCGTGTTTCTCGACTGGGCTCAGCAGGAGTTTTCACGCAGGGCCGACAGCATGAACCGGAATATTACGCAATTGTAATACTTCAGATCGACCAATGTAGTAGGCAAAAAGTACTATTCAATCTGTTTTGACAAAGCACGCATGCAATATCAGGAGGATCGAAATCAGGCTTATGCCGTTATTGAGCTACATTTGAATCCGAATTCTTCCCGTAGACGCGGGTAGTGCCGTGATTCCGGACCAAGATCATGAGCGATCAAAACAGGGGCAAGGGACCGCTGATCATAGGGGGGCTTATCGTCCTTCTGGCCGGCGTCGGTCTCTGGTGGTGGCAGTCCTCCAAGGCCGCGCAGGAAGCTGCCGCCCGGTATCACGCAGCTCCGCCCGTTCCGGTCACGGTTACGCAAGTGTCTACTCAGGACCTGCCCGTCTATCTGACCGGTGTCGGCACCATTCAAGCCTACAATACGGTGACCGTGCGCACCCGCGTCGACGGTGAGCTTCAGCAAGTCAATTTCAACGAAGGCCAGTTCGTGAAGCAGGGCGACGTGCTCGCCCAGATCGATCCGCGTCCGTTCAAGGCCGCCGTCGATCAGGCGGTCGCGAAGAAGGCGCAGGATGAGGCCCAGCTCGCGAATGCCAAGCTCGACCTCGGCCGCGCCAACGATCTCGCCTCGCGCGGCTTCGACACCAAGCAGCAGCAGGACACGGCGAAGGCACTGGTCGATCAACTGACCGCCCTCGTTCAGGCGGACCAGGCGGCGATCGAGATGGCGCAGCTCCAGCTCGATTATTCGACCATCCGCTCGCCGCTCAACGGCCGCACCGGCTTCCGCCTCGTCGATCGCGGCTCGATCGTCCACGCGACCGACACGACCGGCCTCGTCGACATCGTCCAGCTCCAGCCGATCACCGCCGTGTTCGCGCTGCCGGAATCCGATCTCCAGCCGCTCGCGGATGCAGAGCGGGCCGGCGAGGTCGACGTCTGGGCAGTGACCCCGGATGGCAGGACCGATCTCGCCAAGGGCAAGCTGCTTCTCCTCAACAACCAGGTCGACATGCAGACCGGCACGATCAAGCTCAAGGCCGAGTTCCCCAATGCAGATCTCGCGCTCTGGCCCGGCCAGTCGATCAGCGCGCGGGTCCTCGTCCGCACCATCAAGAACGCGACCACGGTCCCGCCGGAAGCGGTGCTGCAGGGCAACAAGGGCGCCTATGCCTTCGTCATCGGCCCGGACAACAAGGCGCAGGTCCGCAATCTGACCACGAGCGTCGTCGCCAACGGTCGCATGGCGGTCGAAAGCGGGCTGAAGCCCGGCGAGACGGTCGTCACCGGCGGGCAGTACCGGCTAAGGCAGGACACGGTCGTGCAGGCCACCGATCCGGCGACGGCGAAGAGCGCCGACGAGAGCTCCGCTCCGAAGGATCAGGGCACATGAACTTCCGCCCTGAGGATGAACCTAGGAACGCAACGGAGGTCGAGCCTCCGGTTTCGTTCGAGGATACGAGCGTCGGTGACAAGCCGCGTGGCAAGTCGGAACAGCCGTTCGGGCCGGAACATGGCGGCGGCGGAGGACGCGGCTCGAACGGCGGCATGTCCGGCCCGTTCATCCGCTTCCCGATCGCGACTTCGCTCCTCATGGCGGGTCTCGTCTTCGTCGGCCTCCTCGCCTACCCGCTGCTGCCGGTCGCGCCGCTGCCGCAGGTCGACTTCCCGACGATCCAGGTCTCGGCCAACTATCCCGGCGCCAGCCCGGAGACGATGGCGTCCTCGGTCGCACAGCCGCTGGAACGGCAGTTCGCGCAGATCTCCGGCGTGACGCAGCTCACCTCGACGAGTTCGCTCGGCACGACCTCGATCGCGATCCAGTTCGACCTCAACCGCCAGATCGACGCCGCGGCCGGTGACGTGCAGGCCGCCATCAACGCCGCCGGCGGCCAGCTTCCGAGCGACCTGCCAAGCCCGCCGACCTATCGCAAGGTCAACCCGGCCGACTCGCCGATCATGCTGCTGTCGGCGACTTCCGATACTTTGTCGCTGACCGATGTCGACGACGCCGCCGACACCAAGATCGCGCAGCAGCTCAGCCAAATTCCGGGCGTCGGACAGGTCTCGATCGGCGGCGAGCAGAAGCCAGCGATCCGCGTCCAGATCGATCCCGCGAGACTCGCGGCCAAGGGCCTGTCGCTCGAGGACGTGCGCGCCAACCTGTCGATCCTCACCGTCAACCGGCCGAAGGGCAGCCTCGATAGCGCGAGCCGCACCTTCACGATCTACAACAACGACCAGCTCACCAAGGCCGATCAGTGGGATAAGGCGATCATCGCCTACGTCAACGGCGCGCCGATCCGCGTCAGCGATATCGGCCAGGCGGTGTCCGGTCCCGAGGATGCGAAGAAGGCGGCCTGGGCCAACGGCAAGCGCGGCGTCTTCCTGATCATCTTCAAGCAGCCCGGCGCCAACGTCATCGACACGGTCGACCAGATCAAGAAGGAGCTGCCGCGCCTGCAGGCTTCGATCCCGCCGGCGATCGACGTCAAGATCCTGAGTGACCGCACGCAGACGATCCGCGCCTCGGTTCAGGACGTCCAGTTCACTTTGATGCTGACGATCGCGCTCGTCGTGATGGTGATCTTCCTGTTCCTGCGGAACGTCTGGGCGACGATCATCCCCAGCCTCACCGTGCCGCTGGCGCTGCTCGGCACCTGCGCGCTGATGTATGTGACCGGCTACAGCCTCGACAATCTCTCGCTGATGGCGCTGACCATTGCCGTCGGCTTCGTCGTCGACGACGCCATCGTCATGCTGGAGAACATCGTCCGGCACATCGAGAACGGCGAGAAGCCGATGGAGGCGGCGCTGAAGGGCGCGGGCGAGATCGGCTTCACCATCATCTCGATCAGCCTGTCGCTGATCGCGGTGTTCATCCCGCTCCTGATGATGGGCGGCATCATCGGCCGCCTGTTCCGCGAATTCGCGGTGACGGTGACGATGACGATCGTCGTCTCCGCGATCATCTCGCTGACGCTGACGCCGATGCTGGCCTCGCGCTTCCTCAAGAACCACGAGGGCGAGAAGCACGGCCGGTTCTATCTGGTCGTCGAGCGCGGCTTCGACGCCATGCTGCGCGGCTATGCCTGGGGCCTCGACGGCGTGCTACGGCACCAACGGCTGACGCTTCTCGTCTTCTTCATGACGGTCGGCGCGTCGGGCGCCCTCTTCTATTACATCCCGAAGGGCTTCTTCCCGGTGCAGGACACCGGATTGATCCAGGCGACATCGGAAGCCTCGCAGGACATCTCCTTCGCGGCGATGACAAAGCTGCAGGAGGCGGCTGGCCGCGTCGTGATGCAGGATCCGGCTGTCGCCAGCGTCGCGATGGCGATCGGCAGTGGCGGAGGCGCGCAGACAGCCAATACCGGCCGTATGTTCATCTCGCTCAAGCCGCGTGACGAGCGCGATGCGTCGGCGACGGAGATCATCAACCGGCTTCGCCCGAAGATCGCCGAGGTGCAGGGCATCGCACTGTTCATGCAGCCGGCGCAGGACATCAATGTCGGCGGCCGCGCGGCGCGCACGCTCTACCAGTACACGCTGCAGGATCCGAACCTGGCCGAGCTGAATGAATGGGCGCCGAAGCTTCTCGACAAGATGAAGACGCTGCCGGGGCTGCGTGATGTCGGCACCGACCAGCAGACCGACGGCCGCACGCTGACGCTCGACATCGACCGCGACCAGGCCGCCCGCTTCGGCATCACGCCCGACACGATCGACGCCACCCTCTACGACGCCTTCGGCCAGCGGCAGATCGCTCAGTATTTCACCCAGATCAACAGCTACCACGTGGTGCTGGAGATCACGCCCGAGCTGCAGCGCAACCCGGACACGCTGAACCGCATCTACCTGAAGTCCTCAACCACCGGCCAGCAGGTGCCGCTCGGCGCATTCGCCAAGTGGACGCTGCAGAAGGTCGCGCCACTCTCGATCAGTCATCAGGGCCAGTTCCCGGCGGTGACGCTCAGCTTCAACCTCGCGCCCGGCGTCTCGCTCGGCCAGGCGACGCAGATCGTCGAACAGGCCAAGGCGGAGATCGGCACGCCACCCTCGGTGTCCGGCTCGTTCCAGGGCAATGCCCAGGCGTTCCAGGCATCGCTCGCGACCGAACCTCTCCTCGTCGGCGCCGCCCTCGTCGTCGTCTACCTGATCCTCGGGATCCTGTACGAGAGCTACATCCACCCGCTGACCATCCTCTCGACGCTGCCGTCGGCGGGTCTCGGGGCGCTCGCGATGCTGATGCTGTTCGGCTTCGATTTCAGCCTGATCGGCCTGATCGGCGTCGTCCTGCTCATCGGCATCGTGAAGAAGAACGGCATCATGATGGTGGACTTCGCCATCGAGGCGGAGCGCAACGAGGGGCTTTCCGCCGAAGCCGCGATACGCCGCGCCTGCCTGCTGCGCTTCCGGCCGATCATGATGACGACGGCCGCGGCCCTGCTCGGCGGCGTGCCGCTGATGCTGGGCGCGGGCGCCGGCTCGGAAATCCGCCAGCCGCTCGGCTACGCCATGGTCGGCGGCCTCCTCGTCAGCCAGGCCCTGACCCTCTTCACGACGCCTGTCGTCTATCTCTATCTCGACCGGCTGTCGGACTGGCTGAGCGGCGAGAAGCACGAGGACAAGGAGAAATCCCCCTCACCCGCTCAAGCGCATTAGCCCACAGCACGGCGCCCTCCCTCCCCGTGTCGGGGAGGGCCGACTCGCGAAGCGAGCGGGGTGGGGCAAAGACCCTTCGGAAAGTTATGCCTCGCGGAGGCCGCTCCCCACCCCGGCTCGCGCTGACGCGCGACTCGGCCCTCCCCGTTCCGGGGAGGGAGACCCAAACGCACCTTCCCGTTCAGTGGCCGAGTTCTGCGAGGATGGCTTCCATCACGCCGTCCGGATTTTCCATCACCTCGGCATTGGTAACCCGAAACACGCGCATTCCCTCTTCTCGAAGCCGCGCGTCACGGATCGCATCTCTCGCTGGCGCAGTCCCCATCGCATGGGTATCGCCGTCGACCTCGATTACAAGGCCGGCCTTGAGGCAAACGAAGTCGAGCACATAGCCCAGACGCGGCGCCTGCCTCCGAAAGTGAAAGCCGCGCGCCCGCAATTCGCGCAGCCGCACCCGCAGCCTGACCTCGGGCGGTGTCATGCGCTTGCGGAGGGAGCGGGCGAACGGGACGGACATCGGTGAAGTGTCAGCGAGCCCAACAACGAGCGCAATCCCTCCCCGTGTCGGGGAGAGAGGCGGCGCCGCCTCGGCTGCATCAATCCAGCTTCGGCAGTTCATGCGCCCACGGCGCTTTCGACAATCGCTTGCTGAGGAAGTCGATCAACACGCTGACCCGGACCGGGCGTACCGTTCCCGGCGGTGTCAGCACGTAAAGCGCCAGCAGTTCCGACGACCAGTCGGGCAATACCTCGACCAGTTTGCCGTCGCGCAGTTCCCGCCAGATCAGGAATTCCGGCATCAGGCACATGCTGAGCCCGCCGGTCAGCAGCGGCACGACCACGTCCGCATTGTTGACCGAGAGGCAGCCCTGGATGCGCGCGATGAACTCGCCCTGATGCGGATGGTGCAGCGTGATCGAGGTCGGCGCGGCGAGGTGCGAGAAGACGACGGTATTGTGCTTCTCGAGCTCGCGCGGATGTGTCGGCGCGCCGTGCTTCGCCAGATAGTCCGGCGACGCCACCAGCGGGCGGCGCACCGCGAACAGGCGGCGGGCGCGGAACGACGAATCCGACAGCACGCCGATGCGGAGCGCGACGTCGATCCCCTCCGCGACGAGGTCGGTGCGGGTGTCGCTCAGCCGGAGATCGACCGAGACTTCCGGATATTCCTTGAAGAACGCCGCGAGCGCCGGACCGAGATGCTGGATGCCGAACGACATCGGCGCGGACAGCCGGACAAGCCCGCGCGGAACCGCGGCACCCTCGGTGATCTCCTCCTCGATCGCCTCGCCTTCCGCGAGGATGCGCGTAGCGCGGTCGAGCGACGCCCGACCGCTTTCGGTCAGAGAAAGTTTCCGTGAGGTGCGGTGGAAGAGAGACGTGCCGAGGCGGAATTCGAGGCGCGTGATCGCCTTCGAGACGGTCGCCTTCGACAGGTTGAGATCGCTCGCGGCCCCCGAAAAGGAGCCGTGCTCGGCGACCTTGGCGAAGATCGCCCAGGCTTCGAAATCGGGGAGATGCGGCATGCCGAATCCAGGTTGGATCCGGATCATGCCGCCATCTCCCCGTTTTGTCGTCATTTGCTCCCACCGTCATCCTCCGGCTTGACCGGAGGATCCACGTCACACGGCACGGGCTTGATGGGTCCCCTGGTCGAGCCGGAGGACGACGCCGAGCTAGCGTCGCGCGATCCAGTCGCTGGACAGCGAGAGATCGGCCTGTCCGAGGCCATGGCTCAACGGCAGAAGCCGATGATCGACGTCCGCGCCACGCTCGGTCAGCGCCAAAGCCAGCCGCGCCGCATTCTCCTGCGGCACGATCGGGTCCATCACGCCCGAGAGCATAAGAACCGGCGTGTCGTGCAGATCCGCCTTCGGCATCTCCTTCAGCGGCACCATCGCCCGCAGCAGCACCGCGCCGGCAACCGTACCGGGCCTGAGCAGCAGCATCGCCGCGGCGATGTTTGCGCCGTTCGAAAAGCCGACCGCCACCGGCTTGGCGAGCCCATACCGCTCGCGCGCCTCCTCGACGAAATCGGCGAGTTCGTTCGCGCGACGGCGGACGTCGTCCTCGTCAAACACGCCCTCGGCAAGGCGGCGGAAGAAGCGCGGCACGCCGCCTTCCAGCACCTTGCCGCGCGGCGAGAGAATGGCCGAGCCCGGCGCGATGACGCGGCCGACATCGACGAGATCGTGCTCGTTGCCGCCAGTGCCGTGCAGCATCAGAAGCGGCGGCGAGCCGATCACGGTTTCCGGCTCGTAGCGGTGGATGAAATCAAGTTCGGTTGTCGTGGACATGGGAATGCTCCGGGAAGCCGGCTGCCTTTCGGCCACCGGCTCCCTCTTCGACAGAGGTTTCGACTGGATCAGACGAGCTCGGGGAGCACGCCTTCGATGCGTTCGCGATGCGCTTCGAGGAAGCCCGGCAGCTTCAGCGCCTCGCCGAGCTTCGCCACCGGCTCGTCCGCGGCGAAGCCGGGGATGTCGGTCGCGATCTCGAACAGCACGCCGCCGGGTTCGCGGAAGTAGACCGACCGGAAGTAGTTGCGGTCTTTCTGCTCCGTGGTCCGGATGCCGTGGTTCTGCGCCAGCTTCTCGACCATCGCCGCCTCTTCCGCGTCGTCGGCCGCGCGGAAGGCGATATGATGCACCGAGCCGCCACCAGCCCGACCGGCAAGGAAGCCGCCGACCTCATGCAGGTCGACGATGCCGCCGTTCCTCGTGTCGCCGGCCTTCAGGCGGATCAGCGAGCCCTCGCGAGCGACCTCGGTGAAGCCGAGGACATCGGTCAGGATCGCCGCCGTGGGAGCGGCCTTGGCGAGCAGAAGATTGACGCTGTGGAAGCCCCGGATCGCATGCTCGGCCGGAATATCGCTGCCGGTCCATGCCGCCTCAGTTTCGACACCAGGCACACCGACGACAGCAAGACGCATGCCGTCCGGGTCGCGGAACGACAGGATCGGCTCTCCGAACCTTTTCACCAACGGCTCATGCTCGACGCCCTTGTCGATGAAGCGATGGGTCCAATATCCGATCGAGCCTTCCGGCACGCGGAACACGGTTTCCTGCGTCTCGCCGACGCCGACCCGGCCCTTCGCCACGTGATCCCACGGAAAGAAGGTCAGGATCGTACCGGGCGAGCCGGTCTCGTCGCCGTAATAGAGGTGGTAGGTGCCGGGATCGTCGAAGTTGACGGTCTTCTTCACCAGACGCAGGCCGAGGACCTTGGTGTAGAACTCGACATTGCGGCGCGCTGGGCCGGCGATGGCGGTGACGTGATGAATTCCAGAAGCGCTCATAGCGGTGATCTCCATGGCGCCGGCCGGTGCCGGCGTTTGCATGACCGCTAAGTTAGGAGGCGCCGCATCGCGCATAAATGGAAACTAATGAAAAGCAACGTTTCCAATTTTTTCCAATGAGGCGAGGCTGACGCCTCGCCTCGATAATCGTCATGCGCCTGCGTACGGCGAGTTCTCTTCGACTTTCTTCTCGGCGTCGTTTTCTGCAGCGCCAATTTCCCCGCGCAGCGCTTCCTTGCCGCGTTCCGCCACCGCCCTGACGCGATCTCCGAGACCGCCGACTGCGTCCTTGGCATCCGAGGTCGTGAGGCCCTGGGCCTTCGCCTCGTCCACCACCTGTTCATAGGTGTTCTCGGCGATGGCCGCCGCCTGCTCGTAACCTTGATCCGCCAGGTCGCGCGCTTGCTGTTTGACGCGATCGCTGGCCTCGCCCATCAGGCGCGCCTCGGTTCGCGTCGTACGCATGATCGCGCCGAGTGCCGCGCCGATGGCGAGACCCGCCGCCGCCACTATCAGTGGCTGCTCGTTGGCGAAGTCGGTTGCCGTGCGACGAACATCGCGGCTGGCGACATAGGCCTGATGCCCGAGTTCGCGGCCACGACGGCTTGCCTGATGTCGAAGCTCGCTGGCGCGATCACCGACTTGAGACGCCGCTTCGGCGACGCTTTCGCCGGCGCCGGCAACCGCATCATAGGCCCGATGTCCGGCCTCGCGCGCTTTACCGAGGAGGCTATCCGAACTCTGACCGCTCGACCGGTAGTCCGAGGAATACGGCGCGGAATGAAGCTCGTCCGCCTCGTCGTCGACGGAGCTGTAGCCGCCTGTCGAGCCGGTATAGTCGTAGAGATCGCGTCTCGAACGCCGGTCCCGCGACAGACTTGGCAGCTTTCCGCTGCGTCCCGTCATCAGCCAGGCGAGACCGACGCCGACGAGGGCGACCGGGATGGGATTGTCGCGCATGCCCCGGCCGAGATTGCGGACGAATTCGCCGCCTCCGCCGTTGCGGGCATAATCCCAGACCTCGTCGGCAAGTTCGCCGGGCGTCATGCGGTTGCGGAGTTGATCCAGCGTGCTGGCGACGCCGGCTCGGGTCTGTTCGACATCGCGTTCGATTTCGGCGCTGGACCTGTTGTCCTGCATGGTCATTTCACCTGCTCCTTGAGCAATGCGGCGTCACGCTTGACCTGACCGGTTGAGCGAGATGGCGCGAGGTTGGACACTTTGAGATTGCTGATCCCGCGATTGACGAGGAGGTAGCCGGCGAGGCCGATCACCACCGCGACGATGAGCGAGGACCAAGGCGCGGCGATGCCGACCTCGATGAGAGCCGCGACCAAGGCCGCGAGCAGCACGTTGACGGCGCCGATGAGAAGCACCGCGCCGCCGATCATCAGGCCTAGTCCGGCCACGCCCTGCGTGACCTTTTCGGACAGTTCGGTGCGGACGAGTTGAAGCTCCTTGCCGAACAGAGCGGTCGACTGCTGGAACAGATCGGCGATCAGTCCAGGCACCGAGCGGGTGTCGGTTCGTTGTTCAGT
Organism: Rhizobiaceae bacterium CPCC 101076; assembly: GCA_003347645.1. GTDB lineage: Bacteria > Pseudomonadota > Alphaproteobacteria > Rhizobiales > Methylopilaceae > Flaviflagellibacter > Flaviflagellibacter deserti. The sequence goes on along the minus strand of QDFX01000008.1, from coordinate 90,777 downwards.
TGCCGACATTGCGCGTTCCTCCGATGCCGGGTCCGATCTCGTAATCGGAACGTTCTGCTCCCTCGCCGAGCGGCAGCGCGCCGCGATTGTCGGAGAAGCGGCGGGTCGAGCGGTCGAGGTCGTCGCTTGCCGAACGCCTGTCGGCGGAGCTCTTCAGGAAGCGCGACAACACCACACCTGCGAGTACCGCGCCGCCGAAGACCAACGCCGGATTGCGGCGAGTGAAGTCGCGCGCGTCGTGGATGAGATCGTCGACATTGCGCTGCCGCACGCTGGAGGTGAAACGCTCCACGCTTTCCGCCGCGCCACGGACATAGCCGGCGATCTGCGGCGATTGCTGCTCGAGGTCGTCGGCGGCGCGCCTCACCGCCCCCGCAATGCTGTCGAGGCGGTCGGCGCCGGCGCCGATACTCTCGTTCGCATAATCCCTGGCGCGATGTTTCACGTCGTCGGCGAGGCTCGAAACGTCCGAGCGCGCGTCGCGGGCGGCGGACTGTGCCTGGTCACGAAGGGCACCGACCTGGCGATCGGTTTCGCTGCGGATGTCGTCGAAGGAACGCGCGGCATCGTCCCGCGCGTCGGCAAACGTGCCGCCCGACGACTGTGTGCTGTCGGTAGATGGAAAATTACTCATGGCATCTCTCGCGGTTGAGGTCCAAGGGGCCTGTGGGACGAGCGCCCGCAGATGCACTTTCAACCGCTGGAGGAGTGTTCGCGTTCCGGGTCGGATAGGATGATTTTCGCGGAGAGTCGCGGCCTGCCGTGCTCAGGAATCGACGCGGAGCAAAAGTCCCTCGGAGGGACGCAGAACGACACTGCTTCCGGACGCTCCCTCCCGGTCGAGATGGGTCGACAAAAGAATGGTCGCATCTCCGAACATGGAGAGGTCTTCGAGCTGCTTTTCGTGCCCGAGATTGAGGATGACGAGCAGATGCTCTCCTTCGAAGCGTCGCTCGTAAGCGAGCACGTTTCCATCGCGCGCGACGGCCGCATAGTCACCTACCGAGAGCGCCCGATGGGCGCGGCGGAGCGAGATGAGATTCCGGTAGAGGCTGAGGATCGAATGGCGATCCTCTTTCAGCCTCTCGACATTCTTCTCTCGCCAGTCATCCGAAAGAGGAAGCCATGGCTCGACCGTGCTAAAGCCCGCGAAGTTGTCGCCGGCCCATTGCATCGGGGTGCGGACCGGATCGCGGCCAAGTCCGAGGCCCGGCTCATTCACGCCCCATGGGTCCTGGACCCGTTCCGGCGGTATGGCGACATCGGGCATGCCGATCTCGTCGCCGTAATAGACCGTCGGCGTGCCGCGCAACGTCAGCAGCAGCATCGCGGCCACCCGCGCCTGAGCCTCGCCGACCCGCGCCGCTATGCGTTGACGGTCGTGATTGCCGAGTACCCAGTTCGGCCATCCGCCCGGCGGCAGGAGGCCCTCATAGCGCTCGATCATCCTGGCAAGAAGCCGCGCATCCCAGGGCGTTTCGAGCAGCTGGAAATTGAATGGCAGATGCGCACCGGAGAGGCCTTCGCCATAATAGGCGACGACGCGCTCGACCGGCAGGTAGATTTCGCCGATCAGAACCCGCTCGTCATAGTCCTCAAGCACCGCGCGCATGTTCCGAACCACCTCGTGCACCTCCGGCCGGTCGGCCGAATAGGTCTGCTGGAAGCGGCCGATCATCGGCTGGCTGGGCTGGTAGCCGGCGTTGTCCGGGTTGTCGCGGAAATCGACGTCCTTGATCAGGTGCCAGATCACGTCGACGCGGAAGCCATCGACCCCGCGATCGAGCCAGAAGCGCAGAACGTCGTACATCGCCGCGCGGACCTGCGGATTGCGCCAGTTGAGGTCCGGCTGCTGCACCAGGAAGGCGTGATAGTAATATTGCCCGGTCGCCTCGTCCCGTTGCCACGCGGAACCGCCGAAATTCGAAATCCAGTTGTTCGGCGGACCGCCGTCCGGCGCGGGGTCGCGCCAGATGTACCAGTCGCGCTTCGGGTTATCGCGCGATGAGCGGCTTTCCCTGAACCAGGCGTGCTGTTCCGAGGTGTGGTTCGGCACGAAATCAAGGATGACCTTCAGGCCTTTCGCATGCGCCTCGGCGACTAATCGGTCGAAATCCTCGAGCGAGCCGAACATGGGTTCGATCGCGCAATAGTCCGCGACGTCGTAGCCGAAATCCGCCATCGGAGAGACGAAGATCGGCGAGATCCAGACCGCATCGACGCCGAGCCAGACGAGGTGGTCGAGCCGCTGCCGGATACCTTCGAGATCGCCGATGCCGTCGCCGTCGGAATCCTGGAACGATCTCGGATAGACCTGATAGACGATCCCGCGCTGCCACCAGAAGGCGTCCTGCATCCCGCTCGCTTTCGATGTGATCCGCCGCACGATTGTAGGGGCCGGACGGCGAAGTTCGAGGGCGACAAGTTTAGCGCTCGGCCGATGACACTGCGGATACGGATTTCCAGCGTCCAGCCGCTCACGGCACCGCAACCTATAGCCGAATGTCTAATCCTCCCAATCATCCTTTACGGGCATCAAAGCATTAGATCGCCGTAATCCGCCCCAAACGGTTCGGCGGAGTTTTCTGGATATCCATTCGATGCTGAATCGCTTCATTGCCCGCGCCGTCGAGGTCTTCACCGGCCGGGTTACGCTCGTGATCCTGGCCGCGCTCCTGATCGCTGGCGGCTGCGGCTTCTACGCAGCGCATCATTTCCGCATCAACACCAACATCAACGACCTGCTCTCGGCCGAGCTGCCCTGGCGCAAGGAACAGCTCGCCTATCAGAAGGCGTTTCCGCAGCGGCCGCGCCAGATCATCGTCGTCGTCCAAGCGCCGACCGCCGAGCTGACCAGTGCGGCAACTTCCGCTTTGGTCGACGACCTGTCGAAGCAGACCGACCATTTCACCGCCGTCGAGGATGCCCAGGGCGACGCTTATTTCCGCAAGAACGGCCTTCTCTTCCTGCCCACCGAGAAGGTCCGCGACACCACCAACAACATGATGGACGCCGAGCCGCTGCTGGGCACGTTCGCGACCGATCCCAGCATTCGTGGGCTGATGGAAGCTCTTCGTAAGGGTCTCGACGGCATTGACGGCGGCGATGTCACGCTCGACGGCATGGCGCCACTGCTCAACTCGGCATCGGACACCATCGAGACCACGGCGTCCAACGGCTTCCCGACTTTCTCGTGGAAGCGCCTGCTGCCGCAGCAGGAAGGCCAGCCGAACGGACTGCGCCGCATCCTGCTTCTCACCGCCAAGCTCGATCTGGGTTCGCTGACACCGGGCGCGAAGGCGACGGGTGCTGTCCGGAAGGCGATCAGTGACCTCGACCTCGCCGGGAAATATCACGCCGATGTCCGCCTGACCGGCACGGTACCGATCACCGACGAGGAATTCTCGAGCGTCAATGATGGCGCGGCGGTCAACGGCGCGATCACCGGTGCGCTCGTCGTGATCATCCTCTGGCTGGCGCTCCGCTCCTTCCGCCTCGTTTTCGCAGTTTGCCTGACGCTCGGTGTCGGCCTCATCATCACCGCCGCGCTCGGCATCGCCATGGTCGGCGCTTTCAACCCGATCTCGATCGCCTTCGCCGTCCTGTTCGTCGGCATCGGCGCGGACTTCGCTATCCAATTCGGGATGCAGTACCGCGAGAACCGGCACGAGTTGAAGAACACCCGGAACGCTCTGGTCGCGACCGCCGGCAAGATCGGCGCACCCCTGACTTTGGCTGCCGTCGCGGCGGCGATCGGCTTCCTGTCCTTCATGCCGACCGCCTATGCCGGTCTCGCCCAGCTCGGCATCATCGCGGGCGGCGGCATGATCGTGGCGTATGTCGCCAGCCTCGTCCTGCTTCCGGCCCTGTTCAAGGGCGTCCGTCCGCCGGAAGAGCCGCATTCGCTGACCCAGCCCTTCCTGATCCCCGTCGACAACTTCCTGAAGCGCCACCGCCTCTGGGTCGTGACGCTCACCTCGCTGATCGTGCTGGCCGGGGCTCCGGCGCTGATGAAGCTGCAGTTCGACTTCAACCCGTTGCACCTGCGCGATCCGAATTCGGAAGCGGTGAAGACCTTCGTCGAACTCAGCAAGGACCCGGCGGTCGGCGCGCAGAGCGCCCAGATTCTCGCAAAGGATCACGACGAGTCGATCGCCCTCGCGGCGCGGCTGAAGGAAGTACCTGAGGTCGCGTCCACGCGCACGCTCGACACGCTCGTCCCGATGCAGGATCAGGCGAAGAAGCTCGACTACATCCAGAACGCCGCGCAAGTCCTCGATCAGTCCATCAACGGGCCGAAACAGCCCGCACCGAGCGATCAGGAAAACATCGCCGCGCTGAGCAAGGGCGCCGACGAGCTTAGCAGCGCGGCCAATGGCCGGACCGGCCCTGGTGCCGAGGCCGCCAAAAGGCTGGCCGGCAATCTGCGCAATCTCGCCACCGCCGACGAGGACCATCGGGACAAGGCTGGCGAGGCCGTGCTCGTGCCGTTGCAGCAGAATATGGACGACCTGCGCCTGCTCCTGACGGCGGGGCCTGTCGATGCCAATTCGGTGCCGAAGGTCATCGCGCAGGATTGGGTGACGCCGGACGGCCGCTACCGCGTCGATATCCTGCCCAAGGGCGACCCGAACGACAACGACACGCTGCTGAACTTCGCGCGCGCCATCGAGAAGATCGATTCGCGCGCGACCGGTCCTGCCGTCGATACGCTGAACTGGGGCCGCGCGATCATTACCGCCTTCGCCCAGGCGTCGGGTCTCGCTCTGCTCGGCATCGCCATCCTGCTCTGGATCGTTCTGCGGAGCATCAAGGATGTCGCCGCGACGCTCGTGCCTCTCATCGTTGCGGCGTTGATGACGTTCGAGATCTGCGGCCTGACGGGCTTCGCCCTGAACTACGCCAACATCATCGCGCTGCCGGTGCTGCTCGGCGTCGGCGTGGCGTTCAAGATCTACTACATCGTCGCCTGGCAGCGCGGTCAGACCGACTTCCTGCAATCGACGCTGACCCGCGCGGTGTTCTTCAGCGCGCTCCTGACCGCCGTCGCCTTCGGTAGCCTGTGGTTCTCGGTCCATCCCGGCACGTCGAGCATGGGCAAGCTGCTGGCGCTCTCCTTCGCCTGCACTCTCGCCTCGGCGCTTCTGTTCCAGCCGGCCCTGATGGGCGAGCCGCGCAAGAAGCCGGAAGCCGAGCCGAAAGCGGAACCCGTCGCTCGCGGCGCCTGAACGCGAACGGCCCCGACCATCCGGCCGGGGTGAGCCATCCTCCCGTCATATGTCCTTAGGCGCGGATTCGTTTCGTGCTGGGATCGTCCTGATCCATAGGAGATTTTCCTCGCGGCCACATCCGCGCCGCGTTGAGCTCCGTATCTGTGTGTGCGTGATTGACGCGCGGCCATTGTTCGAGCGGCGCGCAGAGATGGGTGTTCCTGAGTCCATGACCGTTGCGAGCGAGCCGAGCAGTCTCGGCCTGTCCACCGGAGCCGCGCTCACTATCGGAGCATTGGCCACCCCTCTGCTGGGTCTCTTATCTGGCCTCGCTGTTCACGGGCTTCTGGTCAGCCTGTTCGTCTTCGTCGGCGTGGGAATCGCGGTCAGCCTCGCCATCCCGCTCGGGCTTCCCCTCGGTCTCGCAAACGCGATCACCTTGTTTAGAGCCATCCTCACCAGTGTACTCGCCGGCCTCTCGGTGCAATTCTCGATCGTGACCGAACCCGCCGCAGGCATCCTGCCCGTGGCGATTGCCGCGTTCGCGCTCGCCACGGACGGACTGGACGGCTGGATCGCCCGGCGTTCGAATACAATTTCGGAATTCGGGGCACGCTTCGACATGGAAGTCGATGCCTTCCTGATTCTGGTGCTGTCCGTGCTCTGCCTTGTGCTTGGCAAAGCAGGCGCGTGGATTCTCGCCGCCGGTCTCCTTCGCTATGCCTTCGTCATCGCCGGCATTGTATGGCCCGCGCTCACCGCGCCGCTCTTTCCATCCTTCCGCCGCAAAGCAGTCTGCGTCATGCAGGTGTGTGCGCTGATCGTCATGCTTCTGCTGGAACCGCCCCTCGCGAACGCGATCGGGGCGATCACCCTGGGCGCTCTTGTCCTGTCATTCGCGATCGACACGGCCTGGCTATTGCGCAGGACCGCGCCCGCCCTCTGATGGCGAGCCTGAACGAAACCCTCGGCCTCGCCCGCTCGATCGCGATCTATTACGGCCGGCCTTGGAAGACGCGTGCGGCGCGCCGTTTTTATAGCGCCATGATCAGACCCGGCGACCTCGTCTTCGACATCGGCGCGCATGTCGGCAGCCGCTCGCGCGTATTCAGCAAACTCGGGGCGCACGTCGTCGCGGTCGAGCCGCAGCCTTTGTTCTTTCGTTTCTTGACAAAGACCCAGCCCGCGAACGTCATCCTTCGCGACTATGCAGTCGGCGCCCAGGCGGGGGAGGCGAACCTGCACATCTCGTCACGACACCCGACCGTCTCGACGTTGTCCGCGGACTGGATCGATGGCGTCAGAACAGATCCCGGTTTCGGCGCGGTCAATTGGGACGGCACGCACCGCGTCAAGGTCACAACGCTCGATGCGATGATTGCGGAACACGGCCTGCCGCGCTTCTGCAAGATCGACGTCGAGGGCTTCGAGGCAGACGTTCTGCGCGGACTGAGCCGGCCGATCCCATGCATCGCCTTCGAGTACCTTCCCGCTGTTCTCGACCGTGCCGAGACCTGCGTGAACCTCATCGCGCAACTAGGCGACTATCGCTTCAATCGCGTGCGCGGCGAGAGTTTCACGTTTGCTTCCAGGAATTGGGTGCCAGCGGCCACGATGATCGAGCACCTGAAATTGCTGAGAAGCAGCCGCTCCTCCGGTGACATCTACGCACGGCTCGTAGCATGACAGAGCCGACCGCTGCCCTCTCTCGGCCGCGCATCATCGGTGTGTTGTTCGCGCTTCTGTTCGTCTGGGCTTTGCTCGTCGCGCCGGACAGGCTGGAGGCAATGAAGGCGGCGTCCTTCGCCCGCGTACCGGTAGAACTGCCCGTCCTCCTGCTGTTGCTCCTGCTCGTCGGTGGCGCGATGGGTGCGGTCATCCGCAGCCTGACGACAATCGCGCTGTTTCTGTTGCTCGTCGCCAAGCTCGCCAATGCCGGGATGTATTTCGCGTCAGGCCGTCCGTTCGATCTCGTCCTAGATCTCGATCTGCTCGGCGCCGTCCGCAATCTGATGAGCGGCACGCTCGGCAACGTCCTGGCCGTTCTCGGCATCATCGCGCTGATCAATGCGCTGTTCGGCCTGCTCTTCCTGATCTGGATATCGCTGCGAATGCTGGGGCGTTTCGCGCAAATACCCGGCCCCCAGCGGATCGCGCTCGCGGCGTTCTCGGCGATCTCCATTGCGGGCTTCGTTCTCGACACGCCCGGCGTCACCGCAAATGCGTCGAACCTGCTGATCAGCCAGGTCACCCGGGCGCAGCAGAGCGCCGTCGACCTCGACGCATTTCACCGGGAGGCGACATCAGACCCGATAACGGAAGAGCTTCCCGCCGACCTCCTCACGGCGCTAGCCGGCAACGACGTATATGTCGTCTTCTTCGAATCCTATGGCGGTACGCTCCTCACCGATCCGGCCTTCAAGGCACGCACCGAAACGGCTCTCGCAAAGTTCGACGAGGCGCTCGCCCGCAAGCACATGGTCGCACGCTCGGGCTTCCTGACCTCCACCACGCTCGGCGGCCAGAGCTGGCTCGCCCATTCGACCCTTCTTTCAGGCCTGCGGATCGACAATCAGCGCCGCTATCAGGCGCTCGTCCGGGGCACCCACGGCACACTGGTGAAGGACTTCAAGCGGGCCGGCTGGACCACCGAAGCCGTCATGCCGGGGATCACCATGCCCTGGCCGGAGGGCCAATGGTTCGGCTTCGACCGCGTGATGGCGGCGAAGGATTTGGGCTATCGCGGCAAGAGCTTCGACTGGGTCACCATGCCCGACCAGTTCACGCTCGAAAGCTTCGAGCGGCTGAAGGGCGATGGGCCTGTCATGGCGCAGATCACACTGCTGTCGAGCCACATTCCGTGGGCACCGCTACCCTCACTCGTTGAGTGGGAGAAGATCGGCGACGGCACCATCTTCAACGCTCAGGTCGATGCGGGTGAACCGCCGGACACGGTCTGGCGCAGTCCGGATCAGGTGCGAGACCATTACCTCCGCTCAATCGAATACGTGCTCGCCACGCTCTCCTCATGGATCGAGCGCTATGGCAATGAGCGCACCGTCGTAATCGTCGTCGGTGACCATCAGCCGATCCCCTGGGTGGCCGGAAAAGATGTCGGGCATTCCGTGCCCGTTCATATCATCGCGGGGAACCCATCGACATTGGCCAGAATTGACGGCTGGAGATGGACAAACGGCATGCGCCCCAGCTTGAATGTCGAGGCATGGCCGATGGAAGAGTTCCGGAAGAGATTTGTGGCCGCGTTCTCCGGTTCCGGATCAAGTTGAGGCGCGCATGAATCGCCACCTCGCTCCCGACGCTGATATTTCGACGGCCTACGAGATCGCCGCTCTTCGCGATCTTGAGACGGATGTTCTGCCGCTCTACTGGCCACTTGCCTCCGCCTCGAAGGAGGAAAGCTTCGTCGTCGGCCAGGTCGGCCAGTCGCTCGACGGCCGCGTCGCCACGTCCTCTGGCGATGCCCGCAATGTCTCGGGCAAAGCCGGGATGCAGCACCTCCACCGCCTGCGCGCGCTGTCGGATGCGGTGATCGTCGGCGCGGGCACAGTGCTCCACGACGATCCTCGGCTGACGGTGCGCGAGGTCGAGGGCGCGCACCCGGTCCGCGTGATCGTCGATCCGCACGGACGCGTTCCGGACACCGCCCGCGTCTTCGCCGACGACGGGACCAGGCGAATCACCATCCAGTCCTGCGATGCGAAACGGCCGGAGGGGATCGATGTCATCAGGCTCGATGCCGCCAACGGCACGATCGATCCCGTGGCGATTCTGGCCGCCCTTGCGGAAAGAGGCCTGACCCGAGTGCTTGTCGAGGGAGGAGCGCGGACACTCGGACCGTTCCTGCTTGCCGGCGCGATGAATCGCCTGCTCATCACGCTGTCGCCACTGATCATCGGCGACGGCCCGTCAGGGCTCGCTCTGCCGCCGGTGCCTCACCTGCGCGACTGCCTGCGTCCGCGAACCACCTTCTACGATCTCGGCGGCGAGATCGTCATCGACTGCGCGTTCCACCATCACGAAGCGGGCGAAGCGAACAGATCCTGATGGCCGATCCGGCAGGAGCCGGTCGCCAGATGGTCGAGACGAAATACGGACCACTCCGCCGTCCCCGCCTGCCCCGCCTCCTCAGCCGCCGACGCAATTCCCTTGATGAGCTGGCGCTTGAGCATCATGTCGCGGGGACCTAGCCGCCACGGACTCTCCGTCATCTCGATGGCGTATCCGGCATTGGCGAAGCATTCGCGTGCATAGACGACCGCATCGCCGCCGAGGGAAAGGCCGAATCCCTTGTCCGAGCGCTGATGACGATTGAAGGCTCTCCGCACATCCTCATCGAGTGGATGCTCCGGAGACCAGCTCATCAGACCGTCGAAACTGAGAACGCCATAGAACGCCGCACCCCCGGAGACGACATCTCTGACGAGCCGCTCTATCCACTGGGCGGAAACGAGATCGAGCAGGGCCGACGCGGTTACTAGACGCGCATCCCGGATCGGGAGAGGCGATGAGGCGAGGTCCAGAGGGACAATCTCGGCATCGGGGCAACGCTGCGCCGCTATCCTGAGGAGCTCCTTGTCACCATCGACCAGCCGCCAACGCGCCGAGGGCAGATGTGGCGCCAGAACCCGCGTGCTCGCACCCGTCCCCGCCCCCAGATCGACTATCAGCGGGCTCGGCAAGGCACTTGCGAAAGCGACCGCTTTCGTCAGCAGGTCTCCGTCGCGGGCGGCCTCGTCGGCGCCGGATCTCAGATCGAGCCACGCTGGATCGAAGCCGCTCACGGCGCGACCCGTTCCAGCGCGGCCCCGAAGCGATGCGCCGTTTCCGCCCAGACCGGCAACAGGCTGCCCGCCCGCGCGGCCGCCCTGGCAGTTTCCGCCCGGCGCTTCGGATCGCTCAACAGGTCGCGCAGAGCGCGCTCGAGCGCGTCGACATCGCCGACCGGAACCATCGTCCCCGAGCCGTCGCGCAACACGTCCGGCAGTACGCCGACCGGACAGCCGACCACCGGCAAACCGCAAGCAAGCGCCTCGGTGAAGGCCATGCCGTAGCCTTCATAACGGGACGGCAGAACGAAGATGTCGGCGCCGAGCAGTTCGTGATGCGCATTGTCCGTTGGGCCGGCGAAAGTGACGCGTTCGCCGAGGCCTGCGGCGCGTTCCCGCAACATCGCGGCCCATTCCGGGTCTGACGCCTCGCCGACAAATCGCGCGCGCCACGGCAGATCCGTCAATCGTTTCAGCGCGTCGATCAGGACGTCATGCCCCTTTCGCTCGATCAGCGAGCCAAGGGTGAGCAGAACCGGTGGATCGCCGCGGCCAAGGGCATGTCCGAAGCGGTCGGTGCCGGGTTCCGCGACGGTGACTACGCCGGCGTCGACGCCGAATTCCTCGACGACAAGCTTCGATGTTTTTGGCGCGGTCACGATGACTGCCCTTGCGCAAGCCAGGGCCTCGCGCTCGCTCTCGTGCAAAGTCCGGATCGCCGCCGTATTCAGACCGGACTCATGCGACAACGGATGATGAACGAGGCCTACGAGCCCGAGCCGCCTCGCATGGGTCCGGGCAATTTCAGGCAGGACAGCGAAAGCCAAGCCGTCGACCACGACGAGCGAGCGATCCGGGATGGCGGCGAAGGCCTCGGCCGCCGCCGCTCGCTCCCGATCGGTTGGAAACGGATACGCACCGATGAGAGACAAGGTCTCGACCGTCCAGCCCATGTCCCTGAGCTCCGCGATGATCCGCCGGTCATAGCCATAGCCGCCGGTCGGCCGGGCCAAATCTCCGGGAAAGACGAAGGTCAGCCGCCTCACAAATCGGTCTCGAACCAGGCCCGTGCGGCATGGCTCTCGTGCAGCATCACGCGAAGCTTTTTGATGCGTCCCACCGGCCCGAGTTCTCCCGCCACGATCTTCGCTTTCAGCGCATCGGAAACGACCTTCGCCATGAACTCCGTCGTGGTGATGCGCCCTTCGAAGTCGGCGATCTCGTCGAGGTTCTTGTAACGGTAGAGGTCGAGGACGTCCGCCAAAGCCGTTGTCGCAAGGCCGATATCGACGACCAGCCCGTCGTCATCGAGATCCTCCGTGAAGAACGCCGCGTCGACGACATAGGTCGCGCCGTGCAGCCCCTGAGCCGGGCCGAAGACGGGTGACGGCAGCGAATGGGCGATCATGATGTGGTCGCGAACTTCGACGGCGAACATGGATCCTCAGAAATAGCGGAAGCGGTGACAAAGGGTGTTGGGGTCGCCGAGGCGAGCCGGATAGTCGGTCGCGGCGTTCGCGAAATCGGTCTCGCCGGAGATCAATACATCGAGCCTCTCGTCGGCCAGGAGAGAGAGGGCGAGCTCCATCCGGCGCCGATGTGTCCACTCGGCGCGCTTTTCCGGCGGCAGATGCCCGACCTGGGACGAAATCAGCTTCAGCCGCCTGCTGTGGAACGCCCCGCCGAGCGGCACGGGAACGAGCTGGTCGCCATACCAGCTCGCCTCGATGATCGTCCCCTCGAACGCACCACAATCGAGAGCGGTTGCAAGGCCAGCAGCCGTCGCGCTGGTGTGAACGACAATATCGCAATCGCGCGGGGCCTCTTCGGGCACGGCAAATGCGCAATCGAGCGCCGAGGCGATGCGCTCACGGTCGGTATTCACGTCGACGATTGTGACTTCGGCGCCTTCACGTTTTGCCAGATGCGCGGCCAGAGCACCGACGACGCCGCAACCAACGACTGCGACGCTATCGCCTGCGCTGACGTCGGCGTCCCAAATCACGTTGAGCGCAGTCTCCATATTCGCCGCCAGCACCGCCCTGCCCTCCGGCACGTTTTCAGGGATAGGTACGACGGCGGCGGCAGGAACGATGCAGCGATCTTGGTGCGGATGGAGGCAGAATATGACCCGGCCGATAAGCTCAGCGGGTCCGTTCTCGACGACGCCGACACTCGAATAGCCGTACTTCACCGGAAAACCGAACTCGCCTTCCTGGAACGGCGCCCGCATGCGCTGGTGCTCGCTCGCCGGCACCCGCCCCGCGAACACTAGACTTTCGGTGCCTCGGCTGACGCCGGAATAGAGCACTCGCACCAGAACCTCGTCGGCTTCCGGCGTCGGAACCTCGGCCGAACGCAGCTCCACCGTTCCCGGCCCCGTCATCCAGAGCGCCGTCGCACGCACGAAAGTCACAGCATCCGCTGCACTATCGCGTCGCGCCTGATGACCTGATGATAGAGCACGCCGCCGATGTGCAGGCAGAATAGGACGAGGATCGAATATCCGATGAAGATGTGCGCGCCCATCAGATAGCGCGCGAGCGCCGGGTCCTTGCCGATCGGACTTGGAATCGGCAGCACGCCGAACAGGCTGAACGGAAAGCCGAAGGCATTGGTCGCTAGGAACCCGAACACCGGCTGCAGAATCAGCGCCGCATAAAGCGCGCCGTGGACGAGTGTGGCGACCAGATGAAGGCTCGGATTGATCTCGGCATTCGGCGGTGGCGGCCATATCCATCGCACGACGACACGCGTGAGCATCACCCACAGCACCAGAAAGCCGAAGGATTCGTGCACGAGATAGAAGGCGGTCTTCGACTCGTCCTTGACGTAATCGATGACGAAGCCGACCGGAAAGGCGACGAAGACGAAGAGCGCGGTCAGCCAATGCAGGACGCGCAGAGCGGGATGGTAGGCCTGCCCCGGAACATCGAAAGACGGTGCTGACACGAGCGAGGCTCCGGTTTCCCTGGAAAGATTGTAAGGCGGGACCGCGCCGGAACCAACAGGCGAGCGCGTCCGGATGTTTGCGGCCCGCTCCTCGGCGCGCTACGACCCTGGAAATGAAGCCCGAACTGAGCGACGAGGAATTCACCGCTTTCTCCCGCCATTACAGGCAGGCCAAACGCGTCGTCGAATTCGGCGCGGGGGGCAGCACGTATTTCGGCGTCACCGAGACTTCAGCGAAAATCTGCGCGGTCGAATCCGATCCGGAATGGCTCGGAAAGATGCGCTCCCACGCGGTCATCGAAGCCGCCGAAACATCCGGCAGCCTGCGTCTCATCCACGTGGATATCGGTCCGATCGGGAAATGGGGGCGGCCCAGAGACGACTCGCAACGCAGCAACTGGCCCCTTTACGCTCAGGCTCCCTGGCCGACGGAGCCCGACCCCGATCTCATCTTCGTCGACGGCCGTTTTCGCCTTGCCTGCCTGCTGACCTCAGTCCTGAAGTCGCGGCCGGGCACGGTCATCATGGCGCATGACTTCTGGAACCGGCCGACCTATCACGGCGCCCTGCCCTTCCTGCGCTGGCAGGAGAGCGTCGGGACCTTGGGAATATTTCGCAGACCGCGCTTCGTCGATCGCTGGCGCCTCCGCCGCGCCCTGGAGGCCGCGACGTTCGACTTGGAATGACGGGTGAGGACGCGCCGTTGCTTCAAAGCACCAGCGCATCACCAAGTCAAATGACGATCTGAGACTTCAGCCCTTGAACTTCCTCGCCAGCGCCTCGGCACCACGTGCCAGAATGCCCGTGTCGAGCCCGACGGCCGTATAGATGCAGCCGGCCGCCATGTAGCGGCGGGCAAGGCTCTCATCCCCGGTCAGGATGCCTGGCCGGTTACCGGCGGCGACGATCCGGTGGATGGACTTCTCGATGAGGGCGACCATGTCCGGATGGCCCTGATCGCCGAGATGCCCCAATGCCGCCGACAGATCTCCGGGCCCGATGAAGACGCCGTCGACGCCCGGTACCGCTGCGATGTCCTCGAGATTCTGGATGCCCAGTTCGCTCTCGACCTGGACCAGAATGCAGATCTCCTCGTGGGCCCGGCTGTGGTAGTTCTTGATCCGGCCGAACCGCGACGAGCGTGATACACCGGCGAACCCACGAATGCCGTCCGGTGGAAAGCGCGTTGCTGCTACCGCCTGCCGGGCCTCGTCCGCCGTTTCCACCATCGGCACGAGGAAGCTCAGGACACCCGCATCGAGATAGCGCTTGATCTCGATCTTGTCGTTGGAGGGGATACGGACGATCGCCTGCGTCTTCGGATATTCCATCACCGCCTGAAGCTGGCCCAGCACCGTCCGGAGATCATTCGGCGCGTGTTCGGCATCGATCAGCAGCCAGTCGAAACCGGCGCCCGCCAACACTTCGGTCGTGATGTTGCTGGCGAGGCTGCTCCAGAGTCCGATCTGCTGCTCGCCGGCCATGATGGCACGCTTGAAGTGATTGATGGGCAGGTCCACGACAAATCCTTTCGTTGAGAGTGTGATGCGCGGGCTCGGCTATTCGCTGAGCGCCTGCTTGCGTTTTCGGAACAGGGTTGGAGAGAGAAGCGCGAGCATCAGCACCGCGACGATCGCGAGCAGGACGGCGCTGATCGGATGCCGCAGGAACACGGTAACGTCGCCGTCCGAGAGCAGCATTGCGCGGCGGAAGTTCTCCTCCAGCTGAGGTCCCAGAACGAGACCGAGCAGAAGCGGCGCGGGTTCGACTCCGACCTTGATGAAGAAGTAGCCGACGCCCGCGCAGACGAGCATCACCCAGACATTGAAGATGCTGTTCGATATCCCGTAGGTACCGATGCAGCAGAACAGCACGATCGCCGGAAAGAGCAGCCGGTATGGGATCTTCAGCATCGATACCCAGATGCCGACGAGAGGCAGGTTGATGATGAGCAGCATCAGATTGCCGGTCCACATGCTGGCGATCAGGCCCCAGACCAGCGCCGGCTGCTCGGCCATGACCTGCGGCCCGGGCTGGATGCCCTGCATCATCAGAGCGCCGATCATCAGCGCCATTAGGGCATTGGCCGGGATGCCGAGCGTCAACAGCGGGATGAAGCTTGTCTGCGCCCCTGCGTTATTGGCAGCTTCGGGTCCGGCCACACCTTCGATCGCTCCTTTGCCGAAGCGTGACGGATCTCGCGCCAGCTTCTTTTCGATCGCATAGGCGGTGAATGGCGGGAGCGCCGCGCCGCCGCCCGGCAGGACTCCGAGGATCGAGCCGATCGCGGTGCCGCGAACCATCGCCGGGAATGCCGCCTTGAGGTCGGCCCAGCTCGGAATGAGATCGCGGATCGACTGTTTGACGACGACGCGCGTGGTCGTGCGTTCGAGGTTCGCGATGATCTCCCCGAGGCCGAACAGACCCATGGCGACCGGGACGAAGTCCAACCCGTCCGACAGGCTCGGAACGCCGAAGGTCATACGCGAGGCGCCGGAGTTCACGTCGATGCCGACGAGGCCCATCAGCAGTCCCAGCAGGACCATTGCGAGCGATTTCGCGATCGAGCCGTGCGCAAGCACGACTGCCGCTATCAGGCCGAGCACCAGCAGGCTGAAATATTCGACCGCCGTGAACTTCAGCGCCAGCGCCGACAATGGCAGGCTCAGCAGCACGATGACGACGGTCGCGACGGTGCCGGCGAAGAATGACGAGATCGCCGCGATTGCCAGCGCGGGGCCGGCACGGCCGCGTTTGGCCATCTCATGGCCGTCGATGCAGGTCACGACCGATGATGTCTCGCCAGGAACATTGACCAGGATCGCGGTCGTCGAGCCGCCATACTGGGCGCCGTAGAAGATGCCCGCCAGCATGATCATCGCCGACGACGGTTCGAGGCCGAATGTGAACGGCAGGAGCAGTGCCACCGTCGGAATGGGACCGATGCCGGGCAGCACGCCGATTGCCGTTCCGATCAGCACGCCGATCAGGCAGAACAGCAGGTTGCCCGGCTGCAGCGCGGTCGAGAAGCCGAGGATCAGATGGTCAAGAAGTTCCATGTCGCCGATCTCACCAGGGCCAGACAGGGATCGGCAGGGACAGGCCTCTGACGAACAGCAGAACGGCGCAGCCGGTCAGGATGACCGCAAAAATCACGCTCTCGACGAAGCGGTGCTCGCGGCCGCCGAAGCCGGCGATGATCACCGTCGCCAGCGCGGCAATGACCAGTCCTAGACGTTCGGCAAGCAGCGCAAACACCGCCACCGACGTGATGATGGCCAGGAGAGGACGGAGCTGGACGGGTTCGATCCCCCGGAAGGGACGAAACAATCCTCGGCCGGTGAAGAAAACGCCAAACGCCATCAGCCCGAGAGAGATGGCGAGCGGCATGTATCCCGGTCCCATATTGGCCGCCGTGCCGACGGACAATTTTCTCGTGGCTATGAGCGCGCCCGCGGCCACGAGAATGAGGAATCCGCCGAACAGCACATCGTGCAGATCTACTTTGCGAACCGACATCGGGTGTCCGTCAGCCGTCGATCTTGATGCCGGCGTCGCGGATCACCGTTCCGAACGACTTGATGTTGGTGCTTAGCCAGGCCTTGAAATCATCCGGCGAACCGGGCCGCGCCAGACCGCCCTGTTCGGCGATCTTCTCCTGGATGTCTGGCATCGCGAGGACCTTCTGCAATTCGGCATTCAGCCGGGCGACGGTTGCGGGAGGCGTGCCGCCCGTCGTCAGCAATCCCTGCCAGGTGCCGGCATCGGTCGCGGCAAGACCGGCTTCCTTGAAGGTCGGAAGGTCTGATGCGCTCTTGATGCGCTCGTCGCCGCTGACAGCGATCCCGGTGAGCTGCTTGTTGGTCACGAACGGCAGCGTCGCCGGCGCACCATTGATGATGACCTGGCTTTCACCGGAGACCACCGCACGGGATGCGGCCGAACCGCCCTTGTACGGAACCGTCTTCCATTCGATGCCCAGACCCTTGGCGATCTGGACGGCGGTAATGTGGTTCATCGCGCCGACGCCGGAGGTCGCCACCGCAAGCTTGCCGGGATTGGCCTTGGCATAGTCGACGAGGGTCTTAACGGAGGTGATCGAGGACGTCGGGCTCACTGCAAGCACGTAAGGTCCGAACATGACCATACCGACAGGTGCGAGATCCTTCTCGACGTTGTAGCTCAGCTCGGGAAACAGGCTTGGTGCCGTGGCGAGCGAGCCGACATCCATCAACAGTAGTGTGTGGCCGTCGGGCTGGGCCTTGGCGACCGTGTCGGCGCCAAGATTGCCGGCGGCGCCGGGCTTGTTCTCGACCACGACCGGCTGGCCAAGCGCCGCCGACAATTTCGGGCTGATCAGGCGGGCGAGAATGTCCGATGTACCGCCCGGAGCGAACGGGACGATGAGCCGGACGGGACGAGTAAATTCCTGTGCCGTGGAGAGTGAAGGCAGCAGCGTGATGGCGGCAGCCACCAGCGCTACCCGGATAGAGCCGAGAACCATGCGTCGTTCCTCCCAGAACGTCGCGATCCGGCTGTCCACCGGTCGCGTTGCGAGCCAGATCTTTTCGATCCTGACCGGGTCACTCTACTGGACGGGCAATGACCAAACGAACTACTCTGAGCATCGATCAATACCTTTTTTGGATCGATGTTCGAGCTGGGTCAGCTGCGATGCTTTGTGGCGGTGGCCGAGGAACTCCATTTCGGCCGGGCCGCCGCACGCCTCAACCTGACCCAGCCGCCTCTCAGCAGGCAGATTCAGCTTCTTGAACACGCACTCGAGGTGAGGCTTTTCGAACGGACCAGTCGTTCGGTGACCCTGACCCGCGCCGGCCAGAATTTTCTGCCCGAGGCACGTCGGCTCCTGCGCTTTGCCGATGGCGCCGCCCTCGCGGCCCGCCGCACGGCCCGCGGCGAAGCAGGATCGATCAATCTCGGCTTCACCGCAGCTTCGGGCTATGAGTTTCTTCCTCGCCTGATCACGAGTTTTCGGGCCGTGGCACCCGATGTCGATCTCGTGCTCAAGGAAATGGTGTCAGCCGACCAGATCGAGGCTCTGACGGCGGGCCGGATCGACGTCGGCCTTATCCGGCCGCCCTTCAACCGGCGTGAATTCGACTCGCTGTGCGTCGTCCGCGAGCCTCTCATCCTCGCGGTGCCGGCCGATCATCCCCTTGCATCGGCAAGTAAGGTCAGGCTCTCGAATCTCGATCGCCAGCCGTTCATCACCTATTCGCCGTATGAGGCGCGTTACTTCTACGACCTGCTCGTGACGGTTTTCGGCGAAGCCGGCATATCGCCGACCTACGTTCAACACATCAGCCAGATCCACTCGATCCTTGGCCTGGTGAAGGCTGGGCTCGGCCTCGCTCTGGTGCCTGCCGCAGCCGGTAATCTCCACTTCGAGGGCGTCGTCCTGAAAGACATCGAAATTGCGCCCGCCCGCGTCGTGGAGCTCCACATGGCCTGGCGCCTTGCGAACAACAACCCGGCAATCGCAACCTTGACCGAGCTGATTGTCAGAACCCAGACCCGGTAGTTGGACGCTTTATCCCGTTTGCGGCAGTTCCGTCAGGAGCTTGTCCAGAGTGATCGGATAGTCCCTCACGCGAACGCCCGTGGCGTTGTAAATCGCGTTGGCAACCGCCGCCCCGACCCCGCAGATGCCGAGCTCGCCCACGCCCTTGGCCTTCATCGGCGAGGAGATCGGATCCGTCTCTTCGAGGAAGATCACGTCCTGATGAGGGATGTCGGCGTGGACCGGCACCTCGTATCCGGCAAGGTCGTGGTTCACGAAGAAGCCGAGGCGCTTGTCGACCGCGAGTTCTTCCATCAGCGCCGCGCCGGCACCCATCGTCATCGCACCGATGACCTGGCTTCGAGCCGACTTCGGATTGAGTATGCGGCCCGCGGCGCAGACCGCCAGCATGCGCCGCAAGCGGACCTCTGCGGTCGCCACGTCGACCCCCACCTCGACGAAATGGGCCCCGAACGTCGATTGCTGGTACTTCTTGTCGAGGTCACCGTATTCGATCGCGTCCTCGGCGATGATCTCCTTGTCGCGAGCCGCTTCAGCTAGGGGAACGCTGCGGTTGCCGGCGCGAACCGAAGCGTCCGCAAAAACGGCCTCCTCCGAGTTGAAGCCAAGCTTCTGGGCCACGGCCTCCCGGAGCTTGACACATGCGGCGTAGACGCCCGCGGTCGAGTTGTTGGCACCCCATTGCCCGCCCGAGCCGGCCGATACCGGGAACGAGGAATCGCCTAGGCGCACAACGACCTTCTCGAGCGGAACGCCCATCATCTCGGCGGCGGTCTGGCCGATGATCGTGTAGGTGCCGGTGCCAATATCGGTCATGTCCGTCTCGACCGTCACGGTTCCCCGACCGTCGAGGCGAACACGCGCGGCCGACTTGGTCAGCAGGTTGTTGCGGAACGCAGCAGCGACCCCGGTCCCGACGAACCATCGACCTTCACGGACACTGCCCGGCTTCGGGTTGCGCTTGCTCCAGCCGAAGCGTTCCGCGCCGATGCGCATGCATTCGACGAGTTGTCGCTGCGAGAACGGACGCTCCGGGTGTTCCGGATCGACCTGGGTATCGTTGAGTGCTCGGAATTCGATCGGATCGAGGCCGAGCTTTTCGGCCATCTCGTCCATGGCGATCTCGAGCGCCATCATGCCGGGCGCTTCGCCAGGCGCGCGCATGGCATTGCCTTCGGGCAGATCGAGCACGGCGAGCCGCGTCGCGGTCATGCGGTTCGCGCCGGCGTAGAGGAGACGTGTCTGATTGGCAGCGAGCTCGGCGCCACCGCCCGGCAGGTCTCCCGACCAGGTCTCATGGCCGATCGCTGTGATCTTGCCGTCCCTCGCCGCGCCAATGCGAATCCGTTGGATCGTCGCCGGCCGGTGGGTTGTGTTGTTGATCATGAGGGGGCGCGGCAATGCCACCTTCACCGGCCGTCCGGCCGCGCGAGCGCCCAAAGCGGCAAGCAAGGCATCGGACCGCACGAAGAGCTTTCCGCCGAAGCCGCCGCCGATGAACGGTGAGTCGAGGCGGACATTCTCCACCGGGATGCCGAGTGTCTTGGCGACATCTCCCACGCCCCAAGCGATCATCTGGTTCGATGTCCAGATCGTGAGCTTGTCGCCGTTCCACGCAGCGATGGAGGCATGTGGCTCCATCATCACATGCGCATGGTCGGGGGTTGTATAGACGGCATCGAGCTGGACCGGGGCGGCGGCGAACGCGCCGGCGAAGTCGCCGGCGGCGGTGTCCGGCGGGCCACTGAATGCATTCGCCTCGGGCGCTTTCGCAGAGTCCTTCGCGGCGGCGAGCTCAAATACGCCTTTGGTCGGGACATAGTCGATGCGAACCAGATTGGCGGCGGTGCGTGCCTGCTCAAACGTCTCCGCGACAACCACGGCAATCGCCTGGTGATAATGCTCGATATCCGGGCCACCGAGTAGCTTGGCGGTGTTGAAGCTGCCCTTGGCGAGCTTTCCGGCATTGTCGGCGGTGACGATCGCAAGCACGCCGGGCGCCGCCTTTGCGGCCTTCACGTCGATCGAAGCGATGCGTCCCTTGGCGATGGCCGAGCCGACCATGTAGCCATAGGCTTGGTTCTGCACCACGTCGTGGCGCTCATAGGCATAGGGCGCGGTGCCTGTGGTCTTGAGCGGGCCGTCGATACGATCGGTCGGTTTGCCGATGACCTTGAGCTGATCGATCGGATTGGTGGTGGCTGGAGTATCGAACTTCATCTGTCAGCCCCTCGCTTCTGTCAGGACCGCGCCGAGCGTGCGCTCGACCAGGGGTATCTTGAAGCCGTTTTCTTCGGTCGGTTTGGCGTCGGCAAGCAGCCGCTCGGTTACGGCCTGGGCGCCGCGCGGCATTTCGGCCTCAGCTGCCTCGACGCGCCATGGCTTGTGGGCGACCCCGCCCACCGCCACCCGTCCGGAGCCGTCCGGCTGAACGATCGCTCCCACCGAGATCAAGGCGAAGGCGTAGGACGCGCGGTCCCGGACCTTGCGATAGATCTGCTTTCCACCGACCGGCTTCGGCAGCGTGACTGCGGTGATGAGCTCGCCCGCCGTCAGCGTCGTTTCGATGTGGGGCGTGTCGCCCGGCAGGCGATGGAATTCGGCGATCGGTATGGTCCGCGTCGCGCCGTCCGGGCGCACCGTTTCGACCGTCGCGTCCAGCGCGCGCATGGCCACCGCCATGTCGCTCGGATTAGTGGCGATGCAGGCCTCGCTCGCGCCGACCACGGCCAGTTGCCGATTGATGCCGCCGATGGCGGCGCAGCCGCTGCCCGGCTGGCGTTTGTTGCACCGCTGGTTGGTGTCGTAGAAGTAGGGGCAGCGGGTGCGCTGAAGCAGGTTGCCTGCCGTCGTCGCCCTGTTGCGAAGCTGCCCCGAGGCGCCCGCGAGCAGCGCCCGCGAGAGCAGGCCATAGTCGCGCCGTACACGCTCGTTGGCGGCGAGATCGGTATTGCGGACCAGGGCACCGATGCGCAGTCCACCGTCCTGGGTCGGTTCGATCTTGTCGAGGTCGAGTCCGTTCACGTCGATCAGATGGGTCGGTGTCTCGATCTCGAGCTTCATCAAGTCGAGCAGGTTGGTCCCGCCCGCGATGAACTTGGTTCCCTCTTTGCGCGCAGCGGCAGCGGCTGCGTCGGCAGCGGAGGTCGCTTTTTCATAGGTGAAGGATTTCATGCTCGGCCCTCCGCGACTTCGGTGATGGCCTCGACGATGTTGGAATAGGCGCCGCAGCGGCAGATGTTGCCACTCATCCGTTCCCGATATTCCTCGTTGGTGTCCTGCGGAGCTGAAGTCAGATCGGTGCTGACGTGGCTCGGGATGCCGGCCTTGATCTCCTCCAGCATCGCGACGGCCGAGCAGATCTGCCCGGGCGTGCAGTAGCCGCACTGGTAGCCGTCATGCTTGATGAAGGCGGCCTGCATGGGATGAAGATTGTCCGGCGTGCCCAGTCCCTCGATGGTCGTGATCGTCTCGCCCTGATGCATCACCGCGAGCGTCAGGCATGAATTGATGCGACGCCCGTTGACGATGACGGTGCAGGCGCCGCACTGGCCGTGATCGCAGCCCTTCTTCGTACCGGTCAGTTGCAGGTTCTCGCGCAGCGCGTCGAGCAGAGTGGCGCGCATGTCGAGCTCAACCTCACGTATCCCGCCGTTCACGTTCAGCGAAACCTTCGACATGACGGGTGCTCCGGCAATGATCGGTGCCGCGGAAGCGGGAACCTGGCCGTGAGCGATGTTCGGCGCGGCGGTTGCCACCACTGAGGCGGCGCCCACGATCAGGACGTCCCGTCGGGTGAAGTCGCTGCTACTTGGCATCAGGCTTTCCCTTCCTTGGTTGCATCAGCCGGCGCCGCACGAAACGGCTGGCTGCGATTTGCGTGTCGGACTTGTTCCAAGGATAGGGCGCCGATCAGCGCGCGATTACCGGCACTGGGCCGAATGCCCCTATGTTTGGAATTCATCAATTCCAAACGTTTCCCGTCCGTCTTTAGAAGGACTTGGTGCGTGTCACGCGGGGCGCCAGTGCGCTGACGACGCCTAACGAAGGTAAAATTGTAACAAAACGTATCCACCCGTTGTCCTGTCACATTGGATGACAGAACTCGGATACGCCGGATGATAGAGGCGATTGATCGGCGGCGGCCGATTCGGGTGATTGTCGGCGATCGCCTGGCAAGCGCGCCCTAGCGGGCGCCGTACTTCTCGTCGGTCACCTTTTCCAGCCAGTCCACGGTCTTTCCGTCGAGTGCCTCGGCGATTGCGACATGAGTCATCGGCGAGGTAGCCGTCGCGCCATGCCAGTGCTTCTCGCCAGGCGGTATCCAGACCACGTCGCCGACCCGCATCTCCTCGACCGGACCGCCCTCACGCTGAACCCAGCCGGTACCCGACGTCACGATCAAGGTCTGGCCGAGCGGATGCGTGTGCCAGGCGGTTCGTGCGCCTGGCTCGAACGAAACAATGGCTCCGCCGATGCGTGCCGGAGCCTCGCGCTGGAAGCGAGAAGCCACCGAAACGGAGCCGGTGAAGTATTCCGCCGGTCCTTTGCTCGGCTCCGAGCCGCTGCGAATGATCTCCATCCTGGTGTTTCCCTTCACCGATTGAGGGTTGGATCCCGCACTGGCGCGACCTT
Organism: Rhizobiaceae bacterium CPCC 101076; assembly: GCA_003347645.1. Taxonomy (GTDB): domain Bacteria; phylum Pseudomonadota; class Alphaproteobacteria; order Rhizobiales; family Methylopilaceae; genus Flaviflagellibacter; species Flaviflagellibacter deserti. The sequence goes on along the minus strand of QDFX01000008.1, from coordinate 67,651 downwards.
GGAAGACAGTCTTCGCCACCGGCACCGCGGACATCGCCTTGGGCCAGCCGGCGTAGAAAGCGAGATGCGTGATCACTTCGGAAATCTCGGTCTGGCTCAGGCCGCTGTCCATCCCCCGGTTCAGATGGAACGGCAGCTGATTGACCTGACTGTCGGCGATCAGAGCGGCGATGGTGACAAGGCTGCGATCCCGGGGCGCAAGGTCCGCGCGTCGCCACAGATCGCCGAACAGAACGCCATTCGTGTATCGGGCCAGGGCCGGGACGGTGCCGCCGACCTGTTTGTCCACGGCGTCTTTCCGCCGGGCTTCGGCGGCCTCGTCGAAAGCGATCGCTTCGCCCGACACCGCGGCGAGTTGCGCGGGATCGACGCCGCGCTTCTCGAAAACGGCCTTGGCGACGGCGACCGACGACATCGCCTTCGGCCAGCCCGAATAGAAAGCGAGATGGGTGATGATCGCGGTGATCTCCTCCGGCTTCACGCCATTGTCGAGCGCGCGATTGAAGTGGCCGGTCATCTGCGCGGTGTGACCGCCCGCGATGAGCGCGCTCACCGTGACGATGCTCCGATCTCGGGGGGCGAGTTCGGGGCGCTTCCAGACGTCGCCGAACAGGACGTCGTCGGTATAGTTGGCCAGCGCCGGCACCGTGGCCTGGACATCGGGAGAGACCACACTCCGCCGAGGCGATTTCGGTTCCTCGGCCTCGACCGGTGCGGCCAAGGAGAGAGCTGTGACTGCCGCGACAGCGAACTGCTTCATCGATCAACTCCGGTGCAATTTCAGGCGATGATCAATGACTAGGGCTCACTCTCCTCCATGATTAGACGCTAGAAACGGCATGCAGCCATATCGGAGTTTCATGAATGAGACGGGAGGAGCTCGGAGACCTCGCGGTCTTTCTGGCGGTCGCGGAGGAGCGGAGCTTCACGCGAGCCGCGGCCAAGCTTGGCACGTCCCAATCGGCGTTGAGCCATACCGTCCGAAGGCTTGAGGAGCGGCTCGGCATTCGACTTCTGACCCGCACCACGCGCAGCGTGTCTCCGACCGAGGCCGGGGAGCGTCTCCTCAGGGCGATCGGCCCACGGTTCGAGGAGATCGACGTGGAGCTCCGTGCGCTCGGCGAACTTCGGGAGAAGCCATCGGGCACGATCCGGATCACGGCGGGCGAACACTCGGCCAATGCAATCCTCTGGCCCGCAGTAGCGAAATTGTTGCCGGCCTATCCGGACATCCATGTCGAGATCATCGTCGACTATGGCCTGACCGACATCGTCGCGGAACGCTACGACGCCGGTGTCCGTCTCGGGGAACAGGTCGCGCAGGACATGATCGCAATGCGCATCGGACCGGACATGAGGATGGCGGTCGTCGGGGCGCCCTCCTATTTCTCACGGCGCAAGCGCCCGCGGATACCGCAGGACCTGACCGCCCATGATTGCATCAATCTACGCCTGCCGACGTTCGGGGGGCTCTACGCCTGGGAGTTCGAAAAAGGCGACCGCGAATTGAAGGTGCGCGTGGAAGGACCGCTCGTGTTCAACAATCTCGCGCTGCGCGTGAACTCCGCTCTGGCCGGATTGGGGCTCGCCTATCTTCCGGAGGACGAAGTCGAAGCACACGTGAAAGAAGGACGGCTGATCCGGGTGCTCGAGGATTGGTGTCCTCCGTTTCCCGGCTATCACCTGTACTATCCCAGCCGGCGGCAGCCGACGCCTGCATTCACGCTGCTCCTCGAGGCGCTACGCTACAGGGAGTGATCGTAAGGCGGAGAAGCGGGGAATGCCGTGGTTTGAGATCGGCTCCTCGGCCCGCACTACCCACGCACTTATGAACGCCTGATTCGCGCCGTCTAATCGACAGGCTGCAAGCTTTCTATCTCCAGGTGATCGCAGCGGCTCAGCGCCCTGCCCGATTTGGATGTCGGCAGCGACGAAGGACATGGCGTCAGGTTCGGAGCTTAGCAAGCTGCGGACTAACGATCGCAAAAAACAGCTTCGCGTCCCCAAATGCTCGGGCAGACAGGAGCGCGCCATGAACCGACGCCATGAGCATTTGCGCCTCTTCTTCCGGAGAGGCGCTTAGGCGGAACGAGCCTTGCTCCTCGCCGGTCTCCAAGACGGTAGCAAGCCATTCACCCAGGTTCCGGAAGTGAGCACGAACTTGGGCGGCCACAGCATCGGGGAGCAACTGAATCTCGCTCGCTAGCATCGCGCAAACGCAGAACGGCTCCGCGTCGTCGAGGACGCACTTCTGCCAGTAGCCGACGTAAGCGTCGAGCTGTTCGGCAGGATCACTCACCTGCTGCCTCAAAGACCGCAGGCCTTCCTGGGCCTGTCGCACATATCGCCCAACAAGCACGGATACTAATTCCGCCTTAGTCGGGAAGTGATGATGGATACTCGCCTTATGAATACCGACGGCTGCCGATATATCGGCGTAGCTGAAGCCGTTGTAGCCGCCGGCTACCACGAGAGACTGCGCAACATCTAAGATTTTTTCGGAAGTCGATTGCTCCATATGTCCGCCTACCTTCTAGTAGGATGAGATGTCAAGGCCTACCTTTTACCCCCTCGACACCAGCTTGCGCTGACGTAATTAGATTTCCTACCAATTAGTTGGTTTGCGAATTTGGTCAGAGAGAGCCCTTTATGAAAGACGAACTTTTTGCACCGTCCGGCTGGCTGCGGTCCTATTATTACGGCCGCGCCGTCTTCTCGATCGCCTGGATAATTGCTGCCATTTTGTTCGCGGATAATCGGACCGTCGTCTCCGTCTTACTCATCATCTATCCAGCCTGGGACGCTCTGGCGAACTTTGCTGACGCCCGAGCAAGTGGTGGGCTCGCGGCGAACAGATCCCAGACCCTGAATGTCGTCACCAGCACGATCATGACGATTATCGTCATCATCGCTGTGATGCGGGACATGCACGCAGTCCTCGCCGTGTTCGGCGTTTGGGCGATCCTTTCGGGATTGCTGCAGCTCTACACTGGAATTCGGCGTATGCGTTTGTACGGCGCCCAGTGGGCCATGATCCTGAGCGGCGCTCAGTCAACGCTGGCCGGCGGCTTCATGATCAAGCAGTCGATCGAGGCCGTCCCGCCCTCGATTCTCGACATCGCCCCCTATGCAGGATTCGGCGCGTTCTATTTCCTGGTGTCGGCGGTGTGGCTGACTGTTGCCGCTTTTCGCGGCCTGCCGCGAAAACTTGAACAAGCGCGTTCGAAGGTCGATTGAATCCCGCCGAGAACTCGCAGAAGCCGGCTACAGCGTTGTCGCTGGTGTGTAGCTCGTCATTTCGACGTAGCTGCCAAGCTTGAGCTAAGTCCTTTAGGATGATGATGCCCAGGGCCCGAATCGAACCAACGAACACGCGGATTTTCAAGCCCCGCCTGTTCGTTTTGGATCAGCAAGTTAGCTGGACGAGCCGTGTCTGGACTGTAGGCGCCGTCAAGGACTTAGCGCGAGTTTGTCCAGAAGAGCAGAAGCGTGGACGCGCCCGGCAGCGCCTTGCCGACGAGCTGGCGAAGATCGAGGCAGCCGAAGATCTGAACCGCGACGTTTTCCGGCATCCAGTGATGTCGATTCCAATGGCCCATCTCGGCAGCTAAGCTCCCCAATCCTGGTCATCCCAGTGCCAGCCGCCACTTCCGCGAAGCGCACGTCGGACGCTATTTTGCATGTCTGCGCTGGGCGGAAAGCCGACTACTGGGACGGTGGTACGACCGCTGGATGGCAGAACCGTCGCGAAAGAACACCCGCTCTAAAAGGCGCCTGATTGGGACAAGGGCAAGGGAAGCATTCTGTCCGTGTCACGCTCGACTTTCGAGCACCGATCGTACCTTGTGCGCGAGCTGATCGATCGTGAACGGCTTGCCAATCAGGTTCACGTCGGCATCCAGAACTCCGTTATGAACCACCGCATTGCGCGTATAGCCGGTGGTGAACAGCACCTTGAGATGCGGGCGGCGCCTGCGGGCCTCGTCGGCCAGCTCCCGACCGTTCACGTCAGGCATGACGATGTCAGTGAACAGCAAGACTATGTCGGCCCGTGTCTCCAAGATGCGGAGCGCTTTGGTCGCGCTTTCGACCTCGATCACCTGGTATCCGAGCTCATTCAAGGCCTCGACGGTGTAGCGCCTGACGGCCTCTTCGTCCTCCACGACGAGAATGACCTCGGCCTCATCGCCTAAGGGCACGTCGGGCGCCTGGCCCTCGCTTTTGCTCAGTTCCGCAGGGGCCATTAGGCGGGGGAGGTAGAGCTTCACCGTGGTGCCCGCACCGGGCTCCGAGTAAATCGCTATATGCCCGCCCGACTGCTTCACAAAGCCGTAGACTTGGCTGAGGCCCAGGCCCGTCCCCTTGCCGACCTCCTTGGTCGTGAAGAAGGGATCGAACGCCTTGGCGATCACCTCGGGCGGCATGCCGCTGCCGATGTCGGAAACCGCGATCATCACATACTGGCCCGCTTCCAGCCCGATGTGATTCGAGACGTACTTTTCGTCGAGGTGGCAACATTGCGTCTCGATGGTCAGCTTGCCTCCCCCCGGCATCGCGTCGCGGGCATTAACCGCCAGGTTCAGAATCGCACTCTCCAGTTGGTTCGGATCAACGTGGGTCGGCCACAATCCCGCGGCGAGCACGGTCTCCAGCTTAATGCTGGCGCCGAGGGAATGCCGCAGCAGGTCGGACATCCCAGCGACGAGCTTATTCGCATTGACGTTCTCCGGGGCGAGCGGCTGCTGGCGGGAGAATGCGAGCAGTCGTTGAGTTAACGTGGCGGCGCGCTGCGCGCCGTCCCGAGCGGCACCGAGATAACGGGCGAGGCGGGGGTCCTCGGGCGAGAGGCGGCGGCCGAGCAGCTCCAGCGATCCGAGGATCACCGCCAGCATATTGTTGAAGTCGTGCGCAATGCCGCCGGTCAACTGGCCGACGGCCTCCATCTTCTGTGCCTGGCGCAGAGCCTCGTTGGCTGTAGCCAGCTCCTGCGTGCGCTCCTCGACTCGCTGCTCAAGAAGCGACTGTGCCCGCTCGGCGGCCTGGAACAGCCGTGCATTATCGATGGCTATCGCCGCCTGTCCCGCAAGCCCGCTCATCACCCGCTCCGCTCGCTCGTCGAAGATGTTTGGCTCGGGGTGGCCGAAGAACAAGCCTCCGATGACCTCTCCAGAACGGGAGACGACGGGAACAGCGAGGTAGCTGCGGACCGGCAAGTGACCCTCGGGCATGCCGGAATGCGGCGCATTTTTTCCATAGCGTGGGTCGGCGGTTACATCATCGGAGCGGATGATCCCTTCGCCCTTGAAGGTCGGTGCGAAGATGGGCGTCGCACGCGGCATGCCGAAGCGCTCGAAATCGGAAATCTCGGCACCCGACAGCGAGTAGAGCAGCAGCCGCTCGCCTTGGTCCGTCTCGACATTGTAGAAAAACGCTCCGAATTTAGCGCCCGATAGCGTAACTCCTGCGTCGACCACCAATTGCACCACGCGGGAGAGGTCCAACTCGGCCGCGATGCGCGATCCGGTCTCATTGAGAATTTCCAGCGCCTGGCGCTCTGTCGCGAGATCGGCGACCGTGGCCCTGAGCGCTTCCTGCGCGGCTTTCTCAGCGCTGATATCCCGTGCCTCGATGATCGTGCCGATTGTTCGTGAGGCCTCGTCCTCGATCGGGCTGGCGGTGTAGGCCACGGGATAGAAGTGGCCAGCCTTGTGCACAAACACTTCCTCGCCGCTCATATTCCGGTGTTCCGGAAAGGCGCGATCAATGGGGCAATCCTCTAGCGGGAACGGCGATCCGTCGGGGTGCTGGTGGTGGATGACGTCATGCAACGGCCGACCCTGCGTTTCGACCAGCGTATAACCGGTCAGTCGCTCAGCGGCTGCGTTCATGTAAGAGCAGTGCTGGCGGTCATCCATAACGAAGATCGACACCGACGCATTGTCGAGAACCGCCGCGAGTCGCCGTTCTGCCTCTTTGAGCCGGCCACGCTGCTCTTTGCCCAACTCTGCGAGGTCGCGAGCCTCGACAGCCACTTGCCGCGCCTGAAGCCGCAGCTGCATGTGCTCCATCACAAGCGCGGCAAGCTCTTCCAGCATGACGGTTTCGTCCGGGCCAATCTCGCGCGGTTCCCGGTCGATCACACAAAGAGTCCCGAGCCGATGCCCGTGAGTGGTTTTCAGCGGCGCAGCGGCATAGAACCGCAGGCCGAAATCACCGGCTACGAGCGGATTGGCGAGCGAGCGGGGATCGGTTCGGGCGTCGGTTACAACATATGGCTCGTCACCCATGATCGCCGACGCACACAGCCCCGGCTCCCGGTCGATCTGCTCGACGTCGAGGCCGTGCTTGGCTTTGAACCAGATGCGGTCGTGATCGACCAGGCTGACGATCGCGATCGGAACCCGCAGCAACCTAGCCGCAAGAGAGGCGATTCGATCGAATGCGCCGTCCGCCGGGGTGTCCAAGATGTCGTAAGAACGAAGCGCCGCAAGGCGGTCCTCCTCGGCAGCATCGTGCGTGTCAGACAATAATCACCCCATGCAAAGACGCGCACATACTTCGCGAGCACCCTGAACGTATAAGCCGTAGCAATGTTCCTTTTCGTGTAGCGGACCGGACCTCACCAGATACCGCTGTCTTAGTCGGGCACACGCAACTCCGGAACAAGATCAAGCCTGCTACACTCGTCCGCCTCAGCCAAATCAAGCTGAGCGTCGAGGCGGTAACCGAGATGGACAGGTGGTGAACGTCGACGGCCTGTCTACTCGGGACGCCTCGAGAGTGGCTCGCCGCTCACGCCATCCCCTAATTATCTTGACCGCCCTCGCATCCTGAGCCGTTGCTACGCGTCAGAAGTCGGCGTGTCAGCTCTGACAATCGACCGATTTTCGGTCAGCGCTGGCGAAACATCCACTCGCCATTGGGGAAAAGCGACTTCAGGTCCTAAAACACGTCCGGAATTCTTATGTCGGGAAATCCCGTTCGTGAAAACGTACTTGCCGGTGGAATCACGACCTTTGATTTTGCGAATGACTTCTGAGAGGTTCCGAGCACACGCACCTAACGCAATGGTCGTTGCAACGCGACAGTTCGCGGAAACGTACGTTTCCTAGAGCCTCTTGGCTTTTCCGATTTCAGCGGTGTGGATTAGCCCAAGCACAACCGCCCTCCCCGACCGCTGGCTCAAAAATCTACGTTTTCCCGAGTTCCAGTTTGCGGCCAGGAGCGGGCATCTCTTCTCTTCCAGGAAGCGGGCCGTCTCGTGGTCACCGGTGTGTTAGAACTGTTTGATCAGGTCGCTGAGCGCGAGCCAGCAGCGCGGCAGCCTAGACGTGCCCGGAGCCGTGGGGCGCTCCAGTCCAGAAAGGCTCGGACTTTGCGGAGCCGCAGGCTGGCCGGGGGACAAACGAGGCTCACTGGCAGCGGTTCGGGCTCGAAGTTCTCGAGAATCGAAACCAGCGTTCCTGAGCGCAACTCTTGTTCGATCTGGTAAGACAACAGGCGCACGACACCTAGACCCGCGACAGCGGCGGTGATCGCGGACTCAGTGGAATTGACGGCTAGGCGTTGGCGAGGATCGGCTGTCCAGAAGGGATTGTCGCCGCGGTAGCGCCACTCCGGCGCGTTCTTGAACCCTCTGAAAGTGATGCCGTCATGTTCAGATAGTTCATCCGGGGTCATGGGCGTCCCGCGCTCAGAAAGGTAGGCCGGGCTGGCGCAGGCGACCCGTCGCACTTCGCCTACTTTCGTCGCACGAAGATCGCTGTCGACGAGGTGCCCGATGCGGACGGCGACGTCGACTTGCTCCTCAACCATGTTCACCTGGCGATCGTTGAGGTGCAGCCTCAAGTCGATATCCCGCTGCTCCTTCAAGAAGTCGATCGCGATCGGCAGAAGGTGCGTTCGGCCGAACACATACGATGCGGTCACGTCGAGTTCGCCACGTGGCGTACTGCATTCGTCCGCCGCATCGCGCTCGGCCCTCTCGACCTGCTCCAGAATGCGCCTCGCCGCCTCAACATAGACGCTGCCGGCGTCGGTAAGTTGGATGCGGCGGCTCGTGCGCACCAGAAGCTGCGTGCGCAGATGCTTCTCCAGCTCCGCGACCTTTCGGCTAACGGTCGGAAGCGGCGTACGCAGCCGCCGCGACGCGCCGGACAAACTACCTTCCTCCACGACGGCGAGCAGTATCGCCATCCCCTCGAAACGATCCATCTTGCATTCCGCTAATCGAGAGGAAGCATCTAAAGAGCGCAGGATATTGCTGCACCGGGGCAGGGTCTAGCTTGCGGCCGGTCGCCGGGCGCCGACTGGTACGAGCGTGTTCGGTGTCGCTATTGGAGCTGTCCATGACTATCACGATTTCCCGCCGGGCTCTCACACTGGGGCTTTCCGGCACGGCACTCGGTGCCTTGGCAGAGACGAACGCTGCCCACGCCGCGGGCTCACCGTCGCCGACCAGCGTCACGCCCCTCGCTCAGATCAGCATCGGCCGCTTCAGGGTGACGGCGCTGACGGACGGCTATGCGGATATGCCCTACAACTACTTTCCGGGGCGAACGTCCGAGCAGGTGGAGGCCGCCGCCAAGGCGGAGTCCACGGCGCGACCAAGCGGCGTCCGGTTCTTGTTCAATCAGTATCTCGTCGAGGACGGATCAAGGCGTGTTCTGATTGACGCTGGACCCGCCGGAACGCTGGGAAAAACCGGCCGCCTCCTCGAGGCGCTCGCCGCTCTTGGCTTGCAGCCGAACCAGATCGACGCGGTGATCGTGACCCACATGCATCAAGATCACATGGGCGGCCTCGTCGAAGGAGGGAAGCGCCGCTTCCCGAATGCGGAAGTCTACGTTGACCGCCGCGACATCGCTTACTGGACCGATCCCGCAAAGCAGGCCGGCGCGCCCGATTACCTTCAGACCAGCTTTCGCTTGGCGTCCGACCTAGTTCGTCTTTATCCCAAGCTCCAGGCGACGGAAGGCGACCACGAAATAGCGCGCGGCATCTCGCTCGTGGACCTGACCGGCCACACGCCCGGTCATATCGGTGTGCGGATCGAGGACGGTTCGCAAAGCCTGATCATGGTCTCGGACATGCTCTTCCCGGTGGTTCACCCGGACATGGGGACGGACGTGAACTTCCTCTTCGAACAAGATCGGCCGGCCGCCCAGGCGATGCGAGACCGTTTTTTTCCGCGGGCCGCCGAGGAAGGCGCCCTCATTGCTGCGACTCACATGCCGTTCCCCGGGCTTGGCCGGATCGTCGCCGATAATGGGCGGCTAGGCTGGTCTGTGGCAGATTGGGCGTATCAAGACTAGCTCGGAAGGATCCAGTCCGAGATTGCCGCCTGGCGGGGTACCTTGGCCGGCGCTAGATGGGAGGAACTGCGAGGACGGGGGCTCGTTCGCTGGGATCCTCCCTCCAAGTGGCTGGCAGCGCCCGCGTCGGCCCTGCCTCGACCGTCTAAAGCAAGCCTTCTCTCAAGGGATCGCCTGAGAGAAGGCCCGCGTAGAAGGTCGGAAGGCTCGAGAGGTCATCCTGCGGCCCGCCGCAGGCGAAGTTGGGCGGCAGCCCGAACCAGACGTTCCGCAGAGCGCCACGAGCTGACGTTCGGCTGCGCGCCAAGAGCGGACGTGCCTCGCCGGGCGTCGGAGTATCCTTCATTCAGGGCACCGATGCTGGCGCGTGAGATCAGCGGAGGGTAGTTTCAGCCTGAACTGATGACCGATGTTCTGCTTCCTTCCGAGACTGCGACTAACGCCGACCGTCTGGTTTCATCGACCCGTCCCGGCCGTGGGCAGCTCCGCATGGCCGCCGCCGTCTCGGCTGTCCTGCTTCTCGCGTTTGTGTCCACTGTTCCGTTCGCCGGCATTCCACTGCCGGGCACGGAAGCGTTCCTGCCAGCATATGCGGCTGCGGTGATGGTAAGCGATCTTGTCACCGCGGCGCTTCTCGTCTCGATGTTCGTTGCGGGCGGCTCGCTCGGGCTGCTCCTGCTCTCGATCTGTTATCTCTTCGCTGGCGTCACTGCGATCCCCTGGGCTCTGACCTTTCCTGGTGTTTTCGCCCCGTCCGGGCTACTCGGCGCTGGTCTTCAGACTACGGCATATATCGCCGCCATCCGGCGCTTGGCTTTCCCGCTGTTTGTGATCGCCTATGCCCTGTTCAAGGACCGCTGCGTGGCAGGCGGCCACGCCCGTTCGGTCGTCTGGTCCGTGGCGCTGACGACAGCGGCGGTCATCGCGTTGACCTCGCTCATCATCGCATCCGATAACGCCATGCCAAAGCTCATGCTCGACGAACGCAGCGTGACCAGCCTCTGGAGCTATGTCTCCGAGGCGGGCACCCTCGCCCATATCCTCGCGATCATCGTGCTATGGAGACGCTTCCGTTCAACACTGGATCTGTGGCTGCTGATAGTGCTCGGCACTATGCTGCTCGAGTTCGTGATGTTGACCTATATCAGCGGAGGTCGGCTGAGCCTCGGATGGTGGGCCGGACGGGTGTACGGTTTGGCGGCGGCCACCTTGGTAATGCTCATCCTGCTCCTGGAAACCAGCGTCCTGCATAGCAGGCTGATCAGATCGGTTTCGATCGAGAAGCGCGCCCGCGACGCACGCCTGCTGACGATGGAAGCGCTGTCGGCCTCCATCGCTCACGAGGTCAATCAACCGATTTCCAGCATGGTCACCAACGCCAACGCCTGCATCCGCTGGCTCGATCGAGAGTCGCCGGAACTCGAACGTGCCCGGAGCACGCTCGGGCGGATCGTCGCCGACGGGCATCGGGTCGGCGCCATCATCGAGGGTATCCGGGCGATGTTCCGCGAAGAGCGAGGACCACGTGAGTCAGTCGATATCAATCGACTCATTCAGGACGCTGTGCGGGATCTTGGGCTGGAAGCCCGGCTAAACGGAGTCGATATCTCTCTTACGCTTGACCCAGCACTGCCACGCGTCAATGCCAATGTCATTCAGCTACGTCAGGTGATCGACAACCTAGTTGCCAACGCGATCGAAGCGATGGATGGGAAGGGCGAGTGCGTGGTTCGCATCTCCACCGCCGGCCATCCCGATGAGGTCACCGTCCTAGTCGAGGACACCGGTATTGGCATTCCGGAGGATGTCGATCGGCTGTTCGATCCCTTTGTGACCACGAAGATGGGGGGACTCGGAATGGGCCTGATGATCTGCCGCTCGATCGTCGAAGCCCATGGAGGTCAATTGTCCGTACACAACAACGTGCCGAAAGGAGCGGTTTTCCGTTTCTCTCTTCCGACCTACCATCTGTCTGATAGCCGCGACGGAGAGAGCGTCCGATGACTTCGGATGGGTCAATGGTGTTCATCGTCGATGACGATCCATCAGTAAGAGATTCCCTTCAGAACCTTTTGTGTTCCGTCGACCAAGCGGTCGAGGGTTTTGCCAGCCCGACCGAATTTCTGGAGGCCGAACGTCCAGACGTTCCTTCCTGTCTCGTCCTCGATGTCCGGCTACCCGGTCAGAGCGGCCTCGAATTTCACCGTCAGCTGACGCGATCGGGTATCCACCTGCCCATCGTTTTCATCACTGGCCATGGCGACGTACCGATGTCGGTTGCGGCGATGAAAGCGGGCGCGATCGAATTCCTCACCAAACCTTTCCGGGAGCAGGACCTCCTCGATGCGGTGCAGAAGGGCGTCGAACTGGACCGCCGGCGCCGCGCCGAACTTGCGACGTTGAAGGACATCCTCGACCGCTATGAGACCCTGACGCAGCGCGAGAAAGAGATCCTCACCTTCGTTACCGCTGGTCGCATCAACAAACAGGTCGCCGCCGATCTCGACGTAAGCGAGATAACTGTCAAAACCCATAGGGCTCAGATCATGCGCAAGATGAAGGCGGCTTCGTTGCCTGATCTCGTTCGCATGGCTGACAGAATAGCCGCCGATATCCCATAGGCGGACGGGTTAGAGACCACGGTATAATTGCGGTCACCCTCCTCTATCCTCCATCGTCTGTCCAAGCGAAATCGCCCGCTCATGTTTGAGGGAGCGGCCGCCTTCGGACCAATCGGACATGGGGGAATGCAGAACCGCCGAACGATCTCCATCGTCGATGACGATGACGCATCTCGAGAGGCCCTGGCGGGTCTGGTCAGAGCTCTCGGCTTCGAGGTCATGGAATTTCGCGACGCGTTCGAATTCCTCACGTCGGAGGATCGAATGTCGACGTCCTGTCTCATCACGGACTACCGGATGCCGCGCCTGTCCGGGGTTGAGCTTCACCGTCGTCTCGTGGACGAAGGCCTCACGATTCCTTCCGTCCTCGTCTCCGCCTACTCGGATCATGTCGCACGCGACAGGATTGGAGACGCCGGCATCGATTGGTTCCTGCCGAAGCCAGTCGATCCGAAGGAGTTACTCCGCTGCCTAGAAGCAGCCTGCGGACGCCGCAATTTTGGAAACGATGGATTTCAATAGTTTCCACTTCGGAATTGGGAGGCCGAATTATCCCCTCCACCATCGAAGCGCGGATCGCTTCGATCCGCTTAGTCCCGGCTCCAACAGCCTTGAACACGATCAACGAGGGAATGGGAAAATGTCTATCACTGCCACGCCGACCCCCGGCTCGAATCTCCTGAAGCCGGACGACCACGCGCTGATCCTGATCGACTTCCAGTCGCAGATGTCGTTTGCGACCAAGTCGATCGACGCGGTCAATCTCCGCAACAATGCCGCGCTGATCTCGCACGCGGCCAAGAGCTTCAACGTCCCGACCATCCTGACCACGGTCGCCGAGAAGAGCTTCTCCGGCCCGATGTTCAGCGAGATCACCGAAGCCTTTCCGGGTCAGAAGCTGCTCGACCGCACTTCGATGAACACCTGGGAAGACGCGGCCGTCATCGACGAGGTCAACCGGATCGGCAAGGAGCGGCTGGTGTTCGCCGGCCTTTGGACTTCGGTCTGCATTGTCGGCCCGACCCTGTCGGCGCTCGATCAGGGCTTTGAGGCGTACGTCATCTCTGACGCATGCGGCGACGTCTCCGAGGAAGCGCATGAGCGCGCGATGGAGCGCATGATCCAGGCTGGTGTCCGCCCGATGACCTCGCTCCAGTACATGCTCGAACTGCAGCGCGACTGGGCTCGCACCGAGACCTACGAATCGACAACCGGTATCGCCAAGAAGTTCGGTGGCAGCTACGGCCTCGGCATCATCTACGCCAAGACGATGTTCGGCGCGTCCGAAGGTCACTGAGACCATTCCTCCGGTGCCGGCGAGCGGGTCCCCTCGCCACCGGCACGTTCCTCCAAGGAGGCTGCCTAATGCGCGTTTATCTACTCTCCCTCGCGGCCGGCATCCTCGTCGGCGTCATCTACGGTCTTCTCAACGTCCGTTCGCCCGCGCCGCCGGTGGTGGCCCTGGTCGGACTGTTCGGCATCCTGCTCGGCGAGCAGATCGTGCCAATCGCTCGACAGGTGATGAACGGCGAGTCAGCGCTTGGCGCCTGCATCAGCAGAGAATGCCGAGAACACATTCTAGGCGCGCTACCAGGCCGACATTCGAGGACCGGCCAGGGGGATAGCTGACATGGCTCCCGACCGTCGTTCCGTCATCGCTGGTCTTGGCGCCTTGGCCGCCGGACTGCCCTTCCGACCTGGAGCCGTGGAGGCTCAGACCATGACCGCACAAGCCGACCTCATCCTTCTGAACGGCCGCGTCACGACGCTCGATCGCGGCAATCCGCAGGCCCAGGCGATTGCGATCGCCGGCGGCCGCTTCCTCAAGGTCGGCTCGGAGCGTGAGGTAATGGAACTCGCCGGTTCGGAGACGAAGAAGATCGATCTCGGCGGCCGCCGGGTCATCCCCGGCCTGATCGACAGCCACATGCACATCATCCGCGGCGGGCTGAACTACAATATGGAGCTGCGCTGGGACGGCGTGCGCTCGCTCGCCGACGCGATGCGGATGCTGAAGGAGCAGGTCGACCGCACGCCAGCGCCGCAATGGGTGCGCGTGGTCGGTGGCTTCACCGAGCATCAGTTCGCGGAGAAGCGCCTGCCGACCATCGGGGAACTGAACGCCGTCGCTCCCGATACGCCGGTCTTCATCCTGCACCTCTACGATCGGGCGCTGCTGAACGGCGCCGCGCTCCGCGCCGTCGGCTATACCAAGGACAGCAAGGATCCCCCAGGGGGCGAGATCGTCCGCGACGCGCAGGGCAATCCGACCGGACTGCTGCTCGCCAAGCCGAACGCGACGATCCTCTATTCGACGCTCGCCAAGGGGCCGAAGCTGCCGGCCGAGTACCAGAAGAACTCGACCCGCCATTTCATGCGTGAAGTGAACCGCCTCGGTGTGACCGGCGTGATCGATGCCGGCGGTGGCTACCAGAACTATCCCGACGATTACCGGATCATCGAGGAACTGCACGCCGACGGGCAGCTCACCGTCCGCATCGCCTACAATCTCTTCACCCAGAAGCCGAAGGAAGAGCTGAGCGACTTCACCGGCTGGTCGAACATGGTGAAGCCGGGACAGGGCGACGACACCTTCCGGGTCAACGGCGCGGGTGAGATGCTGGTCTACACCGCGGCCGACTTCGAGGACTTCCGGGTCGAGCGCCCGGACATGCCGCCGAGCATGGAAGGCGACCTCGAACCCGTCATCCGCCTCCTCGCCGAGAAGCGCTGGCCGTGGCGCCTGCATGCCACCTACAACGAGACGATCACCCGCGCGCTCGACGTCTACGAGAAGGTCGCCCGCGACATCCCGTTCGACGGCCTCAACTGGTTCTTCGACCACGCCGAGACGATCGACGACCGCAATATCGACCGCATCGCCAAACTTGGCGGCGGCATCGCCGTGCAACATCGCATGGCGTTCCAGGGCGAATATTTCATCGAACGCTACGGCAACCGCGCCGCCGAGCGGACGCCTCCCATTCAGAAGATGCTCGCGGCCGGAATTCCCGTTGGCGGCGGCACCGACGCGACCCGTGTCGCCTCGTACAATCCGTGGGTCTCGCTGTTCTGGATGGTCAGCGGCAGGACGATCGGCGGCACCGAACTCTACCCGGTCGCCAACCGCCTCGATCGCGAGACGGCGCTGCGCCTCTGGACCGAGAACAATACCTGGTTCTCCTCCGAGGCCGGCAAGAAGGGCCAGATCAAGGAGGGCCAGCTCGCCGATCTCGCGGTTCTCTCAGACGACTATTTCTCGGTTCCGGAAGATGCGATCCAGGACATCACCTCGGTCCTCACCGTGCTGGGCGGCAACCCGGTGCACGGCAGCGGCGATTTCGTCGATCTCGCGCCCGCGCTTCCCGCGCCGATGCCCGATTGGTCGCCGGTCGGCCGCTTCGGCGGCTACCAGCAGCGCGCCTCGACCGACAACACCTACCGCCTCGCGGCGGCCTGCGGCTGCGCCAGCGCCTGCGGTGTCCACGGTCACGCACATTCCCGCGCTCTCGGGCAGGCCGCTCCGGTCTCCGACGAGCGCTCGTTCTGGGGCGCGCTCGGCTGCGCCTGTTGGGCATTCTGAGGAGCGGGCATGGCGGGGCCGGGGAATCTCAAAACGAAATCTGTCGGCCAGGTTCGCCCGGTGATTGGTTCGCGCGCCATACAATGGCTCGCTCTGCTCGGCCTCTGCGCAGCCTATCTGCAAGGCGGCATCAACAAGGCGACCGATTTCGGCTCTGCCATCGCGGAGATGAACCATTTCGGACTCTCGCCGGCCGCGCCGTTCGCCGTTGCGGTGATCATACTTGAGCTCGGCGCGTCCGCGATGATCCTGACTGGAATCTGGCGCTGGGCTGGCGCCCTTGCGCTCGGCGGTTTCACGCTGGTGGCGACGTTCCTCGCCAATCGTTATTGGGAGATCGCGCCGCCTGAACGATTCATGATGGCGAACTCGTTCTATGAACACCTCGGCCTTGTCGGCGGCTTCCTGCTGGTCGCCTGGTACGACCTGAACGAGGCTCGCGCGAAATGAGCGGAAGTTTCGCGCCCCTACGCCAGCCCGTCTTCGCAGTCCTTTGGGCAGCGACCGTGCTTGGCAACACCGGCAGTTTCATGCGCGACGTCGCGAGCTCATGGCTCGTGACCGACCTCTCGGCCTCGCCTGCGGCGGTCGCGATGATCCAGGCAGCGGGGACCCTGCCGATCTTCCTTCTGGCGATCCCAGCCGGCGTGCTTTCCGACATCCTCGATCGCCGCAAGTTCCTCATCTTCATCCAGGTTATGCTCGCCTCGGTCAGCATAAGCCTGATGATCCTGTCGCATCTCGGCCTTCTGAGCGTGAGCTCGCTGGTCGCCCTCACATTCCTCGGCGGCATCGGCGCCGCCCTGATGGGTCCGACGTGGCAGTCGATCGTGCCGGAGCTCGTCGAAAAGCAGGACCTCAAGAGCGCCGTAGCGCTGAACTCGCTCGGCATCAACATCGCCCGTTCCATCGGCCCGGCGACCGGCGGCTTTCTGCTCGCGGCCTTCGGTGCGGCGGTCACCTATGGAGCCGACGTCCTTAGTTACATTTTCGTCATCGCCGCGCTGCTCTGGTGGCGGCGTCCGCAGGACGCTGATGACGTCTTGTCGGAACGCTTCACCGGCGCGTTCCGGGCCGGCCTCCGCTATGCCCGCGCGAGCCGCGAACTCCATGTCGTGCTGATCCGCGCGGTGGTGTTCTTCGCGTTCGCCAGCGCAGTCTGGGCCCTTCTGCCCCTCGTCGCCCGGAACCTTCTAGAGGGCGATGCCGGCTTTTTCGGCATTCTGCTCGGAGCTGTCGGTGCCGGTGCAATCGTCGGCGCGCTCGTCATGCCGCGTCTCAGGCAAAAGCTCGATGCCGACCAACTGGTGCTTGGTTCGGTACTCGTCACCGCTCTTGTCATGGCCAGTCTCGCGCTTGCTCCGCCGAAGTTCATTGCATTCGTGCTTCTCCTGCTCCTCGGCGGCGCATGGATCGTCGCGCTCACGACGCTGAACGGCACGGCGCAGGCGATCCTGCCGAACTGGGTTCGAGGCCGTGCCCTTGCCGTCTATCTCACCGTCTTCAACGGCGCGATGGCGGGTGGCAGTCTCGGCTGGGGCCTGATCGCTCAGGAACTTGGCGTGCCGACCACGCTGTTGGTCGGCGGTGCCGGCCTCGTCATCGCAGGCCTCGTCATGCACCGGATCAAGCTGCCCATCGGCGAGGCTGATCTCACCGCCTCGCATCATTGGCCCGAGCCGCTGACTATCGATCCAGTCGAACATGATCGCGGTCCAGTCATCATCCAGATCGAGTATTGCGTATCTCGCGACAGCAGGCCTGATTTCATCTCCGCACTGACCAGATTGTCAGCCGAACGCCGTCGCGACGGTGCCTATCAATGGGGCGTGATGGAGGACGCGGCGGATCCCGAAAGGATCACCGAATGGTTCATGGTCGAAAGCTGGGCGGAACATCTCCGGCAACATCACCGTGTGTCGAAGGCGGATGCCGATATCCAGGCGGAGGTGTTGCGTTTCCACTCGGCCGCCGAGCCGCCGAAGGTGACGCATCTTCTGGCGATCGAGGCCAAGCACCAGAAGGCCTTTAAGCCATGATCGGCCGCGATCGGCTTCGCGCTCGATCATCGATTGTGGCTTACTGCATCGCACTGTCGTTCCTGGCCTGCGGTATGTGCCGGGATGCCTTTGCCGAGACAATTCCAGCGACGAACTCCGACTTTCTCAAGTCCTTGAAATCCATCCCGCTGAATCCAGACGCTAGTTGGTATCTCTCTTTGGGTGGCCAACAGCGGCTTCGCTTCGAGTCCATTGAGCACCCGATTTTCGGGCTAGGGTCGCCTTCGTCTAACGATTACCTGCTGTTGCGAACCTTCCTGTCCGCCGATGTCCATTTCGGTTCGAACCTCAGGACATTTCTTGAATTGGCCAGCGGATCGGCCCCGGGCTGGGACGGAGACGCCCCTCCGACGCAAGACGACGACATCGACGTGCTGCAAGGATTCGCGGAAGCCACGGCGCCCCTTGGAGATGCCAATCTCGGCATCCGGGGCGGACGGCAGGAGATGAGCTTCGGCTCTTCCCGGCTTGTCTCGGTGCGGGAGAGCCCAAACATCCGACGCTCGTTCGACGGGCTTCGCGCCTTCTACACCGCCGACAAGGACGTCCGCGTCGACGCCTTCGTCGTCCGTCCCGTGGCGCCCGAGACCGGTGCGTTCGACGACAAGGCCGACCTCGCGCAGACCTTCTGGGGCCTCTACTCGACGTTCGACATCGGCGCGACCGGCATCGATTTCTACTATCTCGGCCTCGAACGCGACGAGGCGCGGTTCGCGGTCGGTGTTGCGGACGAAAACCGTCAGACGTTCGGCGTCCGGATATTCGGCTCGCAGGCGGGTTTCGATTGGAACGTCGAGGCAGCGTTCCAGTTCGGCTCGTTCGGCGGCGACGGCATCCGTGCCTGGACGGTCTCTTCCAATCTCGGATACCAGTTCATGGGGCTGCCGCTGACCCCCCGATTGGGGCTGAACGCCGACGCGATCAGCGGCGACCATGATGCCTCGGACGGACGTCTGGAAACGTTCAACCCGCTTTTTCCCAAGCTTCCCTATTTCTCCGAGGCAAACCTCGCCGCTCCGGCGAACCTGCTCGACTTGCAGCCCAATCTCACACTCTGGTTTCGATCGGATCTTACGCTCGAAGTGGGATGGAACCCGCTGTGGAAGCAGGCCGAGGCCGATGCCTTCTATGCGCCTCCTCTCGTCCCGGTCGCGAACACCGGCGGAGATGGTCGTTTCATCGGTCAGCAGGTGAGCGCGACCTTGAGCTGGGACGTCGACGAGCATCTCAACCTCACCGGCACCTATGTGCATTTCGAGCCGGGCGACCGGCTCTCACAAGTTGGCGGACGATCGGGTGATTTCGTTGGCCTGTGGGCCCAATGGACCTTCTAAACCGACGGAGAGGCACCCACGCCCGATCACCAAGGACGGCGTCCAGATTTTAGGGATCAGGTCCGAAAGTCGCATATCCGCCAACGGATGTTGCATCGCGCGAGATATGCCTTGTCGTGACACCACCGCGTTCATGACGTCTGCTTTGCGCCAATCGCGGACCTCAGGAACGTCTGCTAGTCGGCGAAGCGGCCAATGTTCCGTCTCAGCGACTCGACCCTAGCTTGTTGTTAGAATTCCGCGCGCCCGCTCGATTCATCTCGATCTGGCGACAGACAACGTGCTGGCTATGAATTCGACGAACCGTTCCGCCCTTTTGGGCATATGGCGTTCGAAGGCATGGATGAAATTGACCGGCACAGGTTGAAGCGCATCGCCGGCAAGGAGGCGTGCCAACGCCCCTGAATCGAGATCCTTCTGCACCGTTGGCATTATCAACTGCGCTATGCCGAGGCCGTTGACCGCGGCGATCCGCAGTGCTTCGCCGCTATCCGCCTCCATCGCGGCCCTGGCATCGGGCAGAAAGCTGCGGCCATCGGCGAAGCGGATCGGATAGGGCCGACCACCTAGCCGATAGACGATATGCGAATGCTGCTCGAGGTCTGCCGGCGACGCCGGTTCGCCATGCGCGGCGAGATATGCCGGCGACGCCACCAAGGCGAGGACCAGCGTGCCCAGCGGTCGCGCGAACAGGCTGCTGTCCTCGAGCGTGCCGAGCCTGAGCGCCAGATCGAAACCCTCGCGCAGGATATCCGCCCGGCGGTCGCTCAGGCTGATGTCGAGGAGGATTTCGGGATATTGCGGCACGAATCGGGTCGTGATCGCATCCAGCAAAATGCGCCCCAGATCGGCCGGGAGACTGACCCGCAACCGTCCGCCGGTTAGCCGGCTTGGTTCAAGCACGTCCTGCGCATCGGCTAGGGCATCCAACAATGGGGCGACTTCCTCATAGTAGCGCTGTCCTTCGTCAGTGAGGACGGTGATGCGGGTGGTGCGCTGAAACAGGCGGACGCCCAGCCGCTTTTCCAGCCGGGCAATGCTCTTGGACACTGCCGATGGGGTCGTGCCGCCAAGCTTGGCGGCGGCCGTGAAGGAACCTGCCTCGACCACGCGGACAAACGCCGTCAGGCCGTGAAGTTGAGCGCTATCCATTATTGCCTTCTAGGCACAAAAGATGTCGCCGTCGACGGACTGATGTCCACGATCGCGATTTCCCAGATGGTCGTCACCACAGGAGATGCTTCATGGGATCAGTTGAAGGAAAGGTCGCCGTCATCACCGGCGGCAATAGCGGAATCGGCTTCGCCATGGCGGAACGGTTCGTCCGCGAGAGCGCGCGGGTGGTGATCGTCGGCCGCCGCCAGGATGCCGTGGATCACGCTGTCGCGGCGCTGGGCGATCGGGCGGCAGGCCTTGTCGGCGACGTCGGCGATCCGGTGACGCACGATAGGGTCGCCGCTTTCGTGGCGGAGCGGTTCGGCAAAGCTGACATCTATGTCGCCAATGCTGGCGCCATAACGATCGAGCCGAGCATGGCGGTTTCCGCCGAGAGCTTCGATCGCCAGTTCGACACCAATGCCCGGGCGGCATTTTTCGGCGTGCAGGCCATCCTTCCGCATCTGGCGGATGGCGGGGCCATCCTGCTCACCAGCTCGATCGCGACGTCGAAGCTGCTCGATGGCCATGCCGTCTACGCGGCCACCAAGGCGGCGGTCGAAGCCTTTGCCCGCGCCTGGGCAGTCGAACTCGCGCCGCGCCGCATCCGCGTGAATGTCCTCAGTCCCGGCCCGACGGACACGCCCATCCTCGGCAAACTGGGCCTGCCCGCCGATGCCGTTCCCGCGATGGAAGCGGAAACAGCGGCGCGCATTCCCCTCGGCCGCCTCGGGGAGGCCAGCGACCTTGCCGATGCCGCGCTGTTCCTCGCGTCCGACCGGGCCGCCTTCATCACCGGCGTCAATCTGGCCGTCGATGGCGGCATCGCCCTGACATGACCCGGCCGAAGGGAAGACGAAGATGACCACGACCTACATGGGAGGCTGCCTCCTTAGCGAAAGGCTCCGCCCCTACGTGCCGCCGGCGCTCGTAGCACTGGTACGAACCATCTACTTCTCACATGGGTCCCAAAGGCTTGGAGACTTGAGCTTCTGTGCCCAGCCGGAATAACGTTCCCGGGGGGCCAGATGAACACCAAAATTGAAAGTCTTTTATCGGACTACGACGGGGTGTCAGACCGAGTATGCGAAGCTCGTACACGTGGTGGTGGCGAGGCTGGAGGACGCGCTGCGAAGGGGGATCATGGCCCGTGTCTCCGGTAGGACCAAATCTACCGAGTGCCCTCGGCAACCTGGGCGTGCATGGATTCGGCCCGGCAGTGATACACAGTCGGCAAGGGGAGGAGACGCCTCGCGAAGTCTTGCGCGAGTTGGAAATGCGGGCACTAGACCATGAGTAAGTCGATATTGCGCGATCCCTCACAGGAGGATCCGCTAGCCGCATCTGAGGCGCGCCAAGACCACTTGCCGACCGCCGATCAGCGTCCTCCCGATGCGGAAATGGCGCGCGTACTTAATACCGCACCACTTCGCATGGCGTTAGATCCATCCGGTGGCGCCATCGCCCATTGGAAACATGAACCATTACATGACGTCGTGGAGCCCATGAGCCACCACGTCATAATGGCTTACAACGGCTCGATCCAGCGCATGGAGCGGCGATCCGGAAGATCGGTTGCGATTGGAACGTTTCGCCCCGGGGTCGTTATAATCATTCCGGAAGGATCAAGCTCGCGATGGGATATCCCGAAACCTGTTGATGTCGTGCAGCTCTATCTTCCTCACACAACGCTCGCGCGCGTTGCAGGCGAAGCCGACATGGCCGCACCGGGCATTCTTTTGGAGCGAACCGCACACCCCGACCCCGTTACATCCCGATTGCTCTTGACCGCGGCGGATGCCCTGGAGAGCAATGAGGTCCTGGATACGCTGTTCAGGCAGCAACTGACAGACCTCCTGGCCACGCGTCTCCTGGCTGCACACACCGGCTCGCCAACCACGATCCCGCCGGTCATGGGCGGGCTGGCACCGAAGACGCTGCTTCGCGCGATCGAACGTTTGCGTTCGGACAGCGATGCGGACGTCTCGCTCGCGACTCTCGCTTCGGAAGCTGGCCTGTCGCGCTTCCACTTCTGCCGCGCCTTCAAAGAAAGCACCGGGCTTTCACCTCATGCCTGGTTGCGCCAATACCGCCTCGAGCAGGCCATGACTATGCTGCGTGACACTGACTCATCGGTCGCGTCAGTCGCAGCGGCGCTTGGCTATGCCTCTCAGACAGCCTTCGCTGCGGCGTTCAGGCGGTTGACCGGCGACGCCCCGAGTGATTGGCGACGGCGCGCGCGGTAACAGCCATCGTTCTGTAAGCAGGTCAATCGCTCTGGCGCGAGGCCTTGGACGACCCATTCAGTCAGCAGTTCGCTCATCTCCTAGCCACGCGCCTTCCGGCCGCGCACGCGGCTCCGCGCGGTAACAGCAATCGCTCTGCAAGCAGGTCAATCGCTCTGGCGCGATCAGACACCCGGTTCGCTACATCACTCGTCGTCGTCGATCACAAATGCTTGCGGCCAATGAGGCGGCGGCGGCGACACCGAGACTTCAGAAAACTGAAACAACCGGAGTAGATTCCATGAGCCTCGACATTACCTCTCAGCCCGCCAAATCGGCACCCGACGAAATGGTTCCGTCGCGTTACGCGGTGCAGGTCGGCGATATTGAAGTGCTGGTGATCAGCGATGGAGTGTTGCCGCTCCCAACCGAGATGCTGGGACACAACGTCGATCCGGCCGACCGAGCTGGCTGGCTCAACGAAAAGTTCCTGCCGCCGGACGCTTTCGACTGGGCGCTGAACGTGGTTGTGGTGCGTAGCGGCGAGCAGACCATACTCGTCGACGCCGGGCTGGGATTTGACCCGGAATTGAACCTGCCGCGGGCCGGGCAGTTGACCAAGCGACTGGACGCCGCCGGCATTGATCTCGGATCCGTGACCGACCTGGTGCTGACCCACATGCATATGGACCATGTTGGTGGGCTGCTCGTCGACGGGGTGAAGGAACGGCTGCGTCCGGACCTCAGAATCCACGTGGCAGCCGCCGAGGTGAAGTTCTGGGAGTCGCCCGATTTCTCTCACGTCCACATGCCGCCGGGCTTCCCGGACGCGCTTCGGGCGGCCGCCGAGCGGTTCAGCACGGATTACCACAGCCATCTGAGGCAGTTCGACAAGGAGCAGGAAGTCGCGCCGGGCGTGGTCGTCACTCGCACCGGTGGCCACACCCCCGGGCATAGCGTTGTCCGCGTGGCGTCCGGCGGCGACCGGCTGATGTTCGCCGGCGACGCGGTGTTCGCGGTCGGATTCGATCATCCCGACTGGCACAACGGCTTCGAACACGATCCCGAGGAGGCGGCCCGCGTCCGAGTGCGGCTTTTGCGCGAGCTGGCGGAGACCAAATCGCTTCTGGTGGCCACGCACCTGCCGTTTCCGTCCGTCGGCCATGTTGCCGTCGACGGCGACCATTTTCGCTGGGTTCCGGTCTTCTGGGATTACTGACCGCTCGCTGGGTTAGAGCCGAACCAAGGCTCGGTTTATCGGAACCACGGTGCGATGGCTGGGACGGTGATGACGGCGAGGAAGGCCCTCGCCGTCTCTTGGAGGCGGTCTGCAAAAAACTGCGCCCGCTGGTTCCGCGCGCCAACAGCAATCGCTCTGGAAGCAGGTCAATCGCTCTGGGCCTCCGCGCCCCACCAAAAGGACTGACACCATGACCACCGTCACGGCCAAAGATAGCGTTCAGGTCTTCTACAAGGACTGGGGCCCGAAGACCGCCCAGCCGATCGTCTTTCACCACGGCTGGCCACTCAGCTCGGACGACTGGGATGCCCAGATGCTCTACTTCCTCGGCAAGGGCTACCGCGTCGTCGCCCATGATCGTCGCGGGCACGGTCGCTCCAGCCAGGTGAGCGACGGCCACGACATGGATCACTACGCCGCCGATGTCGCCGCGGTCGTCGAGCACCTCGATCTTCGCGACACAATTCATATCGGCCATTCCACTGGGGGCGGCGAGGCGGCGCGCTACGTCGCGCGTCACGGCAAGGGCCGCGTGGCCAAGCTGGTGCTAATCGGCGCCGTCCCGCCGCTGATGCTGAAGACGGCCGCCAATCCCAGCGGCCTGCCCATCGAGGTATTCGACGGCATCCGCAAGGAGCTCGCCGCTAATCGATCCAAGTTCTACTTCGATTTCGCGAGCGGCCCGTTCTATGGCTACAACCGGCCGGGCGCCAAGCCGTCGCAGGCGGTCATCTGGAACTGGTGGCGTCAAGCCATGATGGGCGGCGCCAACGCGCAGTACGACGGCGTCAAAGCGTTCTCGGAGACCGACTTCACCGAGGATCTGAGGAGCATCACTGTGCCCACGCTCGTCATGCACGGCGATGACGACCAGATCGTACCAGTCGCCGACTCCGCGCCTCTTTCGGCAAAGCTCCTGAAGAGGAGCTCGCTCAAAATCTACGAGAAGTTCCCGCACGGCATGTGCACGACCCATGCCGACGACGTCAATGTCGAGCTGCTGTCGTTCATAACGGCCTAGCGCCTCCCGTTTTCCGCCTTCGCGTCATCGTCGATCCAAGAGCTTCGCCGCCCATGAGGAGCGGCAACGGTGACGCGCGCTTTCTAGATACTCAAACACTGGAGTAGATCACATGCGACTTGTCATCATTGGCGCCGGCTTCGCCGGCATGTACGCCGCACTTTCCTCCGCTCGCCTGCGCGACATCATGGGCGTTTCGCCCGACGAGTTCGAGATCGCTTTGGTTGCACCGGAGCCGACGCTAGTGGTTCGCCCGCGGCTCTACGAACCGAAGCCCGAGACGCTGACCGCACCTCTCCAACACGTCCTTAAGGCCATCGATGTTGCTTACGTCCAAGGCCGCGTGGAGACGGTCGACACCAAATTCCGCGCCGTGGACATCGTTACGGCCGAAGGCACACGAAATACGCTCTCCTACGACCGGTTGATCGTGGCCACCGGCAGCCGGCTGTTCCGTCCAAATATCCCTGGCCTCGCTGAGCACGGGTTCAGTGTCGACCAGCTCGACGATGCGATCGCTCTCGACCGGCATCTGCACAGTCTGGCCGATCGTCCGGCAAGGAACGGGCGCGACACGGTCGTCGTTGCCGGCGGCGGATTCACCGGCATCGAGGCGGCGACGGAGATGCCCGCACGGCTGCGTGCGATCCTTGGCAAGGATGCCAAGCCGCGGGTCATTATCGTCGATCGGAATAGTGCGATCGCACCCGATATGGGCGAAGGCCCTCGCCCCGTCATCGAGGATGCGCTGCGCAGGCTCGGTGTGGAAACCCGGCTCGGTGCCGGAGTCGCGTCACTCGACGAATCCGGCGTTACGCTGTCCGACGGCGAACGCATCGAAGCCGAGACCGTGATCTGGGCCGCGGGCATTCGTGCCGCTCCGTTGACCGCACAGATCCCCGCGGAACGCGACAATTTCGGCCGGCTACTTGTCGACCGGGACTTGCGCGTACCGTCAGCGCCAGGCGTTTTTGCAACCGGCGATGCCGCGAGGGCAGCATGCGACGATCTCGGCAATTACGCGCTGATGTCGTGCCAGCACGCCACGCGGATGGGCGCCTTTGCCGGCAACAACGCTGCGGCGGAGCTGCTCGGAGTTCCGACCAAGCCATATCACCAGAAGGCGTACGTCACCTGCCTCGACCTCGGCGAAGCCGGCGCGCTCTTCACGCGAGGGTGGGACCGGAAAGTGGAAATGGTCGGTGAGCAGGCAAAGAAGACTAAGCACGAGATCAATACCGTGTGGATCTATCCGCCCCAGGCCAATCGTGCCGCTGCGCTGGCATCCGCCGATCCGGAGCGTGTCACTGACCTGTAGGCGCCTCACACCACGTGGCTGCGCTCCGCGTAGGAGCGCGGCTCGATCCCAATCGATCAACCTGGAGCTCACCACGATGAATCAAGAAACCATGTCCGCCATGCCGCTGACGACCCCAGCATTTCCACCCGTCCCTACCGCTTCATCGACCGCGAGTACTTCATCATCCTGTACCGGGGGGATTCCGAGGCGCTGCGCCGGCTCGTGCCGGGATCGCTCTTGTCTCTGGATTGTGAGAACTGCGAACGAACCAGCCTCAATCCCTTCAATCTCAGCTCGACAACGATAACGGGCCACCAATTCGTGCCGGCCGTCGATGCCGGCCTTCGGGAACACTTTCCGGCCGCTGTAGGGGCCTCGTCCGCTCGGATAGTCGTTTGGACCGGTTTTGGGGGTACATCGCATGCCTCGGCTTTCTCAGATTCGATCGAGTTCCGTCGATCAACGGATCGCCCTCGCTTTGGCGCAAGAGAAGCAGGTTAGCGGGCGCCTCGGCGCGCACGCGCTGACATTGGCTTTCGTAGCCATCGCCGTCTGGTGCGCCGTCGTCCATCCATGGCCAGGAGCCGCTTTCTACCTGGGGATCGTGGCCGCCTTCGTGGCTCTTGCCTGGACCTGGGGACGATTGGCCAGGCGGCCGTTGCCTGCATGGCTGATCCTAAGCTTCGTGCTGGCCAACGCCGCCCTGCTCACCGTGACGCTTCTTGTTCCCAACCCGTTCGATCCCCCGCCATGGCCTTTGCAGATGAAACTGCGCCCACCGGCGTTCGGGTTCTTCGTGCTTTTGATTGCGTGGTCTACGTTCACTCTGTCGCCATGGCTCGTGCTTGGCACGGCGCTAATCGTCATCACCACCTGGAGCATCGGCGTCGGTATCGTCGCGTTTCGGGCGGATGCTCTGCGCGGGTTCGGTCTTCCTGATGCGGCGGGGCTTTCGCGCTATCTGGATCCGCATTTCGTGGATACGGCGGCGTGGGCGTCGGCAACCCTCACCACATGTCTTATCGCCGGCATTCTTGCGGTTGTCGTCGGCCGGGCGCGACGTCTCGTAGATGTTCAGGCGCGCATGGAACGCGCGCGCGACAACCTCGCTCGGCATGTTTCGGCCAATCTGGTCGAGGAATTGGCGGAGAATGACGAGCCCTTTGGTCCGATCCGGAGGCAGGAGGTCGCGATCCTCTTCGCGGACATCGTCGGCTTCACGCGTCTCTGCGAGGGTCTGGCTGCCGAAGAGGTGATTGCCATATTGCGCGGCTTCCACGAGCGTATGGCCGATTGCGTTTTCGAGAACGGCGGCACCCTCGACAAATTCGTCGGCGACAGTGTGATGGCAACCTTCGGTACCCCCAAGCCGAGCGCTCGTGACGCTGTCAACGCACTGGCATGCGCTCGGTCGATGCTGAAACGCCTCGAAGATTGGAACACGCAGCGCCGGGCTTGCGGTGAACCAATCATCAGAGCTGGTATCGGGCTACATTTCGGGCCCGTCGTGCTGGGCGACATCGGTGACAGGAGGCGGCTTGAGTTTGCGGTCATCGGAGATGCGGTCAACGTTGCGAGCCGGCTTGAAAAGCTCACACGTGACCTTGGAACGTGCCTGGTGGTCAGCCAAGCGCTCGTCGATCGGGTTCTGGATCAGGCTGGCGACGGCGCCATCGAAGACTTGCGCCAACACGCGCCCGTGGCGGTACGTGGTCGAGCGCAGACGGTAGACGTGTGGACACACTCGGCAACCAAACAGAGGGCCGCGTCGTGCTTCTTGGGCTCGCTTCAGACCGTGCGGTTAGAGGAACCAATGTCGGTCGTTGATGCTCTCGTAGAGACGTAAGTTCCGAACGCTCTCGAGCCTCTGATCCGTTTCCTGCCGGGTCCCTAATCGCCTTTAAAACGCCGTCGCGAGATCCGCTCCGCGGGCCCGAGGCTGTCGCAAAGTTTCCTTCCGGAAATCGAAGACGGTACTTACGGAAGGTTGGCCAGGAAAGCGTTGCTGCCCCAGGGTACACTGGGAATGTCCGCTTCCAAGCAGGTTCCCAACTTCCGCTTCGGGTCAAATGCGGGCGCGGCGCGCATCTAGTTGCGCGGTTCGTGGCGACCGACTTCCGAAACCTCATCAGCTACAATGGATGGCGAGGAGATGGCGTCCGACGATTGCGTTCCGCTCAGTCCAAGCCGTGATCGCCGGCTTCGATGCCGCCGCTCACCTCCGAGGCTTTCGGGCCAGGGAAGGCAGCCGACTAGCGGGACGTCGACAAGACCTTGCGGTGTCACGCGACCCCGCTCTCATCGAGCAAACGGATTTTCTTCGGCCACCGTGGGGATCGCCATCTGCTTCACGAACGCCATGCGTTCGCAGTACTGGCGCAACTTCTCGTAATCCGAGCCCAGCCCTAAGGAGCGGAGACCGTCGAATTCGCTCTTGTTCTTCGTCCAAATACGATCGAGCTCGGATTTGGGCAGCGGCGACTCTGAAGTGCGACTCCGCACATGTTCTTCGATCTGCTGGACATCACCATCGTCGAACGTCATGCCTCGGCTCGCACAAAAACGGGCTGCGATCAGAACAGTGTACTTGCCGTCCAAAAGCCTTTCTTCGTCAGCTGTCTCGCTCATCCATTCTGGGCGACCGCTGATCAGCGAGCCTGCCATGAACTGAACCAAGCTGCCGGTGTGCCAGACCGCCGCGTAGCCGTTTGGGCTGCGGTACACGACGTAGCAGATCGCCTCCTTCAACTGATCCGATGCAAGGCATGCTTTGTCGCCGTTGATCGCGACCATCGCGAGCGTAGCTACCCGCAGTTTGGATGAAAGCCAGCGGGGCCGTACGCCCGCTTCGTCTGAGCACGGGACCATAGGGCTATGGTCCATCCCGATGAACTGAAAATTTCGGCTCGCCGCCATGCAACGATCAAGGCAGCGGCCGATGACCTGGACGGTAATCAGCCGCCGGGATTGCCCCCGCTGCATCGCGAGTTGAACCTCATTGGTGGCGCTGAGCAGGCTCGGGAACGGGACGAAAACCTCGGCCACCTTCCACTCGATAGCAGCGGCTATGCTGATTTTCTCGAGCTGGTCATCGACGGCTCGGCGAGCGATCTTTTCGACATCGGCGCGGTTCGTCGCTTCCAGAAGCGCAAACAGGACAATTGCCAAAAGACCGATGCCAATTGCGACATTGGCCTTGCTTCCTCTCCTCGACGATTGAGGCGCTTGCGCGTCATGAGAGGCGCGCGGAGACGGCGCCTTTGTAGCGACGGGCTGGCTCAGAGAACTGCCGGATTAGACGGCACACTGGACGCGGCTTTGATCCGGTTTTTGCGAACGAGGACGGCAAAGACCGTCGGTGAGACCAGAGCAGCCAGCAGGAGAGGCAAGAGCGATTCTGCTGGTGCCCCGGCAATTGCCAGTACCACCAGCATGACTGCCGTCGATGCCACACCAGCGGTGACGCAAAAGAGCACAAGGCCCCATCCCGGCATTCGTCGGATGAGGTCAATCATCGTTCGACAGCCGTCGCATCGTCGTCAGCCGAACCGCGACGATCTTCACTTCTTCCGCCATCTACGCCCCCAGCGTAATAACTTGTTTTTATACCCTGGGTTTATCCGCGCTGGAGGAGTTGCGAGCAAGGTGTTGGCCTCCCTTGCATGGAGGCAAAACGAATCGTTGCTTGGAACCTGCGTCGCCTGCGCGTGGCTGCCGGCGTTTCGCAGGACGATCTCGCGCTATCGGCCGGTGTCGATCGCGGCTATGTCGGCCGAGCAGAACGCGGCTCGGTCAACTCGACGATCGGTACCTTGGATAAGCTCGCAGCAGCCCTGTCGGTCCATGTGAGCGAATTTCTGCGCGAACCACCCGCCGGAGAATCACCCATTGAGCCGCTTAAGGGCGGCCGGAAAAGAAGTGCAAAGGTCGATTAACTCCCGTTGGAGCCCGCGCGAGCCCGTCACAGCATTGTAGCTGGCTTGTAGCTACCCGTTTCGGCATCGCCGACCAACTAGCGCTAACTTGTTGAAGATAATGGTGCCCAGGGCCGGAATCGAACCAGCGACACGCGGATTTTCAATCCGCTGCTCTACCAACTGAGCTACCTGGGCATCTGGCGCGGCCGGAGGCGGCGCGAGCCGGGGCCTTATAGAAAGATCGAAGGCCTCATGTCCAGCGCTTCGCGTGCCCGGTTGGAAATTATGTGACGATCGCACGGCGTCCGGCCCGCGCCACCTTGGCTCTACGGGGAAGAGCCTATCAGCGTGCCGCCAGATTCTTCGGCTGCTTGGTCTGTGCCGTCGAGCGCGCCTCGTCCCAGTTCCTGTCCGGCTCGTTGGCCTCCGCATCCTTCGGGATGACCCTCCAGGAGGCGACCGAACGCTGCGCCGCGGAAAGCTGCGTCTGGTCGAGCTTGGCCGAGATCTGGTCGCGCTTGGCGGCCGCGTCCTTGTCCCCCTGCGCCGCCGCCAGGGCGAACCACAGATAGGCCTGCGACAGATCCTGCGCGACGCCGAGACCGCGCGTATAGATCACGCCCAGATTGAACTGGCTGTCCTTCACGCCGCGCTCCGCCGCGCTGCGGAACCAGCTGACCGCCGTCACCATGTCGGATTTCCCGAGCCCGCCTTCGGCGTAGAGGACACCGAGATTGTGCATGGCCTGGACGTGACCGGCGGAGGCCGCACGCTCGTAGAGATCGCGGGCCTTCACCAGATCCTTAGTAACGCCCTGCCCCTTCTCGGTCATGCTGCCGAGCCGGTACTCGGCCGCAGCCATGCCCTGGTCGGCGGCGCGCTCGAACCATGTCGCGGCCTTCGCCAGATCGCGTGTGACGCCACGGCCGTCGGCGAGACGCATGCCGATTTCGTACTGCGCCTCGGCATCGCCTGCGAGCGCGCCGGCACGCAGACGGGGACCGGTGATGCCGTCCGGCAGATCGACGGGGGCTGTCGCGTGCTGGGGCGCGGGTGTCGCGACCGTCGGAACGGGCCGCGGCGCGGCCTGGGCCGCCGGCTTGGCAGGGGCGGCAACGGGCTTCGCGGGAATCGAACCGGTGGTCGGCGGATCGATATCGGTCGGCTGGAAATTGCTCGCGGCAAGCGACGGAGCGGACTGAAGCGCGCCGCTCGCCCTCGCGACGGGCGAGACCGGAGCAGGTTCGGCTTCCGCGCCATAGGCGGTGTCGGTCGGCAGCGATCCGATTTCGGACGGGCGATAGCTCGACGGCGCACCGCTCTCGGCGGTGGTGAACGACTGGGTTACCGGCTGGCTTGCCGTTTCCGGATCGACTTCGGCGAGATTGTCGGGACCCGACGAGCCGCCGAGCTGCTGCGTGGCCACGTAGCCGCCGCCGAGCATGACGGCGGCGAGACTCGCCGCGATCAGCGCCGTGCGCGAATGGCCGGCCATCAGCCCGCCACGGAGCTTCTCGGGAGCGGCCGGCCGAGCCTTCGGCGCCTGGCGGATCGGATTGGTCAGCTCGAGCGGCGTTTCCGCCTGCTTGCGGGCGTTCGAGGTGCGGCGCGCGGTCTCGATATAGCGCTGGCGTTCGGCGCCAGGCGTTACGCGGCGCTGCCCCGGCACTTCGTGCATCGACCGCGCAGCGGCTTCGGCAGCGGCTTCGGCGGCGGCGGCACGGGCACGCTCGATCAGGCTCGGCTGCGAGCCGGTCTCCTCGACGGCGGCCGCTGCCTGCGCGGGCAGGCGGGCGGCCACCTGTTCCAGGGTCTCGCGGACCGCGTCAAGCATGTCGCGAGTGCGGCTCTCATTGGCGTTCGAATCTCTCCGCAGATCGGCGATGCCACGCGCAATATCCTCGATGCGCGCCGCCATCTTGTCGCCGAACGCGCCGAGACTCTCCTTGATCGTCCGCTCGGCCGCGGCTTCGGCGGCTTCGACGGACAGCGTGCGCGAATTCTCGATCGTCTGCATGACCTTGGTCAGGCAGTTCTCGATATTGTCGAAGCTCTTGGTCGCGGTGCGTTCGAACTGCGTGGCCAGCCGCTCGACGGCGGCCTCCATCGCCATCATCGGATCGGAAGACGGCGCGGCCTTCGCAGCCGGCTGTTCGACAGTCTTTTCGGCGGCGGGCGCGGCCTTCGCCTCAGTCTTGACGGCGACCGACGCCGGAGCCGGCTCGGGCGCCGTCGGGGCGGTGGGCTCCGTTACGGGCGTCCAGTGGAACTGGTCGGCGAGGTCGTAGGCGATCGTGGTCCTGAGAAGCGACGGCGAGATCAGGTTTTCATCGGCGAATGCGGGCTTTGCCGACTTCGGTTCGGCGGCCACGATTGGCGCAGGTTCCGGCTCGGTCGGCTTTTCCACGGACTGTTTATCGAGGGTCTGCTGATGCGCGAGGATTTCGGCGATCGCGTCCTGCAGGCTCGGCTTCTTCGAACGTTTCGGGGCGACTTCCGGCGCGATCTCGACCGGCTCGACGTCCACGATTTCCTCTTCCGGCAGATCGAGCGGCCCGCCGAGCCGCGACAGCGCGGCGCGCAGCGGTCCGGCGCGACCGGCATTGACCGCTTCGGTGCGCGCCCGCTTGGCGGCGAGGCGGCGTTCCATCAGGTCGCTGAGGCTTTCGCCCGGAGTTTCGGGGGCTTCGTTGCGGGGCAAGCGGCCGACCACGGATGCCAGCCGGTCGAACGAGGTGGGCGGCGGCGCGTCCTCGACGGCCGGGGCTGGAGCTTCGGTGCGGGCGAAGATGCTTCGCGGCTCATGCCGCCACTCATAGGCCTTCCGCTCGGCGCTCGCGCGGCGTCCCAGATCGTCCTCGTAAGACACCCTTGTCTGCCTCTGCGCGCCGTTCGCCGACATCCCCGCCTCCAGGTCGCCGCGACGGAGCCCGACCGTGCGGCAAACCGAACCGGACAGGCCTGCAGGCTTGAGAAAGGATTGCTCCGCCGCGCGCTCGTCCGGTTCGTTGTCCTGTTTTCGGACGATTTTGGTAAATGCCGGGTTAAGGTTGCTTAACGGCCGTCAAGCATGTTTTCGCCGGGGCGGCGCGGAAAGCCATCGCTGCGTCGCGAAATCCGTGTTTCTTTTTGCCTGCTCGCGCGTTCCTTTGGACGAGAACCCATCGCCGCCTCGAGGAGAGACGTCATGCGCCAGATCGCCATTGCATTGCTCATCGCCGCGTCTCCCGTCGCGGCATCCGCCCAGTCCGTGCAGTCGGACGCCCAGTTCCAGATCGAACGCCAGGGCGATTCGATCGTCCGGCTCGACCGCAAGACCGGCGCGATCTCGACCTGCACCTTGGAGGGACAGACGCTCGATTGCCGGTCCAGCACCGACGAGCGCGCCGCCATGCAGGCCGAGATCGATCGCCTCGCCAATGAGGTCGACCAGCTGAAGCAGCAGATCGCCTCCGCCGACAGC
Source organism: Rhizobiaceae bacterium CPCC 101076 (assembly GCA_003347645.1). GTDB lineage: Bacteria > Pseudomonadota > Alphaproteobacteria > Rhizobiales > Methylopilaceae > Flaviflagellibacter > Flaviflagellibacter deserti. The sequence goes on along the minus strand of QDFX01000008.1, from coordinate 34,418 downwards.
ACTCCGAAAACCGGTATAGACAAGAGCGGCAAGGAGTTGACGATCAAGCTTCCGAGCGAGGAAGAGATCAAGGGCGTGATGACCTATCTGGAAGACATGTGGCGCAAGCTCGTCGACCAGGTCCGCGACCTCACCAACGACAAGGCCTGATCGACACATGCACGGACGCCAGGCGGTCAGGACCGTCGACACCGATATGCCGACTTCGGTGTCGGTTAGCCGCGGCTTTCTCGATGTCCGCACGCGCGGAACAGGTTTCGTCGACATCACCCGCTCCGTCCGCAACTGGCTGAAGGAGATCGGCGCCTGCGAGGGCGTGGTGACTCTGTTCGTCCGCCATACGTCGGCATCGCTGACGGTGCAGGAGAACGCCGATCCGGACGTCCAGGCCGATCTTCTCGATTCGCTTCGAAAACTCGCCCCGGAAAACGACTTCTATCGCCACACGATCGAAGGGCCGGACGACATGCCGGCCCACATCAAGTCGATGCTGACCCAGGTCTCGCTGTCGGTCCCCGTGACGGAACGCGCGCTTGTGCTTGGCACGTGGCAGGCGCTTTATCTCATCGAGCATCGCTCCCGGCCGCATGACCGGACGATCTCACTGATGTTCATCGGGCTGCATGGCTAAAGCAATCGCCGCCCCATTTTCGTCTGCTTATTCACCAACAATCGTGGATTGCTGCCATGAATGCAGCAAATCACGGTCCGGATACTTATAATACCTCCATGGATAACGAGCTCTCCCCCAATCTCCGGTTGGTGATCGCCGACGATCACCCGCTGTTTCGCGGCGCGCTTCATGCCGCCATTTCCGGCGCGTTTCCAAGCGCGTCGATCTCGCAGGCGGGTTCGATCGACGAGCTCGTGGCGGAACTCGCCAAGACGCCGGAGATGGATCTCGTCCTTCTCGATCTCGCAATGCCGGGCGTACGCGGCTTCTCGGGCCTGCTTCTGCTTCGCGCGGAATATCCGGGCATCCCGGTCGTCGTCGTATCTGCTCACGAGGAGCCGGAAGTGATCCGCCGCTGCATGGAATTCGGAGCCTCGGGCTTCATCCCCAAGACCACAGAGGTCGAGGTGATGCGGCAGGCGCTTCAGACGATCCTCGACGGCAATACCTGGACACCGCCGGACATCTCGCTGCCGAGCGGCGGCAGCGACGAGACGACCGATCTCGTCCGCCGCCTCGGCACGCTGACGCCGCAGCAGGTCCGGGTCCTGATGATGCTGTCGAGCGGCCTCCTCAACAAGCAGATCGCCTACGAGCTCAACGTCTCGGAAGCGACCGTGAAGGCGCATGTCTCGGCGATCCTGCAGAAGCTCGACGTCGACAGCCGCACCCAGGCCGTCATCGCCGCCTCCCGCATCGAAGCGGGCCAGTGGCTCGGCGCCTCGATCGCCGACTAACACCGCCTCAGCCGAGTCCGTGTCCCGGGGCCGCGCAGCGGAGCCCGGGACCCATACCCCGCAGCGCGCGGCTCGATCACCGGTGCTGGGGCTATGGATTCCGCGGCTCGGCTTCGCCGCCCCGGAAAACTGACTCTCACCGTCGTCTTCCTCCGGCTTGACCGGGGTATGACATGGATCCTCCGGTCGAGCCGGAGGAAGACGGAAACGTCAGCTACTCCGCCGCGGGCCGGTGGATCCTGAGCTGCCCCAACAGGGCTCTCAGCGATGCCGGCCGCAGCGGCTTGTGCAACAGCTCGACCGCCTGTGCCCGCGTCGCGTCGCGCACCGTCTGGCTACGGTCGGCGGTAATCAGGATCGCGGGCGGCGGCACACCGAGCGCGTCGCGCAGCGAGCGAATCGCACTCAAGCCATCCTGCCCCTCGTCGAGATGGTAATCGGCGATCAGTACGTCAGGCCGGCCGGCCTTGATCCGGTCGAGCGCTTCTTCGAGATCGGCCGCCGTCAGCACTTCGCAGCCCCAGCCGCCCAATAACATCCGCATGCCTTCCAGAATCGCGGGCTCGTTGTCGACGCAGAGCACCCGCGTGCCGGACAGAGGACGGCTCTCGGCCACCGACCTGCGCGGGTGATCGACCGCTTGCGGCAGGTCCGGCGCGATCGGCAATTGCACCGCGAACATCGACCCTTCGCCGGGCTTCGAGACGAGCTTCAGCGGGTGGTTCAGTACACGGGCGACACGTTCGACGATCGAAAGGCCGAGGCCGAGACCTTGCGCCGCCCGTGCCCCTGATTCGAGCCGCTGGAACTCCTTGAAGATGAGCGACTGCTTCGAGGCTGGAATACCCAAACCGGTGTCCCAGACCTCGACCCTGATCGCATTCGCGCCATTGCGGCGAACACCGACGAGCACCCTCCCCTCGTTCGTATATTTGATCGCGTTCGAGACGAGGTTCTGCAGGAGGCGCCGGAGCAAACGCGGGTCGGATCGCACGCAGAGCTTCGACGGGATGACCTTGAAGCTGAGGTCCTTCTCCTTCGCCATCGGCGCGAACTCGACCTCCAGTTGACGAAGCATGTCGCCGATCCGAACCGTCTTCAGTTCCGGCTTGAGCGCGCCGGCGTCGAGGCGGGAGATGTCGAGAAGGGTCGTGAATATCTCTTCGACCGATTGCAGCGAGGCGTCGATATTGGTGACGAGTTCCGGACGCATGCGTCCATCCTGCGCGCTGTCGGTCAGGCTGGCCACGTATAGGCGGGCCGCGTTCAGCGGCTGGAGGATGTCGTGGCTGGCTGCCGCCAGGAAGCGCGTCTTCGAGACGTTGGCGTCGTCGGCCTGCGCCTTCGCCCGCGCCAGCTCCTTGTTCAGCTCGGTCAGTTCCCGTGTGCGCTCATCGACGCGCCGCTCCAGCGCCTTCTCGGCTTCGACCGTCTCGGTGACGTCGGTGAAGGTCGCGACCAGGCCCATATCCGGCATCCGATTCGTCCGGATCTCGATCACCCGGTTCATCGGATAGAAGGTCGTGCGATAGGAACGGTCGGTCTGCGATATCTGTTGCAGCCGCTCGGCCAGGAGCTCGTCCGGCCGCCCCGCGCCGTAGAGGCCCCGCTCGGCATTGACGCGGATGATCTCGTCGAGCGGCATGCCGGTCTTCAGCACGTCCTGCGGATAGCCGAAGATGCGGACATATTCGCGATTCCAGCAGGCGAGCCGAAGGTCGCGGTCGAACACCGCCACGCCCTGTCGGGCATGGTCGAGCGCGGTTTGCAGCAGGTCGCGCGAATAGAGGATCGCGGCCGACGCATCGTCGAGAAGCTGCATCGCGGCATCCTGGGACATCGCTCCGCGCTGTAAGAGCCGCGACAGGACGAGCCGCGACGACGGCGAGCCGATCACCGAGGCAAGGAGATGCTCGGCGAAGCGCAGCATGTGGATGTCGGCGTTCTCCGCCGGCCCCTGTCGCGCCGATCGCGCATCGCCGAAATCCTGGAAGGCCTTCGCCGTCCGCTCCTCGCCGAGATAGGTCCCGACGGTCGCCTGCAATTGGCCGACCTCGATCGGCGTGTGCCAGCCATGGAAGCTCTGGGCGATCTCGTTCGTATGCGGGCCGACGAAGACGTTCGCCTGCAGCCGCTCCATGGGCGAGCCGGCGCGGGTCAGCGAACCGAAAACGAAGGCCCCGATATTGAGACCAACGCTCCAGACCACACCGTGAACGAGCGGATCGAGATTGGCGCCGAACAGCGCCTGCGGCTTCAGCCAGTCGAGACCGAGCAGCCCGTCGGTCGCGATGTGGCCGACCGACAGCCCCTCCCCGCCAATGCCGGGCAGAAGCAGCGTATAGGCCCAGACCAGAAAGCCGGTCGTGATGCCCCAAAACGCACCACGCGCCGTTGCATCGCGCCAGAACAGACCACCGAAGAAGGCCGGCGCGAACTGGATCAGCGCCGACAGCGACAGCAGGCCGATATTGGAAAGCCCGGCATGGGTCGCCAGCCGGTGATAGGTGTAGGCCATCAGCAGGATCGCGACGATCGAAACGCGCCGGGTCAGGAGCAGGAGTTTCGGCACGTCCGCCGCGTTGCGATATCTGAGCAGCGCCGGCACGGCGATGTTGTTCGAGATCATGATCGCGAGCGCCACCGTCTCGACGATCACCATCGCGGTCGCCGCCGAGAAGCCGCCGATACAGGCCGCGACCGTGACGAAGATGTTGCCCGAAATGATCGGCAGGCTCAGGACGTACATGTCCGGCGACAGTCCGCCATCGCCGAACATCAGCATGCCCGCGAGCGAGATCGGGATGATTAGGACGACGATCAGGAGCAGGTAGATCGGAAACAGCCACGAGGCGTGGCGGACGTCCTCCTCATTCGAATTCTCGACCACGGTGACGTGGAACTGCCGTGGCAGCAGGAACACCGCCGCGAACGACATCAGGAGAACCGTCGCCCAGACATCGAGTCGGGGCATCTGCTCGAAACGCTGGATGAGATTGGTTTCGTTCGATCGCTGGATCAGATCGTCCGGCCCCTCGAAGACGAACCAGATCGCGTAGACGCCGACGATGATGAAGGCGAGCAGCTTGACCACCGACTCCGTCGCGATCGCCAGCATCAGGCCGTTCTGGTGTTCGGTCGCGTCGGCGCGGCGGGTTCCGAACAAGGCCGCGAAGGCGGCGAGGACCAGGGCCATCCAGAGCGCGAAGTCCGGCATGCCGGTCGCGGGCGAGCCGCCGCCGGTCAGCAGAAGCTCGACCGAGGCCGCGATCGCCTCGAGCTGCAGCGCGATATAGGGCAGGACGGCGACGACGAGGCCGACCGAGATCAGCACAGACAGCGACTGGCTCTTGCCGAACCGGGCGGACATGAAGTCCGCGATGGAGGTGATGTTCTGCGCCTTCGCCAGCCGGACGATATGCCGGATCAGCGGCGCGCCGACGGTGAAGGCGATGATCGGCCCGGCATAGAGCGCGATGAATTCGAGGCCCGTCTCGGTGGCGAGCCCGACTCCACCGAAGAACGTCCAGGAGGTGCAATAAACCGCGATCGAGAAGGAGTAAATGTAAGGACGCGCCGAGCCGTTCAGCCAGGACGGCGCCATCCGGTCGCCGATGGCGGCGATGGCGAACAACAGGCCCACATAGGCGAAGGCAATCGTGACGACGGTCCAGCCATCAAGCATTGCGCGGTCCTTAGGTCGTCCCGGCGGGACGCGGCGACGCCCTCAGCGATACGCCTGAACCCTGAAATATCCCCTTCGCCTGCGAACTTCTATCGGCACATGTGACAGGCGTCACTGCGCTCCGGGGCTGAACCTTTGCCGGGATCGGGGGTTAACAATCGGTCACCACGAGGCCCTGATGCGCAAACCCGGGAAGCTCCATGTCGCTACGATCACCGCGCTTGGCGGCCTGATACTCTCCGGCCTCGTCCTCGACACCGCCCCCGTCCGCGCCGAAAGCGCGCTCGAGTTCCTGCTCAACCAGGCCCGCCGGTCGCGACCGCAACCGCGATATGAAAGCCCACCTCCGCCGGTCACCCGCTTCTTCGATTTCTTCGGTCCTAGAGAGTTCATCGAACGCCCGCGGCGGGCGGCGGCGGTGTCGCACGATTTCGAGCGCGTGGTCTGCCGGCGGATATGCGACGGCGCCGAGATCGCGCTCGGCATCATGCCGGAAAAGCCGAGCTATCAGGACGCCGAGTTGATGTGTACCGCGGCCGGCAATGGATCGCCAACCAAACTGATTGTCGAGAAATTTGAGCCTGGCGCGGGGTTCACACCGACGAGCGTCGCCAAGGCCGATACCGAAACCTCGCCGCCTCTTCTCGAAGGCCGGGCCGCTCTCGGCCAGAATCCTTTACCGAAGCCTGCGCAGCCCGTCGCGCTCGCCTGCCCGCTGTCTCAAACCGCCGAACCCTTCATGGTCCCGCTGCTGCACGACGCGACACTCAGGGGCGGCGACGTGGTCGCGACGAAGGAGGGCTTCAAGGTGTTCGTCGGCCGCGGCGACCCGCCGTTCAGCCCGAAGGATTTCGTCGACGTCGACAAGTCAAAGCGGGTCTCCGACGCCATCCGCAAACTGAAGATAGCAACCCGTTGATCGAAAGCGGCCTTGCGATTCCGTCACTTGACGGGCGAAGCTGAACCATCCCGCCGGGAGGAAGCAATGCTCGAAGAGTTCAAGAAATTCGCCCTCAAGGGCAATGTCGTCGACCTTGCCGTCGGCGTGATCATCGGCGCCGCATTCAGCCAGATCGTCAGTTCGCTGGTCGAGGATGTCGTGATGCCGATCATCGGCTTCGTCACCGGCGGCCTCGATTTCTCGAACTATTTCTTCCAGCTCACCGGCGCGGCCGCACCGACCTACGATGCCGCCAAGGCCGCAGGCGCCACGATCGGCTACGGCAAGTTCCTCACCGTGGGCCTCAATTTCCTGATCGTCGCCTGGATCCTGTTCCTCGCGGTGCGCGGCATCAACAGGCTGCGCGCCAGGGAAGAGGCGAAGCCGGCGGAGGTGGCGGAAGTTCCGAAGAGCGAGAAGCTGCTCGAGGAGATCCGCGACCTCCTCGCCCGCAGGCCGGCCTGAGCCTTATTCGGCCGCGACCGAGATCCGCTTCAGCTGCAGCGCGCTCCACGTCTCGTCGAGCGCGTCCGCCAGTTCCAGGATCAGATCGTCGGTGTGGAACGGCGTCGGCGTGAACCGCAGCCGCTCGGTGCCGCGCGGCACCGTCGGATAGTTGATCGGCTGGACGTAGATCGCGTGCTTCTGCAACAGGCGGTCGGACGCGGCCTTCGCCAGGCTCGGATCGCCGACGATCACCGGCACGATATGAGTCTCGCCCGGCAGGACCGGCAGACCGCGCGCGGACAGCGCCCGCTTCGTCGCCTGTGCCTGACGCTGCTGCATCTCGCGCTCGGCGCTCGACGCCTTCAGATGCTGGATCGAGGCTCGCGCCGCGGCGGCCACGGCCGGCGGCATCGTGCTCGTGAATATGAACCCCGCCGCATAGGAGCGAACGGCATCGACGATCGCGGCCGACGCCGCGATATACCCGCCGACCACGCCGAACGCCTTGGCGAGCGTGCCCTCGATGACGTCGATCCGCTCCATCACGCCGTCGCGCTCAGCGACGCCGGCGCCGCGTGGGCCGTACATGCCGACGGCATGCACTTCGTCGAGATAGGTCATCGCGCCGTAGCGCTCCGCGAGATCGCAGATCGCCTCCATCGGCGCGATGTCGCCGTCCATGGAATAGACGCTCTCGAACAGGATGACCTTGGCGCGGTCGCGTGGCTCGGCCTTCAGGAGCTCTTCGAGATGCGTGACATCGTTGTGGCGGAAGATCTTCTTCTCGCAGCCGGAATTCTTCACGCCCGCGATCATCGAGGCGTGGTTCAGCTCGTCGGAGAGAAGCAGGCAATTCGGCAGGATGCGCGCGATCGACGAGATCGCCGCCTCGTTGGCCACATAGCCGGACGAGAACACAAGTGCGCCCGGCTTGCCGTGCAGGTCGGCCAGTTCCTGTTCGAGCTGGACGATCGGATGGTGATTGCCCGAGATGTTGCGCGTGCCGCCGGCGCCGGCGCCGGATTTCAGCGCGGTCTCGGCCATCGCCGAAACGACATCCGGATGCTGGCCCATGCCGAGATAATCGTTCGAGCACCAGACCACGATTTCGCTTGTGCCTTCCGGCCTATGCCAGAGAGCACGCGGAAAACGCCCTGCCACGCGTTCGAGATCAGCAAAGACCCGGTAGCGCCGCTCGGTATGCAGGCGCTCCACGGCTTCGTCGAAGAAGTGAGCGTAGTCGGGCTTCAGAACGGAAATTCCGTCAACCATGGAATAACTCTAGCCTACAACAGCCCTGCCTGTCCCGGTCAAACTTGCCTCAGGCGACCACGTGCCGCGCGGGCGGCGTCCTGTATCTCGGCGATCCGTGGGCCGGTCATTGACAGAAATCAACGATGCCGTCAGCAAGGATATGACCGTCAGGAATGAGTTTCTGACAAGGTGACCTCCGCGACCAGCTAATCGGCGACGGCGTTGATGAGATCACGGGCAGCCGACCGGACCTGCTGATCCCACGTTGCCAACTTGCTCTCGATCGCCTGCTCAATTGCGGCTCGGCCATCCCTTTGCTCAGGCAAATCCGACCATTCGGCGAGGATGTCTTCGATCTCGCGACGCATTCGATCCCGGTGTCGGGGCAGCTTCTGCGCGAACGCTTTCATCTCCGCCGCGGCGTCTATCGGCGGTTGTGCTCGCCGCAGATGCGCCGCCAATTCATCCAGCAGATCTCGGGTAGCGGCAAATCCTCGGGTTAGAATGAACTCGTCGACGAGCCCCTGAAACGACGTATTGAGGCCGACGATTTCTGCTCGTAATTGAGGAGAGCGACGATCCACGTGGTTTGGTCGAGGCGGCACCGGCCGTCTCTTCTTCGACTTGAAAATCCCGAACATAGTCGCCCCTCTACCGACGGGCACTATGCACGTTACGCGCGACTCGCTCGGTAAGAATAAGAAAATAAGCTTAATCGCCGCACGCCCGGCGTACACAGCGAACGTCCGAGAGGCCTGATTGCCCCGCGCTCCGCGGTCAGGACCTCGACGTCGAGCGTAATCCTGAGCGCACTGTCGCGGCACCGTTCTGCAGATTGGCCTTAGCCGCCCGGGCGCAGGCTAATGCCTCCCGCAGCCGCTCACGCATCTCCTTCAAAAAAAATCGGCCCCACCTGCTCGGCCTATTGCGGAGTCATCATCATCTCCCCTGAAATGAAGCTGAATGACGCTTGCGGGCACGCCGAAAGTCGAGAGTTTTCTCGGATGCTAGGGCGGGATCTTTCTCAACTCGCGAATGACCTCGGCGAGATCTAAGCCGATGATGTCGGCGATTGCGATCAGCTCAACGAGATCGACGCGGCGTTGACCGCTTTCGATATTGGCGATGAAGGGCTGATGGCGGCCAAGCTCTTTGGCAACCTCGACCTGTTTCAGGCCAGTCTTCTGGCGCTGCTCGGCCAGAAGCTCACTTAGTCGTTTCTGGCGGGGTGTTGGGGCCATCGGCTCGGCGCTGTGAATGCGCATGAGCAGCTACTGGCGATTTGCAAGTATCCAAAAATTAGATATCCGAATACCGGATGTTTCGCTCGACTTGCTGCGGCAACGATGCGATTGCACGGCCACTTCAAAAGGGAGAACGGAATGGTCGGCTATTGGACCCTTGGACAAGCTCTGTTGGCGCTCGGCTGGCTCTACTCCTTCATCTCGATCATCAGGCCGCTGCCGCCGATCAGGTCACGCTGGCTGGCGCTCGCTCTCTTCGGCGTCCTTGCCTTCGGCTTCGAGCCGATCAGCAACCAAATCAGCAAAGCGGAACAGGCTGTTCATGTGGCCGAGGTCGCCGCGCGTGAGCGTCTGCAGAGCGAGGAGCCGGAGCGTTATGCCGCCCTGATGCGCCAGAACGAGGAACAGGTGCGAACCAAGGAGGCTGAGCGTCAGGCGCGCGTCGCGGCGAAACTGGAACAGGAAGCGCAGGAGACGGCGCTCGCCCCGCAACGCCAACAGGACCAATTTGTCGATGCCCTGAAAAGCGTGGCGACAAACATCATTCAGGACATCAGCTTCATCGATCAGGAGGATGGCCAGCTCAAGGGCAAACTGGTACGGGTGACCTACTTCCAGCCGGAATTCTGGTCCGAAGCGGGCATGCTGTTCTCGGCGTCGGAGGCCTATAAGCGCGTCGCACAACTGACGCTTAAACAGGAGACCGCCTATTCCGGGGTGCAGTTCATCGTCAAAGCGCTCGCTGTCGATGATTATAAGCGCACCGAAGAGGTCTATGCCTTCGTCTTCAGCCTGCCGCGCAAGGAGCTGATGAAGATCCAATGGGACGAGTTCCTCGGCGCCGACATGCTCAATCTCTCGACCGTCGATACCAAAAGCCTCGGTCGGGGCATCGCTCGGTCGTATTGCGAGGATTATCGCACCGACGCCGCCCGGTTCTGCCGGGCAGTGGTGCGCTAGGATGATCTTATTCTCACTGACCGACGAACGCGGCTCGGTGTGACCCGGAAGAGACTCCGTCAGGGGCTGCATTGCAACTACCGGCTGCTCTCCGCATCCTGGGCCCTCTGGCGGTGAGATCGGGCCGCCGCTGCATCTTCCCTGAAAATCGCGGCGGCCCGCATTCCTCTCACGTCTTCCGCAACCGCCGCCGCGTCCGCGGTCTCGGCTTGGCAGCGAGCCTTTGGTCGATGAGGTGACGCGAGGTGCGCTGGGTCAGCTCAGAGAGTGCCTGCGAGGTCGAGTCCACCTGATCGTCATGGCGGCCGCGCGGGAAGGCCAGCAGTTCGGCGATGAAGTCATCAAGCCAGGGCGCCTGCCGCGGCAACACCACCTGCCCAGCCTCGAACCGTGCCGCCTGGACGAGCAGGCGAGCGGTTTTGTCGTAGCGCGGCTTTCTCAAGATGCAGCGCAGCAGTTTCTGGCGGCGGAGATCCTGGGCGATAGCACGACCGAGCTCGGTGTCTTCGATGAGTGTCGCATCGACGTTGTGCAGCAGCGACGTCTCGACAATCAGCCGCCGCAGTTCCGGCACTTCGAGCCGCACCCGTTTGACATCGAGAAGGTAGAAGCTCTGCTCCCTCGCACCCCAGATTGTGCCGACCGACCAGTCGCTGACCTCCTCGATGGTCGAGGCGGTGTCCCAGGACGCGACGACATAATCGAATGCCTCCGGTGGGCCATCGTAGAACCTCAGCCAGTCGCGGTGAATGAGATTGCCATCGAGCGGAACCGGGCTTTGCTGGTACTGGGCGGAGAACTCCATACTGCCGATATTGCGACGGATGAGTTCGAGCTCGGCCGCGCTCTCGCGCTTGGCATGAAGCACTTCGCCGATTGGCCGGACATAGACGTCATCCGGCCCGGCTCCAGTCCGGTAGGTCATCTCCTCCGACGCGATCGCGGGAATGCTGAGGACCTCCCACTCGTCCCTGTCGAGCACATGGCCGACGAGATCGTCCTCGTGCAAGCGCTGCATGATGATGACGATGGCACCGACCCGTTTGCTGTTGAGGCGGGTGTAGAGCGTGTTGGAATAGGTCTCGTTGACGCGACGTCGTTCCGCCTCGGAGACCGCATCGACGGCCTTGATCGGGTCGTCGATGATGATGAGATCGCCGCCACGACCGAGCACGCCGCCGCCCATCGCGCCGGCATAACGCGATCCCTGCAAGCTCGTGACGATCTCGATGCCGCGAGAGCGGCGCTGATCGATCCGGCAATCAGGAAACAGGTCCGTGAACCATTCGCTCTCGACCACCGTCTTGAAGTCGAGCGCCTGCTTGCGCGCGAATTCGCGGGCATAGGTCACGGTGAGGATCCTCTTGGTCGGATCATGCCCGAGCACCCAGGCGCTGAACGCCTGGGTAACCGCAATCGACTTCATCATCCGCGGCGGCACATTGATGATCAGCCGAGTGGTCTCGCCGAGCCAGACCCGGGTGAGCGCGTGGGCAATGGCGTGGAGATGCCAATTGTCCTGATAAGGCGTTCCCGGTTCGAGCGTCGTGAAGACCTTCGCGATGAAGCTCTGAAGATCACTGCGCAGGACCGCCTGCAGCAGGCGGCGACGATCACTCATCGCCGCCTCCCTTGTTTGACCGCGGACGAGCCACCTTGGCCGCCAGATACCGCTCGATGATCTCGGCGTCTGCAGTAGGCAGGTTGTCATTATCCGGCGCAGGCGAGCTTTCCGCGCGTCCACCGAGCTGAAGGATCTTGAGAACCTCAAGTAGCAGCTTCGGGCTTTTCTGGCATTCAGCAAGCAAGCGACGCCACAGCGCTTCCCGCCTGGTCATCTTGACCGATTTGCCATCGAGAGGGACTTTCCTCTCCTCGGCGAGCAGCCGGATTAGGAGCTCCTTGTCGGTCTCCACGACCTTCTTCCGGCGGCCTTTGGGATTGCCGGATCGTCCCGGCGCAAAACGATGTTCCGCCGGCGGCTTGCGATAGCCGACCTCGTAATCGCCGGAGTGGCGTTTGCGTTTGTCAGTCATCGCACCCCTCTCCGGCCTTCTCCTGCTCCGCACGCAGCCGTGCCGTCTCGTCGAGGCTGAGACCTGTCGCCTCATGGATGGCGCTGATGCCGGTGCGCTCCTTCATCCTGCGGATCGCCGTGTCGACATAGTGCGGGTCGATCTCGATCCCGTAGCCACGCCGCCCGGTCCGGTGCGCGGCGATGACGGTGGTGCCGGCGCCGAGGAACGGATCGAGGACGATCTCGCCACGATGGGAGACGTCGAGGATCAGGTCATGGACGAGCGCGACCGGCTTGACCGTCGGATGGCTGGCGAGCGCCTCGTCGCGATCACGGCCGAACTGCGCCATGCCGGGATAGTCGAGGACATTGGTCCGGTAGCGGCCGGACTTGCCAAGCCCGACATTGTTGGTGACCGAGGCCTTGCCGCTCTTCCAAACATAGATCAGCTCATGGGCGCTACGGTACAATGAGCCCATCCCGCCGGCCTGCTTGTTCCAGACGCACAGATTGATCAGCTCGGAATAGGCCTGGCGCCCGGCGTCCAGCATCTCGTTCATATGGCGCCAGTCCATGCAGGCGAAGTGGACCGAGCCATCCATGGAATGGCGCGCGACCTGCCCGAACACCTCCTTGAGGAAGATGGCGAACTCCGCCGGCGACATCTCGCCGGACGCCATCTGGAACTCGCGATGCTGGATGCGGCCGAGACCGGAGACGTGTCCCTTGATCGGCACATTGTAGGGGCAGTCCTGGAAGACCATCCTCGCCTTCTGGCCGTCCATCAACCGTCGATAGACCTCCGGATCACGCGCATCGCCGCAGATGATCCTGTGCCCATCAAGCAGCCAGAGATCGCCCGGCAGCGTCACGGCCGGTCCTTGTGGCGCTGGCATCGCCTCATCGGCCGGATCGCTCTGGTCGCGACCAGCCTCCGCATAGATCCAGTCGACCATCGGCGTGTCGAACCCGGTCAGCGACAGATCGAAGTCGAGATCCATCGCGGCGAGATCATCGAAATCAAGGGCGACTGCGGTCCAATCCCATTCGCTGCCCTCGGTGCTGCGGTTCAGCCAGAGTTTGAGCGTGGTGATCTCTGCTTCATTGAGATGTTCGGCGCGGACGACCGGCACTTCTGAGAGCTCGGCACTCCTGCAGGCCTCGACGACGGCATGGCCGCCGATGATGCCGAGATTGCGGTCGACCAAAATCGGCAGAACGCATCCGAACCGCCGGATATTGGCGGCAATCCGCTCGATCTTCTTCGGAGGGTGCTTGCGAACGCGGCGCTTGGCCGGCTTGACCGCGTCGATGGGAACCCAGTCGATCTTCGGTCTGAATTGGATCTGGCTGGTGTTGTGGTCAGCAGTAATCGGAGCAATGGCCACGCGTGGGCGCGCCCGATGTCTATGCTCATTCATGTTAGGTCATCCTCATATCGAGTGTGTGCTCGGAGGAAGACCTCTTCAGCGTGTATCCCTCGCTCAGGCGGGGCGCCGGGGTCCGGTTCCGTATGCCGGACCAAGGTACGGCGGTGCCTCAACGGCCCGCCAGATGAACGAATGCGAATTGTGGAAAGCCGCGATCACCGAACCGCGGCTTTGCAACATGTTGCAAATCGAAACGAAGGAAGAGCATGCCGCAGGTCAATGCCGGCGACGTTATCCTCCGCCGGCGCAACAACCATTAGAGCCAAGCCTCGTAATCGCTCTCCAGCGACTTCAACGCCGTCTGTCTCTGTGGCGGCTGCGATCGTTTATCCAAGGCTGATATCAGCTCGACGTCAGAACCGTGCCATAGGCGCGGGCCGATGGCCTCTATCCCGCTCGCTTAACGATTACGCAAACGCATGAGGTGAGATTGCCGATGGCTTGCTCGCCATTTGGGACGCGCAGTGATGGTGAGTGATGACGGTTTCGCGGAGCAGCGATCGTGCCGGATCACCCGTTTCTCGACGATCTTGGAAATGACGGCCCGTCAATTGAGGGTATGCTAACCAGTTCCGGGCAGCTTCTGAGCGTCCCGGGAAGGGACCTCGCCAGTCATCTCACCCCCAGGAAGGCCGGCATTCGCCTAGTCCCCCTGCATGAGGACCACGGTTAAGGGCTGTCACCAGTGGCTGGGTGACGGCCCCTTGAGTTGTCAGAATTGCTTGTTCGACCATCTCGTTTTGGACTTCGTTGCAGCAAGTTGCCAGAAGAGACCTTCCCGATCTGGCTAGGGGGTTGCCAAGTCGACAGCCACCGGGCGGCGAGCCCCGAGATAGCAGAAATCACCTCAGTATGATGGGATTTATGCTGCCGGCACGGCGCAGCTCAAGACGCAGAACGGCGCCACCGAGTGAATTGTTTCCCTCGATCAGCCGCATTAAGAGAGAGAGGAAAATAGTCCTTGCATCGAGCGGCAGCGAACCCAGCAGTCGCGAGCCGTGGTGTCTGACTGCTCAACTCTTTATGACAGGGTTCTTGCTTCGGCAGCGGGTCCGGCGACTGCGGTTTAGGGCCGTCACCTGTGGCTAGGTGGCGGCCCGTCTTGCTCCGCTAGGCGTAAGCGTTCCAGCTCGTTCCGTTCCACACGTACTTACGCCGGGTGCCTGGAGATGTCGTGTTCTCCGCGATATTCTCGATGACGTTGGTCCCGTCAGTCACGACGACGTTGAATGCGCCGGTTGCCGTGGCTTCGCGATGGATCGAAACCGTGTCGCCGCGCTCGCGCTGGACGGCCGAACCGATGCCAGACCCAGCAAGAAGTTCGGGTCTCAGCTGGATCGTCTTGGCGCCTATGATCGGGTCTTCAATCGTGATCGCGGTATGCCGATGCGCGCCGTACATGGCGTAAGTCGCAGCAACGCCACCGGGGATCTTGACCCACAACCTCTCAGTGGTCGAGAAGCAGTAGTTCCAGTTGTATTCTCCGATGCCGAGCAGGTTTAGGTTACCGTGGGACGTCTTTGGCGTCTTTGGGTCGAGAACGAGTTGTTGAGCCCCAGCGAGATAGATACCTTCGATCTTGCAGACGCCAGCATGCGCGCCTCCGTTAAGGCTAAGGGGTTCGTCGTCGCGGTTGAAGTTCAGATGCCAGTCGACATCGTTGAAGCCGTTCGGGGCCTGAACGCGTAGACCCATATTTTTGACGTTCAGAACCGTGCGGCCGAAATGGGAGAACATAGCGGCCGTTCCGGTGAATTCCCCATTCGCCACGCGCGGGTCGAAAACCTGCAACGATGTGAGCAGCAGCTCCGAAGAGGAAACCCTGAAGAACGACGGGTGGAACACATTGGGAAGTTTGTTGCCTTCATGATGTAACGACTTGATTTCGATGAGCTTAGCATTGCTCAGGAAAAGGCTGGTGGCCTCCGTCCACTCGATGTTCATCTGGTCGATGTCCATCTGGCTCGTGTTCTCAAAGCGAACCACTGCTTCGATCAGGGCCGGAATGCGCGCACCCCCTCGATGGCCGCCGCAATAGAGAACGTCCCATTTCGAGCCAGTGCCATCCGCCGTCCACCGGAGAAGGTTCCTCTTTCCGCCGCCGATGTTGATGCGTTGGAACTTGTTCGACCAGATCGTCCCAGCAATCGTCTTCATACCGTCGTAAGGGTCGAAGTAGCCCGCCTCGGCGCCTGCCCCATTGCTGTATGGCTGCACGCTGATCTTATCGAGGTAGCAATAGGTCATTGCTCCCAGCTGAATGCCGGCGCTGTCGACTTGGCCCGTTTGGTCGACCCCGTTGACCACCGAGAGCCCTTGGTATTCCCCGAAATAGCTGCGAACCGTTGTTTCGCCGATCGTCAGAATCGGGTGGTTTTGCGAGTACTGCGCGAAGACGGAGCCGGCATCGCCGCGGACACCCGGAATGCCAGCTTTGATCTGCAGGCCGACCTTCTGAGCACCTTGCATGCCGGTGTAGTGCGCTTCGTACCGACCAGTCGGGACATCGACGTATTTGCCGCTGGCGTCGGCGTAATCGAGCGCAGCCTGCAGAGCGATGAAATTCGCGTCTCTTGTCGTGTCGTCGGTGCCCGAGCCGAGGACGACTGTGCCGCCCTGCGTCGAGATGTCGATCGTGCCGCGGATGCGAGCAGGAAGCGGGAACTTGCCCGCAAGATTGTCCTTGTCGTGCCCGACAATGTAGGTCAGATCGCGGATCGCAAGCGCGTCTATTTCTCCAAGCATTATATATCCTTTCCTTCCAATGGAAGGTGAAGGATTATTGATGTTTGCCTCAGCATGATGGCGGCTGCATTGAGAATCTGATCTCGGCTGCAGCGGCTGGTTGCATGCTTAGCGAGGTCACGGAACGGCCGTTCAGGCGACTAGGCCGGCCTTCGTCGAATTCCTTGACTAAAGAGATAAAGTTTTACCGAACGGATTGGCGCAATAGCAGAACACTTCTGCCAAGCTCTCCTCTATCAAGGAGTGGTTAAATGCAGTTGTGGTTGAGCTATAAAGAACTCGGAGACTTCTTCCAGATAGAGGAGAAAAGGGCCCGCGAGCAGATTATCGAGGCTGGATGGACGCGTCGCAAGGGGAGTGATGGCCTCACGCGAGTGATGCTGCCGCCGGCCACAGCGCATACTTATTTGTTGGAATTTGCGCTCTCAGCCCGAGTCGACGAGCACTTGAGCACCCTTCGGGGCATCCTCCTCCAAGCGGGTGAAGAAGCGCACAGGAGGGCGGCTTAGCCTTCTCAAGCTCATCGATATGGGTGCGATCAGTGTGGAGCGACTAAAAGGTTTGGCATTGCATTAAGACACGATTCTGACTCGACGGGGAACGCGTACACTCTATTCTGCTGCATTATGCAATCTTGCCTTTTAATCTTAAATCTTTAGGTAAATCTGCAAAAGATCGCAGTCACTATTTGGCCGCATGTCCGACTTTGGTATGTCTTTCGGTACGTATGAAAGGCACGCTGATGAATCAAGCCGAAGAAGCATCCATGCCACAGGCTATCAAATCACCACCAAAGATGGGCCTAGCATCGGCAGCCGTGCTCGCAATTGGCGTAGCTCTGGTTCCGGTTTGGACCCTGTTTCTGGTGTGGAAACTCGTTTGGGCGGTCGTCTGACCGCGTCCAAGCGCCTCATCACTAGAAAAAGGCTCGTCTCAGAAAAGGCGCTGCTAAAGCCACGAAAACGAGGAAAGCCGCAACAAGGACGGCCAAAGGAGCGCGGTCTGATTCCATGTACCAATCATAGCAGATCAAACGGGATGCGGCGCCCCTATCCGGAAGAGATTGCGACCAATCCTCACCTGGTTCGATCGGCAAAATGCAACCGTTTTACCTGATGTCATCCCGGTCCGAGCGGCGGCTCGACAGCCAGAACGAATCCACATCGATACTCAGATCGCGGCGCACAACGTCCCTACGCGGCGACGCTTCATGAAACGCTAGCGTCGCCAATATTTCGGTCTCGAAGAGCACCCAACTGCGACCTCGTCGAAGTCGTAGAGCACATGCTCGCCTCGCCTTTTGCTATCACTGAACCAGTCGCTCAATTCGCCCCACGCTGGACGCCGTCATCCCATGCTGGATGACGTGAATGTCGAGGCCCTCATCCGGGTTGCAGAGTAGGGACTCAATCGCTACCACCTAGATGTTGGGCATAGTTTTCCGTCGACGGAAAAGGCTCTTGGGTCTTAGAGAGCGACCTAGATGCACTGCACCGCGTCATGAAGGCAAACCCAGCCGGCCGCTCACTGGCGAGATGCGCGAGGCAACGCCGTAAGGGCCGCCACGCTGAATCGGTTAGAAGCTCATCGGCGGCCTACCTCGCGATCAAACGGGAGCGGAATTTGTCTCTCGGCAGGCCCGGACATTCCCCAATTATAGCCTAAGGGGCATGGCGTGGACGCCGGGCAGAGCGCGCCGCTGATGTCCCCCGTCGTCTTCGAGATAGCCCTCAGGCTATGCCTTCCCCTTGGATCGAGAGCGAGAGCCGCCGCTTACCGTGCTTGTGGGAGGATTGACAGATCGTGTTCTGTGACCTCGATTAGCGAGATCGGACCGCCGGCAAGGACGTCTTCAAACACGCCGACCACAAGTCGACCGCTCTTCCATGCCAACGTATCGAGATTGGTCCGGCCTTTCAGGCAGACTGGCCCGTCGTGGAACGGTGTGTGACCGTGAATGACATGCTTGCCGCGATAGCTATAATCCTCGTCACGTTCGCAGCGAAACCAGAGAAGCTGGTCTGGCTGGCACTCCAGGTTGAACGTCGACACGCACCCAGCATGGACGTAGATGCGATGCTGGTCCTCATAGTGACGAGGAAGGGCGGCAATCCAGTCCAGATGGGCGTCGGGCACCTTCTTACCGTATGAAGCCATCGTGGCGAACCCGCCGTTGCTCAGCCACCAATCGGGCTCCAGCGGCTTGCGGATTGTCTCAAGCATCATCTGTTCGTGATTGCCCATGAGGCAGATCCACCGCCATCCCACTGGAGGGCCGGCCATCAGCCGCGCGATAATCTGGCGGCTTGCTGGACCACGGTCGATGTAATCGCCGGTGAAAACGACGGTCCCAGGCTCGGCCTCTTCGATTTTGGCGAGGGCTGCTTCTAGCAGGTCAAACCGCCCGTGCAGGTCGGAGACAACGTAGGTGGTCTTGCTGAGCGAGCGAAGCAAGGCGGTCATTCCATCATCTTCCATCTGACCGTTTTCGGATGAAAGCCATTGTCCCGCTCGCGCTGCGGTGTGGTCTGATCGCCGTTCGCTTCGGCGACGCCTCGCTTTGGGGAGAGCACTTCCGAGCGTCGCGCTCGATCAACTGATACTAACGCAGCACAGCCATCTATTCATCGCTGGAATGATGCTGTTCCGCATTTACAAGGCGATCGCTCGGCCCTCCTGTTTATCACCCTTGGCCTCGCCATCCGTTATTCGTTGATCGGGCATTCGGGGTGGGCAAGATTCCTGCCCCAGAGCTATCGCACGGCGACGCTCCTGTTCGTCTGCTTTGTCGCTGCCCGTCTTCGGGCGACTCAGCTGGTGAAGCTCGGCACGTGGTCCTATTCGCTCTAACTGCTGCATTTCACGCTCGGTAAGGCATTGCGGGCGGCGCCGAACATCTCGACATATCGGTTCTGATCGCGGTAGCTCTAGGGATCCCAGCATCGATTCCAGCGGCGGCTCTGGTTTCGACCTTCATCGAGAAGCCCGCGCACGAAATGATTAGTAGAAGTGGCGACGGGGCTACCCGAGACATTGACCGCATCAGGCGTGGCGGCCTCTTCCCGGTGATCAGGACATTCCCTCAGTTTGCAATGAATGGTGCAGTCCAATAAGGATTCAGCTGCACTTGCTGGGGAGCAACCGCATGTTGAAGACCGAAGCTACCGACAATCAGCCGAAGCCGATTACTCTTGAAGTAATCGCAAAAACGCATCTTCCGGCGCTTCGCGCCGCCCGCGCCGAAGCGACCTCCCCTGCCGAAATTGCGTCTCTGGATGCGACCATTGCCATTATCGAATGGCAGGTTTTTGGCGTCGATATTGACTAGACCGTCAACGTATCGACCTGGGTAGCGAACAGCAGGCCGATCTCATCCTCGATTGAGACGGGCCCATCGCCGATTGTTGACCACTGATCCGAGTTCGTCGAATTGGCCGCCCCATTTGTATTCAGGTCAAGGTAGGCAGCGAGACTGTTAGTCCCGACATTGGCCGAATGAGCGCGTTGATGGCGTCTCGTTTCGTCCCGCCCGTATCGTGCCCGGTGGGGGGACGTAGCAAACGACAGCCCCCACCGCGCGGCGAATCGGGGCGGGGCTTCTTTTCATTCCCCTGCAGCAATACAAGTACAGGCGCGTGGGCGACGACATGAAATCTGCCCGCGCTCAATTCGGCTGCTTAATGGCGGCGACGGCATCCTTTTCGGGTGCTTCCGCACTTGTCTAAAGCGCCGTTGCTCGCAGCTGGCGTGGCGGCGTCTATTGAAGCGCCAGCAACGCCACCGTTCTCTTCCGGCTAACCATCTCGACCGAGCTTAGCAATGTCCCAAGAGGGGACGACCCGCCGGCCGTCTCCCCCAGCTTGGCCGGCAATCATCGTCGTCCCACCGCATGAGAACTGCGGTTTAGGGTCGTCACCTGTGGCCAGGTCGCGGCCCGTTTTAGATGAACCGCGGCCTCAGAAGCGTCGGAGAGGCAGACAAGACCCTCGTGAACTTCCGGCAGTGCTTCGCGCTCTGGCGAGGCCGCACTCGCTATCCTTGGAATCGGCCGTCAAGTGGATTGCGACGGGGCGGTCATGCTGCGCTTCCCCGATCAGGGAGGTCTGCATGCCAAAGCTCCAATCCTGCCGCAACCCACTGCTATCCCGCAGGAGGGCTAGCTATCAGCCGCTTGGTGATCTGCCTGCTTTCGGGGCCCGGTCGATGCAATCGCCCGTGAAAATGTTCGCATCCGTCAGGTCGCGGCCGTGCAGGGTCCGCGATCACATATGTCGTCATTGAAGAGTGAACCGTCAACTGGACAGATTCCCGCCGTTACTTTTCCGTGATCGTGGGGCATAGGTTCGCGATGATACCGAGGCTTCTTCATCAGACCGCGCGAACCAAGCGCCTATCTTGGGAGGAAGCGGTCTTGCGGAAAAGGATGCAAAGGCACCTTCCGGACTGGTCGTTCGCCCTTTGGGATGATGATGATAATTCGGAACTGATGGCTCGGTATTTTCCGGAACAAGTGGGAGTTTACGAGCGCATCAAGCTAGGCGTCATGAAGTCGGACATTGCCCGGCTGGCACTATTATACGCTCACGGCGGCTTCTACGTCGATACGGACTACTTCATGTATCGACCGATCCCGGACGAAATCAGACGTCACCCGTGCATCCTGCCTGTCGAGCAGGCCTCTGATTGGTCGGAGCGTTCATTCAGGATCGGGAACGCCGCTCTAGGTGCTGAAGCCGGGCATCCGTTCCTTGCTGACTTCGTCAAGCACGCCTGTGAAGTTGCGTCCCGAGACGATCCGGAAGAACAGAAATCAGTCGTTGGGGTTGCTGGCCCCTATGCGATCACGATGTACCTTCACGCCAATCGTCATCGCTATCAGAGGGTTTACTACCCACCGAGGAGTGTGTTCTTTCCTCAACGAAACGGGCGCGGACCAGACACGATCGGCAAACACCTCTGCTGGGGTTCTTGGCGGAGCAAGCCATTAAGGGCCGGATTACGCACAGCCCTGCGTCGCAAGCTTGAAGGAGCTGTTGCGCTCTGGTCTTAAGCTGCCATTAGACGGGGATCGGCTCGCCTTCGCTAACCTTACCTGTTGCTGGGTCACCACGCACTTTCTAGGTGCAATAAGCGGCCACTTCCGAACTCCTCAACAGTATCGAAGCCCCACCTGGCGTCACGCTCGCCGCATCGGCGTGACCGCTACTTATGAGCCATTGTACGCGCCTGGGGATGCGGATCGTCTGAGACGAACGAAAAGCCCCGCCGCGGCGAACCGGGCGGGGAAATCTCGTTAACCATAACTGTTGCGCGAGTGTCACTGCAATAGCGTCCGGAACGTGCAACAGTCGGCTGCCTGCGGACCCTCAACTGTACGCAGCCCATGGGCCGTCACGCCTGCCGCATCGGGCGTGGCGGCCTTCTTATGTGCCATCGTACGCACATTGGCTGTGATTCCGATATTAATTTTGGCCGGAAGCAGAACCCCGTCAGGAATGGCCTCTTACGCGAGGAATAGCCGGATTGAGCGGTTCGGACTTTTGGGCGCAATCATGGAGTTTCCGGCGGTATGGCTGTTTCATAGCTATGACGATGACGGGCATAGAAGGCCTATCCGTGCTTCCGACTCAATGCCGCCTAGTTTCAACGTTCCTCTAAAAGCTCATTTGCGTGATTCGGAAGGCGGCTAGTGCCACGTAAAACGTCCTCCCGAATTGCTCCGGCAGTGCTGGTGTTGGGAATAGTCCTCAACCTTTGCTGGATCGGAATGATGGCACTCGGAGCTTTTTGGTCCATCACGGCGGCCTTCTGAATAGCTAGAGGTTAGGTCGCCGGACACGAAAAACCCCGCCGCGGCGAACCGGGCGGGGCCATTTCAGAACTCAGTGGATGCGGCCGTGCTGAGTTCTAAGAAGAGCAATGCATCGGATCATTGACGCCAGCAACGTAAGCTGAAAATTTACCTAAACGTTTAAGCTTACCGGCAGGTCGAGGCTCCGCCCCCCATGGTTGCATCCACGATTTTGATACTAGCTAGTCGCAAAAACCAACGGGACGAAGAGCGCCTCCGAAAGAGCGTGCGGCGCTTCTCAGAGAAGCTCTGATATGTCGCAGGGCCGTGGGCGCGCCCGCAGTCTTATAGCCATCCTCGTCTTTGCGGTCGGTATCCTTTCCACGGCCGCCTGGATCGCATTCCTCTTTTGGTTCGCAGGAGGGCTTCTCAAAACCTGCCCGAATGCCGGGTAGGCTTCGTGCCCCTCGAAGGCTGCACACAACGTGTTGCGAAATTAACTCTCACAACCAAGTGTAATAAAAGACTCCGAAATTCAGTAGCTTCCATCCTTAACAAATGCTTAAGGTGCGCCCGCAACCTCTCTCCGCATGCGGGCGGCTGGGACTACAGGAGACTACAACCATGACCGTACTTGTTCCCGGCGCGACAGCCGGCGGAGATGCGATTTGGGGTATTGCGGGAACTAACTCCAAACTCGAAGGCAAGGCTGGAAACGATCAGTTGATCGGCTCGAACGGCGACGATCTGATCCTAGGCGGACACGGCAGCGACGTTTTGTTCGGCGGTGCTGGCGAAGACACCTTCGTTTTCGATAAGTTCGCTAAGGCGGGAGACGTCGATTTCGTCGACGATTTCAAGTTTGGCGTCGACTCCCTGAAGTTTGGCGAAGGCGTGACCATCCTTGGCGCGTCTGCGTCGTTGAAAGGCGCGGGAATCGACTTCAATGGCATCGATCTTCATAACGACGCGAAGGCCTACGACCTCAAGCTGACGCTGCAGATCGTCGATGGCGACAAGACATTCACTCAGGAAGTCTATCTCGTCGACGCCCTGAAGAACGCCGGTTGGCATGCTGATGACTTCGAAGCTTATCTCAAGGGGATCAATCACGGCGAAGCCGTCGACATCCAGTTCGCCTGACTCTCCCTTCGGGCACGTCAAAGGCAATCGACCCCGCCGGGCTTGTTCGGCGGGGTTTTTCGTGGATCAGAACGATCCCTCATTTTCGCAACGGCTAAAGCGACCCGAAAAAAGGTTGGTTGCGCCTCTTGGGAAGCAACCCAACGTCGATGACTGAACTCACTGATGACAATCAACCTAAGACGATCAGCCTAGAGACGATTGTGAAGCTCCACCTGCCCGCGCTTCGGCCGCGCGCGCTGAAGCGGAGGTTTACTGCCGAGATAGCATCTCTAGACGCGACCATGACTCTGATTGAGTGGCAAGCTTCCGGCCCGGACCCAGGCTAGATGCAGTGAAGACTGATCGTCACAGACAACAATGGCCAGAAACCGAGTATCCCCATACGATAAGAATCAAACCATTCGGGATCAGTCTCATAGACTGACGTTCGCAGAGGTCGTTTGCGATCCACACCGCCAAAATCGCAGTTATTCGTTCGGCCTTCAGGTCCTTTGCCTTAGTCGGAGCCTTGTTCGCGATTTCAGTTTTGCAGGGAGTTATCACGGTCTTCTTGAATCTGAACAGAGGGCGGAAGCTCTGGGCGCTGCCCTACTTTTCCTTGTCTCGGCTTTCTTTTACTGCTGGTCGCGGCTTGGGGATTCCGGCGCCGTTTTGCTCATGTGCTCTCCCTGGCCGAGGCGAGGCTCAATTCAATGAGCGGGTCCCGGCGAGCGGTACAGCAGAAGCCCCAGTTCGACACAGGTAGGCGACCAATACTCGTGCGTTTACTGACCGAGGGTGGTCACCACCCCACCGCGAACTTATGTCGCAACGGAAGATTGAAAACGGCGAAGTATTAGCCTCCAATTTGGAGAGATCTAGATTAGACCTCGCACCGAGGGTCGGGGAAACGAAGGTGTCTTATGCTTTGATAGTTGCGGTCGGTCCAGGCCAAATCAGGGAGGCATTAGACTCCATTGATAGCTTCCTTTACTTTTGCCCTCCCAATTGCCGCATAATTGCAATCGACGATCACACGGAGGACGGAACGTACGCTGCTCTGTTAGCGCTTAAAGACCCTCGATTGGTCATTCTCCGAAACACTCGACCTGAGAAATATGCCGGCCTAGTACATACGATCGCTGACGGCTTAGCGGCTGCGCTCCACTCAGCAGAGCTTCGCCTCGTCCTCAAGACGGACACCGACGCGCTAATGATTGGGTGCGGCCTATTTCACGATGCCCAAGAATTCGCTTTGGCGAACCCCACGGTTGGCATCTTTGGCCGCTATGCAATGAATTACGATGGTTCCCCCAAAAGTTTCGGCAATATGCCCGATGTTTTTCGTTGGCAGATCCATTGGAAGCGCCGATTTGTGCCCGGAACCCGCGACTTCAGAAATGTCGTAAGAAGGGCAACATCTAACGGGTGGACATTGGGCGAGAATGTTTTCGGAGGTGGTTATTTCTTAAGTTCGGAATGCGCTCGATCTATCGCTTCAGCTGGTCTCCTGCATACCCGGAGCATACTTAGAAGCTGCAGCGCAGTGATAGCTGAAGATGCCTATATGACCATGGCGGCCTACGCTGTGGGGATGCGGCCGGGTCAGTTCGCCCATCCCAAAGGGCCGATGGGTCTAGCCTATGACGGACTACCAGCCCCACCAGCGGTGCTGCGAAGAGAAGGTATGAAATTGATCCACACGGTGGACAAGGGAAAGTTCACTCCAAGATGCACAGAAAGCCCCCATAATCCTCGGGAATTTTTCTCAAAGCTTCGCGCTTATGGTGACTTTCAAGTCACTGAAGACCCTTCCAATTCATTCAAGGCTGTTGCAACCTAAGATCACCTGTCGGCGACCGGAAGGTTGACGGCCCTCCTATGTCTGAAGGGGGGTATTGCTTGAACGCTGTACTGACCGAACTTCTCTCCACTCATTCTGTCACCGCACCAAGTGGCAGGATATTTCAGACCACCGTCGGCGTTTCCAGAGAGGATGCCTCCTTCATCAGCGACATCATCAACGCGGACCCCGAGATCGTCAGGACGCTCGAAGTCGGCTGCGCCCTCGGATTTTCTTCCCTCGCAATATGCGAGAGCACCAAGGCTCGGAGCGGCGCTCACCACACCATAGTTGATCCCTTCCAAGTCAGCGGATGGGAAGAGCTAGGCGTCTTCCATTTGAGAAAGGCCGGCCTCGATCATTTCGAGCTCGTGACTGAAGGATCCGAGTTTGCTCTCCCGCGATTGGCCAAGCAGATGCCGGAGAGCCTCGATCTCGTGTTTATCGATGGCGACCACACCTTCGAGTACACGCTTGTGGACCTCTTCTTCTCAGACCGGCTTGTTAGAAAGGGCGGCTACATTCTGGTGGACGACGCCTCCTGGCACACGGTGGCGCGAGCGATCTACGAATACCTCGTTGGCAACAAGAAATATAGATTTCATGCCCGCCACGCCGGGCGACGTGCGCCGGCGAAAGCCATGCTTGCCAACGCTGCAAGGCCAATGGCAACGAAAGGAATCCTACGCCACCTTCCAGACGCGGTCGCAACGAAGCTCATGGCCGTTGATCTAGGAGACATGGTGGCCTTCCAGAAGACCGGCTGACGCCCAAGCATTTGGGCACGCCCCGGAGGGGTCGTAGATCGCATAGCGGACGTCCGCCGCATGAGCGTGGCGGCCTCTCGTCTTTTCGTTATTGTGACCGTATGCGGCTAGATACAATTCAACAGATCTCATGGCTAGCCATGGCGCGTGCGGCTCTCAGGACCGGCAACGCCAGTCTAATCCCATGCCGTCGAACAAGGCTTTTGCTCAAAGGCGAACTTGCAATATCTGGCCGTCTCTTGGTCGGCCTTCAGTGGTCAGGGAACTACCCCGAGGAAACCCAGTTCTTGATGAAGCGTGGGAGCCGCTGCGAGGTAAACGGCTACTTCCGCATCATGTCGGGGGCTCGCGTCGGACTTGCTCCCGGCGCCGTTCTGTCGCTCGGTAGCGGCTACATCAACAATGAGGCGCGCATCACTTGCATGCGCCGAATTTCGATCGGCGAGAACGTTGCGATCGGCCCCTATTTCAAAGCCCGAGATGATGATGGACACAGCATAAGTGGCGCCAAGGATTCTGCCGGCATCCGGATCGGTGACAATGTCTGGATCGGGATGAATGTGACTGTTCTGAAGGGCGTTACTATTGGAGATGGTGCGATCATCGCGGCCGGCGCTGTCGTCACTAAAGACATCCCCTCCGGGATGCTCGCCGCTGGCACGCCTGCCCGCCCGATCCGAAAGGCAGAATGGACTTAGTGACTGCCATCGGCCTTAGCTTGCGGGTCGCGTCTCCCGTCGACTTGCGTGGCTCAGGGAGGCACATCCTTAATGTACTTGGCTGGGACACCACCAACTACAGTATAGGGCGGGACATCCCGGCTTACGACAGCACCTGCGGCGACCATCGCACCCTCGCCTATGCTAACACCGCCTAAAATAATCGCACCCGCCCCGATCCAGACCTTGTCGCCTACCGATATGGATTTGGCTTCGCCGCCCCATCCGTTCTCGGAACTCCAGCGCAGGTTGTGCCCCATTGTCTCAAAGCTGACATTGGGACCGATGGCACAGTGCTCGCCGATGGATACCGTGGCTTCTCCTCCGACACCGATACGCAACCCAACGTTGATGAATGTATTACGGCCAATGCAAATTTGCTCAAGGCGGCCGAACTGCGTCAGGTTAAGTGGCCCTCTGATCTCGGACTTTTGAGCCTGCACGCCCGCGAGCCGCAAGAGACGCCACCTATGAAAATCTAAACGCCGTATGCGCAAAGGCGCGTTGGCCAAGCCCAGCAAAATTGTTTCTATCATCAATCGGACCCGTAACACGCCTTTGAAACCCACCAGGATACTCCTCTTCAAGCTCCTAAGTATGGCAGCCCGCCATAAACCCATTGGCCGGGCCTGAAGCGCGAACTCGGCGGATTCGCTCAACGTTGTGGGGGATCGATTCCGCGTGCGTAGTCTCCCTCATCGCTTCGACCGGCCTATGCGTAGAAGAGAGTGTTACTCGTCGCGGTATTCATCACGACCGGCTCCGGTTTAGTTTAGTCGCGGTAGGTACTCGGCTTGATGGAATGTTGCATCGCCGTCTGCATTGTGGTGGCGATTGCAAACGATTGCTACGCCATGGATACGCTCTTAGCGTGCGGCGTCTTTTGTGGAAAACTGGTCGACGAAGAACGTGGGAGTAATGCGATTCTCTCGCGGCGGGGTGTGCGGCAGGAAGGCCCTTCTCTCTCGCCGCCGCCTTTCTTACCTTTAGTCGGCTGCCTCGCTCTTGATCGCTTCGTCGGCAGGAGAACACGACTGGGAGAACAACATGTACTCAGGAGCAGGAAATGAGGTTAGGCGCCTTTGCAGCAAGTCTCCTCGTAGCAACTCCTGCAGCTGCACTAATCACATTTTACTGGAATTCTGCCCGAGATGATGCCGCAGCTGTTTGCGAGCAGATAATTAAAAGGCAGATGGATAATCCGTCATCATACCGACAGATCAGCGCCAAAGTCGCTGGCGATCGAGTATTAATCGAGTACGATGAAAATACTGGTGACGGAATTCCGGTGATGTATTCGAAGACATGTTTCTTCGAACGTTCTGAAGATGACAACGGCTGGCTGCCCGCGCCGTGGAAGGCGATCGATGAACACGCTGAAGCTTTGCACGCTCTTCAGAAGACTCTCCCGGCGGAGCCTTCTTTAACGGCCGAGAGGAAAGCTCAGCTCCGAAAGCAAGTTTCTGAGCTATTAGCTCGAGGGGATGAGATCAGGACTCAATCCGTTCAGGACAGTAACGTTGTGATCGAACTCGGCCTAAAGCCAATCCCATTGAACAGTACCCGGCTATCACAGTGACAGCCTGAAGCGGCCGACCCCAGCCAGAGTAAGCGCCCGTGCCGGATCATTTCTGACGGCGTAAGTTGCGTGCAGCCCAAAAGCCGCTGGCCATCTTGGAGAGGAGGTCCGTTTCGTCGATCCCAAAAAACCCTGTCGTGAGCGACAGGATTTCTTTGGAAGAGTGGCATTGTGCCGCTAAAAATACGCCGAACAGCGCCTTTACCCGATCCATCCTCCAACAATATGGCCGTCGCTCAGATGTCCTGCTGCGGTTAAGCTTTGCACTGTCCAATTTTCCAAGACAACGCTTCCGAATGCCGCTGACGCAATCTCGACGCCATCTGCCAAACGATCTTTGTTGAGATCAACATTTTTAACGCTGTAGCTCACGTTGCTCGCGTGTAGGTCGAGGAAATTTGTATAGACGTCGAAGCTCTCCGAGAGCTCCTGGACAATACCAATAGTATCGAAATTTGGATCGAAATCGACGATGCGATCGCGGCCGAACTCGGGGCCAAAGATAAAGGTATCGGCGCCTTCACCGCCGCTCATAACGTCGTTATTTCCGCCGCCGACAAGAACGTCGTCGCCATCTCCGCCGTTCAGGACGTCATTTCGCATCCCACCCAAAAGTATATCGTCGCCAGATCCTCCGAAAAACTGATCATCTCCGGCACCTCCACTCAGGAAATCATCGCCAGATCCTCCGTTGAGTTCGTCATGTCCGAGATCCCCTCGCAGCTCGTCATCTCCGGCATGCCCTCGCAACGCATCGTTGCCACCGCCCCCCGAAATCACATCGTCACCCAAGCCGCCGACAATCGTATCCGAGCCAGCGCCTCCATTTTGTACGATACCTTCCGCTTGGAGCACGGTGTCGTCGCGAAAATCGAGGTTCTGAATGCGGGTGTCACCGGTGCGGTCGGTATCGACCTCGTTATAGGCCTGCTCCGAATAGTGCTCGGCGAGATATTCCGCAAAGGCGTCCTGCTCGGTGCCTTCGGCTGCGAAATTGGCGACCTGGTCGGCATCCGGAACGAGGTCCGGGGTCAGGTTGACAACATTCGCGAAGGCCGGATTGGCCGCAATGAACTGGGCGAAGGGATAGCTGTCGCCACCGGTCAGGAGGAAGCTCAGCGTCACCAGACGGAAGGCCTGCGCCGGATCGACGACGAGTTCGCCGTTCTCGACGAGAGCCATGGTCGGGTTGCCGTTTTCGTCGATCAGCGCCGCCGAGAGGACGCGCTGGCCCGTCGGCAGGTCGTCGTCGAAGCTGAACGAGACGCCGCCGATCTGGGCGAACTGGCCCGGCGTCGCCGTCGACGTGGTCGCGGCAACCGCATGCTCGAGCACCAACAGGAGCTGAGCGGCCGTCACCGTGACGAGCGAGAGCGCGTTGTTGAAGCGCAGCGAGTTGGCGATGTCGAGCTGCGAGATTTCGCCTTCCTGCTTGCCGGCGTCCGGGTTGGCCGCCGGGGGCAGTTCCTGCGAGGAACCACCGACCGCTTCGACGCGGCCGATGGAGTCACGCACGCCGCCGCCGTTCTTGATCGAGATCAGGACGGTGTCGTCGACCTGCTGGGCGTACCAGAGATTGGCGTCGGCCGAGAGGTTGCCGAGATTGGTTTCCTGCTGGCGGATCTCTTCGCGGCGGCCTTCAAGATAGACTTCCGAGCTGCCGAAGATATTGCCGTCCTGGGCGGTGATGATCGCATCGACCGCATTGGTCACATCGCCGATCAGGTCGCCGCGGCTGCCGTGCTCAAAGGCCGTGTCGGTGGTGCCGTCGCCGTCAATGTCGAGCGGGTTGGAATAGAGCTCGTCGACCGTTTCCTGGTCCGCGGCATAGGCGCCGCTTACATTCGGGTCCACGCTGTCGGCGATCAGGTCGCCGTTCTCGTCGAACTCGACGACCAGGCGGCCGACATACGAGTATTCGCTGTCGGTGTTGACGATCGCCAGCGCCTTGCCGTCGGCGTTCGTGGTCAGGAGCGGATAGGTGTCCACCGCCGTGTCATCCGGCAGCAGGTCGTCGGTCGCGTCGGCGAGCAGCGTGTGCGAGCCGCCGGCAATGATGATGTCGACGCCGTGCAGCAGCGGAGCCAGCGCTTTTTCCAGAGCGAGCTGCTGCAAATGGCTGACCAGGATGATCTTGTTGACGCCCTGCGCGAGCATCGCATCGATCGTCGGCTGCAGGATCGCCGCCAAAGCCGGCATGTCGTCGACATTGTCGCCGATGATCTCGATACCGCCGGTCGAGGAGATGCTCTGGACGATCTGGGTCGTCGCGCCGACGACGCCGATCTTCTCGCCGTTCTCGGTGATGATCGTGGCCGGCGCGATCTTCTTGGCCGACAGGCCGGTCGGGCTGCCGGGCAGATCGACGGTCGGGTCGATATTATAGCTGGCGGCGTCGCGGATTTCCGACGTGTAGAGCGGGTTCAGGTTCGGATCGCCCGAGAAGTCGGTGTTCGCCGAGAGATAGGGGAACTGCGCGCCGAGCCAGCCGGCGCTCGCACCGTCGACCACATTGGTGCGGCCGATGATGTTCTGGAACTCGCGGGTGCCGGCATCGTATTCGTGATTGCCGATGGCGGAGGCCTGGATGCCGAGCATGTTCAGGATCGCCATGTCGGCGCGGCCGACGCTGGCGCCGAGGTTCAGCGTGCCCGGCGCGAGGTCGTAATAATCCTCTAGCGCCGTCTCGATCGCTTCCTTCATCGCCGGATCGCCGCCCGCGTTGAAGAACGGGCTCGGCAGATAATTGTCGCCGGACGACAGCGTGATCGAGTTTTCTTCGGTATCCTCGAGATAGTCGACGATGGCGCCGAAATATTTCGCGCGGTCGACGGCGCCGAGGCCGGCTTCGAAGTCGGATGCGTGCAGGATCTGGAGCTTGAAGTTCTCAGCCACGGGGGCTTCCTCCTCGGTAAGATTGAGGCCGATGATGATGGGATCGTGATCGGAGACGCGGACAACGGAATCCGGGTCGAAAATGTCGGGGTCGCGTCCGAAATCGGTGTTGTAGTCGAGCCCGTCGGCCTCATCGGAGTTGATGTGCCATTCGGTGACGCCCGTGATTTCGCCGGCGAGGTCGCCATTGGCGAAGATGTAGTCGAGTGAGCCGGTTTGGCCGTCGAACACATAGGAATACGGGTCTTCCAGGCGCTCCTGGAGGTTCTCGTAACCCGCGCTCTTGATCAGATCGATCGTGTCTTCGCGGAAGTAGGAGTTGAAGTCGCCGAGCAGCAGCACGTCCTTGTCGCCCGAACCCGTTGGATCGGTGGCGATCCAGTGCGTCAGGGCGGTGGCCGCCAGCTCGCGCTGGTTCGTCCAAGCGCCCTGGCCGTCGAGCGCGTCCGCGTCGGCACCGGTCGGCGGGGCGTCTGCCGAGGCGCTCTTGGACTTCAGATGATTGACCGCCGCGGTGAATTCGTAGCCCGTTGAGAGTTCCTCGAAGGTTACCGCGAGTGCGGCGCGGCTGGTGTTGACGCCGTTGAAGATGGCGCCGAGCTCGCTCTGGTCGAGAAGCTCCGCCGAGACCTGGCTGTCGTCGAGGATCGCGACGTTGCCGGACACCGCAACAGTCGACTGCTTGTAGATGCAGGCCACCGCGATCGCGTCGCCGCCGACGAATTGCTGGCCGGGATCAACGCAGGCATAGACATCGCTGCCGAGCTTCTCGTTCAGCTTGTCGACGAGATATTGCAGCGCGTTGCCGCTTGAGCCGAGCAGGAAATCGTTCTCGATCTCGAGCAGGCCGAGCACGTCCGCGTCGAGCGTCGCCAGCACGTTGACGAGCTTCTCGGTCTGGCGATCGAACTCGGCAATGCCGTCGGCGCCACGCGGATCGAAGCCGCCGGCAGTGTTGTCGCCCGGATTGTCGGGAGAGCCCGAACCTTCCTGGATCGAGTCGATCATCTTGAAATAGTTGAGAACGTTGAAGCTCGCGACCTTGAGACGTCCACCGACGTCCTCCGGCGCATCTTCACGTGGATTGGCGCTGACGAATTCGTTCGCGCCTTCCTCGACCGAACGAACACGCCAGGTCGAGCCCGATGCGGAAGCGCCGGCCCACTGATAGTCCAGCACGCCGGTCAGGCCGGTCACGGTGTCGCCCATGCGCGGCGCGTTCGCGGTGTCGTAGTCCGGGCCGAAGCCGTCGAGATTGCCGATCGGCTGATTCTGCGTATTCAGGCCGTCGTCATAGGTGATGGTGCGGCTGCCGAGCTCCTGCAGGTGCTGCTGATAACCCGCCGCGTCCGGCTCGTTGTCGTGGGTGAACTGCGCCTCGCGGTCGCCGGCCACGAGCTTGATCTCGTTGAAGCGGTCGAGGTTGAACTGCTCGCTGATGGTCAGCGTCTCGGGAATCGTGACCAGCATGCCTTCATAGGCTTCGAGGTCAGGCTGGTACTGGCCGTTCTGGTTCAACGTCACGCCGGCGGACGGCAGGTCGATCTCGACCGCCATCGTGTTGATGTCGGCGACGGCGCCGGCCTCCACCACGGTGACATTGGTCGCGTTGAGCTGCGTCAGGCCGAAGTTCTCGGTGACCGTGGCGGTGACGCGGACGCGGTCGCCGACGTTCAGGCCGGCGGCATCGCCGCCGAACACGAAGACGCCTTCGGAGGACAGGGCATTGCCGTCCTGGTCGACCAGCTCTTCCTGGAGATAGAAGCCGCCGAGATTGCGCCCGCCGTCGGCGTCACCGTTCTGGAAGTCGCCGACCACGATCGCCTCGACCGTCACGATCTGGCCGACCATGGTGCTCGCCGCGCCCGTGCCCTGGATCTGGCTGATCTTGGTGACGTCGTCGTTCTGGATCGTGCCGGTCGCCGAGCCGTCGGCAAGGATCGCCTCGCCGCTCTGGTTCACGACATTGCCGAGGTTGACGTTGAAGGTCTCGTTCGCCTCGGAAACTGTGTCGCCCCTGATCGTGACGGACACGGTCTGCGTGAGGTCGCCGCCGGCGGCGAAGCTCACCGTGCCGTTCGTCGCGTCGTAGTCCTCGCCGGCCGTCGCCGTGCCGCCCGAGGTCGCGTAATCGACGGCGAACGCGCCGCTATTGTCGCTGCGCGTCACGGTGAAGGTCAGGGTCTGGGTGCCGTCATCGCCCTCGACGATCGTGGCATCGCCGATCGAAACGCGGGTGCCGGTCTCGCCGCCGCCCACGGTGTCGACCGTGACGTTGTCGATGCCGAATTCGTCGACATTGCCGCCGCCGGTCGAGGTGTCGTGGCGCCAGCGCAGGTCGAGGAACCCGTCTGCGGCAATTCCGAGGCCCGACAGGTTGAGCGCGTTCGCTCCGGTATTGCTGTCGTAGAGGGCGGTCTGCCCGGACTGCGCGGCCGGGGTCGCGAAGGCGCCGGCCGGCACCGCCGTGAAGGTGACGCCACCATCGGTCGAATATTCGAAGACGAGACTCGATGCGCGGTCGCCGGTGTTGCGGAACGCCCAGTCGAAGCCGATCGTCACTGCGTCCAGAACCGAACCGGTCGTGTTCTGCACCCGCGCCTGGATCGCGCCGTCCTCACGGCCTTCGGCCGCGGTCGCCTGGTACATCAGGGCCGCGCCGTTACCCGGCGTCGCTGCTGCAAGCGCGTAAAGGCCGGCCGTGGTCGGATCGCCGCTGATGACGCCGCGTCCGAAATCGGAATCGCCTGAGGTCGAGCTGTAGGTGCCGCCGAACTGCGGATCGGCCTCGTCGCTCAGGCCGGTCGCACGCCAGACGTCGGAGTCGAGCTGGCCCGCCTCTGGAATTGGAGCCAATCCGCCGGCAGTAAACCCGTCGAAACTCTCTTCCAGCAGACGCACCATTTTGCTCCCCTGAACGTAAATTGACGATACATCAGGCGATAAGCGTAATTGCATTATCACTACATTACGGTGACAACGTATTGCGGAAGATATTTCTGCAGATAATGGCTCATGTTTTCCCGATAGAGCATAATAACTACGCTCTGTACATCTCTCTCTGGAAATCAATATTAGGTAGAGCTACCCGCGCTGTGATCCTCTTTGTATAGGATCTCTATCCCGGCATTTACGGTCAGCATGGCAAACGATGCGGTATCCGCACCGATACCGAATCCATCTTTGTGATCTGAAGATGGGCTTGCTTCATTCGTCGCTAAGGTGCTTGCTTCCGCTTGAAAGCCGCCGAAGATGTCCGCCAAATCGATGCCGTCATCGCCCTGCGATTCCAAAATCAAATCACGAACGTCGATATTCGCCAGTGCGCTCGTCTCAAAGATAAACTGATCGTCTGCAGCCTGAGGACCGAGGCGCGCTCCATCCAATGGACCCGCAATGTCGTGGTCGAGCATGCTTGCGCTGTCAAATGAGCGCCAAATCTCTTCATAACCGGCAGGAAATGCGAAGGTGTCGTTTCCACCCCCCTGCTCGTCGATGACGTTGACGGTGAACGAGCCGGCGGCAAGGTCGATGGCGTCGCCGTCAAAGTCGGTGAACTTCATCAGC
>QDFX01000007.1 GCA_003347645.1 Rhizobiaceae bacterium CPCC 101076 | reverse complement strand
CGGCCTCCCGGGAGCGGGGTTCCGGACCCCGCCCGCAGGCGCCGCTCCTCATCCCGCGCCGGCCGGCCGGTACCTGGCTGGCGCCCCTCGCAGGGTGAGGATGAGCTGAGGACTAGCAGAGAATAGGAATATTGTCAAGATGATACCTTCTCCCCGACGAACTCGGCTGTTGCCGAGTTCGTATGATGACCAAGTCGGGAACACCCGACTTGGTGGGAGAAGGTCGACTCGCGGGCGAAGACCGCGAGCGGGATGAGGGGGACATGGCGGCGAGACTGTGCCGTGGATTGGAACGCCTACGGCGTCCCCCCTCACTCGGCTCGGCCGGTTCCCGGCCCGAGTCCGCTCTCTCCCTCGCCAAGTCGGATGTTTCCGACTTGGCTATGCCACGTGCCCAACTCGGCAACAGCCGAGTTGGGTCGGGGAGAGAGTCGCCGCGTCGCCCGCGGCATTACCTCGTGAACTTCCCGCTCTCCGTCGGCGCCGCGATCCCGCAGACGAGGCCGGGTTCGTGGCGGAGGCCGCAGGATTCGGCCATTCGGCGGGAGGGGAGGTTCGTGGCCGATATCAGCTCGTAGACGTGGGTCGCGCCGAGATCGCGGAGGACGCCGACGAGGACGCGGGCGTTGATGTATTTGCCGAGGCCCTTGCCCTGCTGCGATCCGGCGACCGCGACGAGGCCGCCCCAGCCGTGGCCTGGGTACGGGCTGTGGGCATTGTGCGGCATGTAGCCGTGCGCCGCCGCGACGATTTCTCCGTTCTGGTCGCCGACCGCCATCGTCACCGCCGGGCCGCAGGCCCCGACCAGGAACGAGCCGGAGAACGGCACCACGCCGGCCTCGGCGATCAGCGCCTGGATGCGGGCGGTGTCGTCGCCCTCCGGATCGGTCGGCTGGTCGAGGTCGGAGAGGCCGTCCGGCAGGCCGGCGGCCAGGATCGGCTCGCAGGCGTCGAGCGCGCTCGTCCGGTCGGCGAGGAACAGGTCCCAGGTATCGAAGCGACAGTTCCGCTCCGCCAGCCGGACCCCGATCTCCCCGGCCCTGTGCGCCGGGATGAGGCGGAAGCCGCAGACGCCATCGCGCGCGAGGAATTCGTCGATCCGGTCCCATCCCAGCGCGTCGAGATCGTCGACGCCGATCATGCGGCCGTTCTGACACGCGCCGGGTGTCGCCTTGATGAGATCGACGTTCTTTTCAGCCTGCGCCTGCAGGTCTTGCTGACGCTGCGTCCCGAAATAGCCGGCCATGGGGTGGCTCCGGAGAGACTAGTGGGGTGGAGCTTAGCGGGTGCGCCGGGGCTGGTAATGCCGGTGGGCCAGCGGACAGTCAGGATCCGGCAATATGACTGTGATGATCATTTCGTTTCCAGCTCCCGGAGCTGTCTGGGTTGGATAACTCACAACAACCGTTGCGAGCAGTGCGCTGTCCGGATTTACATACCGTTGGGGGACGAGCGACATGAAGTTTGAGGGTCAATATTTCACCGAAATGCGAGAAACATTGCTCGCAGGGCGCTATTCACTCTTCCTCGGAGCGGGAGCAAGTATTGATAGTTTGGATTCCACTGGGGCGCAGCTTCCCGGGGGCGATGCGTTACGGCAAAGACTTGTAGCTTTGAAAAAGCTGAAGCCAACCTCTTCCTTGGCGAGAGCTTACGCTCAACTGACACCAGATGAGGTGGAAAAACATATTACCGAGCAACTTTCCGATTGCACTCCGGGCCCCACCGCTCGAAAAATTACAGAATTTTTCTGGCGAAGCATATATTCGCTGAATATCGATGACGTGTTAGAGAATGTTCCGCATAATACCTCCAAACGACAGACGTATGTACCTCTCACTCACAAATCGCCATTTGCTTATCCAGATGATATAAATATCGTTCAAGTCATTCACGTGCACGGATGGGTCGGCGCCCCAGATGATGGGTATATTTTCTCGCTCAACGAGTATGCGAAGACGCTTGGGCCGTCCAATCATTGGGTAAATGTGCTTGCGCAAACGATCGCCACGGAGCCGTTTATAATTGCGGGAACAAGTTTAGAAGAGCCTGATCTTGAATATTTCTTGGCCGCTCGTTCTGCCAGCAGTACTCGTAAAGATAGGGGCCCCTCATTCCTAATTGAGCCATTCCCTGATGCTGGGACGGAGGCGGAATGTGCAAGGCATGGCTTGACGCTATTTCCCGGAACTCTGCTGGAGTTCCTAAACCTTATTGATTCAGAATTTCCTGCACGCCCCTTACCGGTGGGCAACAATGCTAAGCTCGATATTGCGTTATTCGACACGAGTGTGAACGCGACACAGCTAGCACTATTCTCCGCCGATTTTCGATATGTTGTAGCAGAGCAGTCGAAAGAGAACACCGAGTTAGGCTTTTATATTGGTAGAGAGCCCTCGTTTTCAGACTTGGCGTTATCCCGCGATGTTTCGCGTGCATCTACCATAATGGTGAAGCAGCAAATAAGAGATACGTTAAAGGCTCCAAATAAGAATTCTCATTTCCTCATTTTTGAAGACAACGCTGGAACTGGGAAGACGACGTTAGTAAAGCGTGCGATATATGATCTTGCGGCGGAAGGCAATCATGTATTCAACCGTGATCAACTTTCGGCCATAGATATCTCTCGAGCTTCGAAAATATTTAATTCTTTTACGAAGCCATTTATTATATTCAGTGATAATTTTGCTGATACAGCATCAGCTATATCAGAGCTATATCGTCAAATACACCGAGACGATTTTTTAATTGTAGGTACCGAACGTTCCTATCGGGTGCCGCATGCTCTTAAGAGTATGGGTGGAATTCCAGTTCAACGCAGGCACCTTGAAAAATTTCGCTCGACTGAAGCGCGCGATCTAATTTTAAAAATGGACGGCTATGGCATGACTGGCGTCCCGATAAACGCCGAGAACATAGAAAAACTTTCGTCTGATTTAACAACAGATTCGATCGCTATAGCAGTGTGTCGAATTCTTCAAAATTTTAAGCCGGTGTCCAAAATAATTGAATCGCTGGTTAGTGATTCAGACAACGATAGGCGAGAAAGATATCTGGCGTGCGCACTTGCATTCTTCTGCTTTCACGGAGGATTGCGATACAATATCCTTGTTTCGGCGTTTGGTGCTGAAAAGCTCGACGAGCAGATGAATGTAAGGGATATGCTCCCTTTAATATTTTCTGAGTCCGACCATCGCGAGTATGTGATTCCAGCAAATCCGGTCTTGGCGGAAAACATCCTTAGAACCGTCGCGGCCGAAGACAAGGATTTGATTTTTGATGTGTATAGCCGCGTCGGGGCTTATCTATCTTCTTACGTAAATCGTCGCGCTATCATCCGCCGAACCCCTGAAGCTTCTCTAGCAGGTCGATTATTCAATTACGACGATGTGGTAATTAATTTGATTCCAGAACAGTCTGAAAAATTCTTTTTGGCAATGAAGCGTTACTGGGACTGGAACTCTCGATACTGGGAACAGTTTGCGTTGCTGAAGCTCGATCAAGCGTCTAGGGCTAAGGGCGATGAGAAGGCTCAATTGTTGGTCCAAGCAATTGCGCACGCGAAGCATGCCGTCCAAGTTGAGCGCCATCCTCATCCTCTGACAACGCTGGGCAAAGTTCTTATCGAGGAAATGAAATTCAATTCTAGTCGGTTTAATTCCGCTTTTGTGGAAGCTCTGAATGTTCTGGGAGAGGCAGCCTCTCAAGAAAATAGAATGAATAGAATTGCCGTGCATCCATATACGACACTTTTTAATGGCGCACATTATTTCTTACAAAATGGAGGTTCGCTAACTAAACGAGAGGTCGATCGGTTGTCGAGATTGCTTAATAACGCCGATACTTATTTTAATTACGATAATTCATTGATGGTGCTGTCGCAGAATGTCCGGCGATTGCTTGGTACAGCATAATTAGAGCAACACCCCGGAGCCCAACGAGGCGCGGGCTCCTATGAGTTAGCGTTTATCGCATTCTCTGGTCCATGTGAGTCATCGTATCCAAGGCGCGGATGCTCCTCCTCTGTGGTGAGGCTGGTGTTACCGACGGGGGCAGCAGGGCCTCGGCCGCCGCCCTCAAAACCCCAACCTCCGCAAATCCTCCGCCCCGAACTCCTGCCCCGACCGCTCCCTGACGCTCGGCAGGTCCGACACCCTGCCGCGCCAGGCGATCAGGTGGTCTAGATTATCCGGGACGCCGAGGCCGGCGGCGTCGGCGAACATCAGGCCTGCGTAGAGCGTGATGTCGGGCATGGAGAAGTGCTCGCCGGCGAGGAAGTCCTGGCGGGACAGAAGCGCGTCGAACGCGGCCATGCCGGCCAGCGCGCGCTGGCCGTTGCGCTCACCCCAATCCTTCCGGCCGGCCCAATCGGGACTCTTGTGGACCTGGAGCAGCGGGCCGAGGCCCGGCGTGGCGTGGTGGAAGTAGATGCCGACGGGATCGAGAACCTCGGCCTCGGCGCGCCGCTGCATCATGTGGATGACGGCCTTCTCCTTCGGGGTGCGGCCGGTGAGGGCGGGCTCGCCGTCGAGATTGTCGAGATATTCGGTGATTGCGGTCGCCTCGGAGATGTAGGTGCCGTCGTCGAGCTGCAGGACGGGGAGGACGCCGGACGGGTTCTTCTCCAGGAAGGCCGGCGTCTTGTGTTCGGCGCCGATGAGATCGACCGACACGAACTGGACCGCGCTCTCCAGCCCCTTGTGGGCGAGGACGATGCGGATGCGCGCCGGATTGGGGAAGCCCGGCCTGTCAAAGATGATCATCTGTTTTCTCCGTCTATCTATCGATAGGTAGACTGCGACTTAGAGCTTGTCCGGCGCGGCGTCAATGGCTACCTATCGATAGATAGACGAGGTGGCGAAATGGAGCGGAACACGCGGGAGGACATCCTGGCGGCGGCGCGGCTGACCGTGCAGGCGCATGGATACAACGCGCTGAGCTTCCGCGAACTCGGCAAGGAGGTGGGGATCAGGAGCGCCAGCATCCACCACCATTTCCCGACCAAGGGGGATCTCGGGGCGGCGATCGCGCGGCGGTATACCGAGGAGGGCGAGGCCTGGCTCGGCCGGATCGCCGGCGAGGAGACGGGGCTGGAGGCGCGGCTGGCGAACTATGTCGCGATCTTTCGCGCGGCGCTCGAAAACGGCAACCGGATGTGCCTGTGCGGGATCATGGCCGCGGAATATCGCGACCTGCCGGAGCCGGTGCGCGCCGAGGTCGGGCGTTTCATCGAGATGAATGTCGATTGGTTGAGGGGCGTGCTCGCGGATGCCGGGGCGCGCGATGCCGGGGGTCAGGCGCTGGCGATCTTCGCCGCTATAGAAGGCGCGCAGCTCGTCGCGCGCGGGAGGGAGGACATCGGCCTCTACGACCGGGCGATGACCGCCTATCGCGAGGCCGGGCTTTTCTCGGCCGGTCGCGGGTAATGGTCCGCGCCGTGCCGAGGGCCGTTATTTCCTGACTGGATGGCCCGCCGCCAGTTCCTCGCAGGCGCGGCGCCAGTGTTCCTCCTCGCGGCCTTCGGGTTCGCCTTCGGCGACCCAGATCTGATAGGCGCGGATGCCGATCAGCTCGTCCTCGTTGTCGCGGTCGGCGTTCTTTGACTGCAGGGTCGGGTCCTCGATCGGCGCGCGCGGTTCGCCGTGGCCGATGACGCCGAGCCCGCCGTGCGGCTCGGGATCGCGGAGTTCCTCGATCTGATAGAGCGCCGGATCGGCGAGCGCGCTTCCGCGGTCCATCAGCACGCTTTTGGGTATGTCGACCGCGAGTTCACGGCGGAGCGTCTCGGTCTCCCAGTCGGATGCGAGCTGGATCGCCTGGCCGCTGGTTTCCGCGCGCACGATCACTTCGCTCCAGATCGGGCCGCCGAGCCAGCGGCCGTCGTCATCTTTTGCGAGCGGCGTGAAGCGCCAGAGCCGCACGGTCCCGGGGCTGTCGGTCGTGCCGCCTTGCGTCTCGTAGAACTCTTCCATGGGATTCACCCGTCGTGGGGCCGAAGATTCCTGCCCAACGCGGGATTTGCGCGCGGGGTTCCTTCTGCCGCCGAGGAAGGCCGACCAGAGTAGCAGGATCGGCCCCCGGGGGGTGCTACTGCGCAAGTTGAGCGTCCGGGATCTCGATCGAAAGCGTCAGGCCGCGCGTGCCCCATTCGCGTGTAATCGATGCGCCGAGCTGGGCTTTCGCCGCGCGTTCGATGAGGACGGAGCCGAAGCCCATTTCGTTCGGCGCATCGGTTGCAGGGGCCGCGCAATCCTCGCGCCAGGTGATGGCGAAGCGATTTCCGAGATCGCGGCAATCGACGGCGATGCTGCCGCCGCGCGGCGAGAGGGCGCCATATTTGACTGCATTGGTCGCGAGCTCGTGGACGATCAGCGCGACGCCGGTCGCGGTTTGATGACCGACGACGGCATCATCGCCCACGACCGCGATCTGGGTGCCGGCATGGTCGCGATGCGGCTCGATCAGCGTTTCGAGCAGGCGGCGGAGTGATTGCGGATCGTTCGGACGGTCGCCCAATGTGCCGGGGCTGACGCAATCATGGGCGCGAGCCAGCGCAACGATGCGGCCGCTGAGCTCGCGGGCGAATTCGGCATTGTCCGGCGAGGCGCGGCCGGACAGCGAGACGAGGCTCGCGACCAGGGCGAAGATGTTCTTGATGCGGTGCGCCAGCTCGCGGGTGACGAGATCGCGCTGCTCCTCGGCGAGCTTGAGGTCGTGGATGTCGGTGAGGGTGCCGAACCAGCGCTTGATCTGACCCGTCTCGTCGCGTTGCGGCACGCCGCGGCCGAGCGTCCAGCGATACTCGCCGGAGCGATGGCGTAGCCGATATTCGATCTCGTAGGGCTCGCCGCTCAGCCAGGATTGCCGCCAGCGGCTGAGCGAGCGCTCGCGATCGTCGGGATGGAAGACATCGGTCCAGCCGTCGCCGTCGGTCGCCCCGTGCGGGATGCCGGTGAAGGCGTACCATTGCTCGTTGTAATAGTCGGGCGAGCCGTCGGGCGTCGCCGACCAGACCATTTGCGGCGTGGTGTCGAGGATGTCGCGCCAGATGCGCTCGTTCTCGGCAAGGTTGCGCGCCCAGCTGACATTGATCTGCGTTTCGACCAGGGCAACGAAGTCGGCGAGGATCTGGCGGTCCTCGTCCGACCATTCGCGCGGCGTGTCATCGATGGCGCAGAGCGAGCCGAGGACATGGCCGCCCGGTCCGCGCAGGGGAAGGCCGAGATAGGCACGCACGCCGAGATCGTCGATCGCGCGATTGTCGCGAACCAGCGGATGGGTCGTCGCGTCCGACACTTCCAGCGCCTGCTCGGACGACACCACATATTGGCAGAACGAGTGGGTGAGCGGCGTCTCGCGGGCGGTTTTCCAGGGTTCGGGGAGGCCGAACTCGCTCTTGAAGAACTGGCGGTCGTCCTCGACCAGCGAGACCAATGAGACGGCGACGCCGAGAGATCGCGCGACGAGCCGGGTCAATCGGTCGAACCGCTCCTCGGTTTCGCTGTCGAGCAGGGATGTCGAGCGGAGTGCTCGCAGCCTGTCGGATGAATTGAGGATCGCGAGATGCTTCTGCATCTCGGTCAGGGGCCTGATGATCGACACTCGCGCTCGGCTACACCTCGGAAAGAGAAGACGCTACAGCGTCGGTCAGATCCACGGAAAATCGAGGGCGACGCGCGATTACCGGGAAAGACGCTTCGCGTCCTCAGGCGAATGCCGCCGCGAGCACGCTCTGCATCTGCCGCGCCGTGCAGGGCTTGGCCAGGAACGCCTTCGGCCGGACGTTCTCGGCGCGGCGGCGGGTGGCCTCGTCGGAATGGGCCGTGAGGAAGACGACATATGCCGGAAATTCGTCGGTGATGAGGCGCGCCGTGTCGATGCCGTCGGTCGAGCCCTGAATACTAACGTCCATCAGAAGCAGATCGGGGCGTTCGGTCCGTGCGATGCGTTGCGCGTCGGCGCCGTTGCTTGCCGGCCCCAGAACCCGATATCCGAGTTGTTCGATGGAGCAGGCAAGATCAAGCGCAATAATCGCTTCATCTTCCACTACGAGCACGGTCCGCATCTTTGTCTCCATAAGAGTGGAAGCTGCCGGGCTCCCAATAAATCAGTCTTATGGGCAACTGTGCGTAGTGCTACCCAGTTCCGGACATTTTCGATTTTACGAAAATGCGGTGGAACGTGGTTTCCGTTTTCTTAAAGGGGAGGCGGGCCGGTCAGGCCGCGTTGGACGGGGCCGCGGCCGCCTGGGTCAGGACCGCGTGGAGCGCGGCCGGATCGCGGGTCGCGCGGAGCTTCTGCGCGGTCTGCGGATCGCGCAGAACGCGGGCGACGCGGGCCAGCGCCTTGAGGTGGTCGGCGCCGGCGGCCTCAGGGGCCAGCAGCAGGAAAACGAGATCGACCGGCTCAGCGTCGAGCGCGTCGAAATCGATCGGCCGCTCGAGGCGCGCGAACAGGCCGAACAGCTTGTCGATCTTGGCCAGCTT
Organism: Rhizobiaceae bacterium CPCC 101076; assembly: GCA_003347645.1. Classification (GTDB taxonomy): domain Bacteria; phylum Pseudomonadota; class Alphaproteobacteria; order Rhizobiales; family Methylopilaceae; genus Flaviflagellibacter; species Flaviflagellibacter deserti. The sequence goes on along the minus strand of QDFX01000007.1, from coordinate 188,733 downwards.
GCCGTGCGGAATGGCGATGCCGTTGCCGACGCCGGTCGAGCCAAGCCGCTCACGCTGAAGAAGCGTCTCGAAGATCTCGCGCTCCGGGATGCCGACCAGCTCGGCAGCCTTCTCCGCAAGCTCCTGGATCGCCTGCTTCTTGCTCTGGACCTTAAGCGTGGGAATAACCGCGCCAGGCGCGAGAAGGTCGCTCAACATGAGTGATGGCTCTTTGCTGTTCCGTATCGCCGGGAGCAGTGATGCAAACCGGATGCCGACGTTGTCACGTTAGGACAGCCCCCGCGCGCCGAAGGTCTATACCGCCGGGGCGCGAGGAAAAGACCTACGGACAGGACCGGCGGAAGTCAATCTAGGGGCTTGTACAGGCAGGGGACAGGCGGCCTTTACAGAGGGGAAACCTTCTCCCGGCGGCGCTGAACCGAGGATGGGATACCCATCGCCTCGCGGTATTTCGCTACCGTGCGGCGTGCGATGTCTATTCCTGAGTCGCGCAACGCCTGAACGATCGCGTCGTCCGACAGGACGTCCGCCGCCGCCTCGCCCTCGATCATCTGCCTGATCCGGTGGCGGACCGCCTCCGCCGAATGCGCCTCGGCGCGGCCGGTCGAGGGGATGGCGGCGGTGAAGAAGTATTTCATCTCGAACGTGCCGCGCGGGGTGGCGACATATTTGTTGGCGGTGACGCGCGAGACGGTCGATTCATGCATGCCGATGGCGTCGGCGACGGCGCGAAGATTCATCGGGCGCAGGAAATGGACGCCGTGAGTGAGGAACGCGTCCTGCTGGCGGACGATCTCGGCGGAGACCTTGAGGATGGTACGGGCGCGCTGTTCGAGGCTGCGGGTGAGCCAGTTCGCGGTCTGCAGGCATTCGGCGAGGAACTGCTTCTCGCCCTGGTTCTTCGCGGTGCGCGAGACGGTGGCGTAATAGCTCTGATTGACGAGAAGGCGCGGCAGCGTCTCGGCATTGAGCTCGATCAGCCAGGTACCGTCCGGCGCGGAGCGGACCATGACGTCGGGGACGACCGGCTGGATCGGCGAACCACCGAAGGCGAGGCCCGGCTTCGGCGTCAGCGCGCGGAGCTCGGCAATCATCTCGGCGAGATCCTCGCCGTCGACACCGCAAAGGCGGCGGAGCGCCGGCAGGTCGCGGCGGGCGAGGAGTTCGAGGTTCCTCATCAGCGCGGCCATGGCCGGGTCGAACCGGTTCTTCTCGCGGAGCTGGATCGTCAGGCACTCTTCCAGCGAGCGGGCGGCAACGCCGATCGGGTCGAAGGTCTGGACGATGCGTAGGACGACCTCGACCTCGTCCAACGGGGCGCCGAGGCGGGCGGCGATCAGGTCGAGCGGCTCGGAGAGGTAGCCGGTCTCATCGACGCTATCGATGATGCCGCGACCGATCATCCGCTGCCGGGCATCGGCGACAGTCAGGCCGAGCTGGTTTTCGAGGTGTTCGATGAGGGTGGCATCGGCCGAGACATAGGCCTCGACGCCGTTGTCGCCGTCCTCACCGCCGCCGGTGCCGACGCCGGACCAGGCTGAGGCGGTATAGGTTTCGCCGCCGGAGCGGTTGGCCGGGGCCTCGTCGGGAAAGACATTGCCGAGGTCGGTGTCGAAACGCTCCTCGATCTCGGCGCGGGTTTCCGGCAGGCGCGCTTCCATCCAGTCGCCGTCGCGGGGTTCGGAGCTGACGACGGCATCGTCCCCGCGATGATCGCCGTCATCGACGTCGCCGCCCGGCTCGCCCTCGGCCCGTTCGAGGAGGGGATTGGATTCGATCTCCTGCGCGACATAGCTCGCGAGGTCCATGCTCGACAGCTGAAGCAGCTTGATCGCCTGCATCAGCTGCGGGGTCATCACCAGCGACTGGCTCTGCCGTAAAATCAGCTTGGGAGACAGCGACATCTGGTTCGACGGCCTGACCTGATCCGAAATTGGGACGATTCTTGCATAAGAACCGGTTCGGGCCTGATTAGAGCCGGAATTCTTCTCCGAGGTAAAGACGCCGGACGTCCGCGCTCGCCACGATTTCTTCGGGTGTGCCCTGCATCAGCACCTGCCCGGAGTGGACGATGTAGGCGCGATCAATGAGGGTCAGCGTCTCGCGGACGTTGTGATCGGTGATCAGGACGCCGATCCCGCGCGCGGTGAGATGCCGCACGAGGATGCGGATATCGTTGACCGCGATCGGATCGATGCCGGCGAAAGGCTCGTCCAGCAGCATGAAATCCGGACGGCTGGCCAGCGCGCGGGCGATCTCGACGCGCCGCCGCTCGCCGCCCGACAGAGCGATCGACGGCGATTTGCGAAGCGCGGTCAGGCCGAACTCATCGAGCAGGCTTTCGAGGTCGTAGCGGCGGCGCTTCCTGTCGGGCTCGACGAGTTCGAGCACGGCGCGGATGTTTTCCTCCACCGTCAGGCCGCGAAAGATCGAGGCTTCCTGCGGCAGATATCCGATGCCGAGGCGGGCGCGGCGATACATCGGCAATTTGGTGACGTCGTAGCCGTTGAGCTCGATGCGGCCGCCGTCGGCCGGGACGAGGCCGGTGATCATGTAGAAGGTCGTCGTCTTGCCGGCGCCGTTCGGGCCGAGGATGCCGACGGCCTCGCCGCGCGCGACGGCCAGACTGACGCCATGCACGACGCGGCGGCCGCGATAGCTCTTCTCCAGGCCATAGGCCTGCAACCAGCCCTGACCGTAGGACTGGAAGCTGCCGTTCGCTTGGGATCGAGGCGGTTTTCGCTTGAAGAACGGGAAGATCACGCCCGCTCCGTCATTGCGGCGCCGGTTTCGCCGGGCCGAAGACGCCCTGGACGCGTCCCCCGGAGGCCGCGCTTTCGAGCTTCGACTGCTGCGTCGTCAGATCGACGACGAGCTTGTTGCCGCGCAGGACGTTCTGGCCCTGTGTCAGGACGACGTTGCCGGTGACGGTCACGGTGTTGCTCGGAAGATCGAAGATGCCGCGATCGCCGGTCGCGTGCTGGTCCTTCGACTGGACGACGACGCTGCCCTCGGCCTCGATGCGGCGGATATTGCGGCCGGCCTGCGAGCTAGCTGCTGCAGCGGCCGGGGCTGCGCCCTTGGCGGCGGGCTTGTTGTCGTAGAACACGGTCAGCTTGCTCGAGCGCAGCGTGGAATCGCCCTGCTGGACGAAGACGTTGCCGGTGAAGATCGCCGCCTGATCGGACTCGCGGACGTCGAGCCGGTCGGCCTCGATCTTGACCGGCTGGTCGGAGCGGCCGCTGAAGCCCTTGAACGCATCCGTCACGGCCTGCTGGGCGAGCGAGGGCGATGTCGACAGAGCGGCCAGCAGGGGCAGAGCGAGGAGGAGACGAAGGGCCGTCATTGCGCAGCCCCGGTCGCGGCCGGAAGGTCGTCAGGCTTTGGCGTGATGACCATCACGACATTGCCCTGGAACAGGGCCTGGTTGCCATTGTCGAAAATCTGCATCCGGTCAGCGCGCAAAGTCGTTTCGCCGAAGGCGAGATCGACGGGATCCTTGGTGGTCAGGTCGCCGCCTCCGAAATCGATATGGGCCGTCGCCAGCAGCGCGCGATCGCCGAGATCGTTGGCGAGGCGGATCTTGCCGCTGAGGTCCATGAGCTTCTTGTCGTTATCGATATTGCCGGTGTCGGCAACGAGGGTCAGCCAGCCATCGTCGCGATTCTGCATCCGGCCGTCGATCTGGACGAGCGCGACCTTATGCGGTTCGCCGAGACTCTGCTCGGCTCGCTCGGCATTGACCTGATATGGCCGTCCTTCGGCGCTATAGCCTGTCAGCTTCGGCTTCTGCATGGTGATCGTTGCGCCTGTCAGACCAAGACTTTCGACATCCACTTGCGGCCCGATCCTGGAGCGTGGATCAATGATGATTGACGCCACAAACGCGGCGGCAAGAAGGACGGCAAAGGACGGCAGGCCGATCCTGAGCAGGCGGACATAGCGCGAATGCCGGATCGCCGCCCGGAATGCAGCCTGACGCGCGTCCACGCTGCGGGATCGCAGCGGACGTCGCGCTGTAATGCCGGCGGTCGACACGTCTCAGCCTCGCGCGTCGGCGTCAGGAATGCGCGAATATGTCCTCATTCTCAAACCCCGTGAGATCGAGGGCTGCGCGGATGGGCAGGAAGGCGAAGCAGGCCTCAGCCAAAGCCGTGCGGCCTTCACGCGCAAGTAGATATTCCAGCTGCGCTTTCAATGCGTGGAGGTACAGGACGTCCGACGCGGCATAAGCGAGCTGACTGTCGGTGAGCGTCTCCGCGCCCCAATCGGAACTCTGCTGCTGCTTGGAGATCTCGACACCGAGCAGTTCGCGGCAGAGATCCTTGAGGCCGTGGCGGTCGGTGTAGGTGCGCACGAGCCGCGAGGCGATCTTGGTGCACCAGACAGGTTCCGGCATGACGTTGAAGGTCTTGAACAGGATGGCGACGTCGAAGCGGGCGAAATGGAACAGCTTCTGCACCGAGCGGTCGCGCAGCAGGGCTTCCAGATTGGGCGCCCGGTTCTGCCCTGGAACGATCTGGACGAGTTCCGCCGTGCCGTCGCCGCCCGAGATCTGGACCAGACACAGCCGGTCGCGATTGTGGTTGAGGCCGAGCGTCTCGGTGTCGATCGCCACGGAGCCGGAAAAGGTGAGGCCGTCGGGAAGGTCGCCGCGGTGCAGTCGGAAGGTCATGGTCGCTGCCAATCTGAAGGCCGGGGCGGTCGACGACGACCCGCGGGTGCAAGGAAATCAAGGCGGACGTAACACTCCTGCCGGGAGAGCAGCAAGAGACGGGTGCCGGGCCGCTCGACCAAATAATGCCGGCAAGGGCCTGACGGCGGATTTCACGGCAGAAACAAACAGGGCGCGTGATGTAATCGGAGCGAAACACGGCTCGGCTACCCCGCCACCTTCCTGTCAAAGCAGACGAGGAGGGAATATGAAAAAGAGCAAGGCGTTCATTGCGTCGTTTGCGGCCATGCTGATGCTTGCGGGCCCTGCCTTCGCGCAGAGCCAGGTGAAACGGGGCGAATATCTCGCCTCGATCATGGATTGCGGCGGCTGCCACACCCCGGGCATGTTTCTCGGCAAGCCGGATTTCAGCCGTGCGCTTGCCGGTTCCGAGGTCGGCTTCCAGATTCCCGGTCTCGGTATTTTCTATCCGGCGAACCTGACGCCGGACACAGATACCGGCCTCGGTGCCTGGACCGAGCAGGAGATTATCACCGCGGTTCGCACCGGGACCCGGCCTGACGGCAGGATACTCTCGCCGGCCATGCCCTGGCGATCCTATGCGGCGCTGAACGATGCCGACGCCTCGGCGCTTGCGACATATCTGAAGAGCATCAAGCCGGTCTCCAACAAAGTGACCGAGATCACCGGCGCGAGCGAGAAGCCGAAGGGGCCTTATTTCACGATAGTTCAGCCTTGATCCTGAACCGGCGGGCGGCATCTCTGCCCCGGTTTCCGATGGTCCCTCAAGCCCGGTAATCAGGGAGCGGTAGGGGCGCGTCAAATCCTTTGCCGATTCTGCGTGCCCTTGCAGAAGCGACGATCTCATGTACGGTTGCGAATGACTTGCAATTGCAATGAGGTTGCCGATGGATATGCGTGCGCCCGAAGGGTTCGGCTGGCAATTGCAGCGCAAGGAGCCCTCGCTCGCGGAAGTCCATCGGACGATCCCCGTAAAATCCAAGACAGCCTGGCGTCGGGCCGCGGCCTTCATCGGCCCCGGCTATCTCGTCGCCGTCGGCTACATGGACCCCGGCAACTGGGCGACCTCGCTCGCCGGCGGTTCGAGATTCGGCTACACGCTGCTCGTCGTCGCGCTGATCTCGAACATCATGGCGATCGTTCTGCAGTCGCTCTGCGCGCGACTCGCAATCGCCTCGGGCCGTGACCTCGCCCAGGCCTGCCGCGACGCCTTCCCGAAGCCCGTCGCCATGGTGCTGTGGTTCCTCGCCGAGGTCGCGATCATCGCGACCGATATCGCCGAGGTCATCGGCACGGCGATCGGCCTCAACCTCATCTTCGGAATTCCGCTCGAGATCGGCGTCGTCATCACCGCGCTCGACGTGTTCCTGATTCTCTATCTGCAGAAGCTCGGCTTCCGCTGGGTCGAGGCGCTGATCATCACGCTGCTCGGCGTGATCGCCGTCTGCTTCGGCATCCAGATCGCGCTCGCCGATCCGAACTGGGGCGAAGTGATCAAGGGCTTCGCGCCGACGACCGAGATCGTGACCAATCCGGAGATGCTCTACATCGCGCTCGGCATTCTGGGCGCCACCGTGATGCCGCATAACCTCTACCTGCACTCCGGCATCGTGCAGACCCGCGATTACGGAACGAGCGTTCCGGAAAAGCGGCAGGCGCTGAAATTCGCGACGATCGATTCCACCGTCGCGCTGATGTTCGCGCTGACGATCAACGCCTCGATCCTGATCCTGGCCGCGGCGACGTTCCACCAGACCGGTCGTACCGAGGTGGCGGAACTTGGCGAGGCGCATTCGCTGCTCGCGCCGCTGCTCGGCCTGGCCATCGCGCCGACGCTCTTCGGCGTGGCGCTGCTCTGCTGCGGCATCAACTCGACGGTGACGGCGACGTTGGCCGGCCAGATCGTCATGGAAGGCTTCCTCCACATCAGGCTTCAGCCCTGGCTGCGGCGTCTCATCACCCGGGCGATCGCCATCGTGCCGGCGGCGGGAGTGACGATCTGGTACGGCGAAAGCGGCACGGCGCAGCTCCTGATCCTGAGCCAGGTCGTGCTCAGCCTGCAGCTGTCCTTCGCGGTGTTTCCGCTGGTGATGTTCACGGCCAGCCGTTCCAAGATGGGCGAACTGATCGCGCCGATCTGGCTGACCGCCTTCGCGTCAGTCATCGCGGTGGTGATCGCGGTGCTGAACGCGAAGCTCCTGGTCGACTTCTTCTTCTCGGGGGCGGCCGGCTGACGTGATCCGCCTGACGGAGCTCGGAGCGCATCTGACGCTTCATTACGAACCGAAGCCCCTGAACAGGCCGCTCTGGACCGCGGTCATCGCGGGCGTGGCGGTGGTGGCAGTTTTCAGTGCGATCAACCGGCAGATCGTGGGGCCGGAGTCCTACATGCTCGTCGTCATCGTCGCGGCGATCGCCGCCTGGATCGCCATCGCCCTGTTGTGGGTGAAGGCGCAGACGCTCCTCGTCGAGACGGTGTTCGACCGCAATGCGCAGACGATCACGGTCCGGACGACGAAAACGTCCGGCGTCGACATCACCACGCTCGCGTTCGGGGAGATCGCCGACCTCTACATCTTCTCGTCGCGCAGCGACGGCACCCGCATCGATGTCCTGACGCTCTCGTCGCGGCGGGGCAGTTTCAACATCGCGCAGCTGCGGAACCGCAGGCCCTATAGCGAGCAACTGGTCGAGATCGCCGACCGCCTGCGCGCGATGACCGAACTTCCCGGTCCCGCGCCGAGGAATTCGGTGATGATGGGGCTGGCGGCGACGATGGGGATCAGGCGGAGGTAGCGTTCCGGACGGCCCAGGTGATGGGCTCGATCGGCTCGAAGGTGACGAGTTCGCCGTCTTTCGAGACCGGGACCATGGCAGAGCCGTTCGAGTGGCCGCTGACGAGCGTGATCCGGTCCTCGTTGGCGGGCAGACCATAGAATGCCGGGCCGTTCAGCGAGGCGAAGGCCTCGAAGCGGTCGAGTGCGTTCTCCTCGGCGAAGACCTGCGCGTAGCAGCCGAGCGCCACCGGCGCGGAGAAGACGCCGGCGCAGCCGCAGGCCGCTTCCTTGAGGTGGCGCAGATGCGGCGCGGTGTCGGTTCCGAGGAAATAGCAGGACTGGCCGCTCGTCGCCGCCTTGCGGAGGGCGATCTGGTGACGCTCGCGCTTCAGCACCGGCAGACAATAGAAATGCGGGCGGACGCCGCCTACGAACAGCGCATTGCGGTTCAGCATCAGGTGCTGCGGCGTGATCGTCGCGCCGAGCCGGGGCGCGTTGGCGGCGACGAACTCGGCGGCCTCCTGCGTGGTGATGTGCTCCATCACAACCTTCAACGCCGGGAAATCGGCGAGGAGCGGCGTCAGCACGCGGTCGATGAACACCGCTTCGCGATCGAAGATGTCGATGTCGGGCGAGGTGACCTCGCCGTGGACGAGGAGCGGCATTCCCGCGCGCTGCATCGCCTCGAGCACCGGCGCGACCGATTTGATGTCGGTGACGCCGTGGCTGGAATTGGTCGTGGCGTGGGCTGGATAGAGCTTCACCGCCGTCAGCACGCCGTCGCGATGGCCGGCGCCGATGTCGTCCGCGTCGGTCGTGTCAGTGAGATAGGCGGTCATCAGCGGCGTGAACGACACGCCCCGCGGCACGGCCGCCATGATGCGATCGCGGTATGCGGCCGCGCTCGCGCTGGTCGTCACCGGCGGCACGAGGTTCGGCATGATGATCGCGCGCCCGAAATGGCGCGCGGTGTAGGGCACCACGGCCTTCAGCATCTCGCCGTCGCGCAGGTGAACGTGCCAGTCGTCGGGGCGGCGGATGGTGATCGTCGTCGTCATGTCGGTTCGTCAGTGTCCGGGCGAGCAGGGAACGGTCGCGACCGTTTCCGATGGGCGGCATGAGCCCGGCTCGACAAGTTTGGAAAAGATGGTGGCCAGAAGGGAGCCTGAGCCGACTGCCGGTCACGGTATTGATGCTGTTAGGGGAGGCGATTTGAGATTGCAAATCCTATCGTACGTCACGGCGAAAGCTGTTGATCCCTTGGTCTGGGAGCTCCCAATATTTTCTTCATTATTGGTCGGCGAGACGACGAGGCGCATAATCGCGGCGGTTGAGCAGGCCAAGAATCCTGCCACCAACGGAGGTAACGACCATGGAGCAGATCCTGATAAACCTGATCGCCGGTGCGGTCGGCGGGGGAGCGGCGGGCAAGGCGTCTCCCAATTTCGATCTCGGAATGATCGGAAATCTGATCGCCGGCGCGGTTGGCGGCGGCGTCCTCGGCCAGATCGTGACCATGCTGATCCCGGCCGTCAGCGCATCGGTCGCGAGCGGCGATTTCAGCCTCGGCACGATCGTGACGCATCTGATCAGCGGCGGGGCGGGCGGCGCCATCCTCACGGCGATCATCGGCCTGATCAAGAATCGCGCGACGGCCTGACGCGGACGCAGCGCGGCGTGTGAGACTGAAGAGTGGCGGAGACGGACGCGGCCGCGCATTCGCCTCCGCCCGGGCGAGCGCAGCGCGGTCTGTCTCCTGTCCTCGAAAGACGTGCACCAGCTCTGCAATTTGCGGAGCAGGTCGAAACTGGTGGTGTCCCAATTTGAGATTTAAAGTGCCCGACGTTGTGTCGCTTCAGGCCGTTGGTCATATATGCTTGGCGCATAGCAGGAGCCGGACATGCCACTTACAGACAACGGCATTTGGTACACCGTTTACACTCCCCCTCGTGCCGAGTTCCCGTTCTTGGCGGTGACGCACCTGCCAACCGGAGACGTGAGCGCAGTGCCCTTCCGCACCTATGAGGAAGCTGAACTCCACATCGCCGCCGTATCTCAGGCGGAAACGCACATCCTGAACGAGGTAACGGGTGCCCATGGGACCTAAGGCGAAGAGCGCCCCGCCGACGTAATCGGCAGCGCAATCCACATCGCTCGTATTGCTACGGGAGAGATTGAGGAAGGCGCGCCCATTGATGATAGGAAAGACCCTGCCGCTAAGGCTCTCGGGGCCAAAAGCGGCAAGGCGCGTGCTGAGAAGATGTCGCCGGACCGCCGCTCCGAGACGCCAAGAACGCAGCGGCTAGGTTGGCAGCGATAGCTGTCATGCGGGTTTGTATCGGCAGACTCGTCTTTGCTGAGTCAGGTCCTACGGACCTAGCTGGCTGATCGATGCAACCGTGACATGGAGGCGCGATTGCAGGAGGTCCCGCGACGGCTGCCATTCTATGCGGGCCTCGGTGTGATCACTGCGGCGACCCTGATGCTGCAGGTTGTCGAAACCCGGATCATCTCCGTCACGTCCTGGTATCATCTCGCGTTCTTCGTCGTCAGCATCGCGATGTTCGGCCTCACTGCCGGGGCGGTCTGGGTTTACTTTGGCTCCGGGGCCAACCGTCCCGCGCAATTGCCCTATCATCTGAGTGTCGCTTCGCTCGGCTTCGCCCTGGCGACCGTCTTTGCGGTCCTGGTGCAGCTCACCATCGTCACGAGTCTGCCGGCATCGGTCATGTCGCTCGTCGTCTGGGCCGAGTTCGCCATCGCCCTTTCGCTGCCATTCTTCTTTTCCGGCATCGTCGTCAGCCTGGCGCTGACGCGCAGCCCCTATCCGGTCGGCATCGTCTATGGCGTGGATCTGCTCGGCGCAGCTCTGGGCTGCCTTGGTGCCCTGGCGCTGCTCAACCTGGTCAGCGGTCCCTCGGCGATGCTCTGGATTGCGGTTCTCGGCGCCGCGGGGGGCCTGCTCTTCGCCCGAGCGGGCCTCGGGGGCTTTCCGCCTGGTCGACCGATCGCGGCCAGGCTTTTCCGGCACCGCTGGGTCGTGCTGGGCTGCCTGGTGGCCTTGGCAGCCGCGAACAGCGCGACCGAAGGCATCCGGCCAACGATCGTCAAGGACAAGATCGAGCAGCCGGAGACGATCGCCTACGAAAAATGGAACTCGTTCTCGCGCATTACGGTCAGCCAAAGCGACAAGGCACCACCGATGCTGTGGGGGCCGTCGATCAGGTTTGCTCCCGACCAGATCGAGCAGCGCTGGATGACCATCGACGGCGGCGCCGCAACGGCGGTCTATCGCTTCTCTGGCGATCTCGATGAAGTTGCGTTCCTCCGCTACGACGTGACGAACCTCGCCTATGCGCTCCCCGGTCTTCAGACCGGGGCCGTGATCGGCGTCGGCGGCGGCAGAGACATGCTGTCCGCGCGCCTGTTCGGTCTCTCGGAGGTGGTCGGAGTCGAGATCAACCCGATCTTGATCGATCTGCTGACGCGGCAATACTCGGGTTACACGGCCATCGGCCGTCAGCCCGGCATGACCTTCGAGATCGACGAGGCGCGAAGCTGGTTCGCCCGTACCGATCGCGCCTTCGACATCATCCAGATGAGTCTGATCGACACCTGGGCCGCCACGGGAGCCGGCGCCTTCACCTTGTCGGAGAATGGTCTCTACACCGTTGAGGCGTGGCGGATCTTCCTTGAGCGTCTGACCCCCGAGGGCGTGTTTACCGTGAGCCGCTGGCATGCCCCCGGCGAGGTCAACGAGACCGGCCGCATGGTGAGCCTCGCGATCGCGACTCTTCAATCTCTCGGGGCGGCCGATCCAAAGCGGCATGTATTCATGGCTTCATCAGGTCAGGTCGCGACCATTGTGGCGTCGCGCTCGCCTCTATCGGACCAGGCTTTGGACGCCCTGCGGAAAGCGGCGGCGACTTACGCGTTTTCCGTCCTGTTGGACCCACAGGCGCCAGCGGCCTCGCCGCTGCTTGAAAGCATCGTCTCGGCGCCCGACGGCGACAGCCTCCAGCGCGCCACGCGCGCCTCCTATCTGGACCTGAGCGCGCCGACCGACGCTCGCCCGTTCTTCTTCAACCAATTGCGGCTCGATCGCCTGCTTGATCAGGACCTCTTCGCAGTGGCGTCCAGGCCGGGCGTCTATCAAGGCAACCTGAGCGCGACCCTGACGCTGGCCATGCTGATCCTCATCTCGGCAATTCTCGTCGCGGCGACGATCATCGTTCCGCTTCGGTCTACCGTGAGCGCCGCGGCGTCAACGCTCACCATCGCTGGAACAGCGTACTTCACGCTGATCGGCATCGGCTTCATGATGGTCGAAATCGCCCTGCTGCAACGCATCAGCGTATTCCTGGGCCATCCGGTCTATGCCCTCAGCATCGTCCTCTTCAGCCTGATCCTATCAACCGGCGTCGGCAGCCTGGCGTCCGAGCGCGTCTTACTCGACAGCAGCCCTCGGCTGATTGGCTGGTCGGCGCTCACCGGCGCGTATCTCCTCGCCCTGTCTTCGTGGCTTCCCCAGGTCCTGCTCCAGCTGGAGAGTGCAAGCCTGCCGTTCAGGGCCCTGCTGACCGTCCTGGTTCTCGCCCCGGCCGGCTTCCTCATGGGATTCGGTTTTCCGACTGGGATGCGGCTGGTCTCAAGGATCGACCAGAGACCGACCCCGTGGTTCTGGGGCATCAACGGCGCAGCGGGCGTGCTTGCGGCAGGTGTCGCCGTGTTGACGAGCATCGAGTTCAGCATCGATACGACGCTTCGGGTCGGAGCGATCTGCTATCTGCTACTGCCCGGACCGGCTCTGCTTCTCGTCAGAGGCGTTCAGGCCATGCGGAAGGACAATGCCAAAACGAGCTGAGCGGAGCCATCCTTGCGCGCCCTCGTTACACGGTCAGCTAAGCGCAATGCTCTGGAAATTCTTGGGAGAGAGGGAAGCGGTCCATTGGACGCAAACCAATTCGACGCTTCAGTCGGACTTCGAGGCATTTGCAGCGGTAGCCGAGGACTCAATGTGCCGCTGATCCGAGCGCGTATCGCTGGAGTCGGTCTGGACCAGCTTGCCGCTCAGCTTAGGGAGGTCGTCGATTGGGGTGAGCGACACGTGAAGCTGATGCCAGATCGCTGAACGAGTGAACTGCTCCCTGAGCCTCATTGGCGTCGAGCCGCGACAGGCCATTATCATGATTGTATGAGTCGCTAGACGACAACTAAATAGTGTGTTTTTCTCTCTGTGTCTGCAGGGGGCGCTCCAGTGATCACCAGGAGAGCGTTCGTTCTCGGTTGCTGCTGCTCGCTGTCGGCGCGAAGCACTCTCGCACGCAGTCGAGAGGACTTCATCTGCTCAACAAAAGAGCCAATAGTCTCTCGCAGTGCCTCCCGGATGCTCGATAGCTACGCCGAAGACGTCGGATTTGACCGCGAACTCCTTGATGCGGCTATCGCCGACTTCAGGCTAACCCCACGCGGCACGGCCAATTTCCAGAAACGTTGGCGTCGGAACGACGGGATGACACCAGGTGGAAGAAAAATCACCCTCAGCGTTCATTTCATCAATGGTGACGCCAGCTTGCACCGAAATGTCCAGCGATACTCCAACAATTGGCTTAGTGGTGCGCTCGGCACCAAGCTTCAATTCAAGTTTGGCGTACGGCAATCTCAATCGCAGATCGCCATTCACTTCGGCCCTGGCGGCAACAAGTCTCTAGTCGGACGAGAAAGCGCCAACGTAGCTCCACACAGCGCCACGATGAATCTTGAGAGCCAGGACGAACGTGCGGTGACACATGAGTTCGGCCATGCGCTAGGGCTTTCCCATGAACACCAGAATCCGAGTGTCCCGATTGTCTGGAATAAACCAGCCGTGATCCGCGACATGGCTCGGGAAGGATGGTCGCGTCGCGACTGCGAAGAAAACATCTTCAACAAGTTTGGACGCGACTACGAATGCGTTCGCAGCGGTGCTTTCGATGTTCGCTCCGTGATGCTCTACCCGATACCGTCACATTGGACTCTCAACGGCTTCAGTTCGACTCTCAATTCTAGGATCAGCCCGAACGACAGGGACTGCGTCGTGGGCCTCTACACGCCGCCCTAAGGGCCGATCGCATGTTTGCCAACGAGGGATGTCGCCATGCCCTACGATCATGCACGCACCGCTGGGCCCCGACGGGTCATCCTCTCGGACTCTGCAACGGACGAGGAACTGATACGCGAAGGGGGCTCTTCAGGGTGGCGAAATGCCAATCCCATCGGTTTGTCCGCCGGAACCTTTGCTACCGCTTACGGAGCTGTGGGCGATGACGGGACGTTCGCGATCTTCCCAGACGAGACGATTGGCTGGAGTGCGTGCGTCGAACTTCTGGCTACCCCCGCTTATTCGCGAAGGTCCGTAGGCGAGATTATCCAGGAGTTCGCTGTCGTGCCAATCGACGCCGGAGACGAGATTGCCGACTTGGCTCGCCGTTCCGGCCTGGAGGCAGCAAGGTCCGTATCCTCCCTAAGCGAGGAAGAGATGCGGAGGCTGGCAGGAACGGTGAAAGATGCCTCCGGTTGGGCCGAGGGTATGGTTCGCGTTGATAAACCGAATAAATCGCGACCAACGCGGACCGCAGCCCGCTCGGCGCAGGACTGGATGAGAATCGCCAAGGGCGAAGCGGCGCTGCCCGCGAGAGAGCGGACTGAATGGGACCCCGGTGATAACCCCAGGATCATGCAGTATTTCAGGTCGTGCCGTGAAGTCGGGCCCGGGCCGGGTGGCGACGAGATCGATTGGTGCGCGGCCTTCTGCAATCACTGTCTAGAGGCGGCTGGCTACCTTGGCACCAGTCACGTCGGCTCACGCTCGTTCTACCACAATCGGCACAACCGATTTCGGCGGCTGAGCCGTCCAGCTTACGGGTGCCTAGCCGTATTTCGGAACTATCCCTTCGACAAGGGCGACACTGCTTGGGCCACCGGAAGAGGGCATGTCGGTTTCTTGCTGGATTGGGATGAGGACAAACTGTGGGTGTTGGGCGGCAATCAGCTCGATACCGTCAGGACGTTGGGATTTCCGTACGATGATTCAACGCGAACCCTGTACGCCTACATGATGCCAGCGGGGAACTGAGTACCCGAGAGCTTCTAAGCGTTCTTCGGGATTTCTGGTGCCCAGGAAAGGACTCGAACCTTCACGGCCGTTAAGCCACTGGCACCTGAAGCCAGCGCGTCTACCAATTCCGCCACCTGGGCACGGGCGCCGTCATAAGGTGCGTTGCGCGCCGGGTCAACGGCGCTCTGGACGGTTTCGTAGGGTTGGCTTAGGTAGTCACAACGCTGTCTAGAAGAGGTCCAGCAATGCCGCGCGCGATGGTTTCCGATCGGATCGTAACCGTATTCGGCGGCTCGGGATTTGTCGGGCGTCACGTAGTGCGCGCTCTGGCCGAACGCGGCTGGCGCGTGCGCAATGCGGTGCGCCGCCCGGACCTCGCGCAGCACCTCCAGCCGCTCGGCTCGGTCGGCCAGATCATGTCGGTGCAGGCGAATGTCCGCTATGCCGCGTCGATCCAGCGCGCCATCGAAGGTTCGGACGCGGTCGTGAACCTCGTCGGCATTCTTCATGAAAGCGGCCGCCAGACCTTCGACGAGGTCCATGTGCAGGGCGCGCGGCGAATCGCCGAGGCCGCCAAGAAGGCCGGCATCAAGAATCTCGTTCAGATCTCGGCGCTCGGCGCGAACGCCGATTCGGCTTCGGCCTATGCCCGCTCCAAGGCGGCCGGCGAGCGGGCGGTCCTGAGCACGGTGGAGGAAGCGGTCATCATCCGCCCATCGATCGTGTTCGGACCCGAGGACAGCTTCTTCAACCGTTTCGCCGAAATGGCGCGCCTGTCGCCGGTGCTGCCGCTCATCGGTGGCGGTCATACCAAGTTCCAGCCGGTGTTCGCCGCCGATGTCGCGACGGCCGTCGCCCTCGCGATCGAGGGCAGGGCCAAGCCGGGTGCGACTTATGAGCTCGGCGGGCCCGAGACGCGGACGTTCCGTGAGTTGATGGAATACATCATGCAGGTGATCGGCCGTCGGCGCCTGCTGGTTTCACTGCCATTCGCGATCGCCCGTCTCCAGGCGAGTGTGCTGCAGATTCTGCCGAAGCCGCTGCTGACGGTCGACCAGGTGAAGTTGCTCGAGACCGACAATGTGGTTTCCGACGCGGCGATCAGAGCGGGATTGACGCTGGAAGGTCTCGGCATACATCCGACGGGCATCGAGACCGTCGTGCCGGAATATCTCTATCGCTACCGCAAGGCCGGTCAGTTCACGGACGTTCATCTGGCCTGACGAAGCCGCAGGCGGATCGCGAGCAGAAGCGCGCCATGCAGACCATCAATCTCGAACGGGCATTCGATGAGGTGACCGAGCACTGGTCGCCGAAGGTCGTCGGCCGGGTCAACGACCAGTACGTCAAGGTCGCCAAGGTTAAGGGCGAGCTGACCTGGCACAAGCATGACGACGAGGACGAACTCTTTCAGGTCGTGAGGGGGCGGCTCGTCATCCAGTTCGAGGGCGGACGCGACGTCGTCCTCAATCCCGGCGAATTCTGCGTCGTTCCGAAAGGCGTGATGCACAATCCCGTTGCCGAGGAAGAGTGCTGGATTGTCCTGATCGAGACGGTGACCACGAAGCACACCGGCGACGTGGTCATGGAAAAGACCCGCAGTATCGAGGAACAGCTGGGCTGACGGCTCAGCCGTAGACGAGCAGGCCGGCGATGCCGGCCGAGCCTACGATCAGCCGCCACCATGCGAACAGCGCGAAGCCGTGGCGGTTGACGTAGTCCAGCACCCAGCGGACCACGATCACGGCCATGACGAAGGCGGCGACGAAGCCGATCGCGGTGATCACGAGGTCGTCGGACGATAGATTGTCTCGGTTCTTGTAGAGGTCGTAGGCGAAGGCGCCGGCCATGGTCGGCATGGCCAGGAAGAACGAGAACTCCGCCGCGGCGCGCTTGTCGGCGCCGAGAAGCAGCGCGCCGGCAATGGTCGAGCCGGAGCGGGAGACGCCGGGGATCATGGCGAGGCACTGGATGAAGCCGATCGCGAGGCAGGTCGTCAGCGGGAACTTGGTCGCATCGGTGTAGCGCGGTGTGAGCGACATATTGTCGATCCAGAGCAGTGCCAGGCCGCCGATGATCAGCGAGACGCAGATCGTCATCGGCGATTCGAACAGCACCGTCTTGATGAAATCGTGCGCGATGGCGCCGATGACCGCGGCGGGCAGGAATGCAACCAGGATGCCGATGACGAAGCGGCGCGCCGAGGGATCGCTCGGCAAGGCGGTCGCGATCGACCACAGGCGGCCGAAATAGACCGACAGGATGGCGAGGATCGCGCCGAGCTGGATCAGCACTTCGAAGGTCTTGCCCGTCGACTCGAAGCCGAGAAAATGGCCGAGCAGAAGGATATGGCCGGTGGATGAGACCGGGATGAACTCCGTGGCGCCTTCCACTACGCCGAGGATGAGCGCGTCGAGAACCCGGCTGAGATCCATGCTGTCCCCCGTCGCCCGGAATGCGAATCTGTTGCCCGGACCCGGTCGGAAGTTCTATACGGAGCATCGGTCGCGTGCCACGCGCACAGTGTCCCGCCCGCCTTCTCCAAAAGTAGTGTGCTGTTTTCGGGCCGGTTAATGGCGATTCTCTATCATCACCCGTTTTGCCCGCATTCCCGCTTCATCCGGCTCTCCATCGCCGAGATGGGGATCGAGGCCGATCTCATCGAGGAAAAAGTCTGGGAGCGCCGCGAGGCGTTCCTGGCCCTGAATCCGGCTGGCACCACCCCGGTGCTGGTCGAGGAGCAGATCGCCTCGGTGCCGGGGTCCAGGATCATCGCGGAATGGCTCGACGAAACCCGGGGTCTCGCCCTGAACGATCGTCGGCTGCTTCCCGAGAATCCGAGCGCCCGTGTCGAGGTGCGGCGCCTTGTGGCGTGGTTTACGGAGAAGTTCGGCGCGGAGGTCTCCGAGCCGCTCGTCCACGAGAAGATCTACAAGCGCTTCATGCCGGGCGATGTCGGCGGCGGTCCGCCCGACCCGGCGGTGTTCCGGGCGGCGAAGTCGAACATCCGCTATCACCTGAAATATATCGGCTATCTCATCCGCCAGCGGAAATGGCTTGCGGGCGAAGCGTTGAGCTATGCCGATCTCGCGGCGGCGGCGCATCTGTCCTGCGTCGATTATCTCGGCGACGTGCCGTGGGACGAGGACGCGGTGGCGCGCGACTGGTACGCCCGCGTGAAGTCGCGGCCGAGCTTCCGCACCCTGTTCGAGGACCGCGTGCTCGGCATGGCGCCCTCGCCAGTCTACGCCGACCTGGACTTCTGAGCGGGTGAGGCGGCTTCTCGTCCTCGGTTTCGGCTATACCGCGCGGCGGTTCGTCGAGCGGCATGGCGGGATGTTCGAGACGGTCTCGGTAACGGCGCGAACCGCCGAGAAGATCGAGCATCTGAAGAGCGAGGGCTATGACGCCTATCGGCTCGTGACGGGTATCCCGCTGTCTCCCGAACTCGTCGTCGCGGCCAAGGCCGCGACGCATGTGCTGGTCTCGGTGCCGCCAAGCGAGGATGGCGATCCGGCGTTCACGGCTCTCGGTCATACGCTGGGCGAGAGCATCGACCTCGTCTGGGTCGGTTATCTCTCCACGACCGGTGTCTATGGCGATCACGGCGGCCGCTGGATCGACGAGGAGACCGAAACCGCGCCGAAAAGCGCCCGCTCGCGCCGAAGGCTCGATGCCGAGGAGGAATGGCGGACGCTCGCGGCTCCAGGACGGGCGGTCCAGATTTTCCGGCTTTCCGGAATCTACGGGCCAGGCAACAGCGTCTTCGACGGCCTGCGCGAGGGGAAGGCGAGGCGGCTTCACAAACCGGACCAGGTGTTCAACCGCATTCATGTCGACGACATCGCCGCCGTGCTCAAGGCCGCGATCGAGCATCCCGAGGCGGGGCCCGTGTTCAATCTCGGTGACGACGAGCCGGTGCCTCAGCACGAAGTGGTCGCGTACGCCGCAGGTCTGCTGGGAATGGAGCCATCACCGGTCGTGCCGTTCGACGAGGCGCAGATGTCCGAAATGGCTAAGAGCTTCTGGGCGGAGAACAAGCGCATCAGGAATACGCGTGTGCGAACCGAACTCGGCGTCGACCTGCTCTATCCGACTTATCGCGCGGGGCTAAAGGCGATCCTCGAAGAAGAGGCGGCCGGCAGGCAACCTGTCTGACTCCGGCGCGTTCTTCAATCAGCCCCGTCTCAGCGGGCAAGGGAGAACCAGATGGTCGACAAGGAACGCATCGCGGGCTCAGCCCAACAGGCCAAGGGCAGCATGAAGGCAGGCGCCGGCAAGCTGACGGGCGATCGCAAGCTCGAGGCCGAAGGCCACGCCGACAAGGCCGAAGGCAAGGCGCGCAATTTCATCGGCGGTGTGAAGGACGCTCTGCGCGGGAAATAGCGGTTCGAAAATTTCCGCCGGGTCAAATTTTTTTTGAACCCGGCGGAACCCCAATCGGGGAAGCGAGTTTTCCTTGTAAGACCAAGCCGAGGCGACTTCTCAGCCCCCCAGCCCCTCGCTTTGGCAGGTCTTTTAAGCCGGACAGCGACCAGTCGCTGTCCGGCTTTTTATTTTCCGCCTTCGATGTCGCTGGAACCGCACACCCTCCACGCCCGTTTGGTCAGGAACCTTGCGTAGCGAAGGAACCTCGTCATGGCCCCGCGTGCGTCCTGGAAGGGCTACCTGAAACTCTCCCTCGTCTCCTGCGCCGTCGCGCTCTATCCGGCGAACACGGCAAGCGAGCGGATATCGTTCCACACACTGAACCGCGCGACCGGAAACCGGCTGAAGCAGCAGATGATCGATGCCGACACCGAGGAGGTGGTCGACCGCGAGGACCGGGTGAAGGGCTACGAGTTCTCGAAGGGACATTACGTCACCGTCGAGGACGAGGACCTCGAGAAGGTGCAGATCGAGAGCACGCACACGATTGACATCGAGCAGTTCGTGCCGGAGCACGAGGTCGATCCGGTCTATCTCGATGCGTCCCACTATCTGGCGCCGGACGACAAGGTCGCCGAGGAAGCATTCGCCGTGATCCGCGAGGCTATGGCGAGAGAAAAGGTCGTCGGCATCGGCCGGCTGGTCCTGCAGCGGCGCGAGCGGATCGTCCTACTGCAGCCGCGTGGCAAGGGCATCCTGCTGACCAATATCCGCTACAAATACGAGGTCCGGGACGACGACACCTATTTCGGCGACATCAGGAAGATCGATATCCCCGAGGACATGCTGGACCTGGCGACTCACATCATCAGCAAGAAGAAGGGCCATTTCGATCCCGAGAAGTTCGAGGATCGGTACGAGAACGCTCTGATCGAGATGCTGAACGCCAAGCAGCAGGGCAAGACGATCGAGGCGCCGAAGCAGGCCAAGCAGTCGAACGTCGTCAATTTGATGGATGCCCTGCGCCGCTCGATCGAAAGCGAAAAGGGCGGCAGAGCGGCCGAAGAGGAGCCGGCAGCGGAGGAAAAGCCGCAGCGGCGGCCGGCGGCGAAAAGCGCGAAAAGAGGTTCGGCCTCGAAAAGCGCCGAGAAACCAACGAAGAAGCGGGCGGCGGGATAAAGGTTATCCCCCGCGCCCAAAAAATGTCTTCGAATCTTAACGGTTCGGGCTCAGACTCATCCCTGTCGAACGTGATTCGTGTCAGCGTTCAGAGTGGGTGGGGATGTACGATCTCAGCCGCGCTTCAGTTTATGTCTTGGGCCGAGTTAACGGTCTAAGCCGCAATCAGCTCAACGCCGCCGTAGCCAAGGCGGGCGCAAGCCTCCACTACCGCCTCAAGAAGCGTGTTACCCTTGTCGCTATCGCAAGCGGCGCGGCACGCGAGCTCTTGTCCGGTTCGCGTCTGATGGACGCGCTGGAGCGCATGCCCGATCAGGCGGCGCTGATCAGCGAACTCTCCCTCCAGCGCAGCCTCGGGCTGAAGCCGCCGCCGGCGGACGAGCACCGGTGGATGGACTGCGCCGAACTCGGGCGTCTGTCCGGGCTCGACGAGGAACTTCTGTTCTGGCTTTCGCTGTTCGACGTCATCGAGCCGGTCGGCGGTCTTTACGGCTACCGCGATCTCGTGACGGCGAAGGAAACCGCGAGGCTGATGCGGGCGGGCTGCGAATTCGCCGAACTCGTCGCGGCGGCGGTCGATCTCAGGGCGCAGGGGCTACGGCTCTCGGAAGTGAAGCTGGGTGTCTCCGACACCGGGACGGTCGTCCGTGAGATCGACGGTGTCGCGACCGCGCTCGACGGACAGTTCCCGCTGCCGCTCGAGGCACCGCCGGAGGATGTCGACGCGGTCGTCGAATGCGCCGAAGACGCCGAGGAAGAGGGCGATCTCGCTCTCGCCGAACGGCTCTACGATCTAGCCGCCAAGCTCGACCGCACCGATCCGATCGCGCCGTTCAATCTCGGCAATGTGCTTGACGCGCAGGACCGCAAGGCGGAAGCGCGGATCGCGTGGCGGATGGCGCTCAACCGTGCGCCGCTGTTCCCGGAAGCCTGGTTCAACCTCGCCGTCTCGGCCGAGGATGCGGGCCGGAAGGACGAGGCGGTGACGCATTACTGCACGGCGCTCGCGATCGACCATGAATATCCGGACGCGGCGTACAATCTGGCGCTGCTGCTCTATGAACTGGGCCGCTTCGCCGAGGCGCTGCCGGTGTGGGAGCAGTTCATCAAGCTCGAACCCGGTTCCGCCGACGCCAAGGTGGCGCGGTCGCGGGCAAACGAGTGCCGGATCAAGGCGCGCGGGCTGCATCTGGTGGCGATCTGATACTTCCAGTGTCCCGGTCCGGGTGGGCGTAGCCGATTCCGAGAACCGGGACTCAGCGTCTACTCGCGAAGCTCAATATCTATAGAGCGCCTGCGGCGCACTTATGCGATCACGCGACGGCTTCGCCACGCGCGGTCCAGGCGACGGTTGACGTTATCTGGAACGACTCCGGCCACGCTGAATTGAATCCGCGTGCCAAAAGCCCTCGAAGCCTATCGCGCCAAGCGCGACTTCTCGAAAACCGCCGAACCGGGCCCGGACGTGGGCAAGGCGAGGGGGAATTCATTCGTCATCCAGAAGCACGACGCGACGCGGCTTCATTACGATTTCCGGCTGGAACTCGACGGCGTGATGAAGAGCTGGGCGGTGACGCGCGGGCCGAGCCTCGTGCCTGGCGAGAAACGGCTCGCGGTCCAGACCGAGGATCACCCGATCGCTTACAACTCCTTCGAGGGCATCATCCCGAAGGGCCAGTATGGCGGCGGGACGGTGATGATCTGGGACCGGGGGACGTGGGAGCCGGATGGCGACCCGCATTACGGCCTCAAGAAGGGTCACCTCGAACTGTCGCTCAGCGGCGAGAAGCTCCACGGTCGCTGGCACCTCGTCCGGCTGAAGCGCCGGCCGCGCGAGAAGACGGATTCCTGGCTGCTGATCAAGTCGGACGACGAATGGGCGAGAGAGGACGGCGATCCGGATATCCTCGAAGAGGAGGATCGCTCGGTCGTCTCGGGGCGGACCATCCCGGAGATCGCCAGCGACGGCGACAGGGTGTGGAATTCAAACCGCGGCGACAGTGTCCACTCGGCGGAGGAAACCAAGCCGAAAGGCGTCAAGACCAGCGCCGATCCCGCTTCGAAACGGCCGGCGACGGTTGTTCCGAAGGGAACCAAGGCCGCCAAGCTTCCGGATTTCGTGCCGCCGGCGCTGGCGACGCTCGTCGCCAAGCCCCGGAACGGCGGGAACTGGGTGCATGAGGTCAAGTTCGACGGCTACCGGCTGCAGGCGCGGCTCGACCATGGCAATGTCCAACTGCTGACCCGTAACGGGCTCGACTGGACGCACCGCTTTCCGGGCGTGGCCGAGGCGATCAAGGGCATTCCGGCCGAGACCGCGCTGATCGACGGGGAGGCGGTGGTCGAGGACGAGAGCGGGATATCCAGCTTCTCGGCGCTCCAGCAGGATCTGGGAGGACGGGGCGGCAGGCTCGTGAGCGGAAAGGCGATGTATTACGCCTTCGATCTGCTGCATCTCGACGGCCGCGATCTCACGCCGCTTTCGCTGGTTGAGCGCAAAGAGACGCTGGCGGGGCTGATCGCCGGGGCGCCGCACGACAAGCTCAGATACAGCGAGCATATCGAGAGCGACGGCGAGGCGATGATCCGCCATGCCTGCCGCCTCGGGCTGGAAGGAATCATCTGCAAGCGGGCCGATGCGCCCTACCGCTCGGGCCGGGGCGATCAATGGCTGAAGGTGAAATGCACGCAGCGGTCGGAATTCGTGATCGCCGGCTATGTGCCGTCGACGGCCTCGGCCAAGGCGATCGGCTCGCTGGTCATGGGCTATTACGACAAGGGAAAGCTGATCCATATCGGCCGGGTCGGCACCGGCTATACGCAGACCGTCGCGCGCGACCTCTGGAAGGTCCTCGACGAGAGGAAAGCCGATGCGTCGCCCTTCGCGGCCAAGCTTTCCGCCGACGAACGGCGTGGCGTAGTCTGGGCGCGGCCGGAACTCGTCGCCGAGATCGAGTTCCGCGGCTGGACCCATGACGGGTCGCTCCGCCATGCGAGCTTCAAGGGGCTTCGCGAGGACAAGGAGGCCAAGGACGTAGTGCGCGAAGTTCCAAAGGATGCGCCCCAACAGGCCGAGCCCGCCCCGAGGGCCGAGCGCAAGGATACGAAGATCGTCGGCAAGGGCGTGACGGTGGCGGGCGTGGCGCTGAGCCATCCCGAGCGCGTGCTCTGGGAAGAGCAGGGCGTCACGAAGCAGGGCCTCGCCGAGTTCTATGCCGAGATCGCCGACTGGGTGCTGCCGCATCTTGTCGGTCGGCCGCTGTCGCTGGTCCGCTGCCCGTCCGGCTCGCAGAAGCAGTGCTTCTTCCAGAAGCATGCCTGGGCCGGTCTAGGAAAGGCGATCCGCGAGATCGAGGTGCCGGGCGACGACGAGAAGATGATGGTGATCGACGATCTCGCCGGGCTCGTCTCGCTGGTGCAGGCAGGCGTTCTGGAAATCCATCCCTGGGGTTCGCGCGAAGGCAAACTTACCAAGGCCGACCGGCTGATCTTCGACCTCGATCCCGGCGACGACGTGCCGTGGTCGGCGGTGGTGCAGGGCGCGCGGGAGGCGCGTGAGCGGATGCAGGGCCTCGGCCTCGACAGCTTCGTGAAGACGACCGGCGGCAAGGGCCTGCATGTTGTCGTGCCGCTCGCGCCGGAGGTGGAGTGGAACGAGGTGAAGGCGTTCTGTCGGGTGATCGCCGAGAGCATGGCCGCCGACAGCCCGGACCGTTACGTCTCGACCATGGCGAAGAAGGTCCGGACCGGGAAGGTTTTCGTCGATTATCTCAGGAACGGGCAGGGCGCGACGGCGGTCGCCGCCTATTCGACGCGGGCGCGGAGCGGTGCTCCCGTCGCCACCCCTCTGACGTGGGATGAACTCGGCCCGGACGTGAAGGGCAACCACTTCAACGTCACGAACCTGCCGCGCCGTCTCGAAAACCTGAAAAGCGATCCCTGGGCCGGCTTCTTCGACGCCAAGCAATCGCTCAAGCCCGTCTTGGAAGGTGCAAGACGCCGGAAGAAGTAGACTGATCGGCCTTGGCCATGCGGACGCGGTTGCGGCCCTGCCGCTTGGCCTCGTAGAGCGCGCCGTCGGCGCGGTTCAGCACGGCATCGAGGGTCTCGGGCTCGCCGCGCACATAGGCGACGCCGGCGCTGACCGTGCAGGAAAAGGCACCGATATCGGTGTCGAGCTCCTCGGCCTCGAACGTGGTGCGGATCGTCTCGGCCATCATCATCGTAAGTTCGCGGCTGCCGCGCGGCATTACCAGCGCGAACTCCTCGCCGCCGAGGCGAGCCGCGGTGTCGGCGGGGCGAAGATGATCGGATAGCACCTCGGAGAAGCGGCGGAGCACGCGGTCACCGGTGTCGTGGCCGTACATGTCGTTGATGCTCTTGAAGAAATCGAGATCGAACAGGACGACACCCGCGCCGGAGGGGAGATTGCCGTGCTTGTTGAACAAGGCGCGGCGGTTCATCAGCCCCGTCAGCGCGTCGGTCAGGGCGTCGGATTGGTGGCGCAGCGCGATCCGCGACTGATGCAGCGACAGCGAGATCGCGCCGATGCCGGTGACGCTGATGATCGACACGACGGCGTTGATGTTCTCCGCCCAGTTCTGCGGCGGCCCCTCCATGTGGAGCGGCGAGTTCATCGCGATCGGGATCGCGCACAGTCCGAACGAGACGCCAGTCACGGCGTAGAGGATGACGAGGCTGACGATCTGGACGGGGGATTCGCGCCGGGCCTGCCAGAGTTCCACGGATGTGAGGAACAGGACGACCATCGCGCCGAGATTGGCGGAGATGAAGCCGAGCCCGGCATAGCCCCATGGAAAGAAAATCCCCATCGGCAGAAGCGTCGCCAGGATCGAGATGCCGATCTGCGTAGCGGCCATGACGCGACGGCGAAACTGGATGGCTGCGCCATAGACGATCGACAGGCCGATCGAGAGGCAGCTCATCGACAGGAGCGCCCACCAGGGTCCGGGCTTCTGCTGGTAGTAGCTGAAGCTCGCCGCGCTGACGACGACGAACAGCGTGCCGGCGGCCCAGGTGAGAAGGAAGCTCTCCGTGCGAGAGCTCAGCCAGCTTGCGAACAGCGTAATGCTCAGCGCCGCGCCCGAGAACGCGATGGCCAGCATGAGCGAGCTGTGGTCGACGAGCATCTTGGCGCAGGAATCGCAGTGAGGACCGCACCTTAGACACGAATCACGACCGTGTCGAAAGTCTGTCGGATGCTGGTGTGCAAATTGTTGCGGCGATCGCGACCTCTATTCGACGACCGTTCAAGCGGTCTGGACCGCCAGGCGGCTCAGTTCGCGGTTCACCAGCCCGCCGTAGACGCTTTCTCCGCGCATCAAGTCCTCGGGGGCGCCGTCTTCCACGAGCTTGCCGCCGCGCATGACAAGGATGCGATCGAACTCGCGCAGCGTGGAAAGGCGGTGGGCGATGGCGATGACGGTGCGCCCGGTCATCAGCCGCTCGAGAGCCTCGCGGATCGCCTCCTCCGCCTCGGTGTCGAGGGCCGAGGTCGCCTCGTCGAGTATGAGGAGAGGCGCATTCTTGAGGAAGGCGCGGGCGATGGCGATGCGCTGGCGCTGCCCGCCCGACAGTTTCAGGCCGCGATCGCCGACCACCGTGTCGAGGCCCAGCGGCAGGTTCTCGATGAAGGGCCTGCACCGCGCCGCGATCGCGGCCTCCCAGACCTCGTCATCGGCGGCGTCGGGCCGGCCGTAGCGGATGTTTTCGAGCAGCGTGCGGTTGAGCAGCGCTGTATCCTGCGGAACGACCGCGATGCTCTCGCGCAGGCTGTCCTCGGTGGTTAGGGCGATGTTCTGCCCGTCGATGAGGATGCGGCCGCTCTCCGGTTCGTAGAACCGTTGGAGGAGCGCGACCAATGTCGATTTGCCGCCGCCCGAGGAACCGACGAGTCCGACGCGCTGTCCCGGCTCGATGTCCACGCTGAAGCTGTCGAAGACCCGCTTCCCGTTCGGGTATTGGAACGAGATGTTTTCGAACGTGATGCGAGTCCCTTTGGGCACGAGGGCGGCGGCGTTGGGGTGGTCGCGCATCTCATGCGGCGAGAGCAACGTCGCCAGCGCCTCCGACAGGCGGGCCATGTGCTGGGTCACGTCGACGAGGGCGACGGCGAGGTCACGCGTCGCGCTGAGCACGGCGATGCCGAGCGTGCAGACGAGCACCACGTCGCCCGCGGTCGCCCGCCCGTTCTGCCACAGCGAAATCACCCAGCCGAGCAGGACGAGCGTCATGACCACGACGACGAGGGCGTGCAGCAGGCGAAGCTTCTCCAGGTAAAGGAGGCT
The DNA here is from genome assembly GCA_003347645.1 of Rhizobiaceae bacterium CPCC 101076. GTDB lineage: Bacteria > Pseudomonadota > Alphaproteobacteria > Rhizobiales > Methylopilaceae > Flaviflagellibacter > Flaviflagellibacter deserti. The sequence continues at coordinate 162,309 of QDFX01000007.1, read as the reverse complement.
GCGCCGGCGCGCAGTCATTTCCTCGGCGACGGTGGCGTCGAAGCGCAGATGCTCGCGCCCGATGGCGCCGAAGGCCCGCACCAGAGCGATGTTGCCGACGACGTCGATCATCTCGCCATCGACGGCGGCGGCCTTGTCCGCGAAATCGTGATGGAGGGGCCGGCCTTTGGCGGCGATGCGGAACATCACCAGCATCATCGCGCCAGCGACCATCACCAGCACGGCCGCCATCTGGAGGCTGACCAGGCCGAGGAAAACAATGGCGCCGACGGTCGCGACGCAGGGCGGCATGACGTTCCAGACGAACATGTTCTCGATCTGGAAGACGGCGTTGGATGTCGCGGTGACGCGGCTCGTCAGCACGCCAGGCAGGCGGTCCGCGAAGTACGTCGGCGCGTGCCCGGTGAGATGGCGGAAGAGGTCCGACCGCAGATCGCCCGTGACGTCCACGAACGCATGGCTGGCATTCCAACTCGCCACGCGCCAGAGCAGGTTGTCGGCGACGATGAAGGACAGCAGGATCGCGAAGGCGACCCACGGGCTATAGCCGTAGCCTGGGGGCGACGACAGTGAATCGATCAGCAGCTTGATGCCGTATTGAGTGCTGACGGAGCACGCAACGGCTCCGAGTACGGCCAGCACGATGACGATATGAAGCGGGCGGTGGCGGCCGATATAGCGGGCGAAAAACGCCAACGGCCGTTCCGCATAACGGCAAAGGTCGTCCATCGGCAGTGAGTACCTTCGCGCTGTGAGATGGCTTGGCCCGCCGTGCACCGGGCATTGCAACTCGTATCCAGCAAATCAATCAGAAGTTTGGCGCTTCCTTGGCGAGGAATGACGGAGTGCGCGCATCGGTTCCGAGCGGTCGGCTCAATCGCCGACATCGCGCAGGAGAACGCCGCTATCTCGTTCAACTATGAACACATTTCCTTTTTCAAGTTCGCGGGCCTCGCAAGCGAGGCGCACCGCAGCTCAAGGTCGGAAAAGGAGCTTCCATGAGGATTGCACAAATCGCCCCGTTGACCGAAGCCGTGCCGCCCACGCTTTACGGCGGGACCGAACGAGTGATCTCGTGGCTGACCGAGGAACTGGTCGCGCTCGGACACGACGTCACGCTCTTCGCCAGTGGCGACTCAAGGACGAGTGCGAAGCTCGAGGCAATCTGGCCGAGGGCGCTCCGTCTCGACGGTACGGTGCGCGATCCCAACGCGCTCCATATGATGATGATCGAACACGTCTATCGTCGCTCGGACGAATTCGATCTCATGCATTTCCATCTGGACTATTACCCGTTTTCCTTGATGTCGGGTCAGTCCACGCCCTTCGTCACCACTCTGCACGGCCGTCTCGATCTGCCGGAACACCAGCCTGTATTCGAGACCTTCTCCGAGGTCCCGGTCGTATCGATCTCCGACGCCCAGCGCCGCCCGGTACAGGAGGCGAACTGGACCGCGACGGTCCATCACGGCCTGCCGGCCGACCTGCTCACTCCGCAGCCGGTCGTCCCCTCCTATCTCGCTTTCCTCGGCCGTATCTCGCCGGAAAAACGCCTCGACCGGGCGATCGACATCGCCCAGCGCTGCGGCCTGCCGCTGAAGATCGCCGCCAAGGTCGACCGCGCCGATCAGGACTATTTCGATGAGACGATCCGTCCGTATCTGGGTACAGATGGCATTGAGTATATCGGCGAGATCAACGACGGGCAGAAGGCGGATTTCCTGAGCGGCGCCATCGCTCTCCTGGTGCCGGTCGACTGGCCGGAGCCCTTCGGCCTCGTCATGATCGAGGCGATGGCCTGCGGCACGCCGGTGATCGCCTTCAATCGCGGGTCGGTGTCCGAAGTCGTCGAGCACGGCGTCACCGGCTTCGTCGTCGAGGACCAGACGAGCGCCGTCGGCGCGGTGCGCAATCTCGATTCGCTGTCGCGGCCGATGATCCGCCGCCGCTTCGAGGAACGCTTCACCGCCCGGCAAATGACCGAACAATATCTCGACGTCTATCGCGGCATGATCAAAGACCGCCGCATACGGCCGCATCTCGTCAATATCCAGGGCTCGTAAGACGAGCCGAATACGAGCGTATGTAGGACAAGTTGCCCGAGGTGACCGATCCGTCGGTCCCTCGGACATTCCACTTGCGTGCGTGCGATAGTCATACCCGCGATGCGGCCCGGCGCTTGCAACGCCATGGCGTTGTTGCACTCTTTGACCAAACATCGATGGGATGAAAAACATACTGACTTCCGGACCCACTTCCTGGGCTCGTGCGTTGAGCGACACTGCGCAATCTGTGCAGCACGCCATCGTGAGAACGCTCCATATGAATCGCATCGACGACGGCCAGCCGTTCCCGCTTGGGGCGACCTGGGACGGCAAGGGCGTCAACTTTGCTCTATTTTCGGAACATGCGACGGCGGTCGAACTTTGCCTGTTCGAAGGTACCGGCGAGCGGGAGATCACCCGCATCAAGTTGCCGGCGCGCACCGACAATGTCTGGCACGTCTATGTCGAGGGCCTGACCGCGGGACAGCTCTATGGCTACCGCGTCCACGGCCCTTACGATCCCGCCCGCGGCCATCGCTTCAATCCGCACAAGCTCTTGATCGACCCCTATGCGCGGCTCTTGTCCGGCAAGCTTCGCTGGCACGACGCGATGTGGGGCTACCGGATCGGCTCGCAGCGAGCCGATCTGACGATGGATCGCCGCGACAGCGCGCGGATGATGCCGAAATGCGTGGTCGAGGACCCGTCGCACCATTGGGGCGATGATCGTCCGCCGCGCCGACCGTGGAACGAGACGATCTTCTACGAAGCCCATGTGAAGGGCCTGACGCAACTCCACCCGGATGTCCCGCAGGCGATGCGCGGAAGCTATGCGGCGCTTGGCCATCCGAAGGTGATCGACCATCTGCTGAAGCTCGGCATCACCGCGATCGAGCTGATGCCGATCCATTCCTTCGTCGACGACCGTTTCCTCGTCGAGAAGGGGCTGAAGAACTATTGGGGCTATTCCACGCTCGGCTATTTCGCGCCGGAGCCGCGCTATCTCGGCGAGGCAGGTGTTGCAGGCTTCAAGGGCGCGATCCGTGCTCTGCACGATGCCGGGATCGAGGTCATCCTCGACGTCGTCTACAACCATACCTGCGAGGGCAACCATCTCGGCCCGACGCTCTCGTTCCGCGGCATCGACAACGCGGTCTATTACAAGTTGCCGCCGGAAAGCCCGCGCCATTCCTGGGATTCGACCGGGACCGGCAATACGCTCGATGTGTCGCATCCGCGCGTCCTGCAGATGGTGATGGATTCGCTCCGTCACTGGGTCGAGAACTACCACATCGACGGCTTCCGCTTCGATCTGGCGCCGACGCTTGCGCGCGATCCCTACGAATTCGATCCCCGCTCGGGCTTCCTGCAGGCGTGCGGTCAGGATCCCCTCCTGTCGCGGGTGAAGCTCATCGCCGAGCCGTGGGATGTCGGCGGCGGCGGATACCGCGTCGGCAATTTTCCGGCCGGGTGGAGCGAATGGAACGACCAGTACCGCGACACGGTGCGCGCGTTCTGGCGCGGCGACGACGCGCAGCTTCCGGCGCTCGGCCGCGTCATCGCCGGTTCACGTGAAACCTATGAGCCGACCGGCCGCCATCCTTGGGCGACCGTCAATTTCATCGCCTCACACGACGGTTTCACCATCAACGACCTCGTCAGCTACAACGACCGCCACAACGAGGCGAATGGCGAGGACAACAACGACGGCCATTCGCACAATCTGAGCTGGAACTGCGGCGTCGAAGGCCCGACCGACGATCCCGAGATCAACGAGCTGCGCGCGCGCCAGAAGCGCAATTTCCTCGCGACGCTAATGTTCTCGCAGGGCGTGCCGATGCTCTTGATGGGCGACGAGCAGTCGCGCACGCAGAACGGCAACAACAACGCCTATGCGCAGGATAACGACACGAACTGGTTCGACTGGCGGAAGACGGCCGAGGCGGATCCCGACCTGTTCGCCTTCACGCAGGCCGCGATCAATCTCAGGCAGTCGCACGATGCGTTCCGCCGCCGGACGTTTCTGACCGGCGCGCAGGTTCCCGGATCGATCCTCCGCGACAGTTATTGGCTGGTGCCGGAAGGCCGGGAGATGACGCCGGGCGACTGGAGCAACGGACTTCGGCGCACGATCGGTTTCCAGTTCGGCAACGACGCAGCGGACGGCCAGCGTTTCCTCCTGATGATGAACGCCTGGCACGAAGAGGTCGACTTCAAGCTGGCCGACATGCTGCCTGGGGAGGTGTGGGTGCAGATCTTCGACACGAACATCCCGGACGGACTCGTGCGCGGCGAACAGCCGATCACGCTTCGCGCCGGCGAGACCTTCAAACTTGCGCCCCGATCGCTCGTCCTGTTCCAGCACGCGACCATTCCCGGAGCGCACTGACGATGCCACGCGTGCACGCAATGCCGTTTGGCGCGCAGATCGTTGATGACGGCGTGCGGTTCGCATTGTGGGCGCCGACGGCGAAGCACGTGACGCTCGTGGTGGACGGGCGGGAGACCGACCTGCCCGATGCCGGCGACGGCTGGCGCGAGGTGACGGTCCGGGAGGCCAAGGCCGGCAGCCGCTATCAGTATCGCATCGGCAAGGACCTGACCGTGCCCGACCCGGCCTCGCGCTTCCAGCCGGACGACGTGCATGGCGCAAGCATGGTCGTCGATCCGGCGGCCTACAAATGGACGGTCCCCGGTTGGCACGGCCGGCCTTGGGAAAAGGCAGTGATCTACGAGGTGCATGTCGGCACCGCGACGCCGGAGGGTACGTACGCCTCGCTGGAGAAAAGGCTGCCGGAGCTCGCCGATCTCGGCGTCACCGCGATCGAGCTGATGCCGATCGGCGATTTTCCGGGCAAGCGGAACTGGGGCTACGACGGCGTACTGATCTACGCGCCCGACGCCGCCTACGGCACGCCCGACGAACTGAAGCACTTCGTCGACACCGCTCACAAGCACGGCCTGATGGTCTTGCTCGACGTCGTCTACAACCACTTCGGACCGTCAGGGAATTATCTTCACGCCTTCGCGAAAAAGTTCTTCACCGAGCGGCACCACACGCCCTGGGGCGCGGCGATCAATGTCGACGGCGAGGGCGCGGAGATCGTGCGCGACTTCTTCGTTCACAACGCGCTCTACTGGCTCGACGAATACAATCTCGATGGCCTGCGGCTCGATGCTGTGCATGCGATCCTCGACGACAGCGAGCGGCATCTCCTCGACGAGCTGGCGCGGCGGGTGCGTGAAGCGTTTCCGGGCCGCGACATCCACCTGATCCTCGAAAACGAGGCGAACGAGGCGCGCTGGCTGGAGCGTACGAACGGCAAGCCGCATTTCCACACGGCGCAATGGGCCGATGACATCCACAATTGCTGGCACCCGCTGCTGACCGGCGAGGACGAGGGCTATTATGAGGACTTCGCCGACAGCCCGGTCGAGAAGCTCGGCCGGGCGCTGGCCGAGGGGTTCTGCTACCAGGGCGAACAGTCCAGGCATCTCGGCAAGAAGCGGGGAGAGGCTTCCGGGCACCTGCCGCCGCAGGCGTTCGTCGCCTTCCTGCAGAACCACGACCAAGTCGGCAATCGCGCGCTCGGCGAGCGGCTCGCGCATATCGTACCGGCCGAGAAGCTGAAGCTGGCGCGCGCCGCGCTGCTGCTCGGGCCGCAGATTCCGATGCTGTTCATGGGCGAGGACTGGGATGCGTCCACGCCGTTCCAGTTCTTCGTCGACTTTTCGGACGACAAGGGCCTGTCCAAAGCCGTGCGCGAGGGGCGACGGGCGGAGTTCAAGAAGTTCAAGGCGTTCAAGGATCATGAGGATCGCGTTCCGGATCCGACCGACCCGAAGACATTCGAGCGGTCGCGGATCGACTGGGACGAGGTGCACAGGAAGCCGCATGCGACCTCGCGGGCGGAGACGAAGGATCTGCTGAGGATCCGCGCCGAGGAGATCGTTCCACTTCTGAAGACCCGGTTCCGCGGCGGCAGTTACGGAGTGCCGCACGATATGGCGCTCGCCGTCGAATGGCTGTTCGATGGCGGGCGCTTGAGACTGCTTGCGAATTTCGGCGACGACGTTCTGGAAGCGGAACTCGCGCCCGGCGAGCGGCTTCTGTGGCGGAGCACCGATAGCGTTGTCGCGGGGACGAGCGTGCACCTGCCGCGCTGGACAGGAACCATTATCAAGGGCGGGGCATGAGCGACAGGGACGAACTGCTGGCCAGACTTTCGGACCTTGTCGGCATCGCCGACGGCTATTACGGGCAGACCGGGGAATACGTCCGGACCTCGCCGGAATCCCGGCAGGCGGTGCTGGACGGCTTCGGCCTGCCAACCGCGACGGTTGGCGAAGCGCGGCACAGCCTGGCGCTCGTCGAGGCGCTCAGGTGCGGGCTGATACCGCCGCTGCCGGTCGTGACCTCCGGCCAGCCGGGTGGAATTCCGGTCCGCAATCCGCAGGCGGGTGAGGTCGAGTGGAGGCTGATCGACGAGGCCGGCACGGTGCGCGAGGGCAGGGCCGGTATCGAGGACGGTTGGTTCACGCTGCCGCCCTTGTCGCCGGGCTACTACGCGCTCGAGGCGTCCAGCGGCGGCGCGAAGGCTTCGGCGACTTTGATTTCCGCGCAGCCGCGCTGCTGGGCGCCAAACGAGATCGCCGATGGTGCGAAGCTCTGGGGCGTCACCGCGCAGGTCTATGGACTGACCTCACCGCGCAATATGGGCATCGGCGATTTCACCGATATCGCGGAAGCGGCGACCGGCTCCGGCGCGCTCGGCGCGAGCTTCCTCGGTCTGTCTCCGCTGCATGCTCTCTTCGCCGCCGACCGGTCGAAATATTCGCCGTATTCGCCATCATCGCGGCTGTTCCTCGAGAGCCTGCACATCGATCCGACCGCGATCGAGGGTTTCGCCGGGAGCAAGGCCGCATCGCTTTACGAGAGCGAGGAGTATGCCGGTGAGCTGGAGAAGCTTCGCGCCGGCACGCTCGTCGATCACGAGGCGGTCTGGGCACTGAAGCGGCCCTTGCTCGATGCGCTGTTCGAGGATTTTTCCAGGCGCGCGGACGATGACCGGTTCGCCGCATTCCGAGCGGAGCAGGGCGAGCAGCTCGAACTGCACGCGACGTTCGAGGCGCTGGCCGAGCATTTCCGCGCCGAGGGGCGCTGGTGGACCGGCGACTGGCCGCAGGATTTCCAGTCGCCCATTTCGGATGTCGTCGCCTTCTTCCGCGAGGAGAAGCGGGAGGAAATCGCCTTCCATGCCTGGCTGCAATGGCAGGCGGACATGCAGTTCGCCTCGGCCTCGGCCAAGGCGCGCGACTCCGGGATGATGGTCGGACTCTATCGCGACCTCGCTGTCGGCGCCGATCGCGGTGGTTCCGAGGTCTGGGCGGCGCCGGAGCGCTTCTCGCAGACGCTCTCGGTTGGTGCGCCGCCCGACCCGCTCGGGCCGCAAGGGCAGAACTGGGGCCTGCCGCCGTTCGACCCGCTGGCGCTGGAGCGTCAGGGTCTCGCGGCATTCCGGGCACTGGTGACCTCGAACATGCGCCACGCCGGCGCCATCCGCATCGACCATGCGTTTCAGCTTCGCCGGCTGTTCCTGATCCCGCCGGGCGGGTCGGCGGCCGAGGGCGCCTATGTCTCGTATCCGTTCGAGGCGCTGCTCGCGGTCCTTCGGCTGGAGAGCCACCGCCACAAATGCCTCGTCATCGCCGAAGACCTCGGCACCGCGCCCGAAGGCTTCTCCGATGCGATCATGGAAGCGGGGCTGTTCAGCTATCGCGTCATCTACTTCGAGCGCGAGCAGGACGGCCGGTTCAAGAAGCCGGACACGTTTCCGCGCGACGCGCTGTCGGTCTTCACCACGCACGATCTGCCGACCTTGCGCGGTTGGTGGCGCGGACTCGACGTCGACCTCCGCCAGACGCTCGGCGTGTTCGACCGCGAGACCTCGGAGCGCGAGCGTGAGGCGCGGCGCCGGGAGATCGGGCAGTTCTGCGAGGCATTGGTCGAGCAGGGCCTCCTGAGCGATCCGACTCCGCCCCCGGAACCGCCGCTCGAAGCCTGCGTCCGTTATCTCGCCCGCACCTCCTCCGCGCTGACCTCGATCCAGTTCGAGGATGTGGCGGGCGAGCTCAACCAGGCCAATCTGCCCGGCCTCGACAAGGGGCATCCGAACTGGCAGCGGCGACTTTCAGTCGATGTCGAGAACCTCGTCGCTCCAGGAAGCCAACTCGCCAAGCTCGCGGCGGCCCTCGTGGAGGAGGGCCGCGGCGCGCGCCCTAATGTAAGCGGCCTGTCCGTGCCGCCGCCCCTTGCGACCTACAGACTGCAATTCCACAAGGACTTCACCTTCGACGATGCGGTGGAGATCGTTCCCTATCTCGCAAGGCTCGGCATCAGCCATGTCTATGCCTCGCCGATCGCCCAGGCGCGGCCGGGATCGACCCATGGCTACGACATCGTCGACCATTCGACGATCAACGTCGAACTCGGCGGCGAGGAAGCGTTCGTCCGCCTCTCAGATGCGCTGAAGGAACACGATCTCGGGCTGATCCTCGACATCGTGCCGAACCATATGGGCGTCGGCGGCGCGGACAATGCGGCCTGGCTGTCGGTGCTGGAATGGGGCGAGGCCTCGCCGCTCGCGAGCACGTTCGACGTGGACTGGCACCGGCTGGGTGCCGGCGGCAAGCTCGTCGTGCCGTTCCTCGGCAATCGTTATGGCGACGCGCTGGAAGCGGGCGAACTGAAGCTGACCTTCGATGCGGAGAAGGGCGAATTCGCGGTCTGGCACTGGGAGCACAAGCTGCCGATCTGCCCGCTGAATTATCCCGACATCCTCGACCGCGCGCTCGCGGCCCTGCCGGACGAGAAGAACGGAGGACGCACCGAGATCCTCGCCGTCAGCGAGCGTTTACGCGCCATGGCGCTCGAAACGGCGCCGGAGCGCCGCGCCAGCTTCCCCGAGGAGGCGGAAGCGCTGAAGCAGCGCATTGTCGTGGCGGCGAAGGCGCAGGACGTCGAAACGGCGCTGGAACGTGCCGTGACCTTGATGAACGGCATCGCCGGCCAGCCGGAGAGCTTTAGCTCGCTGCATCGCTTGCTGGAAGAGCAGAACTACCGCGTCGCGCATTGGCGGGTCGCGGCGAGCGATATCAATTACCGCCGCTTCTTCGACATCAATTCGCTCGGCGGCATCCGCGTCGAGAAGCCCGAAGTGTTCGAGCGGGCGCACGAGCTGATCTTCCGGCTGGTGCGCGAGGATCGCATCCAGGGTCTCCGCATCGACCATATCGACGGTCTCGCGGACCCCGAAGGCTATGCCCGGGCGCTGCAGGATGCGGTGGGTCCCGGCTTCTATGTCGTCGTCGAGAAGATCCTCGAACCGGGCGAAGAGCTGCGGCCCTGGCCGGTGGCGGGCACGACCGGCTACGACGTGCTGAACCAGATCGACGGCGTCTTCGTCGATGGACGAAACGTCGAGCGGTTCGACACAATCTACAAGGACATCAGCGATCTCGATGCGGGTTACGGGGCCCAGCTTCGCGCGGCGAAGGAGGAGATCGTCGAGACCGCGTTCGCGAGCGAACTCGGCGTCCTCGTCTCCGACCTCAAACGCGTCGCGAACGCCGACCGGAAGACGCGCGACTATCCCGTCCTCGCGATCCTGCGCGCGCTGGTCGAGATCATCGCGCGCTTCCCGGTCTACCGCACCTATATCGGCCCCGACGGCAATCCGGAGCCCGCGGATGTGGCGCTACTGGCGAAGACGCTGAGGCAGGCCAAGCGCTGGTCGAACCTGCCCGACCGCTCGGTGCATGATTTCATCGGCGCGGCGCTGACCGGCGAGATCGATACGTCGGGTCCGGGTCGGCCGGCGCCGGAGGATGTCGCGCGGTTCCGCCGCCGCTTCCAGCAACTGACCGGCCCGGTGATGGCCAAGTCGCTGGAGGACACGCTGTTCTATCGGTACGCCCGTTTGATCTCCCTGAACGAGGTCGGCGGCGATCCGGACCATTTCGGCATTCCGGTCGAGAAGTTCCACGCGCTGAACGAGGCGCGGGCAAACAGCTGGCCGAACGCGATGATCGCGACGGCGACGCACGACACCAAGCGCGGCGAGGATGCGCGGGCACGTTTGACTGCACTGTCGGAACTGCCGGACGAATGGGCGCGCGCGCTCGACGACTGGCGCGATGTCGTGGAGGGGATGCTCGGCCGGATCGACGGCGAGGAGGTGCCGGACGGCAACGACCAGGCGATGATCCTGCAGGCGCTGCTTGGAGCGTGGCCGCTCGAGCTGCTGGAGGGCGACGACGCCGAACTGGCCGATGCGTTCCGCGACCGGATCAAGGCCTATGCCGAAAAGGCGCTGCGCGAGGCCAAGCGCTTCACGAGCTGGGTCAACACCGATGAAGAGTACGAGAAGGCGGTCGCCGATTTCCTCGACGAACTGCTGATCCCGGGCGGCGATTTCTTCACCGAGTTCCGGCCGCTCGCGAACCGGCTGGCCCGGCTCGGGACGCTGAACGGCCTGTCGCGCACCGTGCTGAAATGCACGCTACCGGGCGTTCCGGACATCTATCAGGGCACCGAATTCTGGGACTTCTCGCTGGTCGATCCCGACAACAGGCGGCCGGTCGATTACCGCGCACGGGAGGCCGCGCTCGCGGCCGGAAAGAGACCAGACGAGCTTCTCGGCGACTGGATGAGCGGGGCGGTGAAGCAGGCTCTTATCGCTCGCCTCCTTGCCGACCGGGCCGATACGCCCTTGCTCTATGCGGAAGGCGGTTACTCGGCGCTAACCTCAAAAGGGGCGAAAGCCGAGCATGTCATCGCCTATTTACGGGTGTTGGGTCAGGATGCGCTCGCTGTCGCAGTACCCCGGCTCGTTGCGGGGCTGGTGAGCGGCGACGCAAGTCTGCCCGACGCATCCGTCTGGGAGGACACGACAATTTCGGTGCCCGCCGGACATTGGCGTGATCTCGTTACCGGACGGATAGTCGAATCCGATGGTTTCTTATCCGCCGGGGAGCTCTTCTCCGCATTCCCGGCCGCCGTCTTGAGGAAGGTTCCATGAACGCGCCGCGCGCTTTCGACCATACCCTGGGGGACAAGACGTTCGGTTCGGCTCATGGCCCCCGGATCTACAACCTCTTTCCGCTGCTCGCCGGCACCGTGCTCGGCTGGAGGGCGGAGCTGCCGCGCATCGCCGCGATGGGTTTCGACTGGGTCTATGTGAACCCGTTCCACCAGACAGGCGGCTCGAGAAGCCTCTATGCGGTGGCGGACCCCTATAGGCTCGACGAGCGGTTCCGCGACGGCCACGAGACGTCCGACGACGCGCAGGTCGCGGCTTTCGTCGAGGACGCGGCGGCGCATGGGCTGAAGGTGATGACGGATCTCGTCGTCAACCACACCGCGCGCGACGCCGTTCTGGCGCATGAACGGCCGGATCTGTTCAGGAAGAACGAGAAGGGCGAGATCGAGAGCCCTTACGCGATCGATCCCATCGACCCGTCGATCAAGACCGTCTGGGGCGACCTCGCCGAGCTCGACTACCACAAAGCCGAGGCGCGCGGTTTCCTGATCGAGTATTGGGACCGCTATGTCGCCCACCTCCAGGGCCTGGGCGTGAAGGGCTTCCGCTGCGATGCCGCCTACAAGGTGCCGGCCGATGCCTGGACGGCTTTGATCTCAAACGCCAAGACCCGCGACCCGAACTGCGTGTTCGCTGCGGAGACGCTCGGCTGCACCTTCGATGAGACGAAAGCGGTGGCGGAAGCTGGCTTCGATTATCTCTTCAACAGCTTCGCCTGGTGGGACCGGAGGGCGCCTTGGGCATTGGAGCACTACGAGGCGCTTCGCACCGTCGCGCCGTCGATCGCGTTTCCCGAGAACCACGATATGGCGCGGCTCGCGTCGGAAATGCCGGAAGACCCGGATTTCGTCTCGCGGCAGTTGAAGGCGCGCTATGCGCTGGCCGCTCTGTTCTCGTCCGGCGTGCTGATGCCGCAGGGATATGAATGGGGTTACCGCAAGGCGCTGCATGTCGTGAATACGGCGCCCGCCGACCGCGAGGACACCGGCGTCGACATCTCGGAATTCATCGCCGCGGTGAACCGCCTGCGCGCCGACCTGCCGCCTGCGAACGTCGAGGGGGCGCAGCGACGGCTCAGCGCGCCGGACAGCCCGGTTCTGGCACTTCTGCGCATCGACGGCGGCCACCCTGTGTCGGCCTCCTATGCAACGCTGGTCCTCACCAATACCGGCAACATTCCCGAACCGGTCGAAGCGGGCGATCTGATCGTGCTGGCCGGCGGCGGTTTCGGCCATTTCGCTGACATGACACCGGGTGTCGAGCCGGTGGGCTTCGCGCCCGGAGAGCCACTCGCCATTCAGCCGGGAGAGGTGCGCATCTTTGCGTCCGCCCGCGCGCTGCCTCAGGACAGACCGGAAAGCGAAAAACCGGACGGCGAGGGCCGCGTCATCATCGAGACCGTCTGGCCGGAGCTCGACGGCGGCCGCACACCGGTGAAGCGCGTGGTCGGCGATGTGGTCGAGGTCTGGGCGGACATCTTCACCGACGGTCATGACAAGGTTGGTGCCGAGGTTCTCTATCGCGCCTCTGACGAGAAGGAATGGGCGCGCGTGCCCATGGTGTTCGTCGACAATGACCGCTGGAAGGGCTCGTTCCCGCTGGAGCGCAACACCCGCTACGAGTTCACGATCGAGGCCTGGCGCGACCGCTTTGCCTCCTGGCAGAGCGAGATCGAGAAGAAGGCCGCGGCCGGTCAGAACGTCCGGCTCGAAATCGCCGAGGGCATCGAGATCCTCGAAAAGGCGGAGCAGCACGCGGGCAAGTCCGACGCCAAGGCGCTGTCGAAGATCCTGAAAGAGGTCGAAAAGGAAGAGGACGGTTCCGACGCGCAGCTTACCGTCCTGCTCGACCCATTCAATGCGCTACGCATCGGCAAGTCGGCCGAGCGCGCCAATCTGACCCGCTATCCGCGCAAGCTGGCGGTGATCGCCGACCGCCTCGCGGCGCGGTTCTCGGCCTGGTACGAGCTGTTCCCGCGCTCGATGTCGGACGATCCGATCCGGCACGGCACATTCGCGGACGTCATCCGCAAGCTGCCCTACGTCCGCGACATGGGCTTCGACGTCCTCTATTTCCCGCCGATCCATCCGATCGGCACGACCAATCGCAAGGGCAAGAACAACACGCTGACGCCGTCGCCCGACGATGTCGGCTCGGTCTATGCGATCGGCTCGAAGGAGGGCGGCCACGACGCGCTGCATCCGGATCTCGGCTCGTTCGAGGACTTCCGTCGCCTGATCGCGGCGGCGCACGAATACGGCCTCGAGATCGCGATCGATTTCGCGATCCAGTGCTCGCCCGATCATCCCTGGATCAAGGATCATCCGGACTGGTTCGACTGGCGGCCGGACGGCACGCTGAAATTCGCCGAGAACCCGCCGAAGAAGTACGAGGACATCGTCAACGTCGATTTCTACAACAAGGGCTCGCTGCCCTCGCTGTGGTACGCGCTGCGCGACGTCGTCCTTTGCTGGGCGCGCGAGGGCGTGCGCATCTTCCGCGTCGACAACCCGCATACGAAACCGCTGCCGTTCTGGGAGTGGATGATCGCCGAGGTGAACGCGGAATTTCCGGACGCGATCTTTCTCTCCGAGGCGTTCACGCGGCCGAAGATGATGAAGAAGCTGGCGAAGATCGGCTTCCAGCAGAGCTATACCTACTTCACCTGGCGCAACACCAAGGCGGAGCTGACGGATTACGTCACCGAGCTCGCCGGGGAGATGGGCGAGTACTACCGGCCGAATTTCTTCGTGAATACGCCGGATATCAACCCGGTCCCGCTGCAGACATCGGGCCGCGCCGGCTACATCGTCCGCGCGACCCTGGCATCGACGCTGTCGGGCGCATGGGGACTCTATTCGGGCTTCGAGCTTTGCGAAGGCACGCCGCTGCCGGGCAAGGAGGAGTATCTCGATTCCGAGAAGTACGAGATCAAGGCGTGGGACTGGAACCGGCCCGGCAACATCCGCGACCATGTCGCCGCGCTGAACCGGATCCGCCGCGAAAACCCGGCTCTGGCGGACTTCCGCAACATTCGTTTCCTCAACGCCTGGAACGACAACGTCATCGCCTATGCGAAGCTGACGGAGAAGCGGGACAATTGCGTGGTCGTGCTGGTGAACCTCGACACGACGAGCCGCCAGGATGTCGATTTCGAAATTCCGCTCTGGGAGTTCGGTCTCCCCGATCACGCCACGATCGAGGCCGAAGATTTGCTTGGTGGAGGACGATTCGCACTGCGGAACAAAACGCAGCGCATCGCCCTTGATCCTGCCAACCGGCCAGTGGTCATCTGGCGCCTGATCCCGCCCAGCCCCCAGTAAGATCCTAGAGCGAGCCCCCATGATCGATCGCAGCGACCCGCAATGGTTTCGGGACGCAATCTTCTACCAGATCCACGTCAAGTCGTTCTTCGACTCGAACAATGACGGGATCGGCGATTTCGAGGGGGTGACCCAGAAGCTCGACTACATCAAGGATCTCGGCGTCACGGCGCTCTGGATCATGCCGTTCTACCCATCGCCCTTGCGCGACGACGGCTACGACATCGCCGATTATCGCGACGTCAATCCGCAATACGGGACGATGAAGGACTTCCGGCGCTTCATCCGCGAGGCGCATGCGCGCGGACTGCGCGTGCTGACCGAGCTCGTCATCAACCACACATCCGACCAGCACCCCTGGTTCCAGCGAGCGCGCAAGGCGAAGAAGGGCTCGCCCTACCGCGACTTCTATGTGTGGTCGGACACCGGAGAGGAATATTCCGACACCCGCATCATCTTCCTCGACACCGAGAAGTCGAACTGGACCTGGGATCCGGAGGCGGGCGCCTATTTCTGGCATCGCTTCTATTCGCACCAGCCGGACCTGAACTTCGACAATCCGCGCGTGCTCGCGTCGGTCCTGCAGGTGATGCGCTACTGGCTCGACATGGGCGTCGACGGGCTCCGGCTCGACGCGATCCCGTACCTTATCGAGCGCGACGGCACGAATTGCGAGAATCTTCCTGACACCCATCAGGTCATCAAGCGCATCCGCCAGGCGCTCGACCGTTCCTATCCGGACCGGCTGCTGCTTGCCGAGGCCAATCAGTGGCCGGAGGACACCGCGCCCTATTTTGGCGACGGCGACGAATGCCATATGGCGTTCCACTTCCCTCTGATGCCGCGTATGTACATGGGCATCGCGCAGGAAGACCGTCACCCGATCACCGACATCATGCGGCAGACGCCGGACATCCCGGAGGGCTGCCAGTGGGCGATCTTCCTCCGGAACCACGACGAGCTGACGCTTGAAATGGTGACCGAGTCGGAACGAGATTACCTTTGGACCTTCTATGCCGGCGACCGGCGAGCGCGCATCAATCTGGGCATCCGCCGCCGCCTCGCGCCGCTGCTTGAAAACGACCGCCGCAAGGTCGAATTTCTCAACTCGCTGCTGTTCTCGATGCCGGGCACGCCGTTCCTTTATTACGGCGACGAGATCGGCATGGGCGACAACATCTATCTCGGCGACCGCGACGGCGTACGTACGCCAATGCAGTGGTCGCCGGACCGGAACGGCGGCTTCTCGCGCTGCGATCCGGCGCGGCTGTACCTGCCGGCGATCCAGGACCCGATCTACGGCTATGAGGCGGTCAACGTCGAGGCGCACCTTCGCAGCCCCGCGAGCCAGCTCAACTGGCTGCGGCGACTGATCGCCATCCGGAAGAACTTCCGCGCTTTCGGCCGCGGCTCCCTGCGGTTCCTCTATCCCGAGAACCGCAAGGTCCTCGCCTATATCCGCGAGTTCGACAGCGAGATCATTCTCTGCGTCGCCAATTTCTCGCGCGCGCCGCAAGCGGTCGAGCTCGATCTGTCGGATATGAACGGGCGGATACCGACGGAGTTGACCGGCGGCACGGAGTTCCCGGCGATCGGCGAGCTGCCTTACCTGCTGACGCTGCCCGCCTATGGCTTCTACTGGTTCTCGCTCGGCGAGCCGGTCGTTGACTACACGCCGGTCAGGCATGCGCCGGAACTGTTCACCCTCGTCATCCAGGGCACTCCGGACAGCCTGTTCCGCGACCGCGAGCAGATCGCATTCGAAAAGACCGCTGCGCCGTCGTTCCTGCCGCTGCAGCGCTGGTTCGCCGGCAAAGGCTCGGTCATCGCCGCAGTCGAGGTGCTCGATCACACCGTTATGCGTGACCCTGCCGGGCGGGACACCTTCACCTGGCCGCGCATCGCGGTGGATCTGAAGAACGGCGAGCGGCAGATCTATTCGCTGCCTCTGGCGATCGCGGAGAAAGAAAGCGAGGGGCTCGTCCCGTGCTCGCTGGCGCGCGTCCGACGCGGCCCGCGCGTCGGCCTGCTTTACGACGCGGCGGCGTCGGCCGAATTCTCGCTGTCGATCATGGCCGGGCTGGAGCGCGGCGCGAATTTCTCGACCCGGGACGGCGGACGCATCCATTTCGAAACGACGGAGAAGTTTGCCGAGGCGCATTTCGTCTTCGACGACGGCGATCATCCGCGCCGCGCCAAGGGCGAACAGTCGAACACCTCGATCCTGTTCGGCGAGAAAGCGGTTCTGAAACTCTACCGGCGGCTCCAGCCGGGCGTGCATCCGGAGGTCGAGGTCGGACGCTTCCTGACCGAGGTCGGTTACCGGAACGCGCCGGCCTTGCTCGGTTCGGTCGAGCACATTGCCCAGGACGGCACGCCGACCGCGCTGGCGATCCTGCAGGAATACGTGCCGAACCAGGGCGATGCTTGGGGCCAGACGATCGATGCGCTGAAACGCGAACTCGAAACTTACGCGCTTCTGCCGGAGGACGCGACTTCGCCACTAGAGGAGGCTTTCGCGCCTTATCTCCGCTATGCCGGCATTCTGGGCCACCGCACGGCTCAGCTGCATATCGCGTTTGCGACGCCGACGCAGGACTCCGCCTTCGCCATCGAGCCGCTGACGATCAACGACGTGCAGTTGGCGGCGGAGGACGCCAAGCGGCAGTCCGAGCGCGCCTATGCCGCTCTCTATGCCATTCCGGAACGGTCTCGAAGCGCGGACGTGCAGCGGCTGATCGCGCTGCGCGAGCATGCGGTGGCGGCGATCGACCGGCTGGTGATGGACCCGAAGGGCGCGATCAAGACGCGCATCCACGGCGATTTCCATCTCGGTCAGGTGCTAGTCGGCGAAGGCGACATCTTCATCGTCGATTTCGAGGGCGAGCCTTCGCGGCCGGCGGCCGAACGGAGGCTGAAGTCCTCGCCGACGCGCGACGTGGCAGGGATGCTACGGTCGTTCGCCTACCTCGCCGAAACAGCGGCCAGCGATGTCGGCGCGCGGCTGAGCGACAAGGCGGACCTGGTCCACACGACGTCAGAGGAATTCCGCAAGCTGATCTCGCATGCCTTCGTCGAGGCCTACCATGAGACGTCGAAGGGTACGGCAATCTGGGTCGAGGACGATGCGACGCGCCGCGATCTCCTCAGGCTGCACCTCTTCGGCAAGGCATTCTACGAGGTCGCCTACGAGGCAGATAATCGGCCGGACTGGATCGGAACGCCTGTCAGGGGCGTTTTGTCTTTACTCGACGAGAGCAATTGAGGAGCGCGAATGGGTGAGATGATCGACATCGGAACCGCGCGAGCGTCCCGCTCCGGGCCGGACATAACCGGGCTGCCGGCGGGGGCGATGGATGCGATCGTCATGGCGCGCCATGGCGATCCGTTTGCGGTGCTCGGTCCGCACAAGATCGCACAGGGTCTCTGGGAAGTCCGCGCCATGTTGCCGGGCGCGAAAGCCGTCTCCGTCGTCAGCCATGACGGCGTGAGCGTGTTCGAGGTTATGGAGAAGCGCCATCCGGACGGCTTCTTCGTCGCGCGGTTCTCGTCGCGCGAGCGGCCGGATTACCGGCTCAAGATCGACTGGGGCACGGCGACCGAGCTTCGGCAAGACCCCTACCGGTTCGGCAGCGTGCTGCACGACAGCGATGTCCGCCAGCTTCGCGAGGTCGGAAACGATGCGACCTACCGCTTCCTCGGCGCGCAGCAGCGCGCTCACGAGGGCGCGAGCGGCTTCTCCTTCGCGATCTGGGCGCCGAATGCGCGGCGCGTCAGCGTGGTCGGGGACTTCAACAATTGGGATGGCCGGGCCCATGCGATGCGCCTTCGCCATGATGGCGGTGTCTGGGAATTGTTCATCCCGGATCTGAAGATCGGCAGCCGCTACAAGTTCGAGATACTTGGTGCCGGCGGCAATCTGCTGCCCCTGAAGGCAGACCCGGTAGCATTTGCGGCGGAGCTCCGTCCGGACACCGCTTCGCTCCTCTACGGCGCTCCGGACTTCAAATGGTCCGATGCCGACTGGATGGCCAAACGCGGCCAGGGCGATCCGCGCAAAAAGCCGACCACGATCTACGAGGTTCATCTCGGTTCGTGGATGCGCGTTCCGGAAGAGAACAACCGCTCGCTGACCTATCGCGAACTGGCAGAGAAGCTGATCCCCTACGTTCAGGAAATGGGGTTCAGCCATATCGAGCTTCTGCCGATCACCGAACATCCGTTCGACGGTTCCTGGGGCTACCAGACGATCTCGCTGTTCGCGCCGACGAGCCGTTTCGGCACGCCCGAGGATTTCCATTATTTCGTCGAGGCTGCGCATGCGGCCGGCATCGGCATCATCCTCGACTGGGTGCCGGGCCATTTCCCGGTCGACGGCCACGGCTTCGGCCAGATGGACGGAACGCATCTCTACGAGCATGCCGATCCGCGCCAGGGCTTCCATCAGGACTGGGGTACGTACATCTACAATTTCGGGCGTTCGGAGGTGGCGAGCTTCCTCGTCGCCAATGCGCGGTTCTGGCTGGAGCGCTACCACCTCGACGGCCTGCGCGTGGATGCCGTCGCCTCCATGCTGTACCTCGATTATTCGCGCAAGCACGGCGAATGGATCCCGAACCGCTATGGTGGCAACGAGAACCTTGAGGCGATCGATTTCCTGCGGAAGATGAACGAGACCGCCTACGCGCATTCACCCGGCGCGACGACCGTCGCCGAGGAATCGACCGCGTGGCCGGGCGTGTCGCAGCCGACCTATACCGGCGGCCTCGGCTTCGGCTTCAAGTGGAACATGGGGTGGATGCACGACACGCTGCGCTTCATCTCGAAGGAGCCGGTGCATCGCCGCTACCATTACCACGACCTGACCTTCGGCCTGCTTTACGCCTTCTCCGAGAATTTCATCCTACCGATCAGCCACGACGAGGTCGTGCACGGCAAGGGATCGCTGCTCGGCCGCATGCCGGGAGACGAATGGCAGCGCTTCGCCAACATGCGCGCTTATCTCGGCTTCATGTGGGGCCACCCTGGCAAGAAGCTGCTGTTCATGGGGCAGGAATTCGCGCAGGGCCGCGAGTGGAACCACGACAGCTCGATCGAATGGGACCTGCTGCAGTATCCCGTCCATTCCGGCGTGAAGGACCTCGTCCGCGACCTCAATCATCTCTATCGTGCCATCCCGGCTCTGCACGAGCTCGACTGCGAGCCGCGCGGCTTCGAATGGCTGGTCGCCGACGACAGCGACAACAGCGTCATCGCCTGGGTTCGCAACGGCGAGAAGGACGGCGACATCGCCGTCGTGGTCTCGAACTTCACGCCGGTGCCGCGCGAGAACTACCGACTGGGCGTGCCGTTCTCGGGCTTCTACCGCGAGGCGCTGAACACCGATGCTGGCATCTATGGCGGCTCGAATCTGGGCAATGCCGGCGGGGTGAACGCCGAGGAGGCGGAGAGCCACGGACGGCCCTATTCGCTGGATCTGACGTTGCCGCCGCTGTCGACGCTGATCTTTGAGAGGCGCGGCGGGTAAGTCCCGCAGCCTTCAAGTGGAAATGGGGTCAGCGAGCTGAGCTGCCATTTGCTCCGAGGCGAGATTTTTCGATTTCGCTTCGACTTCGATGTCCGTCCAGGTGAGATGCCTGCCAACAAAGGCGTTAACCGCGCGGTTCCACATCAGATCGGAGTGACCGCGCAGGTCGCGGGCCGAGATGCCGCAGGCGATGAGGGCGGCGAAGTTCGGCAGGACGTCCGGATCGTGATCGCCGAGCAGGGCCTCACGCGACACGCTGATATGGCTAAGCGGTCGCACCCCCCGCCATGAGGCGCGGACGATGTCGAGCCGGGGGTCGTCGGGCTCGATATATTCGCCTTGGCTCATGATCCAATGGTGATGGAAGTCGATGACGATGGGAACCTCGTCTGCAATCGGCAGCAGATCATCCAGTCCGTAGGAGACCTCATCGTTCTCGACGGTTAGAAGGCTACGGGCATCTGCGCTGAGCCGCGCTAGTCCCTCGCGGAAGAGCGCGAGCCCGGCGGCGCGAGAGCCGCCATGAATGTTGATGCTGGTGCCGTTCGGGTGCCAGCCGCCCGAAAGCCCCATCATGCCGAGGACCTGCGCGTGATATTCGAGCTCCCCCAGGCTGTTTGCGAGCTGCGCCCCGGTTCGGGCGTTCAGCACGCAGAACTGGTCGGGATGCATGCTGATCCGGATTCCGGCGGCGCGGGCGAGAGCACCCGCCTCGGCAAGCCCAGTCTCGATGATCGACCGCAGTTCCGGCTCTCGATAATGGCGGCCGAGCGGGTGATTGAAGGCCGGCAGGATCGAACTGATGATCCGGAGGAGACGCTGTAGCGGCGGCCGCGCTGCCACGTCGGATAGTTGCAGCTTGAGCGCCGTCATATTGTGGCGCGCGAGCAAAACAAGCTTCTCTATAGCTTGAACGTCGCTGAGGCGAGACAGCGCCGTTATCGTCGTCGAAGCCATGTTCATTCGCTTGGTCAGCGCGGGATCGCGATCAGGCGGCAGGAATTTGCAGCAGTATCCCAGGCGAGGCGAGGTCGCAGCGCGCATCCCGCTCACCTGTCGCATGCGCGGGAAACGTCAAGCCCGGAACAGCGATGTCTGTGAGACGTTTCGGCCGTGGGTGGTGGGCGCATAACGACGAGGAAATCACCCCATGCCCGGACGTCTCGAAGGAAAAGTCGCCATCGTCACCGGAGCCGGGACCGGCATCGGTGAGGCGATCGCTCACAAGTTCGCGAAGGAAGGTGCCAGACTCCTCCTGTCCGGCCTGCCGACCGACCCGGTCGAGGATGTGGCCCGCTCGGTGGAGAAGAATTTCGGCGGCAAGGTCGAGACGCATCTGGGCGATCTCTCTCGCGAGAACGTGGCGAAGGCCTGTGTCGACGCGGCTATCGGCCATTTCGGCCAGCTCGACGTTCTGGTGAACAATGCCGGCGTGTTCGTCGCGACCGGCGAATTGCAGGACTACCCGATCGAGAAGTTCGACGAGACGATCCGGAACAACATCCGCTCGATGTTCCTGATGTCGAAATTCGCACTGCCTCATCTCCAGAAGACGCGGGGCAACATCGTCTCCGCAGGGTCGGAATCCGGCGAGATCGGTCTCTCGATGAACGCGCCCTATGGCGGCACCAAAGGCTTCGTCCATTCCTTCACGCGCGGCCTCGCGGTCGAGCAGGCGAAGTACGGCGTTCGCGCCAATTGCGTCTGCCCCGGCCCGATCGATACCGCCTGGACGCACAAGGAGACGGGTCCGATGGACGCCGACATGGAGAAGGGAATCGTTGCAGGCACCGTTCTGGCGCGGCGCGGAACGCCGGAGGAGATCGCCAATGTCTATGCGTTCCTGGCATCCGACGAGGCGAGCTATGTCACCGGGGCGCTGTTCTTCGTCGACGGCGGGACGACGATCGGCAAGGGCGATGTCGGCAGCCTCGTTCCCGAGCAATTACGTGCCCAGCCGGATGGGACTTTATCGCTCCGCCACAGCCGCGACGGGCTGAAGAACAAGGAAGTCGTACAGGCGAAATAACAGTTTTATTCTGTGTATATCGAATAATCCGCACGATTGCATGTGAAGCGGGAAGCGACTATGTCCCCTGCTTCACATTTGCCGTCTGTGGTTTTGCCCGTGCATGCACATCTGAAGCGTCTGGAAGCGGAGTCGATCGGCATCATGCGGGAGGTCGCGGCCGAGTTCCGCAACCCGGTGATGCTCTACTCGATCGGCAAGGATTCGAGCGTCATGCTCCACCTTGCGATGAAGGCTTTCTATCCGAGCGTTCCGCCGTTTCCGTTCCTGCACGTCGACACGACCTGGAAGTTCCGCGAGATGATCGCCTTCCGCGAGGCCGAGGCGAAGCGGCTCGGCTTCGAGTTGCGCGTGCATATCAATCAGGAAGGGCTGGCGCGCGGCATCAATCCGGTTGCGTCCGGCTCTTCGGTCCATACCCAGGTGATGAAGACCGAAGGGCTGAAGCAGGCCCTCGACAAATGGGGCTTCGACGCGGCCTTCGGCGGCGCCCGCCGCGACGAGGAGAAGAGCCGCGCCAAGGAGCGCATCTTCTCCTTCCGCAACCAGAACCACGCCTGGGACCCGCGCGGCCAGCGGCCGGAGCTGTGGAACCTGTTCAACACCCGCATCAAGCAGGGTGAATCGATCCGCGTCTTCCCGATCTCGAACTGGACCGAGCTCGACATCTGGCAATACATCCTCGCCGAGGACATCCCGATCGTGCCGCTCTACTTCGCCAAGGAGCGGCCGGTTGTCTGGCGCTCGGGCACCTGGATCATGGTCGACGACGACCGCCTGCCGTTGGAGCCGGGCGAGCAGCCGCAGATGAGAAAAGTCCGCTTCCGTACCCTCGGCGACTATCCGCTGACCGGCGCGATCGAGAGCGATGCGGTGACAGTCGAGGACATCGTCGAGGAGATGATGATCGCCCGCACGTCGGAGCGTCAGGGCCGGCTGATCGACACCGACGAAAGCGGCTCGATGGAGAAGAAGAAGCGCGAGGGCTATTTCTGATGGATACCGCGCTCGCGACCCGCACCCTTGCGCTCAACACGCCGGCCGGCGACGGCAATCTCTTGCGCTTCATCACCTGCGGCTCGGTGGACGACGGCAAGTCGACCCTGATCGGCCGGCTGCTCTATGAATCGAAGACGATCTTCGAAGACACGCTCCTGACCCTGGAGAAGGATTCGAAAAAGCACGGCACGACCGGCGAGGAGATCGACTTCGCGCTTCTCGTCGACGGCCTGGAGGCCGAGCGCGAGCAGGGCATCACCATCGACGTCGCCTACCGCTTCTTCGCGACGCCGAAGCGCTCGTTCATCGTCGCCGACACCCCCGGCCACGAGCAGTACACCCGCAACATGGCGACCGGCGCCTCGACCGCCGAACTCGCGATCCTGTTGATCGACGCCCGTCGCGGCGTGCTGGTGCAGACCAAGCGCCACGCGTTCATCTGTTCGCTGCTCGGCGTGAAGAACGTCATCCTGGCGGTCAACAAGATCGACCTCGTCGACTACGACGAGACGGTGTTCCAGAGGATCGTCGCCGACTTCTCGTCGTTCGCGCAGAATCTCGGCTTCACCTCGATCCTGCCGATCCCGCTATCGGCACGGTTCGGCGACAACGTCACCGAGCGTTCAGCCAACACGCCGTGGTATCGCGGGCCGAGCCTGATCCAGCACCTGGAGACGGTGGAGATCGGCGCAACGACCGAGAACGCGCCGTTCCGTTTCCCGGTGCAGTGGGTCAATCGGCCGAACCTCGATTTCCGCGGCTTCTCCGGCACGCTCGCCTCGGGCTCCATCAAGGCCGGCGATCCGGTTTTGGTCGCGGGCTCCGGCAAGACGACCAAGGTGACGCGCATCGTCACCGCCGATGGCGATCTCGACAGGGCGGTCGCGGGCGATGCGGTGACGCTCGTCCTGGCCGAGGAGGTCGATGTCGCGCGTGGCGACGTGCTGTGCGAGCCGCAGGACCGGCCGGAGGTTGCCGACGGCTTCACCGCCCATGTGCTCTGGATGAGCGAGACCCAGCTCCAGCCCGGCCGCTCCTATATGCTGCGCGTCGGCACGCGCTGGGCGCCGGCGACGGTAACCGGCATCAGCTATAAGATCGACGTCAATACGCTGGCCCATCAGCAGGGTTCGTCGCTGACGCTGAACGAGATCGCGGTGTGCGAGATCCAGACGGCGACGCCTGTCGCGTTCGATCCCTATGAGGAGAACCGCGGCACGGGTGCGTTCATCCTCGTAGACCGCGCGACCAACGAGACCGCCGCGGCCGGCATGATCGTCCGCTCGCTCCGCCGAGCGACGAACGTCCACCGCGAGGACCTGGCGCTCGACAAGACGGCGCGCGCGGGCATCAAGTACCAGAAGCCGCTGGTACTCTGGTTCACCGGCCTGTCGGGCTCCGGCAAGTCGTCGATCGCGCGGCTTCTGGAGCGCAAGCTCCATGCCGCTGGCCACCACACCTACATGCTCGACGGCGACAATCTTCGCCACGGGCTGAACAAGGACCTCGGCTTCAGCCAAGCCGACCGCGACGAGAATATCCGTCGCGTCGGCGAGGTGGCAAAGCTCTTCGTCGATGCCGGCCTGATCGTGCTGTGCTCGTTCATCTCGCCCTATGCGGCCGAGCGGAAAGCGGTGCGCGACCTCCTCGGCGAGGGAGAGCTCATCGAGATCTTCGTCGATACCCCGATCGAGGAATGCGAGCGGCGCGACGTGAAGGGCCTCTACGCCAAGGCGCGGGCCGGCGAGATCAAGGATTTCACCGGCGTGTCCGCGCCCTATGAGCGCCCGGAGAAGCCCGAGCTTCGGCTCGAGACGGTCGATACCGACGTGGATACGCTTGCCGAGATGGTGCTCGATTACGTGCGTCGCGCCGCTCTTGCGGGCGAGAACTGGGTCAGTCCGTAGGTGCCGTCATGCTCCGGCTTGACCGGAGCATCCATACCGACGCTCAAAAATGGATCCTCCGGTCAAGCCGGAGGATGACGGCTGTCGCTGCGCACTTGTCCGGGGAACGCCATGAAACCCCACGCCACTCCCAATGGTTCTCCTTGCACGACAGGGAGGCCCAGATGGCAGACGACCGCAGACGCGAAGAAGAATTGCGTGGACGCCCGGAAATGAACCCGGCGGAGGTCCGCAAGCGGCTCTGGAGCGAGCCGGGTGGCGATGAGGAAGCGCTGCGCGAGGCCAAATCCTCCGCGCCCGAGGGCGACACCGACGACCATTCGGAAGAGACTGCGGCCGAGACGCCGGAGACTACCGAGCATCTCTCCGACGCGCATATCGACAAGCCGAAAAAGGCCGCCTCCGAGGGCTCGTGAAGTCGCAATTCGCGAGGAACCCACCTCGGCGGGCGACGTTGATTCCGAGAACGTCCTCGTCGAGGACGTGGACTCATATCCAAAAGATTCCAGAACCAGACAATCCCAAATTCGGAGGCTGTTATGGCAGATCGCGACAGATGGAATGACGACTTGCGCAGCGAGTGGTCACGTCGTCGTCCGGGCGGCGAACGCGACTTTTATCGCCGGGACGAGCGTTCCGAGGACGATTATGGCCGTGGCTACGGAGAGGAAGGCCTGACCAATTACCGGGCTCGCAGCCCGCGCGGCGTGTCCGCCAGCGGCGAATACGGCTCGAGCGGCTATCGCAGGTACGGCAGCTATGATCGGGACGACGATTTCGGCGGCCCTTTCGGGCGCAGCGATTACGGCCGCGGCGTAGACAATTCGGACTGGGGTCGCGGCGAATATGGCCGCAACTTAGGCGGTCCGCGCGAGAGCTCTTATGGCTATCGCAGTGACTATGACCGGGCTCGGTATGGCCGGGATTTTGGTTACGGCAACGAGTTCCGTTCGGACTGGTCGAACCGCGGCGGTTTCAACCGCGATCGCGACCGCTTCAGCCGTGACGAGGACCGCGGCCTCTGGGATCGCGCCTCCGACGAAGTGGCATCCTGGTTCGGCAGCGAGGAGGCCGAGCGCCGCCGCCGCGAGGACGCGCGGCAGGACATGCGCCATCAGGGGCGGGGCCCGAAAAGCTATCGCCGCTCCGACGATCGCATCCGCGAGGACATCAATGATCGCCTGACCGACGACCCGTTCATCGATGCCTCCGAGATCGACGTGAAGGTGTCGAGCGCCGAGGTGACGTTGAGCGGCACGGTCGAGAACCGGCTGCAGCGCCGCCGCGCCGAGGACATCGCCGAGCGGATCTCCGGCGTGAATCACGTGCAGAACAATCTGCGCGTCTCGCAGACCGAGGAACGTCTCAGCGGCTCGTCGCAGGCCTCTTCGACAAGCGGCGTGAGCGCGACGACGACCGGTTCGCGGTCGTCGTCGTAACGCTGTTAGGAGGAATGGAGCGGCGGCCTACGGGCCGCCGCTTTCGTTCGTGGCGCGGCGGAGGCCGGACGTGAGCTCGAACGAGCCTTCGAGCGTCGCGTCGGAATTCGTGCCGACCCAGACCTTGAAGCGGCCGGGCTCGACGACATAGGTGCCGTCGTCGAGATGGAAGCCGAGATCGGACGCGGTGAGGCGGAGCGTCACGTCCTGCGCCTGTCCCGCTTTCAGCGTCACGCGCTGATACGCCTTGAGCCGTCGCATCGGCGGGGCGCGGCTTGCCACCTCGTCGCGGACGTAGAGCTGAACGATTTCGGTGCCCTCGCGCTGGCCGGTGTTCGTCAGCCGGATGCGGACTTCGACGGTGCCGGTGACAGGCAGCGAGGGCGTCGTGACCGCGAGGTCCGAATAGGCGAAGCCCGTGTAGGTAAGGCCGTAGCCGAATGGGTAGAGCGGCGCGAGATCCTGATCGAGATAACGCAGCGCGAAGCGGTTGCCGTCCGAGGCCGGGCGGCCGACGGCGACGCGGTCGTAATGGATTGGCACTTGCCCGACGCTGCGCGGCCACGAGACCGGCAGTTTGGCGGAGGGGGCGATATCGCCGAACAGAACGTCGGCCACCGCATTGCCACCCTCGGTGCCAGGGAACCAGGTCATCAGGATCGCGGGAATGCGGTCTGCGTAGCGGGTGATGTCGAGCGGGCGGCCGCCATTGATGACGAGGACGACCGGCCTGCCGGTCGCGATCAGCGCGTCGAGCAGGGCATATTGCCTGCCGAGGAAATCGAGCGTCGCTCGGCTCGCGCCTTCACCCGAATGCTCCATCTTCTCGCCGAGCACGGTGACGACGAGGTCGGCACTCTTCGCGGCGTCGATGGCGGCAGCGAAGCCGTTCTCGGTTTCGCATTTGGCGTCGCAACCCTGCGCGTAGACGATTTCGGCTCCTGCCTTGTTCGCCCTTTCGGTTAGACCCGTCCGTATCGTCACCGCTTCATCGGCGCGGCCGCGCGCCTCGTGGGGGCCGAGTTGGTCGAGCGGGTTGTCGGCGAAGGGGCCGATGAGTGCGATGCGCTTCGTCTCCGGCCGGATCGGCAGGAGATTGCCATGGTTGCGGAGGAGGATGAAGGTCCGGGCGGCGGCGTCGCGGGCTGCCGCGCGCATCTCCGGTGTGACGGCAGCTTTGTCCGCGGCCGCCGGATCGACGGGCGGCTTCTCGAAAAGGCCCATGCGGGCTTTCATCGTCAGCACGCGGCGCACGGCCTCGTCGAGGCGGGCCATCGGGACGCGGCCGGATTGAAGGAGCGCGGGAAGCTCGCGGGCATAGGCGCCGCTCGTCATGTCCATGTCGACGCCGGCCATGATCTGCTGCTCGACGGCATCGGCATCGTTCGCGGCAGTGCCCTGTTTCACGATGCCGGGCACGGTCGCCCAGTCCGAGACGACCATGCCGTCGAAGCCGAGATCGCGGCGAAGGACGTCGTCCAGCAGCCAGCGGTTGGAGGAGGCCGGGATGCCGTTGAGCACGGTCAGCGCGCTCATGACGTTTTCCGCGCCCGCCTCGATGCCGGCGCGGAAAGGCGGCAGATGCAGGTCCCAGAGCTCGGCGGGCGGGATCGGGGTCTGCTCGTAATCGCGGCCGGCCTCGACCGCGCCGTAGCCGGCATAATGCTTGAGACTGACCGCCAGGCCGCCCTTGCGGAAGCCTTCGACGCGGGCCTTGGCGAATTGCGTGACCAGCAACGGGTCTTCGCCCGAGCCCTCGATGATCCGGCCCCACCGCACGTCGCGGCTGAAATCGACCATTGGTGCATAGGTCCAGTTCGCGCCGGCGATCGAGGCTTCGCGGGCGGCGAGTTCAGAAGTCCTACGGGCGAGATCGAGGTCGAAGCTGGCGGCTTCGGCCAATGGCAGCGGAAACAGGGTCCGGAAGCCATGAACGGCGTCGAGGCCGATGAGGACGGGGATGCCGAGCCTGCTGTCGCGCGCCTCTTTCTGCAAGCGCGCCATGGTCGGTGTATCGAGAAAGCCGATCAGCGCGCCGGTCGCGCCGCGCTGCACCTGGTCGCCGTTTATCGCGAGATCGGCGCCGATCAGATTCAACTGGCCGATCTTCTCGTCGAGCGTCATCCGCTGGACGAGATCGTCTACGCGGGCGTGGATATCGGGTGGCGCGTCCTGTGCCAGCGCGGACAGAGACAAGGTGACAAATGCGGCGGCGAGCGGGATGATGAAGCGCATGCGGTCCCTCTGGGACATCGCTCTTACGACGGATCGTGCGCTTGAGGGTAGAGGCGACCGCGTTGCGGCAGGCCTGAAAAGAAAGAGGCCGTCCGCAAGAGCGAACGGCCCAAGTCTAGGGAGGAAACGCCCAAAGAGGGCAGCAGCAACAAAACTGTCGCTACGAGAAGGAATATAGAGAATAGCCCCTGTCGCCCTCAACGCCGGACTTCGCAGGTTTGGCATGCGTATATTGCATACCACCGAGGGCATTGGTTAATGAATTTGGCGGGTTAGAGGCAGGCGTTATGGCGATTTATATAGGCATTGGCGGCTGGACGTTCGAGCCGTGGCGCAAGACCTTTTATCCTGAGAAGCTAGCACATTCCCGGGAATTGGAACATGCCAGCCGACAGGTCACCTCGATAGAGGTCAACGGCACGTTCTACCGGACGCAGGCGCCGAAGACGTTCAAGTCCTGGGCGGACGAAACGCCGGACGGATTCGTGTTTTCGCTCAAGGCACCCCGCTATGCGGTCAACCGAAGGGTGCTGGCCGAGGCCGGACCGTCGATCGAGACTTTCGTGAAAAGCGGCATTTCCGAACTCGGGCCGAAGCTCGGGCCGATCCTCTGGCAGTTCGCGGCGACCAAGAAATACGATCCCGACGACTTTGCGGCCTTCATGGACCTGCTGCCGAAGGAGGCCGACGGGGTGTTGCTCAGGCATGCGATCGAGCCTCGGCACGACAGCTTCAAGACGCCGGAATTCCTCGCTTTGCTGCGCAAGCACAATGCGGCGCTGGTCTACGCACATTCAGACGAATATCCGGAGATAGCCGATCCGACGGCGGATTTCGTCTACGCCCGGTTGCAGAAAAGCGTCGAGGACGAGGAGACCGGCTATTCCGGGAGCGAGCTGGATGCGTGGGCGAAGCGGGTCGAGACCTGGTCCAAGGGCGGTGCGCCGGACGATCTCGACCTGATCGAGCCCGCGCCGAAAGCAAAACAGCGCGATTGCTTCATTTACTTCATCGCCGGCGCGAAAATCCGCAATCCTCATGCCGCCCAGGCGCTGATCTCTCGCCTGAAATGATCCAAATTACCCGCACGATCGCGATCGACGAGGGCGAACTCGACGAGAGTTTCGTACGCTCGGCCGGGCCGGGCGGGCAGAACGTCAATAAACTCTCGACCGCCGTGCAGCTCCGCTTCGACGTCCGGAATTCGCCTTCTCTACCTGAGGGTGTGCGGTCGCGGCTGGAGCGGCTGGCCGGAAGACGACTGACTCGTGACGGCGTTATCGTCATCCTGGCACAGCGATTCCGGACCCAGGAGCGGAACCGCGAGGATGCCCGCGAACGACTGATTGCGCTCATTCGGGAGGCAGCAGTTCCACAAGCTCCGCGTGTGGTGACGCGGACTCCGTTTTCCGAGAAGCGAAAAAGGCGCGATGAAAAGGCCCGTCGTTCCAAGACAAAGTCGCTCAGAACCGGCCCAATTCATCACGACTAGGTAATTTATCGCGATTTGCCGCCCGTTTGGGCCGTTTTGGTGGATTTTTCCGCTTCATCCGAACGCGGCCTGCGGTTATCATCGTAACCTCGACTGCAGGTTGGGATAGGTGAATGCTTGACGATCGGCTGCCGCCGGGGCGCGCATGCGCGGCAGATGTAGTGACTGAAGTGGCGGCGAAAAAGCGCGCAGCCGAAATACAGGGGGCCAGGACCCCGAAGGACGGGGGACGGGTCTAATGGGTAGAGGTAAGGATTTCAGGCCGAAGGGCGGCGGCCGGCGTGGTTTTGACGATGATTTCGGCGGCCCGAGCGAATACCAGCCCCCGCGTTCGCCTTACGGTGGCGGTGGTGGAGGCGGCGCCGGTGGCTTCGGTGCCCGCCCGAGCTTCTCGGCTCCCGAGCCGACCGGTGCCCCGGTCGCTGCGACGGTGAAATGGTTCAACGGCGAGAAAGGCTACGGCTTCGCCGAGGTTTCCGACGGTTCCGGCGATGCGTTCCTGCACATCGCGGCGCTGCAGGCGATCGGCCGCGACTCGGTTCCTCCGGGCGCGACGATGAGCGTGCATGTCGGCCAGGGCCAGAAGGGCCGCCAGATCACCCATGTCGTTTCGGTCGACGAGAGCACGGCCACGGCCGAGGCTCCGCGCCGTCCGGGCGGCTTCGGTGGCGGTGGCGGTGAGCGCTTCGGCGGCGGTGGCGGCGGCTATGGCGACCGTGATCGCGGCGACCGCTTCGGCGGTGGTGGCGGTGGCGGCTTCGGTGGTGGCGGTCCGCGTCGCGGTCCTCCCGATCTCGGTCCCTCGACCGAGATGTCCGGCACCGTGAAGTGGTTCAGCGTCGAGAAGGGCATGGGCTTCGTCGAGACGGGTGACGGCGGCAAGGACGTGTTCGTCCACATCTCCGCCGTGCAGCGTTCGCAGATGGCCGGACTCAACGAGGGCCAGCGCGTCACGATGCAGGTCGTCGAGACGCCGAAGGGCCGTCAGGCGACGTCGATCCGCAGCGACGACTGATCCTCGGGTCACGATCGAGTCCTAAAGGCCGGGCCAATGCCCGGCCTTTTGCTTTTTGGGCAACGGTGCGCCGATTTGACTCAGATTGAGGCCATGAACGGATACGAATCGTTGACCGCTCAAAGCGCTTCAATATCCTCATGGTTAACAAGAATCGCGCCCTGTATGAGCGTGACGGCTGGGGACCGGCTTGTCCGGAGTTGACGCAGGAACTTTACCGCTCGTCTGCCGCCTGGAGTGCCGGTGCGCGCTTCCACGGATGCACTGAAGAAATACCGGCTTAAACCGAGGCGCGGGAATGCCGGGGCGGGGATAGAAAAGTGAAGCGGCCCTGCGTGGACCACTAGAGCTTGATCCAGAAATGGAACGGCAGGGAGCCTGGATGAATTCATCTAGGCTCCCTGTCGGATCATTTGACCATGGCCCAGGCAAGAAAACCCCGCAGCACGATCCGTCTCGGTACGGCGGACGATCCCGATGCTCCCGGCCCCGTGCCGCATCCCGACCATAGCAGCGATATTCCGGCAGCGCCGGCGACCCACCCACCGGAGCCGATGATCGTGCCGAGCGATTCGGCGATCGGTGAGCTCTGGTCGAATTACGGGCCGACGCTGATCATCATCGTCGTCGCGATGCTCGTCGTGGGATTCCTGCTGGCCGAGCTCGGCTGAGCCTTGCGTCCGGAGCCGCGCTGCGCTTGATGCGGCGCGTGCGCGCTTTCGACCAGACGCTCCCCATCGACGACGCCCTGCCGGCCCTGACCGCTGCGCTTGCACAGCGGAACGCGGCCGTGCTCGTCGCCCCGCCCGGCGCGGGCAAGACGACGCGTGTGCCGCTCGTCCTGCTCGACGAGGACTGGCGCGGCGACGGGCGAATCATCCTGCTCGAACCCCGGAGGCTGGCGGCCCGCGCGGCGGCGGAGCGGATGGCGTCAACGCTCGGCGAACAGGTCGGGGAGACGGTGGGCCTGCGCGTGCGCCTCGGCTCGAAGATCAGTGGCAGGACACGGATCGAGGTCGTCACCGAGGGAGTGTTCGCGCGGATGATCCTCGACGATCCGGAGCTTTCCGGAGTCGCGGCGGTGCTGTTCGACGAATTCCATGAACGCTCTCTCGACGCCGATCTCGGACTGGCGCTCGCGCTCGACGCCCAGCAGGGCCTGCGGGAAGACCTGCGCGTGCTCGTGATGTCGGCCACGCTAGATGGCGCCCGGGTCGCCAGGCTGCTCGACGACGCGCCAGTAATCGAGAGTCTTGGGCGCAGTTTCCCGGTCGAGACACGCTATCTCGGCCGCGATCCGCGCGCCCGTATCGAGGACCAGACGGCCTCGGCCGTGCGGCGCGCGCTCGGCGAGGAGGATGGCGACGCGTTGGTCTTCCTGCCCGGTCAGGCGGAAATCCGCCGCACGGGGGAACGGCTCCGCGAGCAATTGGGCGGACCGGTCGACGTCGTCGAACTGCATGGCGGTCTCGATCCGCGCGAACAGGATCGCGCCATTCGGGGCTCGCAGCCCGGCCGCCGCAAGGTCGTGCTCGCGACCTCGATCGCGGAAACCAGCCTGACCATCGAGGGCGTGCGCATCGTCATTGATGCCGGCTTGGCGCGCGTGCCGGCGTTCGAGCCCGCGCTCGGGCTGACGCGGCTCGAGACGGTCCGTGTCTCGCGCGCGGCGGCCGATCAGCGGCGCGGCCGCGCGGGACGAACCGAGCCCGGTGTATGCTACCGGCTCTGGGAAGAAGCTGCGACGGGGAGCCTCGAGGCGTTCCAGCAGCCGGAGATGCTCGCGGCCGATCTGGCTGGACTCGTTCTCGATCTCGCGGCCTGGGGCGTTTCCGATATCCGGCAACTGGCCTGGCTGGACCCGCCGCCGGAGCCTGCCGTCGCCGAGGCGCGGAAGCTTCTGATGGAACTCGGCGCGCTCGATGCCGACGCCCGGATCACCTCGCGCGGCGCGAAAATCCGCCGTCTGCCGCTGCCACCGCGTCTCGCAGCCATGGTGCTCGATGCAGCGTCCATCGGCGCGGAACGAGAGGCGGCGGAGATTGCGCTCCTCCTCGTCGAGCGTGGCCTCGGAGGCGACGGCACCGACCTTGCGCATCGTCTCGATCTCTTCCGCCGCGACCGATCCAGCCGGGCCGAGGATTCTCGCCGGCTTGCAAAGGCCTGGGCTTCGGAGGCGGCTGGTCTGATGAAGGATGATCGCCGGCCGGCCGAGCCGCCGAGCGTGGGTGCGCTCCTCGCGCGGGCCTATCCGGATCGTGTGGCCCAGGCGCGCGGCAAGCCCGGGGATTTTCGCCTCGCGAACGGCCGCGGCGCGAGCATCGATCCGGCCGAAGCGCTGGCGCGGGAGCTTTTCATCGCGATCGCCGAGCTGGCAGGGGCTGCCGGAACGGGGCGGATCAGGCTGGCAGCCGCGATCGAGCGCGGTGAGGTCGAGGTCATGTTCGGGGGGGCGATCCGGGAAGGCGAGGAGATCACCTTCGACGCCTCGGCCATGGCCTTGCGGGCGCGATCGACGAAGAGGTTAGGCGCGCTTGTCCTCGCCGACGCGCCTAAGCCGCCTCCGCGCGACGAAGCAGGCGCCCGCGCCCTGGCCGCCGGGATCGCCTTGGCCGGTATCGAGCGGTTGCCCTGGACGAAATCGCTCGATCAATGGCGCGACCGGGTCGGCTTCCTGCGCCGCGCCGAGGGCGAGCCGTGGCCCGACGTGTCGGACGAGGCGCTGGCGATGGAGGCCAAGACCTGGCTTGCGCCCTTTGTTTCGGGCAAGGCTTCGCTTTCCGAGATCAGCGCGTCCGATCTGGATGCGGCGCTGAAATCCCTGTTGCCCTACGACCTGTCGCGTCGCCTCGATGTGGAGGCGCCAACGCATTTCGAGGCGCCGACCGGCTCGCGCGTTGTCGTCGACTATTCCGGCGAGGAGCCGTCGATCGAAATCCGGGTGCAGGAATTGTTCGGCCTCGACACGCATCCGGCGCTCGCGGGCGGGCGGGTGCCGCTGGTTCTGCACCTTCTTTCGCCGGCACACCGGCCGGTGCAGGTCACGCGGGATCTGCCGGGGTTCTGGCGTGGGTCATGGGCGTCGGTGCGCTCGGATATGCGCGGACGCTATCCGCGCCATCCCTGGCCGGAGGATCCGCGGGTGGCCGAGGCGACGCGAAAGGCCAAGCCGCGGGGGACGTGAGTCCTCTCCTGCGAAGCGGGAGAGGGTCGAGTCGCGGTCACGCGACCGGGGTGAGGAGCCAGCACGATGCTCATTGCTTCAGTCATGCCCTCACCCGCTCGCTTCGCGAGTCGACCTCTCCCGCAGGCGGGAGAGGCAACGGATCAGTGCCCCAGTTTCTCGATGACCAGTTCCGCCGTCGCCAGGTTGAGCGCGATCGGGATGTCGTAGACCGCCGCGAGCCGGATCAGCGCCTTCACGTCGACGTCGTGGGGCAGGGACGTCAGCGGGTCGATGAAGAAGATGATGCCCTGAATACGGCCCTCCGCGACGAGTGCGCCGATCTGCTGGTCGCCGCCGAGCGGCCCGCTCTTCAGCCGGGTGATGGGCAGCGACGGGCAACGTTCCAACACACGCGTACCGGTCGTGCCGGTGGCGACGATGTCGAATCTCGCCAGTTTGTCTTCGTGGCTGGCGGCCCAGTCCACGAGGTCGCTTTTCTTCAGGTCATGCGCGATGAGCGCGATATTGGGTCTGTGCATACCCCCGATCATTGCCAGTCAGGGTTTGCATCTCCATAACGGTCGCGCCAAATCTGCTCACCGATTGCACAATTTGTCGGCTTGCCCTGCGTGCGGATGAATTTCGGCGGTGGCATCGCGTCGGAAATCTCGAGGACGAGCTTCTCGCGGATCGCCTCCGCGAACTTGGCCTTGTCGTTCAGCGACACGACGAAGGCGCCAGGGCCGCCGATGACGCAATCGCGGTAATAGCCCTCCAGATCGTCGACATCGACCGACATCGAGTTCGGTGCCTTGAGCGAGAGCGGCAGGCCGTTGATTGATATGCCCTGCGCGACGACCATGTCGCGCGCCTGGGTGACGAGGATGCCCTGGTTGTTCGGGCCGTCACCGGAAACGTCGATGACGCGGCGAAGCCCGTTATAGGCGTTTTTGTCGAACAACGGCGCGGAGAAGGTCAGAGCGGTCGAGATCGAGGTGCGATAGGCGCGGGAGGGCGCGGTCTCGGCCAGCCTGTCGGCGAAGGCCCCAGCCGTGTCCGGGCCGTCGATCACCGTCCAGTCGAGAATGACCTTCTGCTGGTTCGAGCCGGCCCACTCCACATAAACGACGGCAATCTTCCCATGGATGCCCTGTTTGATGGCATCCAGGACCGGTTTCGACGTGATGGCTGTCACATAGCCATCGCGCTGAAGGCGTAGCTCGTCCATGTCCATCGAGTACGAAATGTCGACGGCGAGGACGAGTTCGAGGTCGACATCGACCATGCCGGGTCGCTGCTGTTGGGCGACGGCGGTCGTTGTCAGACCGAGAAGGCACATCAGGCTCGTAAGGATCCGCATCGTTCCCTCGATGTCAGGCCCCGTGCATCTAACGTGCCATCTTGTCGCGCTCTGGCAAGTGCAAATCCGCGCATGACGTGGATTTTCTGCTCCAAGCTGAAGCAGACTGCCCGCTCTCGCCCGCCTTGCCAGTCTCTGCGAACATGGTATCGCTGAGACGCCCGCCGGAGGAATTTTCTCATGTATCCCAAGCCGCAACCGAGCCTTACGCCCAACACCTATGCCTATGAATCCGGCCCGATGGTGAAGGCGACCGGCTTTCGCGAATACGACGCGCGCTGGCTGTTCGAGAAAGAAATCAACCTGATGGGCATCCAGGCGCTCGGCATGGGCATCGGCACGATGATCCATCGCATGGGCAAGAAGCCGGAGATCGTGACCGGCCACGATTTCCGCGGCTATTCCGCCTCGATCAAGATGGCGCTCGTGACCGGCCTGATGGCCGCCGGCGTCAAGGTCAACGATATCGGGCTGGCGCTCTCGCCGATGGCCTATTTCGCCCAGTTCGCGCTCGACGTTCCCTGCGTCGCGATGGTCACCGCCTCGCACAACGACAATGGCTGGACGGGCGTGAAGATGGGCGTGAACCGCCCGATGACGTTCGGTCCCGACGAGATGACGAAGCTGAAGGAGATCGTGCTCAACGCCGATTTCGAGCTTCGCGATGGGGGCGGCTACCGCTTCGTGGAGAATTTCCCGGAGGTCTACATCAAGGACCTCACCGACCGCCCCAAGCTCACCCGCAAGCTCAAGGTGGTGTGCGCCTGCGGCAACGGCACGGCCGGCGCGTTCGCTCCGCGCGTCCTGCGTGAGCTCGGCTGCGAGGTCGTCGAACTGGACACCGAACTCGACCACACCTTCCCGAAATACAATCCGAATCCGGAAGACCTCGAAATGCTGCACGCGATGCGCGATGCGGTCCTCGCATCGGGCGCCGATGTCGGCCTCGGCTTCGACGGCGACGGCGATCGCTGCGGCGTGGTCGACAATCACGGCGAGGAGATCTTCGCCGACAAGGTGGGCGTGATGCTGGCCCGCGACCTGTCGAAGCTTTATCCGAATTCGACCTTCGTGGTCGACGTGAAGTCGACCGGCCTGTTCGCGACCGACCCGGAGCTGATCAAGAACGGTGTGAAGGCCGATTACTGGAAGACCGGCCACTCCTACATGAAGCGCCGCGTCAACGAGTCCGGCGCGCTGGTCGGGTTCGAGAAGTCCGGCCACTACTTCTTCAACAAGCCGGTCGGCCGCGGCTATGACGACGGCCTCGTCTCGGCGATCGCGGTGCTCGATATGCTCGACCGCAGCCCCGACAAGTCGATGGCGGACCTGAAGGACGCGCTGCCGAAGACCTGGTCCTCGCCGACCATGTCACCGCACTGCGCCGACGAGGCGAAGTACGGCATCGTCGAGCAGGTGGTGAAGCATTTCGAGGACGCGAAGGCCAAGGGCGAGCCGGTCACCGGGCAGCCAATCCGCGACCTCGTCACCGTCAACGGCGTGCGCGTCACGACAGAGGACGGCAGCTGGGGCCTGGTGCGCGCCTCGTCGAACAAGCCGGAACTCGTCGTCGTCGTCGAAAGCCCGGTCTCGGAAGCCCGCATGCGCGAGATGTTTCACGCCGTCGACGCGGTGCTGCGGACCCATCCGGAAGTGGGCGCCTATAACCAGACGATTTGATCTGGGTCACTTTAACCTTGGCTTAAGCCCAACCCGATAATCCTGCTGCGCTGCGAAAATTGGCTTTCGAGCCGACCTTCCAACGCATAGAGCCTGGATTATCGGTTTGATCGGTTGGCTGAAGCACCGGTTTTCCCAGTTGCCGCTCGGCTTGGCCGCGCGCTTCACGCTGTTCGTCGCCACGATCATGCTCGTTCTGGCGGCCGCGTTCGTCGTTCTCACCAATAACGAAGTCGAGCGCGCCGCCCAGGAAAGCTTCGAGGATCAGGCCTCGCATCTTCTCGCGCTGGTCGGCAGCGTGGCGCAGAACCTTCCCGACGAGCAGCGCTTCGTCGATCTCCAGAAGGTGCTCGACAACGTCGCCGGTCTCAACGACGCCACGCGCTATGCTTTCGTGTCGACGCTCGATGCCCACGGCAGGCTGCTGAACGCCGATCCCGAGACCGTGGCGAGCGAGCCGGAATCCAAGCTGGCGCTGGACGAGGCCGTGATCGGCCGCACGCCGGCGCTCGAACAGGGCGGCGGGATGATCCATATCGCGGTGCCGGTGCTGCACGATCAGAAGCCCGTCGCGGTCGCGCGCGTCGGCGTCGCGACTGCCGATCTCGACGACCGCATCGCCCAGGCCGCCAGCCGCAACCTCCTGCTGGCGCTGACCTTCATCGGCTTCGCGATGCCGTTCACGGCAGTCTGCATGACCTACATCACCTCGCCGGTGCGCAAGCTCATCCAGGCGACGCGGCGGGTCTCGGAAGGCGACTACACGGTCAATCTCGACGAGGAGCGTCAGGACGAGCTCGGCGAGCTCGCTAGATCCTTCGCGGCGATGGCGCGCAATCTGCGCGACAGTTCGGAGGCCGTCGAACGGCTGACCTATACCGATGGCGCGAGCGGTCTCGCCAACCGCGAGCAACTCCGCCTGCATATCGACGCCCAGATCGCGGACAGCAGGCAGGTCGCGCTGCTCTATCTCGACGTCGACCGGCTGAAGCGGGTCAATGAGGCACTCGGCATCGAGGTCGGCGACAACGCGATCGCGGCGATCGCCGAGCGGCTGCAGGTGACATGCCGCGAGGAGCTCGATCAGTTCAGGCGCGATCAAAATGGCGGCGATGTCGAAATCCTGCTCGCCCGTCTCGGCGGCGACGAGTTCGGCATTCTCCTCAGCGGCGAGGTGGATGAAGATACAGCGAGCCATGTCGCGGCGCGCGTGCTGCGCGGCTTTGCCGTTCCGTTCGAGGTGGGTGACCATTCGCTCTCTGTCAGTGCCAGTATCGGCATTGCGGTCAGCCCCGACGATGGCATCGACTTGTCCACGCTGTTGCGCACGGCCGGGAGCGGCCTCGGCGAGGCCAAGGCGGGCGTCGTCAATTCCTTCAAATTCGCGCGTCGCGACGTCAACAGCCGCGCCTATCGTCGTCTCGTCATCGAGCAGGAGCTTCGCCAAGCGCTGGAGCGCAAGGAGTTCGAGGTCTTCTACCAGCCGCAGGTGGCACTGCATGACGGCGCGATGGTCGGCGCGGAAGCGCTCGTGCGCTGGCGGCATCCGCAGCGCGGTCTGGTGGGTCCGACCGATTTCATCGACATCGCCGAAGAGGTCGGGCTGCTCGACGCGATCGGCGGTTTCGTCATCGACGATGTCTGCCGCCAATGTGGCATCTGGGCGGATATCGGCCTGTTCCCGAAGATCGCCATCAATGTCTCGGTTTCACAGTGTCAGCAGCCCGACTTTGCCGCGAATGTGCTGAAGGCAATCGAGAAGGCTGGCGTTCCGCCCGGCATGCTCGAAATCGAGATCACCGAGACGGTGGCGATGCTGGATCCGCGAGCCACGGCGCGCGAACTGTCGCCGCTGCGCGCCGCGGGCGTCCGTCTCGCGATCGACGATTTCGGCACCGGCTATTCCAACCTCGCTTCGCTGACGCGATTGCAGTTCGACATCCTGAAGATCGATCGCAGCTTCGTGTCCGAATGCGTGCGCGACGGCTCTGCCCGCGTCGTCGTCGCGACGATCCTGACGATGGCGCACAATCTCGGCTTCGAAGTCGTGGCGGAGGGCGTCGAGTCCGCCGCGCAGCGCGAATTCCTGGTGTCGCAGAAATGCGAATACGGGCAGGGCTATTTGTTCGGAAAGCCGATGCCGGCGGCGGATTTCGAGGCCCAGTTCGCCGAGCATCGCCGCGCCGACGCACGCGACCTTCTCGGTCAGATCCGCAGGACGGCTACGCGCAAAGGCCGGCCCGCGGCCTAATCACTCCAGGGGAACGGCCGCGCCGCTGCGAGCTGAGAAGAACGTCTCGCTCAGCGTGATCTTGCCGCCGCTTGACGGATTGATGTCCTTGTAGATCTTCGAGAAGGTCGGCTCGAAATCGTAGGTCACGGTGACCTTGATGGTTGCCGCGCCGGGCGGATCGGCACCTTGATAATCGCTATTGGCGCCGTTCGTTTGCGCACTGCCCGAACCGACCTTATGCAGCGTCCAATCGACGTAATATTTCTTGGTCGACGTGTCGTAGACGATGCTCTGCACGTCGACGGTCGCTCCCGTCGTCGGGAGCGGCTGGAGAATGTTCGACGTGCCGTTGATCAGGTCGTTAAGATTGGACGATGTGACGGAGTTCTTTTGGCTGATCAGGTCGCCAATCGCACCGGTCATCTGACTTACTTTGCTCTTCGCCGACACCGCTCGCGCCACCTCGAACGTGCCGACCATCAGCCCGATGATAGTAGGAAGCAGCAATGCGAATTCGGTCGCGGCGATCGCGCGTTCATCGCGCCTGAAAGTGCGGAAAAAGGCGCGCATCACCAGGGCTCGTTCTGAATGACCGTAGTCGCGACCAGCATGGTATTGGCGAGAGTCTGGTTCGGCTGCTCTTGCTGGGGCGGATCCCAGAGGCGAATTGTCAGCGGCAGCGGCCATTCGTAAGTGGCCTGGATCAAGACCATCGACGGCGCGTTGCCGCCGGTTCCGGAGGTGAAACAGCTCGCTGGTGCCTCTGTTGTCCTACTGAAGCATGCGGCATTGGCGGGGTCCGTCAGCAGCCGAGATTGCGCCCGGATCTTGCTGCAGGTGAAAAGGATCTCTGATTTGGACGAGTCGCAGATCGCGTTCAGGAATTGCTGCTGCGTCGCGTTCTGCAACTGGCCAATCCTGACCTGCCGCGCGGCGCGGTCGACCATGGTCTGGAGCACCGAGTTCGCGAACAGCGTCAGCCCGGAATACATGATCGTCAGCATCAGGCTGAGGAACAGCGGCGCGATCAGCGCGAACTCGACCGCCGTCGCGCCGTCATTGCTGCGGGCGAAGCGTTTCAGTCGATCGGTGCGTGGCTTTTTCTGATCCATGCCTGTCGGTTTCGCGAAGTGCGCGAGTACAGGCGAGCACGATCAGCGACAATGCTTGACTGATCGTTACGAAATTCGGCGGCAATCAAGAAAAGATAACGGATTATTAATTCGGAGAACCGCCGGACTGGCTGCCGCCTCCGCCAGCACCGCCCGTGGCGAGGCCGACCCGACTGCCGATCTGACCTGAACTGCCGCCGAAGAAGTCGGGGGCGTCACCCAGAGTGACGGTCTGCTCGCAACGGGGCGTACAGCTGTAGGTCTCCCGGGCCGCTCCACGAAGCACGGTCAGCGTCCGCTCGCTGGCCCTGCGCACATGGATCATGGTCTCAAGCAGGACGGCGCCCGAAGCATCAAGCGCCAGGAGATTGGTCGTGCCGTATCCCTTGCCGGTCACGACGACGAAGCCGTTGCGGGGTTCAGTAGTGTCCGCGATCGACGGGTTGCCAATCACGATCATGGCGGTTTTCGGCGGAACGTGCAGCAGCGATGCAAGGTCGAGCGCGACGTCCATGGAGTCCACACTATCCGCCGACTGATCCGCGACGGGAGTCGCAAGCGGGCGGTCCTGGGCAGCTACAGGGGAGGCTGCGGCTATCATGACCACAAGCAGTACGCGCGACAGTTTCATTGCGGCTCACAAATACGCTCTTCGTCGCTCAAGTGATGCATCAAGAAGGTGAATCAATCTCTAACTGTGGCTACGGACGAGCGTAAACAGCGCGAAGAGCCAATACGCTGTGAATCAAGGATTTTTGACAAAAATAAAAGTAAAAATTTCCGAAAACTCGATATTGTTGGTTTCTAAGTTCTTACTCGATACTGAACCAAAGCCCTCACAAACATTAACGATGCGGCAACAGGGTCGGATTACGCTGATTTCAGGTTTCGAGGGGGGATCAACTCGGATCCGTGATTCAAGCACACGACCCACATGGAGCACGTCACATGAACCTCTTTTCGCGCTTTCTGAAGGACGAGTCCGGCGCCACCGCGATCGAGTACGCTCTGATCGCTGCCGTGCTCGCCATCGGCATCCTGCTTTCGCTCCCGACGCTTCGTCAGGCGCTG
The DNA here is from genome assembly GCA_003347645.1 of Rhizobiaceae bacterium CPCC 101076. GTDB lineage: Bacteria > Pseudomonadota > Alphaproteobacteria > Rhizobiales > Methylopilaceae > Flaviflagellibacter > Flaviflagellibacter deserti. The sequence continues at coordinate 120,575 of QDFX01000007.1, read as the reverse complement.
AACGATACCTTCGACGAAGTTTCGGACCAGCTCGACACCGCACGTGAAACCGGCACCGGCACCGGCGGCTAATTCGCCAAGCATGAACAAGCCGCCTTTATTATAGGCGGCTTGTTCATCAACAGTTGCAGGAACTCGCCGTGGTTGTTCTGGATTATGCATTGGTCGCCGTTTTTCCGGCGCTGATTATTGCCGCGGCGCTTTCCGACATCGCGACCATGACCATTTCGAACCGCCTGAGCCTCGCGCTTGTGGCGGTGTTTCCCATCGTCGTCATCGCGGCCGGGCTCCCGATCTCGTCAACTGGTTGGCATGCCTTGACCGCTTTCTGCGTCCTATCGATTGGTATTTCTGGTTTCGCGCTCGGCGTCATTGGCGGTGGCGATGCGAAGCTTGCAGCGGCGATGGCTCTGTGGATCGACCCATCGCTTGTCTTCATGTGGCTATTGGTCATGTCTGCATTCGGCGGTGTGCTGACAATCATGCTCCTCATCCTGCGCCGGTTTCATCTTCCTGTTGCACTCGCAGGCCAGCCATGGATCGCTCGCCTGCACGCTCGAGAAAGCGGCATCCCATATGGCGTCGCACTCGCCGCCGCGGGCCTCGTGATCTATCCCGACACGGCGATCCTGAAGGGTCTGCTTGGTCTTTAGACCATTGGGCTTCTACACATTCCATTAACCATACATTGACGAATGTCGCCTCAAATGCAGGTGCGGCCATCCGACTGTAGTGCCGCGCCTTTTGGGGTCGTTTGGTATGAATGTCGCGCGCATCGCAGTCCTGGCCGTCGCCCTCGTCGCGGGCGGCATGGCTGCTGTCCTCGTCAGTGGCAAGAAATCTGAACCGGCGCCGGTCGTCGTCGTCGAGAAAACCGAAAGTTCTGACGTCCTTGTTTTCGTGAACTCCGTCCCGATGGGCGTGGTGGTGAAGCCGGAAGATCTGGCCTGGCGCCCCTGGCCCAAGGAGAGCGCGGCCAATTTCCTTTCGAAAGCGGACAATCCCGACGCGGTCGAGAAATTCACGGGCGCGATCGCGCGCCAGCCTGTCGCGGCGAACGAGCCGGTCAACCCGCAGAAACTGGTGAAGCCCTCCGAAGGGGGGTTCATGTCGGCGATGCTGTCGTCTGGCATGCGCGCGGTCGCGACACCGGTGTCGGCCGTGGACGGAGCAGGAGGCTTCATCCTGCCGAACGACCGGGTCGATGTCGTCCTGACGACCAAGGCTTCGGGAAACAAGACCGAAAGCCAGACGATCCTGACCAATGTCCGGGTGCTGGCGATCGACCAGACGCTCTCCGAGAAGGACGGGCAGCAAACCATCGAGGGCAAGACCGCCACTCTGGAACTGCTGCCGCACCAAACCGAGATCATCTCGAACGCCCGACAGGAGGGAACGATCTCGCTGGCTCTCCGGTCGCTGGCCGACGCCAATCCCGGTGGGCTTGGTCTACCGGGGGACAATTCCTCGGGCGGCGGAAATTCGAACCGAACCAGCATCATCCGTTTCGGAATAGCGACGAACTAAGGGCCTTAGGGGCGAGGGGACAAGTGATCATGGTCCGGGCGGCAATGAGGTCTCTGGCGCTGTGCGCGGCGCTGCTGTTGCCTCTTCTGATGGCGGAAGCGTCGTTCGGCGCCGACGCGCGGTATGACATCGCTTCTTCCTTTTCCTCGTCAGGGCAGGTCGTCGAGGTCGGCGTCGGCAAATCCTATGTCGTCGATCTGCCGCGCGACGCGACCGAAGTGCTCGTCGCCGATCCGAAGGTCGCGAACGCGGTCGTCCGCTCCTCGCGCAAGGCCTATGTGATCGGCGTTGCCATCGGCGAGACAGACGTCATTTTCTTCGACGCGGACGGCAACCAGATCCGCAACCTCGCGGTGTCGGTCGGCCGCGACCTCTCGCCGATCCGCAACAACCTGCGGACGTCTATGCCTGACGCGATGGTCAATGCCGATGCGGTCGGAGATTCCGTGATGTTGACCGGCTCGGTCCGGTCTGCGGCCGAGGCTAAGACCGCCACCGACATCGCCGCCAACCTCGTCGGAAGTCCTGACAAGGTGGTGAATGCGCTCGCGATCGAGGGTCGTGACCAGGTTCTGCTCAAGGTCACGGTCGCCGAAGTCAATCGAACCGCGATGAAGCAGTTGGGCGTGAAGTGGGACGTGTCGAAGATCGGCGGTACGAGCATCGGATTCGGCTCTAACCCCGGTTATCCGATCACGGGGGCTTCTCCAGGATCGGTCTTCAATGAGGTCGTTGGAACCTCTGGCGTCGAGCAAAACGTCGACGGCAACGGTCTCGGCATATTCCACCAGTGGTCTGGCGGGCAGGTTCTCGCGAACGTCGAGGCGCTCGAGCGTAACAGCCTGTTGCGGACTCTTGCCGAGCCCACGCTCACGGCGATCTCCGGCGAGAAGGCCGACTTCCTGGCCGGCGGCGAGTTCCCCGTTCCGGTTCCGACCGACGACGGCATCGGCATCGAATACAAGAAGTACGGCGTCAGCCTCACCTTCACGCCGGTCGTGCTGTCCGGCGGCCGGATCAGCCTGCAGGTCGGCACCGAGGTCAGCGAGCCGAATTCGGAAGGCGTGACCATTCTCGGCACCTCCGTCAGGGGGCTGAACGTTCGTCGCGCGAGCACCAGCATCGAGTTGCCGTCCGGCGGCTCGCTCGCGCTCGCGGGTCTGCTTCAGGAGAATACGCGCCAGGCGTTCGAAGGTCTGCCTGGAATCCTGAACGTTCCCGTGCTCGGCGCGCTGTTCAGGAGCCGCGACTACACACGTGGTCAGACCGAACTCGTCATCATCGTCACGCCATACATCGCCAAGTCTGCTGGTCGCGACAAGCTCGCCCGTCCCGACGACAACCTGCAGACCCCGACCGACATGCAAGCCATCCTGCTGGGACGGCTGAACAAGATCTATTCGCCCGCCGGCATCATCAAAGTCGGTCCCGGCGAATATCGCGGCCCCATTGGCCACATCGTGGAGTGATCATGCGCCCCGTGTTCTCGCTTTCTGTCCGGGGATTGGCCGCACTGGCGGTGGCGGGTGCGCTTGCCGGATGCGTCCGTCAGCCGGATCCGACGATCACCGGCTCGATCTCCGACGACCATGCCGTCCGTCATCCGATCGTGGTCACGCAGGGAATGGCAACCCTGGATTTCCTGCCCGGCGGGGGGGCCGGCGGCCTGACCGACAGGCAGGTTGCCGACATCTCGGAGTTCGCCGGACAATGGCGAGCCAAGGGACGCGGCCAAATCGCGATCGAAATCCCCAAAGGCGGCAGTACCGACGTGCAGTCGGCACATGCAGTTCGGGAGATCAAAGTCGCCATCCAAAACGCTGGCGTCTCGCCGCGAGCTATCATCCAGACAACATACGCGGCCAACGGGCCGACCCATCTCGCACCGGTCCGTTTGTCTTACCCGACGCTGAAAGCCGGTGTGCCGCATGATTGCGGCCAGTGGCCGGACGACCTCGGATATGGCGGTCCCGGCACGCCGTCGGAAAATCGCCAATATTGGAACTTCGGCTGCGCCCAGCAGCAGAACATTGCCGCCATGGTCGAAGATCCTGAAGATTTCATACGGCCCCGGGCCGAGACGCCGTCGAGCGCCACGCGCCGCACGACGGTCATCGGCAAATATCAAAAGGGCGAACCGACCGCTACGACCTATCCCAAAGACAACGTGTCGACCCAGGACGACAACTGAGGATGACCGACGCCCCCGACGTCTCGCCCGACACCGCCCAGATCGCTCCGCTGCCTCGGGTGTCGATCCAGGCGTTCTGCGAAACAGGCGACCTCGCCGAAAGCATCCGCATGACGGCAGCCGATCGGCGGATGGAGCGGGCGCATGTGCGCGTGCAGATGGGCGGAGGCCCGGCGGCGGTGGAGGCATACCGCAACGCGCCGACGCCGAACGTCATCATCATCGAGAATGACGGCGCCCGCGAGCCTCTGATCGCATGCCTCGACAAGCTGTCGGAGGTCTGCGATCCGGGAACCAAGGTCGTGGTCATCGGGCGCGTGAACGACGTTCATCTCTACCGCGAACTGATGCGGCGCGGCGTCAGCGAATATCTGGTCGCGCCGATCCATACCCTCGATCTCGTCCGCACGCTGTCGGACCTGTTCCGCGCTCCCGACGCCGAGCCGGTGGGCAGGACGGTCGCCTTCATCGGGGCCAAGGGCGGCGTCGGATCCTCGACCATCTGCCATAACGTCGCGTGGACGATCGGCCGGTCACTCGACATGTCGACGGTCGTCGCCGATTTCGACCTAGCCTTCGGCACGGCGGGCCTCGACTTCAACCAGGACCCACCGCAGGGCATTTCGGAGGCGGTGTTCTCGCCCGATCGCCTGGACGGCAATCTGGTCGACCGCCTGCTGTCCAAATGCACCGAGAACCTGAGCCTGCTCGCGGCACCGGCGACGCTCGACCGCGTGTACGACCTCGGCAGCGACGCGTTCGACACCCTGGTCGACATCCTGCGCAGCAATGTTCCCTGTGTGGTCATGGACGTGCCGCATGTCTGGACGTCCTGGTCGAAACGCGCGCTGACCAATGCCGACGAGATCGTCATCGTCGCGGCGCCGGACCTCGCCAATCTGCGCAACGCCAAGAACATGATCGACCTGCTGCGCACCCAACGCCCGCACGATGCGCCGCCGCGTCTCGTGCTGAACCAGGTCGGCATGCCGAAGCGGCCCGAGATCAAGCCGGCCGAGTTCATCAAGGCGCTCGATGTCGAGGCATCGGCGACGATCGCCTTCGAGCCGCACAGCTTCGGCACGGCGTCGAACAACGGCCAGATGATCGCCGAGGTGTCGGCGAGCCATAAGGCCAATGAGAGCTTCCTTGAGATCGCCCGGACGGTAACCGGACGTTTGGAATCGCGCGCACAGAAAAAGACCCTTCTGGACCCGCTGGTCTCGCGGTTTCTCAAGCGCGCCTGAGGAGATAGAGCGAAGCCATGTTCGGCAAGCGCGGCAGTACCGAGGTGGACTTCGGCAAACCTTCGTTTGCCGCGACGCCTTCGGCTGCTCCGGCACCAACGCCCGCATTCAATAGCCCGACGGCGTCGGCGCCTCCGGCGCCTACACGCCCGGCGCCCGCTCCCGAGCCGCGCAGGCCCGACGCCTATTACGACACCAAGAGCGCGATCTTCTCGGCGCTGATCGAGGCGATCGACCTCGCCCAGCTTGCCCGCCTCGACGCCGAAAGCGCGCGCGAGGAAATCCGCGACATCGTCAACGAGATCATCGGTCTCAAGAACTTCGTGATGTCGATCGCCGAGCAGGAAGAACTGCTCGACGACATCTGCAACGACGTTCTCGGATATGGCCCGCTCGAGCCCTTGCTGTCGCGCGACGACATCGCCGACATCATGGTCAACGGCTACGACAAGACCTACATCGAAGTCGGCGGCAAGATTCAGCTGACCAATGTCCGGTTCCGCGACAATTCCCAGCTTCTGAACATTTGCCAGCGCATCGTCAGCCAGGTCGGCCGCCGCGTCGACGAAAGCTCGCCGATCTGCGACGCGCGTTTGCCCGACGGTTCGCGCGTGAACGTCATCGTCCAGCCGCTGGCGATCGACGGACCGACGCTCACCATTCGTAAGTTCAAGAAGGACAAGCTCACCCTCGACCAGATGGTGCGCTTCGGTACGATCACGCCCGAGGGCGCGGAAATCCTTCGCATCGTCGGCCGCTCGCGATGCAACGTCGTCGTCTCGGGCGGTACGGGTTCCGGCAAGACGACATTGCTGAACTGCCTGACGCGCGCGATCGACGAGGACGAGCGCATCATCACCTGCGAGGACGCGGCGGAACTGCAGCTCCAGCAGCCGCATGTCGTGCGCCTCGAAACCCGCCCGCCGAACCTCGAGGGTGAGGGCCAGATCACGATGCGCGATCTCGTCCGCAACTGCCTGCGTATGCGGCCCGAACGCATCATCGTCGGGGAGGTGCGTGGACCTGAGGCGTTCGACCTGTTGCAGGCAATGAACACCGGCCATGATGGCTCGATGGGCACGCTGCACGCCAACTCCCCGCGTGAGGCCATGTCGCGCATGGAGAGCATGATCTCGATGGGCGGCTTCAGCCTGCCCGCGCGCACGATCCGCGAGATGATCGCGACCTCGGTCGACGTGATCGTACAGACCCAGCGCCTGCGCGACGGCTCACGCCGCATCACCCACATCACCGAGGTGATCGGCATGGAAGGCGACGTCGTCACCACGCAGGACATCTTCGTCTACGAGATGGTCGGGGAGGATGCGCATGGCCGCATCATCGGCCGTCATCGTGCTACGGGCATCGCGCGTCCGGTGTTCTGGGAACGCGCGCGCTACTATGGCGAGGACAAGAATCTCGCGGCCGCGATCGACGCCGCCGAGATGGCCGAGCCGTTGCGGGCCTGACCATGGATAGCCAGCAACTCATCATCTTCCTCCTCGTCGCGCTTGCGGTCGGAGGCGGATTCTACGCAGTCGCCTATCCGCTGGTCGCCGGTGGCGGGCGCGCCGAGAAGCGCCAGAAGTCGATGTTCGAGGGTGCCGGAAAGTTCCGCGAACAGGCGTCCGGGCGAACCGAAGTCGCGCTCCGCCGCGCGGCCGTCGCGGACAGCCTGAAGGAACTCGAGAAGCGGCAACTGAACATCAAGAACCCGCCGCTCACAGTGCGGTTGGAACAGGCCGGCCTCGATTGGCCGGTCAAGCGCTTCTATGTGCTCAGCCTGGTTCTGGGCGTCATTCTCGGGTTTGGCCTCTTCATCGCGACGGGCATGCCGCTGCTTGGACTGGCCGGATTGTTCATAGGCGGTCTGGGACTGCCGCGCTGGATTCTCGGTTATCTCCGCAAGAAGCGGCAGCAGGCGTTCATCAAGGAATTTCCGAACGCCATCGACATCATCGTTCGTGGCGTCAAATCGGGCCTGCCGCTCGGCGACTGCATGCGCATCGTCGCGAGTGAATCGCAGGAGCCCGTCCGCTCCGAGTTCCGCGCGATAGTCGATACGCAGAATGTCGGCATGATCCTGAGCGACTCAATCGAGCGCCTCTACACCCGCGTCGGGCTTCCCGAGGCGAACTTCTTCGCCATCGTCATCGCGATCCAGTCGAAATCGGGCGGCAACCTGTCGGAAGCGCTGGGCAACCTCTCCCGGGTCCTGCGCGACCGCCAGAAGATGAAAGGCAAGATCCAGGCGATGAGCATGGAGGCGAAGACATCGGCGTGGATCATCGGTTCGCTGCCGATCTTCGTCGGCGGCATCGTGTCGATCATCTCACCGGACTATGTCTCCGCGCTCTGGACCAAGCCCGTGGGACAGATGCTGCTCGCGTTCTCTGCGTTCTGGATGCTCATCGGCATTCTCAGCATGCGCAAGATGATCAATTTCGACTTCTGAGGAGGCAGGGATGGTTCAGTACTGGGCCGAGCGCCTCGCGGATCGCGATTTCCTGATCGCCGTATTTGCCGCCGTTGCGGCGATCATGACCGTGCTGACCCTCGCAATGCCGCTCCTGTCCTCGAACAATCTGGACAAGCGGATGAAGTCCGTGGCGCTCGAGCGCGAGAAGATGCGGGCACGCGAGCGAGAGCGGATGGCGCGCGGCCAGGCGGTCAATCTGAGACGCGAGCCGAAGGCGTTGATCAAGCGGGTCGTCGAGGATTTCGATCTCGCCAAGCATCTCGGCACGGATGACGCGAAGGAAAAGCTCGTCATGGCGGGCTATCGCGGTCCGGGCCCGATGGCGACATTCCTCTTCTTCCGTGCGGCCGCCCCGATAACGCTCGCCGTGCTCACGGGGCTTTATCTCTTCGTGATCGGCAGCTTCGATCTTTCGTGGCAGATCAAACTGCTGATCGTGATCGTCGCCGCGTTCCTCGGCATCAAGCTGCCGCAGGTCTTTATCTCCAACCAGATCGCGAAGCGGCAGTTATCGGTTCGCCGGGCGTTCCCCGACGCGATGGATCTTCTTCTGATCTGCATTGAATCCGGTATGTCGGTCGAGGCCGCTTTCAGGAAAGTGTCGACCGAGATCGGCGAGCAGTCGATCGCGCTCGCGGAGGAACTGGTGCTCACGAGCGCCGAGATGTCCTACCTGCAGGATCGGCGGCTCGCATATGAGAACCTTGGCCTTCGCACGGGCGTCGAGGCGGTCAAGAATGTCTGCGGCGCGCTGATCCAGGCGGAAAAATACGGCACGCCGCTGGCGCAGGCGCTTCGCGTGATGGCGCAGGAAAGCCGCGACCAGCGTATGAACGAGGCGGAGAAGAAGGCCGCGGCGCTGCCGCCGAAGCTGACCGTGCCGATGATCATCTTTTTCCTGCCGGTCCTGTTCGTCGTCATCCTCGGACCGGCGATGATCAGCGTCTTCGAGATCTGGAAATAGCAGGCGAAACCGGTCTCTTGTTACGGAGGCCGCGCTCGTTCAATTGCTACGAAGTTCGCCGAGATCGGCTGTGTTCAGCTCGGCGGGTGCCGCAGCCGCTTTGGTTGGTGCGGCGGCGGCCTTCGAACGCTGGGCCGTTGCCGCCTGCTTCCAGTAACGGAGGTTCTCGGCGACTTCCTTCGGCGGCAGATCCTGCTTCGCCAATGTTTCGGCTTCGCCGAGCTTTCCCTGCAGCGCGAGGACGAGAGCCAGATTCTGGCGCATCTTCGCTGTCGCGCGGGGACTTGCGACGGCGCGGCGGAGCGTCTGCTCCGCGTCGGCAGGGCGCTTCGACAGTGCCTGCGAAAGGCCGAGATTGGACAGGATCGTCGGTTCTTCCGGCGCGAGCTGAAGGGCTTGGGCATAGACCTTCTGCGCCTGGTCCATGCGGCCGAGCTGATCGAGGATCGCGCCCTCGCTGTTCAGGATGCGCCAGTCCGGCCGCTTCGGGTCGTCCGCCTTGGCAAGCGCGGCGAGCGCCTCGTCATTGCGGCCGGCATCGGCCAGAGCCCGGCCATAGGCTGCCTGAAGGGCGGATGAACCGGAATTGCGGGCGAGGGCCTTGGACAGGACCGCGATTGCCTGGTCTTTCTGTCCGGCGGCGCGCAGTGATCTGGATTGCGCGATCGCGGCCTGGACCGACGGGTCTTCCTTCTTGCTGGCGAAGGGGCTCGTGAAGCCTCGGCCGCCGGTCGAGCCGGTCGTTGCCGGTCCGGTGGCGCAACCCGCGAGCAGGGCCGACGCTGCGACGGCGACCAGAAGGGAAAGGCGAGGCGAACGGCTAACGCGGCAACGGTACATGGGCCGACCTGTTCGTGTGCCGGCAAGCCCGGCAACCTGCTACCCTTTTTGGACCGTTAACCCTAATGCTTGGTAAATCGGGCGAAGGCGGCGACCATCACCTGACGACTCAGTTCGAGGTTTTTCGCGTGCATCCTTCCCTGTTGGCGTACGACACCCGGCCCGCAATACCCATCTGGCCAATTCCCCGCGGAACAAGTCACGAAAACCTGCCCGAGCCCGCGCGAGCGTGGGCGATGGCGACCGCGTATGAGGCGCGTGTCGGGCATGTGAATGTCGTTCCGAATGGCGAAGGCGGTCTGGCCGGCGTGCTGTTCGGCGTTGAGGCGGGCGATGCGAAGACCCGCGATCCTTTCATTGCAGCCCACCTTGCCCGCGACCTGCCTGCCGGCATTTATCGCTTTGACGGACCGCTCGCCGATCGGCGTCTGACCGCGCTGGGCTTCCTGCTCGGGCACTACAAATTCGACCGCTACAAGAGCGCCGAGACGAAAGCAGCGAAGCTGGTTCTACCGGAGAGCGTCGACGGCGCGGAGGTGACCCGGCTTGCCGAGGGCGTGAAGCTCGCCCGTGATCTCGTCAACACGCCCTCGAACGATATGGGGCCGGACGAGCTCGAAGCCGTCGCCCGCGAACTCGCCGACAGGCACGGTGCCCTGTTCGCGACAGCGGTGAAGGGCGAGGAGCTCGCCAGGGAGTTTCCGCTGATCCACGCAGTCGGCTGTTCGAGCCCGCGCGCGCCGCGGCTGATCGATTTCTGCTGGGGGGACGACGCGCATCCGAAGGTCACGCTTGTCGGCAAGGGCGTCTGCTTCGACACGGGCGGTCTCGACATCAAGCCGTCGGCCGGCATGCTGATCATGAAGAAGGACATGGGCGGCGCGGCAAACGTGCTGGCACTCGCCCACATGATCATGGACGCGAAGCTCAAGGTCAGGCTGCGCGTGCTGATCCCGGCCGTCGAGAACGCGGTGTCGGGCAGGAGCTTCAGGCCGGGCGACATCTATCGCAGCCGCAAGGGACTGACCGTCGAGATCGGCAATACCGATGCCGAGGGGCGGCTTGTGCTGGCGGACGCGCTGGCTCTGGCCGACGCCGAGGAGCCCGATCTTCTCGTTGACCTCGCGACCCTGACCGGCGCGGCGCGCGTCGCGCTCGGCCCGGAACTGCCTCCGATCTACACCGATGACGATGCCTTGGCCGAGGACCTCGTGAAGACCGGCCGCGCCGAGAACGACCCGCTCTGGCGGCTGCCCTTCTGGTCGAACTACGACCGCATGCTCGACAGCCGCATCGCCGATCTCAACAACGCGCCGGCTGGCGGGCATGCCGGCTCCATCACGGCGGCGCTTTTCCTGCGCCGGTTCGTCGAGAAGGCCAAATCCTACGTCCATATCGACATCTTCGCCTGGACGCCCTCGGCACGGCCGGGGCGGTCGGAAGGCGGCGAGGCGCAGTCGATCCGGGCGCTCTATGCGCTGCTGAAGAACCGCTACGGCTGAGGACTTGCCCGCGTCGGTCGGGCGTGAAAGACATCGCGCAAGATGCCCTTCACGTTCCGACCGTCCCAGGCGCTCAGGCTTCTGAGCGATTTCAGCCTTGCGCAGGTGCGCGACAGCGACGCCGACCTCTCGGCCCGGCAGACCGCCATCCTGCTGACGATCTATCTCGAACCGCCGCCGCATACTGTGCGGGGACTGGCCGCCAAGCTCGGCGTGGCCAAGCCGGTCATCACACGGGCGCTCGACGCCATGGGCAAGCTCGATCTCGTGACGCGCCGCCGCGACGAGGCCGATCGAAGGAGCGTGGTCATTCAGCGCACCGTCAAAGGGGCGCTGTTTGTTGAGAAACTCGGCGATATGCTGATCGAGACAGCGAAGGACCTGCCGGCATGACAGACCTCGACCCACGCTTGACACCCGCCAGGGGTGATCTGGCCGCCGAATATCTGCGCGGCACGATCGAGGCGGAGAATTACGTGCCGGCGCTGTCGATGCGAATCGCCGTCGGCTCGGCTCCGCTGCGTGCCGAAGCGCGTCCGGACGCGGCGCAGCTGACGGAGGCAATCTTCGGCGAACCGGTCGCCGTCTATGACCTCGACGAGGGCTGGGCCTGGGTGCAGCTCGAATCCGACCGTTATGTCGGCTGGCTGCCGGAATGGGCGCTCGGCCCGGTCGCGGGCGAGCCGACGCATCGCGTCTCGGCGCTTCGGACCTTCATCTTCCCCGGCGCCAGCATCAAGCAGCCGCCCGAGGAAGCGCTGACGCTCGGCAGCCACGTTATCGTCGAGCGGGAAGAAGGCATGTTCGCCGTGCTCGCGACCGGCGGCTATGTGCCGAGGCAGCACCTCGCGCCGCTCGCCGCGGACGAGGACGATTATGTCTCCGTCGCCGAGCGCTTCGTCGGCGCGCCCTATCTCTGGGGCGGCAAGACGAGCCTTGGGCTCGATTGTTCGGGCCTCGTCCAGGTCGCGTTCGACGCCGCCGGATTGGATGCGCCGCGCGACAGCGACATGCAGGAGGCGGGGATAGGGAACCCGGTGGCGTTCGACGGTGCAGGCGATCTGCAGCGCGGCGACCTGATCTTCTGGAAGGGGCACGTTGCCATCGCGCGCGGCGATGGCACGATCATTCATGCCAACGCGCATCACATGGCGGTGGCGATCGAGGACGCGGCGGGGGCCATCGCACGCATTGCTGAGGCCGGAAGCTCCATCACCAGCGTCCGTCGCCTCTAGGGCTCGGAAGCTCGCCGGCTAATGCCATCGACGCAACTGACCATGCTCGGGATTATTGTCGGGCAGAGCCCGTGACGTCGAGATTGAGGGCGGCGGCGATCAGCGCCTTGGTGTAGGTAGTCTCCGGCGCCTCGAAGATCTGTCTGGCCGGTCCGCGTTCGACGACGCGGCCATCCTTCATGACGATCATCTCGCTCGCGAGCGCCCGGACGACCTTCAGATCGTGCGAGATGAAGAGATAGGCGAGGCCGTGCTTCGCCTGGAGATCGCGGAGCAGGTCGACGATCTGCGCCTGGACAGACATGTCGAGCGCGGAGGTCGGTTCGTCGAGGACGACGAATTTCGGCTGCAACGCCATCGCGCGGGCGATCGCAATGCGCTGGCGCTGGCCGCCGGAGAATTCGTGCGGATAGCGGTCCATCGCCGCCGGATCGATGCCTACCTCGTCCAATGCCTGCGCGACCACGGCGCGGCGTTCGTCGGCGGATTTGAGCTTGCCTTGAACAAGCAGACCTTCCTCGACGATCTGCGCCACCGACATGCGGGGCGACAGCGAGCCGTAGGGGTCCTGGAAGACGACCTGCATCTCCTTGCGGAGCGGCCGCATCTCTTTGGCGGTGGCGCCATCGATGTTCTTGCCGAGATAGACGATCGGGCCTTCGGAGCGGATGAGACGGAGGATCGCGAGGCCGAGCGTGGTCTTGCCGGAACCGCTCTCGCCGACCACGCCCAGCGTCTCGCCGGCTCGAACCGAGATGTCGACACCGTCGACCGCCTTGATGTGGCCGACCGTCGAGCGGAAAAAGCCGCGCTTGATCGGAAACCAGACCTTGATGTCCTCCGCCGAGAGGACGACCGGCTTCGACGGATCGGCGGGCGGCGGATTGCCCCTCGGCTCGGCGGCGAGAAGGTGCTTCGTATAGGCGTGAGCCGGGTCGGAGAAGACGCGCGCGACCGGCCCGCTCTCGACGATCTTGCCCCTGGTCATGACGCAGACGCGGTCGGCCAGCTTCCGGACGATGCCGAGATCGTGTGTGATGAAGAGGAGGGCCATTCCTAGCTCGTCCTGCAGCTTCTTGAGCAGAGCGAGGATCTGCGCCTGCACGGTGACGTCGAGCGCGGTGGTCGGCTCGTCGGCGATCAGGAGGTCCGGCTCGTTGGCGAGCGCCATGGCGATCATCACGCGCTGGCGCTGCCCACCGGAGAGTTGGTGCGGATAGGCATCGAGCCGTTCCTCCGGCTTCGGAATGCCGACCTGATTGAGGAGTTCGAGGACGCGGGCGCGGATCTTCGTCTTCGACCAGCCGCGATGGACGTCGAGGATTTCGCCGACCTGCTGCTCGATCGTGTGCAGCGGGTTGAGAGAGGTCATCGGCTCCTGGAAGACCATCGAGATGTCGGCGCCGCGTACCTTCCTGAGATCGCGTTCGTCGAGGTCCAGGAGGTTCTGGCCGCGAAACAGGATCTGGCCGGAGGGATGGCTGGCGGCCGGATAGGGCAGGAGCTTCACCACCGAGAGCGCGGTCACCGACTTGCCGGAACCGCTCTCGCCGACGAGGGCGAGCGTCTCGCCCTTCTTGATGTCGAACGAGACTTTATCGACCGCGAGCGTCTCCCTGCCGTCCTGCACGAAGGCGACGGAGAGATCGCGGACCGACAGAAGCGGTTCGGCGTCGGCCTTCATGCGGGCTGTACCCTGGCATGGCTGCGGGCGTGGCCATGCGAATGCCCGTGATCGTGCGCGTGGCCGGCGTGGTCATGATCATGATCATGCGCGTGATCGTGGTCGTGCCCGCAATCCTTGGCGTGGTCTGAGCACTGGCCGTATTCGATCTCGACGGTCGCGTGGCCGATGCCGAATTTCTCGACGAGGACGGCCTTGATTTGTCGGATGACGGGCGGCGCGTCGGTCCCTTCGGGAACGCAGGCATGCAGCGTGACCGCCTGCATCTTTTCGGTGATCGACCAGACATGGACGTGATGAACATCCTCGACGATCGCGACGCCGGCCCTCACGGCGGGGGCGATGGCCGAGGAATCCATGTCGGCCGGTGCGGCTTCGAGAAGAACGCGCCCGGAGTCGCGGACGAGCCGCCATGCCCCGCCGAGGATGATGACGGAGACGAAGACGGAGAGGATCGGGTCGATCGGCGTCCAGCCGGTGTAGATGATGATCAAGGCCGCCGCGATGGCGCCGACCGAGCCGAGAAGGTCGCCCAGGATGTGAAGCAGCGCGCCGCGGATGTTCACGCTTTCCTTGTCGGCGCCGTGCAGGACGAAGAAGGCGATGATATTGACGGCGAGGCCGCCGGTCGCGACCAGCAGCATCAGCGGGCCGGCGACTGTTTCTGGCTCCATCAGGCGCCAGCCTGCTTCCCAGATGATCCAGCCCGCGACGAAGAACAGGATCACGCCATTGGCGAAGGCGACGAGGATCTGGAACCGGTCATAGCCGTAGGTCCAGGTCGAATTCGCCGGACGGCGGGCGATGCGCATGGCGACGAAGGCCAGAGCCAGAGAGGCGAAGTCGATGCCCATATGGCCGGCATCGGCCAACAGCGCGAGCGAGCCTGAAATATAGCCGCCGGCGAACTCAGCGATCATGAAACCGCCGGTCAGGAGGGTCGCGATCCCGAGACGGGTTTCGCTGGCGCCATGCGAATGATCGTGGTGGTCGTGCGCCATTACGAGAATGTCTTTCTTGGATCGAAAGCGTCGCGCACCGCCTCGCCCGCGAAGACGAGGAGCGACAGGGTCACCGCGATCGACATGAAGCCGGTGATGCCGAGCCAGGGCGCCTGCAGGTTCGCCTTGCCCTGGGCGAGGAGTTCGCCGAGCGAGGGCGAGCCGGGCGGCAGGCCGAAGCCGAGGAAGTCGAGCGAGGTGAGGGTGGTGATCGAGCCGTTCAGCACGAAGGGCATGAAGGTCAGCGTCGCCACCGTTGCGTTCGGCAGGAGGTGCCGACGCATGATCGTCCAGTTCGAGACGCCGAGCGCGCGGGCGGCGCGGACATATTCGAAGTTGCGGGCGCGCAGGAATTCGGCGCGGACGACGCCGACGAGCGAGACCCAGGAGAAGAGCAGGAGGATGCCGAGCAGCACCCAGAAACTCGGCGTGATGACGGCCGCCAGGATGATCAGCAGGTAGAGCGTCGGGATCGAGGTCCATATCTCGATGAAGCGCTGAAAGATGAGGTCGGTCCAGCCGCCGAAATAGCCCTGAACTGCACCGGCGGCGACGCCGATCAGCGAGGACAGGATGGTGAGGACGAGGCCGAACAGGACGGAGAGGCGGAAGCCGTAGATCAGGCGGGCGACGACATCGCGCCCCTGGTCGTCGGTGCCGAGCCAGTTGGTTTCTATCCCCGCGCAGTCGCGACCCTTGCCCGCCTTCTCGCACTGGTCCGGTGTCAGCATCCAGGTCGGCGGAGCGGGGGCGGGGACCGGCAGGTTGAGATTGATCGTGTCGTAGGAATAGCGGATGAGCGGCCAGACCATGTAGCCGCCCTTGTCCGCGATCAGGTTCTGCAGGAACGGGTCGCGGTAGTCGGCCTCGGTCTCGAAATCGCCGCCGAAGGCCGTCTCCGGATAGGATTTCAGCACCGGCACGTAATAGCCGCCGTCATAGGAGACGAGGAACGGCTTGTCGTTGGCGATGAACTCGGCGAACAGCGACAACACGAACAACGCGACGAAGATCTGAAGTGACCAGTAGCCCCGGCCGTTGGCGCGGAAGTTCCGCCAGCGGCGCTGGTTGAGTGGTGAGCGGAGGAAGAAGCCGCGCCTGATCGGTCGGGTCGATGGCGCGGTCTCCCCGGTCGACGGCGGCGGCGCGATTGGCGTTCCGGCCGGCGTCGGCACCGTTTCCGGCTTTTCGGGGATCGAGGGGCGGACGGGCGCGGCCATCAGACCTCCCGGCTTTCGAAATCGATGCGCGGATCGATCCAGGTGTAGGTCAGGTCGGAGATCAGCCCGACAAGGAGGCCCATCAGGCCGAAGATGTAGGCGGTGGCGAAGACCACCGGATAGTCACGGTTCACCACGCTCTCGAAGCCGAGCAGGCCGATGCCGTCGAGCGAGAAGATGGTCTCGATCAAAAGCGAGCCGGTGAAGAAGGCGCCGATGAAGGTGCCGGGGAAGCCCGCGATCAGGATCAGCATCGCGTTGCGGAAGACGTGGCGATAAAGGACCTGATTCTCGGTGAGGCCCTTCATCCGCGCGGTCTGGACGTATTGCTTGCGGATCTCGTCTAGGAACGAGTTTTTGGTCAGCAGCGTCGTCGTGGCGAAGGCGCCGATAGTCATGGCGGCGAGCGGCAGCGCCATGTGCCATGCGTAGTCGAGCATGGCGCGCGGGCTGAGAAGCCATTCGAGCAAGGTCATCCGGCTATATTCGTCGGACCACAGGCCGCGCAGCGGGAACACCGAGAAGAACGAGCCGCCGGCGAACAGGACGATCAGCAGGATCGCGAACAGGAAGCCCGGAATGGCATAGCCGACGACGATGACACCGGAGGTCCAGACATCGAAGCGGGAGCCGTCGCGCACCGCCTTGGAAATGCCGAGCGGGATCGAGATGCCGTAGCTGATGAGCGTCATCCAGAGCCCAAGCGAGATCGAGACGGGCATCTTCTCGATGATCAGGCTCACCACCGAGACATCGCGGAAATAGCTCTCGCCGAAATCGAAGCGGAGATAATTCCACATCATCAGGAGGAAGCGCTCCGGGGCGGGCTTGTCGAAGCCGAACTGCTTTTCGAGACTCTTCACAAACTCGGGGTCGAGGCCCTGAGCGCCGCGATATTTCGAGCTGATCGGATCGGAACTGAGCCCGGCGGCTCCGGGTTGCGCACCGACGCCGAGGTCGCCTCCGGCGGAGCCCGAGAAACGGGAGGTCGCCGAATTGTCCGATCCCTGGAGCTGCGCCAGCACGCGCTCAACCGGGCCGCCCGGCGCGAATTGCACGATGACGAACGAAATCAGCATGATCCCGATCAAGGTCGGGATCATCAGCAGCAGGCGGCGGGCGATATAGGCCGACATGATCCTCTAACGCCCGCTCAAGCTCTAATGCCGATGCGGGCGGCTTTCTCGGTATCGAACCACCAGGCGGTGTCGAAGGGAAGGCCGTAGCGCGGCCCGTCGTCAGGACGGCCGAAGACGTCCCATGTGGCAAGCCAATAGGTCGGCTTGTGCCAGTGCGGCACCCAATAGCGGCCGGCGCGCACAAGACGGTCGAGCGCCTTGCAGGCGAGGGTCAGCTCGTCACGTGTCCTGGCTGCCACCGCGTGGTCGATCATCGCATCGATCGCGGGATCGGAGACGCCGGGCAGGTTGTTGGACCCTTCGACCTTTGCGGTCGAGGAGCCGAAGAACAGCCTGAGATCGTCTCCCGGTGTCGACGAGAGCGCCCAGCGGCGCGGCATCATGTCGAAATCGAAGCTCCGTTGCCGACTCTGGAATTGTGCCGGGTCGACGACGCGGAAGCTCGCATCGATGCCAAGAAGCTTGAGGTTCTTGATGTAGGCGAGGACATGCGCCTCGAATATCGGGTCGTCGTCGAGGATTTCGAGTATGTACCGATCGCCCTTGGCGTTGCGGAGAGCGCCGTCCTGGATCGTCCAGCCTGCCGAGCGAAGCAGTTCAGTCGCGCGGCGCAGAAGCTTGCGGTCCTGCCCGGACCCGTCGGACGTCGGCGGAACGAATGGCTGGCCGAACACCTCGTCCGGCACCTTGCCGCGAAACGGTTCCAGCAGCGAGAGTTCGGCGGCCGAGGGCGGGCCTTCAGCCTTCAACGGCGAATTCTCGAACACCGAGGATGTCCGGATATAGGAGCCGAACATCAGGTTCGCGTTGGTCCATTCGAAGTCGAAGGCGCAGATGAGCGCTTCGCGGACGCGCGGATCGGACAGCTTGTCCCGCCTCGTATTGATCCACCAGCCCTGTGCGCCGGACGGACGTTCGTCGCGGAGTTCGAAACGGATCACCCGGCCGTCCTTGATCGCCGGAAAATCGTAGCTGTTCGCCCAGAAGCGGGAGGTGAACTCCTCGCGGAACCAGTAGGCGCCGCCTTTGAAGCCCTCGAGCGAAACCTGGCGGTCGCGGAACATCTCGATGCGGATGACGTCGAAATTGTTCTGGCCGGCGAAAACCGGGAGACTGTCGCCCCACCAGTCCTTGACCTTCTCGTATTCGATGAAGCGGCCGGCGGCGAGATTGCCGACTTTGTAGGGGCCGCAGCCCAACGGCGGCTCCATCGTACTCTCGGTGAAGGGCTGTTTCGAATAATAGGCCTTGGACAGGATCGGCAGACCGGCGACCATCAATGGAATGTCGCGCGCCTGGCGGCCGCTGAAGCGGATCGTGACTTCCTGCGGAGAAATGGCTTCCGCGCTCTCGACCTCCAGCATCTGTTGCGAGATGAGTGGATGGCCATCCTTCTTGAGCGTTGCGATCGAGAAGGCGACGTCTTCCGCGGTCAGCGGGGAGCCGTCATGGAATTTCGCCTCGGGACGGAGCTTGTAGCGATAGAGCTTGCCGTCATTTTCGATCCTCACCGACTGAGCGGCGAAGCCATACAGCGCATCGGGCTCGTCGAGCGCCCGGGTCATCAGGCTCGCGAAGATGATCTCCAGTCGGACGGCAGCGTCGCCTTTCAGGATCAGGGTGTTGAGCGAGTTGAACGTGTTGGGGTTCTGATTGAACGCCCATTGGCCCGGCGAGTAGGAGATCTTGCCGCCTTTCGGCGCGTCCGGCCTAACATAGTCGAAGTGCTTGAAGTCCGCCGGGTATTTCAGGTCACCGAAAGCGGAGAGGCCGTGCCGGTCCTCGCCGAGGGGCACCTGCGCGAATGCCCGAAAGGGAAGGCCGGCGAGGGTGGTGGCAGCGGCCGCACCGCTGAGCTTGAGGACGGTGCGGCGGTCGGGCCCGCCCGTCACTGCGCGCGTCCCACCGAGGCGGCCTTGGCCTCGTCGTACCACCAGACATCCGGGAAGCCGAGGCCGTATTGCGGCAGCTTTTCCGGGTGCGAGAAGCGGTTCCAGTAGGCGTAGCGCGTTTTGTCGAGCGTCCAGTTCGGCACGACGTAATTGTTCCAGAGGAGGACGCGGTCGAGCGCCCTGGTCGCGGCGACGAGATCGTCGCGGTCGGTCGAGTAGATCAGCCGCTCGATGAGTTCGTCGACCGCCGGGTTCTTGATGCCGGCATAGTTCCGCGAGCCCTCGCGGTCGGCGGCGGCGGAGCCCCAGAACTCCCTCTGCTCGTTGCCGGGCGACAGCGACTCGCCCCAGCTGGCGATGATCATGTCGAAGTCGAAGGCGTTAACGCGGTTCTCATACTGAGCGTCGTCGACGGTGCGGACAGCGACGTCGATGCCGAGCCGGTCGAGCGCCTGTTTGTAGAACAGAACGACGCGCTCGAAGATCGGCTGGTCGATTAGAACCTCGACCGTCAGCGGCTCTCCCTTGGCATTGGTCATGACCCGCTTGCCGCCGGTGTTTTTGACGGTCCAGCCAGCTTCGCCCATCAGCCTGACCGCCTCGCGCAGATTCTCGCGCTGCGCATTGGTGTCGGCGTTCGAGGGATGGAAATAGGCGGTGGTGAAGACCTCCGGCGGAACCTGATCCTTTACGGTGTTAAGGATTTCCAGTTCCTTGCCCTGCGGCAGGCCGCTCGATGCAAGTTCGGTGTTCTGGAAATAGCTCGTGATGCGCTTGTATTGGTTGAAGAACAGGGTCTTGTTCATGTCCTCGAAGTTCATCACGAGGTCGAAGGCGCGCCGGAGCCTTGGGTCCTGGAACTTCTCGCGCCGGGTGTTGAACACGAAGCCCTGCATCAGGCCCATATTGCGGATCGGATAGGTGTCGAGCACGACCTTGCCCTGCTGGCGGGCAGGGAAGTCGTAGGCGGTCGCCCAGTTCTTCGCGGTGCTCTCGACGCGGAAATCGTACTGGCCGGCCTTGAAGGCTTCGAGCGCGACATCGCTGTCACGATAATAGTCGTAGCGGATCTCGTCGAAGTTGTTTGTGCCTGCCATCACCGGCAGGTCCTTGCCCCAATAGTCGGGCACGCGCTCGTAGGAGATGGTCCGGCCGGCCTGGAAGCCGGGCTTGATGCGATACGGCCCCGAGCCGAGCGGCGGCTCAAGCGTGGTCTGCAGGATGTCGCGCGGCTTGCGGTCCGGTCCCGTGCCCGTCCACCAGTGTTTCGGCATGACGATGAGCTGGCCGATGATCTGCGGCAGCTCGCGATTGCCCTTCTCGGTGAAGGTGAAGGTCACCTCGTTGCCGGAGGTCTCGACCTTGGACACGTTGCGATAGTACTGCGCGTAGAACGGCGAATTGTTCTTCAGCACGTCGAACGACCAGACGACGTCCTCGACGGTCAGCGGCTTGCCGTCCTGCCAGCGCGCCTGGGGGCGCAGGCGATAGGTGACGGAGGAATAGTCGGCGGTATATTTCACCGCCTCGGCGAGGAGGCCGTATTCGGTCGAGACCTCGTCCTGGGACTCGACCATCAGGGTCTCGTAGATCTGTGTCAGCCCCGCCGCGACGACGCCGCGCGGAATCGCGATGTTGAAGCTGTCATAGCCGCCCGGCGCGGACAGCCGGACGAGACCGCCCTTGGGGGCGTTCGGGTTCACATAATCGAAATGCTTGAAGTCGGCCGGATATTTGACCGAGCCGAACAGCGACAGAGCGTGCTTCCATTCGCCGGCGGGCGGCGGCGGTTCGGTCTGGGCCTCTACGGCGGTGCCGCCGAGCGAAAAGGCAAGGCACAGAACGGCAAGGCGCTGAACGATCGTCAAAACGCGGCATCTCCCTGATCGGATTGGCGTGAGCGTAGCCTCAGGCAAGATTATGTCGCAAAGCCGGTGATCTGCCACCCGTGCCGTTACGCGGAATGCGCGCAAGGCTGGAACCCGCTCGATCTTGAGGGGTTAATGGACCGGTGGTGCCGAGCAGCGATGGGCCAGCCGACTAGTCGGCGGTGCGCTCACCCGAGGATGCACTTCGAAATAGTCGCCCAGACCGTGAGCGCATAGGGCGACGGCGATACAGCCGGCACCACCTCTTACACTCTCAGACGACGATCCGGATCAGTGCGGAGCGGCGGGCGCGGCCGGGGCCGGTGCGGCGCCTTGGCCCGCATCCGGAGCGGGAGCGCCCGCGGCGGGAGCGGCGCCTTCGGCCGGAGCCGGGGCGGCGTCCGGAGCCGGGAGCGGCAGCGGGCTGTCCGAGTTCTTGTTCAGATAGGCGATCACGTCGGCGCGCTGGTCGGGACGCTTGATGCCGGCGAACGACATCGCGGTGCCCGGAACGGCGGCCTTCGGGTTTTCGAGGAAGTGGTCCATCGCTTCGAACGACCACTGCTCTCCGCTCTTGGCCTTCATGCCAGCCGAGTAGTTGAAGCCGTCGAGGTGGCCGTGGTGGTTGCCGACGACGCCGTAAAGGTTCGGGCCGACCTTGTTCGGGCCGCCCTTCTCGAACGAATGGCAGGACTGGCACTGCTTGACCGCCGCTTCACCCTTGGCCGGATCGGCCTTGGCGAGACGGACGGCGATCGGCTCAACGGCCGGAGCCGCGGCGGCTGGCGCGCCCGCGTTCTCGACCGGAGCCGGAAGGTCATAACCCAGCTTTTCCGGAGCGTGCTGCTCAAACAGGATCTCGGAGGCGATCGACAGGCCGACGACGAAGGTAAGAGTGCCCAGCACGGCGCCGAGCATCTTGTTGACCTCGAAGGAATCCATCCCGTTCTCCGGAGGCGGGGTGTGAAAACTAAGGTGCAAAAGCGGGCCGAAAAGCCGGTCCACGAAGCGGGCGGAACCTAATCGCTTTCGTGTAAAGATGACAACTCGTATAGAGCGGGTGCGCTGCTACTTTTTGCCGCCGAATGGAGGCGGTTAGCGCGGTTTCTAGAGTTTTTCCATGTCTTCTCTTGTTCTTATCCCAGCCCGGATGGCTTCCACCCGCCTGCCCGGCAAGCCACTGGCCGATATCTGCGGCGAGCCGATGATCGTTCAGGTCTGGCGGCGCGCGACGGAGGCCGAGGTCGGGCCGGTGATCGTGGCGACCGATTCGGCCGATATCGCCCACGCGGTCGAGAAGGCCGGCGGTCGCGCCGAGATGACGCGCGCCGACCATCCCTCCGGATCGGACCGGATATTCGAGGCGCTTCAGCGCATCGACCCGGAGGGGAATTACGACCGCATCGTCAATCTGCAGGGGGACCTGCCGACCGTGGATCCCCTGATCATCCGCGCCGCCGTCGCCCTGCTGGATGATCCGGACGTCGATCTCGGCACGCTCGGCGCCGTCATCACCCGCGACCACGAGAAGACAGACGAGAATGTCGTCAAGCTCGTCGGCTCGGGAGAGGGGCGCTATCGCCGGGCGCTCTATTTCACCCGTACGACCGCGCCCTGGGGCGAGGGCGAGCTGATCCACCATATCGGGCTCTATGTCTGGCGCCTCGCGGCGCTCGCCCGTTTCGTCAAGCTGCCGCCATCTTCACTGGAGCGCCGCGAGCGGCTCGAACAGCTCCGCGCGCTGGAGGCCGGCATGCGGATCGACGCGGCAATCGTTGACGACGTGCCGCTGGGCGTCGATACCCCTCACGATCTCGAACGCGCCCGCGAAATCCTCGCCGCGCGACAGAAATAGTCCGGAGTTCCGAAGTGTCCCCGCAGTCCAACAAGAAGATCGTCTATCAGGGCGAGCCCGGCGCGAACTCTCACATCGCCTGCGCCGAGGTGTTTCCGGATTGGGAAGCTGTCGACAAGCCGAGCTTCGAGGACGCGTTCGTTGCGGTGGTCGACGGTTCGGCCGAACTGGCGATGATCCCGATCGAGAACACGATCGCGGGTCGTGTCGCCGACATCCATCATCTGATGCCGACCTCCGGGCTCAACATCATCGGCGAGTTCTTCCTGCCGCTGCAGCATCAGCTGATGGCCGTGAAGGGCGCGACTTTGGAAACGGTGAAGGTCGCCTACAGCCATCCGATGGCGCTCGGCCAGTGCCGGGAATCGCTGAAGCGGCTCGGCCTCATCCCGCACATCGCCGCCGACACGGCCGGCGCGGCGCGCCGCATCGCCGAGGCGAACGACCCGACCAAGGCCGCCATCGCCTCGACGCTCGCGGCCGAGATCTACGGCCTCGACATCATCGCGGCGAACATCGCCGATGCCGACCACAACACGACGCGCTTCATCATCCTGTCGCGCGAGCCGGACTGGGCTCCGGCCGGCAACGGCCCGTGCGTGACGACCTTCGTGTTCAAGGTGAGGAACGTCCCGGCCGCGCTCTATAAGGCGATGGGCGGCTTCGCGACCAATTCGGTGAACATGACGAAGCTCGAGAGCTACCAGCTCGAAGGCGAGTTCGTCGCGACCCAGTTCTACGCCGATGTCGAAGGGCATCCGGACGACGCCAATGTCAGGCTCGCGCTGGAGGAACTGGCCTTCTTCTCGGCCGAGGTGAAGATACTCGGCGTCTATCCGGCGCATCCGTTCCGCTTCGCGGAGCGGAAGAAGCGGGGATGATGGGTCCTCGAGGCGTCATCCTCCGGCTTGACCGGAGGATCCATTCCACCGCCTCCATATGGGTCCTCCGGTCGAGCCGGAGGACGACGCCTAGACCGGTTCGAGCCAGTCCGACGGCAGCCCAAATGTCTTCGCGAAGCCCAGCCGTCCCGGTGGCGTGATCCTCAGCGACCGGCTGTCCGGAATGCGCGCGACCCATCCCAGATCGAGCGAGCGCGTGAACAAAGCCGCGCCCAGCCGTCCGGCCAGATGCGGGCGGCGTTCGCTCCAGTCGAGACAGGTTCGGCAGAGCGCGCGCTTTCCGCCGGTTTTGAGGTCCACGCCGAATTCGCAGAAGAACTTCTGGCCTTCCTCGGTGACCGCCCCCGATCCGTCGGACAGGATCAGCCGTCCGTGCGCGCAGAGTGCGTCCGCGATCGCGATGCCGAGGCGGCCGGCCATATGGTCGTAGCAGGTGCGGGCCAGCCTCATCGCCTCGTCCTTCGGGCCGGTGGGGCGGTGGCGTTTCGGTCCCGTCGCGGCGACGTTCATCAGCGCTTCCATCACCTGCGCGATTTCCGAAGAGGCAAGGCGGTAATAGCGGTGGCGACCCTGCTTCTCCACGGCCAGAAGACCTGCCTCGCTGAGCTTGGCGAGATGCCCGCTCGTCGTCTGGGCGCTGACGCCCGCATTCCAGGCGAGTTCGCCCGCCGTCAGCGCCTTCCCGCCCATGAGCGCGGAGAGAATGTTGGCGCGGGCCGGATCGCCGATCAGCGAGGCGACTTCGGCGATGGTGTTGGCGGAAGCGGTCATGAGTCGAGGATAGCCGCTTTTCGGCGGGAACACTTCGGCCGCGGCCGAAACATCCCGGGCTAGTGCGGGGCTACAAGCTGGCAGTCATTCCGGCTACAGCGAGTGCGCATCATGACCCAGCCGACCACGCTCAAGACAGATCTCGTCCTGCTGATCGCCCTCGCGACGCTCTGGGGTGCCTCGTATACTTTCATCAAGATCGGCGTCGAGACCATCCCGCCGGTGACGCTGATCGCGGGCCGGACCTTGATCGCGGGTGGGCTGCTTTATGCGGTCATCCGCTGGCGCGGGCTGAAACTGCCAGGGGATCGCGAGACCTGGATGCGCTTCCTGTTCCAGGCAGTTCTGAACAGTGTCATCCCGTTCACCCTGATCGCCTGGGCGGAGCAGACCGTGGACGCGGGGCTGGCCGCGATCCTGAATTCCTCGACTCCGATCTTCACCTTCCTGCTGACGGCCCTGATCGTCCGCCACGAACCGGTGACGAGCCGGAAATTGTTCGGTGTCGTCGCCGGCATGGTCGGCATCTGCCTGATCATCGGCTTCGAGGCGTTCGAGGGCATCGGCGATGAATTGCTGGCTCAGCTCGCGGTCGTGGTCGCAACGATCAGCTATGCGGGAGCGGCGATCTTCGGGAAGGGGTTCAAGGGGCTCGATCCGATGATGCCGGCGGCGGGGTCGCTGATCTGCGGCGCGGTGCTGCTGATTCCGGCGAGCCTGATCGTGGATCGGCCGTGGACGCTGTCGCCGTCGATGGATTCGCTGATGGCGCTCGTCGCGCTGGCGGTGTTCTCGACCGCGATCGCCTTCACGATCTATTTCCGCCTTGTCCACACGCTCGGCTCGGTCGGCGCGACGGCGCAGGCCTATATCCGCGTGCCGATCGGCGTCGCCATCGGCGTGGTCTTCCTCGGTGAGGTGCCGACCTCGACGGCCTGGATCGGCCTCGTCTGCGTGGTCGCGGGCGTGATCGCGATGACGGTGCCGGGCAGGAAGCGCGTCGCTACAGTCCAAGCTCCGTCCTGATCGCGCCGATCAGGCCGTTCCGCCAGTTCTCGTCATAGGGCCTGGCGGCGCCGGAGCCCCAGACCGGGCCCGGCCAGGCCGGATCGCCCTCGACGCGCGAGACGATGTGGACGTGAAGCTGCTTCACGATATTGCCGAGCGCGCCGACATTGAGCTTGTCGCACGGAGCGACGGCGCGCAGCGCCCGCGATACCTGTGCGATTTCGCCGATCAGCCGCGCCTGTTCCTCCGACGAGAGATCGATGATCTCGACGGCATCAGTCCGCCGCGGGACGAGAACGAGCCAGGGAAAGCGCGCGTCGTTCATCAGCAGCACCCGGCAGAGCGGCAGGTCTCCGACCGGACGGGCGTCGGCGGCAAGACGCGAATCGAGCACGAAATCGGACGTGATCATGCGCCCATTTACGCGGAAGATGCGAACCCGCGCGCATGAAATCGGTGCGACGCCGTGCCGTGCGGGATGCTAATCCCGAACGAACACCCTGATCTCCTCACGCGTCAGCCTGCCGTCCTTGTTTGAATCGGCGCCATCGAAAACCCGCTTGTGAATGGCCGAGACCTCGTCGAAGGAGAGCGCGCCGTCGCCATTGGTGTCAGCGATGGTGAACATGATCTTCATCATCATGCGACGGTGCGGCCCGGTATGACCGTGCATCTTACCGTGCATGCCCATCATCGGGCCGTCGCCCATTCTGTCCATCATTCTGGAGTCTCTCGTCTCGTATGAGTCCTCTTCTTCATCAGCGGGTTGAGCGACGGCGCCGGCTGTCATCCCGGCGGCGATCAGAATAGCGATGGCCGCGCGCGGCAATGCACCGAAGTTCATTGGATCCTCCCTGGTCCTGGAGGCCGTTGATGCGCTGGCGTCGTGCCTGAGTTGGGAAGGCCCGGAGGCTCGTTCGCCAGTTCGCCGGCGCAACGCCGGCCAAGTCCACGATCGGCGAAGAGGTTCCGGCGAAATTGCGCCCAAATTGTGCTCTCCGATTCAGTAGTGCTGAATAGCAAGCTCCGGCTTCTCTTCCGCCGAAGGCAGACTTGCATCCTCGCCGCCAAACCTCGATATACAGCGTGGGAGGTTGGCGGTGGACGAGCCACTCGCCAACCGGGTCAGGTCCGGAAGGAAGCAGCCCTAACGAGCCCGTCTCGGGTCGTCGTCCAACCTCCTACTCGCGCACTTGCGTCCGCGCCTTTCACCCTGCCATATCATCGCGATGGAAGAACTCGACATCCGCCCTGCGGGGGAACCCACGGGTGGTGCCTACCGCGTTCTCGCGCGGAAATACCGGCCCTGGAACTTCGCCGATCTGATCGGTCAGGAGGCGATGGTCCGCACCCTGACGAATTCGTTCACGACGGGGCGGGTGGCGCAGGCGTGGATGCTTACGGGCGTCCGTGGCGTCGGGAAGACGACGACCGCACGAATCCTCGCCCGCGGCCTCAACTACGAGCGGCAGGACGGCACCGGAGGACCGACGGTCGATCTCGACGAGATCGGTGTCCATTGCCAGGCGATTATGGAATCGCGCCATGTCGACGTGCTGGAGATGGACGCGGCCTCGCGCACCGGCATCGACGATGTCCGCGAAATCCTCGACGGTGTCCGCTATTCGCCCGCCTCGGCGCGCTACAAGGTCTACATCATCGACGAAGTCCACATGCTCTCGGACAAGGCGTTCAACGCCTTCCTGAAGACTTTGGAGGAGCCACCTCCTCATGTGAAATTCGTCTTCGCGACGACCGAAATCCGCAAGGTTCCGGTCACGGTCCTGTCGCGCTGCCAGCGCTTCAACCTCCGACGCGTCGACGCGTCGGTGCTGACGGGTCACCTCCGCAACATCATAGGCAAGGAGGGCCTGAACGCCGACGACGAGGCGCTCGCTCTTGTGGCGCGCGCCGCAGAGGGCTCGGTTCGTGATGCGCTGTCGATCCTCGATCAGGCCATCGCCCACGGTGGCGGCGCGGTCGAGGCGGAGGCGGTTCGCCAGATGCTCGGCCTGTCCGACCGCGGCCGGGTGGTCGATCTGTTCGAGGTTGTGATGAAGGGCGATGCGGCGGGCTCGCTCGCCGTCTTCCGCGAACTCTATGACGGCGGTTCGGACGCGGCGGTCGTGCTCGCCGACCTCGCCGAATTCGTCCACTACGTCACCCGGATCAAGCTGACCCCGGCTGCTTTGGAAGACCCGTCCGCGACCGAGGTGGAACGCCAGCGCGGCAAGTCCTTCGCCGACCAGCTGTCGCACAAGGTGCTGTCGCGGGCCTGGCAGATCCTGTCGAAGGGCATCTCCGAGGTGCAGGCCGCTCCGAAGCCGGCCCAGGCCGCCGATATGGTCCTCGTGCGTCTCGCCTATGCCGCCGACCTGCCGACGCCGGACGAGGCGTTGCGCGCGCTGAAGGATCAGTCGCCGCGCCAGACTCCGGCGGGCAACATGCAATCCTCGCCGCCGTCGGGCGCGCTGTCGTCGCAGGGTTCGGCGGCTTTCGCCATTGCCTCGCGAACCGCCGATCCGGTGCCGTCTTCCGCCCCGCGCGCTTCACTGGAGACCGTCCCGCTCCGGCGTCTCGAAACGCTGAATGACGCCGTCGCACTCGCCGCCGAAAAGCGCGATATATCCCTTAAGACCGCGATCGAACGCGATGTCCGCCCGGTGCTGTTCGAGGACGGACGCCTGGAATTCCGACCCAGCCCGGGAGCGCCGCAGACGCTAGCCTCGGAAATCCAGCGCAAGCTGTCCGACTGGACCGGCCGCCGCTGGATCGTCGCGATCTCCTCGGAAGCGGGCGGCCCCACGCTCCGCGAGATCGCCGACGAAGAGCGCGAACAAAAGATGCGCGGCGTCGCCGCCAATCCCGAAGTCCGGGCACTGCTCGAGCGCTTCCCGGGCGCGGAAATCATCGCGGTGCGCACCACCGCCCAGCCGGCCGAGGAATCGCTCGAAGCGGTGCCTGACGAGCCCGACACAGACGAGGAGTAATCCATGGATCTCATGGGGATCATGAAGAAGGCTCAGGAAATGCAGGCCAAGATGGCCGGCATGCAGGCTGAGCTTGAACAGATTGTCGTCGAAGGCTCAGCCGGAGGCGGTGTCGTCAAGGTCGAGATGAGCGCCAAGGGCGAACTGAAGCATGTCGAGATCGACCTGGACGTGCTGAAGCCCGAAGACAAGGAAATCGTCCAGGATCTCATCGTCGCCGCGCATGCCGAAGCCAGGCGCAAGGCCGAGGCGATCGCGCAGGAGAAGATGGCCGAGGCGACGGCCGGGCTTCCGCTTCCTCCGGGAATGAAGCTGCCGTTCTGATGCTGCTTTCGGGTTCCCCACGGCCTCATCCTGAGCCGGGCTGCACAGCAGCCCATGTCGAAGGATGGTCGCATGCTCCGAGCTTGCCGCGATCCGTGGACACGGGCACTGCGTGCCCGGCTCAGGGTGAGGGCAAGGATTAGTCATGCCCCGCGCCGTTGCCGGTCCCGAGATCGAGCGCCTGATCCAACTTCTGGCGCGTCTGCCGGGGCTCGGGCCCCGCTCGGCGCGCCGCGCAGCCTTGCATCTCATCCGCAAGAAGGACGCCCTGCTGGGGCCGCTCGCCGATGCGTTCGCCAAGGCGAACGAGAGCGTCCGCATCTGCTCGACCTGCGGCAATGTCGATACCTCCGATCCCTGCACGATCTGCAGCGACCAGACGCGAGACGCGTCGCTTCTCGTCGTCGTTGAGGATGTCGCCGATCTCTGGGCGCTGGAGCGGGCAGGGGCGGTGAACGCTCGCTACCATGTATTGGGCGGGACTTTGTCGCCATTGGATGGGCGCGGACCAGAAGACCTTAATCTCGAAGGCCTCGTGGAACGTGCATCCAACCCAGCGGTGCACGAGGTCATATTGGCCCTCAATGCTACGGTGGATGGGCAAACCACGGCGCACTACGTTACCGACGTCCTTGCCTCGGCAGGAGTCAAGGTGACTCGCCTCGCCCATGGCGTGCCTGTGGGCGGCGAACTGGATTACCTTGACGAAGGGACGCTTTCGGCCGCCATCCGGCAGCGCACTCCCTTCTGACCTTCTCCTGAACGTCAATGTGGAACGCGGGCCCCGGTCACACGTTCTCGCCACGGACCGTCTTGTGAAGCCTCGACGGCCGTTCGCAGCGGGGCGCTGGGGACACAGGGAGACTTCGAAATGAAAACCATTCTTCTCAATACGGCGGCCGCGGCAGCCCTCCTGATCGGCATTTCGGCCGCCTCGGCCCAGACAGATGCGGGTGGCGCGGCCGGCGGTGCTTCTGTTCCTCCTCCGGCTGCTTCCGGCGGCGCGGGCGCGGCAGGCGGTGCGGCCGGCGGAGCGGGCATGAAGGGAGGCGCTGACGCCTCTGGCGGCGCGAGCGCCCAGAACCCGATGCCCCGCAACGACGCCTCCAGCGCGGCGGGCACCCCGTCCGAGACGGGCGGCGGCAACCGGGCCGCCACCGAACCGACCCAGAAAAACGCTCAAGGCCAGGGTGAAATGAAGTCCGGTGCGGGCAAGTCGGCGGCCGAAGGCAAGACCGACACCAACAAGTCCAGCGCCGAAGGCAAGGCCGATGCCAATAAGTCCAGCGCCGAAGGCTCGAAGCAGGGCGGCATGGAGAGCGGCCGCGCTGCCGCGTCCAAGGAGATCACAACCGAGCAGAAGACGACCATTCGCCAGAAGATCTCGACGACCAACGTCCAGAAGGTGAACGTCGACTTCAACGTCTCGGTCGGTGCCGCGGTACCGCGGCACGTCCACGTGATGCCACTTCCGCCCACGATCGTGGAAGTCGTCCCGCAGTATCAGGGCTACAGCTACATCGTGCTGGCAGACGGCCGGATCGTCATCATCGATCCGTCGAGCTACGCGATCGTCACAATTATCGCGGTCTGAGGGCGCTCGGACCTTGCGGACAGGGCGGCCTTCGGGCCGCCCTTTTCGTTTGCGACGCAACGGCCGTCCGGGCCAAGGTGACGCCGGATCGGGGACCATGGATGACCGAGCAGACCGTTGACGCCATCGAGGCGGATGCGCCGGCGAAGGGCGGCATCGCCGATTTCTTCCAGCGCCGCGTGCTCGTCATGCTCGGTCTCGGCTTCTCCGCCGGTCTGCCGAACCTCTTGATCTTCGACACCTTGTCGGCCTGGCTGCGCGACGACGGCGTCTCGCTCGCCGTGATCGGCTTCTTCAGCCTCGCCACACTAGCCTATTCGGCAAAATTCCTCTGGGCGCCGCTCGTCGACCGGACGCAAGTGCCCGGTCTGACCGCATGGCTTGGGCATCGCCGGTCCTGGATGCTGGTCGCGCAGATCGCGGTGATCATCGGCCTGTGGCTGATCTCGGGCCGCGACCCGTCGGACAATCTAGGCCTCGTCGCCGCCTTCGCGGTGTTCGTCGGCTTCTCGGGCGCGACGCAGGACATCGTCATCGATGCCTGGCGTATCGAGGTTGCCGACAATAGCCAGCAAGGCATCATGGCGGCGGCCTATCAATGGGGCTACCGCGTCGCGATGATCGTCGCGGGCGCCGTGCCGCTTGTCCTGGCGCAGGCCTATAGCTGGAATTTCTCCTACGCCATCATGGCCTGCCTGATGGGGATCGGCGTGCTGGCGGTGCTTTTCGCGCCGCGCGAACAGAGCCACAAGGTGCGCGCGGTCCATGCCGAAGGCGTCGAGCGGCGCCCGCTCGCGGATGTGGTGGAGTGGATCATTCGCGGCGTCATCTTCGTGCTCGGTGCCTTGATCGCGGGCGCGGGCCTGAGCGGCGATCCGGCGCCGCTTTCGCTGGTCGCGACGCCGCTAGGCTCCGGCGACGTCTTCGGTCTCGCGCCGCTCTGGAAGGGATCGCCGGCCAGCGTCTTCCTGCAGATCGGCGCGGTCGTCGCCGGATTGGCCATTATCGCCGCCGCGTGCTGGCCAATGCCCGGCCGTCCGACCCGTCCGGGTGCCTATCTTGGTGCAAGCTTTGGCGCACCGCTCGCCGACTTCTTCCGCCGCTACGCCGGCACTGCTGGCCTGATCCTGGCGCTGATCTGCCTCTACCGGGTGTCGGACTTCGTCCTGAACATCATGAACCCGTTCTATCTCGACCTCGGTTTCACCAAGACCGAGATCGCCGAGGTGCGGAAGGTGTTCGGCGTGGTTGCGTCGATGCTCGGCGTGTTCGTCGGCGGCTATTCGATCGTGAAGCTCGGCCTGATGCGCTCGCTGCTGATCGGCGCCTTCGCGGGTTCGCTCAGCAATCTCGTCTTCATCTATCTGGCGACCGCCGGCCATTCGATGCCCGCGCTCTACATCGCGATCGGCATCGACAATCTGGCCAGCGGCTATGCCGGCACATGCCTGATCGCCTATATGTCGAGCCTGACCTCCGGCGGCTTCACCGCGACGCAATACGCGCTGTTCTCCTCGCTCTACGCGCTACCTGGAAAGCTGATCGCCTCGCAGTCCGGGCGCATCATCGAAAGCGCCGCGCGCTCGGCTGAGGAGGGCGGGGCGGCGGCCGGGCTGAAAGGCATGTTCGTCGGGCTGACGCCGGAGTCATTCGTAAGCGGCGCGGCGACGGGCGTCTCACCGGCGTCATTGGGCGCGGGCTATGTAACCTTCTTCCTGTACTCCGCGCTGATCGGCGTGGCTGCGATCGTGCTGACTTTCGCCGTCGTTCGGCGGCGTGGAACATAAAGGGAACAAATCTCTTTCTTTCAGTTGCACTGCATGCTTAGCTCAACCCGCTTTGTTCTTCAGAGGGGGTGGAGATGAGCAATCTCATTGTCTTTTTGGCGCTTTCAGCTGCGGTCTCGCTGTCTGGACCGGAAACGATTACCGCTTTCGAAACGACCTATCCCGGCGGTCTCGCCGCTATCCAGGAGGTTGGTGAGGGAGAGAAGGGAAGTGTCGTCTATGAGGTCGCCGGCGCGCGGGTGCTGGTCGGATACTCACCGAAAGCTCTCCCATCGACCATCACTGAACATGCGCTGAGATCGATTGAAAGCTGGTCGGAGGGACGCAGTGCGCTGCAGCATCAGGATGGACATGTCACGATTGGCTTGGTTAAGGCGCCGCGCGGCTACAAGGCGGCGCTGAAGGGCGCGACCGCGGTCACTCTGGTCGCCGGCGCATTAGCATCAAATCTTCCCGTCAGCGCCGCGATCTTTGCTGATAGCGAACTAGTCGTCGATCCTGCTGACTTGCGAACCAGTGCGGTGGATTTCGCCAGGAATGGTGAACCGCCGGTGCACCTCTGGGTATCGAGAAATCCTCTGATGCTGGAAGACGAGCTCGGCAAGACGAAGCCTATGGTGATAACGCGAGGTCTCAAGCCTTTTGTCGGTCGCGAGATAGAGTTCGCATCGAACAAATATTCACTCGAGCTCATCGCGTGGCGCGTTTCTGATGCGAGCAGCTATCTGATCAAGCGAGGGCCGATCCTGAAGGACGGCGAAACCTTCGGCATCTCCGAAACAGAGAGAATACGGGTGAAACATCTTTCGCCCGGCCTGTCCGGGGAGCCGGCTTTGAGCTTCACGGTCGAAGTGCCAGACCCGAGCGAAATCCCGAACTGAAACTACTCCGCTGCCTCGCCACGAATGATCGGGTTCGGCAGCAGCGAGCCCTGACGTGCTTCCGGGCTCGTCGGGCCGTCGAAGTCCATCTGGTCGATGCGCACGCTGCGACCCTCGATCTTCCTTGTCGAGGTCTCGATGTCGTCGAGGTCTTTCGCCGTCTGGCCGATATGTGCCTTGAGCTTGCCGGTGCGCTCGGCGAGGCGGCGGACGTCTTCTAGGAGGAGGCCGACCTCCTTCTGGATCAGGTGCGCCTTCTCTCGCATGGCGGCATCGCGCATCAGGCTCTGCACCACCTGGATCGCCAGCATCAGCAGGGACGGCGAGACGATCAGGACGCGGGCCTTGTGGGCGCGGTGGATGATATCCTCGAACCGCTCGTGAAGCTCGGCATAGAGAGCTTCAGACGGCACGAAGAGGAGAGCAACCTCCTGCGTTTCCATCGGGATCAGATATTTCCGCACGTCCTGGACGTGGGTGATCATGTCCTGTCGCAGACGCGTAGCGGCCCGTTGTTCCGCCTCCGGACTGTCGGCGCGGCGAAGCTCCTCGAACGCCTCCAGCGGGAATTTCGCGTCGACGACGAGAGGCATCGCGTCGCCGGGCAGATGGATGACGCAGTCGGGACGAACGCGGGTCGAGAGCGTGTGCTGGAATGAATAGCCGGAGGATGGGAGCGCATCCTTCACGATCGCTTCCATCTGGCCTTGACCGAAAGCGCCACGCGCCGGCTTGTTGGCGAGGATGGCTTTCAGGCCGGTGACCTGCTCGGACAGCGAACCGATGTTCTGCTGGGCGGCGTCAATGACGGCGAGGCGGGCTTCGAGTGCCTTCAACTGCTCGTTGGTCGCGGCGGCGCCGGTCGTCAGGTTCTCGCCGACCCGCTGACTGACGGCGTCGAGCCGTTCGGAGACGGCCTTTGCGAGTTCGGACTGCTTGCTGGACAGGACTTCACCGACGCCTTGAAGCCGGCCGAAGACTTCCATCTGGGCGCGCATCAGCGCGTTGACCTGCTCCTCGGTGCGCTGGTGGCGTTCGAACTGTGCCTGCGCTTCGAGGCTTCTCTCGCGATTCTGCCGGGCCATCGACACCAGCAGGCCAGCCAGCAGCGCGACGAGCAGGGCGAAGCCGGCAAGCGCCAGCATGCCGACCGTCACCGGAAACTGGCCGATCTCGAAGAGAACATTGTCCATTGCCTCTGAATATCTCGATTCGGTGGCCGTGAACAGAATGCGAACGCGTTGACGCGCGGGACGTGCCAGACTATCTCGCGACAATCATGACAATCCGCCCCATCCACGTCATTCCCGACAACGTGCTCCGTCAGAAGACGGAACCGGTCACGGTCTTCGATGCCGAGCTGCAGACGCTGATCGATGACATGTTCGAGACGATGTATGCCGCGCCCGGCATCGGCCTCGCCGCGCCGCAGATCGGCGTGCTTAAGCGGCTCGCGGTGGTCGATGTTTCATCGCGCGACGACGAACAGGAACCGCTCGTCCTGATCAATCCCGAGATCGTCTGGGAATCGGAGGACATCTCGGTCTACGAGGAAGGCTGCCTGTCGATCCCCGAATATTACGAGGAGGTCGAACGGCCGGCCGAGGTGCGCGTGCACTATCTCGATCGCGAGGGCAAGGAGCAGGAGATCAAGGCGGACGGCGTGCTCGCCACCTGCATCCAGCACGAGATGGACCATCTCGATGGAATCCTGTTCATCGACCACATCTCGAAGCTGAAGCGAGAGATGGTCTGGAAGAAGTTCCAGAAGACGGCCAAGCGCGACGGCGGTCCGCAGCCTTATCTGCCGAAACCGAAGCTCAAGGGCGAGAAACGGGACGCGGGCGCCGAATTGTGACGCTCCGCCTCGTCTTCATGGGGACGCCCGATTTCGCGGTGCCAACACTTGCCGCGATCCGCGAGGCGGGCCATGACGTCGTCGCAGTCTATACTCGGGCGCCGAAGCCGGCAGGTCGCGGAATGGCCGAGCGCCGAACGCCCGTGCATACGGCAGCTGATCTTTTCGGAATTCCGGTCTTCACACCGCCCAGCCTGAGGTCCGACGAGGCCGCCGCGGCCTTTCGCGCCCATCGCGCCCATGCCGCCGTCGTGGTGGCGTATGGTTTGCTTCTGCCGAAAAGCGTTCTGGACGCCCCGGCGGACGGCTGCTTCAATCTGCATGCGTCGCTCCTGCCGCGCTGGCGGGGGGCGGCTCCGATCAACCGGGCGATTATGGCCGGCGATGCGGAGACGGGGTGCGCGATCATGCGGATGGACGAGGGCCTCGATACCGGTCCCGTCGTTCGAGAGGAGAGGATGGCGATCGGCGAGAACGAGACCGCGGGCGAACTGCACGACCGGCTGGCACGCAGCGGCGCGCGGCTGATGGCCGAGGTCATGAACGATCTTGATCGCGGTCCGCTCACGGCCGTTCCGCAACCCACCGAAGGCGTGACCTACGCCCAGAAGCTGACCAATGCCGAGACGCGGATCGATTGGGCCCGGCCGTCGAAAGAGGTGCACGACCATATTCGCGGCCTGTCACCGTTTCCGGGGGGGTGGTGCGAGGTCGATCTCGGCAAGGGGCCGGAACGGCTGCGCGTGCTCCGCAGCGAAAGTCGCGACGGTAGGGGCACCCCCGGGTCGCTGCTCGATGCTTCCGGGGCGATTGCATGCGCGGAAGGCGCGGTCCGGCTCGTCACGGTCCAGCGCGCCGGCAAGGGGCCGATGCCGTTCGCCGATTTCGCGCGGGGTGCGCGGCTCGAGGCGGGAGCGCTCTTCTCATGAGCAGTCGCTTTTACATCCGGCTCGAGAGCAAGCACGACATCCCGGTGATCCGAAAGATCCATCAGTCGGTGTTTCCGACCTGGTCGGAGGCGGAACTCGTCGACTATCTGCAGAGCGAGGGCGACGGCGTGCTGTCGCTCGTCGCCCGTCGCGGCGGCGCGTTGGCCGGCCACATCCTGTTTTCGCGCCTGACAGCCGTCGAGAGCATGGGCCTCAAAGCGGTCGCGCTCGGGCCACTGGCCGTGCTCGAATCCTATCAGGGGAAGGGCGTCGGGACCGCTCTGGTGAGCGAGGGGATCAAGATCCTCCACGGCCAGGGCGTGGACGTCATCTTTGTCCTGGGCGATCCGGCCTTCTACGGCAGGTTCGGTTTCACCGCCGAACAGGCCAGGAATTTCGAGACGCCCTATGACGGCCCGAACCAGCAGGCGCTTGCGCTGACCGAGCGTGGCCGCTACGCCCACGGCCTGATCCGCTACGCACCGGCATTCGCCGACCTTCCCAATGCCCCGCTACAAACTGACGATTGAGTACGACGGCACGCCGTTCTGCGGCTGGCAGAGGCAGGATAACGGCCAGTCGGTGCAGGGCACGCTCGAAGCCGCGGTGCTCGCGTTCTGCGGCGACGAGGTTACCGTCGGCGGAGCGGGGCGTACCGATTCCGGCGTCCATGCGCGCGGGCAGGTGGCGCATGTCGATCTCTCGAAGGACTGGCCGGAAGACACGGTGCGCGACGCGATCAACGCGCATGCGCGGCCATGGCCCGTCGCGGTGCTGTCGGCCGAGCGCGTGGCGGACGATTTCGACGCCCGTTTCTCGGCCACCAGGCGCTATTACGAATACCGGCTGATTGACCGCCGTCCGCCACTGACGCTCGAAGCGGATCGTGCCTGGCAGGTGCCGCGACCACTCGATCACGACGCGATGCACGCCGCGGCGCAGGTTCTGGTCGGCAGGCACGATTTCACGACCTTCCGCGCGGCCGAATGCCAGGCGAAAAGCGCGGTGAAGACGCTCGACCGGATCGAGATCGAGCGCGAGGGCCACGCGGTCGTGCTGCGCGTATCGGCGCGCTCGTTCCTGCATCATCAGGTGAGATCGATCACCGGTTCGCTCAAGCTTGTCGGCGAGGAGCGATGGATGGCCGACGATCTCAAAGCGGCGCTCGAAGCCCGTGACCGCTCCCGTTGCGGGGCGCTTGCACCGTCCTGCGGCCTGTATCTGATGCGGGTCGATTACGAGGCGAAATAGCGCGCGAGGATCTGTTCGTAGACCCTCGTCACGGCGTCCAGTTCCGCGACCGACACGCGCTCGTCGACCTGATGCATGGTCGCGTTCGTCATGCCGACTTCGACCACGGGGCAGTAGTCCTTGATGAAGCGGGCGTCCGACGTCCCGCCGCCCGTCGCGAGACGGGGCCGACGGCCGGTTTCGGCTTCGACTGAATCCGCGATGATCTGGATGAAGTCGCCGGGCTCGGTGATGAAGCTCGACGCTGCCCGCGTGGCGAACGACAACTCGTAGCGCGTCGGACCGGCGGCCTGCTTCACGCGTTCGCTCAGCAGCGTCTTCAGGGTGTCCAGGGTATAGGTGTCGTTGAAGCGGACGTTGAAGGAAATCGTGGCCTTGGCCGGGATGACGTTCGGGGTTGGATTGCCGACATCGACGCTGGTCAACTCAAGGTTCGAGCGCTCGAAATGAGCGGTGCCATCGTCCAGGGGGGCGAGCAAGGTGTCGAGGATCGGCAGCATCCGGCGGATCGGATTGTCCGCCTTGTGCGGGTACGCCACGTGGCCCTGCTTGCCATGGACGACCAAAGTGCCGGACTGCGAACCGCGCCGGCCGATCTTCACCTCGTCCCCGAGTT
The DNA here is from genome assembly GCA_003347645.1 of Rhizobiaceae bacterium CPCC 101076. Lineage (GTDB taxonomy): Bacteria > Pseudomonadota > Alphaproteobacteria > Rhizobiales > Methylopilaceae > Flaviflagellibacter > Flaviflagellibacter deserti. The sequence continues at coordinate 83,020 of QDFX01000007.1, read as the reverse complement.
CCGACCTTGAACTCGGCTCGCCGAGCACGCAATGGTCGAAGCGCTCCTGCCGTTCGGCGGCCCATTCGAGCAGCTTCACCATGCCGTTGATCGCCGGCCCTTCCTCGTCGCCGGTGATCAGGAAGGCGATCGAGCCGTTTTCCAGACCATGCTTCTCGATGTGGCGGAGCGCGGCCACCGTCATCGCGGCGACCCCGCCCTTCATGTCGACGGCGCCGCGCCCATAGAGGACGCCGTCGCGGACTTCTCCCGAGAAGGCCCCGGCCGTCCAACTGGCCTCGTCGCCAGGTGGGACGACGTCTGTGTGGCCGGCGAAGACGAAGATCGGAGCCCCGGTTCCGATGCGCGCATAAAGATTGCGGATGTCGGGCGTGTCCGGCGCAGAGAAGACCGGCAGATGGACGTCGAAGCCGGCGTCGCGCAGGACGTCGCTGAGGACGTCGAGCGCGCCGTTGTCATCGGGAGTGACGCTGCGGCAGCGGATCAGCGCCTGGGTCAGTTCGACAGTTGTAATGGTCACGCGGTTGCCGTGGTCTGGGATGCGAGGGGATCGGGGCTATGGATCGCCCAGCCAAGCCAGAACCGGGCGCGATTGATGCGCCCGGTGAAGGATGTCAGCAGCAGAACCCAGCTCATGGGAATCCCCGGCGTTTCAGCGGACTTAGAACGCGTCGCGGCGAAGCGCCAGAGGATTGTTGTTGGTCAGGAGGCCTCGCGGCGCCGCGGACGGGCAGGCTCGTCGAGGAATTTGTCGAGGCCCGTGCGTGGTCCGCTGGCTGGCTGGTTCGGTTGCCAGACATCGTTCGGACGGGCGAAATGGGACTCGTGGTGCTCCGGCTTCTCCTGGACCGGGACAGGTGCATTCGGATCCGTGCCAAACCGGTTGCGTCCGGGCGTGCCTTCGAGACAGCCGAGATCGAGCAGCGCACAGAACGCGACCGCGATGCCGATTGCGATGAAGACGGGCGCGGCGCTGTCCGGCAGGGCCAAAGCGGCGCTGGCGATAGCCTGCGGCACGAAGAAATAGGGAAGAATCCACCAGCCGCTCTTGTCGCGGTCCTGCAGTCGTTTCGATCCCAGAGCCAGGCAGAGAACGGAAATCGAGATCGCGAAGGCGATTTCGAGCGCGATAATGGGCGGAGATGCCGCCATCGACCCGACGATCCAGATGAACAGGGCCCCGAAGAGGGCGAGCCCGAATGGTGCTGCGAGACCGATCCAGAACGGCTTGCGGGCCAGCCGGCCTTGGAAGCTGAAGAAAACCCAGGTCCAGTTCATCGCGACCACGGAGATAGAGAAGCTTCTGGCGTCTCTCTATTCCGCGATGCCTGTGCGAAGCTTACCTCTCACGCGGTCACGGGGACGGGTTCATGACCGAACCGGTTCGGACCGTCGGTGCCGCGCAGGAAGCCGAGCTCGATCAGTGCCCAGATCGAGAAGAAGGTCGAGATGAGGTTTGCTTCCGCGGTTGCTCCGAGAATGATGTCGGAGAAAAGCGGCGGCACGTAAAACACGACGAGCCACCATGCGCTCTTGTTCCGGTCGTGCAGCCGTTTCGCGGACAGAGCGAGAGTCGAAACCACGCAGATCACGATGAACGGCACGCCAAGCGTGGCGATCTCCTCGTCGTCGAACTGCCATCCGAACCGGGGCGCCATTGCCACCAGGATGAGAAACACCACGAGGCAGGCGGCCAGCACGGCCAAAGTTCCGAACCAGTAGCGGGATCGGCTGACGCGGCCGCGAAACCGGAAGAAGAACTCGATCAGCCAGGTCATCTCGGCCGTGTCCCGTCGTCAGTCGCGCAGGAGGTCGTTGATCGAGGTCTTCGAACGGGTCTGTTCGTCGACGCGCTTCACGATGACGGCGCAATAGAGCGACGGGCCAGGCGTACCGTCGGGCAGCGGCTTGCCCGGCAGCGAACCGGGGACCACGACCGAATAGGGCGGCACTTCGCCAATGAAGATCTCGCCGGTTGAGCGGTCGACGATCTTGGTGGTCGAGCTGATGAACACGCCCATGGACAGGACCGAGCCCTTGCGGACGACGACGCCCTCGACGACCTCGGAGCGGGCGCCAACGAAGCAGTCGTCCTCGATGACCACGGGGCCGGCCTGCAGCGGCTCGAGCACGCCGCCGATGCCGACGCCGCCGGACAGATGCACCCGCGCGCCGATCTGGGCGCAGGAGCCAACGGTGGCCCAGGTATCGACCATCGTGCCTTCGCCGACATGGGCGCCGAGATTGACGAAGCTCGGCATCAGCACGACGTTCGGCGCGATATAGGCCGAGCGGCGGACGATCGAACCCGGTACGGCGCGGAAGCCCGCCTCGCGGAAGCGGTTCTCGCCCCAGCCGTCGAACTTCGACGGCACCTTGTCCCACCAGTTCGCGGCACCCGGGCCGCCCGGGATGACCGACATGTCGTTCAGCCGGAAGGACAGCAGCACGGCCTTCTTCAGCCATTGATGGACGGCCCAGCCGCCATCCTTAGGTTCGGCAACGCGGGCCTTGCCGGAATCCAGCAGATCGAGCGCGGCTTCGACCGCGTCGCGGTCGGCGCCCTTGGTCGAAGGGGTGAGTTCGGCGCGACGCTCCCAGGCAGCTTCAATGGCAGTTTCGAGCGCGGCGTCGGTCATAAAGAGTCCTCGATCCATCCAGGAGATTGATCGGGGTCTGTCGCCCGGGCGAGCCTGCCGTGTCAATGATCGGCTTGCCTATCCGAGGCGGCGCGCTAACCTTTGCGTCAGCGGTGATGCGAGAAGCGGTCGAGGAAGAGAGCGATGTCCAGCGATTTCGAAATCTCCATGCTGATCTCGGCTCTCGGCCTATGCCTTTGCTGTGCGTTCACATCCTTGCTTGTGGCGTTTATCTGACGGCCGGCATCGGCGGCCGCTCCTGGCACTCACGCCGGCTGGAAACAAAAAGGCCGCCCATCGGGCGGCCTTTTGTCATTCCTGCGTTCGCGGCTTTCGTCGGAACAGGCCCCTGATATTGTCCCAGAGTTCCACCTTCACGCCTTGGCGCTTCATGATCGCGGCCTGCTGCAGGATCGACAGCGTGTTGTTCCACGACCAGTAGATCACGAGGCCCGCGGGGAACGAGGCCAGGAGGAAGGTGAAGAACACCGGCATCCAGGTGAACAGCATGGCCTGGGTCGGGTCCGGCGGAAGCGGGTTGAGGCGCATCTGCAGGAACATCGTGACGCCCATGATGAGCGGCCAGACGCCGAGCATCAGGAAGGGGCCGATGACCGGCAACGAGGCCGGATCGTAGGGGATCAAGCCGAACAGGTTGAAGATCGTGGTCGGGTCCGGAGCGGAGAGGTCCCGGATCCAGCCGAAGAACGGCGCATGCCGCATCTCGATCGTGATGAATATGACCTTGTAGAGCGAGAAGAAGACCGGGATCTGGATCAGGATCGGCAGGCAGCCGGCCGCCGGATTGATCTTCTCTTTCTTGTAAAGATCCATCATCGCCTTCTGTTGGGCGACCTTGTCGTCCTTGAACCGATCACGCATGGCGGTCAGCTCGGGCTGGATCTTCTTCATCTTCGACATCGACTCGTAGCTCTTGTTCGCCAGCGGGAAGAAGACGAGCTTGACGAGCACGGTGACGATCAGGATCGCGACACCGAAATTCCCGACGAGGTGGAAGAAGAAGTCGATGAGCCAGAACATCGGCTTGGTCAGGAAGTAGAACCAACCCCAGTCGATCATCAACTCGAAACGCGGAATACCGAGATTATTCTGGTACTCGTTGATAACGCGGACTTCCTTGGCGCCGGCGAACAGTTCGCCCTTCACCTCGGTCGAACCGCCGGGCGCGACCTCGCGGGCGTTCAGCAGATAGTCCGTCTGGTAGATCGGAACCTGGTTGGTCACCGCCGAGAAGCGGCCGGTGAACTCCTCGCCGCGCGGCGGGACCAGCGCGGTCGCCCAGTATTTGTCGGTGATGCCGAGCCAGCCTTCCTTGGCGCGGTGCGAGATCGACTTCTCTTCCTCGATCGTCGAGTACTTGATCTCCTGCAGGCCGTCGTCTCCGAGCCAGCCGAGAAGACCCTCGTGGAGGATGTAGTAGCCGGAGACGTGCGGCCGGCCATGGCGCGAGACGAGCGCATAGGGATGCAGCGTCACCGCCGCGGAGCCGGCGTTCTCGACCCGGTCGGCGACGGTGAACATGTAGTTCACGTCGACGGAGATCGTCCGCTTGAAGGTCAGGCCCTGTCCATTGTTCCAGGAGAGCGTGATTGGCGTCGAGGCCGTCAGCGCGCCCGAGCCCTCCTGGGTCCAGACTGTATTGGCACCGGGCAGCGGCGCGGTCGTGCCGGCGGCGCCGACCCAGCCATATTCGGCATAGAACGGCTGCGGCCCGCCGGGCGGGGTCAGGAGGACGATGTTCGGGCTGTTGGGCTCGACCGTCTCGCGATAGTCCTTCAGCGCGATATCGTCGATGCGGCCGCCGGTCAGATCGATCGACCCTTTGAGGCGCGGCGTGTCGATCGGGATGCGCTTGGTCTCAGCGATCGCCTGCTCACGGGTGACGCCCGGATTGGCGACGACTGCCGGAGCGGTCGGTGCACCCGCAGGGTTCGACGGAACCTGTGCTCCCGGCGCGGCACCCTGAGCGGCGTTTTGATCGACGCCGCGCTCGATGCGCTGCTGTTCCGCGATCTGCTGCGCTTTCTCGCGCTGCGGGGCGCCGTAGAAATATTCCCACAGGCCGAGCACGCCGATAGACAGCAGGATCGCCAGGAACAGATTGCGGTTTTCCATCATTGGGGTCGGCCTATTCAATCCGTTCTTTTGGTTTTCGGATTGCCGGGTTTTGCCGTGTGCACGCGTCGGAACGCGGCCTCCAGATCGGCGATGAGATGATCGAACGCCGCGTCCAGTACACCGGATCGCGCCACGATCACATAGTCATGTCCGGTATGTGCGGCGGAAGAGGCGACGTGCCGCACGGCCTGCCTCAGGCGGCGGCGCATGCGGTTGCGCTCGACGGCGCCGCCGCATTTCTTGGTGACGGTCAGCCCGATGCGCGGTTTTGCGTCCGGGCGGTCCGCGTCTTTCCTGGCTTGCAGGGTGAGCAGGGACGTGTGTGCCCGCTGGCCGCTCGCGACCGCAAGGAACTCCGCCCTGCGTCTCAGACGCTCGGGTGCGACGTCATGCGGGCGCTCGAGCGCCACAAGGGTCAGGCCGAGAGGCGCTTGCGGCCGTGCTTGCGGCGAGCCGCGAGAACCTTGCGGCCACCGGCCGTTTCCATGCGGGCGCGGAAGCCGTGGCGGCGCTTGCGCACCAGCTTGCTCGGCTGATAGGTCCGTTTCACGGGTCATCCTCCGTCGCGGCCAAGCCGCGAATTCGGTTCTGGCCAAAGGCCATATATGAGCGAAAAAGGCCGCTCGCACGGTGGCGGCAGCCGGTTCGGGGCGCTTATAGGGACAGTCCGGACCCGAAGTCAACGCGATTGACCCCATAAAGCCGCTGTCATGTTACCATCTTTCGTGCGCAATCGTCCCGTAATGGGGAACCACAAGGACGGTTCATGACGGATTCGGACCAAAGCCAAAGCGAAGTTCGCCGCGGTCTCTCGGCCAAACTCCTGACGTTGACCAGCATGTTCGTGATGCTGGCGGTCGTCCTGGTCTATGTACCGTCGGTCGCGACCTTCTACGAGCGCTGGCTTGCCGACCGCATCGGGCGAGCCCATTCGATCGCCCTCGTGCTCGACGCGGCACCCTCCGGAATGGTGCCGGAAACGCTGGCGCGCCAGCTTCTCGACAGTATCGGCGCCCGGCTGATCGTGCTGCAGACCGGCGACAGCCGTCGTCTCCTCGCTTCGTCGGATTCGCCACCCGCCGTGTCGCGCGAGGTCGATCTGCGCACGCCGCAGGGCGTGGGTTCTGTGCGCGACGCCTTCTCGATCCTCCTGCACGGCGACGGCATCATCCGGGCGATCGGCGATGCGCCGGCGGAGGGGCAGTTCATCGAGGTTCTGCTCGACGAGGCGCCGCTGAAAGAGGCGATGCTCTCGTTCTCGCGCAACATCCTCCTCGTCACCCTCATCGTCTCCGGCATCACCGGCTGGCTCGTCTATCTGTCGCTCGACCGCATCATCGTCCGTCCGGTGCGAAGGCTTGCCGAGCGCATGGCGGCATTCGGCGAAAACCCGAACCGCATCGATGCCGAAGGTGAAACCGGCCGGACCGACGAGATCGGCCTCGCGGAACGGCAGCTCGCTCTGATGCAGGGCCAATTGCGCGGGCATCTGCAGAACCGTGCGCGCCTTGCTTCGCTCGGTCTCGCGGTCTCGAAGATCGGCCACGACCTTCGGAATCTGCTAACGGCAGCCCAACTTGCCTCCGAGCGCCTGGCGATGTCCGACGACCCGGCCGTGAAACGCCTATCCGGCAAGCTCGTCTCCACCCTCGAACGGGCGATCGCCTATTGCCAGTCGACGCTGGCTTACGGCTCGGCGCAGGAGCCGACGCCCGAGCGGCGGCCGGTCGACGTCCAGGGGCTGATCTCTGACCTCCGCGAGGCGATAGGCATCGAGGACGATGCGAATATCGGCTGGGTCGAAAGCATCGAGAAGGATCTGACGGTCGATGCCGACCCCGACCAGCTGTTCCGGGTTCTGCTCAATCTTGGTCGCAATGCCAGGCAGGCGCTGGAATCGAAGGGCAGGACCGATCCCAGCCGCGACCAGATCCGCATCGTCGGCCGCCGCGAGGGTGCGACCGTCGTCATCGAGATGTCCGACACCGGGCCCGGCGTTCCGGAGCATGCGAAGGAGACGTTGTTCGATCCCTTCCAGGGGTCGACCAAATCCGGCGGAACGGGCCTCGGCCTCGCGATCGCGGCCGAACTCGTTCGTGTTCATGGCGGCGATATCCGTCTGATCGACGGGACGATCGGCGCCACCTTCCGCATCACCATTCCCGACCGCGCGATCGATCTGCGCGAACGTGCGGCGGCGCGCGCCCGCGCCTAAAAAATGCGTCGATCGCGCTTGCAATCCCGAGCCCGTTTATTTAATCAACCCGCTCGCCCGGACGGCATCGCCTCCGGTGCATGCGCGCCCGTAGCTCAGCTGGATAGAGCATCAGACTACGAATCTGAGGGTCAGAGGTTCGAATCCTTTCGGGCGCGCCATTTTCTTCTTTAAACCATCGATTTAACCAGGCGTGCGTCTCGGGCGACGCGTTCCTAGGCGTGTCCGGCGCCCGCAGGGAATCCGAGCGCCAGCTTCTTGAAGCTCTCCGGCTCGAACCCGATCTCGTTTTGGTCCAGCGAAACGAGGAGCGCGGCCGCGGCGGCGGCTTCGAGCACCGCTTCGCGCGCCAGAACCTGGTGTTTTCCATCCAGCTCGATGGTCCAGCTGTCCGGGCGTTCGCCTCGAATGAGGCGCGCCAGGGCTTCCATGCGGAACATGATGGCCGAGATGTGCTCCGGTTCGAGTTCGTCGATGAACTCCGCAATGATCAGAAGATGTGTTTCCGTCTGATCCTTGGCCTGCCGGGCAGCGCTGCAGACGTCCACGGCGCGCCGTAGTTCGCTGGCGGAAACGGGCTCGGTGACGATGTCCGTGATCAGATCCATTGTCTCTCAGTTCTCCCGGGGAACCGCTTTTGAACCTGGAGCTCCGCGAGTTCCTTATCGATCGGGGAGCTATAAATCCGCCGGGTCCGCTGCAACAGGTCGACAGTGGCCTTTGAGCAAGTTCGGCGAGTGAATCGAACGGTCCAACCTATCTCCATGTATGATTCCGGTGATCGCGCGGTGGATGCACATTGCCGGCGATGATAGACCAGACCGTACATCTAATCCGCCAGGGTTCTCACTGGTTGATGAGGATTGAGGGCAAGGCCACCCGACATTTCGCCACTCGGGATGCCGCCTTGCGGGCTGCCGTGATGCTGGCGGATCAAGGTCAGTCGATCGAGGTGAGGGTGCAGTCTCCCGATGGCGGGCCGCTCCTTACATTTCGCGCCGTTCCGACTTTCACGAGCGGCGGGTCGATCCATTGACCGCCTGGGCCAGCAGCTTGCGATCGCTTGCGGGCGGGGGCGGGACATCGCCCGTAGTCAACGCCTCGTTAGGATTAATCACCGGTTAACACTCGATCGCCATCGTTTGAATTGGGGTAGCCGTTGATGGAATTACAATGTCGATACCGAACGAGGAATATTGCCCGATCCCACTCGAACAACTCGGAAGTTTACTGAGGGGACGGGAAGAGGGGATCGGAAGTATCTCCAAACTGCCGATGATGCAGCGCGTCGAGATCGCGCTCTTCTGTTATCGGCGGGCGCATCTTCGGAACCTGGCCATCCGGATCGCCCAGACTTGTGATCAAGCAACGTTGCGACGGGTTGGCGGGGCGCCTGGCGAGGCGTTGCTCCGCGCCGGTGCCTACGCCGCGGGGCCGATTGTAACGACGAAGGTAACTCTTGCCGGCCCGCCACGGGCGGTGTCGGATGCTCCGGCAGCCTGAGCGAAAATCGTCGATGGCTTGGCCCGCCTAGTCGCTTGATGCGTGGCCGCCACGCAGCCCAGGAGAAAGCGTGACGGCCAGTGGGGGTTAGTTGAGGGTGCAGGCAACTCCCCTACGCCCGGTAGCCTCTCAGGCCCATCAGTTAAGCCAAAGCCTCATTTTTGATCGCGCGTTTAACTGACGTGGGAGTGGCGGCACCGGCGCCAGCCGACGGAGGCATCTGCAGCTCCGGTCGAATAGAGCGGAGCGCGCGTTAGGCTTAAATCTTTAGGTAAATTCGAGCATTAGGTAACGGCCGCAATTTTTGCGTGTCAAACTTCGGGTGACAATCATTCGGGGTCCCCATGCTTGAGCTCGAAAACTCGCCCGCCGAGATGATCAAACTCCTCGAAGAGGAAGCCTCGCGGTTGGTTGCCTTGGCCGAAACAGCCGATACTTACAATGAATGCATACGCCTTCGTGATGAAGCGCGAGAGTGCCGCGAACAAGCGGCCCGCCTTCGCGAAGCCCTGGCTTGAGGGTCGGCGCCATGCGGAAGCGTTCGAAGCCGAGCCAGCATATGATCGCGGCGCAACTGCCGCCCGAACTCAGCAATGCGGTCGATGTCTGGATCGATCAGCAGCCTGAGCCCAAGCCGAACCGTTCGGAGGTCCTGCGGCTTGCCCTGCGTCAATTCCTGGGTGGTGTGGCGCCAGTCGCATCTTCGGTTCGCTGGGAGCGGGGTCCATCAGCTCCATGCTTCAGCCAGTCGCCTCGCGCGGCGACGCCCAATCACCCTTGGTCCCGCCGGGCTTGAGCGCAGACTGTGGTCGAGCGGTGCGACTGTCGCGACAATGGCGGTTTATAGTGTAATATCGGGTGCTAAGGGCGTTCGCGGACAGTACGCAGGATTATGCAGTCCAGGTGATCGATAAACTTGAGTTCCTGCTGGCGCTGGCCAGCGAGCGACATTTTCGCAAGGCTGCGGAGGCTTGTGGCGTCACCCAGCCAACACTCTCATCGGGTATCCAGAACCTCGAGGAAATGCTGGGCGTGCGTCTCGTCGATCGCGGCTCGCGCTTCCAGGGTTTCACGCCGGAGGGCGAACGCGTGCTCGAATGGGCGCGCCGGATCGTCGCCGACAGCCGAGCCATGCGGCAGGACGTCTCGGCGCTGAAAAAGGGCCTCTCCGGCCAGCTCCGCATTGCCGCGATCCCGACCGCGCTGCCGATGGTGGCGGCACTGACGACGCCGTTCCGGCAGCGTCATCCGGATGTGTCGTTCAATATCATTTCCCGCACATCGGTCTCGATCCTGACGCTCCTCGAAAATCTCGAGGTCGATATCGGCATCACCTATGTCGAGAACGAGCCGGTCGGGCGGATGCGGACGCTGCCACTTTACCGCGAGGAATATCAGCTGCTGACGTCGGTCGACGGCCCTTACGGTTCGGCGCGGATGGTGACGTGGGAACAAGCCGGGAAGCTGCCGCTCTGCCTGATGTCGCCGGACATGCAGAACCGCCGGATCATCGACAAGACGCTGGAATCGGTGGGCGCCAAACCCGAGGCGAGCCTGGAGTCCGATTCCGTCACGGCGCTTGTCGCCCATGTACGGACCGGCAATTGGTCGACGGTCATGCCGAAGAAGTTCGCGGACATGTTCGACCTTCCCGAGAGCGTGCGCTCCATTCCGCTGGTCGAGCCGGAGCTCGTTCACATGATCGGGTTGGTCGTGGTCGACCGTAACCCGTTGAAACCGCTCACTGCGGCTCTCTGGAGCGAAGCCCAGCGTCTCGCGCCGGTCTTGGCATTGACCAGTTCAGTCTCCTCTTTAGAACGGCATCAGCCCACCGCACTTTAATGCAGAATTTCCGTTTGATAGCGATATCTAATCAGACAACGGAAACGCTGCATTGATTTCACCTTCGGACAATTCCATTTTGGAGAAGTTCGAAAGTCAGCGTGGGACAGGACCATGTCGCATTTTGAGCCGTGGACGCGTGAGCGGGCTGCGGCAATCATTGCAGAGTTCGCCGGCACCAAAGGCGCCACGATGCCGATTCTCCATGAGATTCAGCACGCCTTTGGTTTTGTGCCGGAAGCAGCGATCCCGATGATCGCCGATGCGCTGAATCTGTCGCGCGCGGAGGTCTACGGTACCGTCACGTTCTACCACGAGTTCCGGCACGAACTGCCGGGCCGACATGTGGTGAGGCTCTGCCGCGCCGAGGCCTGCCAGTCCATGGGCGGTGACGCCCTGGCCGAGCGCGCCGAGAAGCGTCTCGGCATCAAGCTCGGCGAGACCACGCCGGACCGCCGCGTCACCCTAGAGCCGATCTATTGCCTCGGACTTTGCGCCACCGCGCCGTCCGCCCAGGTCGACGACCGTATGGTCGGCCGCCTCACCGAGTCGAAGCTCGACGCCATCCTGACGGAGGCGCAGTCGTGACCATCAGGATTTACGTTCCGATCGATGTCGCGGCGCTCGCGGTCGGCGCCGACGAGGTCGTTTCCGCGATCCAGACCGAGGCGCTGAAGCGCGGCCTGCCGGTCGAGATCGTCCGCAACGGCTCGCGCGGCATGCTGTGGCTGGAGCCGCTGGTCGAGGTCGAGACGCCGAAGGGCCGCGTGGCTTTCGGCCCGGTCGAGGACACCGATGTCCCGACGCTGTTCGACGCCGGCTTCCACGAGGGCAAGGGCGGCCACAAGCTGCATATCGGCCTGACCGACGAGCATCCCTATCTCAAGAAGCAGCAGCGCCTGACCTTCGCGCGCTGCGGCATCACCGATCCGCGCTCGCTCGAAGCCTACAAGGCGCTTGGCGGCTACAAGGGCCTCGAAAAGGCGATCTCGATCGGCTCCGAGGCGACGGTCGAGGAGGTCTTCGCGTCGGGCCTGCGCGGCCGTGGCGGCGCGGGCTTCCCGACCGGCATCAAGTGGCGCACGGTCGCCGCCGCGAAGGCCGATCAGAAATACATCGTCATCAACGCCGACGAAGGCGACTCGGGCACATTCTCCGATCGCATGATCATGGAGGGCGACCCCTTCGTGCTCATCGAGGGCATGACGATCGCCGGTATCGGCGTCGGTGCGACCTACGGCTACGTCTACACCCGCTCGGAATATCCGCACGCGATCAAGGCGATGAACGACGCGATTGCGATCGCGCGCAAGGCCGGTCTGCTCGGCAAGGGCGTGGCGGGTTCGAAGTACGACTTCGACATGGAAGTCCGCATGGGCGCGGGCGCCTATGTCTGCGGCGAGGAGACCTCGCTGCTGGAATCGCTCGAGGGCAAGCGCGGCCTTGTCCGTGCCAAGCCGCCGCTTCCGGCCCTCGTCGGCGCCTTCGGCAAGCCGACCGTCATCAACAACGTCATGTCGATGGCGTCGGTGCCGATCATCCTCTCGGAAGGCGGCAAATATTACGCCGATTTCGGCATGGGCCGTTCGCGCGGCACGATGCCGGTCCAGCTCGCCGGCAATCTGAAATACGGCGGTCTCGTCGAGATCGCGTTCGGCTGCACGCTGGGCTCGCTGGTCTATGACTTCGGCGGCGGCACGCTGTCGGGCCGCCCGGAGCGCGCGGTACAGGTCGGCGGGCCGCTCGGCGCCTATGTCCCGGTCCATCAGTGGGACACGCTGTTCGATTACGAGGCTTTCACCGCGATCGGCGCGGGTGTCGGCCATGGCGGCATCGTGCTCTTCGACGACACGGTGAACCTGCTCAAGATGGCGCGCTTCGCCATGGAGTTCTGTGCGGTCGAGAGCTGCGGCAAGTGCACGCCGTGCCGGATCGGCTCGACCCGCGGCAAGGAGACGTTCGACAAGATCGCCGCCGGCATCAATGTCGAGAAGAACCTCGCGATCATCGAAGACCTTTGCCAGACCATGCGTCTGGGTTCGCTCTGCGCGCTGGGCGGCATGACGCCGTTCCCGGTCGAAAGCGCCATCAAACATTTCCCGGAAGACTTCGGCCGCAAGCCGACGCTTCAGGCAGCTGAGTGAGGATAACGACCATGTCGCTCGTCCACGAAATCGACTACGGCACGAAGAAGTCCAAGTCCGAGAAGATGGTCACCCTGACCATTGACGGCAGCGAGATCACTGTCCCGGAGGGAACGTCGATCATGCGCGCGGCGATGGAGATGGGTACGACCATCCCCAAGCTCTGTGCCACGGACATGCTGGAGAGCTTCGGCTCCTGCCGCCTCTGCCTCGTCGAGATCGAGGGCCGCGCCGGTACGCCGGCCTCGTGCACGACCCCGGTTGCGCCTGGCATCGTCGTCCACACCCAGTCGGACCGCCTTCACACAATCCGCAAGGGCGTGATGGAGCTCTACATCTCCGATCATCCGCTCGACTGCCTGACCTGCTCGGCGAACGGCGACTGCGAACTTCAGGACATGGCCGGCGCGGTCGGTCTCCGCGAAGTCCGCTACGGCATGGACAATCTGAGCCACTTCGACAAGGCGTCGGACCTGTTCCTGCCGAAGGACGAGTCGAACCCCTACTTCACCTACGATCCGGCCAAGTGCATCGTCTGCAACCGCTGCGTCCGCGCCTGCGAGGAAGTGCAGGGCACGTTCGCGCTGACGATCGAGGGGCGTGGCTTCGGCAGCCGCGTTTCGCCCGGAATGTTCGAGCCGTTCCTCGAATCCGAGTGCGTATCCTGCGGCGCCTGCGTGCAGGCCTGCCCGACCGCCACACTCCAGGAGAAGTCGGTCATCGAGATAGGCACGCCCGAGCACTCGGTCGTCACCACCTGCGCCTACTGCGGCGTCGGCTGCTCGTTCAAGGCCGAGATGAGCGGCGACAAGCTCGTCCGCATGGTTCCATATAAGGACGGCAAGGCGAACGAGGGCCATTCCTGCGTGAAGGGCCGCTTCGCCTATGGCTACGCGACCCACAAGGACCGCAAGCTGAAGCCGATGATCCGCGCCAAGATCACCGATCCGTGGCAGGAAGTGACCTGGGAAGAGGCGATCAACCACGCCGCGTCCGAGTTCAAGCGCATCCAGGCGCAGTACGGCCGCGACGCCGTCGGCGGCATTACCTCGTCGCGCTGCACGAACGAAGAGACCTATCTCGTCCAGAAGCTGATCCGTGCCGCGTTCGGCACGAACAATGTCGACACCTGCGCCCGCGTCTGCCATTCGCCGACGGGTTACGGCCTCAGCGTCACGCTCGGCACCTCGGCCGGCACGCAGACCTTCGCCTCGGTCTCTGAATCGGACGTCATCCTCGTCATCGGCGCCAACCCGACCGACGCCCATCCCGTGTTCGGTTCGCGCATGAAGGCCCGCATCCGGGAGGGCGCGAAGCTGATCGTCGCCGATCCGCGCTCGATCGACCTCGTGAAGTCGCCGCATGTGCTGGCCGATTATCACCTGCAGTTGAAGCCCGGCGCGAACGTCGCCTTCATCAACGCGATGGCGCACGTCGTCGTGACCGAAGGCCTCGTCAACGAGCAGTATGTGCGCGAGCGCTGCGACCTTGCCGAGTTCGAGAGCTGGGCGCGCTTCATCGCCGAAGAACGCAACTCGCCCGAGGCTTCGGAAAGCATCACCGGCATTCCGGCCCAGAAGCTCCGCGCAGCGGCTCGCCTCTACGCGACCGGCGGTAACGCCGCGATCTATTACGGCCTCGGCGTCACCGAGCACAGCCAGGGCTCGACCATGGTCATGGGGATGGCGAACCTCGCAATGGCCACCGGGAACATCGGCCGCGAAGGCGTCGGCATCAACCCGCTGCGCGGCCAGAACAACGTGCAGGGCTCGTGCGACATGGGCTCTTTCCCGCACGAACTGCCGGGCTACCGCCACGTCTCCGACGACGCCACGCGCGAGATGTTCGAGAGCATGTGGGGCCGTCCGCTCTCCTCGGAGCCGGGCCTGCGCATCCCGAACATGCTCGACGAGGCGCTCGCGAAGCGCTTTATGGGCATCTACATCCAGGGCGAGGACATCGTTCAGTCCGACCCGGACGCGCAGCACGTCGCGGCCGGCCTCGAGGCGATGGAATGCGTCGTCATCCAGGACATCTTCATCAACGAGACGGCCAAGTACGCGCACGTCTTCCTGCCGGGTACCTCCTTCCTCGAAAAGGATGGCACGTTCACCAACGCCGAGCGCCGCATCAACCGCGTCCGCAAGGTGATGGCGCCGTTGCCGGGCTACGCCGACTGGGAAGTCACTATCATGCTCGCCAAGGCACTCGGCTACGAGATGAACTATGCACATCCGGGCGAGATCATGGACGAGGTGGCGCGTCTGACCCCGACCTTCGCGGGTGTCAGCTACGACCTGCTCGACAAGGTCGGCTCGGTCCAGTGGCCATGCAACGAGGCGGCGCCGCTCGGTACTCCGCTGATGCACGTCGACCGCTTCGTCCGCGGGAAGGGCCGGTTCATGATGACTGAGTTCGTCCCGACGGACGAGCGCACGACGGCGAAGTTCCCGCTGGTGCTGACCACGGGGCGCATCCTCGCCCATTACAATGTAGGTGCGCAGACGCGCCGTACGGACAACACGGCATGGCATCCGGAGGACATCCTCGAGATCCATCCGTTCGACGCGGAAAACCGCGGCCTGCGTGATGGCGACCTCGTGGCGATCCAGAGCCGCGTCGGCGAAGTTTCGCTCCGGGCCAAGATCTCCGAGCGCATGCAGCCGGGCGTCGTCTACACGACCTTCCACCACCCGGTGACCGGTGCGAACGTCATCACCACTGAATTCTCCGACTGGGCCACGAACTGCCCGGAATACAAGGTCACGGCCGTCCAGGTCCGCAAGACGAACGGGCCGTCCTACTGGCAGGAGAAGTTCATGGAAGAGGACATCTCACTCACCCGCATCCTCGACGCGGCGGAGTAAGAGATGGCCGACAATACCAAGACTTTGGTTCGCATGGCGAACCAGATCGCGGACTTCTTCAAACCCTATACGCATGACGAGGCGATCGCGGGCGTCCAGGACCACGTCGTTAAGTTCTGGTCGCCGGTGATGCGCCGCGATCTCGGTGCTCATATCGAGCATGGCGGTGAAGGCCTTCACCCCTCCGTCATCGAGGCCTTCCATCTGATCGCCCAGACGAAGAGCCCGACGGCTCGCGCGACTGGCGGCCCGAAGGAACTCGGAGACATGGCCTGCGACGCAGGGTGAGGCGAGCATGAGCACGGCATTCGCCGATTGGGAAAAGGACGCGCAGGGCCGTCTCAAGGTCTGGCCTCTGGCCGCCTTTTCGACGGCTCTCTTCGCCAATGAGCGCGGTGGCGTCCGGCTGGAGATCGCCGCGCCAGTGAATGCGGGCGATTCCGTTCCTGCGCTCCAGCTCGCTCTGGACCCTGCGCAATTGCGCAGCCTTTCCGAGGCACTGGCCGATGCCGCTGACCAATTGGATCGCATCAACAAAGCGGCCGGAAGCGCCTGAGATTCCAGATCCTCGCTCCTTTGTGGCGGCGCCGCCACCGGTCGAAAAATTCGCCGGCATCCCTACATCAGGTTGGAACGAAATCCCGGCTTCGGCGCTGTAGTGCCGCAGGAGGCCACAGATGTTTGTCGCGAGTGTTTTCAGCGGTCAGTCCAAGGCGGTTCATCGCGCATTTTCTCGTCTTGCCGCAGCCAATCTCTTCGCCACCGGAGAGGCGCTAGAGTTTTTCGACGGCGAGATCGACCGCATCGAGATCCGCTCGGTTCCCGCCGACACCGAGGAGAAGGCGATCGCCGGAGCGAGCAGCCGGCGCGGCGAGCTGATCAAGGTCGTCGATCAGCCCGAGCCGATGGACGACGAGACGCGCCGTCGCCGGGAAGCCGCGCGCAAGCTGCTCGGCGATTTCGGTCTCTGATCGGGCTCATAAAAATTCCGAATACGACCAAAGTCACCATTGTGGGCGGTAGGTTTCTAGCGATCGCTAAATTAGATACGGGCGCATGTCCTCCGCGCTCCCCGAATTACGCCGTCCGCTGATCCTCGTTTCGGTCATGGCGGCGATGGCCATGATCGCCATCGAGGCGACCATCGTCTCGACCGCCATGCCGCAGATCGCGGGGCAGCTCGGCGATCTCCATCTTTACGCCTGGGTGTTCTCGTCCTTCCTGCTGACGCAGACGGCGACGACGGTGGTGTTCGGCAAGCTGGCCGATCTCTATGGGCGTAAGCCGGTTCTTATCGTCGGCATCGCGATCTTTCTGATCGGCTCGATCCTCTGCGGCTTCGCTTGGTCGATGCCGAGCCTGATCCTGTTCCGTCTGATCCAGGGCGTGGGCGCCGGCGCTATCCAGCCGGTCGGCCTCACCGTCATCGGTGATCTCTATCCGGTACAGGAGCGCGGCAAGATCCAGGGTTATCTCGCCAGCGTCTGGGGCGTTTCCTCGGTCGTTGGCCCGTTCGCCGGCGGGCTGATCATCCAGCACATGAGCTGGGCCTGGATATTCTGGATCAACATCCCGATCGGCATCGCCGCCGCGATCGGCTTTATCGCCTTCCTGCACGAGGGCGTCGAGAAGGAGCGGCGGAGCGTCGATATCGCCGGTGCGGTACTGTTCACCATCGCGGTGTCCTCGCTGATGATCGCGCTGACAGAGGTCGGGGCCGGTGCCGATACGACAGCGATTATCGCAGCCTGTGTCTCGGCGGTCGCGGCCGTCCTCTTCGTCCTGCAAGAGCGCCGCGCGCGCGACCCGATGATGGCGTTGAGCCTGTGGTCGCGCCGCGCCATCGCGACGGCGAATGCCGCGACCCTTCTCAGCGGCATGGCGATCATCGGCCTGACCACCTTCCTGCCTATGTACGTACAGGGCGTGCTGAACCAGTCGCCGCTGATTGCCGGTCTGACATTGACCGTGATGGTGCTCGGCTGGCCGGTCGGCGCGACGCTGGCCGCGAAGAACTTCAACCGCTTCGGCCTGCGCCCGACGCTCCTCTTCGGAGCGACGTTACTACCGCTAGGCGCGCTGTTCTTCCTGACGCTCGATCCCGGCTCGTCGCCCAAGGTCGCCGGATTGGGCTCGATCATCATGGGCCTCGGCATGGGCTTCCTCAGCACCGCGGCCATCGTCATCATCCAGGGTAGCGTCGGTTGGGCAGAACGTGGCGCGGCGACAGCCTCGAACATCTTCTCGCGTAATCTCGGCAGCGCTCTGGGCGCGACCGCTCTCGGCGTGATCTTCAACGTCACCCTGACCACGGGTGGCGGCGCTATCGCGCCAGTCGAGATCGACCAGATCCGGCAATTGCTCGAGCGGCCCGGCATGACGGCAGCCAACGAGATCGCTCGTGCGGCGCTCGATCATTCGCTGCATTTCGCCTTCTGGGGCATCTTCGTCATCGCCGCGCTGACCCTGCTGCTGGCATTCCTGGTGCCGGCGGTCAGCCACGAGCCGAGCGCGGCCGAGATCGCCGTCACCGACTAGGCTTTGTCCTCGCCGGGTGCCAATATCGGCGCGATCTCCCGAACCGAAATTTGCGGACCACATTTTCATGACCGATTACGTATTGCCGCCCGCCATCCGCGCCGAGGCAGAGTTCGCGCCATCCAGCGGCATTGTCGAGGTGTTCAATTACGGCCGCGACCGCGAGGGCATCATTCCGCTCTGGGCAGGGGAGGGCGACCTGCCGACGCCGGCCTTCATCCGCGAGGCGGCGGCACGGTCCTTGGAAGCGGGTGAGACCTATTATACCGCCCAGCGCGGCTTGCCCGAGCTCAGGCAGGCGATCGCGGCCTATACCGACAATCTCTATGGCGGCAATTGGGATCCGAACCGCTTTTCGGTGACGTCGAGCGGGATGCACGCGCTGCTGATGTCGCTGCGCCTGATCTCTGGCGCCGGCAACGAGGTGATCGTGCCGACTCCGGCCTGGCCGAATTTCATCGGTGCGATGACCACGCTCGGCGCGACGCCGATAGAGGTGCCGATGCTTTACGGGCAGGCGGGCTGGAATTTCGATCTCGATGCAATCGCGCGGGCGATTACGCCGCATACGCGGGCGATCGTCATCAATTCGCCGTCCAATCCGACCGGCTTCACCGCAAGCTATGACGAGCTGGAAGGCGTTCTGGCGCTCGCCCGCAAGCATAAGCTCTGGATCCTTGCCGACGAAATCTACGGACGCTTCGTCCACGACGAGAGGCTGACCGTTGGCAATAATCGCGCGCCGTCGGTCCGCGACGTCATGCGCGAGGACGACGATGTCCTGTTCATCCAGAGCTTTTCGAAGAACTGGGCAATGACCGGCTGGCGCGTCGGCTGGATCGAGGCGCCGCCCCGGATCGCGCCGGTGATCGAGAACCTCGTCCAGTATTCGACCTCGGGCGTGCCGGTATTCGTGCAACGCGGCGCGCTGGCGGCCATCACCTCGGGCGACGCCTTCATCGAGGAGCAGGTCGCGCGGTCGCGGCAAGGCCGGCAGATCATCTGCGACGGGCTGGCGATGACCGGTCTGGTCGATCTCGTGCCGCCGCCGGGCGCGTTCTACGCCTATTTCCGTGTCGACGGGGTCTCGGACTCGCGACAACTCGCGCTCGACCTCATCGACGAGGCGGCGGTCGGTCTCGCGCCCGGAACGGCGTTCGGCCGGGGCGGCGAGGAATTCCTGCGGCTGTGTTTCGCGAAGAGCCCGGAAATGGTGGGCGAGGCGGCCGATCGCCTGGCGACGGCGATCAATCGCCGGGGTGGCGCGGTGCGAAGCGCGCTGGCCTGAAACAGATCGGGCCGGCAACAGGCCGGCCCAATGGCAGTCTCTCAGATCAAGCCTTGCGATAGACGAGGCGGACGCAATTGGCGGCCTCGCGGCCAAACCTGCGGGCATCGTTCTCGCTGAGGCGGCCGGCCTGAACCTTCGGCTTCGTGGCCTTGGTGACGGCCTGCTCGAGCGAGTCGCCCTGGACTGCGTAAGCGACGGACGCGCGATAGATGACCTTGCTCTGGCCGGTCAGCTTTGCGGCGCAGGCATCGGCGTCGGCCTTTCCGGCGAAGGCGAAGCTCGGAACAGCAACAAGGGCAGCGGCGACGATAAGCGAGCGGAACATCAAGGGGGACCTCCCGGTAAATTCAGGCGAGTGGCCGGTAATCGGCCATTTGGGGCGGGCTTCACTCGACTGGTATTGCGACCTTTTGGAGGCCAAAGCGCCGTTATTTCTGGCGCTTTACGGCTGAAGCGCGCCTTTGCCTTGATTTTACCAGAACAATCGCCGACATCAGCGCTCCGTTCCAAGGAATCTTCATGCCCGATCTGTCCACCCTCGCCGTGTTCTCCGCGGCGGCGCTTGTCCTCGCATTCATGCCCGGCCCCGGCATCTTCTATATCGTCGGCCGGACCATCGCGGCCGGACGAACCGACGGCTATGCGTCGATCCTCGGCACGACGATGGGCGGCTTCGTGCATGTTTTCGCAGGCGTGGTCGGCGTATCGGCGCTGATCATGACCAGCGCGACCGCGTTCATGGCGCTCAAGGTCGTCGGTGGCGTCTATCTCGTCTACCTCGGGATCAAGACCTGGAGATCGGGGCGTCAGGCGGAGATCGATTTCTCGTCTTCTTCGGAGGGAGGTGCGTGGCGTGCATTCCGCGACGGCATCATCGTCGAGGCCACCAATCCGAAGACGGCGGCGTTCTTCCTCGCGCTGATCCCGCAGTTCATCGACCCGTCGCGTGGCACGGTCGGTCTGCAATTCTTCGTTCTCGGCGCGACGTCGATCGCGCTGAACGTCGTGGCGGATCTGGTCTACACCTTCGCCGCGTCCAGCGCGCGCACGCTCCTGATGCGTCGTCCGCACATCGTCCGTCGTCTCCGGCAGGGTTCCGGCGCGGTTCTGACGAGCTTGGGAATCTCGGTGCTGCTCAGCCGCCAACCGGCTTGACTGCCGCGATTTTTTCCTCGCACAGCACCGATAACAGGGAAGAACCGCGTTTTCCGCGGGGCTTCTATTGAGCGCCCTATCTTGCTATAGAGCGCGCCGCGCAACACCACGTCCAATCCCGTCGGCCTTTGGTCGACACCCTCTCCAAAAGTTCGGGCAAAGGCACGACATTGGAGTGGCGGCAGGATGTTGTGGCATCTTGCGTTTTGAACCTTTGGGCTCATAAGCGCGACCCATTCTGAAGGGCGGTTTTGCGGCCTTCAGAGCAATGCCGAAAGGCGTGTGCTGAACGATGATCATGACAACCCTGTGGCGGGGAAGTCACCGTCATTCAGCATTAATGCAAGGATTCGAGCTGAACCATGCGCGACACTTGCCAGTTTAGTATGGCTGATGTCTCGTGGGAGCGGCAGTTTGGACTGGGCTTTTATGGCCCCTCGTTTGTGAAAGACGGAACATGGCTCATGTGACGCCGCTTCTCGACACGATCCGCACTCCGGAAGACCTCCGTAAGCTGCCGGAAGAGAAGCTTGCTCAGGTTGCCGACGAACTTCGTCGTGAAACCATCGACGCCGTCTCGGTCACGGGCGGCCATCTCGGCGCCGGCCTCGGCGTCGTCGAACTGACAGTCGCGCTGCACTACGTCTTCAACACGCCGAAGGATCGCCTGATCTGGGACGTCGGTCACCAGACCTATCCGCACAAAATCCTCTGCGGCCGCCGCGACGGCATCCGCACGCTCCGCCAGCCGGGCGGGCTTTCGGGCTTCACCAAACGCTCCGAGAGCGAATACGACCCGTTCGGCGCGGCCCACTCCTCGACCTCGATCTCGGCCGGCCTCGGCATGGCGATCGCCCGCGATCTGTCCGGCGGCGACAACAATGTCGTCGCGGTCATCGGCGACGGTTCGATGTCAGCCGGCATGGCCTTCGAGGCGCTCAACAATGCTGGCGCGCTGAATTCGCGCCTGATCGTCATCCTGAACGACAACGAGATGTCGATCGCTCCGCCGGTCGGCGCGCTTTCGGCCTATCTGTCGCGTCTGATGTCGGGCAAGACCTATCGCTCGATCCGCGAAACGGCCAAGCAGCTCTCGAAGAACCTGCCGAGCTTCGTTACCTCCAAGGTCGGCCAGGCTGAAGAGTTCGCCCGCGGCTTCCTCGCCGGCGGCGGCACGCTGTTCGAGGAACTCGGCTTCTATTATGTCGGTCCGATCGACGGTCACGATCTGAACCATCTTCTGCCGGTGCTGCAGAACGTCCGCGACGCCGGCAACGGCCCGGTCCTGGTCCATGTCGTGACGCAGAAGGGCAAGGGCTACGCCCCGGCCGAGGCGTCGGACGACAAATATCACGGCGTCGTTCAGTTCGACGTCGTCACCGGCGCGCAGAAGAAGGCCGCCGCCAACTTCCCGAGCTATACCAAGGTCTTCGGCGACAGCCTCGCCAAGGAAGGCCAGAAGGACGACAAGATCGTCGCCATCACGGCCGCCATGCCGGACGGCACCGGCGTCGGTATCTTCGGCAAGAGCTTCCCGGAACGCACTTTCGACGTCGGCATCGCCGAGCAGCACGCGGTGACCTTCGCCGCCGGTCTCGCGACCGAGGGCTACAAGCCGTTCTGCGCGATCTACTCGACCTTCCTCCAGCGCGGCTATGACCAGCTGATCCACGATGTCGCCCTGCAGGGCCTGCCGGTCCGCTTCGCGGTCGACCGCGCGGGCTATGTCGGCGCCGACGGCGCGACCCATGCGGGCGCTTTCGACACCGCGTTCCTGTCCTGCCTGCCGGGCATGGTCGTGATGGCGGCGGCCGACGAGGCGGAACTGGTCCACATGGTCGCAACCGCGGTTGCCTATGATGACGGACCGATCGCGTTCCGCTATCCGCGCGGCGAGGGTGTCGGCGTCGAGATGCCCCAGGAAGGCATCCCGCTCGAGATCGGCAAGGGCCGCATCGTCCGCGAGGGCGATCAGGTCGCTCTGCTGTCGTTCGGCACGCGCCTGCAGGAAGCGCTCAAGGCCGCCGAGGAGCTCGAGGCCCGCGGGCTTTCGACCACGGTCGCCGACGCACGCTTCGCCAAGCCGCTCGACGAGGAGATGATCCTCAAGCTGGCCTGTACGCACGACGTGCTGCTGACGATCGAGGAAGGCTCGGTCGGCGGCTTCGGCAGCCAGGTGCTGCAGCTCCTGTCCGACCGCGGCGCGCTCGATGATGGCCTCAAGATCCGTTCTCTCGTCCTGCCTGACGAGTACACCGATCACGACAAGCCTGACCGGATGTATTCGAACGCCGGCCTCGATGCCAAGGGTATCGTCAGCAAGGTGTTCGAAGTGCTGCAGAAAACACCCCAGGCGGTGAAGGACCGGGCCTGACGGCCGCCGCGCCGGCCCTGGGCTGAGGGTTGGTCGCGGGAAGCAGGGATCGTCCGATTGGTCGTTGCCATACTCTCGATCGCGTCGCTCGCGATCTGGATATATCTCCTCGTGGGGAGAGGTGCGTTCTGGCGTGCCGCGGAGCGCGACACCCGATTTGCGCCTGACGACTTGGCTGCTCCGGCGATCTGGCCGCGTGTCGTTGCGGTCGTTCCGGCCCGCAACGAGGCCGACGTGATCGCCGAGAGCGTTGGCTCGCTTCTCGGCCAATCCTATCCCGGTCCCTTCGCGGTGGTGCTTGTCGATGACCAGAGCAGCGACGGCACCGGCGATATCGCCCGCGAGGCCGCAGGCAAGCTCGGCGGCCCCAACAGGCTTATCGTGATGCGCGGCTCCGAGCCGCCTGCCGGCTGGACCGGCAAGCTCTATGCAATGAGCCAAGGCGTCAGTGCGGTCGAGAAGGCTGGCGGCACCGATTACGTCCTCTTCACGGACGCCGACATCGGCTATCGCGATCCGAAGGCGATCGAACGGCTCGTTCGCGGCGCCGAGGCGCACGGTACGGTCCTGACCTCGCTGATGGTCAAGCTCCGCTGCGACAGCAAGGCCGAGCGCCTGCTGATCCCGGCCTTCGTCTTCTTCTTCCAGAAGCTCTATCCGTTCGCATGGGTGAACGATGCGCGCAAGAAGACGGCGGCCGCTGCTGGCGGCTGCATGCTCGTGCGTTACGAGGCGCTGAAAGTTGCGGGCGGCATCGATGCGATCCGCGGATCTCTCATCGACGATTGCGCGCTCGGCGCGCTGATGAAGAAGCGCTGGCCAATCTTCCTCGGCCTGACCGAGGCAGTCGAGAGCATTCGCCCCTATGAAGATTTCGACCATATCCGCCGCATGGTCTCGCGCTCGGCCTATGCCGAGCTCAATTATTCGCCGCTGCGCCTTCTCGGTGCTGTCGCGGGCATGTTCGTGACCTATCTCGTGCCGCCGCTATTCGCAGTGTTTGCAAGTGGCTGGCCGCAGCTCTTCGGGATTGCGGCCTGGATCATGATGGCGTTGTCGTTCCAGCCGATTTCCCGGCTCTACCGCAGCTCGCCTCTCTGGGGTGTCGCGTTGCCGTTGATCGCCGCGCTCTATCTCGCCTTCACCGTAGACTCCGCGATTCAGTACTGGCGCGGCAAGGGCGGCGCCTGGAAGGGCCGTTATCAGGCGGCGGCCGGAGGAGGCGCATGAGCACCGCGACCGAACTACGCTCCGGCAAGGGTCATACCGACGAGAACTTCCCTGTCGCGAAATTCATCCAGAAGCGCCATCGCGGGCCGATCCTCGCCTTCTACCGCTTCGTGCGCGCGGCCGACGACGTGGCCGACCATCCGACCCTGCTGCCGGACCAGAAGCTCGTGTTGCTCGACAGCCTTGATGCCGCGCTGACCGGCAACGGACCGCCGGACGAGGAAGCCGAGCCGTTGCGCCATGCGCTGGCCGAGCGCGGCCTGACGCCCCGGCATGCGCGCGATCTGCTCGATGCCTTCCGCCTCGACGCGAAGAAATCCCGCTACGCCGATTTCTCCGAGCTGATGGCCTATTGCTCGCTCTCGGCGATGCCGGTCGGCCGCTTCGTGCTCGACGTCCATGGGGAAGATCCGCAGCGCACCTGGCCGGCGTCGGACGCCATCTGTGCGGCGCTGCAGATTCTCAATCACCTGCAGGACTGCGGGAAGGATTACACGGGCATCGACCGTGTCTACATCCCTGCCGAGATCTTCGAAAATCACGACGCCCGGATCGAGGATCTCGGCGCGCCGAAAGCGACCCCGCAACTGAAGGCGGCGATCGCGGATCTCGCGGTCCGCACCGAGAAGCTTCTGGAAGAGGGCAGGACGCTTCCCGATCTCGTCCGGGACATCCGTCTCGCGGCCGAACTAAGCGCCATCTACAAACTCGCACAGACCTTGATCCGTGGCCTGCAGCATCGCGATCCGCTGAGCGAGAAGGTGCATTTCAGCAAGGTCGGCTTCGCCGCCACCGCGCTGACCGCCGTGACCGGCACGATGATCCGCCGCGCCTTCAGCCGTTCTTCCGCTCCGGCCAAGCAGGGCGCGCTATGACGATGGCCGTCGAGACCAACAACGCGCCGCCGACCGCGACGGGCAGCTCGTTCTACACAGCGATGCGCATCCTGCCGCGCGAGCGCCGCGAGGGCATGTTCGCGGTCTACGGCTTCTGCCGCGCGGTCGACGACATCGCCGACGAGGGCGGCACCGATATCGAGAAGCGCGAGGGCCTCGAGGGCTGGCGCCGCGACATCGACAGCCTCTATCAGGGCGGCCCGGCCGGCGTCGCAAGCTTTCTGACCGACACCGTCAATCGCTACGGCCTGCGCCGCCAGGATTTCCATGATGTTATCGATGGCATGGAAATGGATGTCGGCCTGCCGATCGTCGCTCCCGACTGGGCAGCGCTCGATCTCTATGTTGATCGTGTCGCGAGCGCGGTCGGTCGTCTGTCCGTGCCGGTGTTCGGAATGGACTTTGCTGCCGGAGAGAAGCTGTCGCATCATCTCGGCCGTGCGCTTCAGCTGACAAACATCTTGCGTGACCTCGATGAAGACGCGGCGATCGGCCGTCTTTACCTTCCGCGCGAAGAGTTGCACAACGCTGGCATGACCGAGCTGACGGACCCGCGTGCCGCGCTCGACCATCCGGGCCTCGATCAGGCCTGCCGCGTGGTCGCCGCCCGGGCGCAGCAGCATTTCGACGAGGCGGGCGCCATCATGGCCGCCGCCCCGCGCGTGGCCGTGCGCGCTCCGCGCCTGATGGGCGCGGCCTATCATAATGTTCTCAAACGGTTGCTTGCCCAGGGCTGGGCTCCGCCGCGCACGCGCGTCGGCGTCAGCAAGCTCACCCTGATCGGCGCGTTCCTTCGCTATGGAGTGGTCTGAATGTCAGGCGTTGTTCACATCGTCGGCGCGGGTCTCGGTGGTCTCTCGGCCGCGGTCGATCTGGCGGATGCCGGTTACAAGATCGCCTTCTACGAGGCCGCGAAGGCCGCCGGCGGCCGCTGCCGCTCCTTCATGGACACGGTCCTGAACATCGTCGTCGACAATGGCAGCCATCTCCTGCTCTCCGGCAACCACGCCGCCGTGCGCTACCTGACGCGCATCGACGGCCTGAAGGAAATGACCCAGTGCGAGGCGGAAATCCCGTTCGCCGATCTCGCCAGCGGCGAGCGCTGGACCCTGCGGCCGAATTCCAGCCGTGTTCCGTGGTGGATTCTGGACTCCAAGCGCCGCGTCCCGGGCTCCAAGGCCAGCGACTACCTGGCGCCGCTCGGCCTGCTGCGCGCGATCAATGCGTCGCGTCCCGTTGGCGAGGTGATGGACACCAAGACGAGCCTCTACGAACGGCTGTGGCGCCCGGTCATGCTGGCGGCGCTGAACGTCGAGCCGGCCGAGGCCGATGCTCAAATGGCAATCACTCTGTTCAAGGAGACGTTCGGCGCCGGCGGCCAGGCCTGCCGCCCTATCATCGCCCACAAGGGCATGTCGTCCGCCTATATCGACCCGGCGATCAAGTATCTGACTGAGCGCGGCGCGACCTTCACCTATGGCCGCACGCTGCGCGGCGTCGAGTATGACGGCGAGCGCGCCAACGTGCTCGATTTCGGTGAGGAGAAGATCACGGTCGGCCCGCAGGACATCGTCATCCTTGCCGCGCCTCCGGTCGTCGCCCGGGCCTATGTGCCGGGCCTGATCACGCCGGAGAAGTTCAAGGCGATTGTCAATCTGCACTTCAAGATCGCGCCGCCGGCCGGCCATCCGATGTATATGGGCCTCGTCAATTCCATGTCCGAATGGCTGTTCGCCTACGAGGATCATCTGTCGGTGACAATCAGCGCCGCCGACGAATTGATGACGCACGACCGTCAGTCGCTTGCCGAGAAGATCTGGGCCGAAGTGTCCAAGGTCACCGGCCTGCCGCCGGAGCTGCCGGAATGGCAGATCAACCGCGAGCGCCGAGCGACCTTCGCCGCCATTCCCAGCGAAGCGTCGAAGCGTCCGGGGCCGAAGACGCAGTTCGCCAATCTCTTCCTCGCCGGCGATTGGACCGCCACGGGCCTTCCGGCGTGCATGGAAGGCGCGATCCGTTCGGGCAACGCAGCTTCCAAGGCGATTCTTGAATCGGCCGGCGCGACCGCCCGCACGGCGGCTTGAGGGGTGCCATCTTGAACGAGGCAACCCCCTTGCGCGATCTCGCGCCGGAGATCCGGCTGGACGAGCTTGAGGGCAAGATCGCTCACGCGACCGAAGGACTGCTCGGCTATCGCAAGGCCGACGGGCATTTCTGCTTCGAACTCGAGGCGGACGCGACGATCCCGGCCGAATATGTCCTGATGCGCCATTTCCGCGGCGAGCCGATCGACCATGAGCTCGAGCGGAAGATCGCCGTGTACCTCCGCCGTATCCAGGGCGAGCACAATGGCTGGCCGCTGTTTCATGGCGGCGCGTTCGACATGTCGGCGAGCGTGAAGGCCTATTTCGCGCTCAAGATGATCGGCGACGACATCGATGCCCCGCATATGGAGAAGGCGCGCGACGCGATCCTTGCGCATGGCGGCGCGGCGAAGAGCAATGTCTTCACACGCATTCTGCTCGCGCTCTACGGTCAGGTGCCGTGGAAGGCGGTTCCGACCATGCCGGTCGAGATCATCCTTCTGCCGAAGTGGTTCCCGTTCCACCTCGACAAGGTGTCGTATTGGGCGCGCACGGTGATGGTGCCGCTCTTCGTTCTGATGCTGAAGAAGCCGCTCGCGAAGAACAAGCTCGGCATTGGCATTCCGGAACTGTTCACGACGCCCGCCTTCGAAGTGAAGACGTGGACCTTTGGTGGCGCCCACCAGAAATGGTACTGGAAGAAGTTCTTCATCGGCCTCGACAAGGTGCTGAAGGTCGCCGTTCCCTTCTTCCCGAAGGGACCGCAGGAGCGCGCGATCAAGAAGATCGTCGAGTTCGTCGACGAGCGCCTGAACGGCGAAGACGGCCTGGGCGCGATCTTTCCGGCCATGGTCAATGCGCTCGAAATGTACGACGTGCTCGGCGTGCCGCCGAACGATCCGCGCGTGGTCATCGCCCGCGCGTCGATCGAGAAGCTGCTCGTCGTCAAGGAACATGAGGCCTATTGCCAGCCTTGCCTGTCGCCGATCTGGGACACTTCGCTCGCGAGCCATGCTTTGCTCGAAGCGGGCAATGATGAGGCCGACAAGGCCGCTCGCGTCGCGCTCGACTGGCTGAAGCCGCACCAGATCCTCGACGTGAAGGGCGACTGGGCCGAGGCGCGGCCGGACGTGCGTCCGGGCGGCTGGGCGTTCCAGTATGCCAATGCGCACTATCCCGACGTCGACGATACCGCCGTGGTCGTCATGGGCATGGACCGTATCAAGGCCCGCGCGCCGGACACCGATTACGAAGCCGCCATCGAGCGTGCCCGTGAATGGATCCACGGCCTGCAGTCGAAGAATGGCGGCTGGGGGGCATTCGACGCCGACAACCAGTATTACTATCTCAACGAGATACCGTTTGCGGACCACGGCGCGCTGCTGGACCCGCCGACGGCGGACGTGTCGGCCCGCTGCGTCTCGATGCTCGCCCAGCTTGGCGAAACTGTCGAGAACAGCGACCCACTGAAGCGTGGCGTCGAATATCTGATCAAGGACCAGGAAGCTGACGGCAGTTGGTTCGGCCGCTGGGGCGTCAACTACATCTACGGCACCTGGTCCTCGCTCTGCGCGCTGAACGCGGCCGGCGTCGACCACCAATCCGCGCCGATCAGGAAAGCCGTGCAATGGCTGCTCGCCATCCAAAATCCCGATGGCGGCTGGGGCGAGGACTGCGACAGCTACAAGCTCGAATATCGCGGCTACGAACCCGCGCCGTCGATTGCGTCACAAACGGCATGGGCCTTGCTTGCGTTGCAGGCGGCCGGTGAGAACGATCACCCGGCTGTCGCGAAGGGGATTGCTTGGCTCGCAGCAACGCAGCAGAAAGACGGCCTGTGGCCGGAGGAGTATTACACGGGCGGGGGCTTTCCGCGGGTGTTCTATCTCCGCTATCACGGCTACGCGAAATTCTTCCCGCTTTGGGCCATGGCCCGCTATCGCAATCTGAAGAAGGGCAATAGCCGGCATGTCGCCTTCGGTATGTGAGATCGTCGCGGCCGCGGTGCCGGCTGCGGCCGCGCTGCCTGTCCTCGTCGTAACCGGCGTCGCGCGCGAGGCGAAAATTGCGGCCGGTCCTTCTGTGGAGACGATCTGCTCCGGTGGCGTGCCCGCGCGGCTCCGCGCGATGCTGGATGCCCGTCCGGAACCGGCCTGCCGCGCGGTGGTGAGCTTCGGTGTCGCCGGCGGTCTCGATCCGTCGCTTCATCCCGGCGATATCGTGCTGGCCACCAAGGTCGTCACCGAAGATGGGGAATGGGCGGCCGACGCGGCGCTGAACGAGACGCTGCAGAGTGCCCTCAATGTCGACAATCGTTTGCGCACCATCCAGGCGCCACTGGCTGGCGTCGACCTGGCTCTCGTGTGCAAGATCAGCAAGCGGAACACTTGGGAGAATTCGGGCGCTGCTGCGGTCGATATGGAATCCCATATCGCGGCCGAATACGCCGCGAAGCACGGCCTGCCTTTCGCGGCAATCCGCGTCGTCTGCGACCCGGCTCATCGCGGCCTGCCCGACCTCGTCGCGACTGCGCTGAAGCCTGACGGCAGTATTTCGTTGCCGGGTGTCTTCGGCAGCCTGGCACGCCGTCCTGGCCAGATCATGGATCTGATTCGCCTCGGGCGCGACGCCTCGATTGCGTTCCGCTCGCTGGGCTACGTGCCGGCGAGCTGGGGTACGGCTTTCAGCTGATCGGTCGTCTCCGGCTCCATCAAATCGCCTTGTCGCGGTGAAAACTGCCCAACGGGGAACCGGGGGGCGGGATGGGTTACGTCTTTGAGCGGGCGCTGGCGAGAGGCATGGCTGCGCAGTGATCGCGCCGGATTCCTCTTTTGCTGTTTAGACTGGAACCGCCGGATCGAGCGGTAGGGGTATTGCGGGTTCTGGCCTCTATCGGCCTCCACACGCTCCTATTCCTCGCGCTTGCCATGTGGCCTGTTCCGCTGCCCGTTCCGGCGCCACAGGACGTCTCGGTCGAGGTGCTCAGCAGCGGCGAGTTCGACGCGCTGACGGCGCGTAAATCCCCATCCTCGGCATCATCGGTTGAGCCCATGCTGCGAGGGGATTCCGTGCCCGCGCCATCAGCTGATCCTCCTTCCAACGAAACACCACCGGCCGGTCCTTCGCGGTCAGGAATGGTCCAGGCAACAACGATGTTGGCGCAGGCAAACCTGGCGCGGCCGCAAAGCCGGCAGGCAGTGAAGGCGATGAGTCAGATGGTCGAGGCCGACCGTATCGATCAGCTATGCGCCATCGAGGCGTCCGAACAGATCGAGGCATGGAAGCCGGATTACCGGCCGGACAGGCTGGTCTCATTCGCGATGTCGGATACCCGTGAGGACGGCGACGTTCTCGTCGCCGACGGAGCCGCATTTCGAAGCAAGCGGAACTGGTATCATCTCAGATTCCGTTGCGGACTTTCACCTGACCACGCGAAGGTGGTCTCGTTCGCGTTCGAAGTGGGAGATGCTATTCCGCGCGATGAATGGGAACCCCACAATCTGGCGGCAATCCACTGAAGTGCAGCGCATACAAACGAAAAAAGCCCGGCGCGAATGCCGGGCTTTTTTGTTTGGACTGTCGAAGTCTCAGGCGGCGCTCGAGACGTTCTGGTCATTCGACGGACCCGGCTCCGGCGTGCGGAGCAGATCCTGATGGTCTTCGGTGTCGACGGTGGTCGACTTGTTGTTGGCGCGGATGGTGGACATCTGCGCGGCGACGTTGCGCGAGAAGACGTATTCCGCAGGACGCTGGTTGGCGAGCGGAATTTCCGGCGCCATCGGGCCGGTCGTCCTGATGCCGAACAGCTGAACCATGGCGGCTTTCCATGGGCGGCGAACCGTGTCGCGCACGGCGGATGCCTCGAAGCCCGAATGGACCATGCAGTCGGCGCATTTCTCGTAATTGCCGACGCCGTAATTGTCCCAGTTCGTGTCTTCCATCAGCTCCTTGAAGGTCTTCGCATAACCTTCGCCGAGGAGATAGCAGGGCTTCTGCCAGCCGAACACGGTGCGGGTCGGATTGCCCCACGGCGTGCAGGAGTAGGACTGGTTGCCGGCCAGGAAGTCGAGAAACATAGTCGACTGGTTGAACTGCCAGCCCTTGCCCTTCGCCTGGCTGAACACCTTGCGGAAGATATTCTTCGTGGTCTGGCGGTTCAGGAAGTGCTGCTGGTCCGGGGCGCGTTCGTAGGCGTAGCCCGGCGAAACCGTCATGCCGTCGACGCCGAGAGCGGTAACTTCGTCGAAGAAGGTCGCGACGCGGTCCGGATCGGCGTTCTGGAAGAAGGTGCAGTTGATAGTCACGCGGAAACCACGGCGCTTGGCTTCCTTCAATGCGGCGACGGCCTTGTCGTAGATGCCGTTACGGCACACCGACTTGTCGTGCATCTCCTTGTCGCCGTCGAGATGGATCGACCAGGTGAAGTACGGGCTCGGCTCGTACTCATCCATCTTCTTCTCGAGCAGGATCGCGTTGGTGCAGACGATGGCGTATTTCTTCTTCGCCATGATGCCGCGAACGATCTGCGGAAGCTCCTTGTGGATCAGCGGCTCGCCGCCCGCGATGACAACGACCGGGGCGCCGCATTCGTCGACCGCCTGCATCGCGTCTTCATAGGAGATGCGCTGATTGAGGATTTCGTCCGGGTAATCGATCTTGCCGCAGCCGGCGCAGGCCAGATTGCAGCGGAAAAGAGGCTCCATCATCAACACGAGCGGGTATCGCTTCACACCCGAGAGCTCTTTTTTGACGATGTAGCTGCCGACGTCGATGATCTGTCTCAGCGGGATGCCCACAAGCGGCTCCTTTACTTCTGCGCCAAAGCGCTTGTCTGTTCTCGGGACGCCGAATGGGCGGACCGATAACCGCGCCGGAGCGCGGAGGGATGAGTAATGCACATTTGTTGCTTGAGCATTTCGTGTGCCAATCCAAGCAACAGATTCAACTTTCCATTCTGACAGGTAAGTGGGGCGAAACCGACAATGTGCGCCGCGACCAGTTGCCGCTGCGCTCATGCCAATGTCATATGACGCCGAGTTGACAAACCGGGTCCAGCGCAGTGCCCACACACTCCTGTTCTCGCCAGTGCGAACTTCATTCGATGTATGAAATTCGAGAGCATTGGCAGGAAGCTATGTCATGTCGCCGCGTCGAGGTCGAGTCGCCGGCGCAGTCCGAAATCTTGTTATCTGTACTTGTTGCAGTAATGCAATTGCCCGGCGGAAAGCCGGGCAATTGAAATCACGTCAACCTTAATCGCCTTGCAGCATTCATTTGCGCGCGGGCGGGGCTGCCGCCGTGCTTGACCGCGCAGTGCTGAGCGCCGGCGTGCTCGCGACACTGGGGTTCGGCACGGTGATCATCGGTATCGATTCAATCGATGTCTTCGCCGAGGTGGGCTGCTGCTTCTTCTTTCCGCCCATGGTCTGCAGCGTGATGTTGATCACGTTGTCCTGACCTTCGGCGATCGGAAGAGCGAGGTCTTGATAGCCAGGCGGCGGGAACAGCTTGTCGCCGGCATTGTTGCTGAGCGCGAAAGGCTCCTTCGGCATGCCGACGAAGTTCTTGTCGAACGTGTCGTTCGAATTGACGTCCTGATATCCGACGAACGCATAACTGCCGGCCGGGACGTTCTCGAAGCGGAAGCCGACCGTATCGGCGGTCGCGGGCTGGTTCGATTTGAACTGGCGACACTGGTCCAGCGGACCCTTGTCGCAGAACGCGACATTCACAACGCCCTTGCCGACATCGATGCCGTCGATGATCAGCGTGACAGTGGCAGCATTGGCGGTTCCAGCTGCCGACAGGACCCCCGCGAGGGCGAGCATGAGTAGCTTCATGATGCGCACGTCCTCATTTTGAGAATTCGTGGCGTCACTTAGCCGAAGCTTCGTGTCCAAAGCTTGTCGGTTGTTCGGCATTATTTCTGCTCGCAAGCCATTCCAGCTCCGCGCGCAGTGCAGTGTCGACCGGACGGGGCGAATAACCCAGTTCCCGGCGTGCCTTGGAGTTGTCGAACGCGCCGGAACGCAAAGCGAGCAAGATGCCTTCGAGCGTCGCCGCAGGCGCGGTCCTGGTGATGTTGTTGGCGATGAACTCGGAGACCACGCCTGCCGCGAGCGCGATCGGGGGCAGGATCGTGCGTGTCGGCATCCGGCGACCGGAGACTTCCTCAAGCAGTCGCAGCAGATCGCGCAGGCGGACATTCTCGCCGCCGAGAATGTAGCGCTCTCCGACCGCACCCTTGTCACCTGCGAGGATCATGCCGTCGGCGGCATCGCGAACGTCGACGAGGTTCAGCACGCAATCGAGGAAAAACGGCGTGCCGCCCTTGAGGAAGAGCGCCAGCATCTGCGCGGGCGGAGTCATGTTGTCGTCGCCCGCGCCCACCGGCACGGTCGGATTGACGATCGTGACGTTCAGTCCTTCACGCGCGGCCTTCATCGCGGCCACTTCCGCCTGGAACTTCGAGCGGGTGTAGGGGCCCGGCATGTCTCCGAGCTGGAGCGTCAGCGACTCGTCGACGGCTTCGCGCTTGGTCTTCGGCAGAAGGATCGATTCAGTCGAGCAATGGACGACGCGCGGAACATTCGCGCGCATGCAGGCCGCCATGACGGCCTCGGTGCCCTGGCGGTTGGCGATGTCGAAGCCGCTCCGCTTCTTAGCCCAGAGATGGGGAATACCGGCGAGATGGTAGACGCGATCGACGCCCTTGAGCGCTGAATCCATCAGCGCGGCGTCGGTGATCGAGCCCCTGATGTACTCCGCATGCGGCCCGCCGACAGAGGGAGGAGCCAGGTCGACGACGCGGATCTCGTCGCCGCGATCTTGCAAAGCCTTCACAAGATGACGGCCGACAAACCCGCAGCCGCCAGTCACCAATACACGCGCCATTGTCCCACCAACCAGCGTCAGTCGTCCGCGTCACTCGGCTCCAGACGATGCTTCGGATTAAGAGCGATCATCGCGGCCGGCAACACCACGAGGCAGACGATCACAACGAAGAAGATCGAAATGCCGAGCAGCATGCCCATGCTGTATAGGCCGCGATGGTGCGAAATTGCGAGCGTGGCGAAAGCCGCGACGGTGTTGAGCTGCGCCACCAACACCGCGAGCGAGGTCGACGTGTCGAGCACATTGCCGCGCGGCCTGTCGGGATGGGCGTGGTGCTCATCCGACATTTCGCGAGCACGAACCACGATGTGGATGCTGCCCGCGACGCCGAGACCGATCAGCAGCGGAATGACGATGACGTTCGCGAAATTGAACGGCAGGTCGAGGATCGCCGAGGCGGCGACCGTCCACAGCGCTGCGACCGCGAGCGGCGCGAGCACCAGAAGAACGTCGGAGACGCGGCGGCGCATGATGATGACGACGAGGCCGATCGCGATCGTCGTGTAGATGATCGCCTCGACGAACGCCCAGAGGATCTCGTTGCCGGCCTCCGTCACGCTGATCGGCACGCCGCTCGCCTTCGGCGATATGGCCTGGACGGTGTCGGCGAAGGTGCGGAAGGAGTCCGCATTCGCCACGTCCCCTGTCGGCATCACACGCAGGCGGAGCTTGCCGTCCGGAGCGATCCAGTCCTTGGCGATCTCCGGCGGGAGGTCGGCGAGGGTCAGCTCCTTGGCGTTTCCGATGCGAGTGCGGAGCGCGTCGACGATGTCGGGCATGCTGCCGACGAGATTGTCCTGAAGCACCTTCAGGGACTCGAGATCGATGCCTCGCTTTTCGGCGTAGGCGGCGAGGCCGTCGCGCAGCTTCTCCGCTCCGGCGCGGACCTCGGAACCTTCGGCTCCGCTCTGCGCAAGAGAGGCGGCGGTGTCGCGCAGTTGCTGGAACGCGCGGGTCAGTTCGGCGTCGCTGGGAGCCGGACGCGTCGCATTGGGATCGAAGAAATCCGGGCCGAGCGAGTTGCGGACGGTCGAGAGCAAAGCGAGCTTCGGCGCCTGATCCTTTGGCAGGAACACTTCGGCGGTCTGCACGCCTTCGACGCCCGGCGCCGCATCGAGCTTCTCGGCGAGCGTGCGGGCATCGTCGAGATTGTCCGCGACGACGTTCAGCGCGTAGGGCGAGGTCAGCGGATCCTTGGCGAGGTCGCGGAAGGTCACCACCGGCTCGGCAGTCGGGTTCTGCAAGTTGAGCGGGTTGACGTCGATCCGCGCGTCGCGGGCGAAGTACAGCGAGCCGAACGTCACCACGGCGGAGACGACGAGGATGGCCTTGTAGTGCTTCTGCACCCAGCTGCCGATGCCGATGTCGAAGCTTCGGCTGGGCTTCAGCTTGGGCGGCATCACCGCCATCAGCGCGGGCTGAACCGTGAAGGTCATGACGAGCGCGACGACCATGCCGAGGGCGGAAATGATGCCGAATTCCGCCAGACCGACATAAGAAGTCGGCACGAAGGACAGGAAAGCCAGACTGGCGCAGAGTGTGCTGAGCGCGATGCTCGGACCTTCGCCGAGCATGGACTCCTTCATCGCCGCCTCGAACGTGCCCTTCTTCTTCAGTTCCTCGAGATAGCGCAGACCAAGGTGGGTACCGAAGTCGACACCGAGGCCGAAGAACAGGACCATGAAGGCGACGGAGATCAGGTTCAGCCGGCCGACCGACATTGCCGCGAGGCCCGTCGTCCACATCGAGCCGATGACGAGAGTGATCAGAAGTGCCGCGATCAG
Source organism: Rhizobiaceae bacterium CPCC 101076 (assembly GCA_003347645.1). GTDB lineage: Bacteria > Pseudomonadota > Alphaproteobacteria > Rhizobiales > Methylopilaceae > Flaviflagellibacter > Flaviflagellibacter deserti. Next base: position 47,425 of record QDFX01000007.1, on the reverse strand, counting down.
GCGTCCGGAGCGGATGCCGATAATGAGGCTGAGCGCGACGAGAACGAACGAGAAGCCGGACGCGGCGATCGCGCCCGAGAAGGCGTCGTTGAGTTCCTGCTGGCGCAGCGTCGGGTCGCCGGTGATGTGCATCTGGAGGCCCTCGGCCTCTTCTTCCTGCACACCCTTCATCTCTTCGCGCAGGGCATCGAGCGCGGGACCGGCGCGGTTGATCGAGCTGTTGTCGAGTTTCGGCTTGGCCAGCACCATGCGGCGGGTTCCGGGTCGGCCTTCGGGCCGCTGGAAGCCGAAGATCGACAGCCAGTCAGTGCGTTTCTCGTCGCCGTCAGCGTTGGCTTGCGCCGTCTCGCCAAGGCCCGCAAGCGTGCGGCCGAAGCGATCGGCATCCGCGCTGCCGTCGCCCTGGGCCTCGATATAGCTTTCGATGCCGCGCAGGCTCGGATCGCGCGCGAATAGTTGCAGGACGGGTTTCGACTGTTCGATCTGGTCGACGAAGGTCTTCAGCTTCGGTTGGTCGAGATAGAGCAGGCCGTTGTCGTTGAAGAAGGGCGACGAGCCCGGCACCTGGACGTCCAGGAACTGTTCGGGACGGGCGCGCAGGCGCACCGCGAGATTGTCGGCCGCGAGGTCGGCATCGGCCGGAGTGGCGGCATCGACGACGACGACGATCGATTCTTCTTTAGGGAACGACTTGCGATATTCTTGCTCGATCTGGCGAAACGGCAGGTCGCGTGACAGAACTTCGTCGGTATTCGTGTTGATCGTCAGGAATGTCGATGCATAGATCGACAGGCCGGTCAGGATTGCCGTGACGAAAAGGACAAGCCATGGCTTCCGCGCGCAGATTTCCGCGCAGGCCAAAAGAATGCGCTCGCCCATTTTCTTCATTTGGGATACTCCGCCCTGCCCGGGCACCGGATTAAGATGAAACTCTTGCCGTTGCCGGCTTTATGTACGGTTCGATCAAGCCCGTTGATCGTCCCCGTACGCGACAAGCCCTTGCGACGCAAATGTGTCTACCATTTGGCCTTCCCTATCCGAAAGGCGTATCGAGTTGATCCCCTTAGACTTTAACGCACACCTGACGGCGACGATTAAGGCCGTCGATGTCGTGCTTCTGGATCTTTTCGGCTCCCAACCGCTCCCGGGCGAGCTGGAGCGCCCCGACCGTGTGGTCGAAGCGATGCGCTATGCGGCGCTTGCCGGCGGCAAGAGGTTGCGCCCGTTCCTCGTCATCGAAACCGCCAAGCTCTTCGGCGTCGAAGGCCAGGGTGTGATGCGGACGGGTGCCGCGCTTGAATGCGTGCATTGCTACAGCCTCGTCCACGACGACCTTCCGGCGATGGATGATGACGATCTGCGCCGCGGCCAGCCGACGACGCACAAGAAGTTCGACGAGGCGACCGCGATCCTCGCCGGCGATGCACTACTGACCTATGCGTTCGATATTCTTGCCGACGAGCCGACGCATGCCGACGCCAAGGTGCGCGTCGAGCTGGTGAAGACGCTCACGCGTGCGTCGGGTCTCGGCGGCATGGTCGGCGGACAATTGCTCGATCTCGGCGCCGAGGGCCGCTTCGGCGACGGACGTCCGCAGCAATTGACGGATGTCGAGATCCTGAAGCTGCAGGCAATGAAGACCGGCGCGCTCCTGCTCGCCGGTTGCCAGATGGGTGCGATCATCGCCGGCGCGAGCGCGGCGGATCGCGCATCGCTCGAGCGTTACGGCCGGGCGCTCGGCCAGGCCTTCCAGATCGCCGACGACCTGCTCGACGAAGAGGCGGATGCCGCCATCGTCGGCAAGGCGACAGGCAAAGACGCCGCGAAGGGCAAGGGAACGCTGGTGCGGCTTTGGGGCAAGGACGCGGCGCGCAAGCGCCTCGCCGAGCTCGTCGCGGATGCGGAAGGCGCGCTGTCCGCTTTCGGCGACAAGGCCGACGTGCTTCGCGAAGCGGCCCGCTTCGTCGCCAACCGCGACCGATAAGAAAAAATCCCGGACGTTTCGGCGTCCGGGATTCATTCATTCGTTCGATAGGCAGGGCGGCGCTGAGTGACCCAACGGCGTCAGCCCACCGGCACTTTCCAGATCTGCTCGGCATACTCCGAGATCGTCCGGTCCGACGAGAACCACGCCATATTGGCGATGTTCGCGATGGCGGCGCGGTTCCAGACATCCGGCTTGGCCCAGGTCTCGTCGACCCGGCGTTGCGCGGCGTAATAGCTGTCGAAATCGTCCGTCACCATGTAGCGGTCGTTGTTGCGCAGCCCGTCGACCAGCGGACGGAAGCGGCCGCGATCCTCCGGGGAGTAGCGGCCGTCGCCGACAGCATCGAGCACCTGCCCGAGCATCGGCGAATTGGCGATCGAGGTCTGGGCGGACGGTCCGTTGGCACGGCGGTCTTCGACTTCCGGCGTGGTCAGCCCGAAGATGAAGATGTTTTCCGAACCGACATGGTCGTGAATTTCGATATTGGCGCCGTCAATCGTGCCGATCGTCAAGGCGCCGTTGAGCGCGAGCTTCATATTGCCGGTGCCTGACGCCTCCATGCCGGCGGTCGAGATTTGCTCCGATAGATTGGCCGCGGGGATGATCGATTCCGCCAAGCTCACATTGTAGTTCGGCAGGAACACGACCTTCAGCAGGTTGTGCACGCTCGGATCGCCGTTGACGACGCGGGCGATGTCGTTGGCGAGCTTGATGATCAGCTTCGCGTTGACATAGCTCGCGGCCGCCTTGCCGGCGAAGATCTTGACGCGCGGTACCCAGTCCTTTGTCGGGTTGGCACGGATCGAGTCATAGAGCGCGACCGTCTCGAGCAGGTTGAGCAGCTGGCGTTTGTATTCGTGGATGCGCTTGATCTGGACGTCGAAGAGGGCGGCCGGATCGACGCGGACGCCGGTGCGGTCGGCGATCAGCCTGGCGAGGGCCACCTTGTTGGCGTGCTTGACCTTTGAGATGCGCTCCTGCAGCGAGGCATCGTCGGCGTGCTCCATCAGGCGGTGGATTGCCTCCGGATTGTCCAGGATCTCGTCGCCGCAAACCTCGCGCAGCAGGCCGGTGAGGCCGGGATTGGACTGGTGCAGCCAGCGGCGAAAGGTGATGCCGTTGGTCTTGTTCTGGATACGGTTCGGATAGACGCGGTGCAGATCGCGGAACGTCGTTGCGCGCATCAGATCGGTGTGCAGCGCCGAGACGCCGTTGATCGTGTGCGAGCCGATGAAGGCGAGCTGACCCATGCGGAGCCGGCGGCCGCCCTGCTCGTCGATCACCGACACCGAGCTCAAGAGAGCGGGTTCGTTCGGGAACGCGGCTTTGACCCCTTCGAGGTGCAGGCTGTTGATGAAGTAGATGATCTGGAGATGGCGCGGCAGCAGGCGCTCGAAGAGCGGCAGCGGCCAGGTCTCCAGCGCTTCCGGAAGCAGCGTGTGGTTGGTGTAGGAGAAGGTGTTCGAGGTGATGCGCCACGCCTCGTCCCAGGGCAGGCCGTGCTCATCGATGAGGATGCGCATCAACTCCGGAATGGCGACGGCGGGATGCGTATCGTTGAGCTGGATCGCGGCGCGGTCGGGCAGCGAGTAGAGGTCGCCGAAGATCCGCTTGTGGCGGTTGACGAGGTCCTGCAATGAGGCCGAGACAAAGAAATATTCCTGGCGCAGGCGCAGTTCCTGGCCGGCCGGGGTCTCGTCGCTCGGATAGAGAACTTTCGAGATCGATTCCACGCGCGCCTGGTCGGACAGCGCGCCGACATGGTCACCCTTGTTGAAGAGTTCGAGGCGCAGCGGGTCCATCGTATGGGCGGCCCACAGGCGCAGCGGATTCACATGCTTGCCGCGCCAGCCGACGATCGGCGTATCATAGGCGACGGCGTGTACGACCTCGCTCGGGTGCCAGGTGAAACGCATGCTGCCGGCATCGTTGCGGTTCGTCTCGACCGAGCCGCCGAACTTGATGTCGTAAATCACGTCGGAGCGGCTGAATTCCCACGGCGTACCGAAGGCTAGCCAGTCTTCCGGATATTCCTGCTGCCAGCCGTCCTTGATGGCTTGGCGGAACAGGCCGTTCTCGTAGCGGATGCCGTAGCCGTAGGCGGGGATCGAAAGCGTTGCCATGCTTTCCATGAAGCAGGCCGCGAGGCGGCCGAGGCCGCCGTTTCCGAGTGCGGCATCCGGCTCGGCATTGCGGACGCGCTCATAGTCGACGCCGAGATCGCCGAGCGCGTGCTTGAACACGTCGAGCATTTCCATGTTCGACAGCACGTCGGTGAGCTGGCGGCCGATCAGAAATTCGAGGGAGAGATAGTAGACGCGCTTCTTGCCGTCGGATGTCGAGCTGCGCTTGCCGGCGAGGAAGCGGTGGGCGATGCGGTCGCGGATGGCGAGCGCGCAGGCGACGAACCAGTCGCGGTCGGTGGCGTAGGCCGCATCCTTGCCGACGGCGAGCGACATCTTGTTGAGGATGGCGCTCTTCACATCGGCGATGGCCTGTTCCTCGCTGATGTTTTCGGCATCGAAGGAGGAAGCATGCTCAAGCGTCGTCAGCATCGGATTCTCCGCGGGCTTTAGCGACAGATGCGGGCGGTCAGTGCCCCCGTTCCATCTTTGCCGGTCCAGTTACCCGAGACAAGCAATAGACGTACCGTCCGCAGGATCAGCGTCTTATGCGGCGAAGCCGTGACGCGTTGATGATGACGCTGACAGAGGAAAGCGTCACGGCCGGATGATGGGGGCTCCCCAATGGGGAAGGTCAAGCCTGGTGCGTTTCGTCGCGACTTGATCAAGCGACTGATCTGAGAGACATCTTTCGCCGCCTGGTGGGGAAGTCACGAATGGTACTGAAGCTGTCAGACACGGATATAGCGGCACTCCACGCCGAACAGAGAGCCGCGATTGCCTGGTGCGGCGCGCCGCCGGAAGGGATGAGCGGCAGGGGTATCGTCACCGGCGTCTACGATGCGGAATTCCCCTCGTGCTGGGTTTTGCTCAATGAGCTAGTTCGTCTGGGCGTCGATCTGCCGGTCGAGGCCTGGCATCGGCCGGGGGAGGTCTCGGAACGTCATCTTGCGCTTCTTTCGGGACTGCAGCTCGATTTGCGGCTTCGTATCATCGAGGACGATCTCGACGGTCCGACTGAGCGTCCCTTCGCGATCAAGCCCATCGCCATCCAGCGCAGCTCGTTCCGTGAAGTACTCTGGCTCGACAGCGACTGTTTTCCGATTCGCGATCCGTCTTTCCTGTTCGACGATCCTGGCTATCTCGATAAGGGCTGCTTGTTCTGGCACGACATGATGTCGATCTGGCAGGCGCTGCGCTGGCGGCCGAACGCGCCTGTCTGGCAAGTCTTCAACGTGCCTGCGAACGACAGCCAGGAGTTCGAGAGCGGCCAATTGTTGATCGACAAGGCCCGTTGTTGGCCGGAGCTCTGCCTGACAGTCCACTTCAACGAGCGCAGGGACGTCTATTACGAGTACGTCTTTGGAGACAAAGACACGTTTCGTCTCGCCTGGCTGCACCTCGCCCATATGCGGAACGAACCTATCGAACCCGTTCGATACCTGGGAAGCGCTCATGTGCCATACGGTTTCATGCCGTATGGGCCGTTCTCGATGGGCGCGCTACGTCCCGATTTCACGTTCGGCGGTGGAACGGTGGTTGTGCATCGCGACCGTGAGGGCGCGGCGCTGTTCAACCACCGTTGCATCCAGAAGTTTTCCCTCGGCCCGAACAGCTTCAACCGCGACGTCGCCAACGAAGCCAACTATCACGCTGCCATCGAAGATTTGAGGCACCTGACGGGTGCTCAGTTGCCGGTGCAGGAGAAGGTGCACGACGGCGGCGGGTCGTCGTAGTGCTGATCACCCGTCACGACATCCTGCTGTGCCTCGCGGACCAGATCGTCGAGATCCTTCTGCAGGTCCGGCGGCAGATCGACTGTCGGCGTGTCGATCGTCTGCGGCCCTTGGCCGGTGAACGTGCCGCCTCCCGACTGCCCGGGACCGCTGGTCAGCAGCGCCAGAGCGCGGTCGATGGCCGGCTTCGTCGATTTTTCCGGATCGGTCGGGCACTGGTTCGGGCCGCCGACACTGGTCGAGAAACCTGGACGGTTGATCGTCACCGAACCGCAGGAATTGCTGATCGTCGCCGAGCCGTAATGGTGCAGATAGATCGTCCCGTCGGCCGTGTGCTCGATCGTTCCCATACCGCCGCGGATGCCGACGGTCGCGACTGGCGTCTTCAGCGTCGCGCCACCGCTGTGGCTGATCTCGCCGCCGACGAAGCGCATGATGCCCTTGCCAAGCGTGATCGCCGCCTGGCCGGTATCGGTCTTCGGGTTGAAGACATACTGGTCGATCACGACCGAACTGCCCGGACCGATGTTGAGCGTTGTCTTGTCGACGAACAGGATCTGGGTCGAGCCCTGCGGCGAGGTGTTGATCCGCTCGTTGCTGATGATGTCGCTGCCCAGGCGAAGCACGCGTATCGCCTGGCCGGGACGCACGCCCTCGGTCGTCGGATTGACGGCCGCGGCTGTGCCGACGCTTTGTGCCTGCACGTTCAGGGTAAACAGCGCGGTGCCGGCAAGGAGGGCGGAGATGCGGGCCGCCGTGCGGCTGTTGAAGATAGGCATCGTCTACTCCTCAGAACCGGAAATTGGGACCGAACGAGATCGTCCAGTTGTCGGTTTCGTATGCATTGAGGTTCGAATCCGTCGTGCGGTACAACACTTGCGCTCCGACGCCGGCCCAGTCGTTGATCGCGTAATCGGCGGCAAGGCCGACCCGGAATTCGAGATCCTCGCGCGTCACGTCGTCAATGCCATCGACGTCCTGAACGGTCGGATCGGGTGCGTCGTAGTTCGTATAACGGACGCCGAAGAGCGGCGTGATCAGAAGCTGGTGACCTTTGATGTTCACGTCGAATGGGAACTGGATCTCGGCCAGGAAGCGCTCGAAACCCTCATAGTCCTGGTCGGCATCACGTGTTTCGTAGGCGAGGCGGGCATTGAAGCGGTAGGCGGCGTAGGTGCTTGTCGCGAGACGGAAGCCGGCCGTCGTGGTCACGCCATTACGGTCCTCGAACTGCGATCCGCCGATGATGTTGATCTCGTCGTTGTTCTCGTATTCGCGCCAGACGGCTTCGGCGAACGGCGAGACGACGATCTTGCCGACCGGGATGTCAAAGACGAGGCCGCCGCCGCCGCCATGGAAATACTCCTGGTCGTCGAGCAAAGCGGCGGTGCCGATGACGTAAGGCTTCACCGATGCCATGCCGTTCTCCATCGGCAGGCCGAACCGGATGCCGGCCGTGACCTCGGCCATGTTGTAGTTGAAGTCGTCGAAGCGGGCGTTGCGGGTATTATAGGTCGTCAGGCTAGCTTCGAAGCGATCGCCGCGCTGATTGCCGAAATCATAGCTGTAGAACGTGCCGGTCTGGACATAAGCGTTCCAGTCGTCTGTTGGATTGCCCTCAACCGTCGTCAGGCCGTTGATCGGGTCGAACACCTGATATTCGCCGTCTGGCTCGTCGTTTCCATTGCTTTGGTAGCGGACGCCGGTGCGGATGTAGTTGTTCCACTGATGCGGGCTCAGCCGCTCGTTCGCCTTGGCGAGCAGCGCCTCGGCGCGAGCACGGATCGGCTCGGGCGTTGCGGGATGCTGAAGTACCGACTCGAAATAGCCACGCGCCATGTCGTTCGAGCCGAGCTTGGCGTAGAGCAGGCCGAGATAGAGACGAGCGTTCGGTTCGCTCGGATTATAGAACAGGATGCGCTCGAGCGCGCCGATTGCGGCTTCGAGATCGCCTTCGTCGTTGCTCAGTTTCGCGTAGCGCAGAGCGAGGGTGACATTGCCAGGATCGCGCAGCATCTGCGCAAAAATGGCCTCGCGGCTTTGGGCCTGAGCGGCCCCTTGTGCGGCAGCACCATCCACGAGGCCGCACGCAAGGGTGACCGCGAGCAGCGCAACCCGCATGCCCGGTTTCTCAGCCATAATCGCTCCCAAGTTTCGGCAAACTTGCCAGCGCCCCGAAACCCTCCTAGTGCGGCTCAATTGCACACGCAACAAGATTCCATGTATCGGGACGGTGACTCTGGATTGTGAGCCCGGCACGGTGGTTTACGTGTGACACATCGGAGGCTAAACCGGCTGCCGGCTTTGGTTTCCGGTCGCACTCGAAGGGCCGCTGAATGCTCGGACGCTGGTCCTATCTGGCAGCGGTTCTGGTCCCGCTTTTCGCCATCCTTGCACTGGGGCTTTCGCAGGCGTCGCGGCTGGATGACGTCCGCAACCTGATCTTCGATTCCTACCAGCGGGTGTCGCCTCGGCCGTGGAATCCGCAGACGCCGGTCCGGATCGTCGATATCGATGATGAATCGCTCCGAAGGATTGGCCAATGGCCATGGCCGCGACCGCGACTGGGCGAACTCGTGCAGCGCCTCGGGCAGATGGGCGTCGCCGCAATCGGTTTCGATATGGTGTTCTCGGAGGCGGACCGGACCAGTCCGGAGAACGTCTTGCCGCTGTTGCCGGAGACGCCTGGCAAAAGCCTGATCCAGCGCGAACTGGCCTCCACTCCGGGAAACGACCAGACCTTCGCGGACGAGATCGGCACCGCGCCGGTCGTGCTCGGAAGCATTCTGACCGGAGGAACGGCGGAGGTCACCTATCCGGTCAAGTTCGGCATTGCGAGCGCGGGCGACGATCCGCTGGCCTTTATTCCGCACTTCTCAAGCGCTGTTTTGCCTTTGCCGGGTCTGGTCGAGAAAGCCGCCGGCATCGGCGCGCTGAACTGGTTGCCCGATCGCGATCAGACGGTTCGGCGCGTGCCGCTTGTGCTGCGGGTGCGCAACCAAATCGTTCCCGGTCTCGCGCTTGAATCGCTGCGTGTGGCGCAATCGGCATCGACGTTCCTGATCCGGGCGTCGAATGCGAGCGGGCAGACGACGTTCGGGGCCCGGACCGGCATCAACGCGATCAAGGTCGGAGCGCAGGAAATCGCGACCGACCCGCGCGGCGAAATTCGCGTCAGATTCTCCCACACCGAGGGCGCGCGTTTCGTACCGGCTTGGAAGCTGTTCGACGGCTCCGTCGATTCAAACGAGATCCAGGGGCGCATCATACTCATCGGCACGAGCGCGGCGGGGCTGCTCGATCAGCGTGCGACGCCCGTCGATGCTTCGGTGCCCGGTGTCGAGGTCCACGCGCAACTGATCGAGCATATCGTCGAGGGTTATTCCCTGATTCGCGCCGATTGGGCGGTGGGGCTCGAGCTTCTGATCGCGGCATTGGCGGGCCTTGCGATCGCGATCTTGCTGCCGCGTATCGAGGCGGCCGGAACGGCTGTGCTCGGCCTCGCCGCGATCGCGACCGTGATCGGCGGCAGCTGGTACGCGTTCTCGCACAACGGCGTCCTGCTCGATCCGTTGTTTCCGACGATCACGGTCGCCGCGGTTTACCTGTCGGGCGTACTGTCGCTCTACCGCGCCGAACAGAAGCAGAAGCGCTGGGTGCGAGAGGCATTCGGACGCTTCGTGGCGCCGGCCGTCGTCGAGCAGCTGACCAAGGATCCGGAGCGCCTGGTCCTCGGAGGCGAGACGCGGACCATAACCATCATGTTCTGCGACATCCGCGGTTTCACCGCGATCTCGGAAGGTATGGATGCCGTCGCACTGACGACATTCATGAACACCTATCTGACGGCGCTCAGCGAGGTCTGTCTCGATCACAAGGCGACGCTCGACAAATATATCGGCGACGCGATCATGGCCTTCTGGAACGCGCCGCTGGACGACCCGGACCACGCGTCGAACGCGGCGCGCGCATCGCTCGACATGATCATCGCGCTCGCGGCGCTCAATGCGCGCTGGAAAGCGGAAGCCGACGTATCGGGACGCGCTCACAAGCAGGTTCGTTTCGGTATCGGACTTGCGACAGGCAGTTGCTCCGTTGGCAATTTTGGTTCAGTGCGCCGTTTCGACTATTCGGCGTTCGGTGACGATGTGAATCTGTCCTCTCGTCTCGAGGGCGCGAGCAAGACCTACGGCGTCGAGATCCTCGCCTCGCGGCCGACACGGGAAGCCGCGCCGGACTTCGCATGGCTCGAGGTCGATGCCGTCCGCGTGAAGGGTAAGACGGAGGCCGTGCGCATCTTCACGCTCGTCGGAGACGCGACCGTGGCCAATGCCGAGGAGTTTCGTCGGCACGCCACGGACCATGCGGCGATGATCGATGCCTTCCGCTCGCGTCGTTTCGCCGAAGCGGCCGAGCGTGCGGCCATGCTCTCGAAATCGCGATTCGACGGCCTGTCGCGTCTCTACGACTACTATGTCGAGGTCAGCCGGAAATTCGGCGTCGAGCAGCCGCCCGCGGAATGGGATGGCGTGACGGAATTTGCGCACAAGTAGCGGCGGCCTCTATTTCGCCGCCACGATCCGCGTACAAGGAATCAGTTTCGATTGGGTGGGCTACGCGTTTGACAAACGGCAGCACTGACACTTCGCGCGGCATGAGCGTCCGCTTCTGGGGCGTTCGCGGGTCGATCGCGGTTCCGGGACAGAAGACGCAGATGTTCGGCGGGAACACGGCCTGCATCGAGGTTCTCGTGGCCGGGCGGCGTTTCATCATTGACGCCGGCACGGGCATTCTGCCGTTGAGCGACAATCTCGATCCGAACCCTGCGCGCGGCGAACATTTTGACGTGCTGTTCACGCATCTGCACCACGATCACGTTGTTGGGCTAATGTCGTTCGCGCCGCTGTTCGTCGAGGGCGCGACCGTCAACCTCTATTGCGGCAATCTCGACGGCGCGACCGCCGAAGCCGCATTGCGAAACCTGTTTTCGCCGCCGCTGTTTCCGCTGACGTTCGACGATCTCCCGGCCAAGGTACGGTTCATCGGATTCAATGCCGGCGAAGTCCTGCAATTCGGCGGCGTGGCGGTCAGCACATGTCCGCTCAATCATCCGGGCGGCGCGACCGGTTACCGCTTCGATTCCGGAGGCCAGTCCGCCGTCTTCCTGACCGATGTCGAGCACGCTTCCGACCGGTCAGATCCGATGCTCGTGGCGTTCTGCCAGGGCGCGGGCCTCCTCGTCTACGACGCAACCTGGGACGTGCCGGACTATCCGCGCTTCAAAGGGTGGGGGCATTCGACCTGGGCGGTCGGTGCGGACCTCGCCAGTTCGGCCGGAGTCGAGCGGCTCGCCTGCTTCCATCACGCGCCCGAATATGACGATGAGCGTCTCTTGGAGATGGAACGGACTTTGCAGGATCGGTTTCCCAATGCATTCTTCGCTCGCGAGGCGATGACGGTTACGCTCGATGCCCGTGCCAAGCTTTCGGCACTGGCAGGGAGCGCGCCCGGCCCCTGACTCCCATTCGGTCGGAAACATCATGCTCGTTCCTGCGGTCGTTCTGATTGTCGCCGGCCTCTTGACCATGGTCAGCATGGTCGAGCCGATCGCGGCTCGGCTGCGTGTACCGACGAGCGTCGCCTTCGCTCTGCTGGGCATCGGCATCGGCGTGGTCTCGCTGGTTCTTCAGCACTATTACGCGTTCGATCCGAACGGCGTCGTCCAGCTCATCGTCAACCCGCCGGTCGCGTCTTCCGTCTTCATCTTCGTGTTCCTGCCGATCCTCGTTTTCCAGTCTGCGGTGAACATCGACGTGCGCCAGATCGCCGAGGATGCGGGTCCAGTCCTGGTGCTGTCCGTGGTGGCGGTGATCGTGGCTACCTTCTTCATCGGCGGCGTCGTTCACTGGATTTCGGGTTTCTCGCTGATGGCGTGCCTGTTGCTCGGCGCGGTGGTCGCCACGACGGACCCGGTTGCCGTCATCGGCATCTTCCGTGATATCGGCGCGCCGTCGCGCCTCGGCCGCATCCTGGAAGGCGAAGCCCTGTTCAACGACGCAGCGGCGATCACGCTGTTCGTCCTGTTCCTCGGCTACGTGCTCGAACCGCAGCCGGTCAATATCGGCGGCACGGTGACCACCTTCTTCCTTCTCGGTGGTGGCGGGGCGGTGTTCGGCTATCTCGTCGGGCGCGTCGTCTGCGTATTGACGGCGCTCGTCAGTGACCGGCCGATGGCGCAGGTGTCGCTCCTCCTCGCCGCGCCCTACCTCGCATTCATCTTCGCCGAGCATATGCTGCATGTGTCGGGCGTGGTCGCGGTCGTCAGCGTCGGCATCACATTCAATCTGTTCGGACCCGCTTACGCCTCGCCGGTCGGCTGGGGACAGTTCCACGCCATCGCCGAGCAGCTGGACTATTGGGCGACCTCGCTCGTCTTCGTCCTGGCTTCGGTGCTGATCCCCAAGCTCTTGGCCGGCGCGACCTGGACCGATCTCGGTCTGCTGATGGTGCTCGTGCTGGCGGCGCTTGTCGCGCGCGCGGTCATCCTGTTCGTTGCCCTTCCGCTGATGTCGAGGTTCGGTTTATCGACCGCAATTGGCGGGCGGTACGGCGTTGTCATTTTGTGGGGTGGCCTGCGCGGCGCGCTAACCTTGGCGCTGGCGCTTTCGATCACGGAAAATCCGGACGTGTCCCTGGAAGTGAAGCGTTTCATCGCGGTTCTCGCGACCGGCTTCGTCCTGTTCACAGTGCTCATCCAGGGCACGACGCTGCACATCCTGATGCGCCTGGTCGGGCTGGACCGCCTGTCTCCGCTCGACGAGGCATTGCGCCTGCAGGTTCTGAGCGTTGCGCAGTTCAACGTGCAGGACCAGCTCGCCAAATCGGCGTCCCTCTACGAACTGCCGGAAATGCAGATCAGCGGAGCCATGGCCGAAGCCCGGGAGCGGGTAGAGGATTTCGCCGGCTTCGACCGCGAGCATCGCATCTCACTCGGCCTTGTGACCCTGGCACGGCAGGAGCGGGAGCTGATCCTCGAACAGTTCCGCGAGCGGACGATCTCGTTTTCGATCGTCTCGGACATGCTCGCCAACAGCGCCCGGCTGATCGACCGCGCCCGTACCGGCGGCGAGCACGGTTATGCCGAGGCCGCTCGCAAGAGCCTGGGCCTGACGACCCGGCTGAAGCTTGCGCATGGCATCCACCGCAGGCTCGGCGTCGATACCTATTTCTCGCGTCTGTTGTCGGATCGGTTCGAGATCATCCTCGCGAGCCGCATCGTGCTGATGCAGTTGACCCCCTTCATCCACGCCACGATCGAACCTGTGCTCGGTACGGAAGTCGCGCGGCGCGCGCAGGAGCTTCTGACCGAACGCCTGGAGGCGATCCAGCGTGCTCTCGACGGCCTGAATCTCCAGTTCCCCGAATATTCGCAGGCGCTCAAACGGAGTTTCGTCCTGAGGACAGCGCTGCGACGGGAGGAACTCGAATATGAAAGCCTGTTCGAGCAGAGCATCATCGGCCCGGAACTGCATCGCGACCTGAAGCTTCGCATCGCGGCCCAGCGTGAGAAGATCGACCGCCGGCCGCCGCTCGATCTCGGTCTCGACACCTGCGAACTCGTGAAACGATTCCCGCTGTTCTCGTCGTTCAATGATGAGCAGGTCGAGGAGATGCGCTCGCTGATGACGCCGGTCTTCGCTCTGCCGGGCGAGATGCTGATCCGGAAGGGCGATCGCGGTGACGCGGCCTATTTCATCTCGTCCGGCGCGGTCGAGGTGCGGGCCGGCTTCCGGCAGATCCGTCTGGGCACCGGCGATGTCTTCGGCGAGCTCGCTCTACTAACCAACGAACCGCGCACCGCCGACGTCTTCTCGATTGCTTATTGTTCGCTTCTTCGTCTCGATGCTCGAACCTTTAATTCATTCATCGCGTCTCACCCGGATGTAGGCGCGCACATCGAGAGCGTCGCCAAGAAACGCCTCAAGGAAAACAAGGTCGCGGCCCCGCAAGCTGCCGGCTGAGGGGACGAAGATGCTGGACGGGCAATACCGCAAAAGGCTGGCGGACGATCTTCCGCGTTGGCGGGAACAGGGTTGGGTCAGCGATGACGGAGCCGCTGCCATTCTCTCTTCCGTTAATTCCGGCAAGGGAATGAGCGTCACGCTGGCGACCATGATCGCGTTTCTGGGCGCAATCCTGCTCGGTTTCGGCGTTTTCGCATTCGTCGGCGCGAACTGGGACTACATGCCCCGTGTCTTACGCTTCGGCCTTCTTCTGCTGGCACTCGCACTGGCATATGGCGCCGCCGCGGAACTGTGCCGTCGCGACATGATCTGGATCGCCGACGTTGCGGTCCTGATTGCCGGTTTCGTCTTCGCGGCGTCGATCGCGCTTGTCGGCCAGACCTATCATCTGGCCGGCGAATTCTCCGATGCGATCCTGCTCTGGCTGGTCGGCATGGCGGTCGCGATCCTCGCGACGCGATCGATCTCGGCGATCGTCATTTTCCTGGTCGGCGCCGTCTACTGGACTTCGGAAGTGATCGATAGCGGGGTGCTGATCCATTGGGGCGGTCTCGTTGCCATTCTGTTCGGTGCCGCGACGGCGACATGGGCGGACAGCCGGCTTGCACGTCGTAGCGCCATGTTGGCGCTGGCGGTCTGGATGGTGATGTCGGTCTACCAGCTCGATGTCCGGGCGAATTGGCCCGCGAGCGCGGGCTTCGCGCTTCTCACCCTTTCGGGCCTCGCCTTCTGGGCCGGTGGTCTCGTGCTTGGCACGGCGCGTGCTCATCCGCGTCTCGCTGCGCTCGGTCGCGATCTCGAAATGCCGTCATTCACGGGCGTGCTGTTGGCCCTCGCGATGACGCAGGTAACGTTGTTCCTCACGCACGAGGAGGGCACGCAGTCCGTCTGGTTGCCGGTGCTGCTGACCGTACTGGTCACGGCCGTCGGTCTCGGCGCATGGGCCCATCAAAAGCGCACCATTCGTCTCGCCGACCTGGTCGCCCTGGTCCTCGTTGGCGGCGCTTCATTCGCACTCGCCTTCTGGAATGAGCCCAACACAGGCGATCTCACACCCCGTCTCGCGACCGGCAGCCTGGTTCTGGCCGGCGCGCTGTGGTGGATGTCGCTCGGCCATGCCGGTCACCCGCTCAACAGCAAGTTCGGCATGGTCATCTTCTGCGCCGAGGTTCTGTATCTCTACAGCGTCACGCTCGGCAGCCTGATGGATACGGCGATCGCATTCCTGATTGGTGGCGTGCTGTTCATCGCTATGGCTGTCGTCATGGTCCGGCTCGACCGCCGGCTGACACTTCGCCCAGCAGGAGTTGCGGCATGACCCGGCGTCTTCCGCTTTGGGGCTTCGCGCTCGCCCTTGTCGTTCAGGCCGCCTTGCTCGGATACATGATCGCCAACCGCGCGATGCTGATCACGAACGGGCAGGAAATCCGGCTGTCCGTCCTACCAGTCGACCCGCGCGATTTCCTGCGCGGCGATTATGTCGTGCTGTCTTATCCGCAATCGCAGCTGGCGGCGGCCGAGCTCGGCGGCAATGACGCCTTCAGCTATCAGGACCCAATCTTCGTCGAACTCGCGCGGGAGGGCGACCAGTGGAAGGCAGTCGCGCTTCACCATTCGATGCCCGAAGGCCGAATGGCGCTGCGCGGCACGATCGAGAACGTCCGCTGGACCGACAATTGCACCGGCGAGCACTGCGCCAACTACAGCGTCGAATACAATCTGGAGAAGTTCTTCGTGCCCGAGGGCGAGGGGCTCGAACTCGAAAAGATGCGCAATGACAAGCGCATGGAAGTCGATGTTGCCGTCGGCAAGGACGGACGCGCCGCTCTCAAGCGGCTGCTCGTCGACGGCACGGTTCGCTACGAGGAGAGCCTGCTCTAGCGCAGGCTCTCAGTTGTTCACGTCGACATTCTCGAACAGGTGACGGCCAAGCGGATCCTGCTTAAAGCCGACGACATCCTTTCGGATGCCGGTGAAGACGACGGAGTGAGCGAGCGGCACCCAAGGCGCTTCGCGCTTCGCGACTTCCTGTGCCTCGCGGTAAAGGCGCGTGCGCTCGTTGCGGTCGGAGATGCCTTTGGCCCTGGTTACGAGGTCGTCGAATTCGCGGTTACACCATTTCGCGACATTGTTGCCGCCGGGGCGAGCGGCCGTGCAGCCCAGCATGACGTTGAGGAAGTTGTCCGGATCGCCGTTGTCGCCGGTCCAGCCGAACAAGGCCATCGGCGCGTCGCCGTTCTGGAGCTTGGCGCGATAGGCGTTCCATTCGTAGGTGATCAAATTCAGGCGAATGCCGATGCGGGCGAGATCGGTCTGGATCATCTCGGCGATGCGGCGGCCGTCCGGGTTGTAGGCACGGCTCACCGGCATGTACCAGAGCTCGCTCTCGAAACCCTGCGGATAGCCTGCCTCCGCCATCAGTTTCTTGGCGCCCTCGATGTCGTAGGGATAGTCCTTCACGTCGTCGTTGTAGGACCAGAGCGTCGGCGGGATCGGGTTCTTCGCGACGATGCCAGCGCCACGATAGACGGCCGTCAGGATCGACTCCTTGTCGATCGCCATATTGATGGCGCGGCGGATACGGACATCGTCGAACGGCTTCTTGGTCACGTTCATCGACATGTAGCCGATGTTCATGCCCTCCTGGCTAAGGAGGCGAAGATCCGGATCGACCTTGATCTTCTCGATATCAGCCGGATTGGGGAAGGCGATGACATGGCATTCGCCGGCCTTCAGTTTGGTCAGGCGAACCGCCGGGTTCGGTGTGATCGAGAAGATCAGCATGTCTACGGGCTGCTTTCCCGCCCAGTAGTCCGGGAACGCGCGATAGCGGACCGCGACGTCCTTCTGATAGCTGACGAACGAGAAGGGGCCGGTGCCGATCGGTGCCTCGTCGAGCTTTTCGAGCATGCCTTGCTTCAGCAGCTGGTCAGCATATTCCGCCGACAGGACGGAATTGAAATTCATCGCCAGGTTGGCGAGGAACGGCGCTTCGGGATGGGTCAGCGTGATCTTGACCGTGTAATCGTCGACCTTCTCGATCGTCTTCAGGAGATCGGGCATCCCCGTGTCCTTGAAGTAGTCGTACTTTCCGCCGGACACGTTGTGGAACGGATGGTCGGTCTTCCACTGGCGTTCCAGCGAGAAGATGACGTCGTCCGCGTTCATCGTGCGTGAGGGCGTGAACAAGGCGTTCGAATGGAACTTCACGCCTTTCCGCAGTTGGAACGTGTACTCCGTTCCGTCCTCGGAGATCGTCCAGTTTTCGGCGAGGGAAGCGCGCAGCACCGTGGTGCCGGGCTCGAATTCCACCAGAGTGTTGAAGATCGCGCGGACCGCGTTCATGCCGGTCGTCGTCGTGACGATCTGGGGGTTCATGCCTTCCGGATTGCCTTCGGAGCAGAAGACGAGCGTCTTCGCTGAGGCCGGAATTGCAGCGAGCGACAGCATCAGGGCCAGTGTCAGTTGGCTCTTGCGGATCATTTTGACTCTCAAGCGGTTGCGAAGTGCTTCTGAGGAAGGACCGAGGCCACGCTCTGCGGCAGATCGAGGATGAAACGGGTGCCTTTGCCGGGTTCGCTTTCGAGGTCGATCCGGCCGAGAAGGCTGTTGGTGACGAGGTTGTAGACGATGTGCAGGCCGAGGCCGGTTGAACCCTGCGCACGGCCGGTCGTGAAGAACGGCTCGAATATCTTGTCGTGGTGGTCTGGCGGGATGCCGCGGCCGTCGTCGGTGAATGTCAGGCGCAGCCAACCCTCGGCGGGTTCCTCGACGCGCAAGACCATCCGTCCGGCCTCGCCCTCGGCATAGGCGTGGATCACAGCGTTCATCAGGAGGTTAGTCAGCACCTGCGCGAGCGCGCCGGGATAGGTGTCCATGACGACCCCCTCGCGACACTCGATGGTCACTTCGTGCTTCGTCTTGCGGAGCACGGGGCCAAGGCTGGTCAGTAGTTCGTGCAGCCAGTGGCCGAGGTCGAAGGTGCGCCGCTCGCCGCTCGCCTGGTCGACGGCCACCTGCTTGAAACTCTGCACCAGTTCGGCGGCGCGGTTCAGGTTCGTATAGAGGAGCTGCGAACCCTCGTTCACACGGGCGACGAAGCGCTCGAATTCGGTGCGCCGCAGCCTGCCTTCCGAAGCTGCTTCGCCGAAGCGTTTGACCTCGTCGCTCATCGAGGTCGCGGTCGTCAGCGCGATGCCGACTGGCGTGTTGATCTCATGAGCCACGCCGGCGACGAGCTGGCCGAGGGAGGCGAGCTTCTCGGACTGGATGAGATCGTCCTGGGTGCGGCGGAGTTCGGTCAGCGCGGTATCGGCGCGATCCTTGGCGCGACGAAGGGCGTGCTCACGCCGGCCGATCTCGGTGACGAAGAAGTTCGCGGCGCGGGCGATCTCGCCGAGCTCGTCGCGGCGGTCGGCGTCGGCGACCGGTCCGGCGAATGGGTCCTGCGCCAGCTCCAGCATGCGGCCTTTCAGACGGCCCAGCGGATTTGTGATCGAACGCGCGACGTA
Organism: Rhizobiaceae bacterium CPCC 101076; assembly: GCA_003347645.1. GTDB lineage: Bacteria > Pseudomonadota > Alphaproteobacteria > Rhizobiales > Methylopilaceae > Flaviflagellibacter > Flaviflagellibacter deserti. Next base: position 29,044 of record QDFX01000007.1, on the reverse strand, counting down.
GAAGGCGAGGATGGCACCCAGGAACAGGGCAGCTGCCGCGCCGATGACGAGGATCTTGCGGACGACGTCGCCGATCCGGTCCGCATAGGTCGTGAACATGTCGTTCAGCGAACCCGCGCGCTCCAGCATTGAATGCGCGCTCGCATCCATGTCGGCGATCATCTGACTTTGCGTTTTGAGCGCGCCGGAGATCGCGGACAATCCCTGCCTCCACTGGTCGATCGCGTCGACCATTTCGGACTGGATCAGCGGCGAAATCGGTAGCGCCGCGACCCGGCGAGACAGAGCGTTGCTCTGTTCGAGGATCGTCATCATCGCGGGCCCGTCGCGGCCCGCGAGCGCCTTTTCGGTCGTCTGGCCAAGCTTCAGCGCTTCGATCGCGATATTCTGCGTCGCCTGATCGGTCTCGCTGGACTCGACCGAGTAGTTCATCAGCGACGCGACCTCGTCATGAAGAGCCTGCCGCTGCGTGCGTTGCACTTTCAGGAGACGCTCGAGCCATTCCGATAGCCGGGGAGCCCAAGCGCGCTGGTCGTTCTGGCGGAGTCGCTCCTCGTAGGAATCGACCAGCCACGGCAACTCGACCGCCAAGGCCGATTGGCCGGCATCGCGGAGAAGCGGTGCGAGATCGCGCGCCTCGTTCCGCAAGCTAGAAATATTGAGCTGGGTCTGCTGTGTGTCGGTAAATCCGCCGGCGCGGGCGGCCTCGACTTCGAGAGCGTTCAGCGCGGACCTGATTTGCTCGGTACGGTCGACAATCTCGCGTGCGAAGCGGAGCTTGCGGTCGTCCTCGCGCATTGAGGCCATGATTTCGCTGTTCGACGTGTGCTGCCGTGCGCGGGCCTGGTCGCTGAGCGATATCAGCGAAGCGGCGCGGGCCGCCATGTTCTTCGCCGCGAGGTCGTTGCGCTCGGTGGTCTGTACGAATTCCGCCATGCGCCGCATGAAGCGGGCAAGGTCGTCGCGGCCCTCGGTGATCGCCTTCGCCTGTTCGGCATCCGACGCATACGCCGCCAGCGCGTTCATGTCGGTCCATGCCTGATTGGCGTGGGAGGCGAAGACGTAGTGATGCCGACTGCGGTCCTCGCCGACGGAATCGACGTAGTCGTCGCGCGCCGCGATCGCCATGCCGAGGTTTCGGTAAAAGGTACTGGCGAGCACCGCTGCGTGGCGCGCGCGGTCCGCTTCGGCCAAAAGCATCCATGCGGCGAGCGCGATGCCTGCCGCGATGACGATCGGAATGGCTCCGACCAAGAAGACTTTCAGCCCAATACGCATATCGGCCCAACCACGGACGCCACCATCGCTCGGGCGGAGCCATGGCGCAACCGCCGATAGGGCCTCGGCCGAACGCAGTCCGGCGCCCCTGAGGGCGCCGCTTTCGTGCGCGGTCAAATCATTGAGGATACTGCTCACCTTGCCCCCTCCGGCGTCTAGACGAAGCCGGAGGCGGGGATCAGTTCGCCTCTGGATAGCAGTGAGAAAGGGAAGGGACGCGGCGGAACCTGCTCCGGCTGGGGGGGCGGGGGGGATGCCGGAGCAGGTTCGCCGTCGTGCACCGGGAGCTTCAAGGCTTCGAGGGTAAAGCCAAGTGCCGATCCGTGCACAGTCTCGGATAGTTGGCCGTAGATCCTCACCCCCGCCCAAAGGACGAGAGCTGAGACGAGAACCAGGACCACCCGATATCCGTACATTCAATCCTCTGTGCCGAGCGGTGTCCGCGCGGCGAAACTCGTTAACGCTGCGCCATCTGAAGAGCCGCGGGGACGCGGTTCAAAGTCGAGCTTTCGGCTGTGCGTCGCTCGATCGTGATCGTGCGGGCAACCTTGCGAGCCGGCGCATCACCGGTGAGGCATTCGGCCGAGATATACGGCCAGGACTGACCCTGGCAGGCAGTCGACACGAGCAGGTCACCCTTGGGCGCGCCGATCGTGTGGCGAAGCTCGGCCTCGACCGGTTTCACCATCTGGAAGGGAGCGAAGGCCTGATCGATCGCCATCGCGGGATGACGGGCCTGAGCCTTGCCCATGTCAGCTTCTCCGGCATGGGCCGCCCCCGATGCCACGACCCAAAGGGCGGCCACAGCGGCAGCACGCACGATGGAGTTCTTGGCGAGGGTAAGCATTTGTCCCGACCTCCAGGACCGTTGTTCCGGCCCGTTGTTGATGATGGAGGTTTAGGGGGTGCGCATTTCCGGCTTTTTGCGTGGTTCGCAAAATGCGGTTTCAACGTTGCGCGAAATGTTTCGTCGTAGCCGTCGCGACGAAACAAAGAGGGCTAAGCCTCAGATATCCTTGCCGTCGGGCGAGAATACATAGCCAGCGCCGCGCACAGTGCGGATGACGCTCGGGCGGGAGGGGTCCGGCTCGATCTTCTTGCGGATGCGGGTGATGCGCACATCGATGGCGCGATCGAACGCGTCCGCATCACGGGCGTTGGCGAGATCGAGCAGGCGCTCGCGCGACAGGACGCGGCGCGGATGATCGGTGAACGCCTTCAGCAGCGTGAACTCGGAGTTCGTCAGCGGATGCTCGTTGCCGTCCTCGTCGCGCAGCATGCGGCTGGCGAGGTCAAGCCACTTCGTGCCGATCTTGACTGTTTCGTCCGATCCCGCCGCCGCGGCCTTCGCGGGCGCCGCCGTCACGCGCCGCAGCACCGAGCGGACACGGGCGAGCAGTTCGCGCAGTTCGCAGGGCTTGGCGATATAGTCGTCGGCGCCGAGTTCGAGGCCGACGACCCGGTCGATCGGGCTTGCCGTCGCCGTCAGCATGATGATCGGGACGTGCGGCTTTTCCTGCTTGAGGTAGCGGATCAGCGACAGGCCGTCTTCCTCGGGCATGTTGAGATCGAGGATCGCGAGATCGGGCGTTTCCTTGGCGACGGCTGCGCGCAACGCGGCGCCGCCCTCGCAAAGAGTAACGGAGAAGCCGTGAAGTTTCAGATAGTCGCCGAACATTTCACGAGCGGCGGCTTCGTCGTCGACGACGACAATCTTGGCGGTCTGATTCTGGGTCATCTTACGGGCGGTCCAGGAAGAGCGATGGTGAAGCGCGACCCGCCTTCATCCAGGTTAACGACAGAAACACCCCCTTGATGAAGTTCGACGATCCGCTTGACGATCGACAGGCCAAGGCCGGTCGACGTCTCGCCACCTGTCGGCTTCGCCGAGAGCCGTTGGAAACGGCCGAACAGTCTCGCCTCGTCCTCGGGCGAAAATCCGGGTCCGCTATCGGTCACGTGGACGAGGCTACCAAGTCCGTCTCGAACCGCCTGCACCTGGATAGACCCGCCGCGAGGCGTGTATTTCACGGCGTTGCTGATCAGATTGTCGATCGCCTCGCGCAGCCGGTCGGGATCGCCCCAGCCGATCAGGCCGAGCTTCACGTCGAGCGCGATCACCTGTTCCTTGCGGTCGGCGAGAGTCCGGTTCGCCTCCACGACCTCGGTGACGAGTTCCGCCAGATCGAAATTCGAGACGCGGACGGAAATGTCATCGGCGTCGGCCATCGCGTCGCGGATGAGACTGTCGACCATTTCGATCAGGCCGTTAACGGCGCCGCGGATGTGATCGATTTGAGTCTGCGCCCCTTCGACCGCGACAGGTTCCATGGAGATGAACTCTGTCAGCATCTCCGCGCGGCCGAGTACGACGCTCAGCGGGTTCTTGAGATCGTGCGCGACGGTGCCAAGAACTTCGCTCTTGAACGCGTCGGAACTGCGCAGCCGTGCCCACTGGCCCTGCAGTCGCTCGTTCGCGGCGCTGAGTTCGCGTGTGCGGTCGGCGACGCGCTGCTCGAGGCGCGCGTTGGCTTCCTGCAGCTTGTCGTAGAGCATGACGTTGTCGAACGCGATCGACAGGCGGCTGCAGAACACCTCGACCAGCGAGCGATCGGTGTCGGACAGGCTTTTGGCGGATTCCAGCAGAACCACGATCTCGCGGCCGCTGGCGGTGCGAAGATAAAGCACGGTCCGGCCGTCGAGGAATTGGTGCCTGGTTTCGACGAAAGCCTGGTCGATCAGGCTACGAAGTTCGGCGTCGATCTGGGCTTTGCGCTCCGCAGCGGTGAAATCGCGGTAACAGCCGGAACCGGCGAGAACGAGGAAGTCCTCGTCCTCATGTCCCTCGCGAAGCACGAGAATACCCGCGCATTCCGCATCGAGCAGCGATGCGAGCTGGGTCAGCACGCCTTCGGCCAGCCGCTGCATCGAGCCGAAATCGAACATGGTCGATGCGGCTTCGATGATGATCTCGAGACCGCGGCGCGTTTCGATCAGCCGTTTCAACTGCTCATAGCTGCGAAGAGCCGCCGTGATCGATGTGAACAGCTTGTCGGCGGTGAGTTCGGTCTTCGCCTTGTAGTCGTTGATGTCGTAATCGACGATGATCCTCCGCTCCGGCGCCTGACCGGGTTGGCCGGTGCGCAGGATGATGCGGGTCAGCTCGTTCTTCAGGCTTTCTCGGATGAAGCCGACGAGATCGAGACCCGCGGAATCTGTCTCCATGACGACGTCGAGGAGGATGACGGCTATGTCGGGATTGGCCTTGAGCAACGCCCGGCCTTCGGCGGCTGAACTGGCGAACAGGAGCTCCAGGCTGCGACCGTAAAGCTCGTAGTTCTGCAACGCGAAGCGCGTGCCGCTGTGCACGCTCGGATCGTCGTCGATGACGGCGACCTTCCAGCGGGGCGACACAGTTGAAGGACGGCGCTCGGGACCGTCCTCCAATAACAAGATGAATTCGTTCTCAGCCATTCCCCACCAGCCCTGCGAGGGCATTTTCCTGGATTCTACACGGGACAACAATGAAGTTGTCGCGTCAGGATCGATCCAGGTTCAATGTGACAGATTACTGGAAAACTCTCAGATCCGCGATGACTGGAAGGTGATCCGACATCGTGGCGCCCCGATGGTCTATGCGGCTCTGGATCAAAGTTCCCGCGGGGCGGCAGAATATTTGATCGAGCTTCATCATCGGGCAGCGTGCCGGCCAGGTTCTGAAGCTTGTTGCTTCGGGCATGAATCCGGTGAGCGATCTTTTTACCGCTCCGCCGCGAAGCCAGTCGTTGAAGTCTCCCATGATGACGGACGTCGCGGTGCTCCTGCCAGCGATGGAGCAGAGCTTCGTCGATTGCCAGCGCCTCTCCCGAAAACTGAGGCCGAGATGCGTCGCGGTGACCTGCAGCAGGCCGTATGGGGTCGAAATCCCGGTGTGGATGGCGCGTCTCGGTTCACGGCGCGGGACGGAGATGTCGTGAATTTCCGTATGATCCGGTGCCCAGCGGCTGATGAGCATCTGCCCGTATTCGCCGTCGCGGGCAAGGATCGATTTTGCCTCTACGCCGTGTCCGCCAAGGGATTGGAGCAGGAAGGAAAAGGCGGAGGAGCCTCGCGGGCTCCTGCGGGAATCGACTTCCTGCAGAGCGATGATGTCCACCTCCCAATCTCGGATGAGATCAACGATGCGGTGCAGATCGAAGCGCCGGTCGGGCCCGACGCCGCCGTGGATATTCCATGTCAGGACCCGCACGGCATCCGCGGGTTTTTTCATGCGCGGGTTTTCCGGAACTTGGTCATCGCGACCTGTGCGCCAAAGGACAGGCCGATCCAGGCCATGGCCAGAACGAGGAACATAGCGATGTCGGCACCACTGGGATCCGAAAGCACCCGGAAAACCTGGTCACCGAGCGTCGACAGCACGATAAGGCCCGGCGTGAGTCCCAATGCCGTGCCGGCGAGAAAGTCGGTGACCCTTATTCCGCTTGCGCCCGCAGCGAGATTGACGACGGTGAACGGGGCGACGGGTACGAGGCGCACGGCGGCAACGGCGAGTACGCCCTTGTCGGAGACCTTCCGCGATATCCGGTTCAGCCGCGGCCCGACCAGACGTCTGAGGGCGTCCCGTCCGAGCTTCAGGCCGATGAAATAAGTAGCCGCGGCGCTCGCCAGTGCGCCGGCGCCGGCATAGGCAAGGCCCAGAACCGGGCCGAACGCGCCCGCCGTGACGGCGATCAGGATCGTCACCGGGAACAGGACGAACCCGGCGACCACGAAGACGCCAATGACGATAAGCGGTGCCCAATAGCTTCCGGAAAGGGTTTCGGCGGCATCGCGCAGTGTCCGCGGATCGGTCCATTCCGACAACGGAGTGTAGCGCCAGGCCAGAGTAAGCGCGACGACGAGGAGACATCCCAGCGCGACCTGAAACACATGTGAGACCTGACGATACGGCACTTTCGCACCGACCAAGTGATGGATGAATTCCTCAATCCCGACCGTCCTTTCGGGATCGGCGACCGCGCTGATGCCGCGCGAAATGTCGGAGGGGTCGGGTTCGCCGTCCTCGATCGGCCGCATCCGGTGGCCTCGCTCCTGCAGGATCTCGGTGGCGCGAAGCATGGATCCCTCCCGCACGATAGCGGTGGCGACCTCCGAAGCTGAAACACCGCAATGCTCGCCGATCAGCGTGTTGCGCAGAGTTTCGATCTGCGCGCGGACCTCGGGCGTCTCGCCTTCGAGAGCAAGATCGCATTCGGTGTCAGTACCCATGGACCGATTGTTGAGATTGGCGGATCCGACCCGCAGGAAACGGTCGTCGACTACCATCACCTTCGAATGGACCATGGTGTCGATCTGCCCAGCCTCGGTTTCCACGGATGGATAGAAGAACCGGACACGGTCCTGGACGCCGGCCTCCTCGAAGCAGCGACGGAAGTTGATCCGCCCCGTCCGCATCGTGCGGGCTTCGATCCACGATTCGTGGGTGTGCGGGGCGACGATGAGGGTTTCGAGTTCCGGGCGTTCGCGCATCCGCGCGGTAATGCGCTCGGCAATCGGCAGGCGAGTGAGGAACTGGTTCTCGATGTAGATGTGACGTTCGGCCCGGTCGATCGCGTCGAGAAAAAGCTGCTCTACCTGCCGGACTTCCGGGATGGCATCGTACACCGGCTGGGTCAGCGCGATGCCAATATCGACATCGCGGAAATGCGCCTGGATTCCTTCGGGCCAGCACTCCTCTTCCGGGTGAACGTCGGGCAAGCGCTCGAACGTCGCTCTTTCCCAACGGGTGCGGGCAAGCTCTCCGATACGCCGGGCCGCCGGGCCGTTCACCAGCATCTGGACGTCGTGGAACGGGCGATAGGAGCTTCCCGACGCATCCTTCCTCAATGGATTGTCGAAGCTGTGATCGCTCGTGTCCCAACGCCTGACGGTCAGGTCGAGCCCGCCCGAGAATGCGACGCAATCGTCGACCACGACCAGCTTCTGATGATGGGCAGAGCCGAGAGGAAGAGCGTCGTCAAGGCAAAGGCGGATGCAGGACGGCATATTCCAACCGAGGCTGACGGATGGAAATATCTCTCGCTCGGTGGAATAGAGGATCGAGAAGTCCCAGAGCAGAATGTTGATGGTCAGCTCCGGCCGGCGTTTGACCAGCGCGCAGAGGAACTGGCAGAGCTCCTCGGGAAGGCCATCATCGGCCTTGCCACTCTCGCCGACCAATCTGACCCGGCTGTTGATGTCCCAGCCGATGATGAAGATCGTCTTCCGCGCCTTCCTGAGCGCGCTGCGGACCGCGCCGAAATAGGCCGCGCCGTCGATCAGAACCGATGCCCGCTGGGCTCTCTCGACATGCCAGACGTTGCGACCTTGTTGAAATACAGACATCGGGCTTCCGCGCTGGAACGACGTTCCTAAACGCGGCAAGACGCTGAAAGTGCCGACCAAAAGGATTGGTGCCCCGACAGTAGTTGAGCGTTTGTGACATGGCGGAAATACTGGTGTCATGTCACTGTCACGCGGCCGTGCCCCTGTCGCAGCAAAGCGAGGAAGCGGCCATGACGTTGGTTTGGGACGGCAAGGCGAACGCAGTGGAAGGAAGCGTATTTCTGCGACGCCTGAAAAGGGGCCGGATTGCTATTGGCGCGGCGCTGGTCGTGCTCGCGGCACTCTGGGGCCTCGGGCTACTTCCGCTCTGGATTGCCGCGCTCAGCGCCATCGCCGTGCCGCTCGCCACGGCCTTCACCCCGCTGGACGATCGCGCGACAGTGCCTGTCAGTCAGACGGAACGTGACGCCGACCCGTTGGCCGTCGCTCTTCTCGAAGCATTGAACGAGCCGGCGATCCTGCTGACGGCTCGCGGCATCGTGCATGAGTTCAACGCTCCCGCGATTGATGTTTTCGGCAATCTGCGGACCGGTGATCCGGTGTCCTTCGCCCTGCGCGTTCCGGAGATATTGGATGCAGTCCGTGCGGTGGGCACAGGCGGTACTGCGAGAACGGTGGAATATGCCGATCGCGTGCCGGTCGACCGCTGGCTGGAAGCCCGGATCGGGCCTGTCTGGCTGGATCAGGCAGACCGCGAACGAGGCAATCCGCAATTCGTTCTCCTCGTCCTGCACGACCTGACGCATCTCCGCCGGGCGGAGCGCATGCGCGTCGATTTCGTCGCTAATGCGAGTCACGAATTGCGCACGCCATTGGCCGCGCTGCTCGGTTTCATCGAGACTCTTCAAGGACCTGCGAAGGCGGACGTTTCGGCGCGCGAGCGCTTCCTCGACATCATGCGCAGCCAGGCCGCGCGCATGTCGCGTCTCGTCGACGACCTGCTGTCACTGTCTCGGATCGAGCAAAAGCAGCATTTGAGGCCGTCGACACCGGTCGACCCCGTCGAAATCGTTCGCAGCGTCGTCGACAGTCTCTCGCCTCTGGCCGGCGAGCGCGGCGTGGAAATCCGTTCGTCGTTTCCGGGCACTTCCGTATCCGTGCCGGGAGACCGCGATGAACTGATCCGCGTCGTCGAGAACCTCGTCGAGAACGGTATCAAATACGGCCAGTCGGGAAAGCGGGTCGATGTCTCGGTCACCGCAACCGGACCGGAGATCCGGATCTCCGTGCAGGATTATGGGCCGGGCATTCCGCCGGAGCATCTGCCCCGCCTGACCGAACGCTTCTATCGCGTCGATGTCGGCGAGAGTCGGGAGAAGGGAGGGACGGGTCTCGGGCTTGCCATCGTCAAGCACATCATGGCCCGCCACCGCGGTCGACTCCTGATCGAAAGCCCTTCCGGAGGGGGGGCGCGGTTTACCGCAGTTCTGAATACCCGCGCCGATGAGTGACTGGAGGCGCGAAATGCGCTTCCCTCGATGTCATCGAAGCGTCATTGATCCCTCTTAAGAGGGCCGCACTAGAGGAACCGGCGCTATGATGACACAGCACACCTCGAAAGAGTTCGACGAGGACCTGAAGTCCCTCAGCGAGATGATCGCGGAGATGGGCGGTCTCGCCGAGCAACTGGTCGGGGAATCGATTTCCGCGCTGTTGTCGCGTGACCTAGCCGCCGCCCAGCGGATCATCGAGCGCGACCGCGTCATCGACAGTCTGCAGCACGCGGTCGAGGAGAAGGCAGTTCTCACGATCGCCAAGCGCCAGCCGATGGCGGTCGACCTCCGCGAGGTCGTCGCCGCGCTTCGTGTCTCGAACGATCTCGAGCGCATCGGCGATCTGGCCAAGAACATCGCCAAGCGCGTGGTCGCCCTCGAGGGGCAGCTGCAGCCGCCGAAGCTTGCCGGTGGCGTCGACCACATGGGCGAACTTGTGCTCGGCCAGCTCAAGGAAGTGCTGGACGCCTATTCCCGCCGTGACGCGACCCGCGCCCTCCAGGTCTGGAAGCGCGACGGCGAGATCGATGCGATCTACACCTCGCTGTTCCGCGAACTCCTGACCTACATGATGGAAGACCCGCGCAATATCGGGTTCTGCACCCATCTCCTGTTCTGCGCGAAGAACATCGAGCGCATCGGCGATCACGCCACCAACATCGCCGAGACGATCCACTATCTGGCGGTCGGCGAGCCGTTAATCGACGAGCGTCCGAAGGGTGATCTGACGAGCACCACGACGATCTCGTTCGGCGAGGATTGAGAACAGGATGTCCGCACGGGTCATGATCGTGGAGGACGAGGAGCCATTGACGCTCCTCCTCCGGTACAATCTCGAAGCGGAAGGCTATGACGTCGAAAGCGTCGCTCGCGGTGACGAGGCCGAAACCAGGCTTCGTGAACGGGTTCCGGATCTCGTTCTGCTCGACTGGATGCTGCCGGGCCTGTCCGGCATTGAACTCTGCCGTCGCCTCCGCGCTCGGCCGGAGACGGAACGTCTCCCGATCATCATGCTGACCGCGCGCGGCGAAGAGACCGAGCGCGTGCGTGGTCTGGCCACCGGCGCCGACGACTATGTCGTGAAGCCGTTCTCGGTGCCGGAATTGGTCGCTCGCGTGCGGAGCCTGCTGCGCCGCGTCAAGCCGGATCACATCGCTTCGCAACTGAAGGCCGGCGATATCGAGCTTGATCGCGAAACGCGCCGTGTCCGCCGCGGCGGTCGCGAACTGGAGCTCGGCCCGACCGAGTTCCGCCTCCTAGAATTCCTGATGCAGACTCCCGGCCGCGTCTTCTCCCGCGAGCAATTGCTCAACGGTGTCTGGGGCCACGATGTCTATATCGACGAACGCACGGTGGACGTCCACGTCGGTCGCCTGCGCAAGGTGATCAATCGCGGCCGCCGCCAGGATCCGATCCGCACAGTGCGCGGCTCCGGCTACAGCTTCGACGAGCGCTTTGCCCGCGCGGGCTGATGCCTTCTGCTGATATCTTCTTCTGAACTAAATAGGCCGCGCATCGCGCGGCCTATTTTTTGGTTCTGCTCGCTGCGATCAGGCGACCGCACGGCGGCGGCGATCGCTCGCCGGCTGATAGGCGATGGTCGCGTGATAGCTGCAATAGGACGAGCCCATATTGGAGCGGGTTCCGCAGAAGCGGAAGCTCTCGCTGCCGGGGTCGCCGATCGGCCAGCGGCACATGCATTCGCGCAGATCCATGATGGTCACGCGCTCGCAGGAGACCGGCTCCAGCATAGGGCGCGGTGCGCGCTGGATGATCGGCTCGATGTCGAGATCGACCGTGCGGACCGGAGCCAGCGCGGTCGCACCGGCAGTGCGGAAAACCATCGACGGATGCGACGGCGCGCGAGGCTTGCGCGGGCGGGGAGCGGTGCTTTGAACAGCCTTGGCGCGACCGGAAAGGCCGAGGCGGTGAACCTTGCCTATGACAGCATTGCGCGTGATACCGCCGAGTTCAGCAGCGATCTGGCTCGCGCTCAACCCATCGCTCCAGAGCTTCTTGAGAAGCTCAACACGCTCATCCGTCCAGTTCATCAGCGCGGCTCCATTGTATCGGCGAGGCGGAATCCGAACGGGTGGATCCAGCCGGTTCAACACCAAGCCTGGACCGGATATACCGTCCATAGTAGCTGAAATTCCGTCTCACACGAGATATCGTGCTTAACGATTGGTAAACTACATGATCGGCTGACTCGGCCGCAAGAGTCCGAAAGGAGAACGGGGTGTTTTCCCCACAGGTCGGGAAAACTCTGCTCGCATTCCGATTCATCGCCTGAGAACTCAGGGCTCTAGCCGTCATTGACACTGCACGGTCGGCCCGTAAAATCGGCGCTTTCCGGAGGTGCCGCTCTGCTGGGCGGCGCCTCTGCGCTTTTTAGGCCACACTTTACCGAGGCGCCCGTGAGCTCCGCTTTGCTTCCCGTCTTCGCGCGTACCGACCTTGCTTTCGAGCATGGCGAAGGAGCGTGGCTGACCACGGTCACAGGCGAGCGATATCTCGATTTCGGCGCCGGCATCGCGGTGAATGCCCTCGGCCATTGCCATCCGCATCTCGTCGAGGCGCTGCGCGAGCAGGCCGGTAAGCTCTGGCACACGTCCAATCTCTATAAGATACCGGACGGCGAGCGGTTGGCGACGCGGCTCGTGGCGGCGAGCTTCGGCGACACCGTGTTCTTCACGAACTCGGGTGCCGAAGCCAACGAAGCCGCCATCAAGATGGCCCGCAAATACCATAGCTATTCGGGTCATCCCGAACGCTGGCGGATCGTCGCCTTCAACGGCGCTTTCCACGGCCGGACTCTGGCGACCATTTCCGCGGGCGGCAATCCGAAGCATCTCGACGGTTTCGGCCCGGAAGTCCCGGGCTTCGATCATGTCGCGCCCGGCGACGAGCAGGCTCTGCTTGCCGCGATTACTCCCGAGACGGCCGCGATCATAATCGAGCCTGTCCAGGGCGAGGGCGGCATTCGCGAGGTGCCCGCCGCGTTCCTGCGCCGTTTGCGCGAGATATGCGACGAGCGCGATCTGCTGCTGATCTATGATGAGGTTCAGACCGGCATCGGCCGCACCGGCCATGCCTTCGCTTATGAATTGTCGGGTGTCGCTCCGGACATCATGGCGCTGGCGAAGGGGCTCGGCGGCGGATTTCCCGTCGGCGCCTGCGTGGCCACCGCGAAAGCGGCCTCCGGCATGACCGCCGGTTCGCACGGCACCACCTTCGGCGGCAATCCGCTCGCGATGGCCGTCGGCAATGCCGTGCTCGACGTGGTGCTTGAACCCGCTTTTCTCAAAGAGGTTCGCCGCAAGGGGCTGGTGCTGAAGCAGAAGCTCGGTGCGCTCGTCGACCGCCACCCGAACATCGTTGAAGAACTGCGTGGCGAGGGCCTGATGCTTGGCCTCAAATGCCTGATCCCTCCGGGCGAGGTAGTTTCGGCATTCGTCGATGCGCATGTGCTGACGGTGCCGGCCGGCGACAATGTCGTGCGCCTCCTCCCGCCCTTGATCGTCAGCGACGACGAGATGGCGCTTGCCGTCGAACGCATGGACGAAGCCCTCGACGCTCTCGACAAGAGGCTCGCTCAGGGCCTCAGCGCGGCTGAATAGAAAGACCGACCGTGACTGCTCCCCGCCACTTCCTCGATCTGTCCGATTTCACTGGATCGACGCTCCGCACCATTCTCGACGCCGGCAAGGCGATGAAAGCCCGCCGCCGGACGCCCGAGGCCGCGAAGGACCGTCCTCTGGACGGCCGGGTCATCGCGCTCGTCTTCGAACAGCCGTCGCTTCGCACCCGCATGTCTTTCGATGTCGGCGTCCGCGAACTCGGCGGTTCGCCCTTGATGGTGACAGGCAAGGAAATCGAGCTCGGCGAGCGCGAGGCTATCGAGGACACCGCGCGGGTGATGTCGCGCTATGTCGATGGAATCATGATCCGCATCCTGAAGCACGATGCGCTTAAGGAACTTGCGCGCCATGCCACAGTGCCGGTGATAAACGGCCTGACGAAGACGTCGCATCCCTGCCAGGTAATGGCTGACCTGATGACGTTCGAGGAGCGGCTCGGCTCGATCAAGGGTCGGACGATCGCTTGGACCGGTGACTCCAACAATGTCCTCGCCTCCTGGGTACACGCCGCGGCTCGGCTCGATTTCACGCTTCGCATTGCTACCCCGCCGGAACTCGCCCCGAGCAACGAGCTTGTCGCCTGGGCAAAGGGTGAGGGCGCGGCGGTCGAACTCACCAGCGATGCTTTCGAGGCGGTCGACGGCGCTGACTGTATCCTCACCGATACCTGGGTTTCGATGGGAGATGGCGAGAAGGAGCGGCGCCATAACCTGCTGCAGCCCTATCAGGTGAACAGCAAGCTGTTGAAGGCGGCATCCCGAGACGCCATCTTCATGCATTGCCTGCCTGCGCACCGGGGTGAGGAAGTCACCGCAGAGGTCATGGACGGACCGCAATCGGCCGTGTTCGACGAGGCCGAGAATCGGCTTCATGCGCAGAAGGGCGTCCTCGCCTGGTGCTTCGACGCGATCCAGGCCTGACCCTTATTAGAGGCGTGGATGCTTGAGAGTACCGACGATCATATTTTGCCGTTCCAGGTCGAGGGTCTGGATGTCCGGGGGCGTGTCGTGCGCCTCGGCCCGTCCATCGACAGCGTTCTGAATCGCCACGACTATCCGCCGGTTGTGTCGAAGGTGCTCGGCGAGGCCGTGGCGCTGACGGTTCTGCTCGGTTCGTCGCTGAAGATCGACGGCCGCTTCCAGCTGCAGACCCGTTCGAACGGTGCCATCGACATGCTGGTGGTCGACTTCGAGGCTCCTGATCGGCTGCGTGCCTATGCACGATACGATGCCGATCGTCTTGCCGAGATGCCGAGCGTGGCGACGGGCGATCTGCTTGGGCACGGCCATCTGGCGATGACGATCGACGCCGGCGGCGACATGAACCGTTATCAGGGCGTGGTCCCGCTCGAGGGCAACAGCCTGGAAGAGGCGGCGCACCAATATTTCCGTCAGTCGGAGCAGATCCCAACGCGGGTAAGGCTCGCTGTCGCCGAGGCGTTCGGGGGCAATGGTTCCGGCGGTTCGCATGCCTGGCGTGCGGGTGGCTTGCTCGTGCAGTTTCTTCCGGCCGCTGGTGAGCGGATTCGTACGCAGGACCTGCATCCGGGCGATGCGCCGGAAGACCTCGTCATGCCGCCGGCGGACGATGACGATGCGTGGACCGAGGCTCAGGCTCTCGTCGAGACAATCGAAGATCACGAATTGATCGATCCGACGATCGCCAGCGAGCAACTGCTGTTCCGGCTATTCCACGAGCGGGGTGTCCGCGTCTTCAATGGTCAGGGCGTGCGGGAATCCTGCCGCTGCTCGCAGGAGCGGATTTTGGGAATGCTCAAGAGCTTCTCGGACGAGGAGCGGCGCGACATGGTCGGCGATGACGGCGCGATTACCGTGACCTGCGAGTTCTGCTCGCGGAAATACACGCTGTCGCCATCCGATGTCGGAATCTCCGACAGCTAGGCCCTGCATTCCTCGATCAGGCGCTGGATGAACGCCTCGCCGGCAGCAAGTTGGCTGAGTTCGATGAATTCGTCGGGTGCGTGCGCCTGATCAATCGAACCCGGCCCGCAAACGACCGTCGGGATATCTGCGCGCTGATAATGGCCGGCCTCGGTGGCGTATGAGACAGTCGTCGTGCTGTTCGTGCCGGCAAGGCGCATGGCGATCAATTCGGCTTCGGAGCCCGGTCGTGGGCCGAGCGACGGCGCCAACAGCCAGCGTTCGACATCGATATGCGCCTCTGGGGCGGTCGCGCGCATGCGGCTGAGCACCGGCCCCTCGCCGAAAGCTATGACGCGCTCGATCGCGCCCTCGATGTCGGAGCCCGGCACGCCCCGCATGCTGAATTCCAGCATGCATGACGGTGCCACGATGTTGTGCGCCTGCCCGCCCTGGATGCGGCCGACGTTTAGCGTCGAATGCGGTGGCGTGAACCGACCGGTCGGATCCCCGGCAGCTATGAATTCATCGCGGATGCGCATCAGCTCGCCGATGACCTGATGCGCGGCATCGATCGCGCTCGCGCCGAGGTGCGGCAGGCTGGAATGAGCGGCGCGGCCGTGGATCACCATGCGGACGCCGCCGATCGACAAATGCGCATCGACGACCTGCATGCTCGTTGGCTCGCCGACGATGACCGCGGCCGGGCGCTGCCATTCCTGACCGATATGACGGAGCGAATCCGCCACCCCGTCCATGGTCGTTTCCTCGTCGTAGGTGAGGACGAGCTGGACCGGCCGCTTCAGCGGTTTTTCCATCAGCGCCGGGACGGCCGCCAGCATCAGGGCGACGAAGCCCTTCATGTCGCATGAGCCGCGGCCGTAGAGCTTTCCGTCGCGCTCGATGAGGGTGAACGGGTCACTCGACCAGTTCTGTCCCGCGACCGGTACGACGTCGGTATGGGCCGAGAGGGCGATCGCCGGTTCGTTGTCGGGCCCGATCCGTGCCAGCAAGGAGGCTTTGTCGCCGGATGCGCTGGGTAGGATTGCCGACGCGAGGCCGCAATCGGTCAGATATTTCTGCACCCAGTCGATCAGTTCAAGGTTCGACTTCGAGCTGACTGTGTCGAACGCAACGAGACGCTCGAGAATGGACACGATTTGGGGCGACGGTCTCGAACCCATCAATGAACGACCCGGCGCTCTTCGGCCCGATCCAGCGAGAAGGCCGGAACATCGGCTTCGAACTTCTCGCCTTCGTCGGTCACCATCACATAGTAACCGACCATGAAGCCCGAAGAGGTCGTGAGCGGCACGCCGCTCGTATAGGAGAAGGTCTCTCCGGGGCCGAGGATCGGCTGCTCGCCGACGACGCCCGGACCTTCGACCACCTGCACGCGGCCCGAGGCGTCAGTGATCCTCCAGTAGCGCGACAGCAACTGAACCTGGGTTTCTCCATGGTTCTCGATGTCGATCGAATACGCCCAGACGAAATGCGCGCGGTCTGGCTCCGATTCCTGGGTCAGGAATTTCGGAGTGACCGTAATCTGAATGCCGCGTGTCGTCGCGCTGTACATGGCTCAAGGATAACCCGAAACGCGGCTATTTGGGTGCGTCAGATTGCGTCCAGCGCGATGGAAATATCCTCGATCAGGTCGTCCGCATCCTCAATGCCGACCGACAGGCGCAGCATGCTGTCGCCGATGCCGAGCTCCGCGCGGGCTTCCGGCGTCAGGCGCTGATGCGTCGTCGTCGCGGGATGGGTGATCAGGCTCTTCGCGTCGCCGAGATTGTTGGTGATCTTGACGATTTCCAGCGCACCGCCGAAGCGGAACGCCTCCGCCTTGCCGCCCCTCACGTCGAAGGTCACGAGCGTGGAACCCGCCGTCATCTGCTTCCTGGCGAGGGCGACATGCGGATGGTCCGGACGGAACGGGTAGATCGCCCTGGTCACCTTCGGGTGATCGGCGAGGAAGTCCGCGATCTTCGCTGCGTTGGCCGCCGCTTTCTCGACCCGGAGCGCCAAAGTTTCCAGGCCCTTCAACATGACCCACGCATTGAACGGTGAGAGCGAGGGTCCGGTCTGGCGCAGGAACATCTGCAGCGGGCCGGTGACGAATTCCTCCGTGCCGAGCACGATGCCACCGAGCGTGCGGCCCTGCCCGTCGATGTGCTTCGTCGCCGAATAGCAGACGACGTCGGCACCGAGCGCGAGCGGCTTCTGGAAAACCGGCGTCGCGAACACGTTGTCGATGATCAGCTTCGCCCCTGCCGCATGCGCGATCTCCGCAACGGCCGAGATGTCATAGATGTCGAGCGTCGGATTGGTCGGCGTTTCGAGGAAGAACGCCTTGGTGTTCGGGCGAACAGCCTCCTGCCACTGGTCGAGATCCGAACCGTCGACGAGTGTCGAGGTGATGCCAAAGCGCGGCGCGAGATCCTCGATGATGTAGCGGCACGAGCCGAACAGCGCCTTGGCGGCGACGATGTGTTCGCCGGCGTTCACGAAGCTGAGGATCGCGGCCGTGACCGCGGCCATGCCGGTCGCGGTGGCCCGGGCGGCCTCGGCGCCTTCGAGAGCGGCCATGCGGTTCTCGAACATGGTCACGGTCGGGTTCGAGAAACGGGAATACTGGAAGCCGGGATCAGTGTTGTTGAACCGCGCCTCGGCCTGCTCCATCGAGTCGTAGATGTAGCCCTGCGTGAGGAAGATCGATTCCGCGGTTTCGTTGAATTGGCTGCGTAGCGCACCTTCGTGCACGGCGACCGTCGCGGGCTTGAGCTTGCGGGCGGGGAGGGGAGCTTTCTTCGACACGCGGCACCTTCGATGACAGAGCCGCCGCGCAGCAAGACCTAAGTCACTCGCGCCACGGCCTTTTAGCGACTTGTTTTACGTGGCTGCAAGCCGGCCGGCTCAAATCACCACGGGATAAATCGAGGCTCTACTCCTCGCTCCGCTTGGCGTCAATCCGCTGGATTGCTACTGACGGAGTGTGTTGGACCGGCGGACATCCATGGCTCAAGGCGCGGACTTCGGCACCGGCATCGCTCCGGCGCAGTCGATCAGCGCGCTGATCGATGCAGGAATCGTGCGTCTTGAGGCGCCTGCGATCGATCGGCAGATCCAGCCGGCATCGCTCGATCTTCGTCTCGGCAAGACGGCCTATCGCGTTCGGGCGAGCTTCCTGCCCGGTCCCGGGCAGACGGTCCGTGAGCGGCTGGACTCCGTCTTGATTCACGCTTTCAGCCTGGAAGATGGCGCGGTTCTCGAAACCGGTTGCGTCTATCTCGTGCCGCTGCTGGAAAGCCTCGACCTGCCTCCTGACGTGCAGGCTTCGACCAATCCGAAGAGCTCGACCGGCCGACTGGATGTTTTCACCCGTGTAATTGCGGACGGCGTGCGCGGTTTCGATGTCCTTCCGCCCGGCTATCAAGGTGCGCTCTGGGCTGAGATCAGCCCGCGCACGTTCCCGGTTCTGGTGCGCACCGGTTCTCGGCTGTCGCAAATCCGGTTCCGCCGCGGCCATGTCGGTCTCGACGAAGCGGAGATGCGAGCGCTTCAGGACGCGGAGCGGTTGGTCGATACCGATCAGCCCGATCTCCGCGACGGCATCTCGGTCACGGTCGATCTGTCAGGGCTCGGCGGAAAGCACATGGTCGGGTATCGCGCCAAGCGGCATACCGGCGTGATCGATGTCGACAACGTCAACGGCTATGCGGTCGAAGACTTCTGGGAAGAGGTTTCGGCGCGCGATCGCACTCTGATCCTCGATCCAGGCGAGTTCTATATCCTTGCCTCGCGGGAGGCGGTGCATGTGCCGCCGGCCTATGCAGCAGAGATGGTGCCGTTCGACCCGCTCGTGGGCGAGTTCCGCGTCCACTATGCCGGCTTTTTCGATCCGGGCTTCGGCCATGTAGCGTCCGGCGGACGCGGTTCGCGAGCCGTGCTCGAAGTGCGCAGCCACGAGGTTCCGTTCATCCTGGAGCACGGCCAGACCGTCGGTCGCCTGGTCTACGAACGTCTCGCGGCATTGCCGGAACGTCTCTATGGCGCTGATCTTGGGTCCAATTATCAAGCGCAGGGTTTGAAACTCTCCAAGCATTTCCGGGTTGGTTAGTCGGCCTCGAATTGAGACCGCAGCCTGGAGTTTGCCGATGCGTCATTTCGAAAAGCCGGAACGGTCGAGCCCGACCGGTCGGGTCGGCGTGGTTGTGCTTCACAAGGATGGATCGACCGAGCGGCTCGACAAAGGCGTGGTGCCGGAAGGTTTCTATGCTCCAATCCCCGGCGATGAGGTCGAGTATGATGGCCACGTCTACGAGGTTTCGGGAGTGGCCGACACGCCCCAATCGGAATATTCGATTCGGGTCATGGCCGAAGAGAAATAGCTCGCAGCTTTGGCCGACACCGGCGGCCATGCTAGAATTCGAGTATGACCGACGCACACACCAGTTCGCCCCCGCAGGCCGAACCCGTTCAGATTCCCGCAAAGCCAGCTGCCGCGGATCCACTGACCCGGTTCTTCGGCGGGTCGCCGTTGTGGGTGCTGGCGAAGCTTGTAATGCTCTCGGTCGTGATCGGCGTGCTGCTCGCGGTGCTCGATCTTGATGCTTTCGCGATCCTGCGCGGTCTTCGTGAACTGTTCTTCGAGTTCTTCGACAATATCTGGGATGCGGTCGAAACCGTGTTCCGCTGGTTCCTGCTCGGTGCGGTGATCGTGTTTCCGCTCTGGCTCTTGAGTCGGCTGCTGAAACTCGGCAATCGCGCCTAAACGCCCGGGCCTGCCGCTGCGATCGCATCTCGATCCCGGCCGATAAGAGACTTTAGCGACCCCTCGCGTGCGATCATCGTCAGCAAGCCCTGCTTGATATCGCTGACTAATCCCGGACCGGCATAGGTCAGCCCCGTATAGAGCTGAATCAGACTGGCTCCCGCCAGGAACTTCGCGAGAGCCGTCTCCGCCGACGTGATGCCACCGACCCCGACGAGAGTAATTCGTCTCTCAACGCGCTTTGCAGCTTCGGCCAGCATCCATGTCGCGCGCTGAAACAGGGGAGTGCCGGAAAGTCCGCCCGGCTCCTTGATGTGTTCGCCGCCGAGCCCGGCCGGACGGGTGATCGTCGTATTCGAGACGATCAGGCCGTCGATGCCGCGTGCGAGCGCCACTTCGGTGATGTCGTCCAGATCACTCAGAGCGAGATCGGGTGCGATCTTGAGGAGAACGGGCTTGCGGGTGACCATGCCATCCCGCGCCTCGACCACGCGCGCCAGAAGATCGTCGAGTGCGCCACGTGCCTGAAGGTCGCGCAGGCCGGGCGTGTTCGGCGATGAGATGTTGACCGTCAGATAGTCGGCATGGTCGGCAAAGACGCGGATGCCGGAGACATAGTCCGCAGTGCGGTCGGCGGCGTCTTTATTGGCGCCGACATTGATGCCGAGAATTCCTCCGCGCTTCCGGTTGGCAAGGCGTCGTAGCGCGGCTTCGTGGCCACCATTGTTGAAGCCGAGCCGGTTGATGACGCCTTGATCGTCAGGTAACCGGAAAATGCGCGGTTTCGGATTCCCGGGCTGCGGAAGCGGCGTGATCGAGCCGACCTCGACGAAGCCGAAGCCCAGTCTCAGCATCGCATCGGGAACGCGCGCATCCTTGTCGAAGCCTGCGGCGAGACCGATCGGATTCGGGAATGTCAGTCCGAAGGCCTCGACTGCGAGGCGCGGATCGTCCGGTCGGGCGGGCGGCAGGGGAACGCGCTCAAGCGCCGCGAGCGTCAGCTCATGCGCCCGTTCGGGATCGATCGATTGAAAGACGCCGCGCAGGAGCGGCCAGCCGGCGCCGATCATTGTCCAAGCTCCGGAAAAACGTGGTGGGTGCCGTTCCAGGGGAGGGGTTTTGCCCACCTGACAGCCGACACATCCATGTCGTTGTAAAGATGCGGAAAGAGTGCGCCGCCTCGCGACGGTTCCCATTTCAGTGCTGCATCGAGCGCCGTGGTGTCGACGGCAAGCAGGATCAGGTCGGCCTGTCCAGCGAAGTGCCTCGCGGCGGTTTCGGCCACCTGTTCGGCGGTCGAAAAGTGGATGAAGCCATCCGCGATGTCCACCGGAGCGCCACGGAAAAGACCCTCCCGGCAGGCCTGCTCCCACATCTCGGCGGGCAGTATTTTATAGATAGTTTCGATCATCCCGGCCGAGCTTTAGAAGCCCCGGCCGCTTCAATCAAGAAAGCTGCAAAGTTCGCTGGACAAAAGTAGTCGGAGGTACTAATTCCTACTATTCTTCTAACCTTCCCGTTGAGGGCAATATGCTGACGCACAGCCGAATCTGGGCCGCGATCGATAGTCTCGCGGAGGCTCACGGCATGTCCGCGTCAGGCCTCGCCAAGAGGGCAGGTCTCGATCCTACGACGTTCAATCGCTCCAAGCGCGTCGCCGCCGACGGACGTCCGCGCTGGCCGTCGACCGAATCGGTTTCGAAGATCCTTGCGGCAACCGGCAGCTCGCTCGAAAGCTTCCTCGATATCGTCGCCGGCCGCGGCAAGGGGGCGAACCGCACCGTGCCGCTGATCGGTATGGCACAGGCGGGCGGTGGCGGTTTCTTCACCGATGGCGGCTTCCCGGTCGGTTCCGGATGGGAAGAGGTGAGCCTGCCCGATATCGACGATGATCAGGCATACGCCCTTGAGATTTCGGGCGATTCGATGCTGCCGCTCTATCGGAACGGCGACATCATCGTGGTCTCGCCGGCAGCCAAGCCGCGCCGAGGCGACCGCGTTGTCGTCAAGACGAAGGAAGGCGAAATCCTCGCGAAGGAGCTGAAGCGGCAGACCGCCAAGACGGTCGAGCTGCGCTCGTTCAATTCCGAACATCCGGACCGGGTGATCGCGACGAAGGACATCGCGTGGATCCAGCGGATTCTCTGGTCAAGCCAGTAAGGTTCAGGCCGCAGCGAGTTCGTTGGCCAAGGCCTTCGCGATCAGACCGCGTGTGCCGTCGATACCATAAACGGCCACGAACGAGCCGAAGCGCGGTCCGCGTTCCTGTCCAATCAGCGTCTTGTAGAGCGTGACGAACCAGGCCTGGGAGACGCCGGGACGGCCGTCTGGCGACTTCGCCTTGCCGGATGTGTCAGGGTAGAAGCTCCGGCCGACTTCATAGACCGAGGCTTGGATAACATCGGACGTTGCGTCCGCGGGCATGGCGGCCAGGGCGTCGTCGAGCGCGAGAAGGGCTTTTCGTGCGGTCTCGTCCGGCGCTACGAAGACCTTCTGGGGCTTCACGAAGTCATGATAGTAGGCGACGGCGTAGCCGACGAGCGCGCCGAGACGCGGATGTGTGTCAGGACCGACGCCCGGTGCGTACTGGCGGATGAAGCCCCACATCTGTTCGGCCGTCTCGGCATTCGAGACCGAAGCGATGTTGAGCAGCATCGAGAAGGCGAGCTGAGTGTTTTCTAAACCGATACGTTCGGCCGGTGGCGGATTGCCGCTATGGATGTGCCAAGCCGGATTGAGCAGCTGATCCTTCGGTTCCTGGTTCGGGAACTTCTCGATAAAGGCCAGATAGTCGTCCACGTTCCTCGGGATGACGTCGAAGTGCAGGCGCTTCGCCGAGCGCGGACTTTGGTACATGAACAGCGACAGGCTTTCCGGCGACGCATAGCGCAGCCAGTCCTCAATGGTGAGGCCATTGCCCAGTGATTTGGATATCTTCCGGCCCTCCTCGTCGAGGAAGAGCTCGTAGTTGAAGCCTTCCGGCGGCTCCGCTCCAAGCGCGCGGGCGATCTTGCTCGACAGCGTGACGGAGTCGATCAGGTCCTTGCCCGCCATCTCATAGTCCACGCCGAGTGCCACCCAGCGCAGCGCCCAATCGGCCTTCCACTGGCATTTCACGCGGCCGCCGGTGACAGGCGTCGTCATCCGTTCACCGGTCTTTGGGTCGATATAAGTTACCGTGCCGGCGGCCACGTCGCGGTCGATCATCGGCACCTGCAGAACGATGCCGGTGCGCGGGCAGACAGGCAGGAACGGCGAATAAGTCGCTCGGCGCTCCGGGCCGAGCGTCGGCAGGATGATCTCCATCACCTGGTCGTACGCCGCGAGCATCTTCAGCAGCGTCTCGTCGAAGCGGCCGGACGTGTAATAGGCGGTCGCGCTGGCGAATTCGTAGCTGAAGCCGAACTGGTCGAGGAAGGCGCGCAGGCGCGCATTGTTCGCGGCGCCGAACGAGCCTTCGGGGCTGCCGAAGGGATCGGGCACGCGGCTCAGCGGCAGGCCAAGATAGTGCTCCATCACCTCGCGGTTTGGCACGTTGTCGGGAACCTTGCGGAGGCCGTCCATGTCGTCCGAGAAGCACAGGAGGCGTGTCGGCACCTTGTCCTCGGTGATGACGCGGAAGGCGTGCCGTACCATGGTCGTGCGTGCGACCTCGCCGAAGGTGCCGATATGCGGCAGGCCCGATGGGCCGTATCCGGTCTCGAACAGCACTTCCTTGGCGCTGCCGTTTTTCTCAAGGCGGGCCACGAGCTTGCGAGCTTCCTCAAACGGCCAGGCGGTGGACACCTTGGCGAGTTCGATCACATGGCTTGGAATGCCGGAAACGGCCGTCATCGCGTACAAATCTCCTGGAGCGGCGCGAAACTAGGGGCGACGATCCAGCCCGTCAAACCCCGCGCTCAATAAATGCCGATCGGAAACCAGCGAAGGTAAAGGTCGGAGAGGGCGCCTTTGGTCTCGATATTATCGAGCGCCGTGTCGATCTGATTGCGAAGACGAAGATCGCCCTTGCGGGTGGCTATGGTCATTCCTTCTCCGAAATACCTGCTTTCGGTATAGGCGGAGCCGGTGAATGCGCAGCAATTCTCGGACGCGGAACCGCCCAACCAGAGCGACAGCGCCGCGCCGTCGCCAAACATCGCATCGACCTGCCCGCCTTTCAGGGCAGCACGCGCCAGTTCGGCATCAGGGAAGCCGCGAAGATCGGATTTCGCGAAGAAGGCCTTGAGGAAAGCTTCGTGCGCCGTGCCGGCCACGACCGCTATGCTTTTGCCCGTGAGGGCCTCGGGCGTCGTGTCCTTGAGCGGCGATGCCTTTTGGGCAGTAAACCGGGCAACTGCACGGAAATAGGGGCGCGTCAGTTCCGCCTTCCCACGTAAATCCTCGGTTGGCTTCATTCCGGCGATCAGCGCGTCTGCCCGGCCATTCTGGAGCGCGTCGAGAAGATCGTTCCAGGGTAGAGCCTGGATCGTGCAGGAAAAGCCGAGCTCGCTGCAGATGGCACGTGCGAGATCGACGTTGAAGCCCGCCGGGTTGCCGTCCGGAGCCACATACTGAAACGGCGGATAGTCCGCCGACGTCAGGAACCGCACGAGTCTCTTTGGCGCGCGATCCGACTCCGAGGTCTCGCTGCCGGCGGTCCGCAGGCGCGGAAGCCCCGCCGCGGGCTGAGCGTCGGCTCGGCCAAGAGGCATCAGGCAGGACGAAAGCGTCACGGCGACGGCGCAGGTCGCAACCAGTAAGCGCATCGAGCAAAGGACTCGCATGGTTTGATTTGCGTGTCATTATAGTTGGATGCGGGGCGGGCCGCGAGAGCGGTCCGGAAATTTCGGGGTCGCGGCATGGCGGGGGCTGCGCGGACTGATGCGGGTACGCGTGCGCGGCTGCGGTCGCCGCGATCGGGTCGGGATTCCGCGGTCGTTTCGACACCCGAAGACATCGCTCTTCTGGCCGAACTAGCCCCGACGCCCGTCGTGATGCGGGCCCTGCACTGCGCAAAGGCCCAGGGCGTTCCGCCTCTCGATGCATTGTTCGCCTGTACTCGCGTCGATGAACGGATGCTGGTCTCCCGCCTTGCCGCCGAACTTGATGTTGGAACGGCCGAGCGGGTGGATGGCATCCCTGGGTCACTGAGCGCCCGAGAGGCATTATCGGCATTTCGGAGCGGTATGCTGCGATTGCCGGACGGCCGCCTTCTGGTCGCCGCCAAGGCCAGGTCGGTCACCAGACTCGCTGCTTTCTCGCGATCATTTGGGCTGTCGGCCAACATCCTGCTGAGCGCTCCGAGGGTTTTCACGCGCTACGTCGTCGACGTCGCTGGGGCTGCGCTGGCGGATTATGTGCAGAGCGGACCCGCGGCGATCGATCCCGATCTCAGCGCGGGATCCGGCGCTCCCGCCCGCTACGGTGCCCAAGTCCTGGTTCTATGTTCGGTCATCGCCCTGATCGCCGCGGCGTATGAGCCTCTCCTGCTCGACCTCGCATTTGCAGCGTTGTTCATCGCCATCACCGCTCTGCGTCTGGTTGCGCTGACCGCGCTGGTGGAGGAGCCAAAATCGGAGCGCATTCCCGACGATCAACTGCCGATCTACACGCTGCTTATCCCTCTCTATCGAGAGAGCCGCTGCCTCGGTGGCCTGCTCAGGGCGCTGCGGGCGCTCGACTATCCGGAAGCCAAGCTCGACATCAAGCTCCTGGTCGAGCATGGCGATGCCGAAACCCGGGCGGCGCTTGCGGTACTTGATGCGCCGTCGAATTTCGAAACCATCGTGGTGCCGCAAGGCTCGCCGAGGACCAAACCGCGTGCCCTCAATCTCGGACTGGCGGCCGCGCGAGGTGCGATTATTGGCGTCTTCGATGCCGAGGATAGGCCGGAACCAGGACAGTTGCGGGATGCGGTCCAGGCATTCCTGCGAGGCGGACCACAGCTCGCTTGCGTGCAGGCGCGACTGGTCATCGACAACCGCGCGGACAGCTGGATCACCCGCGTCTTCGCGCTCGAATATGCCGGGCTGTTCGATGCCCTGCTGCCCGGACTGTCGCGATGCGGCTTGATGTTTCCGCTCGGCGGGACGTCGAACCATTTCCGGACGGCAGTGCTCGACCGCGTCGGCGGCTGGGATGCCTGGAACCTGACCGAGGATGCAGATCTCGGCGTCAGGCTCGCCCGCTTCGGCTATCGCTGCGCGACGATCTCCTCGTCGACGCTGGAGGAGGCGCCGAACACGCATCGCGCCTGGCTGAGGCAGCGGACGCGCTGGCTGATGGGCTATGTGGTGACCTGGATCGTGCATATGCGCCGGCCCGTTCGCCTGCATCGCGAACTTGGCTGGCGGAATGCGCTCGTCTTCCATGCGTTCATCGGCGGCGTGCCGATCAGCGCGCTGATGCTGCCGATCTTCGTCGGCGGACTAATCGTGGACGGGCTGAGCAGCGGCTGGCTGGTTTTTGACGACTGGGTCGGCTGGCTGGAATTGGCGTTGACCGGGACGAATCTCGTGCTCGGCTTCGGGACCGCGATGGCGATCGCGGCGATCGGCGCCGATCGGCGGAATCTGACCGGCCAGGCGCGCTGGATCGCGCTGGTGCCGCTCTACTGGCTGATGAGTTCGGTGGCGGCGTGGCGGGCGGTGTGGCGGCTGATCCGCGCGCCGCACGTCTGGGAGAAGACCGAGCACGGCCTCGCGCGGACGTCCGCGAGCGCCGCGGGCCCGGGCTTCAGACGATCCGCTCCAGGTCCTTCGCGACCTCGTCGGGCGCGCGGTCGAGGTTGAGCGGGGCGACGAACTGGCCGTTCCTGTCCATCATGTAGACGATCGAGGTGTGGTCCATCGTGTAGGAGCCGTCCTCGGTCGGCACCTTCTTCGAGTACGCCCGGTAAGCCTTGATCATCGCGTCGATCGACGGACGGTCTCCGGTCAGGCCTCTGATCTTCGAATTGAAGCTCGAGACGTAGCGGCCCATCACGTCCGGCGTATCGCGCTCCGGATCGACGGTGACGAACAGGACCTGAAGGTCGTTCGCTCTGTCGCCCATCGCGTTCAGGACCTGCGAGATCTCGAACAATTTGGTCGGGCAGACATCCGGGCAATGGGTGAAGCCGAAGAAGACCAGGAACGGCTTTCCGGCGACCGATCTGTCGGTGAATTCCTGCCCCGACTGATCGATCAGTTTGAACGGACCGCCGACGAGCGACGCGCCGACGCTCTGCGCGGTCGGCACCTGCGGGCGGAAGGCGACGAAGGCCGCTCCCAGTGCAATGAGGCCCACCAGGAAGAGGACCGGGCCGAGGACGAGGGAGGGACGGACTTTCATGCCCGTCCCTCTAAGCACGTCATCGCGCCAAATAAATGGCGCATCCCGCCGCGCGGCAAATCAGACGCCCCCCATCAGACACCTGTGAACGCGAAATCGACCTCGGGCTTACGGCCGGAGATGATGTCGGCGATCGCGCGGGCGGAGCCGCAGGCGTGGGTCCAGCCGAGCGTGCCGTGGCCGGTGTCGAGGAACAGGTTCTTCACCTTCGTCTTGCCGATATACGGCACGTTCGACGGCGTGGCGGGACGAAGGCCGGTCCAGAACGTCGCCTGGTCCGGATCGCCCGCGCCGGGGAACAGGTCCTGCGTGCGCTTCACGATGGCGTCGCAGCGGACCTTGTTGAGGTCGAGATTGTAGCCGTTGAGCTCGGCGGTGCCGGCAATGCGGAGGCGATCGCCGAGACGCGAGAATACGAGCTTGTACTCGTCGTCGGTCAGGCTGACCGAATGTGCCTTCGACGGGTCCTTGACCGGCATGGTCACGGAGTAGCCCTTGGCCGGATAGATATCGAGGTCGATCCCGTGCTCGCCGACCAGCATCGGCGAATATGCGCCGAGGCAGACGAGATAGGCGTCGGCCTTCAGCGTGGCGTAGGAGCCGTCTTCCTGGCGGACGCGGACGCCGGTGATCCTGTCGCCGTCACGGTCGAGGCCGAGGATCGTGGTGTTGTAGCGAAACTCGACGCCGTTGACCGCGCAGAGCCGGGCCAGCTCCTTGGTGAAGGCGTTGGCGTCGCCACTCTCGTCGGCTTCGGTCATCGAGCCGCCGACGATCTTGTCCCGCGCCGAGGCTAGCGCCGGTTCGATGGCGATGACCTGTTCGGTCGTCAGCATGTCGAGCTGGCAGCCGAACTTGCGCATGACCTCGGCCGGAGCCTGCGCGGCGTCGTATTCGAGCTGGCTCGTGTAGAAATGCAGGATGCCCTTTTCGAGGTGGTCGTAGCGGATCTGCTCTTCCTGACGGAGTTCCTGCAGCGAGGCGCGGGAATAGGTTCCGAGCTTGACGATCTGCTCGATATTGTGGCGCGTCCTGGACGGCAGGCATTCGAGCAGGAAGTTGAGGCCCCAGCGCCATTGCCGCCAGTCGAGGCGCGGGTGGAACAGCAGCGGGGCGTCGGCCCGGCCGAGCCATTTCAGCACTTTCAGCGGCGCGGACGGATTGGCCCACGGCTCGGCGTGCGACACCGATATCTGGCCGCCATTGGCGAACGAGGTCTCGCGGCCGGCGCCGCCCTGGCGGTCGAGGACGGTGACGTCATGGCCGGCTTTGTGAAGGTACCAGGCGGCTGTGGTGCCGATCACTCCGGCGCCGAGAACGAATACGCGCATGGGGTCTCTCTCCCAAAAGGATGGTCAGGGTCTTCCTCCCCGATCTGTCCTTTTGCCTGAGAGATTCGCGGACGGAGCGCCGTGCTCCCGCTTGCCCCTTCGGCGGCCTCGCGGAAAACCGCGCGGCGCTCTCCAGATCATTCCTCATACAACCAGTAACAGGGACCTGAGCGTTTTTGGGATTGCGCCTTCGGTAGCCGCGAACGGCTTCTCCTGGATGTACGGCCGCAGTTGTAACACGTTGGGCGGATTGGAGGAAGGTTTGTCGCACGCCTTTGGTCGAAGGTCTGACCGGCGGCAGGGGCATGGGTCTCCCTCCCCAGCAATGGGGAGGGTCGAGAGCGCGAAGCGCTCCGGGGTGGGGGCAGGGACCTCTCCGCGTGTTCCATGGTCCGATAGGCCCGAGGCCCCACCCGGCTCGCTGCCGCGAGTCCGCCCTCCCCATTGCCGGGGAGGGAGAACGCCTTCGTCATGGCGGCCAGGCTGTGCCGTGCCTCGGAACGCCTCCGGCGTCCCCCCTCACTCGGCTCGGCCGGTTCCCGCCCGAGTCCGCTCTCTCCCTCGTCGGGGAGAGAGAGACACCGACACGCGTCAGCGCTCCGTGGCTCGAAGTGTCTTCGCGCTGGCCCGCTTCCTTCGCGGCCAAAATCCTCGTCGCGTCCTCATGGAGGGCTGCGCGGGACGTCGGGAGATCGACCTCTCCCGGGGCGGTTTGGCCTGATGATTTGAAGGGCCAAACCGATTGTTTTGCTCACCTCGGGAAGACGCTCTCGCGACGTCCCGCGCGCGGTGTGCTTGGCTTGCTGCGCATGGCCCCCGGAGGCTTAGCTTTCTAGCCTCCGCTGGCGGGTGCCCGCTCTCCCTGGGCGGTCGGTTCCGCCGGAACGGGAGAGGCCGATGGACACCCTAGTGACGGGAGTCTAACCCGCCGGGACCACATGCCTTGGGCCTC
>QDFX01000006.1 GCA_003347645.1 Rhizobiaceae bacterium CPCC 101076 | reverse complement strand
AGTCCGTCTTGGCGGGATGCTTCGAAAGCGCACCGCCGGGACTCGCGACGGAGCTCCCAATCCTCTGAAATCATGTCTGGCTGCCTCCCCGTGGGAAGCGGCTTCTGTTGCCGCAGGCTGACTTTCGCAGATCCTGACGACCGATCATTAATAGCTGTTAAGAACTGCAAAAAGCCCCGCGCCGGCTCCGGTAGCCAGGCGGGGCGAAGTCAGACTAGAAGCTATTATGGCTCCTGCTTAGTGTCGCCTAGGACAGAGCCGCATCGGGCATTTCCGCTCGTCAGGCAGAGCGCCAATCGATGGTCAGATCGGCAGCGGCTGCCGTCAGTGTCTCGATCGTTTCCGTGCTCCTTGATGAAGTTGCGAGCCTCTGCCTACCTACGAGAACGGAGTGCGCCATGGTCGAACGGACCAAACGGGACACGAGCTCAAATTCGACGCCGCGTGGCGCGTTTATCGCCAGAGGTATGGAGAGCCTCGCAGTTGCAACTTGCGAAACTTCTTCATAGGCCATCGTCGGAGCCTCGCCTGATTCACGTCGTTCGGATTTTCTGGCCTGCTCCGTCAGCAGAAAAGAGCGTCAGGCACACCGTTCCATCTTGAACGTCAGCTTGAGCAGCGTTCGGGTGCTTTCGTCGGTGACATGCATCTGCCATTCCGTTCCATCGTAAACTGGCTGAGGAGCATGTCTCAAAATCTCTCCGGCAGTTCGAATGGCTTCGGATCGAGCCGCATCCAAATCTAAGAGCTCGGTGCCCTCGCTATCGATGCCGAAGGTCCCATCGATGACATGAAAAAAGAAGCGTTGCATTCCATCTCCCGAGGGCGGGAGCACGAATGTCTCTCAGTCACCGGCGCCAACGGTTCTCGGTGATGATGGAATTGTAGGGCAGGATCGACGATCGAGAAAGATGCCGCCGCGCGGATGTTATTGAAGTTCAGCGCTCCATGTTAATGAACGACACCGACGCAGTTTGGCGCGGTCGCTGATCACGATCTGTATGGTTCTCTGATCGCCCCGAGGTCTAGCGCTCCCCGGATAAGGAGCGCTCATGTCGCCTCAGTCATCGCCCGCGTACCCTCTCATCCGGAAGCTGGAGAGCATCTACAATCTCTCCTCTGCTGAATACGAGGCGCTGATGGCGCTGCCGATTTTGGCGCGAAGCATTCGCCCCGACCAGGACATCGCGCGAGATCACGACCGGCCGTCGCAGTGCTGCATCCTGCTCGATGGCCTGCTGTACCGTTACAAGCTCCTCGAAGAGGGCAAACGGCAGATCTTCTCCTTCCATATCTCAGGAGACATTCCCGACCTACAAAGCCTTCATCTGCAGGTGATGGACCATAATATTGGAACCGTTGTGTCGAGCGTCGTCGCCTTTGTCCCGCATGAGACGATGAATCGCCTGATTGACGACCACCCCAGGATTAGGAATGCGCTGTGGCGTGACACGTTGATCGAGGCGGCAGTGTTTCGCGAATGGATGGCAGGGCTCGGGCGGCGAGAAGCCTATGGACGGATCTCCCATTTCATTTGCGAACTCTTCGTTCGCTACCAAGCCATCGGTCTAGCCAATGGCTACAAGGTCGAATTGCCGCTAACCCAGGAAAAAATGGGCGACGCGCTTGGGCTGTCGACGGTGCATGTCAACCGCACCCTTCAGGCAATGAGAACCGACGGGCTGATTCGGTGGTATCGCGGCCACCTCAACATCACGGACTGGAGTGGATTGAAGAAGGCGGGGGCGTTCGACGCGACCTACCTTCATTTGCGTCATTAGTTTTCTAGGCGGCTGAAATTGATTGTTTCCAACCTGCGTTAATGCCGGTGTCGATCCAGCTGGCATCACGAAGCTCATGCCAATTCTACCGATTCCACTTGTCGATGCCGCCCCACCCGGAACCGCAGGAGTTGAAGAACGATCAGGACGCCTGGCGCGAGGCCGTCATTCTTTTCGGCGAGATGCTGCGGGCGAGCTGGACCCCAACCAGAGATTCGAGGTCATCGTCAAAGACGAGAACGACCGGCGGATTGTCGAGCTGTCGCTGAAAGCGACGCTGAATCCATGACCTCACCGGTCGACCGGCTGATAGCCAGGCTTGAGCGCCGCGACAACTTAAGCGCAGATGAAAAGGAAACGCTGACCAACAGCGTGGGCCGGCTCAGGCTGGTTTCAGCCAAGGACGACATCGTGCGAGAAGGCAACAGGCCTTCGGAATCATCACTGCTCGTCGACGGCTTCGCGGCACGCTACAAGGTTTTGGCCGAAGGCGGTCGTCAGATCACCGCGATTCATGTTCCCGGAGACTTCGTCGACCTCCATAGCTTCCTGCTCAAAACAATGGACCATGGCGTCGCCGCTCTATCGGACTGCAAATTGGCGATGGTCCCTCATTGCACCCTAGCCAAGATCACCGAACATAAGCCGCATCTCACAAGGCTGCTGTGGCTCCTCACGTTGATCGACTCGGCGACCCACCGTGAGTGGTTGACCATGATGGGCCGTAGCTCGGCGACTACCCACATGGCTCACTTGATCTGCGAGTTATTCTGCCGGCTTCAAGCAGTCGGGCTTACAGAAGGAGAGGCTTACCTATGCCCACTCACGCAGCAGGAACTCGGCGATACCTTGGGGTTGTCAAACGTTCATGTAAATCGAGTGCTTAAGGAGCTACGTACCCGAAATCTCGTCAGCTGGCGGAACGGTCTAGTGACAATTCACAACTGGAACGGACTGCAGGAATTCGCAGAATTCTCCCCGGCTTACCTGAACGTGCAGCACGAGCCTAGGTAAGCCGCAGCAACCAACGTCAGGCAGGCGCCGAATCCGTTCAGGGCCGATGGTCGAGTGGCTCGTCGATGGATGGCAAGGGCACGTTTACGAGCCGGTCGATGGAACCCCTCGGCGACGAGCGCCACCGCCGACCGCTAGCGGAGCTCAGGATAAGCAGATGGATGGCAAGTCGATTTTCCCGGGCCTCGTTTAGGCGGGATCGATCCTCGTATGTTTTCGTCAGCCGCCTAGGACGAGACGGCTCAATCTATGGACGGTTCCGTACTGGCGCCGTTTTTGGTGCAACCCCGCAGGCGATCGTCATGTTGAAGACCCGAGAGGGAGGAGCATGCGCGAAAAACCCGCAATAGCCGTACTCTTTGCGTCACTGGCTGTGGCCTCTGTGTCGGCTCATCAACTCGCTCGTGCTGAGAGCCCAGCGCCGACCGCGTCTGGTTTGCCCAGTGAGGGGAAGCAGGACCTCAGCGCCTCAACCAGTCAATCTGGGGATTACGCTCAGACTGACTGGAACCTGTTTTCCACTCTGGAAGGCGCGGAACTGGTCGACAGCACGGGTGAGCGTTCCGCAAAGCTCGTTGACGTGATCCTCGATTCCACTGGCCGGATTGATCACCTGGTCGTCGGAACGGGAATCGCTGCCCTTGCGATGACCCAGCGCCGTCTCGATACCCGGGAGCTTCCAACGCCGGGCGCTGAGGGAGGGCTGACGCTGCCGCTCACGTCAGAGCAGATCGGGGCCCTACCCGAGATCAAAGACTTCAAGCCTGAAACTTGGTCCGCCGCGGCCATCGTCGGGGCGGAGATCAGTGACGGCAGCATTTCGATCAAGGATCTCCGGTTCGCCCCTGGACAGGTCGACAGGGTCATTCTCGCGGCCGGCAACGAGCTCTTCTCAAGCAATCGGGCACACGAGGTCCCATTCGCAGAGCTCCAGATTTCCGGCAGCCCCAATGAGCCGTCGGTGAAGCTGTCCGAGGCCGGCTCCAAGCAACTCGGGATGCAGTAGGATTTTTAGCCATTTCGGCGCCGCGATTTCCCGACGAACTCTCGAAGCCGGTGACCATCGCGACTCGCCGTCTCCAGACAATGCGATGCCGTCGGCGGCAAACTCTCGCCGCGCGCCGTCGGGGCGACGCAGCACTTCGCCATCAGCCTTCACTGCACCTCTTGTCCGCTTGATGCTGGGATGACCATCGAGCACCCGACGCGCCTTGCCGCTTGCGAGGTGAAGGACCACCAGCGCTCCCTTCACGCCGGAGTCCGTAGTGAAGGCCATCCAGCTCTGCGCTCCGAGGGTGGCGGTTACCGGCTTCGATCAGGGCAACGATGGTGCGGTTCCGTCCACGGCGGAACCGAGAGATCCATCGGATTTCGAGGGTGTATTGTATCCATCTCGAAACTTTGCCCCGCCAATTGCCGGCGGGGCTCTTTTTAGTGAACGTGATGACGGATCGGCCGCCGACTAAAAGGTGACAGTCGATTTTCTGGGTTTCGCTGAGGTGCATGAGACCCCATCATCTTGCACTTCAAGGATGTCGGCGGGGCTCGAAACGTGACTCCTCGATCTGCACCAAGCGATCGAAGAATCGGGATGTATATCGACTTCAGCAAACTCGGCAGCGAAATCATCCTCAACTCGTGAGTGCCTGCCTGTCGACCCTCGGCCTGTGTCGCGGCTGCATGCATGCAGGGAGGCAACGTTCGACTCCCTCTAGCTGCATCTCCGAGAATCCGCCTGATCGCCGCTGCTGGCTTCGATGATCGAGACGACATCGAAACGCTTTCTTCGCGCAGCCGGAGCTGCCTTCGGAGCGCTTCGCCGTCAGCATCGTTTACTACGGTCTCGTAGCGGTTATCGAACTTCCCATCTGCCGGTCACCTTCCAGATGACCTCGCGTGTGTTCTCGGCCCTTGCATCTCCTGCGATGAGGGATCCCTTCGCAACTAATGATGAATTCCCGAGTTGAAAGTCCGGCGCCAACTTTGCGGCCTGAAAGCGGGACCTCCCAAGCATGGTATCGATCACGAAATCGGGACGGGAACTCTATCCCGGCGAGCCCTCTCCGCTGGGTGCCAACTGGAATGGGCGCGGTACGAATTTCGCGATCTTCTCCGCCCATGCGGAACGCATCGAACTCTGCATCTTCGACGCTGACGGCACGAACGAGATCGAGCGGATCACCCTGCCCGAATTCACCAACGAGGTATGGCACGGTTTTCTGCCGGGCGTCGGTCCGGGCACGGTGTATGGCTACCGCGTCCACGGGCCCTACGATCCGGAGAACGGACACCGCTTTAATCCGAACAAGCTCCTGATCGACCCTTATGCACGGGAACTCGTGGGCGAGCTGAACTGGTCGCCGGCGCATTTCGGCTACATCCTCGATGCCGAGGACAAGGACCTGTCCTTCGATGATCGGGACAGCGCGCCGGGCATGCCGAAATGTCGGGTGATCGATCCCCAGGACTATGACTGGAAGGGCGACCGCAGCCCCCGCATTCCTCATTCCCGGACGATCTTCTACGAGACCCATGTTCGCGGCTTCACGAAGCTGCATCCGGCCGTCCCGGAGAATTTCCGCGGCACCTTCGACGGTTTCAGCCACCCCTCGGTGGTCGACTACATCAAAGGTCTGGGTGTCACCTCGGTTGAGCTATTGCCGATCCACGCCTATCCGGACGACGAGCATCTAATCTCGAAGGGCCTCGCCAATTTCTGGGGCTACAACACGATGGCGTTCTTCGCCCCAGAACAGCGCTACCTCGGGCCGAAAGGTCTGAACGGTCTCAGGGACATGGTCCGCGCCTATCACGATGCCGGCATCGAGGTGATCCTCGACGTCGTCTACAACCATACGGCCGAGGGCAACGAACTCGGGCCAACCCTGTCGTTCAAGGGCATCGACAACTTCTCATATTACCGGACGATGAAGGACGAGCCTCGCTACTACATCAACGACACGGGCACCGGTAACACCGTGAACACGTCGCATCCGCGCGTGCTGCAGATGATCCTCGACTCGCTGCGCTACTGGGTCGAGCACATCCATGTCGACGGCTTCCGATTCGACCTCGGCACGATCCTTGGCCGCGAGCCATCAGGCTTCGACCAGCGCGGCGGTTTCTTCGATGCCGTCGGCCAAGATCCGGTTCTGAGCCGGGTCAAGCTCGTTGGCGAGCCCTGGGACATCGGGCCGGGCGGCTATCAGGTCGGCGGCTTTCCGCCAGGCTGGAGCGAATGGAACGACAAATATCGCGACACCGTGCGCGATTACTGGCGCGACGAAGAAGGCACGGCCAGCGACTTCGCGGCGCGTTTCACCGGCTCGGGAGACATCTACGACCTGCGCGGCCGACGACCTTGGGCCGGGGTGAACTTCATCACCGCGCATGACGGGTTCACCCTTCACGACATCGTTTCGTACAATGAGAAGCACAACGACGCGAACGGCGAGAACGGCCAGGACGGCCATGGCGACAACCGGAGCTTCAACTTTGGAGCCGAGGGGCCGACAGACGACGAAGGCATCATTGGCGCCCGGGAGCAGCAGAAGCGCAATTTCCTTGCCACCCTGCTGCTGTCGCACGGCACGCCGATGCTTCTCGCCGGAGACGAGCGTGGCCGCACCCAGCAGGGCAACAACAACGGGTATTGCCAGGACAACGAGATCAGTTGGGTGAGCTGGAAGGTCGGTGACCGGGAAAAGACCCTCGCCGACTTCGTGCGGCGGCTTATCGAACTGCGAAACGCGCAGCCATTGCTGCGTCGGGACAGCTTCCGTGACGGAATGATCGTGACTTGGCTCAACCCCAGCGGCGGTGAGCAAACCGCCGAGCAATGGGCCGATGTCGGAGCGACCTCGATCGGCGTACGCCTGAGCCGCGACGATCTGAAAGACCAGCCCGATGTCTGGTCCGACATCATCGTACTATTCAATCCGCATTCGGGACCGGTCGCATTCAACCTGCCGTCTCGCGAAGACCGCCCATGGCACACTGCGCTCGATACGGCCTATCCGAATGCTGAAGAACCGAAGACTGGTTCGGAACAGATCACAGTCGACGGCCGCTCGCTGGTGGTTCTCGTTTAACTCGTAGTCTCTTCGCTCTGCCGAGATGCCACCACCTCTCACAATGCTTTCAGATCGGCGCCGACGCCTGATCCTGGAGATGTACTTACACGTCATTCAAACAAGGAAGGCAGAGCAGGCGCCATAGACGATGGAGCAGCCCCGCTGCCGTAGCAGCGAGGCCCGAACGATCACTTGTTGTTGAGGTCCTTCACGTGCTCTTGGTGCTCTTTGAGCGTGGGCAGCGTCTTGGCCGCGAACTCCTTCAGCTTCGGCGTCTCCGCTTCCGTGCTGAACTTCGTGAACAGCGCAACCGCCTCATCATGGGCCACAACTTGCTCGTCGATATAAGCCGCGTCGAACTTCTCGCCCTCGGCCTCCTTGAGCTTCTCGACTTTCGCCAGATGCGCGGCGTCGAGTTCCTTCGGTGCATCGGGCGCGACCGCCATCATCTCCTTGCCGGCCTTGGTGTGATCCGAGATCATCTGCTGCGCGAACTTCTTGATCTCGGGATCCTTGGCCTTCTCAACTGCGACCTTGCTCGACTCGATCTCGAACATGTTCGACATCGCGGCTTTCGTGACAAAGACATGATCGGGGCCTGCCTTGTCCTGAGCCATCGCACTGCCGAGCGACAGCCCCAAAAGCGAGGCGGCGAATAGGTACTTTTTCATCGGTTCCCTCCTGAGAGGTACGACAACCGAGATAGGAGGCGGACGTTCCACTTCGTGCGTAATTATGCACTCAGCAATGGCATCCGCTCCGGATCTTCTTTCAAGGGCCACCCGCAACAGCCCCGGTTACGGCAGCAGCTAGAGCAAGCAAGTCAATGGTGCCGTCGGCTTTCGCGGTGTCACCCTGGATCGCTATCTGAAGACTATGCGGCTTCTCCTGGGCCTGTCGGCGGAGTTCGTCGATCAACGCCTGCCTGATCTGATCCTCCACGTCTTTCTCCTCAAGCTGATCGCCGCTCCGCTGTGAGTTTCGCCGCCTCGGCCATCAGCGTCTCTCGGTCGTTGCCGTGCTTTTCGATCAACTCGCGGGCTTGGTCGATCGAGACGCCGGCCTCCTTCGCGAAGTAGTCGATCTCGTATCGCTCGTCGCCGGCAACGCGGCTGCGATCACGTTCATCCTGTTTCGATTTGTCGTCTGCCATGGGGCCTCCTTTGATTTCAGAGGAAGCGCTGCGCCGCCCGCGAAGTTCCCCGCGCTAGAAGACGCCCATGAGCAACAGGACTAGGCCTGTGAAGATGAGCGAAATCAGAATTGACCCCGCGCATCCCAGTTTGTTCGAGAAAAGGAAGAACATCAGCGTTCAGCCGCGCCCGCGTCACTGTCTCGGTAGAAGGCGGCAGTGGCGGCGTTGCCCCATTCAACCTCAACCGATCCACTCCCGCACTCGCTGCAATTCAAAACTCGCGATAACTCGGCCAATGTTGTGTCGACAGTGACGCCGTAGTCGGCCAGGTCCGCCCAGTGTCTCGCGGCGCGATGCTTACAAGACAGGCAGCGCACGAGGAGAAATTCGTCGGAGGCTGGTCGGCCAATCGCTACCGACGCTCCTCCATGGTCCGATTTCGAGCCCATGATCATGCGGATTTCTTTACTGGTGCCTTAGCGGCGCCGCGCTTCTTGCTCTCGGCTTTCGGCCGCTTCTTCTCCTCGGCTTCGATAGAGCGGCGCAGCGCATCGAACATGCTGACAACCTTCTCGTGCTTCTGCGGCGCATCGGGAGCGGCCGGTGCGGGCTTGAGCACGTGGCCCTTCTGCTTATCGCTGAGCATCTTCTTGACCGCGGTCTCGTAGCGGTCCTCGAACTTCGAGGCGTCCCATTTGCCCATCATCGTCCTGATGACCTGGCGCATGGTCTCGACGTCCTTTTCGTCCGGCTTCACACCGGAGATGCGCTCGAACCCGGCGGCCTCGGAGCGGACCTCGTAGGGGTAGCGCAGCGTCGTGATCAGGATGCCCCTGTCGCGCGGCGCGACCAGAACCCAGCGCTCGCGCTTGTTGATGGTGACGCGGGCGATG
The DNA here is from genome assembly GCA_003347645.1 of Rhizobiaceae bacterium CPCC 101076. Lineage (GTDB taxonomy): Bacteria > Pseudomonadota > Alphaproteobacteria > Rhizobiales > Methylopilaceae > Flaviflagellibacter > Flaviflagellibacter deserti. The sequence goes on along the minus strand of QDFX01000006.1, from coordinate 200,510 downwards.
CCGTTTGTCTTGGTTGCGGCCATCGCGTCGCGGATGACCGAGAACGCCTCGACCGCGACCTCGTCATCAGGGACCAGGTAATGATGGTCCCCGGTCCAGAGCCAATCGACCTCATCCTTGGGAACGAACTGATCCACATCGATCGTGGTCCGGCTCTCCAGCGCTATCGCTTCGAAATCCTCCTCCTCGACGATGATGTGCTCGCCCTTGGCGTATTCGTATCCGCGGGCCCGGTCCTCGTTCTCGACGACGTCGCCTGTCTCCGCGTCGATCCACTGCATCCGGAGCCGGTTCCCTGTCTCCTTGTTCAGCGTGTGGAAGCGGGTCTTGTCCCGATCGGTCTGGGCTGGGGCCATCGCCACGGCGCAGGTGACGAGGGAGAGCTTGAGGTAGCCTTTCCAGGAACGAGTGGTGGGGGCCATGACGCGATGCTCCGGTTGCGCGGAGTCGAGTCGTTTCGAAGCAGAATCGTTCCATTTGGAACGAATCCGTGACGAGGCGACTCGGTTCCTAAAGGAGCACAGCCATGTTCTCGAATTCTCCAGCCCTCACGCGGATCGTCGGTGGCTTCCGTCGACTACAGGGCCTTATGCGCCGGCGCATTGAGCCCGGCAGCCGAATGACGGATGTCGAATTCAAAGACAGCACTCTTGAAATCGTCGATGACGAGCGGATTAACGAGGCACTGGACCAAGCTGAGCGCGTGATTGCCTCCGCGCCGCCAGCCCCCGCCAATGAGGGCGAAAGCCGCAGGGCGTCCTAGGCCGGGCATCGGACATTCGGGAGTGGACGTTCGGGCGATGCTAGCTATTCGGATGACCTCGATCTCGCTCGGCCGCCAGTCGGAGCCATATCAATCGTCCCGGCGTTATTGACGCATGAAAACGTTTCGCGCCTTCATCATGAACGACGACGGCAACTTCATCGCGGCGCACGTCCTCGATGAAGTCGAGACCGACGAGCAGGCGGTCGAAGCGGCCAGGATGTTCGCTTACAAGAACGCGATCGAAGTCTGGCAGGGCGACCGCCGCATCGCCGAACTCGCCAAGGGTGGCGAGATCCGACATTACAGGGACGCACCGGCCCGCCGCCCTGACATCTAGCTCCGAGACCGAGCACTAGGCCGGATGTAGCTGCCCGATCTCATGGCCGATGGCCTGGATCGCCTTCAACAGCCAATGGTGGCCGGCGACCAGCCAGACGCCGGTTGATGACGGCACCACATCCACGTCGCGGTGTGCTGCCAATTGGCCCTTCAGCAGTGGCGCGAGCGCGTTGGGGTCGCCCGGCACCAAGGCGCAGAAAGCCGACCATTTCCGGTCGAACGTCTTGCCCTGACCGCGAAGATCCTCGACCTCGAACCATGCCTCACCGATCTTGGCGAAGTCTCGCCTGACGATATCGAGCTTCATCAGCCGCCACCCAGCCAGCCGCCCGCCGCGGCCAGTTCAACGCTGTCCTCTTTCACGCCCCGGGCAACGATCGTCAGCGCTTCATCCGGCAAAGGCCGCTGCAGCAATCCGGCCTCGCCCCATGGTGCCCGCATCCAGATGTCGAATTCTTCGGTTGTGGTCAGGATCACGGGCATAGCCTTTGGGTGGATCGGCTTCACAACGGCGTTCGGCTCGGTGGTCAGGAAGCCATAGAGGTCAGCCGTCTCCGGCCCGTTCTTCACCTTCCGGACACTCGTCCATTGCGCCGTCCAGATCCCTGCAAAGAAGGACAGCGGGCGCTCTTCGGAGAACGCGAACCAGATGTCGCCGCCTGCATCCTTGTTGAACTCGCTGAAGCTCGTGAACGGCACCAGACAGCGGCTCTCAGGGCCAAGCCAGCGACGCCAGTGTGACGATGACGTGTTGCGGATGTTGGTGACACCTCGATCTGGCTCGTTCGCCAGCAGATCCTTGAAATCGACGGCCTGCCCCTTCTCCTGGAGCTTGGCCGCGCGCTTCTTCGCCGCCTCGAACTGGATGTTCTGCGGCGACGGCATCCCCCAGCGCGCAGTCACCAGCTCGCGGCCGTCCGTCCCGTTAATCACGATGGGCGCCGAATAGTCGGGGAAGATGCCGGGCATCGGCGGCAGGTTTCCGGTGCGGTCATGGAATGCCCGCGCGAGCTCGCGGATCGCCTGCTGGCCCTTGGTCTGGCTGTACAGGTTGCACATGGCCTTCACCTTTCATGGCCGGGATCAGGGGTCAACGCCGCTTCCTCGCACCCCGGGCATTCGTCAGATAGCTGCGGACCCGGATCGTCTCCGCCTCGGCCGGTGACGGTCGGCTGATCAGCACGACCACGCGGCGAGAACGGCATTGGGGACAGATCAACCGCTCCTGCAACATGTCGATCGGGAACGGCCCTCCCCTGGTAGCAATCAGCGTCGGTAGATCCAGCTCCTGCTGCCAAAGACACCGGCGCACCGATTTCATCCCATCTCGGCCGCCATGAGCGCACCGGGCCGTGAGCGACCAACCGGCAGCGAAAGCCTCCTCTAAGGTGTGGATCGACATCGGAACAGAAAGAGAACAAATAGGACTAGAGTCAACGTACAGGATACGGCAATGCCCCTCCGCCTCGTCCGCCCACATCTCCGTAATCGGGCTCGCGAACCGAGTGATCGGCACTGGTCAGCGGTCACGGGCGATTTCGAACTCGGAGGCTTCAGCCAGCACGAAGGTGGCCCGCGCGAAGGCCAGTGGTCCTGGAGCATTTACGCGCTCTATGACCATTCATTCCTCAAGCACGGCTCGGAGCCGACCTTGCCCGAGGCGATGCAAGCCATGTCGGCCGCTTGGCGCGGATGGCTGAAGCGAGCGCGGCTTTTCGAGGTCGTCGCGGGGCATCCTCGGCCGCAGCGATCGGACGATCCCCTGCCGCTCGCCCCCGGCAGCAGAAACAATCGCTGGTTCGCCATGTGCGGTGAAATCGACATGGGCTACGTCGAGCTCGCTCATGACCTCCATTGCGGCGAGTACTGGAAATGGGGCTTCTACAAGCCGCCTCCGAAGCAAGGTGCCTTATGGGGCATTGCGAATAACCAAGCAGAGGCCGCGACTGAGGTGACACGTCGATTCCGAGATTGGCTTGAGATGACCGATCTCGCAGAGTGCATCGGCTTGCAGGCCGGTCAGCAGGCAACCTAGCGTGGCCTAGACCCGCATGAGCAGGTCAGGATTCGGGTGGTGGGTGACTCAGTCTGCCTTGTCGACGGCTTGATGATAGGTGCGATGCACAGGCACGCCGCCAGGCTCGACCTCGAACTTTTCGAGGATCGCCGCGATCATCACTCGGACCCGCCGATTTTCTTGCCGAGCCTGATGTTCTATTGTTTTGCGCACTGCCCGAACCGCATCGTCCACATAAGACGTGCCATCATCCAGGCATCGACACAAAGACTGCCGTCAGCATCCTCGCTAATGCGAAAGCGCTGAATTGCGCGCCGATTCTGTAGCTTCTTCAAGGTCTCTTCCATTCGCTCCTCCGGAAAAGAGAAATGGACTTTCGATCCAACTGTTCCGCTCGGTTGATTCCTCGCGCTCCCGGTCTATGCTCAAGGCCACAAAGGGGGTCAGAATGAGCAAGACTGTCGAAGTCGAGTTGCCGGACAACGTGCTGGCGGCGCTTGAAAAATGGATCGCGGGAGAGCCGAAACCAAAGCCGACGATAGGGAGCGCTGTTACGCTTGGCGTCTGTGAATGGCTAGCTGCCATGGGGCGGCTGCCGGCGGAGGCATGTGCCGAGGAGGAAGCCGCGTAATCGGCCGCGACTTACCCAGCCTGAACTAAACCGAGGACCGTTACATGCCGATTTTCCTCGACCGACACGATCTTAGTGGCCTCACCGCAACCGACATCGCCGAGGCACATCGCAAAGATTTGGAAGTCCAAGAACGCTATGGGGTCCGCTTTCTCACCTACTGGTTCGATGAGGCCCGCGGAACCGGATTCTGTCTTATTGATGCACCTAATATCGCAACGGCGATGCGGGTCCACGACGAAGCTCATGGGGATGTCGCCCAGGACGTAATCGAAGTAGACCTCTCGGCCGTCGAAGCTTTTCTGGGGCGGGTGTCCGATCCACCGTCTAATGGCCCAGACGCGAGGGTCAATTTCGACGCGGCCGTGCGCGCTATTATGTTCACTGATATCGTAGACTCGACAGCTATGACGGCGCGGCTGGGAGATGCTCGGGCCGTGGAAATGGTTCGCGCCCATGACGCAATCGTCCGCCGTGCGCTCAAGGACAGCCGCGGGCGGGAGGTCAAGCATACGGGCGACGGGATCATGGCCTCCCTCGATGATGCCAATGCTGCAGTGCAATGCGCTCGGGCGATCCAGCACGGCTTTGAGGCTTTCAACCTCGCCAGCAAAGAGAAACTGCATGTGCGCATCGGTGTAGATGTCGGCGAGCCTGTCGCCGACAGCAATGATCTCTTCGGGTCGACTGTGCAAACAGCGGCTCGTCTGTGTCAGGCGGCTGAGCCGGACGCAATCTTGGTCTCAGGCGCGGTCCGCGATGCTATCAGCGACACTTCCGAGCTTAGAGAACTCGCACCTCGTTCTCTAAAGGGGCTTGCTCGTCTCGTCTCTGTCTACAGCGTTCAGTGCCGCTGAGATCCAGTTGCAGACCGCAACTGGCTGAGCTCTTTAATAGCGAGCTGACGACGTTCGTCGATGTAGTCGGCTAAGTCTCGTAGGTGGACACCCTTGGCGCTCTTCTGGCTGTTCTCGATCCGGACCACTGGGATCTTGATCTCGCCAGCCAACACCTTCCGCAGGAACTTCCCAGGCGTCAGGTGACGGAAGTAGTCCCGGCAGCGGCCTTAAGCGGAATGACCGCCTTCCCGTCGTACTCGCCATGAGGAGGAAAGCTGTGTTCATCACGCGTCCGCTTTGTGTTTGGTTCCACCCAGATGAATTGTCGTGGGATGTCGTGCTGACGCTTCCCTGCAGGGTTTTGATACAATTGGGTCCGCGCAGAGAAGGCAAAATTGTAGAAAATTCGTGAGGAACGACCGTATCGCGGTGTGAGCAGACGGGAGACCGCCATGGTCAATGATGGACCGACGCGAAGAGATGTTATGGCGGCTGCAGCGGCTATCACTTCTGCGGCTCTCGCACCCGGTATGGAAACACAGGCTCAAGATCAGAGCCCACTCCTGCGTTCCATCCCATCGACCATGGAAAGGATTCCGGCCATCGGTCTGGGATCCTGGATCACGTTTAACGTCGGCAATGACGACGTGTTGCGCGACGAATGCGCAGCGGTGATGGCGGCCTTCTTCGATGCCGGTGGGCGGGTCATCGATTCCTCGCCGATGTATGGATCCTCGCAGGCGGTGATCGGCCATGGTCTCGATAAGCTTAATCGGCCTTCCCAGCTATTTGCTGCTGACAAGGTCTGGACGTCTTCAGGCAGCCAGGGGCCGGCACAGATCGAGCAATCGCGCAGGCTATGGGACGTGCCCCGTCTCGATCTGCTCCAGGTTCATAACCTGCTCGCCTGGGAGAGCCACCTGAAAACACTCTTCGATATGAAGGCGAGCGGAAATGTCCGTTACGTGGGCATCACGACTTCCGAGGGGCGCCGTCATGATCTCCTCGAAGACATCATGCGAACGCAGCCGCTCGATTTCGTTCAACTCACCTACAACATCGATGATCGCGATGTGGAGGAGCGCATTCTGCGTCTCGCCCGTGATCGCAGCATCGGCGTGATCGTCAATCGCCCGTTTCAGCAGGGAGCGCTGACCCGTCGGCTCGAAGGGACGCCGCTTCCGGAATGGGCTGGCGAAATCGGCGCAACGACGTGGGCGCAGTTCATTCTCAAGTTCATTCTTGGACACCCGGACATCACCGTCGTGATCCCGGCGACGACGCGCGTCGATCACGTCCGGGAAAACCTTGCGGCAGGGTCCGGTCCACTGCCCGATGAGGCGATGCGGAGCCGCATGATCGCCTACGTCCAGGACCTTTGATGTCGGAGTGGTGGACCTACAGGCTTCACGACTTCCTGTTGTTCTCGCCGCGGGTCTACTGGCGCGTGTTCGAACTGCACAATGAGGCGGTCTGGCCGCTTCAAATCCTGACCATGGCCGCAGGCGTCGCGATCCTCATCCTGCTCGTCCGGCCGCGCCCGCGGTCGCATAAGATCATTTCGTTCCTGATGGCGATGCTCTGGATTTGGGTGGCATGGAGCTTCCTGTGGAACCGCTATGCCTCGATCAACTGGGCTGCGCCCTATGTCGTCCCGGCCTTTCTGATCGAGGCGGCCCTGTTCCTCTGGGTAGGATGTTACCGAGGTACGCTGCGCTTCCCAGGTCCGGGTACCCGTCGCGCCGTGGGTCTTGGCGTCGTCGTCTACGCGGTCTTCGTGCACCCGCTCGTTGCCCTTTTTGCGGGCAGACCCATCGAGGCCGCTGAGGTCTTTGGCATAGCCCCCGACCCTACAGCCATCGCCACGCTTGGGCTTGCTGTCCTTGTACCGCGTCTGGGGGTCGGCTGGTTCCTTGTGGTGATCCCGGCGCTGTGGTGCATCGCAAGCGCGGTAACGCTTTATGCGTTGGAAGCGGCCGATGGCTGGATACCGCTCGCTGCCGCCGGTGTGGCATTCGGGTATCAAACGTGGCCGCGTAACGTGATAAAGCGACCCGCTCACTAAAAGCACGCTCCGAAAGACGTTCAGAACATGCTCCGGCTACGCCTTCACCTGGTATACTATATGTGTATGAAAAGAGGGCACCGAGGCGCCCCCTAAACTAGGCCTGACGGTACGAATTCAGGGCCACTACGGCACCGTTCTGACCACCCAAATGGGCCTCTCGGTATGAAAGTGAGGCCTCGTCAGTATGAAAACGAGGCACCGAGGATTTTCTTTCATGCCACTGCCTGAAGTCCTTTGTGGCGTTGGCGTCGTCCGTCGGGTGGGCGGTTAGAACCCACTCGCTCTGGTGACGATCCTTGCGGTGAAAGGTGCCCTGTAAGCGCAGTCGGATAAAGCCCTTCTCCTGCAGCTCCTTGAGCGCCCGACTGGCAGTGTTCTTGTTGATCCGGCAGTGCTCCGCTGCCTCCCGGCACCCAAAGCCGATGCGGCCGTTGTTGACGCCGTTATAGCGGTGTTCGATCTCGACGTAGATGGCGCGCGCTTGTGGCGATAACGACCGCCAGGCCTCGCTCTCGACGAGCCAGTGATACAAGCGAAGGTGCCGAGCTTCTTTTATCGATCGGCCCTTCTTGTTCGCGGTGCGTGGCACGGTTCACTCCTCCCCGCCTGAGAAGCGACCTCGAAGAACAGAGGGGCTTTCACCCCCCTGCCATTCGTTGTGCGAAATAGCGCTCAATCCAGGGTGCCGTGAAAGCCGGCGGCTTCGCCAGCGGCCGCAGCTTTCTCCAGAGCTCGGATCAAATCCGGGATCTGGTGAAGCCGCAGCGACAAGCCATTCTTCGTCGGGATGACCGTGCCGTCGTCCTTCCTAGCCCAAGCGCGAACATGAGCCAGGGCGTGCCCCTTGAACTCTCCGACGGCGACGCGAAAGTCCTCGCGAGAGTTCTTTTGGAACTCGGCTACGATGATATCGCTCATGCCCGCACCTCATCGATGATGGTGACCGGCGTGGCGAGCTTGTAGCGGGCATGCGTGCCCGCATACGGGCCGGCGTGGCTCTCGTCGATCGTCTCGACCGCGACGCCTTCACGCCGCAGCTTGAATACGTAGTCGGACCAACGTGGCCCGGGCACTTCGATCGGCGTCACGCCGCGTTCCCCGGCTCGCGTGAGCTCGGACAGCGCCCAAGCCTGACGTCCCTTGAACTTCAACACGGGACCATTTTCGCCGCCGATTCGGGCCTTCAGTTCGAGGATAGCCATTAGCGCGCCTCCCTCGGACCCAGGCCGGCGCCGGAGGCCAGCAAGTTGGCGATGGCCGGGCGCACACCGTAGCGGGCACACAGCCAGAAAGCGGCGGGTGTCAGCCCGCAAATGTCATTGGTATTCGGTGGGATTTGGGGTATGTTTTTCATGCTTTTGATTTCCTAGATCGATAGCGAAAAATCCGACCCGGTGCAGTTGCGAGCTGCGCTGGGTCGATTGCTTTCAAGCATGCGTCATGCAGCACGGCCGGTGACTAGCGCCGGCAGGCTGGCGATGAACGCCTCCAGATCCTCAGTTTTGATGAGAGTGCGCCGTCCACATTTGACGGCCTTGAGAGCGCCCTCGCCTACGGCTTCGTAGATCTTGGAGCGCCCGATACCCGAGACCTTGGCGGCCTCGTCGATGTGGTAAGCAAGTGGTTTGTGCATGTCCGTCCCCGCGTGAATTGCGATGAGGGATCATGGCGGATGGATCAGGGTTAATGTAGAATGGTGCGAAAATTAATATTTCCTCGCTTTTGCACCATGCTGATTACTCGCGTGTCGCCGCGCTTTCTTTAGAGCGTCGGCGATAGTCTCGCCGCTGTACGACCTCCCCTCCTCTGGACGCACGCCGAACTCGTCGCAGAATGCTATGGCAAAACGAATGTACGGGCTATTGGCGGGTGGGCTGCGTACTTTCTTAGTCTCAACTCCCCTCCCGATCGTAGCCTTGTGGCCGAGATACTTCTCGTAAACATGAGGAAGGCGCTCTCCCGCCAAGAACACGAATGCGCTGCCCACATCCTTGAATGCGCCCGGGGAGCTATAGAGGTCTTCCGCCTCCCGCGCTTGGTCCACTAGCAAGTGGAGAAAGTCGAGAACTGCATCATCGGGCTGATCGATACCGACCATACGAAGCTGTTCCGCCTTGCTGAGTGCTCCAAGCAATTCCACAGCTGAGGAGCCAATCTTCGCAGCCACTTCTTTACGCCGGCGGCGCTCCGGTTTCTTGGCTTGGGACGCGTACATCTTGTACCAAGTGAGGCAAAATGAAAGCGCGGAAGCTAGCCCCTCTCTATCGATATCGGTCGGGACCTTGAAGCGACCACCTCTAGCTGTGGCTTCTAGGATGCGATCGACCGACTTTAGGTCGTCGGGCGAGACCAAGCTGAGACTGCGAGAGCTCATCGTCTACCCAGTCTGACTACGTTGGTTGAAGCCGACGAGGCAATGAACTCCGCCCAAGCGGCCATTAACTTACGCCGCTTCTCCAAGGCATCGCCACGCCGGTATGCGCGCTCGGTCTCATCACCGACAACATGAGCCAAGGCGGCTTCTGCAACCTCGCGTGGGAACGATGTGCATTCGCCAGCCCAATCGCGGAACGACGATCGAAACCCGTGAACCGTGAAATGGCCGTGCTTCATCCGCCGGAGCACCATCGTGAGTGCCATCACAGAAAGCGGCCTGCCTCGTCGTTGCCCTTCGAAAACGTAGTCTCCAGCATCATCCGTGCGCCTGGCGTTTCGTAGCCGCTCCAAAATATCGACACATGGTCCGGCCAGCGGCACGCGATGCTCACGCGACGCCTTCATACGCGCCGCCGGGACGGTCCAGAGCTTCTTTGCGAGATCAATCTCCGACCAGCGAGCACCGAGCACTTCGCCCGAGCGGGTCGCCGTCAAAACGCAGAACAGCAGCGCTTGAGCGGAAATGGAATTGAGTTGGCGCAGATCGGAACAGAACGCCGGCACCTCGGCATACGGCATCGCAGCGTGGTGGCCCCGGCTCAGCTTCTGGCGCCGTGGAAGCAGGTTCTTGAGGTGTCCTCGCCACAGGGCCGGGTTCTCGCCTGAGCGATAGCCAAGCGCCTTCGCAGCGTCGAGCACCCGCTCTATTCGGCCACGGAGGCGAGAGGCGGTTTCGGGCTTGGTGGCCCAGATCGGCTTCAGGACGCGGAGAACGTCCTCGGTGGAGATTTCATCGACAGGCTTTGACCGAAGCGGCTTGGCATATTCGGTCAGCGTCATTTCCCACTGGGCCTTGTGCTTGGCATTACGCCATTCCGAACGCAGGGATTCGATCAACTGATCCGCGCATTCTCCGAATGTTGGGACACGCCTCATGGCTTTGCGGGATTCGATCGGATTGCGGCCGGCGGCTACTTCCGCCCTCGCCTCGCCCGCGAGTTCCCGAGCACGGGACAGCGAGACAGCCGAGAGACCGCCAAGGCCCATCTCGCGAAGCCGGCCACCGAAGCGGAAGAGGAAGACCCAGCGCTTAGCCCCGTTCTTATCGATGACGAGATAAAGGCCGTTCCCGTCCGCATGACGGCCAGTTTTGGTGAGCGCGGCGACGCCGCGAGCACTCAGCCTCTGTGTCTGCCTCGGCAAGCGTCACCCCAACAATTACCCCAACAGATGACGCGGATTCTAGCGAACGTTCGCGAACGAAGGAAGACGCAGAAGCCTGTATTCCCTTGATAACTCAGGGGCGAGAAGTACGAAGGAGAACAAGCGCGGACATCGATTTGGCGGACTCCGTCTCCGCCACAAATCTCGCCTGATCCTGTTTTCGGAAAGCGCAGCCTGGCCCTGCCCGGCGAGCAAATGTCGCGATGACTGGTGAAACCGTCGAGGCAGGAACCGCAACACATCCACATTCAGCTCAACGGTGACGGTGTCATCGCGCTCGTATCCGCGATCAAATGGTTTTCGTAAGGTTGAATGTTCCCATCGAGAGGGCCGTTCATGTCTATCGACCATGACCCTTCAGGGCATGAAACCACCGGCTGGGCCATGCTTGACGATGGCTTGCTGCACCAGTTGCTCGCCGAGTTCTCCACCTTCGGCGGTTTGCCGAACGGCGGCGTGCACCGGCTGACCGCCTCCGCCGAGGATGGAGCCGCACGCGACCACCTCCGTGTCTGGCTGCTCGGCGAAGGAGCGGAGGTTCGCGTCGATCGTGCAGGTAACATGTTCGGCCTGTTCGACCTGGCTGGCCCCGGCGCCCCGATCGTGATGTGCGGATCGCATCTCGACACCCAGCCGAACGGTGGAAAACTGGATGGCGCACTTGGTGTCGCCGCGGCGTGCTGCACGGCACGGTCCTTGCTTTTTCTGAAGCGAGATGGACACGCGTTCGAGGTGAATTTCTGCGTGGTGAATTGGACGAATGAGGAAGGCGCCCGGTTTCGGCCGAGCCTGCTTGGCAGCGGCAGCTATGTCGGCGCGATCGCGCTCGACGCCGCGCTTGCCGCAGCCGACGACGACGGCGTGACGGCCGGCGAGGCGCTGGCCGCGATCGGCTATCTCGGCCAAGACGAGCCACCTCCCCTGCCTGCCGCCTATCTCGAACTGCATGTCGAGCAGGACGTGCGGCTCGAAGAGAACGGCGCGCAGATTGGCATCGTCGTCCGCAATTGGGGCGCCGCGAAGCTCGACGTCGTGTTCACCGGCGAGCAGACGCATACCGGGCCGGGGTCAATGGCGCGGAGACGAGACGCGCTCCTGGGTGCCGCCCACGCCGTTACCGCGATCCGCGCCCTCGCCGACCGGTGGCCCGGTGCCCTCCATACGTCCGTCGCGCGAATGCTATTGTCGCCCAATTCGCCGAACACCGTGGCTGCCCGCGTGGAGATGAGCGTCGAGATCCGGTCCGCCGACGATGCGATCCTGTCGGCTGCGCACGAGGCCGCGAATGTCCTGCTTCAGGAAGCGGCGGAAGCTGCCGGCATTGCGTGCGCGATCGCATCCGAAACCAGGCGCGGCATCCGCATGCTGCCCGGCGAGATCGCCGACCTGACACGGACCTGTGCACGGGAAGCGGGCTACGTCACGATGGATGTCGATACTGTCGCGGGCCATGACGCCCTGAGCTTTCTTGGACGTTGCCCAACCGGGTTGATCTTCGTGCCCAGCGTCGACGGGATCGCGCATAATCCGCGCGAGGAGACGGCGGCGGCCGACCTCGCGGCGGGTCTCGACACGCTGATTCGGGCGGCGTTCGCACTGTGCTCCGGCGACCGCAAGGCATGACACCGTTCGGACAGGCCGCGACCGCATTCGACCGCCGTGCCGAGGCGGCCATCACGCATGTGCCAGGGCTCGCGGATCGCGGAGTGTCCTATGCGCTTGCGGCGGCGGCGATCTGCTCGCCGGTGCATCGCGGCGTCGCGTCGGACTGCATTCTCATCGACGCGGGCGGCGAACGTATCTTTCTCAAGGCGCTGAACGAGGACATGGCGGGAGATGTTTCGGTACCCCAGTCGATCGCGGCGGCGAAAGTCGCGGCCGATCTGGGCGTGGCGCCGGCTATCGTGATCGACCAGTCCGGAAGCGGCATCGCCGGCTTTGAGTATTTGCCGCCTCCATGGCGATACGCCCATGTCGGCGACTTGAAGACGCCGGGCGTGATCGGACGTGTGCTGGACGCCAGGCAACGGCTGCACGACGGCCCTCGACTAGGATGGCGGTTCGATGTGTTCGCGCGCATCGAGCAATTGGCGGCCTCGGCGGTCGAAAGCGGCGCGCCGCTGCCCGGCGATCTGGACTGGCTGTTAGGCAATGCCCGTGCGGTGAAGGCCGCGATCGAGGCGGCCGGATACGACCTCGCCTTCTGCCACAACGACGGCATCGCCTCGAACATCATGCTGGGGCCGGACGGCGCGGTGCGTCTGGTCGATTTCGATCTCGCGGGCGACAACGATCCCTGGTTCGATGTCGCGAGCCTTCTCAACGAGGCATTCCAGTTCGACGCCGAAAAAGCGGACGCGATAGGGCATTATGCTGGGCGGTTCGACGAACGCCTGCTGAACCGCTGCCGCGCCTACGGAGCGGTCGACGATCTCGCCTGGGGCATCTGGGGCGTGCTGCGCAGCACAACCTCGGCGCGCACGAACATCGAGTTCTTCAAATACGGACAGTGGCGATTGCTGCGCTGTCGCTCGACCATGTCCCACTGGGATTTCGAAGCATGGCTCAGGCGGCTGTGACGACGGAACCGACTTTTTCCATGAAACAGATCGGAGATGCTGCGACCGACGCCGAGAGGGCGATCGAAGGGGTGCTGGCGAAAATGCCGGCTTGGGCCGGAGAACCTATCCGTTACCAGCCCGTATCGGGTGGTATCAGCAACGCCAACTGGCGCGTCTCGGTCGACGGGCACGAGATCGATTATTTCGTGAAGGTGCCGGGCCGCGGTACCGAGATGTTCATCGAGCGAAACGCCGCCAACAATGCCAGCCGCCGCGCGCATGAAAGCGGCGTCGGCGCGCGCGTGGTGGATTTCCTCGTCGACGACGGCATCGAGATCTTCCAGTTCGTCGAGGGATACCGCGCTTCCACCAATCTGGATTTCATGCGCCCGACCGTGCGGATGAACGCGTTGAAAGGCCTGAAGGCGTTCAACGACAGCCCGCGCCTCGACCTGACCAAGACGATCTTCGACCTGATCGACGAGCACCTCCACCAGATCGCCGAGCTCGATGGCTATGAGCCGCCGGACTTCGCCTGGCTGAAGGCGCAGTACGAGAACGCGCGCGCGGCGGTATCCGCATCGGGACTCGACCTCGTTCCATGCATGAACGACACCCTCGCCGGCAATTTCATGCTCGGACCGGATGACGAGGTGATGCTGGTTGATTTCGAATATGCGTCTAACAACGACCGGGCCTATGAACTCGCCAACTGGTTCGGAGAGATGTTCTTCCCGCGCACGGTCGAACGGGAGCTCGTCGAGGCGTATTACGGGTCCTGCACGCCGCAGATCGAGGCGCGCATCGCGGTGATGAAGGCGCTGGCTGACCTCAAATGGTCGAGTTGGGCGATGGTGCAGGAACGGGTGTCGGCGATCGATTTCGACTTCCATAAATACGGCGTCTGGAAGCACATGCGGGCGAGAACCGTGATGCACCATCCCGACTGGCCGGAATGGCTGCGCAGCCTCTAGGACGCGATCGTCTGCTCGTCGCGCACCTTGTAGAGGAAGACACAAGCGCAGTCCGGGCCAGAAACGCTGAACGGAGCCGGATTGACCCGGAACTGCTGAGTCATGAAGCGGTAAATCATCGCTGCCGCTTGCGGTGTCATCGCCGGTTTCCAGAGCCAGATGTCGGCGCTCTCGTCGACCTTGCCCGACTCGAACATCGCCGCGCGCGGATCTGAGCAGGTGCCAACCTGCCAATCTTCCGCGCGGCCGCCGAATTCCTTGATGTACATCAGGAACTCGAACTTGATTTGCTGGACGCTGAAGACCATCGCGATCAGCCCGGGATCGGGTTGAGTTTGAGCTGGCCTGGATCCTGCGGCACCCGCCCCCGAAAACGGTCGAGCATGACGAACGCGTCGTTCTTCTCGTCGCTCGACATCTGGTCGACGACGCCGTCGAGAGCCTTGAGGGCGTTGCCGACTCCATGCTGCGCCGCGAGGGACAGCCAGACGAACGCCTTGACCCGGCTTTTCTCGACGCCAGTGCCGTTGGCATACATGAAGCCTAGCCGCGCCTGCGCGGGATAGTGGCCGGCCGCCGCAGCACGCTCATACCACTGGGCGGCGACCGCCTCGTCCTGCGGCACGCCCTGCCCCTTGCCATACAGCGCCGCGAGATTGAAACAGGCATAGAGGTCGCCCTGCTCCGCAGCCTTGCGCAGCCAGATCGCGCCCTGCTCGAAATCAGCCGGAGCGCCCTGCCCCATCACCAGCATGGCGCCGAGATTGGTCTGCGCCTGCACGTGCCCCTGTTCGGAGGCGCGGCGATACCAGTCGAGCGCGGTCTGCAGCGAAGACGTGACACCATGGCCATTCGCGTAAAGCGAACCGAGCCAGACCTGCGCCTCGGCATCACCGCCTGCCGCAAGTTCCGAGAAGATCGCCAGTGCGGAGCGATAGTCCTTCGCCCAGTACGCGGCCACGCCGTCGGCGTTGGTCACGCCAGTCGGTTTGTCGAGCGTCATGACGGCCATTCCTTACCTCGGATTGCTGTAGAGCGGTTCGACGATGAACGGCGTCGGCCTTGTCAGGATGCCGTCGACCAGCCGACGCTGCGCCCAGAGCCCGATGGCGTTCGGCTGAAGCGGCGGCGGTGTGCCGATCGTGTTCGGCTGCGAAGCGGTTGCCCATTGAACGAGTTCGCGGTGTCGTGCTTCCGCCGCTCCGGCACGCTGGCGCAGGTCGCCAATCCAGCGGTCAAGAAACGATGTCTCGCCGCCGGTCGCGCCGTAGACGCTGATCCGGCAGAGGGTCCGGCCGATCGCTGTCGGCTGGAGGATGACGACGCAAGTCTCGTCCTCGGTCGCGATCAGGATCACGCCTGGAAACAGCCACGCCGTCCGGACGCCTTCGCCGGTCGAGAGCAATCCGGACGCCATGATCCAGCCGTCCTGTTCCTCGATGGGCGATCCGCCGGAGAGATGTTCACCGAGGAGCTTCCAGTCGGCATCGAATTCCAGCCATTGTTCACCCAGCCGCCGGTTTCTGGAATTGTCGAAGAACGCCGATACGGGAAGCGTGCCGATACCGCTCTCGAATGCGCGGGGTGCATGATCGACATTGGCGAAGATCAACGGTCCCCAACTGCGGAGGTTGACCGGGAAAAGCCGCTCGGGGCGAAGACCGAAATATTGGTGCATCTCCGGCGTATCGTCGCCGAGCTCCGTGGCGCTGATCGGCTTGCGATCGCGGCTGTAACCGCATGAGGTGAACGAGCATGCGGTCTTCTTGCCGCCCTGGCATTGCAGCGGCACGACGCGGCAGCCGCCATGCTGCGCCTTGTTGAACCGGCCGGCGATGCCGCCGTCGTTGAGGCGCTGCACGTGCAGACCATGATGGCCGATCGTATAGGGCAGGATGTCGCCCGCGTTCGGGATGTCGTCGTGAACGCCGATGCCGATCCATTGCCGGCTCCAGATCGCCTCGTCTTCCAGGAAATAGAAGTGCAGCGAGCGGAAGCTCGCAGGTGGCAGGCTGTGCGCCTCGCCGAGCGGCGCGACCGCATCCGCATAGAAAGCCGCCTCGGTGAGGTCGTGGCCCTCATCGAAATAGCCGAGATCAGGACGACGCGACATTGGCTGATCCTGAGTGGAGGAGGCGCGCCCGCGAACAGGACGCGGGCGCTTGTTGCTTGTTCCGACGCCTTAGCTGACCGCGGGGCTCTCGTAGTCGGCGCGACCGCGATACTTGACCGCATCGCCGGGAGCCGCAGGCAACGGGCCGTCCTGCATGAAGCGGTTGAGAACGTTCCCCACTAGGGTGGAGATGTTGTTCTTGCCGTTGTTCCAGGGCAGCGAACCGCAGAACGCGATCGAGCTGAACGAGAAGCACCCACCGCCGTTCGGCGTCTCGCAGAAGGTGATGTCGCCGCGCACACGCGGATGCGTGGTGCCGTCGAGACCCTGCTGGTTGAAGCCGAAATCCTCCATGACGAGGAGGTAAGCTTCGGTGTGGCGACCGGCCGATGTCGCGACCGTCAGGATGTGCGGGGGCGAACCGAGCATCGTGTCGACGATGTCGAGTTCGAGACCGGCCGCACCGCCGCCGACGAGTCCGAAATTGCCTAGCTTCTCGTCGTAGTCGATGCCATCGAACGCCCAGCTGACGCGCGGGTCGTTGGATTCCGACAGACGGGTGAAGTAGCTCGAAATATCGAAGCCTTCCGACGACATGCCGACGCCCGCGACGGTATGTAGATAGCGGCCGCGATAGCGCCACATGCCGCCGAGTTCGCCGGTGCTCTGGTGGTAGTATTCGCCTGGATCGGCGCGCCAGGTGCGGATGCCGGATTCGCAGCGCCGCATCTCGGTGACGATGCCGCGACCGAGTTCGTCATAGGCCGGGTGGTAGGAGTGGACCCAATACCAGCCGTCGGCGCCCATATACATCAGGCGGCCGCCGCGCTGCGTGTAGTTGTGCAGCGCGTCGAGCTGCGGTCCGGAATTGTGCTCCGGATGCGAGCCCGTGATGATAACGTTGTAGTTCTCGAGCCGGGCGAGACCGTCATAGGTCACGTCCTCGTCGGTGATGACGTCGTACTCGTAACCCATCTCCTCCAGCCAGTAGATGAGATGCAGGTCGGCCGGATACTGCCACGGCGCCTGGGCGAGGAAATGGTCGTACTTCGGCCGGATCGAAAGAATCGGGCGCAGGCGGGACGAGAGCGAGATGCCGCTGCCGTCGGTGTGGGTATCGTAGATCGAGCCACCGTATTCACGGTGCTCGGCCAGGAACATGTTCTGGTGCTGCATGATCGGCACGCGGTAGACGAACAGCTCCGCCGCGCCGGCATTACAGGCGACGTGCTCGTTGGCGTAGGCCATATAGCTGATGGTCGGCACCATGACCGCGATCTTGGACTGCTCCTCGCCGACGCGGGGAACGATCCAGAACGGGATATACTCCTCGTCGCCTTCGCTCGTGGTTAGCTTGGCTGCGTAGAAGCGGCTCTTGATGTCGGTCGGCACCTCCCATTCGAAATCGGCGTCCCAGCGAGCATCGTCGACATCGTCGTCGTGAAAATGGATCGCGCCGTATTCGGACTGGGCGTGCTTCCAGTCGAACGTCGTGCCCTGCCAGTTATAGCCGGTCAGGCCACGCACCGGGCAGTTCACCAGCCGGAAGCTGAAGCGGTACGGACCCTTGTCCTTGCCGATGAGGGTGTTGATGCCGTCGCCGAAATCCCACGACGCGACCATGCACTTCGCCAGTGTATCGGTCGGGCCGACATGGCGGCGCTCCGACATGGCGGGCGAGGCGCCCATCTTCATCGTCTCGATCTCGGCGCGGCTGAGCGCGCGATTGCAGAGGCGCGGGCTGTCGATTTTGCCGTTGTATTTGTGGGTGTAGACGACGCCGGCCGGCATCGACGACTTGGCCAGCGGATCGGACGCATCGACCTTCTCAACGCTCGCGGCAAGGGTCAGCGGGATCGTCTCGTGGGTGATCCTGGTCGACAGGGTCTTCCGGACGGGCTCGATGACCGGATCGAGGGCGTAGACGATCTGCGGCTCGTGATAGAGCACCGCCTCGCCCGTCGCCGCGTCGAAGGTCGCGGCCACGAAGTGCCAGGCGTGATCGCGGATCGGCGCGCCTGTCGTGATCGTCTCGCCGTCGACGCGCAGTTCGAGGCAGCCGTCCGCGTTGATGAAGAGGCCGTAGCCCTTGCCGCCGGACCATTTGGTGACGATCGCCTGCGGGCCGTGCTTCCAATAGCGCGGATGGGTGCGCGGAATGGTCGGCCATATCCACGCCTGTAGCGTGAAGCTTTCGACGCGGAGCTGCGGAGCGTCCGCGACGAAGCCATACGAGCCGCCGTGAACAACCTGCTTCTTGCCCTTGTAGGTCTTGTTGACCGCGGCGCTGACCGGCTTCTCGATGTAACCGGGACCACGGGGATTGGTGTCGCCGTGGATCATGTGAACGATCTCGGCGGTGTATTCGGCCGGCCCGTCGCAATTCACGTAGAACTTGATCTTATCTCCCGGGTGGACACCGAATTTGTCCGCATACCCTGTCAGCCTCATGGCGCACATTGGAGTTATCCCTATTCAAAGGTCTGTTTCAGGCAAGTGTCTGCCCTTCGCGGCGAAGGCCACGTTTGGTCACTCGCTGATGGATTCATGGCTCGGCGCCCGGCGCCGGGCCGTAGAGGGTCAGGTCACCGTGTAGTTGTCGGCGCGGCGCTTCCAACCCTCGTTGTACTGTTCCGGATTGCCGTCATGTTCGGGCATCTCGTCGAGCCGCATCAGGAAGATGTCGTGCTGGATCTCCTGCTCGTCGTCGTAGACCTTGTCGCTGACGAATTCCGGCGGGACGCCGCGAATGCCCGACAGCCGGCCGATGCGCCATTCGGCATCGACCTTGGTGCAGATGACGACCAGCTTGCCCTTGGTCGGCGTGCCCCGCATGCGCAGCAGAACACGCTTGAGAACCGGATAGTCGTGGACGCCGCCCGAAATATCGGTCGTGTCGCCCGGAGTGCCGCATTCGAGTACGGAGAAGCCTGCGACCCCCTTCATGGAGTCAACGCAACGACGGTGTTCGTCGATAAGCTGCTGCCGCTCGGGCGTACCCTTCTTGGGTATGGAAATCGTCATTCTCCAGCTCCTCGTCGCATAAGGTGCGTTGAATTCCGGACGGCGTGAGCCGCCCGGCAACAGCAGACGTCAGATCGTCATGTGCTTGTTGACAACCTCGTCCGTCATTTCGTCCATCGAACCTCGGGCGACGATGCGCCCGTTGTCCATCATGATGAATGCGTCGCCCAAACGTCGGGCCACTTTGATGTGCTGCTCGGTCAGGATCAGCGTGATGCCGAGTTCCTTGTTGAGCATGTGAAGCGTCTCGCCGATCTCGAACACGATGTTCGGCTGGATGCCTTCCGTCGGCTCGTCGAGCAGCAGTACCTGCGGATTGGTGGCGAGCGCCCGTGCGATGGCGAGTTGCTGCTGCTGACCGCCGGACAGGAGGCCGGCGCGCTTGTTCAGGTTTTCGGCGAGATAGGGAAAGAGGCGCAGGCACAGTTCCGGCACCTGGCTGTCGCCATCGCTGCGGGCGAAAGTGCCCAGCAGGATGTTTTCCTTGACGGTGAAGTTGCCGAGGATCTGGCGGCCCTGCGGGATGTAGCCGAGGCCATGCTTGGCGCGCTCGTAGGTCGGCGCCTTGCTGATGTCCTGGTCCTCGATCCGGATCTCTCCCGACGACCAGTCGGTGAGGCCCATGATCGTGCGCATCAACGTGGTCTTGCCGACGCCGTTGCGACCGAGAACGCAAAGACACTGTCCCTTGGGCAGCCCGAAGGTCATGTCCTTCAGGATGGGCGTCTTGCCGTAGTACGAGGTGACCTTCTCGAAGGAGAGCAGCATCTCAGTGCACCTCGTTTCCGAGATAGACTTCCTTCACCCGCGGATTGGATTCCACTTGGCTGATCGTGCCCTGCGCGAGCAGGCTTCCCATGTGCATGACCGTCACCACGTCGGCGATTTCGCGGACGAACCCCATGTCGTGCTCGACGACGATCAGGGTGTGCGTCTTCTTGAGCTGGTTGAAGATGCGCGCCGTCTTCTCGATCTCGATCTCGGTCATGCCGGCGACGGGCTCGTCCATCAGCAGCAGCCTCGGATCCTGCATCAGGACCATGCCGATCTCGAGCCACTGGGTCTCGCCGTGCGAGAGCAGACCGGCCTGAGTGTCGAGCCGTTCATTCAGGCCCGCGAGCGTGCCGATCTCGTCGAGCTTCCGCTCGAAGCCCTTCGAATGGAACTTGAAGATGTTGCGCAGCGGGTTGGTCGTTCGACTGTAGGCGACCTGGAAGTTCTCGCGGACGCTGAGATCCTTGAGTACGGCCGGCACCTGGAACTTGCGGCCGATGCCGCGACGCGCGATCTCGTGCTCGTCGAGCCCGGTGATGTCGTCGCCGTAGAACAGGACCTGCCCCGAGGTCGGCTTCTGGCGACCGGTGATGAGGTCCATGGTCGTGGTCTTGCCAGCGCCGTTCGGGCCTACGAGGCAACAGAGCGTCAGCTCCGTCACATCAAGGCTGAAGCCGTTGATGATGTGGATCGCATCGTAGCTTTTGTTGAGGTCGCGGATTTCGAGCATTCCCATCGTTACTCTCCCGCAGCCACGAGCTTGCCGTCGGCCACCGCGTCCGGCGACTTCGACCTGGGCGATCCGCCGATGCGGCCAAGCACGATTTCCAGCAGGCCGGCGAGGCCCTTCGGCAGGAAGCGGACGACGATGATGAAGAACCCGCCGAGGATCAGCAGCCAGGTGTTGAGGAACTCGTCACCGAGATAGCTCTGCGCGCCCTGGATCAGGAACGCTCCGATGATGGCGCCGATCAGCGACAGGCGGCCGCCGATGCCGGCCCAGATAACCATCGAGATGCTGAACGTCACATCCATCTGCGCGGGCGAAACGTACTGGACCAGTACGACCCAGAGGCAGCCGGCGATCGAGGCGATGAGGCCGGAGAGCGTGTAGATGACGGTCTCGTAGAAGGCGACGTTGTAGCCGAGGAAGCGGACGCGCTCGGCATCGCAGCGCACCGCCTGCACGATGAGGCCGAACTTGCTCTGCGTCAGCAGCTTCGCACCGATCGTGCAGAGGAGGAGCGCGGTGTAGACGACCCAATAGGAGGTCGAGCTGTAGGGATCAATCTCGAAGCCGAAGACCTGCAAAGCGCGTGGCGGCGTGATGCCGTTGACGCCGTTGGTGTAGGGCTGGATGTCGAGGATCAGCGTGTACCAGGCGCTGAGCATCGCGAGCGTCATGATCGCGAAGAACGGCCCGGAAACGCGCGAGCGGAACATGATGCTTCCGAAGGCGATGTAGAACAGGGTCGGCACGAGCAGAGCGAGGAAGATGCCGAGGCCGGTATTCCAGAACGGCTCCCAGAACCAAGGCAGATGATCCAGGCTGTTGTTGAGCATGAACGGCGGGATCGGATCATTCTCGGGATCCTGTGCCTGCATCTGCATGGTCATCGCCATGCCATAGGCGGCGAGGCCGAAGGCGATACCCTGGCCGAGGTTCAGGATTCCGCCGAAGCCCCAGCACAGCGCCAGCGACAGAGCGAGCATGCCGTAGACGCCGTAGGTCGAGAACTGATTCAGGAGGAAGGCGTCGTCGATGAAGAGCGGGATCACGCCCAGTGCCGCGAAGAACACCAGGTATACGGCCCATTGCGCGGGCTTGCTGTGGTAGATATTGGTCATCGTCCGGCCTGTGTCAGTGGATGGTTTGCGCGGGGGTTCATCGGCGTGCCTTTGCCGGCGCAAACAGTCCCTGCGGCCTGAACCTCAGGAAGACCACGATCATCACGAAGAGCAGGAACCGGGCGAACGTATCGTTTGTGAAGTAGGCGAAGATCGACTGCAACTCGCCCATCCCTCCGCCCGCCGCGACGCTGCCCACGAGCGAGCCGCCGCCAACGACCACGACCAGGAAGGCCTGCACCACATAGGCGGAACCCATGGTCGGGAGGACGATGTTGAGCACGCCGAACAGCGAGCCCGCGACGCCCGCGAGACCAGCGCCGATGGCGAAGGTCATCATGTATACGCGGTCGGAGTTGATGCCGAACGAGGTCGCCATCTCGTTGTTCTGCATCACGGCGCGGACCTGCATTCCGAAGCGGCTGCGATAGAACAGCGCCCAGATGCCGACGACCAGCGCGATGGTGATGAAGAAGACGACGACGCGGAATGTCGACAGGTTGAAAAAGCCGAGCTGGATGTTGCTCTGGAAGACCTCGGGGACCGCAATGTATTTCGGATCGCTGCCGAAGATCAGCCGCACGCCCTGCATCAGGACGAGTGAGACGCCCCAGGTGGCGAGAAGCGTGTCGAGCGGCCGCTTGTAGAGATAGCGGATCAGGCCTCGTTCCAGGATCAGCCCGATGACGCCGACGATGACGAACGAGGCCGGGATGCAGAGCAGGAACGGCAGGCCGAAATAGGACTGCAGCATGTAGGAGCTGTAGGCGCCGAGCATAATGAACTCGCCATGCGCCATGTTGATCACGCCGGCGGTGCCGTAGATGATCGTCAGCCCCAGCGCGGCGATCAGCCAGATGCTGCCGATACTGATGCCGAGGATGAGGGCGTTGGCGAACGAACTGGGATCGAAACTAGCCCACATGGTCCTGATCTCGCATTGACGAGCTAAGCGGTTGGAATGTGCGAAAAGACTGGCCCGGGCGCAGAGAGGACCGCCCGGGCCAGCCTGTTGTCAGATCACGTTCTTACGGACCTTGCCGTCAGGCGCGACCAGACCGTTCGCGGAGCACTTGCCGATGTCGGCGTAGATGGAATACGGGTCCGGAGCGACGTGCTCGGAAGCCGTCTTGACGATCTTGAAGCTGCCGTCGGCCTGGCACTGACCGATCTTGGGAACGAGCCAGGTGTTGAAGTTCTGCTCGTCGATCCAGATCTCGCCTTCCGGGGAGATGTCGGCCGAAACCTTGATGCCGCCGCTGACGTCGCGGATCTTGCGCGGCGTCACTTCCTCGACGCCGAACTGGGCGATCGCCTTTTCGATGCCGGCCTTGAACACGTAGGCGGAGAGATAGGTCTCCTCCATGTTGTAGTGCGTCGTGCCGTTCTTGCCGTACTTGCTCTTCAGGAAGCTCTCGACGAACTTCGCGTTGGTCGGGCTTTCGAGGTTCTGGAAGTACGGGGCCGAGAGGAAGTGGCCGGCGCCGAATTCGTTGCCCATCGCCTTCGTCTCGATCTCACCGGTGGTGAGCGAGGCGATTGGCATCTCGTCGACCTTGAAGCCTTCCTGCTTGAACTGCTTGTGGAAGGCGATGTCGGACGCGCCGACGACCGTCGAGAAGATAAAGTCGGGTTTGGCCTGGCGGATCTTGTTCAGAACCGGCCCGAACTCCGAGCTGCCGAGCGGGATGTACTCTTCGCCGAGCAGTTCGCCGCCGGCGTTCTGAAGCCAGATCTTGGCGTTCTTGTTCGATTCCTTCGGCCACACATAGTTCGAGCCGACGAAGAAGACCTTCTTGCCGAACTTCTCGACCATGAAGGGGATGAGGTCCTTCGAGTGCTGGTTGGCCAGGGGACCCGTGCAAATCGTGTTCTGCGTGCACTCCGCGCCTTCATAGCAGGTCGGATAGTACAGCAGATGGTTCTGCGACATGACCGTCGGCAGGATCGCCTTGCGGCTGGCCGAAGTATAGCAGCCGAACAGCGCTATGACTTTATTGCGAAGGATTAGTTCCTTCGCCTTCTCGGAGTAGACGTTGAAGTCCGACTTCGCGTCGACGATGACCGGCTCGATTGGGCTGCCGGCAATGCCGCCGGCCGCGTTGATCTCGTCGATCGCGTATTGCATGACGAGCGTCGAATCTTCCTCCGGAACGGCCAGACCGCCGGTCAGGGAGAACAGAAGACCGACCTTGATCGGCTCGCCTTTGTTGAGCGTGGCACCCCAGGCCTCGCGGGTAACAGGAAGCCAAAGATGAGGCGCAGCCAATGCTACACCGGCAATAGATGCTTTCTTAAGAAAATCACGACGTGACGGCTTCATAGTCTGACCCTCTAGTAGATACTGCTCAAGACGAAGGGCATACACTGTCGCCATTCGACTTCTGTACTGCCGGATTTGATTAAAGCTAGAGCCCACAAACGAAGATCGTCAAGAAATTAATTTTCTCCAGAATTGTCAGATCGTGTTAAACGGCTAAGGGTTGAGCACCGCTTCTCCGAGCCTGCCTATGTTTCCCGCATGTCGCCTCATCCGTATTCAGAATCACCAATACTGACACGAATACTTGCTCAACTTTTTTGCTTCACAAGCAACTGGTGTTTTCGATTGTCTATGCACGTCATGGCTGCCAACACGCGCGCAAAGGCGGCGTCCAGGACAGTTTTTTCGCCTGAAATCAAAGAAAGCGCGGCGATGAAGACTAAGCCGGTAGCCGGCGCTGCTATTTTCGGCGCGGCGCGGGATCCAGGCCGGTCATGGCCCTGAATCCGGCGCGGAAGACCAGACCGAGCCCCCGCGCGAGAGTGCCGCCGTCGGGCCCAAGAAGGCGGACGATCAGCCCGTTCGCACCCGGCAACCGGGATATGCCCGAGAGGCAGCCGAGCGCATGGAGGTCGCGCTCGACATCGCTGGGGTCGAGACCGGCCGACATCTCTCCGAGAAGGAAGGCATTTCCGACCGCTCGATAGCCCACCAGAGGCGAATAGCGCTGCTTGAGCGCCCTGCCCGGCAGGATGCTGCGATCAGCCGCCAGCAGCGTCCCGTCGAGGCCCCGGACGAGCACGGAGGTCTCTACAATACCGAAGTCACGGTCCTGCGCGAGAGGATCGAACCAGGTCTGGCCTTCGCAGAGGATCGCACGCGCGTCGGCAGCGATCTCAATCGTCGTTTCGCTGACGATGTCGGCCGACGGAAACAGCACGATCGGATCGGGCGTGTAGACAAGCAGCGAGCCGGGCGAGACACGCAGGCTCACGCGCTGGCGAACGGGATCGGACTGAGTGTCGTGAACAACCGTGGCGGCCTGCGTGGTGACGTGCGCCGCGGCGCCTTCGGAGGTCGATATGGTGATGTCGAGGTCGTCAGCCCGATAGAGTCCACCCGAGACCGACTGCAGGTAGACCGTCGCGCAATCCGGCCGCTCGCGGTCGAGGTAGAACGGCCTCGTCAGGTGAAACGGATACGGAACGTGCTGGTGCGTGAGGAAGCTGCGGCCGCCGCCGACCGCGAACTGGAGGTTCGCACGGATCGTCCGGCCATGCGTCGTGGCGATCGAGAATTCAGAGGGCGGCCTGACATTCACGGTGTGAACAGCACCGCGTGCTGGATCGCATCCGCGACCTCGGCGATGCCAGCGCCCTTCCGCGCATTGGTCGCGATGATCGGTCGGCCGCCGCGCGCGGAATTTGCTTCCGCCAGCATGGCGTCGAGATCGACACCGACATAAGGCGCAAGGTCGGTCTTGTTGATGACGAGGAGGTCGCAGCGCAGGACACCCGGTCCCTTCTTGCGCGGAATATCGTCGCCGCCCGCGACATCGATCACGAAGATCCACCAGTCGACGAGATCGAGCGAGAACGTAGATGCGAGATTGTCGCCACCGGATTCGAAGATCAGCAGTTCCAGGCCGGGAAAGCTCGCCTCGAGCTCGTCGCCCGCCGCCATGTTGAGCGTCGGGTCCTCGCGGATGACGGTATGCGGGCAGGCGCCCGCCTCGACCGCCGACACGCGCGCGGGATCGATCAGCCCGGACCGGCGGAGGCGCTCGGCGTCCTCCTTCGTCACGAGGTCATTCGTGACCACGGCGAGATCGATCCCGCGCGCGGAGAGAACCGGTATCAGCGCCTCGATCAGCGCCGTCTTCCCCGATCCCACCGGCCCGCCTATGCCGATACGGGCGGCGGGACGGCTGCCGGTCGGCGTCGTCGCCTCGATCGCGGTGTCGTGCATGCTGTTCATCGCAGCATGTAGCGCTGGGCGAGCGGCAGGCTGGTCGATGGCGCGCAGGTCGCGAGATCGCCGTTCACGAACACGTCGAAGGTCTGCGGGTCGACACGGATGCTCGGACAGGCGGTGTTTCGCAGCATGTCGCTCTTCTTCAACTTGCGCGTTCCCTGTGCCGGCAGGAGTGCCTTGGAGAGGCCCAACGTGCCGGCAAGATCGCGCGCGATCGCCAATGGGTGGACGAAGCACGCCGACAGCGCTGGAGCGGCGCGGCCGTACGCTCCCCATTGGGGCCGTAGCGCCAGCGGCTCGCAACTCATCAGCGAGGCCGCGCTGTCGCCCATGGCGCCCCAGGCGATGAAGCCGCCCTTGATGACGAGCTCCGGCTTGATGCCGAAGAAGGCCGGGCGCCAGATGACGATGTCGGCCATCTTGCCCGGCTCGAGCGAACCGATGTGCCTGTCGATGCCGAACGTGCGGGCGGCGTTGATCGTGTACTTGGCGACGAAGCGCAGGATGCGTTCGTTGTCGCCGAAGCCCGGCCGATCTTCGGGCAGCAGGCCGCGCTGGTCCTTCATCTTGGAGGCGAGCTGCCACGTCCGGCAGATGACCTCGTGGATGCGGCCCATACCCTGGCTGTCGGAGCCGAGCATCGAGATTGCGCCGATGTCGTGCAGCACGTCCTCCGCAGCGATCGTCTGGGCGCGTATGCGGCTTTCCGCGAACGCCACGTCCTCCGGAATCGCGGGATTCAGGTGATGGCACACCATCGTCATGTCGAGGTGTTCGTCGAACGTGTTGACCGTGTAGGGATTGGTCGGATTGGTGGACGACGGCAGGCAGTTCTCGACGCCGGCCACGCTGATGATGTCCGGCGCATGTCCGCCGCCGGCGCCCTCGGTGTGATACATGTGGATCGTCCGGCCGTCGATCGCCGCCAGCGTGTTCTCGACGAAGCCGGATTCGTTCAGCGTGTCGCTGTGCAGTTGGACCTGGAAATCGATGTCGTCGGCAACACTGAGGCACTGGTCGATGGTGGCCGGCATCGATCCCCAGTCCTCGTGGATCTTCAAGCCAAGGCAGCCCGCCTCCATCTGCTCGATGAGCGGCTCCGGACGATGGGTATTGCCGCGCCCGAGGAAGCCGAAATTGATCGGCCAGTGCTCGGCTGCCTGCAGCATCTTGCCGACATTGAACGGCCCGCCGGAATCGATGCCGACCGTGATCGGGCCGAGCGAGCCGCCGATCATCGTGGTGATGCCGGACGAAATGGCGTGTTCGCAGAGGCCGGCTGAATCGAAATGCACGTGCACGTCGATCGCGCCCGCGGTCGCGATGAGGCCCTCGCAGTCGCGCACGGTGGTCGCAGCGCCGACGATGAGGTTGGGATCGACGCCGTCCATGACGGCCGGGTTACCCGCCTTGCCGATGCCGACGATCTTGCCGTCCTTGATGCCGAGATCGCCCTTCACGATGCCGAGCACGGCGTCGATCACGACGACATTGCAGAGCAGGAAGTCGAGCGCGCCTTCCTTGCTGGTGAGGCCAGCGAGACCGGCACCGTCGCGAAGCGTCTTGCCGCCGCCGTGCAGGCATTCGTCACCGTAGACCGCAAAGTCCTTCTCGACGACCGCCACCAGCGAGGTGTCGCCGAGGCGGATGCCGTCGCCGACCGTGGGTCCGTAAAGGGCGGCGTATTCGCGACGCGAGATCCTTGCCATGACGTTTACGCTCCCTTGAAGCCGGCCGCGCGGGCACGCGCCAGGGCGGCGCTCTTCGCCTCCTCACCGCTTTCGCCCCGCGTGAGATTGTTGAGCCCGCTCAGTTCGCGACGGCCGCCGAACTCGACGAGATCGACCTGTTTCGACTGGCCGGGCTCAAAGCGGATGGCCGTTCCGGCCGGGATGTCGAGGCGCATGCCGAAGGCTGCAGCACGGTCGAAATCGAGCGCCTTGTTGGCCTCGAAGATGTGGAAATGCGAGCCGATCTGGATCGCCCGATCGCCGGTGTTGACCACCGTGACGCTCCCCTTCCCGCGACCGGCATTGATCTCGATTTCGCCTTCGGCGGGAATGATCGCTCCGGGTTCGAGTTCATCGGGAGCCGAGCCTTCCGCCGGCCGGATGGGCTCATGAACGGTGACGAGCTTCGTGCCGTCGGGAAACACCGCCTCGACCTGCAGGATCGGCATCATCGCGGCGACGCCGGGCATCACATCTGCCGTGGTCAGAATCCGCGAGCCATAGCCCATAAGATCGGCCACCGAGCGGCCGTCGCGCGCGCCCTCCAGGATCTCGTCGCTGATGATCGCCGAGGCTTCCGGATGGTTGAGCTTGAGACCCCGCGCCCGGCGTTTCCGCGCCAGTTCGGCGGCGGTGAAGATCGTCAGTCGTTCGTATTCGGTTGGAGTCAGCAGCACAGCGGCAACCTCCTAGTTCGCAAACAGCTTGAGATCGGCCCTTGCGTGCCGCATGACCGCGATATCCATGAACGGTGTCGCGCTCGACAGCCGCTCCCAATCCTCCACCGACCGCGCTGCGGCTTCCGCCGCCAGCGGAATGACCGCCGCAAGCACCTTCTGCGCATCGATTGCGCCGAGTTGCCCAAGACGCACGGCGGCCGCGACGAGCCCTCCCGCCGTCTGGTAGGCTGAGATCCCGAGGGCCTCGCCCTCCGCGATGCCAGTTTCGCGCCAGAGATAGCCCTGGACCGTCGTCAGGTGGCCAACGAGACCACCGCTCCGGATCGTGCCGAGCAGACGCTCGGCACCAGGCGTGCCGATACGGACATGGGCGGCAAGCAGTGCTCCGGCGTTGCGGCGGGAACCTGTGCGCAGTGGCTCGACGACATTGGCTATCTCGACCTCCCGGTCCACAGCGATCAGCGCGTCGAGATCGGTGCCTGCCCGATGGCTTCGAGCGAGGGCGACGCGATCGAACGGTGTCCAGCGGTGCAGCAACACCGAGCCGACGAGATCCTGCAGCGCGTCGCGGTCGATCTTGCGGCCAAGCGTGGAGACGCCTTCGAGACCGTTCGAGAACGCGAAGGCACCACTCGGGAAGGCGGTGTCCGCATGCTGCAGAACGGTGAGAAGACTCAGCACGGCAGCGCCTCGGAGCCGACGACCGATGCGGTCACGTCGCCGTGGTCGAGTAACCCCTGGATGCGGGCAAGATAGGTGTCTTCGGGGCCATCGAGCGCGATGAACAGAACACCGCCGCCGAACCGCACGCGCCAGTGCAGATTGCCGGCATGATATCCCAGTTGCAGAGCGCCGGCGGACGATGCCGGTGCAAGACGCAGCCAGCGTTCGGCCAGAACGTGAACGACGATGGCTCGGTCCTGCTCCAGCAGAAGCACCGCACGATCGAACAGCGCCTCGTCGCGCTGCAGCGCGATGGCGATCTCCTCGCCCGAGGGCAGCGTCGTGCGCAGCCGCCGCCGCGCCAGATCGGCCGTCGGGATTTCGAGGTATTCGACGGCGTGATGATGATCCAGATGATGAATGCGACCGGCAAATTCGGGGGCTTTTGCGTCACCGATAATCCGTTCGACAAGAAGCATCTGGAACGCTCGCTCGGAGGAGAAAAGATAGTACCTGGAGGACCCGCGGCCGCCAGCGTGGAACAGGTCAGTTCGCGAATACAACAGTACGGCTGCCGTTCAGCAGGACGCGATCCTCCAGATGCCAGGACAAAGCTCGCGCGAGGACGCGGCGTTCGATGTCGCGGCCCTTGCGAACGAGATCTTCCGGCGTCGCGTGGTGCGATATGCGCTCGACGTCCTGCTCGATGATCGGACCTTCGTCGAGATCGGACGTGACGTAATGGGCGGTCGCGCCGATGAGCTTCACGCCACGTTCGAACGCCTGGTGATAGGGCTTGGCGCCCTTGAAGCCAGGCAGGAAGGAATGGTGAATGTTGATACAGCGGCCGCGCAGCTTGGCGGCTAGGCCGTCCGACAGCACCTGCATGTAGCGCGCCAGCACGACCGTCTCGGTTCGTGTTTCGCGCACCAGTTCCCAGATGCGTTCTTCCTGCTCGAGCTTCGTGTCCTTCGTCACCGGAACATGGTGGAACTGGATGCCCGACAGATCGAGATGAGCGTAGCTCGACTGCGGGTGGTTGGCGACGATCGCCGTGATCTCCATCGGGATCTCGCCGATGCGCCAGCGATACAGCAGGTCCGAAAGGCAGTGGTCGAACTTGGAGACCATCAGCATGACGCGACGGCGTTCGCCCGCGAGACGCATCGACCAGTCCATCGAAAACGTGTCCGCGATCGGCTTGAAGCCGTCCCGCAGCGGTTCGAGATCGCAACCGCCACCCACCGAGTTCAAGACCATCCGCATGAAAAAGCGGCCGGTGCCGGTGTCGTCGTACTGGGTGGCCTCGAGAATGTTGAAGCCGCGCTCGAAGAGGTAGGTCGAAACGGCCGCCACGATACCGGGCCGGTTCGGGCACGACAGCGTGACGA
This sequence comes from Rhizobiaceae bacterium CPCC 101076, assembly GCA_003347645.1. Taxonomy (GTDB): domain Bacteria; phylum Pseudomonadota; class Alphaproteobacteria; order Rhizobiales; family Methylopilaceae; genus Flaviflagellibacter; species Flaviflagellibacter deserti. The sequence continues at coordinate 170,255 of QDFX01000006.1, read as the reverse complement.
TGACATGGTCGGCGGTTTCGGACGCGCTGTCTGCGCGCTTCGCCGCACGGACAGGCTCATCGAGGATCATCGTGCTCATTCTTCAAGGACTCTCAGCAATCGAGCGTCGCCTCGCGTTCCCATTCCGTCAGGTGGCGCGAATAGGCGTTCCACTCTTCCATCTTCAGCTTAACGTAGGACGGAACGAACTCGCCGAGGCCCTCGGTGAGAATTCCGGACATGTCGAGCGCCCGGATCGCATCGAGCATGTTCAGCGGTAGCTTCTTGGTGCCTCGCACCTTGTGGCCGTCGGTGTACATGTTGATGTCGAGCCGCTCGCCAGGATCGCGTTTGTTGGCAATGCCGTCGAGGCCCGCGGCGAGAAGGCCGGCCTGCAAAAGATACGGATTGACCGCACCGTCGGCGAGACGGAACTCGAAGCGGCCCGCATCCGGAATCCGGATCATGTGGGTGCGGTTGTTGCCGGTATAGGTGATGCTGCTCGGCGCCCAGGTGGCACCGGAGGTCGTGCGCGGCGCGTTGATGCGCTTATAGGAGTTCACCGTCGGATTGGTGATCGCGCAGAGCGCGTCCGCATTGTGGATCAGGCCGCCGATGAAGCTGTAGCCGAGCTCGGAAACGCCGAGTTCGCCGGCATCGTCGGCGAAGACGTTTTCGCGGCCCTTCCACATCGATACATGCGCATGGCAGCCATTGCCGGTGAGATTGGCGAACGGCTTCGGCATGAAGGTCGCGCGCAGGCCGTGCTTCTCGGCAAGCGACTTCGCCATGAACTTGAAGAAGGCGTGCCTGTCGGCGGTGACGAGCGCATTGTCATAGTCCCAGTTCATCTCGAACTGGCCGTTCGCGTCTTCATGGTCGTTCTGGTACGGCTTCCAGCCGAGCCCGAGCATGGCGTCGCACAGTTCTGAAATCACATCATAGCGGCGCATCAGCGCCGACTGGTCGTAGCAGGGCTTTTCCTGCTTGTCGGCCGTGTCGGAGATGCTAGTGCCGTCCGGCGAGATCAGGAAGAACTCACACTCGACGCCGCTTTTCATCTCGTAGCCGAGCGCCGCGGCCTTCTCGATCTGCCGCTTCAGCACGACGCGGGGTGCCTGCTCGACGGCCTTGCCGTTCATCACCAGATCGGCGGCGAGCCAGCCCACTTCCGGTTTCCAGGGCAGCTGGATCAGCGTCGCGGGATCGGGGACGGCAAACAGGTCGGGGTCGGCCGGGGTCATGTCGAGCCAAGTCGCGAAACCGGCGAAACCGGCGCCGGCCTTCGCCATGTCGTTGATCGCCGAGGCCGGGACGAGCTTGGCGCGCTGGGTGCCGAACAGATCGGTGTAGGAAATCAGGAAATACTTGATGCCGCGGTCCTTCGCGGTCTTCTCAAGGTCGCTCGCCATGTCTGCCCCCTGCGGCCCCGCCGCCCGCTGCGGCCGCGCCGGGCGGCCTCGAATGTCAGAAGCCCTGCCCCGGTATCCAGTTCGTGCCCGCGAGAGGCACGCGCGCCATTGCCGCCGCCTCGACCGTCAGCGCCACGAGGTCCTCGGGCTCGAGATTATGGACATGGGTCTTGCCGCAGGCGCGGGCTATCGTCTGCGCCTCGAGTGTCAGGACCGAAAGATAATTTGCGAGGCGGCGGCCGGCGATCACCGGATCGAGGCGCGCGGCAAGCGCCGAATCCTGCGTGGTGATGCCGGCCGGATCACGCCCTTCGTGCCAGTCGTCATAGGAACCGGCGGTCGTGCCGAGCGCCTGGTATTCGGCCTCGAGGCGCGGATCGTTGTCGCCGAGCGCGACCAGGGCCGCGGTGCCGATAGCCACCGCATCTGCGCCGAGCGCCAGCGCCTTGGCGACGTCGGCACCATTACGGATGCCGCCGGAGACGATCAACTGCACCTTGCGATGCATTCCAAGATCCTGCAGCGCCTGCACCGCCGGGCGGATCGAGGCGAGGATCGGCAGGCCGACATTCTCGATGAATACTTCCTGCGTCGCGGCGGTGCCGCCCTGCATGCCATCGAGCACGACGACGTCGGCGCCGGCCTTCACCGCGAGCGCGGTGTCATAATAGGGGCGGCTCGCGCCGACCTTTACGTAGATCGGCTTTTCCCAGTCGGTCAGCTCGCGCAGTTCCTCGATCTTGATCTCGAGGTCGTCCGGGCCAGTCCAGTCCGGGTGGCGGCAGGCCGAGCGCTGGTCGATGCCTTCAGGCAAATGGCGCATCCTGGCGACGCGCGGCGATATCTTCTGCCCGAGCAGCATGCCGCCGCCGCCAGGCTTTGCGCCCTGCCCCACGACGATCTCGATCGCGTCGGCCTTGCGCAGATCGTCCGGGTTCATGCCATAGCGCGACGGCAGAAGCTGGTAGACGAGGATCGAGGAATGGCCGCGCTCCTCGGGAGTCATGCCGCCGTCTCCCGTCGTGGTCGACGTGCCGAGGGCGGACGCTCCACGGCCGAGCGCTTCCTTCGCCGGACCGGACAGCGCGCCGAAGCTCATACCGGCAATCGTGACCGGGATCTTGAGGTGGATCGGCTGCTTCGCGAAACGGCTGCCGAGCACGACATCGGTGCCGCACTTCTCGCGATAGCCCTCAAGCGGATAGCGCGAGATCGAGGCGCCGACGAACAGCAGGTCGTCGAAATGCGGCACCCGCCGCTTCGCGCCTCCGCCGCGGATATCGTAGATACCGGTCGCGGCGGCGCGCTGGATTTCCGAGATCGTGTACTGGTCGAACGTCGCCGACGGGCGCGGCACGGTGCGAGGCGGATTGACCGGCGCGGTCATCTAGTAAGCCCCCGCATTGTCGACGTGGAAATGATAGAGGGTGCGCGCCGAGCCATAGAGCTTGAACTCGTCGGCCCTGGCGTCCGCGCCCGCGCGCTCAAGCAGCCCGCTCAGCACTGCGCGATCCTCATCGGTGACGGCCTTCTCCTCGCAGTCCGCGCCAAGGCTCTTCACCTCCCCACGCACGAACAGCCGGGCTTCGTAAATGGAGTCGCCCAGCGCCTCGCCGGCATCGCCGAGCACCACCAGATTGCCGGTCTGCGCCATGAACGCGCTCATCGGCCCGATCGACCCCTTCACGACGATGTCGATGCCCTTCATCGAGATGCCGCAACGGGCGGAAGCATTGCCGTCGATGACAAGCAGCCCGCCCTGCCCGGTGGCGCCCGCCGACTGACTGGCATCGCCCCTCACCCGGACTTCGCCGGACATCATGTTCTCGGCCAAACCGACCCCGGCATTTCCTGAGACGATGACGGTCGCATGCTGATTCATGCCGGCGCAGTAATAGCCGACATGTCCCTGGATCTCGACGGTGACGGGGGCATCGAGGCCGACCGCGACGGCATGCTTGCCCTGCGGATTGATCACATGCCAGTGCGTCTCGTTAGTGTCTTTGGATAGCGCATGCAGCGCCGCATTCAGCTCGCGCAGCGGCGTCGTACCGAGATCGACGACCGGCATTACGCCCGCTCCCAGGCATAGACGGTGGCCGGTTCCGGTTCCCAGACACGGGCAGTCTCGATGCCCGGCAGACCGGCGAGCGCGCGGTATTCCGAGCCGAACGCGACGTAATCGTCCGTCTCGGCCATCACGGCGGGCTTGCAGGCGATCGGATCACGCAGCACCGCAAATCCGGTCTCGGTGCCGACCACAAAAGTATAGAAGCCGTCGAGATCCTTGAGGCTCGCCTCCAGCGCTTCCTTAAGACTCGCGCCCTCGCGCATGCGCCAGGTGAGATAGCCGGCCGCGACCTCGGAATCGTTCTCGGTCTCGATCGCGATACCCTCGCGAAGGAGCGTACGGCGGACGGCGTTGTGGTTCGACAACGAGCCATTGTGGACGAGGCACTGGTCGGCACCGGTCGAGAACGGGTGGGCGCCGTTGGTCGTGACCGCGCTCTCGGTCGCCATCCTGGTATGGCCAATGCCGTGCGTGCCGCTCATCCCGGCGAGGCCGAAGCGCTCGGCCACCGCATCCGGACGGCCGACCTCTTTATAGAGCTCCATCCGCTGGCCGGCACCGACCACCGTCGCCTCCGGCCGGGTCGATGCGAGCCAGGCGCGGGCGGCATCTTCCTTGTCAGCCGGCAGCGTCACGACGAGATGCGTTTCGCGCAGGACGGCCGAGACGGCGACACCGAGGCCCGCTTCGAGATCCTTGACGACGTCATCCAGCGGCTTGGCCGAGCGAAGCGTCAGCTTCACACGCGTGGTGTCGCCCGCCCCGTAGACGGCAAAGCCCGCCGAGTCCGGCCCCCGATCGCACATCACCGTCAGCATGTCCGACAGCATCGAGCCGAGCTTCGGCTCAAGCGTCTTGTCCTTCAGAAACAGGCCGACGATGCCGCACATATTGTTCCCCCGGAACCGCTTACGTGTGTCCACGGAGATAACGATAGGCGACGGCAGCCGTCAATGGGGGAGAATAAATATTTCCTGAAAAGAAATTATACGGGCAAAAGGTCAGGCATTCTGCCGGCTGTAGATGATGATCGACAGATACTCCATGGGCGAGCTGACGAGTGTCTCGGGGCCATGGAGAGCGCCAGAATCGAACAGAATCGAATCCCCGGGCTTCAGATGATAGGTCTGTTCGGCGTGGCGGTAGATCACCTCGCCAGACAGCATATAGATGAATTCGGTTCCCGCGTGCTGGAAGCCGGTATACGGAGCCGCATCCTCACGCAAGGTGATGAGATAGGGCTCGACGACCACGTCGCCGCCGACCGCAGCTCCGAGCAGCTGATACACGTGTCCGACCTTCGTGCCGCGCCGCTCGATCACCACGCCCTGCCCGGCCCGCACATACGAGCAGTCGCGGCGCTCGTCGAAGGCCGCGAACAAGGTCGTCATGGGGACTGTCAAAGCGCCCGCGATCGACTGCAGCGTGCTGAGCGAGGGCGAGATCTGGCCGTTTTCGATCTTCGACAGCATGCCGGTGGAAATGCGCGCCGCGTTCGCGAGATCGGCGACCGACAGGTCGCGGCTCCTGCGGAGAGTTCTCACCTGCCCGCCGATCGCTCGTTCCAGAGAACGGACAGGCTCAGTCGCGGGAGCGCCAGAGCCGGTTGCCAGAGCTTCTTCCGGGCCGTTGGCCGTCGCCCGAGCCGAACCTTCACCCGCCAATCGCCTGCTCCAGTATCTATTGCTTGAAGTCACGTCGCGCGCGGCTCGGCGCCATTCCGTGACGCTTCCGATAGGAGCGTGAGAAGTGGCTGGGGCTCACAAAGCCTGCCGCCAGACCGACTTCAACCAATGAAAGTGCCGTTTCACGAAGCAAAGTGTGCGCACGCTCAAGACGTATCTTCAAGTAGTGATCGGCGATTGTCGACTGGAGCTGTTCGGAAAAAAGCCGCTCGAGCTGCCGCACCGAGACGCCCGCTATCCGCGCCAGCACCGCGCGTCTTACCGGATTTTCGATGTGGGAATCCATGTAATCAAGAGCTCTTATGAGGCGCTGACTGGTCACACCATAACGCTCGCGGGCGTCCATACGCTGGGAACCGCTGCCCAACCGCACGCGGGTCTGGAGAAACCATTCGCTCACCTCCGCCGCCAGGTCATGTCCCTGCTCGTGCTCAATCACGGCGTGCATCATGTCCAGCGCCGCGGTGCCACCCGCGCAGGTCAGGCGGTCGCGGTCGATCTCGAACAATGTGTGGCGAACATCGAGATCGGGAAACTCCTCCTCGAACGCGGCAGCATGCTCCCAGTGGATCGTGCAGCGGTAGCCGTCGAGCAGACCCGCCCGCGCCAGTACATAGGCCCCGCCCGAAACGCCGCCGAGCCGGACGCCGCGGCGCGCCATGCCCCGCAACCAGCGAATAGTGGGAGCATGAACGAACTGCGACGGATTTCCTCCAGCGCAGACGATGACGGCATCGAGATCGACCTCGTCGCCGACGGAGAGATCGGGGGTCACGGAGATGCCGTTTGAGGCCGGAATCCCGCGGCCGTCCGTCGATATGTGGCGCCACCGATACAGCTCGCGGTGCGCGAGCACGTTCGCGGCGCGCAAAGGCTCGGCCGCCGACGAATACGACATCAGCGCAAAGCCCGGGACGAGCAGAAAACCGAATGTCCTAGGCTTCGGGTCGATGTCGCTATTGGTCACGGTGAGTTCGCATCCAGACAAGCTTCGTCTCGTCTTATGCGCAGAATCCCCACGGATCAATCGCTAAGCGACTCATGCAATTCTCGGCTCTATCCCTCGCCTACAACGCCCTCACAGGCCACAGACACTGGAAGCCGACCTGGCGCGACGCCGCGCCGAAGGACGCCTACGACATCGTCATCATCGGCGGAGGTCACGGCCTTGCGGCGAGCTACTACCTCGCCAAGGAATTCGGATTCCGCAACATCGCGGTGCTCGACAAGGGCTGGATCGGCGGCGGCAATATCGGCCGCAACACGACCATCGTCCGTTCGAACTATCTGCTGCCCGGCAATATCCCGTTCTACGAACTGTCGATGAAGCTCTGGGAGAAGCTTGAGGACGACCTCAACTACAACACCATGGTCAGCCAGCGCGGCGTACTGAACCTGTTCCACTCCGACGCCCAGCGCGACGCCTATGCCCGGCGCGGCAACGCGATGCGGCTAGAGGGCGTTGATGCCCAGCTTCTCCATCGCGAGGAGGTTCGCGCGATGGCGCCCTTCCTAAACTTCGACAATGGCCGATTCCCGATCCAGGGCGGCCTGCTGCAGAAGCGCGGCGGCACGGTGCGGCACGATGCAGTGGCCTGGGGCTATGCCCGCGCCGCGAGCGATCTCGGCGTGGACGTCGTCCAGAACTGCGAGGTCACCGGCTTCCGCATCGACAATGGCAAGGTCGAGGGCGTCGAGACCAGCCGCGGCTTCATCCGAGCGGGCAAGGTCGCGGTCGCGGTCGCCGGAAACTCGTCGCGCGTGATGTCGCTCGCCGGGATGCGGCTGCCGATCGAAACGCATGTCCTGCAGGCCTTCGTCTCGGAAGGGCTGAAGCCGGCGATCCCTGGCGTCATCACCTTCGGCGCCGGACATTTCTACATCAGCCAGTCCGACAAGGGCGGCCTCGTCTTCGGCGGCGATATCGACGGCTACAATTCCTACGCTCAGCGCGGAAACCTCCCAGTGATCGAGGATGTCTGCGAGGGCGGAATGGCGGTTATGCCCATGCTCGGCCGCGCCCGCCTGCTGCGCGGCTGGGGCGGGCTGATGGACATGTCGATGGATGGTTCGCCGATCATCGACAGGACGCCGATCGATGGCCTCTATCTGAATGCCGGCTGGTGCTATGGCGGCTTCAAGGCGACGCCCGCCTCCGGCTTCTGCTTCGCCCATCTGCTGGCGACAGGCACGCCACACCCGACCGCCGAAGCCTACCGGCTCGATCGTTTCGAAACGGGGCATCTGATCGACGAAAAGGGCGTTGGCGCCCAACCGAACCTGCACTGATGATCGAGACGTATATGCGATCCAAATGCCGCAATCAGCTCCTCTCCCCGGTGGGGAGAGGGCGACTCGCCGGAGGCGAGCGAGGTGAGGGCTACGACCTATCCCGGAACATGCCCCCCTCACCCCGACCCTCTCCCCGCCGGGGAGAGGGAGCACCAGCGCCGAAGGCCCAGTAGATGCGGCTTCCCTGCCCCTTTTGCGGCTCGCGCGACCTCAGCGAGTTCACCTATCTCGGCGATGCGACAGCCGCGCGCCCCGATCCCGACGCACCGGACGCGGCTTCGGCATTCTTCGACTACGCCTATCTGCGCGACAATCCCGCCGGGCCGCATCGCGAATACTGGTATCACGCCCAGGGTTGCCGGAGCTGGCTCACCGTCGAGCGGAACACGCGGACCCATGAGATTCTGAGCGCCTCGCTTGCCTCGGGTAACGTCCAATGAGTCCGCAACCGAACCGCCGCGCGACAGGTGGCCTGATCGATCGTTCCGTGTCGCTGAATTTCAGCTTCGACGGTAAGCAATATGGGGGTTTTGCTGGCGATACTTTGGCCTCGGCGCTAGTGGCGAACGGCGTCACTTTGGTCGGCCGCTCTTTCAAATACCACCGCCCACGCGGCTTCCTGACCGCCGGCTCCGAAGAGCCAAACGGCCTGGTCGAACTTCGCACCGGCGCCCGGCGCGAGCCGAACACCAAGGCGACCACGGTCGAGCTTTACAACGGCCTCGCGGCAATGAGCCAGAACCGCTGGCCGTCGCTCGCCTTCGACATCCAGTCGATCAACAACTGGTTTTCGCCGCTGCTCGGCGCCGGCTTCTACTATAAGACCTTCATGTGGCCGGGCTTTCTCTGGGAGAAGCTCTACGAGCCGCTGATCCGCCGCTCTGCGGGCCTCGGCCGCCTGAGCATGGAGTCGGACCCGGACAGCTACGAGAAGGTCCACGCATTCTGCGACGTGCTGGTGATCGGCGGCGGCGCCGCGGGATTGATGGCGGCTTTGGCGGCCGGCCGCTCGGGCGCTCGCGTCATTCTCTGCGACGAGGATTTCCGCTTCGGAGGCCGGCTTCTCTCCGAACGGACCGAGATTGACGGCACGCCCTGCGCCGAGTGGGCGGCGAATGTTGTCGCCGAACTCGACGGCCTTCCGAACGTCACGCTCCTGCCGAGCACCACCGTCTTCGGCGTCTATGACGGCGGCACCTACGGTGCGATCGAGAAGGTCTCCGACCATCTCGAAACACCCGGTCCCGGCCAGCCGCGCCAGCGGCTCTGGAAGATCGTCGCTAAGCGCAGCGTTCTTGCCGCCGGCGCAATCGAGCGGCCGATCGTCTTCGGCGGCAACGACACGCCCGGCGTGATGCTCGCCTCCGCCGTCCGCACATACGTCAACCGCTACGCCGCCAATCCGGGCAAGCGGGCGGTCGTGTTCACGTCGAGCGACGATGGCTGGCGCACGATCGCCGACCTCGCCGCCGCCGGCATCGAGATCGCCGCCGTGGTCGATCCGCGCCTGCAGGTCGCTCCGTCGCTTGGCGACATCGCCAAGCGCGCGCACGCGCCGGTCTTCCTCGGCGCGCGTCTCCGTGAAGCCAATGGCGGGCACGCTCTGGCCTCGCTCTCGATCATCGGCGCCGACAATCGCGAGCGGCAGGTCCGCGCCGACCTTCTCGCGGTCGCCAATGGCAGCAATCCGAATATCGGCCTCACCAACCATTATGGTCATCGGCCGGTCTGGAACGAGGAGATATCGGCATTCGTGGCGGATGTCCTGCTGCCCGGAATGTCAGTAGCCGGAGCCGCCGCCGGCCGTTTTGCGCTCGCGGACATTCTGCGCACCGGCGCCGACGCAGGGGCAAAGGCGGCCGAGGACACCGGCTTTTCGGCGACCATGCCGCCTGTACCCGCTACGACCGCCGATCCCGTCTCCGCCACTCCGCTGTGGCACGTCGATAAAAGTCGCGGCAAAGCCTTCGTCGACTTCCAGAACGACGTCACCGCCAAGGACGTCGCGCTTGCGGCGCAGGAGGGCTTCCGCGCCATCGAGCATCTGAAGCGCTACACCACGCTCGGAATGGCGACCGACCAGGGCAAGACGTCGAGCGTGACTGGTCTCGCCATCATGGCCGAACTGACCGGCCGCTCGATCCCGGTGACCGGCGTCACCATCGCCCGCCCGCCGCATGTGCCGGTGGCGATCGGTGCCTTTGCTGGAATCCATACGGGCCCGCATTTCAAGCCGACGCGGTTGACCTCTGGCCACCGCTGGGCCGAGGAGAACGGCGCGAGCTTCGTCGAGGCCGGGCAATGGCTGCGACCGCAATGGTTCTCCCGCCCCGGAGAAATGGACTGGCTGGAGACGGTCAATCGCGAAGTGCTGGCCGTGCGCAACGGTGTCGGCATCTGCGATGTCTCGACGCTCGGCAAGATCGACATCCAGGGTCCGGATGCCGGCATTCTCCTCGACCGCGTCTACATCAACATGTTCTCGACGCTTGCCGTCGGCCGCGCCCGCTACGGCATGATGCTGCGCGAGGACGGCTTCGCCATGGACGACGGCACGACCGCCCGGTTCAGCGAGACGCGCTACGTGATGTCGACCACCACTGCCAACGCCGCGAAGGCGATGTCGCATCTCGAATTCGCCCGGCAGGTTCTGTGGCCGGAACTCGACGTGCAGACGGTGTCGATCACCGAACAATGGGCGCAGTACGCGGTAGCTGGTCCGAATGCGCGGAAGCTGCTGCAGAACCTATTCGGCCTGGCAATTGATCTGTCCCCGGAAGCATTCCCCTATATGGGCGTCGCCGAGTTCGAATTCGGCGGCACGACGGTCCGGCTTTTCCGCCTCTCGTTCTCGGGCGAGCTTGCCTACGAGGTTGCGGTCCCAGCCCATTACGGCGATGCGCTGATCAGGCGGTTGATGGCGGCGGGCGCGGAATTCGGCGTCACGCCCTACGGCACCGAGGCGCTCAGTGTCATGCGCATCGAGAAGGGCCACGTCGCCGGCAACGAGCTGAACGGCCAGACGACCGCGGGCGATCTCGGCTTCGGCCGGATGATGTCGAAGAAGAAGGACTTCATCGGCCGCACGCTCGCCGCCCGGCCGGGTCTCGTCGATCCGGAGCGTCCGGTCTTCGTCGGCTTCAAGCCGGTCGATCCTTCCCGCCGCCTTCGCGCTGGCGCCCATTTTCTCGGTCTCGGCAAAGCGGCCACCACCGCGAACGACGAGGGTTACATGACCTCGGTCGCCTATTCGCCGAACCTCGGCCACTGGATCGGCCTGGGCCTGATCAAGCACGGCCCTGAGCGCCTCGGCGAGCGCGTCCGAGCTTACGACCCCATCCGCAACGGCGATGTCGAGGTCGAAATCTGTTCGCCGGTCTTTGTCGATCCCGAAGGAGCGCGTCTCCAGCATGTCTGAGCTTTTCGCGCCCCTGCCCGCTTTCGAGACGGCTTTCCCGATCAGTGACGGCCTCACGATCGAGGAACGTTCCGGCATCGGCCTTGCGACCGTCATGATCCGGAAGGATCAGTCGGCGGCCTTGGTAAAGAGGGTCCGCAGCCTCTACGGCATCAACCTACCGGCCTCGCCGTCCCGTGCCGGAACGGACGACCTCGCTTTCATCGGCATCGGCCCCGGCGTCTGGCTCGCCGCCGGATCCTCATCGTCCGGCTTTACCTCGATGCTCGCGAATGACCTGGAGGGATTGGCCTCGGTCTCCGACCAGTCGTCCGGCTATGCCGTGCTCCGCCTGTCAGGACCAAAGGCCCGCACCCTGCTTCAGAAAGGCGTGCCGATCGATCTGCATCCGTCCGTCTTCAGACCGGAGAAAGCTGCCGTCACCGTCATCGCCCATATCGGCTGCATGCTCTGGCAGACGGACGAAGGCGCGTTCGAGGTCGCGGTGTTCCGCAGCATGGCCGGAAGCTTCCATCATTGGCTGGCCGCCAGCGCCGCGATTTAACACGGCACGCCCAAGGTCCGAGGAATCCGCTGCGATTCTGACGAGTTCGACGGAATTCCCTCCGTCTCCGCCGCCTTCGATCATCACATCGCCCTCTGCCCAATGGTGCGGTTTTTGCTGCGAAGCGCCCTCACCAGAGGAGCATTTCGATGTGGCGAGATATGGCCCCGGATCAGACCGTCCGGATTGCAGTCGGCGAGTATGAGGTCGTCGCTTACAGTTTCGGCACCGGGGACGAAGTGGTCTTCTGCCTGAACGGCGGACCGGGGCTGCCGTGCGATTATCTTCGGGATGCGCATTCCTGCCTGATCGACCAGGGCTACCGCGTCGTCGCCTTCGACCAGCTCGGCACCGGCGCTTCGAGCCGACCGGCAGACCCTGCCCTATGGACCATCTCGCGGTACGTCGAGGAAACCGAGACCGTCCGCAAGGCGCTCGGCCTCGGCAAGGTCCATCTGCTCGGCCATTCCTGGGGCGGCTGGCTCGCCATCGAATATGCCCTCGCCTACCCGGACGCGCTTAAAACGCTGATCCTCGAGGACACCGCCGCCGACCTGCCGCTTCTCGCACGGGAGCTTGAGAGGCTGCGCAGCGCTCTCGGCTCCGAGACCGTTGCGATGATGCTGGCCCATGAAGCGGCGGGCACGCTGGATCATCCGGAATATCAGGCGGCGATCACGGTTCTGAACTATCGCCATGTCTGCCGGCTGCAGGAATGGCCGGCCCCGCTGAACCGGTCGCTGGGCGACTGGAACATGGGTCCCTATGGCACGATGCAGGGGCCGAACGAATTTCTCTATATCGGCAATCTCAAGGACTGGGACCGCAGCGGCGATCTCCATCGCATCACCGTCCCCTCCCTCATCACGGTCGGATTGCACGATGAGATCACGCCGGTCTGCGCCTATCAGATGAAGCGCGGCCTCCCCGACGCCGTGCTGCATGTCTTCCAGAATTCGAGCCACATGCCGTTCTACGAGGAGCCTGCGGCTTATTATCCTGCGCTGCTCGACTTTCTCGCGAAGCACTCGGGATAAGCGGCACCTGCGCATCTTTAATGTTGCGCTTCCAACATCGTTTGTTGCAGTCTCCAACATAAGAGGGGCTGATCATGCTCTATGAAGATGCGTTCCTGCAGCGGCTGGAGACCGGTCTCCGGTCCGCTCTGCCGAACTGGCGGCTGCCGTCGTCGGCGCCGCTGTCGTTGCTGACGATCTCCGAGAACGCGACCTATGTCGCGGAGGATGAGGCCAATGGCCGTCGCGTCATCCTGCGCGTCCATCGTCCAGACTATCACACGCGCGACGAGATCGTCTCGGAGCTGAATTGGATCTCCGCGTTGCGCGAGGATGGCGTCGTGGAGACCCCTCGCCCGATTCCGGCCAAGGACGGCGAACTCCTCTGTGCATTCGATGATTCCGGCCATCGCCGCTATGTCGTCGCCTTCGAGCATATGAGCGGCAAGGAACCGGACACCTCCGACGATCTGGTGAAATGGTACGGCGTGCTCGGCGCCATCAATGCCCGGCTTCATACACACAGTCGCGGCTGGGCGAAGCCGACGGGATTCGCCCGGAAGAATTGGAACTTCGACACGATCATCGGCTCCCGCGCCCATTGGGGCGACTGGCGCGATGGGCTAGGCCTTGACGCCGGAGGCCGCGCGATCCTGGAGCGCGCCGCCGCCCTTCTGGAACGCCAGACCGCCGCCTACGGCTCAAGCGACGACAAATACGGCCTCGTCCATTGCGACATGCGGCCCGCCAACCTGCTGGTCGACGGCGACCGCCTCGGCGTCATCGACTTCGACGATTGCGGCACGAGCTGGTTCGCCTACGACTTCGCGGCCTCTGTCAGTTTCCTCGAAAGCGAGCCGTTCATTCCCGAACTGATGTCGGCCTGGGTCGACGGCTATCGCGATTACGTGCCGCTCTCCAGGGAAGATGAAGCGACGCTGCCGATGTTCCTGATGCTCCGGCGCCTGCAGCTTACCGCCTGGATCGCATCGCATTCGGAAACTCCGACCGCGCAGTCCATGGGCGTGCCCTACACCGAGGGTTCCGTCGCGCTCGCCGAATCCTATCTGACGAAGAACGGCTGACCGGCCGGGAGAAAACATGGGTCAGGGAAAACAGATCCTCGCGCTGAATCGCTTCGACGCGGATCAGGCGAACGGCCTCCGAGCGGAGGTCGCCTCGCTCGTCAAACGGCGCCAGGCAACCTTCGGCGCGTCCTCGGTCCTGTTCTACTCCGAGCCGATCAAAATGGTCCGCGCCGACGGCGTCTGGATGTACGACAGCGAGGGCCGGCGCTTTCTCGACGTCTACAACAACGTCCCGTCAGTCGGGCATTGCCACCCGCACGTCGCCCGCGCGATCGCAGAGCAGGTCGGCACGCTGAACATCCACACCCGCTATCTCTACGACAACATCCACACCTACGCCGAGCGGCTGCTCGCGACCTTCCCGGAGCGGCTGTCCAACGTCGTGTTCACCTGCACGGGCAGCGAGAGCAACGATCTCGCGCTCCGCGTGGCCAAGATCGCGACCGGAGGCGAAGGCTTCATCGTCACCGAGACGGCCTATCATGGCAACACGTCGGCGGTGATGGATGTCTCGCCGTCCTCCTACAAGAGCCGTGTCGTGCCGCGCCATGTCCGGACGGTGCCGGCGCCGCTGAGCCCGGTTTCGGGCGAGGATGTCGGCCAGGTGTTCGCGGCCAGCGTCAAGGCGGCCATCGCCGATCTTGAATCGAACGGCGTCAAATTCGCCGGCTTTCTCGTCGATTCGATCTTCTCCAGCGACGGCATCTATGCCGACCCGGCGGGCTTCCTGAAAGCGGCCGTGGACGTGGTCCATGCGGCCGGCGGCATGTTCATTTCGGACGAGGTACAGCCAGGGTTCGGTCGTACCGGGGCGATGTGGGGCTTCGAGCGTCACGGCGTGGAGCCGGATATCGTCACCATGGGCAAGCCGATGGGGAACGGTTTTCCGATGGGCGGGATGGTGACGCGCCCGGACCTGCTGGAACCGTTCTGCGAGGGCACCGGCTATTTCAACACGTTCGGCGGCAATCCCGTTGCGGCGGCGGCTGGTCTCGCGGTCCTCGACGTGATCGAGGGCGAAGGCTTGATCAGGAACGCGGACGAGGTCGGCACCTATTTTCGGACAGGCCTGCGCGAACTCTCGAACCGCTTTCCGGTGATCGGGGATGTCCGGGGTGCCGGACTCTTCACCGGGCTTGAGTTCAACGACGAAGAGACCCGCGAACCCGACACCGCCATGGCGACCTTCGTCATCAACGGGATGAAGGAACGCGGCGTCCTCATCGGCGCGGCCGGCTTCTACGGCAACACGCTGAAGATCCGCCCGCCGCTCTGCTTCAGCCGCGAGAACGCGGACCTGTTCTTCGACGTGCTGACGGACGTGCTGGGCGAGGCGCGGAACTAGCCATCGGCATAGGTGTCCCGGATAAGCTGCGTGAAGCGCAGCGCCGATCCGGGACCCAGCGCATACTCGCGAAGCTCGAAAACCATAGAGCGCCTGCGGCGCACATGAGCGCCGGGCCCCGGATCACGCGATGCAGCTGCGCTGCACGCGGTCCGGGGAACGATGTCACCCCTCCATCGCCTCCATGGCACCCGGATTTTCCGGCAGCACCTGACCGCCGTCCACGACGATGGTCTGGCCGGTGACGTAGTTCGCCTCCTCCGACGCGAAATAGAGCGCCGCATTGGCGATATCGTCGACGACGCCGAGCCGCTTCATCGGGATCGAGGCGGCGGTCTTCTCGATATATTCGCTGCCCATCCCTTCCATGCCCTCGGTCATGATGTTGCCGGGCATGACCGCGTTGACGGTGATGTTGAACGGCGCGAGCTCGATCGCGGCGGTCCGCATGAAGCCGAGCTGGCCAGCCTTGCTCGCTCCGTAGTGCGACCAGCCGGGATAGCCGGTGATCGGACCGGTGATCGAGGATGTGAGAACGATGCGGCCCATTCCCTTGGCCTTCATCGCCGGCAGGACGGCCGAAACGGTCAGGAAGGTGCTGCGGAGATTGGTGCCTATGACGTGGTCGAAATCGGCGACCGTCATGTCGCCCAGCTTTGCCGCCGGGAAGATGCCGGCATTGGCGCAAAGCACGTCGATCGAGCCGTAGCGATCGAGCGCAGCGGCGGCCATCGCCTCGCACGCTTCGGCGGTCGAAACGTCGCCCGCAAAACCCGATGCATGCGGTCCGATCTCGGCCGCGACCTTTTGAGCCTCTTGGAGATTGCGCGAGACGACGAGCACATTGAGCCCGGCCAGACCGAAGCGTTTGGCGATTCCGCGGCCGATACCCTTGCTGCCGCCGGTCACGATGACGGTCCGGCCCTGTAGCGACTTCAACATTTTTGCCTCTCTTTTGATCACTCGATGTTGGACGCCACAGATAGGCTCGAACCGCCTCTGACTAGAAAAGCAGCAACCCTTGGCGCTGCCTGCCTAGAGGCAAAGCAAACCTATCCGCTTGAAATTCCCACGGCGTAGAGAAATCCGGAACTGGCATGATCGACGCAATACGAATGCCTGAAACCGCGTTGGACGGTTTTCTCATGCAGAATGTCGCATCAGAAAAATGTTGTAAACCTCACATCATGAGGTCAGACTTCCAACATTGCTGGGCGCGACGGCGCGCTCACGCTTCTGCCCGCTGACGGGCGACGGGGACAGAGCGATGACCGAGATTTCGAGACGCAATCTGCTTCAGATCATGGGTGCCGGCGCGGTCGCGGCGGTGGGACCGTTCGGCATGGCGGGCAAGGCCTTCGCCGCCGGACGGGCGAAGGAACTGAACATCCTCTGCTGGGAGGGCTACAACTCCGCCCAGGTGCTCGACCCGTTCCGTGGTTCGGAAAAGGCGACGGTGAAGGCAGAGAGCCTGACCAACGACCCAACCATGATCAACCGCCTGCGCGCCGGCGAGACGAATGTCTGGGACCTGATCAACGTCAACAATCCCTGGGCGCGCAAGATCATGGCGCCGGCTGGTCTCATCAAGCCCCTGCCGAAGGCCGAGTTCGAGCCGTTCTTCGACAAGATGCTGCCGGAGTTCAAGGCGCCCTACAAATGGGCGATGAGCGACGACGGCAAGGACCTGCTCGGCATGGCCCAAAGGTTCGGACCCTACAGCTTCGTCGTCAACACCAAGAAGATCAGCCGCAAGACCGCCGAGGAACAGGGCTGGGACCTGTTCAACGATCCGAAGCTCGCCGGCAAGTACGGCATCCTCGAATCCGACGACTGGAACGTCTTCAACATCTTCATGGTCGCGGGCATCAACCCGTTCAAGGAACACACTCCCGAGGAGATGAAGAAGTTCGACGAGACGGCCCAGCGCGTCTTCAAGGGCGCCAAGATGGTCGGCGACATCGCCACAATGAACCAGGCGCTGATCTCGGGCGAGATCGACTGCCATCTCACCGGCGGCACCTATTCCGTCTCCCCGGCCCGTGCCGACGGCTACCCGGAAATGCGCGCCGTGACGCCGCTCAAGGGACCGATCGACGGCAAGGGCGGCATCTCCTGGATCGAGATCACCTCGACCGTCAACAATCCGAACCTGTCGCCGCTCGCGACCGAGTTCCTGAAATACGTCCAGGACCCGAAGGTGGCGCACACCGTCGCCTTCGCCGAGGGCACGTTCAACCCGGTCGCCCAGATGGGCAACAAGTCCTGCTTCGACCTCTTCACCAAGGAAGAGCTCGACGCGATCCAGTACGACAGCCTCGAAGAGGAAATGTCGCGCTCGGCCGAGTACGACATCGTCCCGGACTACGACAAGGCGCTCGACATCATGACGGCGGCCAAGCGCCTGCGCGGCTGAACAGGCGGACCTTTCTCCCTCATGGCCGGGCTCGACCCGGCCATCCAGGGTTCGAGGGCAAGGCTTCTGGATCCCCGGATCAGGCCCGGGGATGAGGGTCCGGTGGATGTGGAGTTTGTGGAATGGGATTGGCCCTGGTGAAAGAGCAGTCGGACGTCGCGAAGCCGAGCGGCGCCCAGCCCCTCCCTGTCCTGCAGCTCGTAGGCGTCCGCAAGACCTTCGGTGATTTCGCCGCGGTCGAACGGATCGACCTCGATATCGTCGAAGGCGAGTTCCTGACGATCGTCGGGCCGTCGGGCTCCGGCAAGACGACGCTGCTGCGCATGCTGGCAGGCATGGAAGCGCCCTCCGAAGGCAACATCACGCTGCGCGGCGAGCTCATCAACGACGTGCCGGCAAACAAGCGCCCGACCTGCCTCGTCTTCCAGTCGCTTGCGCTGTTCCCGCACAAGACTGTCGGCGAAAACATCGAATTTCCGCTGAAGGTGAAGAACATCGCTCCGGCCAAGCGCAAGGAGCGCGCTCTCGAACTGCTGCGCATGCTGCGCCTGCCGGAAAGCTATTACGGCAAGAATGTCATGAAGTGCTCAGGCGGCGAGAAGCAGCGTGTCGCCCTCGCACGCGCCTTCGCCTACGACCCCGACGTCCTGTTCTTCGACGAGCCGCTGTCCGCGCTCGACTACAAGCTGAAGAAGGTGCTCGAGAAGGAGTTGAAGGACCTCCACAAGGAGACCGGCAAGACCTTCATCTACATCACCCATTCCCTCGAAGAGGCGATGGTGATGTCCGACCGCATCGGCGTGATGCGCGCCGGCCGCCTGGTCCAGGTCGGTACGCCGGAGGAGATATACAGCCGCCCGGCCGACCGCTTCGTCTCCGAGTTTGTGGGCGAGGTGAACGTCATCGAGGCGGTCAAGAGTTCGGCCGGGGAATGGGTCGCAGCCGAAGGCGGCGCACCGATCAAGCTCAAGCTCCCGTCCGCTCTCACCGACGCGACGAAGGTCGCGGTCGTGGTGCGTCCGGAATTCCTTCGTTTCGTCGACAAGCCCGGCGCTGCCGACAACGCGATGAACGGCACGATCTACAACGAATATTCGCTCGGCTCGCGCATCCAGTATCAGGTGCGCGTCGGGGACAAGACGCTGCTGGTCGAGCTGTCACGCGGCAATGGCTGGAAGGGCACGCTGGACACACCCGTGCTCGTCGGCTGGGACGCCACCGACGCCATCGTGGTGGCGGCCTGATGGCAGACGTTGCCCTCGCCGCTCCGAGGACCGAAAGCCAGTCGGCACCGAAGCGGACAGTCGCGATCCCGGCCGGGCTGCGCTGCGCCAGCCCCGTCATCCTGTTCCTGCTGCTCGGCTTCATAGCCCCGCTGCTGACGGTGGTCGCCTATGCGTTCGCGACGCCACGCAGCTTCGATGTGTTCCGCTCGTTCACGCTGGAAAACTTCGCGACGATCTTCGACTCCTCCAACACTGTCTGGATGTCGTTCGCCTGGTCGCTGGCTTTCGCCTTCTGCACCGTCGTGCTGCTGGCGCTCGTGGCCTATCCGATTGCCTATGGCCTCAACCGCGTGTTCGGAAAGTGGTCCGGCCTGATCAGCGTGCTTTTCGTCTTCCCGCTTTTCGTTTCGGAGAACGTCCGCCTCTACGGCTGGACGCTGTTTTTCATCAAGAACGGCGTGCTCGACGGAACGCTGAAGACACTTGGCCTGGCAGGCGGCCCGGAGGTTCTGTTCACGCCCGGCATCATCCTGTTCGGCATGGTCTACGTCTACCTGCCGTTCATGCTGTTTCCGATGACGCTCGGCCTCGCAATGGTGCCGCGCGACCTCGTCGACGCCGCCCGCGATCTCGGCGCTGGCAGGCTGATGATCTGGCGTGAGATCGAGCTGCCACTGGCGATGCCGGGCATCCTGATCGGCATGCTGCTGACCTTCGTTCTGGCGGCCGGCGCGGTCGCCGAGGCGAAGATCCTCGGCGGCCAGTCCGTCATTATGATCACCCACGATATCGAGATCGCGTTCACCTATTCGCAGAACTGGCCGCTCGGCTCGGCACTTGCCGTGCTTCTGATGATCATCATCAGCGGGCTGGCGTTGTTCGTGATGTCGAAACTCGACCTCGACCGCATTCTCGGAAAGCGCTGACATGGACATGGAAAAGCGCCGCTCCGGACTCTTCATCGGTCTGTGGACCGGCTTCGTCGTCCTGATGATCTATCTGCCAATTGCCTGTGGTGCGCTCGCCGGCTTGTCGAGGGGCCGCTATTTCGGCTTCCCGGTGAAGGAATATTCCGGCGAGTGGTGGCAGCGGACGATCGACTCCTTCGAGATCGCGACGATCGTCCAGAATTCGCTGCTGATCGCCGGCATCGTCACCGTGATCTCGGTCGTCATCGCCTTCTTCGGCGCCCTCGCCTTCGCGCGCTACGAATGGAAGGGCCGTAAGCTCTACCAGAAGCTTCTCCTGCTCCCGATCTTCTTCCCGCAGCCGGTGCTCGGTCTCGCTTTGCTGCTCTGGTTCAACTCGCTCGGCCTCGCGCCGAGCTGGCAGACAGCGGCTGTCGCCCATCTCGTCTGGATCGTGCCTGTCGTGACGCTCGTCATCGCGATCCAGGTCTACAGTTTCGATCCCGTTCTGGAGGACGCAGCGTCGGATCTCGGCGCGAGCCGCCTGTTCATTCTGCGCGAGATCACGCTGCCGATCCTCTGGCCCGGCATCTGGTCGGGAGCCTTGTTCGCCTTCCTGCTGTCATGGGGCAATTTCCCGCTGTCGCTCTACACCGCCGGCGCGGACTCGACGGTGCCGAAATGGCTCTATTCGAAGATGGTCGCGGGCTACACGCCGATGGTGCCGGCGCTCGGCACGATGTCGACGCTCGCCGCCGCTACCGTCCTTCTCCTCGGCGGGTTGGCGATGATGCTGATCCGCCGCCGCGCCGCCGAATGATCAGGGGCCAATCGTGAGCTGGAAGACCTCGTATCGTTCCTTCTATTACGACGGAGCGCCGGAGCCGCTCGACCCCGTGCTGGAAAACGGCAAGGTCGCTCTGCTCGTCATCGATGTCCAGAACACGTACCTCGACCGTCCCGATCCGGCGACGCTCGAGGGCTTCGAACTCGACCACTACCACGCCTGGACGCCGTTCCATCAGCGCATGCACGGCACCGTCATCCCGACGATCCAGCGGCTTCTGGGCGAGTTCCGGGGACGCGGCCTCGATGTCCTGTTCGCCCGCATCGCATGCCATTTGAAGGATGGCCGCGACCGCTCGCTGAGTCAGAAGAAGCCGGGCTGGAACGACCTGCTCCTTCCGAAGAATTTCTACGAGTCGCAGATCCCGGATTCGGTCGAGCCGATCGGCGAGGAGATAGTCGTCACCAAGACGACCGACAGCGCACTGACCGGAACCAATCTGCGGCTCATCCTGACCAATCTCGGCGTCACCCATGTCGTGTGCGTCGGCATCTTCACCGACCAGTGCGTGTCCTCGACCGTGCGTAGTCTGGCCGACGAGAGCTTCGACGTGATCGTGGTGGAGGATGGCTGCGCGGCGGGAAGCCAGGAGCTGCACGACCGCGAGATCGAGATCATCAACATGATCTACGCGAGCGTGATGAACGCCGACGAACTCGTGGGATATTTGCCTTAGTCGTCGTCCCTCCGGCTTGACCGGAGGACCCACATGGATGCTCCGGTCAAGCCGGAGCATGACGGGCTAGCGCGTTAACCGACCACCAGATTGATGCTGTTCTGCTGGATGCTCGACAGCAGCACGCCTTCTGGCGCGACATCGGTGACGAGGTGGTTCACCTGGCGCCACGATGCGTAGCGAGCCGGGAAGATGCGGTCGAATTTCGAATTGTCGGCCACGACGATCGTCTGAGCAGCTCGCATCGTCATCGCGCTGTAGACCGCGCCGCATTCCACCAAGGCCTCCGAAGGCCCGTCCGGCGAGAGACCGCTCGCGCCGAGGATGGCGAAGTCGGCATAGAAGCCGTTGAGGAACGACACGGTGTGGACGCCCACTGTCGCGCCTTCGCTGGCGAGATAGTCGCCCGGCAGCATCAGCACCTTGATCGTCGGATTGAGCGCGAGAACCGTCGCGACGCCGAACGAATGGGTGATGACGGTGATGTTCTTCGCCTCGATCGCGATGCGACGAGCGACATGGGTCGTTGTCGAGCCAGATCCGATCATGATGGTGTGGCCGGCATGGATCAGGGGCAATGCTGCACGGCCAATCCGCTCTCTTTCGCTGACGAGGAGGCTGTGGCGCTCGGTGACCGAGGGCTCGGTCGAGAGGGGGCGGACCGCGCCGCCATAGGTGCGGTTCAACAGTCCCTGTTCGGTCAGTTCATCCAGGTCGCGGCGGATGGTTTCGGTGGAAACGGTCAGGCGGGCCGCAAGATCGGCGACACGAAGACTGGGACTGCGGCCAAGTTCGGAAAGAATCCGCGACTGGCGATCACCTTTGGAAAGTTTCATGCGGCCGAGATTCGATCTGCGCGTCGACGATTTTCATCCGAACAATCGCGCATCTTCGATAATGAAACCAGTCTTGCCGGGATCGAAATCCGGAACTTGCTTAAATTCTCCGGAGGCCGGACCTGAAGCGGTCCGCGTTCCCTACATAATGCGACGCGACATAAGCGAGCTGGGCGGCATTTTCCTCGGAAATTGAACGGATCGCCTTGGCCGGCGTCCCTACAATCAGGGAATTGTCCGGAAAGACCTTCCCCTCAGTCACGAGGGCATTGGCCCCGACAATGCAGTTGCGCCCGATTTGTGCACCGTTGAGAACCGTTGCGCCCATCCCGATCAGAGAGTTCTCGCCGATCGAGCAGCCGTGGACGATGGCCCGGTGGCCGATCGTGACATTCGGGCCGAGCGTCAGCGGAAAGCCCGGATCGGCATGGAGCACCGCACCGTCCTGAACATTGCTGCCGTCCCCGATCGCGATCTGATCGTTGTCGCCGCGTACAATCGCGCCGAACCAGACGCTGACATCGAGGCCGAGCTTCACCCGCCCGACAACATGGGCGTCGGGCGCGATCCACAGGCGATCGGCATCGGCGATCTCCGGCTGGAATTCGTTCAGCGCGTACAAAGCCATATTCATTTCCTCCCAGGTTTTCCGATCCCCTAAAGCCACGGTGCGACCGGGAGTCATACCAAAAGCGTTTGCCAGCCATGCAAAATCGTATTTATAATTATTGATGCGAAACAGGTTTGGCTACGGCGTCCTTCACGGCGCGTCCCGACCAGAAGCATTCACCAGGGAGCGAACATGACCGTGAATTCTCTCAAATTGGCCGCGCTGACCGCTGCGGCGACGCTCGCCATCGCGGCTCCCGCCGCGGCCGAGTGGAAGCCCGAGCGTCCGATCGAATTCGTCGCGGCGGCAGGTCCGGGCGGCGGCACCGACACCTTTGCGCGTGTCGTCCAGTCGGCGCTGTCGAAGGGCAATCTGCTCAGCGATCCGATCATCGTCAGCAACAAGGCCGGCGGCAGCGGTGCCGAGACCTTCATCTATGCCAAGACCTCTGGCGGCGACCCCTACAAGCTCTTCTTCGGCACGCAGGACGCCTATGTGCTCCCGCTCGCCAACAAGCTCTCCTACAGCCTCAACGACCTCGAGCCGGTCGCGGCGATGACCTTCGATCCGTTCATCCTGTGGGTGAACCCGAAGTCCTCTGGCATCGAGGACGTTAAGGGCTTCATCGCCAAGGCCAAGGAAGCGCCCGGTACGATCAAGGTCGGCGGCGCCAAGGCCAAGGAAGCCGACGAGACGCTGACGACTTTGATCGAGAAGTCGGCCGGCATCGACCTCTCCTACATCCCCTACAAGAGCGGCAGCGAAGCGGCCGTCCAGGTCGCGGGCGGCCACATCCAGGCCAACGTCAACAATCCGAGCGAGAGCGTCGAGCAGTGGAAGGCCGGCGTGCAGAAGCCGCTCTGCGTGTTCGAGGAAACCCGCCTGACCGACACCACGATCATCGCCGACGGCCAGTCGTGGAACTCGATCCCAACCTGCCAGGAAGCCGGCATCGCGGTGAAGTCGTTCGCCCAGCCGCGCACGATCTGGGCCGCCAAGGGCATCCCGGCGGACGCCCTCGCCTACTACACCGAGCTCTTCAAGAAGGTCGCCCAGACCGAGGAGTTCAAGGGCTACATGACACGCGGCGCGCAGATCCCGCGCACGCTGACCGGCGCCGAGTTCAAGGCGTTCATCGACCAGCACAAGGTCGCCTACTCCGGCTACTACAAGGACAATGGCTGGCTGAAGACTGCCGACTGAGCCGATCGGGGCGGCGCAGGCCGATTGGCGCCGCCCCACTTCCATAAGAAAGCGAACCTCCGCTGCGACGGATGGGCAGGATAGCCGATGGAAATCTCACGCAGGACGAGCGAAATCGCGACGTCCGTCATCACCGCGCTTCTCGGCGCAATCGTCTGCTATGGGGCGCTCGAGAACGGCATCACCTGGGACGATTCCGGGCCGCGGCCGGGCTATTTCCCGTTCTATGTCGGCTGCCTGATCATCCTCGGCAGCGCCGTGATCGGCGGCCAGGCGCTGCTGCGTCCGGCCGAGAGCAAGCCGCCCTTCCTCGATGCCGAGCGCGCCCGCTCCGTCGTCCTGTTCTTCCTGCCGATCGTCGCCTTCGCCGCGATCTCCGCCTGGCTCGGCCTCTATATCGGCATGGCGATCTACATCTTCTACGCGATGTACGTGCCCGGAAAACTCAAGCTCGCGACCTCGATCGCAGCCGCCCTGGCGGTCGCCGTCATCAATTTCGTCGTCTTCGAAAAGCTGTTCATGGTGCCGCTCCTCAAGGGGCCGGTGCTGAACTATTTCGGCATCTATTGAGGCACGCGCGATGAGCAATTTCGGCCTGCTTCTGGACGGCTTCGCCGTCGCACTGACGACCCACCACATCCTCATCATGGTCGCAGGCGTACTGCTCGGCCTCGTCGTCGGCGTCCTGCCAGGCCTCGGCGCGCCGAACGGCGTCTCGCTGCTTCTGCCGCTCACCTTCACCATGGACCCGGTGTCGGCGATCATCCTGCTCACCAGCATGTACTGGGGAGCACTCTTCGGCGGATCGACGACCTCGATCCTGTTCAACATCCCGGGCGAACCATCCTCCGTCGCGACGACATTCGACGGCTATCCGATGGCGCGGCAGGGTCAGGCGGTACGCGCCCTCACCCTCGCCTTCTCGTCCGCCGGCATCGGTGCGCTGACCGGCGTCATCGTCATCACGCTGCTCTCCGGCTGGGTCGCGAATTTCGCGCTGCGTTTCGGTGCCGCGGAGTACTTCGCCGTCTACTTCATGGCGTTCGCCAGCTTCATCGGCATGTCGAGCGGCTCGCCCTTCAAGACGCTCGTCTCGATGATGCTGGGCTTCGCTTGCTCGGCCATCGGCGCCGACACGATCTCGGGCGAAAGCCGCCTCACCTTCGAGTTCGACGCACTGATCGGCGGAATCAGCTTCCTCGTCGCGGTCATCGGCCTGTTTGGCCTCGGCGAGTTGATCATGACCATGGAGGAAAACCTCGAATTCCATGGCGTGAAGGCGAAGCTCAGCCTGCGTGAGATCTTCAAGACGGTCGCTGAAGTGCCGCGCTACTGGGCGACCGTCCTCCGCAGTGCGCTGATCGGCTGCTGGATGGGTATTACCCCCGGCGGACCGACCGCCGCGAGCTTCATGAGCTACGCCATCGGACGCCGCTTCGCGAAGAATGGCAACCGGTTCGGCAAGGGCGAGCCGGAAGGCATCGTCGCGCCGGAGACGGCCGACCATTCGGCCGGCTCCTGCGCGCTCCTGCCGATGCTCGCGCTCGGCATTCCGGGCTCGGCGACGGCCGCCGTTATGATGGGCGGCCTAATGATCTGGGGCCTCGCACCCGGACCCATGCTGTTCACGACGCGCCCCGATTTCGTCTGGGGCCTGATCGCCTCGATGTATCTCGGCAACATCATCGCCGTGATCCTCGTCCTCGCGACGGTGCCGATGTTCGCCTACATCCTGCGCGCGCCGTTCCGCATCGTCGGACCGATGATCACGGTCGTCTGCATGATCGGTGCCTATACGGTCGCAAGCCACACCTTCGACATCTGGCTCGCGCTGCTGTTCGGCGTGGCCGGCTACGTCTTCAAGAAGCTCGATTACCCGCTCGCGCCCTTCGTGCTGGCCATGGTGCTCGGCGACAAGGCCGAGGACGCCTTCCGCCAGGCCATGCTGACATCGAACGGCTCGGCCTCGATCTTCTGGTCCAACGGCCTCGTCGGCACGATGATGGCGCTCGGCATCATCCTCCTCTTCCTGCCCCTGATCTCGAAGCTCCTCTCCAAGGCCGGCATCGGCTTTCGCCGCAAGGCGCTGCCGCCGCAGTCGGAGGTTGGTTCGGTATGAGCGGATTTCTGGAAATGCGTGACGGCCTTTATCATGGCGAATCGGCAGGAAACGCAGCGGTATAAATTGATGGCGATCAATACACTTGTACGTCAGAGCCTGCATGAATCGCTCGTGGCACCGCTGCGCGAGATGATCCTTTCGGGCGAGCTCCGCGCCGGCGAGAAGGTGCCGGAGGAGCAGCTCTGCGAGCGCTTCGGCGTGTCGCGGACGCCTATTCGGGAAGCGCTGAAGGTGCTCGCCGCCGAGGGCGTGCTGCAGATCATGCCGCATCGCGGCGCGATCGTCGCCCGGATCACCGAGGACCAGATCAACGAGCTCTTTCCGATCATGGCCTCGCTCGAGCGCCTGGCCGGAAAACTCGCCTGCGCGGTCGCGACCAGCCAGGACATCGACCGCGTGCGCGCGCTGCACGACGAGATGATGCGGTGCTACGCGGCGGGCGACGAGGCCAGCTATCTCGTCCTCAACCGCCAGATCCACAATGCGTTCTTCGTCATCGCCAACAATGCGACGCTGCACGCCTTCTATCAGCAGGTCCTGACGCGCATCCATTCCTGCCGCTTCGTGATGCGGAAGACGCCGGAGCACTGGCGCAAGGCCGTGCTGGAGCACGAGCAGATGATCACGGCGCTCGAAGCGCGCGACGGCGACACGCTTGGTGCGCTGCTCGAGCGCCACATCACCGGCACGACCGTGGGCATCGCGCGCGACTTCGTCCGCGGCAAGGAAGCCGAAGAGACAGCCGCCGAGAAGCCCCCGCGCCGCAAGTCGGCGGCACCCGAGATCAGCTTCTGAAACGAATTCCGGACGGCAAAAGCCGTCCCGATTGTAATTATTGATTATCGCGCGACGCGCAGACCGACTGGAAGGACACAATGAGCGATCTTCTCGATCACACCGAGGCCAAGCCCTCGACCCAGAAGGAGACCGGCACGGGCCCGTCGGCTGCCAGCCTTCCGCTCGCGGGCGTTCGCGTCCTCGACTTCAGCCAGGTTATGGCGGGACCGTTCTCGACCATGCTGCTGGCGGATCTCGGCGCAGACGTCATCAAGATCGAGCCGCCGACCGGCGACCAGACCCGTTCGTCGATGGGCTTCAAAATGAAGGGGCCCGACTCGATGGGCTTCCTCAACATGAACCGCAACAAGCGCTCGATCACGCTCGACCTGAAGAGCGATGCCGGTCGCGAGGCGTTCTACAAGCTGGTCGAGACTGCCGACATCCTGGTCGAGAACTATCGTCCCGGCGTGGTGAAAAAGCTCGGCGTCGACTACGAGACGCTGAAGAAGATCAATCCGAAGCTGATCTATGCCTCGATCTCTGGCTTCGGCCAGACCGGCCCGTGGGCCGACCGTCCAGGCTTCGACCTGATGGCGCAGGCGATGTCCGGCGTGATGAGCGTGACCGGCCATCCGGGCATGCCACCGGTGAAGGCCGGCGTTCCGGTCGCCGATATCGGTTGCGCGCTGTTCTGCACCTATGCGCTGCTCAGCGCCTATATCGGCCGCCAGAAGAGCGGCGAAGGCCAGTACATCGACGCCTCGCTGTTCGAGGCCGCCCTCGCCTTCTCGATCTGGGACACGTCCGAATATTGGGGCACCGGCGTCATGCCGACCCCGGTCGGAACGTCCAACAAGATGAGCGCGCCCTATCAGGCCGTGAAGTCGAAGGACGGCTATTTTGTCATGGGCGCGACCAACCAGAAGCTCTGGCTGCAGCTTTGCGAGCAGATCGGCCGCGAGGACCTGCTCGAGGACCAGCGCTTCACCACCAATCCGCTGCGTCTCAAGAACCGTGAAGTTCTGATCGAGGAACTGGAGAAGACCTTCGTCACCAAGACGTCCGACGAATGGGTCGACGAGCTTCTCGCCGTCGGCATCCCGGCAGGCAAGATGAGCTCCTATCCCGAGGCGTTCGAGAGCGAGCACGGCAGACATCGCAAGATGCGGCTCGAAATCCCGCATCCGATCGAGGGGACGGTGCCGAACATCGGCTTTCCGGTGAAACTGATGGGCACGCCGCAGCAGATCCGGATGCACCCGCCGCTGCTCGGCGAGCATACCGACAGCGTGCTGGCGGAAGTCGGCCTCGACGAGAAGGAGATCGCCGATCTGAAGGCGCGCGGAGCGTTCGGCGCATGAGCGGTCAGGTTCTTTACACCGTCGAGAACGGCGTCGGCTCGGTCGTCTTTGACCGGCCCGAGGCGCGCAATGCGATGACCTGGGGCATGTACGCTTCGCTCGGCGAGATCTGCGACCGCATCGCCGAGGACAAGAGCCTGCGCGTGGTGACGTTCCGCGGCGCGGGCGGCGAGGCCTTCGTCGCCGGCACCGACATCGAGCAGTTCCGCGAGTTCAAGACCGGCGAGGACGGCCTCAAATACGAGACCATCATCGACACCCGTATCGGCCAGATCGAGAGCCTGCCGATTCCCACCATCGCGATTGTCGACGGCTGGGCGATCGGCGGCGGCATGGCGATCGCGGCGGCCTGCGATTTCCGCGTCGCCACGCCTGCCGCGAAGTTCGGCATCCCGATCGCCCGCACGCTCGGCAATTGCCTGTCGATGGCGAATACCGCGCGCGTCATCGCGGCGGTCGGCGTGGCGCGCGCAAAGCGCATGCTGATGCTGGCGGAGGTGCTCGGCGCGGAGGAAGCGAAGGCCGCCGGTTTCGTCACCGAGATTGCCGAGCCCTACGTCCTCGACGAGCGCGTCGGCGTCATGGTGTCGAAGCTCCTGGCCAACGCGCCGGTGACGATGCGCGTCATCAAGGAAGGCACGCGTCGCATCATCAACGCAAACCTGCCGGACGGCGACGACCTCGTCGCCGAATGCTACGGCAGCGCCGACTTCAAAATCGGCGTCGAGGCATTCCTCGCCAAACAGAAGCCGGTGTGGACGGGCGCCTGACGGCGCCCTTCCCTCATCGTCAGGCGAAGGACGCCAGGAGCGACTTCGGCACCTTGCAGATGTAGCTGTATTTCGGATTGACCACCTGGGTGCAGCGCGCCTCGGCGATCTGGCCGAGCAGCATGTAGGCTTCCGGTTCCGGGATGCCGTATTCGTCGTTCAGCCAGTAGATCATCTCCTGGAAGGCGATCCGCATCGCATCCTCCAGCGGCCGCGCACAGCCCGTCGTGCAGATATGCGTCGCCGTCTCGATGCGGGGATGGATCAGCCGTTTCGGCGCCTTAGACAGCGAGACGCGGACGGTGAGTGTCGCGGCGATCTCGGTCGCGCCCATGCCGTTGGCCTCGCCGTCGCCCTGAATGGCGTGGCAATCGCCGAGGAAGAGGTGCGCGCCGTCATGCTGGACGCGGAACATAACCGTACTGCCGGTCGTGACTTCCTGGATATCGAGATTGCCGCCATGCGGGCCATTGTCGACGGTGAGCACAGCGCCGTGGACCGGCGCGACGCCGATGACACCGATCATCGGCCGGACCGGCAATTTGACCTTGTCGCTCCAGTGGACGAAGCCGTCCTTCACTTCCATCACGCGGGTCTGGTGGCCGAACTCCTTGTTCCGCACCCA
Source organism: Rhizobiaceae bacterium CPCC 101076 (assembly GCA_003347645.1). Taxonomy (GTDB): domain Bacteria; phylum Pseudomonadota; class Alphaproteobacteria; order Rhizobiales; family Methylopilaceae; genus Flaviflagellibacter; species Flaviflagellibacter deserti. The sequence goes on along the minus strand of QDFX01000006.1, from coordinate 141,025 downwards.
GTCCGGGAACATGCCGACGCCCGGCCAGAGCGCGGTGAAACCGAGCGTGTCGAGCTTCATGTCGAGGATCTCGACACTCAGCATGTCGCCTTTCTTGGCGCCCACGATCTCGATCGGCCCGGTCGCGCCGTTGACGAAGGGGAACTCGACGTCATCCGGCGTCAGCTGCTGCCCGACCGCGCGGATCGTTCCGTCGTTTGCGTTGATGGCGCAGTCGACGACCGCCGTCTCGCCGGGGTTCATCTTCGCCACGAAAGGATGATCGGCCGACAGCGCGTATTTGATGTTGCCGATCTTCGGAACGTGCAGCGTCATGGTTCAAACTCTCGAGATTGGTGTTTGGTCAGCCGGCGCGGCGCCACGGCGTCAGCAGCCGTTCGACGCGTCCGACGATGAAAGTCAGGATCAAGGCGAGCGCGATGGTCGCGACGAGTTCCGCGAACACCTTCGGGATGATGTAGAGCGAGCCCGCCTTGAAGATCGCGTGGCCGAGGCCCTCCGAGGAGGACATGAACTCGCCGACGATTGCGCCGATCAGCGCGAAGCCGACGGTAAGTTTCAGTCCGGCGAAAATGTCGGTCAGCGAGGCCGGCACGACGAGCTTGCGGAAGATCTGGAACTTCGAGGCGCCCAGAGTGCGCATCAGGTTGATCTGGTCGTCGTCGACGCCGGTCGCGCCCTTGTAGGAAGTGACCAGCGCGACGACGACGACCGACAATGTCGACATCGCAATCTTGGAGGCGAGCCCGGTGCCGAACCAGATGATGACGATCGGCGCGAGCGCGATGATCGGGATCGAGCCGATTGCGATGATGAAGGGCTGCATGACCCGCGAGATGAAGCGCGAATACCACAGCGCAAGGCCGAGGGCTGTACCGATGACATTGCCGACGACGAAGCCGAGAACGGTCTCGATGCCGGTGACGTAGGAATCGCGCCAGACGCTGCCGTCCCTGAACATCTGCGCGAGGTGACCGCCGATGGCAGACGGCGAACCGAACATGAAGGCTGCCTGGCTGCTTGCACTGGTCGCCCATTGCCAGAGCGCAAGTCCGGCGACGAGCAGGAGGAGCTGGGCGGCAGTCACCGCCGCAGCCATCCGCAAGGTGCGGGCGCGCGTCTTGCGGAGTTCCGCGGCGAGACGGTCTTCGCCGGTCATCTTCTGGGGTGTCTCGTGCATCATTGGCGCGCCACGTCCAAATCGGCCCAGATCTGCCTGACATAATCGACGAAGCGCGGGCTCTCGCGGGCGGCGATCATGTCGGCACGTTCGACGCCGAGATCGATCGCATAGGTCTTCTTCACCCGCGTAGGGCGCTTCGACAGAACGATGACGCGGTCGGAGACCGAGACCGCCTCCTCGATGTCATGGGTGATGAGCAGCGCCGAGCGGCCGCTATCGCGGACGAGATTCACGGTGTCGCTCTCGATCACGAGCTTGGTCTGGAAATCGAGCGCGGCGAACGGCTCGTCGAGGAGCAGCACTTCAGGATCGTTGACCAAAGTCCGCGCCAGGGCCACGCGCTGGCGCATGCCGCCGGACAGGGTCGATGGATAGGCGTCGGCGAAGCCGTGCAGGCCGAGCTGGTCGAGCATCGCGCGGGCGCGATCTTCCGCCTGCACCGCCGACACGCGGCGGATTTCGAGCCCGAGCATGACGTTGCTCAAGGCCGTCCGCCACTGAAACAGGAGGTCCTTCTGCAACATGTAGCCGACATTGGCCGGCTGGCCGGAGATCGCGGCGCCGTGCCAGCGCACGGTGCCTGTGTCCGGCGGGATCAGTCCGCAGAGCACGTTGAGCAAAGTGGTCTTGCCGCAACCGGACGGGCCGACGACGCTGACGATCTCGCCGCGGTTCAGCGTCAGGCTGATATCGCCGATGACCGGCACAACGGCCTGGCTTCCGACATAACTTTTCGAAACCCCCAGGACTTCAAGCGGCGCCGCAGACAGAGGCGACTGCGGCGCCGTTCCTGAATGGAGGCTGGCGTGAACGGCCTCCATCTGGATCATCCGAGCGAGGCTATCGCCTTCTCAGCGAACGAATTGTCGATGATGTCGCTGAAGGCCACCGTGCCCTTGATGTTCTTGAGGTAGACCTGCATGTCCATCAGGTTCTTCCACTGGTCTTCCATCGTCTTCACCGACTGGGCCGGGATCTTGTACTGAAGCTCGGCGTCGATCGCCTTGTCGACGACGTCACCCGGAAGATCGGGGAATTCCTTGCGCGCGACTTCCTTCGCGAAAGCCGGATCGGCGTAGGTCTTGCGCGAGGATTCCTCGAACGCGGTGACGAGCGCCTGCACCATCTCCGGGTCCTTCTTGATCGTCGAAGGCAGCACCATGATGCCGGTGTTGCAGAACGGGCCGATATAGTTCGAGAAGTCGAACACGACCTTCGAGCCCTGCGCCTCGGCGGCAGCGACGCTCGGCTGATAGGCGACCGCCATGTCGGCCTGGCCGGCGAGCATCGCGCCGATCTCGGTGCCCGGGTTCACCGGCACAATCGTGACGTCGGTGCCGAGCTTGAGCCCGGCCTTCTCCACCATGCGCTTGGTGACGGAGAAGTTGGTGTTCGGCTCGGGCGAGGTGACGACCTTCTTGCCCTTCAGCATCGTCGGGTCGGTGAAAGGCTCGAGGGTCTTCGACACGCCGAAATAATGGGCCCGCTGCACGACCGTGCCGACGACGACGCCGGGGCCGCCGTTCTCGCGCGAGATCTGCGCCATGGTGGCGTCGCCGATGGCGAAATCGGCGGAGCCGCCGAGGACAGCGGCGAAGGTCTGGGTGTCGCCGCCGGCGGCGCTGACCTTCATGTCGAGACCGTGCTTTTTGAAGATGCCGGCGTGCATGCCGACATAGAGGTTGATGTAGCCGAGATTGTGCACGGCTTCGCTGAAGTTCACGGTCTTCAGACCTGCAGCCGAAGCACGGCTGATCAGCGCGGGCGAAGCAAGCCCGGCGACAGCGGCGGCCGTCGAAACCTTGAGGAATGACCGGCGGTCAAGACGCCCATCTTTCATTGAAAAACCTCCGGAAAAGTGACGCCGCGTTCCGGCGTGGATGGCGTCATGATGACCCTCCGGCCCGGTCGCTCAAGGCCAAGATATTCGCTGTCTCCCGAGGGATTTGACGCATTCGTGGCCAAATCGCCGGCATTCGCAGTCTCAGGTTGCCGGAGGCGATGTCCGCACCGACTGAATTATGAATTCCGGCCGGTCATACTGGCGAGAGTGCCATTAAGCGCCTTCGGCACCGGCTAACTTTTGAGCAGCGATTGCCTATCAGGGACGCGCCCGCAGGGAGGCGTAGTAGAGCATCCCGCCGCGCGAACTCGGCGCACCGCCGTGGTGGTCCTGTTCCTGAACAGGCGATGGCGCGGCCGATCCCCTCGGCCGCGCCATGCCAGGCCCCCGCACCAGATCTTCCAGCACCGCCCGCAGGCGGCGGTTTTCGATCTGGAGCGCCCGCATCTCTGAAAGTTCGGCCGGCTCCATGCCGTTGAAGCGCTGGCGCCAGCGATAGAACGTGCGCATGGAAACCGCCGCGGTGCGGCAGATCTCCGAGACAGGCGTTCCACCGTCCGCCTCACGCAGGAGGCGGATGATCTCGTCGTCCGTAAATTGGGAGCGTCTCATACTCGTGCCCCAAAATGCGATACCGGTGGGCAGCGAACTGCCTCATATAATCGAAGCAAGAAGCGCGCCGGATGTTTGGCATCCAAGCTGCATCAAGGCGCTAGGGGAACATATGTCGAGGCGACACGAGATACCGGCCACGCCGGAGAACATGGTCTGGGGGTATCTCGATTCAAACATCGCCCCGATTCTCGAAGTCGATTCCGGCGATGTGGTCACGCTGCACTCGTTTCCGGCGGGCGGTGAGGATGTACTGCCTCCCGATGCCTCACGCGTAAGCCCGGAATATCGCAAGGCACTGGACAGCATGGCGCCCGGTCCAGGCCCGCATTTCATCACCGGCCCGGTGCATGTGCGCGGCGCTCGCGTCGGGTCGGTGCTGCAGGTCGACATCCTCGATGTCCAGATCACGCAGGATTGGGGCTTCGTCGCTCTGCTGCCGCTGACCGGCACCCTGCCCGGCGAATTCCAGGACTATGCGATGATCCACCCGAGGATCGATCGCCAGCGCGGCACCGCAACCATGCCGTGGGGGACCGAGATCGCGCTCGATCCATTCTTCGGCATCATCGCCACCGCGCCGCCACCCGCCTGGGGCCGCGTCGGCTCGCCGGTGCCGCGCGTCTTCGGCGGCAATATGGACAACAAGGAACTCAGGCCGGGTTCGACGCTATACCTCCCGGTCTTCAACGAAGGCGCCCTCTTCTATGCCGGCGACGGCCACGCCGTGCAGGGCGACGGCGAGGTCTGCATCACCGCGCTCGAGACCGGCGTATCGGGCTCGTTCCGGCTGACGGTGCGGGAGGACATGTCGCTCACCTGGCCGTTCGCGGAGAACGCCACGCATCTGATCTCGATCGGCCTTGACGAAGACCTCGACGATGCCGCCCGGCAGGCCGTCCGCGAGATGATCAGGCATGTCTGCCAGCGTTCGAAGATGACGCCGAACGAGGCCTATATGATGTGCTCGCTCGTCGGAAATCTGAGGATCACGCAGATGGTCGACGGCAACAAAGGCGTGCACATGATGTTCCCGAAGGCCTATCTCTGAGGCCTCCGGGACGCATTCGAACGGGACGTCAGAGGACGGATTTGGCGAGCATCATGTGCACGCCCTTGTTCCCATCCACGGTCTGGGTCACGCGCAGGTTCCCCGCCAGCGAACACAGCATGTAGGCCTGGTTCCGGTTGAGATTGGTGCGCTCGCAGATGTGTTTCACCATCTCGCGCACGGCCTGCTTCATCGCATCGTCGAGGTCTTCGTCGAGGCCGATCGAGATCAGATGCGTCTTGTTCTCGGCGAACGGAAAGTCGTAGCGGAGATCCTTGCGGACGGTCAGGCGGAAGCTGCCGCTGAGGCCGGTTTCGAGCGCGGTGATGCAGACCTCGCCGTCGCCCTGCACGCCGTGGCCGTCGCCTGCGTAGAACAGAGCGCCCTTGTTGTAGATCGGCAGATAGAGCGTCGTGCCGGGCTTCAGCTCCTTGTTGTCCATATTGCCGCCGAAGCTGCGCGGCACCGGCGAGCCGACGCGGCCCCAGGCCGGCGGCGGCGCGGTGGCGATGATGCCGAAGAACGGATCGAGCTCGATCTCGGTCCCCCACGGCATAATGCAGACATTGCGGTCATGATCGACCTTGGGATGGATCGTCTCGTAGTCGGTGAACTCGTCCGGCAGCGTGCCGAGCAGCGGCAGGATGGCGACGAAGCCCCAATCCTGATTGACCTTGGCATCGATGATGTCGACCTGCAGCACATCACCTGGCTCCGCGCCGCGCACGTAGACCGGGCCGGTGATGAAGTGTGGCCCGCCTCCCTGCTGGAGCGCGTTCAGCGCGTTCGTGTAGGCCTCCGGCACTTCCAGATCGCCGTTCGGCGGCAGCGCTTCGGGCCCGCCGGCCGGGAACGAGTGCAGCCGCACCACATCTCCCGAATTGACCTCCAGCACCGGCTCGCGCTGGCTGTCGAGATAGCCCCAGACCATGTTCTCGGGCGTGGCGGGGATCTCGTAGCTGCGGGACATTATTCTCTCCTTGGAACTCAAACGGCGATGTAGCGGGACAGGGAAGCGTGGGTCATGGCCTCGCCGCTCCCCTGCTCGATGACGGCGCCACGCGACAGCACGGCAAAGCCGTCGGCGAGGCGGATCGCGAAATCGAGGTATTGCTCGACGAGAAGGATCGACATCCGCCCCTTCAGCGAGGCGATGGCGGCTTCGATCGTCTTGACGATGGACGGCTGGATGCCCTCGGTCGGCTCGTCGAGGATGAGGAGCTTCGGCCGGGTGACAAGCGCGCGCGCGATGGCGAGCTGCTGCTGCTGGCCGCCGCTGAGCTGGCCGCCTGTGCGGTGCCAGAACTCCTTGAGGATCGGAAACAGCGCGACCGCTTCGTCGATGCCGTCGCTGCCCGTTCGGTGGGCGCGCGCGGCGGCCAGCACGTTCTCGCGGACGCTCAGTTCGGGGAAGATTTCGCGACCCTGCGGGACATAGGCGAGGCCATGCTGTGAGCGGCGATGCGGCGACCAGTTGGTGATGTCGGCACCGTCGAACGAGATCGAACCGGAGGTCGGCGGCAGCACGCCCATCAGGCAGCGCAACAGAGTGGTCTTCCCTGCCCCGTTGCGGCCGAGAACGGCGAGGCACGCGCCGTCGTCGACGTTCAGCGAGACGTTCCGGAGCACCTGGGCGCTGCCGTAGTGCTGTTCGAGGTTCTGGACGACGAGAGCCATCGTCAGCGCCCCAGATAGACTTCGATGACGCGCGCATCCTCGCGGACGCGGCTCATCGGGCCTTCGAACAGGGTCCGCCCCTCGTGGAGCACCGTCACCTTGTCGGCGATCTCCTCGACGAAGCCCATATCGTGCTCGACCACGACGATCGCGCGGTCCGGACGGCGAAGCGCGCGAATGAGCGCGGCGGTGCGCTGGCGTTCCTCGTCGGTCAGGCCGGCGACCGGCTCGTCGAGCATCAGGATCTTCGGATCGGAGGCGAGCACCATTCCGATCTCGAGCCATTGCTTCTGGCCATGCGCGAGGGTCCCGGCCGGCCGGTCGGCGAGCTCGGTCAGGTTGACCATTGCGAGCACCTCGTCGATCCGGCCGGAGGGAGCCTTGGCGACCGGGACGCCCAGCCCGAGTTCGATGTTCTCGCGGACGGTGAGCACCTCGAAGACGCTTGGTTTCTGGAACTTGCGGCGCACGCCCTTGCGGGCAATCTGCGCCTCGCTCAGTCCTATGAGGTCGGTATCGTCCAGCACGATGCGGCCGGCCTTCGCGGGTGTGACGCCGGCGACGACGTTGAGCACGGTCGACTTGCCCGCGCCGTTCGGCCCGATCAGCGCGCGGACCTCGCCGTAGTCGATGGCGAGCGAGAGATTGTCGACGGCGCGGAATCGGCCGAATTCCACCTCCAGCCCGTCGATGACGAGAGCCGTGCCGCCGCTCATTTGGCGCCTCCCATCGATGACAGAAGACGCGGCTTCCATTTGAGACCCGCGAGATCGAGCAGGCCGTTCGGGAAGACAAGGACGATGAGGACGACGAGGCCGGACAGGATGAAGGGCCAGACTTCCGGCGCCGCCGCCGACAGCCAGAATTTCAGCGCATTGACCGCGAGCGCGCCGATCACCGCGCCCGTGAGATAGCCGCGTCCACCGACCGCGACCCAGACCGCGATTTCGAGCGAGAGTTCCGGCGACAGGACGCGCGGATTGATGATGCCGACCTGCGGCACATAGAGGATGCCGGCGATGGCCGCGATGACGGCCGAGAGGCACCAGATCGCGAGCTTGAGCCAGAGCGTGCCGTAGCCGAGCGAGCGCAGACGAACTTCGTCGTCGCGGGCGGCGACCATCATCCGCCCGGTGCGGCTGGTGACGAGAAGACGGCAGCCGATCAGGACCGCGATCAGGACGACGATCGAGACGACCGCCATGCCGATGAGCGTGCCCGCCTGCCCCACCGGCCAGCCGAAGACCAGTGAGAAGCCGGTCATGCCGTTATTGCCGCCGAAGCCGGTGTCGTTCCTGAACATCAGCAGCATGGCGACGTAGACGAGCGCCTGGCTGATGATGGCGAAATAGACGCCGCCGACCTTAGAGCGGAACGAGACATAGCCGAAGACGAAGGCGACGATCGCGGTGACGCCGAGCGCGAGCAGCAGCGCATACGGGAAGTTCGACAGCCCGGCCCAGTAGAGCGGGAACTCCTTCCAGCCCATGAACTGCATGAAGTCAGGCACGATGCCGGTGACCTCGTACGAGTGCTTCAGCAGGTGCATCGCGGCGACGTAGCCGCCGATGGCGAAGAACAGGCCGTGACCGAGGCTGAGGATGCCGAGATAACCCCAGATCAGGTCGAGGGAGACCGCCAGGATCGCGAAAGCCGCAAGCTGGCCGATGGCGTTGACCATGTACGGCGTCAGTAGCGAGGTACCGCCGAACAGCGCGATGACGATGACGGCTGCGGCACACAAAGCGATGAGAGCGGCGAAGCTCTTGTCGGCAAAGAGCGTCTTCATCGGCGCCGCCCCTTCGCGGTGAACAGGCCCTCGGGCCGCCATTGCAGGAAGGCGATGATCAGAAACAGCACGATGACCTTTGCCGCGACGGCGCCCCAGAGCGGTTCGATCAGCACGTTGACCTGACCGACGCCGAGCGCGGCGACGAGCGTGCCGCCGATCGTGCCGACGCCGCCGAGCACCACGACCATGAAGCTGTCGATGATGAAGTTGCCGCCCATCTGCGGATTGACGTTGTAGATTGGCGACAGCGACAGCCCGGCGAGGCCGGCAAGACCGGAGCCGAGGCCGAAGGCCATCATGTCGATCTTGCGAGTCGGGATACCGATGCAGCCGGCCATGTCGCGGTTCTGCGTCACCGCGCGGATGTTGAGGCCGAGACCGGTGCGGTTCACCACGAACCATGTCAGCGCGAGCGTGATCGCGGCGAAGGCGATGGCGAACAGGCGGTTCCAGGTGACGATGAAATCGCCGACCACCGGCACGCCGCCGGAGATGTAGAACGGCGTCAGGAATTGCAGGTTCTGCGTGCCGAAGCTGACGCGGACGAGGTTGATCAGGAACAGGCTGATCGCCCAGGTCGCGAGCAGGCTCATCAGCGGGCGCTTGTAGAGGTGGCGGAGGATCGTTGCCTCCAACAGGACGCCGATGCCGGCGGTAACGAGGAAGGCCGGCACCACCGCGATGAAGAGGTAATAGTCGGCGAGACCGGGCGCGATCGACTTCAGCGCTTCCTGGGTGAGCCAGGTCACGTAGGCGCCGATCATGATGAGTTCACCCTGGGCGAGGTTGATCACGCCCATCAGGCCGAAGATGACCGACAAGCCAATCGCCGCCATGAACAGGATCGAGGCGAAGCTGAGCCCGTTGTAGAGCGTCGAGAGCACGTCGCCGAGCAGGATGCCCTGCCCGACTTTGATCAGTGCGGCGTCGACCGCGAGGCGGAACTTCTGGTCGGATTTGTAGGCCGGGTCTGCCAGGAGCGCGGCGATCTGCGTCTGGACGCGGCGGTTCGGTGTGGAGGCCAGCCGCTCTACGGCGGCGATGCGCTTCGCGATGTCCGGAGAGTTCAGCGCGGAGATCTGCGCCGTGCTCTCGATCTCGGCTTTCAGGCCGGCATCGCTCTCGCCGGCGGCGGCCTGTTCGAACACCTCGACCGGCACGCTGGCGGCCTTGCGGCCAAGCGCGGTGAGTGCCTGACGGCGGACGGACGGCGTGGCACCGACGCGAAGACGGAGCGCGGATTGAGCAAGCTCGAAGACGGCGCGATTCTTGAGGTTGAGGACCGGCACCTTTGGCTGATCAGGCGCGGACGCCGGTTCCAAAGTCACCGCGTTGCGGACCGCGCCGCCGCCGTCGACGACGGTCTGCCCCGGATCGGCCGCGCATTTGAGCTGGCGGTCGAGCAGCGCCGAGGTCACGGTTTCCATCCAGGGAAGTTCGGCCGCATCGGGCTGCCCCGCACTCGCGAGGATGCGATTGCCGGCATCGCCGGTCGCCGCCGCGTTGCCGCACAAGCCAGCAATGAGCTCCGCCCTGCCCGGGCTTTGCGCAGACGCGCCGGTGGCAACAGCCACGGCGAAGAGCCAGCCGAGGATCAGCGGTCGGATCATGGACATCACAAATGAGAAGGAATTCGCCCCGCCGCCCGAGGCGTGATTGTAAGGCGGCGGGGCCCGTGCTCAGCCGTAGGGGCTGAACGGGATCGGCTTCGGCTCGTCTTTGGACTGCCAAAGAATGTCGAAGCCCTGCGCCTCGTTGACCGAGCCGATGAAGACGCCGCGGTAGACGTAATTGTTCTCGGCGGTCATCTTCAGCTTGTAACCCGACGGGCAGTCGAAGGTGATGCCGTCGAAGGCGGCGCGGACCTGCGGCACCTCGAACGAACCGGCCTTCTTGGCGGCGAGCGCCCAGAGATGGACCGAGTCATAGGCCGAGACCATCGGGTCGATGACGACATCCGCCTTGAACGGCACGTTCTTGGCCTTCACGTAGCCGGCCCAGTCCTTCAGGAACTTCTCGTTCGCGGGACCGGCGGCCTTCTGCAGGTAGGCCCAGCAGTTGAGGTGACCGACGAGCGGCGCGGTGTCGAGGCCTTCCAGGTCCGCCTCCACGACGTCGAGGCCGAGCACCGGAACTTCGGTAGCCTTGATGCCCTGGTTGATGAACTCGCGGAAGAAGTCCGGGATCGACGAGCCGACCGTCGTCAGGATGACGACCGGCTGGCCGCCGGGCTGGTCGGCGAAAGCGCGGATCTGGTTGACCAGCGTCTGGAAGTTCGAGAAGCCGAGTGGGACGTACTCTTCCTTCCACGACGTCTCGGGAATGCCCTTCGACTTGAAGTAGCCCTTAAGCTGCTTGTTGATCGTGCGCGGCCATACATAGTCCGAGCCCAGCATGAAGAAGCGCTTGGCCGTGACGCCCTCGTCGCTCATCAGGTAGTCGACGGCGGGAAGGACCGAGCTTGCCGGCGGCGAGTTGACGTAGACGACGTTCTTCGAATTCTCGTCGCCCTCGAAGTGGAGCGGGTAAAACAGCAGGCCGTCGGCCTGTTCGACGACCGGCAGGACCGATTTGCGCGAGACCGAGGTCCAGCAGCCGAACAGCGAGGCGACCTTCTCCTGCTGCAGCATCTGCCGGCCGATCTGGGCGTAGAGCGGCCAGTCGGAGGCCGGGTCGGACGTCACGACCTCGATGGTCGAGCCGTTGACGCCGCCCGCCGCGTTGATCTCGTCGGCGGCCATGCGGACGACATGGTTCAGGCGGCCCTCGATGTTCGCCATCGTACCGGATGAGGAAAAGAGGCAGCCGAGCTTCACGGTGCCGGCGGCGCGCGCGGACGTGATCAGCGCCGGTGCGGCGAGGTTGGTGAGACCGGCCGCGGCGGCGGCTCCGGCAGTGGATTTCAGGAAGGAACGGCGTGAGAACTTGGTCATGGCTGACCCCTGCTTTTCAGATGCAGGCAGCCTAGAAACTCACCGGTTCGGGGCAAGGCGATAAGATTCGCAAGCCGGTAGGCAATTGCACGAATTTTACCGCAGCGCCGGGCGTAGTGTCATTTTTGACATTTTGACACCGAAATGGCGCGACGATCCGTCGAATTCGCGCCCACTCGTCAAGCCGGTCACTTGGGACTATCGTACCTTTACCAATCGGGCAATCGCCTGATGGCTGGTGCGAGGCAATGAGACGCTCAGGTCACACCGACGACGAGATCACATTCCTTCTGGCTGAGGCGGACGCCGGCATTCCGATCGACGACATCTGCCGCGCAGCCCATGTTTCGCTGCGTACCTTCTACCGCTGGCGAAAGCGCTTCGGCGGCCTCGACCGGCCCGCCGTCGAACGGCTGACATCCCTTGAAGACGAAAACCGCCGCCTTCGGCGTCAGCTCGATTACCTGATGCGGCTGCGTGAGCATGGCTCGCATCATCCATCCCGCGACGGCGCTGCCCACTGCCGGATGGAAGTCGGCGTCGGCTGGTCAAAGGACCATGCGCTCGCCAACGGCGCTCCGCCGCCGGCTTTGAAGGAAGGCGTGGCGCTCGGGCGGTTCTCGACCCTGCGGACGGGCCGCTAGACCGACTGCGCCTGGATCGCCTCTGCTAGGGCCAAAGTCTGCCTTGCCACGTCGGCGTGCAGGATTTCCACCATCCGGCCCTCGAAGCGGATCGCACCCTTGCCCTTGTTCTCCGGCAGATCGAACTCCGCGATGATGCGGCGCGCCTCATCGACCTCTTCCTCGCTTGGCGAGAAGACCTTGTTCGCAAGCTCGACCTGACTCGGATGAATCAGCGTCTTGCCGTCGAAGCCGAGGTCACGGCCCTGCACGCATTCGGCCTCGTAGCCGGCCATGTCCGAGAAATCGTTAAACACGCCGTCCAGCACGAAGATGCCGGCCGCACGAGCCGCGTTGATCGTCTGGACGAGCGACGGCACCAGCGCGGCACGACCGTTCACCGCCCTCGCCTTCGTCGCCTTGGCGATGTCGTTGGTGCCGATCACGAGGCCGGCAAGTCCGGCCGCGTTGTCGCCGAGTGCGAGATCGGCGATCGCGCTGGCGTTGATCACACCGCGCGGCGTCTCGATCATAGCCCACAGGGCAACCGGCTTCTCCAATCCCAGCCTGGCCAAAGTGAGGGCCGCGTCGACGATGATCTCGGGCGTCTCGGTCTTGGTGACCAGCACCGCGTCCGGCCCGGCGAGCCCCGCCGCCTCCAGATCCTCAGCAAACCATTCGCTGCCCGGCTGGTTGACGCGGATGACGACCTCGCGCGGGCCGAAGCCCCCTGCGCGGACAGTTTCAGCCGTCAGCTTGCGCGCATCGACCTTGGCGTCCGGCGCAACTGAATCCTCAAGGTCGATCACCACGCAATCGGCGGCAACGCCGCGCGCCTTTTCATGCATGCGGGGATTGCCGCCGGGTACGTAGAGTACGCTGCGGCGCGGCCTGATCTCTGAACTCAAAGTGCGGCTCCCGGCTGATAGCCAAGCAGGTTGTCGCGCACCCGGTGCAGGTGCGCGGTGAGTGCTTCCTCCGCCATCTTCGCATCCCGCGCGCGCAATGCGGAAACGATCTCGCGGTGCTCGCGGCGATAGATGTCGCGCCGCTCAGCGGTGATGCTGCGGCGCTTGAGATGGCCCCATTCCGCCTGGTCACGGGCGCTGGTGATCGTGGCGTAGAGGCGGATGATCAGCCGGTTATGGGTGGCGTCGGCGATGGCCTGATGCAGCGCCGCGTCCCAGCGCTCGAACTCCTCGAAATCGTCGGCCGCCTCCGCCTTGCGATTGCACTCTTCCATGCGCTCGAAATCGGCCGCGGTCGCGTTCATGACCACAAGCATGGCCAGACGCGGCTCGAAGATAAGACGTGCGGCCATGATCTCGACCGGGCTCGCATCGCCGCTCACCGGGGGATCGACCGACGCGTCCTCGGCGACATAGGTACCGCTGCCGATGATACGCACGACTTTTCGCTGCGCCTCGAAAACCGACAGCGCATCCCGCACCGCCGCGCGCGGCACACCGAGCTGTTCGGACAGAGCGCGCTCGGTCGGCAGTTTCGAACCCGGACGATAGCTGCCGGAGGCGAAGGCTTCCGCCAGATAGCTCTGAACCATTGCGGCGGGCTTGGTTCCCGCCACGCGTTCCATCGACATTTTCAGCCCATATTGGTCAACCAATAGACCAATGTATTATCCCCGATATCAGAGGGAGTAAAGCTTTTACGGGAGATGTAGTGTTGACAATTATGGGATTGGTCAAACTATAATTCGGAAATTGGTATACCAATCAGGGCGGAAACATGAAGTTCGCGACGTTCGACAATAATGGGCGGGAAGCCGTCGGGATCGTCGAGGAGGAGGCCAACCGGATCCATCCGATCGATGTGCCGGATATGATCTCGCTGATCGCGAACTACGAGGCGCTGAAGCCGAAGCTGAAGATGAACGGCTCGGGAGTGGCGCTGGACAGCGTGACGCTCCTCGCCCCGATTCCCCGGCCGGCCCACAACGTCATCTGCGTCGGCAAGAACTACCATGCCCACGCGAAGGAATTCGCCCAGAGCGGATACGAGGCCGGCGCCGTAAAAGGCGCAGAGATCGACGAATATCCGGCGGTCTTCACCAAGCCGCCGCACTGTGTCGTCGGCCCGGAAGCGACAGTCAGCGTCCATGCCGGCGTGACGAGCGAGGTCGACTACGAAGTCGAGCTGACGATCGTCGTCGGCAAGGGCGGTCGCAACATCAAGCGCGCGGACGCCTGGAAGCACATCTTCGGCTACACGATCATCAACGACGTGACCGCCCGCGACCGACAGAAGAACCACAAGCAATGGTATCTCGGAAAATCGCTCGACACGTTCTGCCCGATGGGTCCCTGGATCACGACGGCCGACGAGGTCGACGCCGAGAACCTGCAGGTGAAGACCTGGGTCAATGGCGAGCTTCGCCAGGACGCCAACACCAACGACTTGATCTTCGACATTCCCGGCCTGATCGAGACGATCTCGGCCGGCACCACGCTTGAACCCGGCGACCTGATCGCGACCGGCACCCCGCAGGGCGTTGGCATCGGCTTCAAGCCGCCAAAGTTTCTCAAGGCCGGCGACCGCGTGACGATGACGATCACGGGGCTCGGCACATTGAGCAATCCGTTCGGCTGATTTCGGCCTGACGGACGTTTGCGGCTGAAGCGCGGAAACACGCGCCGCCGCGGGGAGGAAAGATGAGTGTAACCGCCGTCGCGGCAGAGCCGCGCGTGCAAGGTCGGCCGTCATGGTTCCGGCTTGACACTTTCGTGCTCGGCGCCGCGATTGTCGCGCTGATCGTTCTCGTCGTGCTGCCGGTCGCCTCGCTTCTGGTCGGCGCGGTCAGGTCCGAGGACGGACTGACGTTCGAATATTTCGAGCGGGCACTGACCGGCCGCTCCTATCTGCGGGCGCTCGGCAATTCGCTGGTGCTGGGCGCCTGGACCGGCCTTCTCAGCATCGCCATCGGCGTGCCGCTGGCCTGGGCGGTGAGCCGGACGAACGTCCCCGGTAAGGGACTGATCCAGGCGACGGCCACCCTCTCCTATCTGTCGCCGCCGTTTCTGACCGCGATCGCCTTCGTCAACCTGTTCAGCCCGAACGCCGGTATCGTCAACGTCTTCCTCCGCGACGTCGTCGGCATCAATTTCGGCTTCAACATCTTCACGATGAGCGGCCTCGTCTTCGTCACGGTGCTGCACACATTTCCGTTCGTCTACCTGCTGGCATCAAGCGCGCTGCAATCGGTCGACGCGTCCTATGAAGAGGCGGCGCAGATCCTCGGCGCCAGCAAGATCAGGACGGCGCTGACAATCACCGCGCCGCTGGTCGCCCCGGCGATCCTGTCCGGCACCCTGCTCGCTTTCGTCAACGCGATCGCGCTGTTCGGATCGCAGGCCATCATCGGCCTGCCGGGCGGCATCGTGACCCTGCCGACGCGCATCTACTCGCTGTTCGATTACCCGCCGCAATACGGACTGGCCTCGGCGTTGTCGCTGCTGTTCATCGCGATCACGGTGATCGCGCTCTACCTGCAGCGCGCCTTCCTCTCCCGCCGCTCCTACGTGACGCTCGCCGGCAAGGGCGCGCGTCCGCAGCTGATGGACCTCGGCGCCGGGCGCTGGGTGCTGTTCGGCGCGTGCGTTCTGACCTTCATCGTCGCCATCGCCCTGCCCTATGGCACGCTGGCCGCGGTGTCGTTCAGCAAGTCCTGGGGTCTCGACTTCTGGCAGAACCTGACCTTCGACAACTACCGCTTCATCCTGTTCGACTACGACGTCACCAAGCGCGCGATCGCCAACAGCCTCCTGCTCGCGATCATCGCCTCGACGATCTGCGTGCTGCTCGGCACGCTGCTCAGCTGGATCGACATCCGGACGAAGTGGCCAGGCCGCAAGATCCTCGACTATGCGGCGCTGATCCCGCTCGGTCTGCCCGGCATCGTGATGGCGGTCGCGATCCTGCAGTTCTGGCTGTCGATGCCCGTCGCGCTCTACGGCACGCTCGGCATCCTCCTGCTCGCCTATGTCGGACGTTATGTGCCGCTCGGCGTGCGCGCGGCGAACTCCTCGCTCCGGCAGATAGATCCTTCACTCGAAGAGAGTGCCCGCATCCTCGGCGCGAGCTGGGGCAAGACGCTCTGGGAGATCACCCTGCCGCTGATCCGGCCCGGCCTGTTCGCGGGCTGGCTCCTCGTCTTCGTGCCGGTGATCCAGGAATTGTCGGCCTCGATCCTCTTGTTCAGCTCGAGTTCGATCACGCTCGCGGTCGCGATCTACAATCTTTACGAGACCGGTTCGACCGAGCCGGTCGCAGCCCTCGCCCTCGTCAACATGGTCATCGTCGCCGGCGCGATCTTCTTCGCGCAGAAATTCGGCGGCAGCAAACTCGGCCTGAAGACCGGCGAAACCTCACGTTCGGGAGCGGCAAGCTGATGGCCGGAATTCGTATCAAGGGTCTGTCGAAATCCTATGCCGCGAATGCGGAGATGGCCGCGGTCAGCGGTCTCGACCTCGACATCAAGGACAACCAGTTCGTCACCCTGCTCGGCCCGTCCGGCTGCGGCAAGACGACGACGCTTCGCCTGATCGCGGGCTACCTGACGCCCGACAAGGGCACGATCGAGGTAGGCTCCCGCGTCATCTCCTCCGCCGAAGGAGTGGCCCCGCCCGACAAGCGGGGCATGGGCATGGTGTTCCAGAACTACGCGGTCTGGCCGCACAAGACGGTCTACGAGAACGTCGTGTTCGGCCTGAAGCTCAGGAAGATCGAGAAGGCGGAATGCCGGCGGCGCGTCGAGGCGACGCTCGATCTCGTCAATCTCAACGGCCTCGAAAGCCGGTTTCCGGGCGAGCTCTCCGGCGGCCAGCAGCAGCGCGTGGCGCTGGCCCGTAGTCTCGTCGTGGAGCCGGAGATCCTCCTCCTCGACGAGCCGCTGTCGAACCTCGACGCCAAGCTCCGCGAGCGGATGAGGGTCGAGCTGAAGCAGCTTCAGCGGAGGACGGGCATCACTTTCGTCTACGTGACGCATGATCAGGCCGAGGCGCTGGCGCTGTCTGACCAGATCGCGGTCATGCACGGCGGCAGGCTGCAGCAATACGGCACGCCGGACGAGGTCTACCGCAGGCCGACCAACAAGACCGTCGCCGACTTCATGGGTATCGTGAACTTCGTTCCGGCGGCGGCGAAGCGGCTGGCGTCCGGAGCGCTGATCGCGAACGTGGCCGGCGTCGATATCGATGTCAGCGTCCCAGCGGGCGTTGCGGACGGCGATCCGCTCGACGTCGCGGTACGGCCGGAGAATGTCGATCTGGCACGCTCCAGCGACGGCAGACCGGGTCTGACCGGTACAGTCACCGAGGAAACATTCCTCGGCAACATCGTCGAATACTGGGTCGAACTCGCATCGGGCCCGGCGATCCGCGTCCAGGCTCATCCGACCGAGCGCTTCAACGTCGGCGAAACCGTCCACGCTCAGATCCGCGCCGGCGAATGCAGCGCGTTTCCGCGCACCGAACCCACGAAACAATGAGGACCTCAGACATGTCGATGGCAGCCGAAAAGCTGAGCGAAGGCCAGGAACACTGGACGAAGATCGGCGATTCCGACCTCTTCCTGTTCGAGAAGCAGGCGACGACGGACAAGAAGCGCGGAACCGTTCTGTTCGTCCACGGATCGTCCATGGCCTCGCAGCCGACCTTCGACCTCCAGGTGCCGGGCCGTCCCTATTCCTCGGCGATGGATCGCTTCGCAGACTGGGGCTTCGACACCTGGTGCTTCGACTGTCGGGGCTATGGCCGCTCCGACAAGCGTCCCGGCACCAAGGCGACAATCGCCGAAGGTGCGGCCGATGCCGGGGCAGCGGCGCAATACATTCAGAAGCTTCGCGGCACGAAGTCGTTCTACGTCTATGGCATTTCGTCGGGCGCCCTGCGCGCGGCCGGCCTTGCCGAAAACCATCCGGACATGGTCGCGCGGCTCGCGCTCGACGCTTTCGTCTGGACCGGTGAAGGTAGCCACACGCTCGCCGAGCGCCGCACCCGGCTGCCGAATTTCCGCGAGGGCGAGCGCCGGCCGATTGACCGGGCTTTCGTCCATTCGGTGTTCAACCGCGACCATCCCGGTACCGCCGAGGATCGCGTGGTCGAGGCCTTCGCGGACGCCATCCTGTCGCTCGATGATTCGATGCCGAACGGCACCTATCGCGACATGTGCTCGAACCTGCCGATCACCGACCCGGCCAGGCTCACCATGCCGACGATCGTCATGCGCGGCGAGTACGACGGCATTGCGAGCTTCGAGGACCTGATCGCGTTCTACGCAAGATTGCCTAATCCGGACAAGCAGTTCGCGGTGATGCCGGGCATCTCGCATGCCTCGTTCCAGCAGAAGAACTACGAGCTCGTCTACCACATCCTGCACAGCTTCTTCACTCAGCCCGATCCCGTCTATCGAGGCGAGCAACACTAAAGACCAGACGGCACATAAGAACCGGGAGGAAACACATGGTCTCTGCAAAAATGACCGCGATAATCGCGGCTGCGGTGATGAGCACGGCGCTCGGCGCAGGCGGCGCGCTGGCCCAGGACGCCGCCGACATGGCGAAGGCGAAGAGCGAAGGAAAGGTCGTCTGGTACACCTCGACGCCGATCGAACAGGCCAACAAGATTGTCCAGTTGTTTCAGGACGAGACCGGCATCAAGGTCGAGCTGTTCCGCTCCGGCGGTTCGGCCATCCTGCGCCGCTTCCAGCAGGAGCAGTCGGCCGGCCGCACCGCCGCTGACGTTCTGACGACGTCCGATCCCGCGGCGATGAACGTGATGGCGGAGGCCGGCACGTTCGTGCCGTTCAAGCCGGCTGACTTCGACAAGATCCCGGCGGAGGCGAAGGCCGCCGACGGCTCGTGGATCGGCCAGCGCCTCAACCTGATTACGATCTATCTGCGCACGGACAAGGTGGCCGAGGCCGACCGTCCGCAGAAATGGACCGACCTCACCGACGCCAAATATTCCGGCAAGATGGTGATGACGGACCCGTCCTTCACCTCACTCCAGCTCTCGGTCGTCGGCACGCTCTCGACCAAGCTCGGCTGGGACTATTACGAGAAGCTCGCCAAGAACGACGTCATGGTCGTCCAGGGGAACCAGCAGGTCTCGGACAACATCAAGCGCGGCGAGCGCCTGATCGCCGTTGGAGCGCTTGATTCCTACGCCGCCGAGGACCGCCAGGGCGGCCATGAGATCACGACGATCTATCCGAAGGACGGCACGTTCGTGATCCCCTCTCCGACCGCCATCGTGAAGGGCGGCCCGAACCCTGAAGCGGCCAAGGTCTTTGCCGCGTTCATGATCGGCACCAAGGCGCAGACCGTGTTCCCGACCGATGGCGGCTATTCCGCTCGTTCCGACATCGACCCGCCGAAGGGCAGCCCGAAGCTGAACGAACTCACTGTCCTGCCGGTCGACTACGACGCGCTGGAGAAGCAGGCAGGCAAGATCAAGGAAGGCTTCAACGACATCTTCCGTTGATCCGGGATCAAAGAACAAAGGCCGGCACTGCGAGGCGCCGGCCTTTTTGTTTGGCTACCGGATCTTAGCTCGCCACGCGCAGCCGCGACACCGGCAGAGGCTCCGGAACCTCGAAATCAATCTCGACGATCGAATAGGTTTCCTCACGCTTCATGTTCACGTTGACCTTGGTCTGGTCGACGTCGACGTGCTTGGCGATTGCGGCGAGGATCTCCTCGCGGAGCGTGAACAGGAGTGCCGAGGCCGGGCCGCTGGTCTTCTCGTGGGCCAGCAGGATCTGCAGGCGGTCGCGTGCCGCAGAGGCCGAGTTGCGTTTCCTGAAGAGATTGAGAACGCTCATGCGGCGTTCCTTCCAAACAGCTTGCCGAACAGGCCGTTCTTGTGGACCGGCACGACGACCTCGCCGAGGTCCTCGCCGCGCAGGCGGCGGGCGGCTTCGGCGTAAGCGACTGCCGGCCTGCTGGCGGGATTGCTGAGCGTGACCGGCGAACCGACGTTCGAGGCCTTCAACACTTCCTCGCTCTCGGGGATGATGCCAAGCAGCGGGATCGACAGGATTTCCAGCACGTCCTCGACGGCCATCATGTCGCCGCGGCTGGCGCGTGCCGCGTTGTAGCGGGTGAGCAGCAGATATTTCGGAATGCCCTCGCCGCGCTCGGCACGCTCGGTCTTGGCGTCCAGCAGGCCGATGATGCGATCGGAGTCGCGCACCGACGAGACTTCGGGGTTGCTGACGACGACAGCGAGATCGGCGTGGCGCATCGCCAGTGCCGCGCCGCGCTCGATGCCGGCCGGGCTGTCGCAGATCACCCAGTCGAACCGCGAGCGCAGGTCGTTGATGACGTACTCGACGCCCTCTTCCGTCAGCGCATCCTTGTCCCGCGTCTGCGAGGCCGGGAGCAGCCACAGGTTTTCGAGGCGCTTGTCGCGGATCAGCGCCTGCGTGAGCTTGGCATGGCCCTGGATGACATTGATGAAGTCGAACACCACCCGGCGCTCGGCGCCGAGGACGAGATCGAGGTTGCGCAGGCCGACGTCAAAATCGATGACGCAGACCGTATCGCCGGCCGCGGCTAACGCCGCGCCTAGTGCGGCAGTGGTGGTCGTCTTGCCGACGCCGCCCTTGCCCGAGGTAACGACAACTACTTCTCCCATGACGTTAGTCTCCCCGATCAGCGCAGGACGTTGAGTTTGATGGATGCGTTCTCGGACCAGATCTGAACTGGCTGTCCGAGAATGGATTGGTCGATGCCTTCGGCCGTCAGATATTCGGCGTCGATGGCCAGGAATTCCGCTTCGAGCTTGCGGCAGAAGATGCGGGCGTGCGGATTGCCGTAGGCACCGGCGACCGCCCTGCCCCTCAGCGTTCCGTAGATGTGGATCGAGCCGGCGGCGAGTACTTCGGCGCCCGACGCAACCGAACCGATGACGGTGACGTCGCCGTCCGGGAAGACCACGCTCTGCCCGGAGCGCACGTTCTCGACGACCAGCGAACCGGTCGGAGCGGCAGCCTTCGGCTGTGAGTCCTCGCCCTCTTCGTGCACCTCGATGCCGCTCGCCTGGCGTCCGCCGTTCAACAGCGGCGGCATGCCCGGCGGCAGCTTGAGATGGCGCGGCCCTTCGAGCCCCATCACCCGCACGCCGATTCGATCGAGCGCGACGACCAGCGCTTTTACATCGCGCGGCGGCAGACCCGTAGCCGCCACGTCGAGGACGACCGGACGGGTCGCGAAGAAGCCGGGAGAGCGCGCGCTGAGGTCGGCAAGTTCCTCGATCCAGGCTTCGTAGGGCTCTTCCGGTGTCAGGACGAGGGCGAGATAGGACTTGCCCTTGAAGCGCAAATTCTGGCGAACGGCAGTGGAAGCGCTCACGACGAAACCCTTAACGACACGTTACGAGTTAGCCGCCCCCATGCTTAACGACTGGTTAACGTCGCCCGAAATCCGCAAGGCAATCTTGATGTTTCGTCGACCAAAAGACGGGCACGATGCCGCCGGTTTCGGGCTGCCATTCCCCGCGATCCTTTGATAGATTGCGGCCCGTCTCGCTGGGGGCCACTCGAATGACTGACAACAGCCAGTACAAACGCGCGAAAGATCCGCGCAAAAAGCAGCCCGTGAAACGCGTTGCTCTCTCCGACGAAGCCAAGCGGGCTTACGAGGAATTGATCCAGAAGCGCGACGAGCGCGACAAAAACTACGGCGTCCATCTCGGGACTTCCGAGCGCCGGTGATGACGTGTTCCGGGGCGCGAAGCGAGCCCGGACCCAACTCCGTGGCTTCTCGCAGCCAGCACAGGGCTTATGGATTCCGGGCTCGGCTTCACCGCCCCGGAAAACATTACCCCAGCGGCCGGCTCCTGCTTGCCGCGCGCCACAGCGTCCATTGACGCCGCCATTGCGGCACCTCGACCGGTGTGCGGAACGGGTCGTAGTCGCGTCGTTCCATTCGCTTGAGATAACCCGCCACCAGAGCGCCCGGCAGGAACGCTGCCAGTGCCTGGCCGTCGACGCCCGTCATCGCGGCGCGCGCGGCATCGAGGTGACGCCAGGCGAGCTCGCGCATCTCCTTCAGCGCCGCGAGAATCTCGGGCGTGGTCCTGCCAGACAGCACGTCCTCGCGGCCGACGCCGTTACGCGCCAGCACCTCGGCCGGGACGAATATCTGGCCACGCTGCGCATGGAATGGAAAGGCGCGCAGCAGGCCGGTGATCGCATAAGCGACGCCGGCATGCCCCGCAGCGGCTGCGCCCCCCGGCTCCTCCCCTCCCGTAAGGACGATCGAGGCGAGCCGGATCAGCGCCGAGGATGTGTCGCCGGCATAGCCTTCGAGATCGCCCACGGTCGGCACGGGGTCGTCGTAGAGATCGAACACCCGCGCCTCCGTCATTCGGATGAACGGCTCGAACGGCAGGCGGTTGTCATGGATCGCGGAAAGCAGCGCCCGAGCGACCGGATGAGCCTCTGCCTCGCCCTTGCGTGACCCCTCGAAAACCTCCCGCCACCAGGTCAGCCGGATTTCGCCGGGAATGGGATCGCTGACGCTTTCGCGGACACGCGCCAGTTCGGTGTTGAAGGCATAGAGCGCATAGAGTGCCTGCCGTCGCTCGTCGGGCGCGAACAGGGTCGTCAGGAAACGGTCCCGGTCCTCGTCGCGGACCAGTTCCTGGCAATAAGCGGCGGTGTCCATCATCGCGCGTTTTCGACCGCGATCAGCGCCGCCGCAACCTTTCTCTGATCGGAAAGAAGAACGTTGTAGGTCCGCGCCGCCGCTCCCGTGGCCATAATATCGACCCGAAGCCCGGACGCCTTCAGCGTTTCCCGGAGAGGCATCGGCAACGGCACATGCACGTCACCGGTGCCGATCAGCAGCATCTCGATCTCCGGGGCCTCATCCATCGCCCGCCGCAGCGATTTGGCGTCGATGTCGGCGGCGGTGACCGGAGGCCAAGCCCAGATGCCGCTCGGCAGACAGATGATCGAGCCGCGATGCGACATCTCCGCGAAGCGGAAGCCGCCATTGCCATAGGCATCGAGCAAAGCGCGGCCGGGAAAGAACCCTTCGTAGCGAGCGCCCGCCACAGGTCAGGGCTTGGCTGCAACGGTCTTCGCGGCAGCGGCGCGCTGGGTCTCGCTCTGGCGCAGGCCGAGATAGATCAGCGACGGCGAGGAGACGAAGATCGCCGAATAGGTGCAGATCACGATGCCCACGAGCATGACGATCGCGAAGCCCTCGATCGCCTCGCCGCCGAACAGGACGAGTGCCAGCAGCGCCAGGAAGGTCGTCATCGCGGTGATCGCGGTGCGCGACATGGTCGTGTTGATCGACAGGTCCAGCAGCTCCTCGTCCGGCATGTTCTTGTAGCGGCGAAGCAGTTCACGCGTACGGTCGAACACGACGACGGTCTCGTTCAGCGAATAGCCGACGATCGTCAGGATCGCCGCGATCGAGGTCATGTTGAACTCGAGCTGGGTGACGACGAAGAAGCCGACGGTCAAAAGCACGTCGTGAAGCGTGCCGATCAGCGCGCCGGTCGCCAGATTGCGCTCGAAGCGGAACCAGAGGTAGCAGAGCACGGCGACGAGCGAGAGCACGACGCCGAGCGTGCCGGCCTGGACGAGCTCGCCCGACACACGCGGGCCGACCGTCTCGACCCGGCGGAAATCATAGGCCTGGCCGAACGTGTCGCGCGCCTTCTGCACGACCGCGCTCTGAGCCGCCTCGCCCCCTTCCTGAATCGGGAAGCGGAGCGACAGGCTGCCCTGCCCGCCGAATTCCTGCACCTCGACCTCGCCGAAGCCGAGCGCGTTGGACTGCTCGCGCACCTGCGCGGCGTCGGCCGTGCCGGATTTCGCCTGCAGTTCCAGCAGCGTGCCGCCGCGGAAGTCGATGCCGAAATTCAGCCCATGCAGGAAGAACAGGCCGAGGATGACGAGCGACATGATCGCGGACAGCGGGAACGTCACCCGCCGCCACTTCATGAACGGGAAATGGCTGTTCTCAGGCCAAAGGCGCAGAAGACGCACGGTTCAACCTCTCAGAACGGCAGGGCCTTGGCCCGCGTCCAGCGGTACCAGAGCGCGATCATCATACGGGTCATCGTCACGGCCGTGATCACAGTCGTGAGAATGCCGAGGACGAAGACGACGGCGAAGCCCTTCACCGGGCCGGAACCCAGCAGGAACAGAATGACGGCGGCGATGGCCATGGTCGAGTTCGAGTCGACGATGGTGGCGAACGCGCGCTCGAAGCCGGCCTGGATCGCCGACACCATAGAGCGGCCGGAATGGAATTCCTCGCGGATGCGCTCGTAGATCAGCACGTTCGAGTCAACCGCCGTGCCGATGGTCAGGACGATGCCGGCGATGCCGGGCAACGTGAGCGTCGCGCCGATCAGCGACATCAAGCCGAAGATCAGGCCGACATGGATGATCAAAGCGATGTTTGCGATCAGGCCGAACGTACCGTAGGTCGCGAACATGAAGATCACGACGAAGATCGCGGCATAGATCGTTGCCTTGGTGCCAGCATCGATCGAGTCCTGGCCAAGGCCCGGACCGACCGTGCGCTCCTCGACGACGGTCAGTGGTGCGGGCAGCGCTCCAGCGCGGAGCAGGATCGCAAGATTGTTCGCACTCTCGACCGTGAAGCTGCCCGAGATCTGGCCCGAGCCGCCGGTGATCGGCTCGTTGATGCGCGGCGCCGAGATCACCTTGTTGTCGAGAACGATAGCGAACGGCTTGCCGACGTTCTGCTGCGTCGCGGTGGCGAAGCGGCGGGCGCCGTTCGAATTGAAGCGGAACGAGACGATCGGCTCGTTGGTCTGCTGGCTGAAGCCCGGCTGCGCGTCGACGAGGTCTTCGCCCGCGACCAGAATGCGCTTCTCGACGAGGTATTTCTCGTTGGGGTTTTCGGCACCGACCAGAATTTCGGATTCCGGCGGAGGACGCGTCGCCTCGGCCTGCTGCACCGGCATTGTGACGTCGACCATGCGGAAGGTCAGCTTGGCGGTGGTGCCGATGAGTTCTTTAAGACGCTGCGGGTCCTGCAGGCCTGGCACCTGGACGAGGATGCGGTCAGCACCCTGACGCTGGATGCTCGGTTCCGTCGTGCCGAGTTCGTCGACGCGGCGGCGGACAATCTCGATCGACTGGTCGACGGCGGAGCGGATGCGCGCGTCGACGCCGGCTTCGGTCGGCGTCAGCGTGACCAAGCCGTCCGGCGTGTTCGTCACGTCGAGATCGAACTGCCCGGTATTGCCGAGCAGTGACGACGAGATCGGATTGCGCAGTTCGCGAAGCTTCGTCGTCGCCGCCTGAAGATCGGCGACGTCGCGCAGGCGAACCTGCACCCCCTGCCCGGCATTGCCGAGACCGGTATAGCCGATGCGGGCATCGCGGAGAGCGGTGCGCACCTGATCGCGGAGCGCCTCGAGCTTCTCGTTCCGGAGCGCCTGGGCGTCGACTTCCAGCAGGATGTGCGAACCGCCCTGAAGGTCGAGGCCGAGCACGATCGTGTTCTGCAGGAAGCTCGGAAGCCTGGCGCGTGCCTGCGGCGACAGAAGATTCGGCACGACGAAAAGCAGTCCCAGTGCGACCACCAGGAGCGTCAGAATCGTCTTAGTCCGCGAATAGTGCAGCATGGAAAAGTGTTACGCCTCAGGCGTCGTTGGCGACGGGTTCGCCCTTGGCGCGGACTTCATTGATCATCGCGCGGGCGACGCGCACGCGGACATTATCGGCGATCTGCACTTCGACTTCGGTCTCGTCCACGACCTTCGTGATCTTTCCGATCAAGCCGCCCGAGGTGACGATCGTGTCGCCACGGCGGACACCGCCGACCATTTCGCGATGGGACTTCAGGCGCTTCTGCTGCGGACGGATCACGAGGAAATACATGATAACGAAAATCAGCAGGAACGGCATGATGTTCAGCAGGAAGTTGCCTTCCGCCCCGCCGATGGCGCCCTGGGCAAAAGCAGGCGAGATGAACATCGAAAACTCCATGAGATAGCGGGATCGCAGACGGCCGCCTGCGAAGCGGCCGGGACTATAGCGATAGACCCCCGGAAAGCAAACGAGACTTCCCGGGACGTACTGATACCTAGGAAAGCGGCGTCATCACGCCAGACTGGTAGGCGGGGCGCTCCTTCAGCTTTCCGTACCAGGCCTCGAGATGAGGCATGGACGGGCGCTCGATCGGCATCGAGAGCCAGAGATAGGCGAAGCAGCCGAGCGGGATGTCGCCCATTCCGAGAGCCTGACCAGATAGATAGGGCTGCGTCGACAGGGCACCATCAACCATGGCGAACAGCTTGCTGCAGGCGGCGATTCCTTCCGCTGCCTCGGCATGATCGCGCTCTGCCGGCGGACGGCGGACGATGTTGTGGAAGACCTTGCGGAATTCAGGCACGAGCGTCGAGGTCGGCCAGTCCATCCATTTGTCGCCCATGGCCCGGACCGCCGGATCGCTCGCCCAGAGCGAGCCGCTGCCGTACTTCGCCGAGAGATAGCGGACGATCGCATTCGATTCCCAGAGGATGAAGCCGTCGTCGTCGATGAGCGGCACGAGACCGTTCGGGTTCTTCGCCTTGAACTCCGGCGTGTTGTTGATGCCGAAGGCGAGGCCCGCATCGACGCGCTCGTGCGGAATGCCGAGTTCGCCGACGCACCACATGACCTTCTTGACGTTGACGGAGTTAGCACGTCCCCAGATCTTCAGCATTTCCCCTCCAGGCGGTCCACTTTTGGGTCATGGACTTCAGCTGCCTGTGGCTCTAATCCGATCCGCATGACTGAACAACCCGCCTTTCTGTCCAATGCGCTGAATCGCATTGCCGATGCTCTGGAGCGCATGTCGCCGCCGCCGGCCAAGCCGGCCGATCTTTCCGCCGCCGACGCGTTCGTCTGGCAGGCCGCCGGGCGCAACCTCATGCCGGTAGCCAAGGTCTCACGCGTCGATATCGGCATTCTCAAGGGCATAGACCGCAACCGCGACACGCTGCTCGCGAACACCGAGCGCTTCGCCAACGGCTTCCCGGCCAACAACGCCCTCCTCTGGGGTGCGCGCGGTATGGGCAAGAGCTCGCTCGTGAAGGCGATCCACGCGCATATCAACGCGAGTGCCGGGAAGCCGCTGAAACTGGTCGAAATCCATCGTGAGGATGTCGAGACGCTTCCAGAGCTGATGAACCTCCTTCGCAGCGCACCACATCGCATCGTGCTGTTCTGCGACGACCTCTCCTTCGACATCGGCGACAGCTCCTACAAGGCGCTGAAGGCCGTTCTGGAAGGCGGCATCGAGGGACGTCCGGATAACGTCATTCTCTATGCGACTTCGAACCGCCGGCACCTGATGCCGCGCGACATGATCGAGAACGAGCGTTCGACCGCGATCAATCCGGGCGAAGCAGTCGAGGAGAAGGTCTCGCTGTCGGATCGATTCGGCCTATGGCTGGGCTTCCACCCGTGCAGCCAGGACGATTATCTGGCGATGATCCGCGCCTATGCGATGGAATACGGGCTGGATTATTCGCCGAGCGATCTCCGTGCCGAGGCGCTGGAATGGTCGACGACACGCGGCTCACGTTCGGGCCGCACCGCCTGGCAGTTCATCCTCGATCTGGCCGGGCGACTGGGCAAGCAGGTGGGGTGATCTTCTCCCTCTCCTGCGAAGCAGGAGAGGGTCGAGTGCGTGTCAACGCA
Source organism: Rhizobiaceae bacterium CPCC 101076 (assembly GCA_003347645.1). Taxonomy (GTDB): domain Bacteria; phylum Pseudomonadota; class Alphaproteobacteria; order Rhizobiales; family Methylopilaceae; genus Flaviflagellibacter; species Flaviflagellibacter deserti. The sequence continues at coordinate 113,609 of QDFX01000006.1, read as the reverse complement.
CCGGGGTGAGGGCAAGCACGATGCTCGTTGCTGCAATCATGTTCCTCACCCGCTCGCTTCGCGAGTCGACCTCTCCCGTAAACGGGAGAGACAAACCTCAACCCTGCGGCAGGTGATCCATCGGATCGACCGGGGTCGCGCCGCGGCGGACCTCGAAGTGCAGTTGCGGAGCCGAGACATTGCCGGTCGCGCCGGACTTGGCGATCACCTGACCCCGACGGACGACGTCGCCACGCTTGACCATGATCTCGCTGGCGTGGGCGTAGGCCGTGACCCATTCCCCGGCATGGCGGATGAGGACCAGATTGCCAAAGCCCTTCAGCTCGTTACCGGCATAGGCAACCACGCCGCCCTCGGCTGCCTTGATCGGCGTGCCCTCCGGCACCGAGAAGTTGATGCCGTCATTGGTTGAGCCATTCGGCTTCGAACCGAAGCCGGAAATGATACGGCCGCGGACCGGATAGCGGAAGTCTGTGCCGCCGCTCGTCTGCGAACGCGGCTCGTCGTCATCCACGGCCACGACCGGCTTCGGCGTGGCAGTGGCGACAACCCTCTCCATCTTCGGCTGGTCGAGGGGAGCAGCCACCGGAGCGGGCTGCAGCATCTGCTTGGCAGGCGCGGCCATCATCGGCGCGGGAGCGGCTGCGAGCTTCATCGTGCTGCCCTGCGGCAACCTCAGCTTCTCGCCGATACGGACCCTGTGATCGAGACCGAAACCATTCGCCTCGGCGAGCTGACCGGCCGGAACGCCGCGCGTGCGAGCGACCGAGAACAGGGTTTCGCCCGGCTGAACCGTATGCACGCCATCTGTCGCGATCGGCGGCTTGGCGGCAACGACGGAACGCGGCGGAGCAACCGGCTTCTGCGCGGCGGCCTGCTGCTGGCCGTTCGGATACCAGGCCTGATTATTGTTGGAGTTCGCGCGAACCGGAGCGGCGGCCTGGCTATAGCTCGCCTGCTGATAGCCCGATTGCTGCGGCTGCGGCGATTGCTGCTGGTAGGACTGCTGCTGATAGTTCGGCTGCGGCGCCGGCGCGCGGTAAGGCGGATAGGCCTGCGCGGGAGCCGGAGCGTAGTTCGATTGATAGTTCGACGGCTGCTGATAGCCGTAGCTCGACGAAGGCTGGTATCCGCCACCAGAGGGCGGAGGCAGCGGCTGCGAGCTGACCGAGCCCGACGGCGCGCTGTTCACCGAGCCGGTATAGTTCGGCTCCTTGCTGAACGGATTGGAGAAGGGATCGTCGAAGCGGTCGGTCTGGCTGCAGGCCGAGGCGGCGAGAGCCACGAAACCAAGGACAGAGAACCGAATGCTGGGCCGTATACGGGCAGAAACCGCCTGACGCATCGCACCTACTCACACACAACAGGACACATATTCTGTGTAAGTAAGCCCGCTTTCGGTAAACAGAGGGTTGCCGGGTTGCAAAAAGTGCCGGGTTATTTTTGCCGGGGATTCACCACGCCGTGGATCACCACATATCGAGCGCGACGCGCGCCTCGTCCGACATGCGGCTCTGGTCCCATGGCGGCTCGAAAGTCATGCTGACTTTCACGCCGTTTATGCCGGGAACGGCGCCAACCGCGTTCTCGACCCAAGCCGGCATCTCGGCCGCGACCGGGCAAGCCGGAGCCGTGAGCGTCATGTCGATCGCGACATCGCGATCATCGCTGACGTCGATCTTGTAGACTAGGCCGAGCTCGTAGATGTCGACCGGGATTTCCGGATCGTAGACGGTCTTGAGCGCGCCGATGATGTCCTGCGCCAGCTGATCGAGTTCCTCGGGCGGCAGGGTCGACGGCCCGTTCAGCTCGGCAGCATTCGGGGTCGCGGAGGCGGTATCACTCATCATCGGGTCTCACGAGAACAGGCTGTGCGCCTTCTCAAGCGCTACAGCCAATGTATCTATCTCGGCCTCGGTATTGTAGAGGCCAAAGCTTGCACGGCAGGTCGAGGTCACGCCGAAACGCTGCAGAAGCGGCTGGGCGCAATGCGTCCCTGCCCTCACCGCGACGCCCTGGCGGTCCAGCACGGTTGCGACGTCATGGGCATGCGCGCCTTCGAGCTGGAAGGAGACGATCGCGCCCTTCTGCTCCGTCGTGCCGAAAATCCTGACCGAATTCATCGCGCCCAGCTTCTTGTGGGCGTAGTCGCGCAGGCGAAGCTCGTGGGCGTAGATGTTCTCACGGCCGAGCGCCTCGACATATTTGATCGCGGCGCCGAGACCGACCGCCTGGACGATCGGCGGCGTGCCGGCCTCGAAGCGGTTGGGCAGGCCGGCGTAAGTGACCGTGTCCGTGGTCACGTCGCGGATCATCTCGCCGCCACCTTCATAGGGCGGCATCTTTTCGAGCCATTCCCGCTTGCCGTAGAGCACGCCGATGCCGGTCGGGCCGTAAAGCTTGTGACCGGTGAAGACGTAGAAGTCTACATCGAGGTCGCGCACATCGACCGGCATGTGGACGATCGCCTGGCTGCCGTCGAGCAGGACGGGAATCCCGCGCGCATGGGCAAGCCGGATGATGTCCTTCACCGGCGTGATCGTACCCGTGACGTTCGACATATGGGTCAGTGCAACGATCTTCACCTTCGGCCCGAGCAGCGCTTCGAAGGCGTCGAGATCGAATGTGCCGTCGTCCTGGATCGGCGCCCATTTGAGGACCGCGCCGTTCCGTTCGCGGTGGTAGTGCCACGGCACGATGTTGGAGTGGTGCTCTAGGATCGAGACGACGACCTCGTCGCCGGGTCCGATGGCCATACGGCCGAAGCTTGACGCGACGGCATTGATCGCTCCCGTCGCGGAACGGGTGAAAATCACTTCGTCTGTCGAGGCGGCGTTGATGAAGCCGCGTACGGCCTCGCGCGCACCTTCGTAGGCCTCGGTCGCTGCGTTCGCGAGGTAATGAAGTCCGCGATGAACGTTCGCGTATTCCGCCTCGTAGGAATGGCGGATCGCGTCGAGCACCTGATTGGGTTTCTGAGCCGAGGCACCGTTGTCGAGATAGACGAGCGGCTTGCCGTGCACGTCGAGCGACAGCGCCGGGAAATCGCGGCGCACGGTTTCGACGTCATAGCCCATGGTCTTGGTCAGGACAGGTGCGTTCATAACTCGGCCTTTCCAACCCTCTCCCCAGGGGAGAGGGCCGACTCAAACCGGCAGGTTTGAGCGGGGTGAGGGGTATGTCCCCTCGATAAGTCTGTCCCCTCACCCGGCCATCGCTGCCGCGATGAGCCGACCTCTCCCATTGGGAGAGGCAACCATCAATCCCGTGCCATCAGCCAGCTGTTGGTCACGACCGCCAACGCGTCCTTCAGACCTTCGTCCTCGACCATGTCGAGCACTTCGCCGACGAACGCCTCAACCAGGATGGCCTGTGCGTCGATCTTCGAAATGCCGCGGGCCATCAGGTAGAACAGATGGTCTTCGTCGAGCGCGCCGCAGGTCGCACCGTGCGCGCACTGGACGTCGTCGGCGTAGATCTCGAGTTCCGGCTTGAGATCGGCTTCCGAGCCTTCCGAAAGCATCAGAGCCCGGCTCATCATCCGGCCGTCGGTCTTCTGCGCATTCTGGCGGACCAGGATCTTGCCCTGGAACACCGACCGGCTATCGCCGTCCAGCACCGACTTGAACAGTTCGCGGCTCTCACAGCCATAGCTGGCGTGATCGGCGAAGAAGGTCGTGTCGAGATGACGGCGCGCGCCGGACAGCGAGATGCCATTCAGCGACGCCTTGGTGTTGTCGCCCTCGAACTTCACAAAGACCTGCTGGCGGGCGACGTCAGAGCCGCGCGCGACGGCGACGGTCTGGAGCGAGGATTCGGCGCCGAGCTTGATCGCCAGAGTGGCGAGATGCTGGGTGTCGAGCGATTCCGCCTGCAGCTTGATGAGGTTGATGTCGGTCCGGTCACCGGCCAGAAGCTCCACATAGGAGTTGGTCTGGTGATGACCCTCGCCGAAATGACTCTCGACGATCTCGACCTTGGCGTCGTCCTCGACCACGATCAGGATCCGCGCATAGGACGCATGGCCCTCGCCATCCTGGCCGAACGCCAGATGAAGCGGCCGGTCGACCTTCGTGCCGGCCGCGATCCTGATGAGGACGCCGTCGGAAACGAACGCGGTATTGAGCGCGATCGCGGCATTGTCCTCCGGTGCCTCGGCCTCGCCGAAGCGGGCCAGCAGCGGAAGATCGGAGGCATAGGCCTTGGCCAGCGACACGGCTTCAACGCCAGCCGGCAGCTTGCCGAGATCGGACAGGCTCTCGATCAGGCTGCCATTCGCGAAGACGATCTTCGATGCGTCGAACGAGGTCAGGACGCGCTTGCGATCGACGGCCGCGACCTGCGCGTCAGTCGGCAGGTCGGCGAGCGGTTTCGCGTCGCGCATCAGCGCACGCAGATCGGTGTACTTCCATTCCTCGACGCGGCGATGCGGGAGGCCTTCGACAACCGCGCCGAATGCCTTCTCACGCGCATCCCGGTTGCCCGGAAGGCGAGCCTTGGCCGCCGTGAACTGCTCGACAAGCGCGTTCTCGGCCGCCGTCTTGATGGGGCGAACCGCCGTGTTCATCAGGCGGCCTCCACGTACTCGGCGTAGCCGTTCTTCTCGAGCTCGAGCGCGAGTTCCGGGCCGCCCGAACGGACGATCCGGCCCTTTGACATCACGTGGACGACGTCCGGCTTGATGTAGTTCAGGAGGCGCTGATAGTGCGTGATCACGACGAAGGAACGGTCCGGCGAACGCAGACGGTTCACGCCGTCCGAGACGACCTTCAGCGCATCGATGTCGAGGCCCGAATCCGTCTCGTCGAGGATCGCGAGCTTCGGCTGGAGCAGCGACATCTGGAGGATCTCGGCGCGCTTCTTCTCGCCGCCAGAGAAGCCGACGTTCAGCGAACGCTTGAGCATATCCTGGTCGATGCCGAGATCGCTCGCATGCTGGCGAACCATCTTGATGAAGTCAGGGGTCGAGATCTCGCCCTCATCGCGGGCGCGGCGCTGGGCATTGAGGGCGGCCTTGAGGAAGGTCATCGTGCCGACGCCCGGGATCTCCAGCGGATACTGGAAGGCGAGAAAGACGCCCTTGTTGGCGCGCTCGTCGGCTTCGAGTTCGAGCAGGTCCTCGCCGTCGAGTTCGACCGAACCCTCGGTGACCTCGTAATCTTCCTTGCCGGCCAGGACATAGGAGAGCGTCGACTTGCCCGAGCCGTTCGGACCCATGATCGCATGGACCTGACCGGTCGGAACCTCCAGATTGAGGCCCTTGATGATCTCCTGCCCATTGTCCTCGATACGGGCGTACAGGTTCTTGATCGACAGCATGTTCAGTTCCTCGTCTCGACCGGCGAGCTCTCGCTGCGAACCGGTATTTCTCAGTAGTGTCTCGTTTCGATCAACTCGTAGTGCTGCGAGCGATCGTCGAAGCGTTTCAGAATGGCCCGCGCCCTGTCGGGCACGTAGACCGTCTCGTAATCCTCGCCGACGAAGGCCTTCACCGAGTCGAGATCGTCGAAGGTCATCACCGTGATGAATTCGACCTCGTCCTCCAGCGGGCGGCGTAACAGCTCGATCGACCTGTATCCCGCCACCTTCTTCGCCTCGATGCTCGGGAAGACGAAAGTCTTCAGCAGCGTCTCGTAGGCGTTGGCATTCTCCGGCGTGGTCCAGCCATGCCAGATCCGCTTGACGGGCATCAGCCCACGGAGCCCTCGAGGCTGACCGCGATCAGCTTCTGCGCCTCGACGGCGAACTCCATCGGAAGCTGCTGCAGCACGTCCTTGACGAAGCCGTTCACGATCAGCGCCACTGCCTCTTCTTCCGAGAGACCGCGCTGCTGGCAGTAGAACATCTGGTCTTCGGCGATCTTGGACGTGGTCGCCTCGTGCTCGAACGTCGCCGAGGCGGTGTTCGCCTCGATATACGGCACGGTGTGCGCGCCGCACTGATCGCCGATCAGGAGACTGTCGCAGTTCGTGAAGTTGCGAGCGTTCTTCGCCTTGCGATGCGCCGAGACCTGTCCGCGATAAGTGTTCTGCGACTTACCCGCGGCGATACCCTTCGAGATGATCTTGGAGGTCGTGTCGCGGCCGAGATGGATCATCTTGGTGCCGGAATCGACCTGCTGCATGCCGTTCGAAATAGCGATCGAGTAGAACTCGCCGACCGAATTGTCGCCGCGCAGGATGCAGCTCGGATATTTCCAGGTGATCGCCGAACCGGTTTCGACCTGCGTCCACGAGATCTTCGCGCGATCGCCGCGGCAGTCGCCACGCTTGGTCACGAAGTTGTAGATGCCGCCCTTGCCCTCGGAATCGCCCGGATACCAGTTCTGGACAGTCGAGTATTTGATCTCGGCGTCTTCGAGCGCGATCAACTCGACGACGGCCGCGTGAAGCTGGTTCTCGTCGCGCATCGGCGCGGTGCAGCCTTCGAGGTAGCTCACATAGGAGCCCTTGTCGGCGATGATCAAAGTGCGCTCGAACTGTCCGGTGTTCCGCTCATTGATGCGGAAATAGGTCGACAGCTCCATCGGGCAGCGAACACCCGGCGGGATGTAGACGAATGAACCATCGGAGAAGACCGCCGAGTTCAGCGTCGCGAAGAAGTTGTCGGTGACCGGAACGACCGAGCCGAGATACTTCTTCACCAGCTCCGGATGTTCCTTCACCGCTTCGGAGATCGGCATGAACAGCACGCCGGCCTTCGCGAGTTCCGCCTTGAACGTCGTCGCGACCGAAACCGAATCGAACACCGCGTCGACGGCGACGCGCGAACCCGCGCCCTCGACGCCGGCGAGGATCTCGCGCTCACGGAGCGGAATACCGAGCTTCTCGTAGGTGCGCAGCAGCTCCGGATCGACCTCGTCCAGGCTCTTGGGCCCAGGCGAGCTCTTCGGCGCGGAATAGTAATAGAGATCCGAATAAGGGATCGGCGCGTACTCGACCTTGGCCCAGGTCGGCTCCCGCATAGTCAGCCAGCGGCGATAGGCGTCGAGACGCCATTCGAGCATCCATTCCGGCTCATTTTTCTTGGCGGAAATGAAGCGGACGATATCTTCCGAAAGCCCCTGAGGGGCCCGATCGGACTCGATGTCCGTGACAAAGCCATACTTGTACTGATCGACGTCGATTTGACGTACCTGGTCGATCGTCTCCTGGACGGCCGGCATGAACCTCTCCTTCCACAGCGGTTTCAAGGACCGCGGGTTCGGGGTCTGTATGTGCGTATTCCACGGTCAGACCCCGCGAAATACGAAATTACGCAGCTAGAACTTTTCCAGCTACGGAAGTGTTAGCACGAAGCTGCGCAAAAACCTCAAGAAAACGCTCGATATCCGCGTCGGATGTGGTCCAGCCGAGACTGACCCGCAGCATGCATGCACGGATGTCGGGTTTCACGCCCATGGCGTCAAGGACGTGCGAGTTCTTTACCTTACCGGACGAACAGGCCGATCCGGACGAGATCGCGACGCCGGCGAGGTCGAACGAGATCAACGCCGTCTCCGCGACCACGCCCGGAACCGCGAAGGCCACGGTATTCGGAATGCGCTCGGCGGCGGCCCCGAACACGACCACGTCCTGGGCTATGCCGAAGATGCCGCTTTCCAGACGCTCACGCTGGCTCTCAAGCCGGGAGACATCGGCGGCGAGATCACGGCGAATCGCCTCCGCGGCCGCACCGAAGCCGGCGATCGAAGCAAGGTTCTCCGTGCCCGCGCGAAGACCCTTTTCCTGGCCGCCACCGCGCACGAGCGGCTCGCCGATATGGATCGCCTCTTTCCTGCGGATCAGCGCACCAGCGCCCGACGGACCACCGATCTTGTGCGCCGAGATGGCGATCAGGTCCGCGCCACAGGTCTCTATATCGACCGGCATACGGCCGGCCGCCTGCACCGCGTCGCTGACGACGAGGCCGTCACGGCCGTGGATCAGTTCGGCGGCCGCCTTCACCGGCTGAATGACGCCGGTCTCGTTGTTGGCGATCTGAAGCGCGAGCAACGGACGGCTGTATTCGTGCTGCTCAAGCGCCTTGGCGAGCGCATCGAGGTCGATGACGCCGTTCGGCTTCACCGGCACGATCTCGACCGCATCCTCCGGGAAGCGATGTCCCATCAGAACGGCGGCGTGCTCGGTTGCCGACACGTAGAGCCGCCAGGGCCTGGCATCGCAGCCAGCCTGCAGCGACGGCGTCAGCGCAAGATTGAGCGCTTCGGTCGCACCGCTGGTGAAGAACACGTTCTTCGGCTGTGCGCCGACGAGCGCCGCCACATCTTCGCGGGCGCGTTCGATCGTCGCGCGTGCCTTGCGGCCCTCGGTGTGGATGGAGGACGGATTTCCGCCCTGAACCAGCGCCCGGCCCACCGCACGGGCCGCTTCCGGACGGATTGGCGCCGTCGCGTTATGATCCAGATATATTCGAGTCATCGTCATCGGACTGCCGCACACCAGGCCAAGTTGAACTTGCGCCAAGGCATGCCCCGCATGATATGAGAACGGAGTGGCGCCCGAAAGCGGGCGACAAACCCTTAGAACTATTCTAGCACTTCGGCCAATCACCGCCGCGAGTCAAGCCGTCACAATCGCGCGGCACATGAGAACGAGACGAACGTCCTATGCCTGAAGTTATTTTCAACGGCCCTGCCGGCCGCCTTGAAGGCCGTTACCATCCCTCGAAGACGAGGAATGCGCCGATCGGTATCGTGCTGCATCCGCATTCGCAATTCGGCGGGACGATGAACAACCCCATCGTCTACCAGCTCTATTATATGTTCGCCGAGCGCGGCTTTTCAGTCCTGCGGTTCAATTTCCGCGGCGTCGGTAGGTCGCAGGGCATCTATCACGGCCAGGACGAGCTGTCGGACGCGGCGTCCGCGCTCGATTGGGCGCAGAGCATCAATCCCGACGCGCGCGCCTGTTGGGTCGCTGGCGTCTCCTTCGGTGCCTGGATCGGCATGCAACTCCTGATGCGCCGTCCCGAGGTCGAGGGTTTCATTTCGGTCGCCCCGCCGGCCGGCAAGTTCGACTTCACCTTCCTGGCCCCCTGCCCGTCTTCCGGCCTCATCGTCCACGGCGACGTCGATCGAGTGGCGCAGCCGAAGGATGTCCAGGCGCTGGTCGACAAGCTGAAGACCCAGCGTGGCATCATCATCGACCAGGATATCATTCCGGGCGCGAACCATTTCTTCGACGGCAAGACCGACGAGTTGATGGCCAGCTGCAGCGGTTACCTGGACAAGCGCCTCGGGCGGAACTCCACCGCCGCCTGATCGGACACGACCGGCATGCTCGCGACGCTGTCGGTCGTTCTACCGATCTTCGGGCTGGTTCTCGCGGGCTTCATCTGCCGCAGGACCGGCATCCTCGGACCGGCGGCGCTGACCGAACTGAACCGCTTCGTCGTCTGGCTCGGCCTGCCGGCTCTGTTCCTTAAAATCACCGTCCATGCCAGCTGGGACGAGCTTTATCAGCCCGGCTTCATGGTCGTGTTCGGCCTTTCCTGCTTCATCCTGTTTTTCGCGACGATCCTGATCAGGATGAGAAAGAAGGGGCTCGCCGATGCAAGCGTCGAAGGCCTCGACGCCGCCTATCCGAATGCGGGCTATATGGGCTTCCCGCTCTGCTTCCTGGTGTTCGGTGCCGAGAGCTTTCCCGTCGTCACGATAGCGGCGATCACCACCGCCTGCGTGATGTTCGCGATGGCCATCGTCCTGCTCGAAATCGGCATCCAGACAGAGCGGCATCCGGGCCGGATGGCGCTGGCGGTGTCCCGCTCGCTGATCAAGAACCCGCTCGTCGTCTCGCCGGCCATCGGCATTGCCTTCGCAGCCTCCGGCCTGCCGCTCCCGAAAGCAGCCGACACTTTCCTCGACCTTCTCAGCGCGGCCGCCAGTCCGTGCGCGCTTGTCGCTCTCGGTCTATTTCTCGCCGCCGAACGCGCAGCGGTCGACAAGGACCGCGCCGGAGCCATCCTGCTCACGCTGCTGAAGCTCTTCGTGCAGCCAGCGCTGACCTATGTGCTCGCCTATCACGCCTTCGACCTGCCAAAGGTCACGGCCGACACGGCGATCCTGATCTCCGCCCTGCCCACGGGCACCGGCCCATTCATGCTCGCGGAATATTACAAGCGCGACGCGGCGGTCACCGCCGATACGATCCTCTACTCGACGCTCGCTTCGGTCCTGACGATCTCCGCGCTGCTCTATGTCAGCGGCCACACCGGCTAGGCCGGCTTCTTCACCGGCAGGAATTGGTAGAGCCACGTCTCCGTCACCGGCACGCCGTCCTTGCTCAGGAACAGCCGCATCTCGACCGGGTCAGGACCCGCCGCAGTGAAATCGAAAATCGCGCGCCAGCTGTCCTCCGCCTTGTTCGAATAGGCGGTCGCGTTCGCGACCGTACCGGACGATGCGCTGACCATGGCCTCGACGCCCTTCGCGCTCTTGCCGAGCGCCGTGATCATCGGGCCTGCAAAGTCGACGACGATCTTGAACACACCGGGAGGACGAGGCTGGCCGGGAATGCCGCCTCGGCCGATGCGGGTCGCGATCGTCCGGCCTAGAAGGGTCGGCGGCTCGTCCTTCGCCCAGCTCAGCTTGTAGTCGATGGCGATCGCATCGCCCTTGTTTACCGGCTTCGCCGACAGCCAATAGGCGGCGATGTTGTCGTGGATCTCATCGTCGGTCGGAATTTCGACGAGTTGAACCTGCCCCGGACCCCAATCGCCAAGTGGTTCGACCCAGACGCTTGGGCGGCGCTCGTAGAAGACGCCGTCGTCCTCGTAATTCTCGAAATTCCGGTCGCGCTGAAGTAGGCCGTATCCCTTCGGCGCATTGTCCGAAAAGCTCGACGTCATCACCCGCTCGGGATTGTTCAGCGGCCGCCATAGCCGGTCGCCGTGGCCCGTCAGCATTGCCAGACCGTCCGAGTCATGCACCTCCGGCCGCCAGTCCGCCCCACGGGGGCCCGTCGTCTCGGAATACCAGAACATCGAGGTCAGAGCGGCGATGCCGAACCGGCCGACGGATTCGCGGGCGAAATAGCGGGCCTTGGTGTCCATCACCACGACACCGTTCTTGGAAATGTCCATCGCAAGCGCGCCGGCGACACGGGGGCTGTCGAGCTTGCAATAGAGCATCAGCGCGCCGCCGGTTTCGGACGGCGCGAAATAGAAGTCGGTGAAGCGAGGAAACTCCTCGGGCGTCGGCATCGCGACATCGATCGCGAGCGCCCGTGCCGACATGCCGAACTGATCGAGTTCGCCCGACGAGCGCATATAGGCGGCACCGAGGAATGCGAGCCAATCGCGCTCGGAGCCCGGCTCCATCACCCGGAAACCGGCGAAGCCGATATCATCGGGCAATTCCTTCGCCGGACTGTCCGAGGGGATCGTGAAGAAGTCGGGCTTGTAGAGAAGCCGCTTCGCCTGCCCGTCGTCGATGATGTGGATGCCCACCGGCACCGGGAAGAAGTGACCGAGATGGAACATCCGGACCAGCGCCTTGTCGTTGCCGACATGCAGCGTCTTGTCCAGCTTGAACTGCAGCCGGTTGTGTTCGTCGTAGACTAGTTTGTCGAGAACGTCCTTCGCGCGCGGCACTTCCGGCACGTAAGGAGCTTTCGCCAGCGCTTCGGCCTCGGCCACCAGCTTGTCGAAGGAGAACGGCTCGCCGCCGCTGAATTCGAGGTCGGGATTGGTGTCGTCCGCGAATGCATCGAGCGGAAGGACGAAACCGAGCGCGGCCATTGCGGCCAGAAGTTCGCGGCGGGAAAGGTCGGCCATGCGGAAAGCTCCGGCCAAATTCTGAGGTGGGGCAGCTAATTACAGGACTAGATATCCTGAAAGAGGTGCAAATCCACCCCAATCAAGGCAGACAGATGACGCCGCCGGTGGTCGGCTGTGGAACGCCCGTCGTCCATGGAAAGCTCAGCGGCAGCCCCCTCAGGGAGCGGACGGCGAGGAAGGCGAAGGCCTGCGCCTCGACATGATCGCTCGACCAGCCGACCTCGCCGCCGGTCAGGACCCCGGCGGGCGCAAGCCGTTCGGCGAGCATCCGCATCATTGCCGGATTGCGTGCCCCGCCGCCAACCACGATCCAGGTCATGGGCCGGCGCGGCAGATGCGGCAGGATGCGCATGGTCGCCGCCGCGGTGAACGCCGTCAGCGTTGCTGCGCCGTCTTCGACCGACATTCGGTCGAGCGGCAGCCGCTCGGAGACCCAACGGCGGAACGCATTGCGGTCCAGCGATTTCGGCGGTGGCTGATCGAAGAAGCCATGCTTGAGAAGACCGGCTATCGCGGTCTCGTCGGCCTTGCCCGCATTCGCGGCCGCGCTGTCGGCGTCGAACGGCTGCCCGGTGCGCGTCAGCATGAAGTCGTCGAGCAATGCATTGGCCGGTCCGACATCGCAGCCGACCGGCTCCGCATCGCCGTCGAGATAGGTGACGTTCGCGACGCCGCCGAGATTGAGCACCGCGACTGGCCCCGGAACGTCGAGGGCCTTCACTAGGGCGCGGTGGAACACCGGCACGAACGGAGCTCCCTGCCCGCCGATCGCCATGTCCGCGGCGCGGAAATCAAACACGACCGGCACCCCGGCGGCCCTCGCCAAGGCCCAGCCGTCGCCGAGCTGGACCGTCAGGCCGATTTCGGGGCGATGGACGACCGTCTGGCCGTGAAATCCTATCACGTCGACGGAGCCGGCAGTCTTCAGGAAGGCGAGGATCGCCTCGGTGTTCAGCCTGGTCACGGCGGCCTCTGCGTCGACGAGCCGGCCTGGCCGCGCCGCACGGTCGGTCAGTCCGGCCGCATCCTCCATCGCGCCGAAGATCAGCGCGCGCTCGGCCTGATGCCCGTCATAGTGAAAGCTCGCGACCGGACCGAACGCCGCAATCGTCTCTCCGTCTGTCTCCAGCACCGCTAAATCGATCCCGTCGAGCGAGGTCCCGCTCATCATCCCCAGTGCGCGCATCGACTCGCTTTCCTCTAAACTCGATACCAAGAGGTAGCCTTTCTCGCCACGAACCTGCTAGACGGGCCGCCTCACAGAAGAAGCAGTGTCATGATCGAATACCGTTCGTCCTTCCTGAAACTCTTCGCCGAGCGCGGCTACATCGCCCAGATCTCGGACCCGGAGGCCCTCGACAAGCTCGCGCTGGAAGGCCCGATCACCGCCTATATCGGTTTCGACTGCACGGGCCCGAGCCTGCATGTCGGCCATATGATGGGCATCATGATGCTGCGGCGGCTCCAGCAGTCCGGCCACAAGCCCATCGTGCTGATGGGCGGCGGCACGACCAAGGTCGGCGACCCGTCGGGCAAGGACGAGGCGCGCCAGCTTCTGACCGACGAGGTGATCGCGTCCAACATGGCGTCGATCAAGCAGATCTTCACGAATTTCCTGAGCTTCGGCGACGGCCCAACCGATGCGGTGATGGTCAACAACGCCGAATGGCTCGACACGCTGCACTACATCCCATTCCTCCGGGATTACGGCCGGCACTTCTCGGTCAACCGGATGCTCACCTTCGATTCGGTGAAGCTGCGCCTCGATCGCGACCAGCCGCTCAGCTTCCTCGAATTCAACTACATGATCCTGCAGGCCTACGACTTTGCCGAACTGGCGAAGACGCGCGGCGTGCGGCTGCAGATGGGTGGCTCGGATCAGTGGGGCAACATCGTCAACGGCATCGATCTCGGCCGCCGCGTCGCGGGCGCCGAACTTTACGGCCTGACCTGCCCGCTTCTGACGACGGCATCGGGCGCCAAGATGGGCAAGACCGCCGCCGGCGCGGTCTGGCTCAACGGTGACATGCTGAGCACGTGGGACTTCTGGCAGTACTGGCGCAACACCGAGGACGAGGATGTCGGTCGGTTCCTACGTCTCTTCACCGATCTTCCACTCGAGGAATGCGCGCGGCTCGAAGCGCTCGAGGGCGCCGACATCAACGAGGCGAAGAAGGTTCTCGCGACCGAGGTCACCGCGCTCGTCCATGGCCGCGACGCCGCCAATGAAGCGCAGGAAACCGCACGCCGCACCTTCGAGGAAGGTGCGCTGGCTGAGAATCTACCAACGGTCGAAGTCTCGGCGCCCGAGCTCGCCGAACAGGGCATCGGCGTCCTGCATGCCTTCGTAACCGCCGGCCTTGTGGGTTCGAACGGCGATGCACGACGTCAGGTCAAGGGCGGCGGGCTGAAGGTCAACGACGCGACGGTGACCGATGAGCGGGCGATCCTCAGAACCGGCGATCTGACGCCCGAGGGCGTGATCAAGCTTTCGCTCGGCAAGAAACGCCACGTTCTCCTGAAGCCGGTCGGCTAACGATAAGCCGGATCGTTCGGCTTGAAGGAACGGACCTCGGGCGAAGTCCCGTCCGCGTTCGGCGGATTCTGCTGGCGGAACTCGAATATCTTGCGCAGGAAGCCCGGGGCGACGGCCGATAGCGGGTTCATGTTCATGACGGGCGCGGTCCACGGCCCGCGCACCTCGAAGGTGATGCCGACCAGTCCTTCCTGCGAGCCTCCGCCGAGAATCATCCCGAGCACCGGCACCTTGCCGAACAGATTGTTCAGCGCATAGGCGGGCAGGAACGTACCGCGCAGGCCGATCTGGTTCTGCGCGTAATCGACCTGTCCGTCGAGCGTCGCGCCGAGTTCGTTTCCGTAGACGACGCAGTCGTCGACCATCACCTTGCCGTCGCCGAGACGGAATTTCGTCTCCATCCGGGTGAAGGTCATGCCGTTGTTATTTGCCTGGGCAGCGTTGCCGCGACCGCTATGCGCGACGGACGCCAGCTGCTGGTCGCCGATGACCTGGAAGTTCTGGACGATCAGCCGTCCCTTACTGGTCTCGCCGGGCACGACGTCGAGTGCCAGCGCGCCGCCGCGCATGCGGCGGTAGACATCGAGGAAGCGGAGCGTCGCGCCGGAATCCGCCGCCCGGATGCTGATGACGCGATTATCGTCACCCTGCGACTTGCCCTCGATCGACCCTCCGCCGATACGGCCGGTCAGGTAGAGTGACCTCGTGGTGTTGCCGCGGCGGCTGATGCGGAAATCGGCGCCGCTCAGGACCTCGTTGTTGTTGCCGACCACGGTGCCGAGTTTCATGTCGACATCGAGATCCGGCCCCTTCCGGTCCGTCTGGCCGGTCGTGATCTGCTTCAGAGCCGGACGGGCGTCGAACGTGCTGCCCTGCATCGACAGCTTGAAGCCCTGCCCTGCTTTGTCGACCGACAGCTTGGTGTCATCGCCGCTGCTGATCCGGAACGTATTGAAATCAGCGCTGTTGAACTGGCCGCCACCGTCGAAACGGACCACACCCTTGATGTCGATGCCGCCACCCTGAGCCGAGAAATCTCCGAGTTGGAAGCCGTCGTTCTGGGGCTTGACGGTGAAGGCGATGCGTCCGCCCTGCCCGGCCGCCTTGCCGATGCCGAGCGGCCCTTCGACCTGGGCGCTCGATATGTCCGCTTCGAACTTGGCGCCATCGAACTGCCCCGGTCCGGCGAGCGACAGGCGCGCCGAGACCGGACCGCTCATCTTGATGGTCTCGTTGGAGAAATCCTTGATCTTGGACGGGTCCATCGAGAATGCGACGACGGTCGAGCCGAGTTTCCCCGTCTCGTCGCGCGCGATCTGGGCCTCGACCGCCATCGGAGCGCCGGCGAGTTTCAGATCGCCGCGCAGATTGACCGCGGCCCGATCGACCAGGAGCCGCAGATTGCCATTGTCGATGTCCTTGCTGCCGATCCCCTTAGGCAGGGACAGCCCGGCAAATCCGGCATCGACGCCGACCTGAAGTTTCGAAATATCGGAGCCGCGCCCGAAGGGACCGGTCAAGGTGATTGTGCCGTCGACCTTGCCGTTGCCTTGAAGGAGTTTCGAGGTATTCGGCGCCAGGCGGTCCAGGATCGGCACCGACATCAGCGCACCCGCCGCCTGAACCGGTCCCTGCAGCTTGATGGCGAGATAACCTTGGAACGGGTTCGGCCGGTGATCGTCCGTGCCGAACAAAGTGCCGGCGATTCCAAGCGTCTTGTTGTCGCCGAACTCCACCCGTCCTTCGTCGAGGCGGACCTGCATCACCTTGTCCTGGACGGTCAATTCACCAGTCACGCCGATCGCCGGCGGCGCGCCGTTGAGATAGGTGAAGACGCCATCGGTGAATTTCGCGTCGACCAAAGTCGAGCGCTCGTGCTGAGGACCGATCGCCAGTTCGCCGCGCACCGCGATGTTGAGTTCCTCCACCACCCCCGATTTGACGTTCTCGGCGATCCATCTCCGGCTGTTGGCTGCGATCGGGACCGGCCAGACCCGCAACAGAGCGGCGATCGGCGATCGCGAACCGGCGATCGCGAAATCGCCCATCGGCTTCTCGCCGCTGAAATCGAATGTTCCCTGGCCCACCACCGACAGGGCCCGGCCGCGAACAGCCGCGTTGTCGATCGTCAGGATACGGGCCTCGCGGCGCAGATTGCCGTTCACCTCGAAACGGTCGAACCGCAATGCCGACAAACCGGGATCGGCCCCGGGCACGGCGATCTCCGTGCCACCGATCGCATAGTTCCATTGGTCCGCGCTGTCATCGGCTGGCCGTGCCTGACCGCCGAAACTGATGCGCGTATTGTTGGCGACGATGTCCGATTGGCCGAGCCGGAGAACTCGGTCCTTGCCGTTCCACGAGAGCTGGACGCGGCCGCGCTCCACGTTCATGGCCTCGTCGGGCTTGTCGGGAGCAACGGCGCGGAATCCGACGACGTCCAACCGGGCCTCGGCCGTTGGAACCTGTCCGGCAGGGTCGAGCCGGGCATAGAGATGACCAAACAGCCGCCCATCGATCTCGGCCGGGACCGCGCCACGAAGTGCCTCGTAGATCAGGCGTCCAAGCGCGAGATTCTCGAAACCGAGATCGAAATCACGTCCCTCGCCCGGCTTGCCGCCGACCGTCGCCGTGACCGACCAGCGGTTTTCCGCGGACGCCGATGCGGCGCTGGCGACAAGGCCGTTGCCGTCCGCCTGACGTGAAACTTTCAAATCGACCTGTTCGACGCGATCGATACGGCCGCGCCGCTGGTCGTCGATGACGATATTGCCACGCTCGATCTCGGCGACCTCGAAGCTCGCAAGCGGCCCGGATGGCTGAAGAATGGCCATCGCACCGGAGAGGAATCCGAATATCTCCGCCGGAGCGTCCTGCGGCACGTCCGCGCCGGGGATGCGAAACAGCGCAGGTCCGCCCTCGGTGCCGGCCAAGGCAACCTCGCCATTGTCTTCGATGCGAAGCGTCAGATGAGGCTGGACAATCTTCAGGCGTCGCAACGAGGCCTGACCGCCCATCAGGATATTGCCGTCGAGAGCGATCGAGGCGCTCGGGACGCGCAATACTGGCGCTCCCGACGGATCCTCGATCTCGAACTCGTCCAGCTTCAGGTCCAGCCCGTTTGTGGTCGGATCGACCTGGGACTTGCCGATATTGACGATGTAACCGGGCCCAAGACGCGCCTCGATCGCCTGGGCAATGCGCGGCGTGACGAAGCGCGAGGGTAGCGAGCTGAACAGCACGCCGGCGACACCCGCGACGAGTAGCAGCGCGATGCCGACACCGATCAGCGCGCATTTGCGCAGCATTGAAAACTTGGAAATACGCATGCGGACGCCGCGCCAACTCCTGGTGACGCGCTTCTGCTTTGCGCGGCGTGAGCCCCGCTTCTGCGCCATCCCTCCCAGACCCCGCCCGGAACAAAAAGAAACACACAGCCGCGCGGTCCGGCTCGATGCCGACCGCGCTACTCTCTAAAGAGAGCATAGGCGATAGGAATAAGACGAAAGGACGGCGCGTGACAAAGCTTCAGCCCGGTTCTCCCGCCCCGGATTTCGAACTGCCTACCGATGGCGGCGGTACATTTCGCCTTTCGGACCTGCGCGGCCGCAATGTCGTCCTGTATTTCTATCCCAAGGACGACACGACGAGTTGCACGCAGGAAGCGATCGACTTCAATGCGCTACGCGACGAATTCGCCGCCGCGAACACCGTCGTCATCGGCCTCTCGCCCGATTCCGTGAAGAGCCACGACAAGTTCAAACGCAAATACGATCTGCAGTTCCCGCTCGTCTCGGACGAGACGCGGACCGCGCTAGAACGCTACGGCGTCTGGGTAGAAAAAAGCATGTATGGCCGCACATATATGGGCGTGGAACGGACGACACTGCTGATCGATCCGGAAGGCCGCGTCGCCAGAATCTGGCCTAAAGTCCGCGTCGCGGCGCATGTTCGGGAGGTGCTCGAGGAGGCCCAGCGTATCAGTGCATAGACTCGTCCCGGCACCGACAACCGCACGTAGGTCGACTTTCGGAACCGAAATATGGAAAAATTGCTCGTCGGATTCGCACGAGGGGAGCAACGTGATGAACGACTGGCATCCTATCGAGACGGGGCCCAAGGACACATCGGTGTTGGTGTATTGCAAACACGGCCCCTGCGAGGTCGGGCATTACAACACCCTGATGAGGGGATGGGTGACGAGCTGGGATCATAGATACCTGGACACGCCGACCCACTGGATGCCTCTGCCGCATCCGCCCGCGTCCACGGCCATGATCGAGGGACGGCAGCCGAACTGAGGCTGCACATTTCGCCAATTCGACGCCCCGCAGATCCATGGCTTCGCGGGGCGTCGCTTACGTGGGGTTAACCTTACCGTTCTATGAAACGGGGCATGCAGGCCTCGTATCAACGGTCTCGACAATCGACAGGCTCGCCCGTTCGGCGGCTGAGGATCGATCTGCATCCCCTCACCGCCCTATCGATCGTTCTTGCCGTCCTTGCGCTGGGCATCTGGTGTGTCGCAACAACAGGCTATGCCTTCTTTCATGACCAGGTCCTGATCGGCATCACCGAACGTCATGCATCGATCGAACGTGGCTCGCGTGCGGAAATTCAACGGCTTCGCGACGAGATTCAGCGGATATCCAGTTCGCGGCTGGTCGAGCAGCAGACCATGGCAAGCAAGCTCGACGCGCTGGCCGAACGACAGGCCCGCACCACCCGCAGACAGGACGAGATCATTCGGCTTCTGGGCTCGGGAGATGAGGTCGAGGCAAAACCGTCCGATCCCGAAGAAGCCGCCCCCGAACCGGAAGACATGCCGCTCCGCCAGTCGCACGGTTTCCTGACGCCGACGGACGACGGCTCGCCGGTGCTCAATAGGTTGGATACCCTCGGTAACGCCTACGACCGCCTGGAGCGCAATCAAACCAGAGCGATTGCCGACCTGAAGCGACGCTATGAGCATCAACGCGCAAGTCTCGACAATGTCTATGCGCGGCTCGGGCTCAATCGTGACTTGAAGAAACCAATTCAAGCCTCGGTCGGTGGACCGTTTTTACCGACGTCTGTTAATCCGGTGCACAAGCTGGGAACCGATCTGGCAGCGCTGGCCGATATGGCCGCCGAGGCGGACGATCTCCGCGCTGGGCTTTCGCAAATCCCGGTGCGGTCGCCCCTGCCCGGCGCGCAGAAGACCAGCGGTTTCGGCACAAGGATGGACCCATTCCTCGGCGCGCCGGCCTTCCATAGCGGCGTGGATCTGCGTGCCGCGTCCGGGTCAACCGCCCGCGCTACCGCCGACGGCAACGTGGTCACCGCCGGATGGACGAACGGCTACGGCCTGATGGTCGAAATCCGCCATTCGAGCGGCACCTCGACCCGCTACGGCCACCTGTCGTCGATCGGCGTCAGGGAAGGTCAGACCGTCTCTGCCGGGGACATGATCGGCCGCGTCGGCTCGACCGGGCGCTCGACCGGGCCGCATCTGCACTATGAAGTCAGGGTCAACGGCGAGCCGGTCAATCCCGACCGCTTCCTCGCGGTCGGGACGACGCTTGCAAGCCTGAACTGAGATCAGTCGACGTCGTCGACGCTCTCCGGCCCGCCGCCATAGACGCGCTGGGCCAATGCCGCTTCCATGAACGGATCGACATCGCCGTCGAGCACGTCGCTCGGGCTGGTCGAGGTCACGCCGGTGCGGAGGTCTTTCACCATCTGATACGGCTGCAGGACGTAGGAGCGGATCTGATGGCCCCAGCCGATATCGGTGCGGGCGGCCTGCTCGGCCGCCGCGGCGTCCTCGCGCTTCTTCAGCTCCATCTCGTAGAGCTTGGCGCGCAGCATGTTCCAGGCGGTGGCCCGGTTCTTGTGCTGCGAGCGGTCGCCCTGGCTGACGACGGCGATGCCGGTCGGAATATGCGTCAGGCGAACGGCCGATTCCGTCTTGTTGACGTGCTGGCCGCCCGCGCCACCCGAACGCATCGTGTCGACGCGGACTTGACTTTCGTCGATGTCGATCTGGATGCGGTCGTCGATGACCGGATAGACGTCGATCGAGGCGAAGCTGGTCTGTCTGCGCGCATTGGAATCGAACGGCGAGATGCGCACCAGCCGGTGCACGCCCGCTTCCGTCTTCAGCCAGCCATAGGCGTTGCGGCCCTTGATCAGCAAAGTCGCCGACTTGATGCCCGCGCCTTCGCCGTCCTGATGGTCGACGACCTCGATCTTGAAGCCGCGCCGCTCGGCCCAGCGCGTGTACATGCGCAGGAGCATCTCGGCCCAGTCCTGACTCTCGGTGCCTCCGGCGCCGGGATGAACGTCGAGATAGGTGTCGCTGCCGTCGGCCTCGCCCGAAAGCAAGGTCTCGATCTGCTGGCGCCCGGCCTCCTCGGTCAGAGCCTTGATGGCGGCCTCGGCTTCCGAGATGACGCCGTCATCGCCCTCGGCCTCGCCGAGTTCGATCAGTTCGACGTTGTCGGCGAGTTCGCGATCGAAGCGCAGGATCTGCTCGATTCGGGTCTCCAGATCAGTGCGCTCGCGCATCAGTTTCTGGGCGCGATCGGCATCGTCCCAGAGCGTCGGGTCTTCGGAAAGCGCGTTGAGCTCTTTCAGGCGTGAGAGGGACTGATCCCAGTCAAAGATGCCTCCTCAGCAGCCCGACCGACTGCTTGAGTTCTTCTACGAGTTTGGACGTCTCGGCGCGCATGAATCGCTTCTTCGAGGTTTGAAAAGAGCGCGGAACCTAGGGAACGAGGCAGGGTCTGTAAACCGCTATTGAGCGCATGTGATTTGTTCGCTAGCTGATCGTGGCCCCTTGATCAGGATCACATGGCAGAACGCAAGCAACCCAGCCGGCGCCGATGCTCGACGGCTTTTCTCAACGACATGCTGGCAATCCATGCCGCTGATCGACCCAATTTTTTCCTACGAAAGTATCTCGGATCCATGCTGGTCATGGATTTCGGTGATCAAATACCAATCCGAACCTTTCGAGGCGATGATATCGAGGTCGGAGAATTCAATATCGGCGTCCGCAATTGCTACTGGGAACTGTTCGACAGATCGGAGCGAATACTGACCAGCGAAACCATCGAGGACGACAGGATCATTGAAAAAGCGATTTTCAAACACTCGGTAAGTGCCCTCAACCTCTTTCAACGCAAGGGATTTGCCGATCTGGAATTCACGGAGCCGGGGTTGATGATGCGGTTCGACATAACCGGAAAATGGGAAGACAGGCCCGGACGATGCATCGTGAAATTCGACTTCCTGAAGAAGTGCAGCATTCAACTGACGACATTCGGGCATCTCATGTATCAGGAGTGGGACACGAGCTGGTAGTCACGGCATCTCAATCGTCCGAAACGACGACGCGTTCCCGGCTCGCCAGCGTGTAGAAGCCGACACCGGCCAGAACCAGCACGCTGCCGATCACGTCGATCAGGCTCATCCCCTCGCCCAGCACGACGACCGCGAGCGCAATGGTGGCGACCGGGCTCATCGTCGAGATCGTCGCGTTTGCCTGCGCCGAAATCCGTGACAGGGCGGCGTTCATGAAGAACGACGGAAGCACGGTGGCGCCGACTGCTATCAGGACGCCGAGCCACATTACGTAAGGGGATAGCGGCTTGAGTTCATGCGTCAGCAGGAACTGCCCGATTGCCGCCACCGCCGCGGCGCTCATGGCGATGCAGGTGAAGAGCTGCGGCCCAAGGGTAAAGATGATCTCCTTGGCCAGGAGCTGATAGAGCGCGAACGCAACGGCAGCCGCCATGACCCACGCGGCGCCGATAAGTGCGCTTTGACCCAGCACACCGAGATCCTGATTGAAGATCAGGGCGAGGCCCGCATAGCTGACAACGAATGCCAGGAGAGCCTTAGCCTTTACCGGCTGGTGGAAGAAGGCCGCCCCGAACAGCACCACGAACAAGGGATAGGTGAACAGGATCAGCCGCTCGAACTGGGCGGAAATGTATTCGAGCCCCTTGAAGTCGGCCCAGCTCGAAACCCAATAGCCGAGCAGTCCGACGAAGATCGCATGAAAGATCGCGCGGCTTCTCTCCGGGCTTGGCGTGACGGTGCCCCTGGACGCCCGCACCGCCCAGACCCCGATCACGACGTAGACCGGCAGCGACAGGACCATGCGGAGCGCAAGCAGCGTCTCGGCGTCGATCCCCTCCGCATAGGCGAGCTTGATGATGATGCTCTTGGTCGCGAACAGGCATGCGCCGGCCGCGGCGAACAGATAGCCCACCCACGGCCGGCTGGCTGGGGTTGCAGCTGTGCCGGCGCTGGTCATTGGAGTCCTGAAATGAGAACCGGCGAAAGGCCGGACGGTCGGTCCTACCTAGGAACCGGAACCGGCGCTGTAAATACGCCGATAGTCACTCGCAGGGAAGTTTGGACAGCCCCCCGAGCCCAGCGAACGGTGATCAAGGGTTCATGACGTTAGTGCAGCGCCATTCTTTCGGCTGGCAGGCGATGCCCGGCGTCGAGCATTTCGGACCGTCCGGCGCGCGAGCGCAGATCACGCAGTCATTGGTGAAAGCAGTGCAGGCCGCCTGCTCCCGCATCAAGCTTTCGAGGCTGTCCGGCGCGGGCGGCTTCAGCGGCGTCAGTTTCGGCTCGTCGGCGAAGGCGCTTCCCGTCATCACGACGAGAAGGATCGCCGCGAACCTCAATAGAGGCCGCCCGTGCCGCTGCGAACCGCGCGGTCGGCTTCCGGCGTTACGCCGATCGCCTGGCCGTCTCCGGCGCCGTAGCCGATGACCGAATAGCTGTCCGGGGGCGCGGTACCCGGCTTGAAGGCTTCGAGGATGACCTTCTGGTCTCCCGGTCCCGCGCGCATGCCGGTGACGGGGTTGATGCGGACGAGCTTGATGCCCGGCGGAACGCGGAACGGCACGGCGGGCTTGTCCGCGAGTGCGACCTTCATGAAATCGCTGACGATCGGCGCCGCGAGCTCGCCACCGGTCGTTCCGTGACCCATGTCGCGCGGCTTGTCGTACCCGAGGTAGACACCCACGGCGAGATCAGGCGAGAAGCCGACGAACCAGGAATCCTTGTTGTCGTTGGTCGTACCGGTCTTGCCGGCCATTGGCTTGCCGACCTGGCGGAGAACCGTCGCGGTGCCACGCAGGACGACGCCTTCGAGCATGGACGTCATCTGATAGGCGGTCAGCGGGTCGAGCACCTGCTCGCGATGGTCGACAAGCGTTGGCGGCTGCTGGCCGCGCCAGTCGGTCGCCCGGCAGCCCTGACATTCGCGCGCGTCGTGCTTGTAGATCGTGCGGCCGTAGCGGTCCTGTACGCGATCGATCAGGCTCGGCACGACCTTCTTGCCGCCATTGGCGAAGATCGAATAGCCGCCAACCATGCGCAGCAAGGTCGTCTCGCCGGCGCCGAGCGCCATCGACAGGAACGGCGGCAAATCATCATAGACGCCGAAGCGACGGGCATATTCCGAGACGATCGGCATGCCCATGTCCTGCGCCAGGCGCACGGTCATGACGTTACGAGACTTCTCGATACCGAAGCGCAACGTCTGCGGGCCGTAGAACTCTCCGGAATAATTCTCCGGTTTCCAGGTCTCGCCGCCGGTGCCTTGGTCGATCTCGATCGGCGCATCCAGAACCACCGACGACGGCGTGTAACCATTGTCGAGCGCGGCGGCGTAGAGCAGCGGCTTGAACGAGGAGCCGGGCTGGCGCAGTGCCTGCGTCGCGCGGTTGAATTCGCTCTGGTCATAGGAGAAGCCGCCGACGAGCGCGAGAACGCGGCCGGTGAACGGGTCCATGACCACCATCGCGCCGGAGATTTCGGGCACCTGACGCAGGCGGTACTGGCCGGCCTGAGCCTTGCCGTCCTTGCCGGTCAGCGGCTCCACATAGACGACATCGCCGGGTCCGAGAGGGCCTTTCTGGTTCGGCGGCTTCGTCGCGCCGGAGGACCAGCGCCCTGCCCACTTCATGCCTTCGGGAGGGATATTGCCGGTATCCCGGTCGGCCTTGACGGCACCGTTGGCCTCGCGACCAGGCTGCATTCCGATCGTCGCACCGTTGCCGTCGACGGCCAGCACGACCGCGAGCTTCCAGCCGACATCGCCATAGGCCGGAACTTCGGCCAGCGCCTTGCCCCAATCCTGAACCGCACCGACATTGCGGATCGCGCCGCGCCAGCCCCGCGCCTCGTCGAACTTCACGAAGCCGGCCGACAGCGCCTTCTTCGCCATTTCCTGGAGCTGCGGGTTCAGTGCCGTGCGGACCGAAAGGCCACCCTCGTAGAGGCCCTTGCCACCGAACTTCTCATAGAGAATCCGGCGAACCTCTTCAGCGTAGTAAGGCGCGGTGTAGACATGGGCGCTCGATGCGCGGGCCGTCACGCCTAGAGGAGAGTCCTTTGCGGCACGGCCGTCCTCCGCCGAAACGAAGCCGTTCTCGACCATGCGGTCGATGACCCAGTTACGGCGCTCGATGGCGCGATCGGCATAGCGGAATGGATTGTAATTGTTCGGCGCCTTCGGCAGCGCGGCGAGATAGGCGACCTCGGCCACGTTGAGCTCATGGACCGACTTATCGAAATAGTTCAGCGCCGCGGCGGCAATGCCGTAATTGCCGAGGCCGAGATAAATCTCGTTGAGATACAGCTCGAGGATCTTGTCCTTCGAGAAGGTCTGCTCGATCCGAAGTGCCAGCAGCGCTTCCTTGATCTTGCGGTTCATCGAGGCTTCATTCGTCAGCAGGAAGTTCTTCGCGACCTGCTGCGTGATGGTCGACGCGCCCTGCGGACGGCGATCGCGGCCCATGTTCTCGATATTGTACCAGACGGCGCGAGCGATGCCGGTCGGATCGATACCGCCGTGCTCGTAGAAGTTCTTGTCCTCCGCCGAGAGGAAGGCGTGGATCACAAGCTGCGGGACCGCCTGGATAGGCAGGAACAGGCGGCGCTGATTGGCGTATTCGGCGATCAGGCTGCCATCCACGGCGTGCAGGCGCGTGGTGACTGGCGGCTCGTATTTCTCGAGCGTCGCATGATCCGGAAGGTCTTGGGCCTGCTGCCAGACGAAAGCGCCAATGGCCGCCGCCGCGACAACGCCGAGAATCGTCGCCGTTGCGAACAGAAAGCCGAAAAAGCGAAGCAGCAGGCGCATCTACGCAGCATCCCCCTCGTTAGAACCGCCCGCTCCGCCTGGCCGTGCGATCTTGATTGCCCGGCTTGGAAGCCGTTTGTGGATTTTATGGGGCGCGCCGCCGGTCCGGTCGAAGTGCCCTATTCCTTTTGATACCCGAAAAACCGATCGACCGCCGCGACCATGGCTCCGGATGCGGTGTTCCGCCACTCCTCGGACGTCAGCAGCTTCAGGTCGTCCCTGTTGGACATATAGCCGAGTTCGAGGAGCACCGACGGCACGTCGGGAGCCTTCAGGACCATGAAACCGGCGGACCGGTTCGGATTCTTGTTCAACCGGACCGCCCCCTTCACCGATATCACGAGATTCTGGGCGAAACGCGCTGAAAACGCCTTTGTTTCCCGTCTCGCGAGATCGATCAGGATACCCGCCACTTCGTCGGGTTCGGACGTCAGGTCGACGCCCGCGATGACGTCGGCTCGGTTCTCCTTCTCGGCCAGTTTCTCGGCTTCGGCGTCGCTCGCCCTGTCGGACAGCGTATAGACAGTCGCACCGCGTACGCCGAACGGATCGGAGATAGAGTCGGCGTGGATCGACACGAACAATTGGGCGCCGGCCTCGCGGGCGACCCTCACCCGGTCGGCGAGTGCGATGAAGCGGTCGTCGTCACGGGTCATCACCACCCGATAGCGACCGGTCGCATCGAGCTTGGCCCTGAGGGCGAGACCGAAATCGAGAACGACCTTCTTTTCCTGCTCACCGTCCTGGCCGTGCGCGCCCATGTCGATGCCGCCATGGCCGGGATCGATGACGATTACAGGACGCTTGTCGCCGGCATCGGCCGTCGGCGCGTCGGGCTTGGGCGGCACCTCGACTTCCGCGCGCTGCCGCGTTGCCGCTTTCACGAAGGCATCGCGGCTCGTCGCCACGAGGTCGATATCGAGCCTGATGCCATCACTGGTTCGTGATTGTTTCATCGAATCGACCGCGACCGGCCCAGGCGTGTCGATGACGATGCGGGAACGCCCAGGCGCGATCAGCCCGTAGCGGTAGGTCGATACGAGGCCGCGCGCGGGATGACCGGTCTGATCCTCGGCGTGGAACAGGACATTCGGCAGGTCGATGATGACGCGGTACGGGTCCGGCAACGTGAAGATGCTCGGCTCGATCTGCGCGCCGAGCAGTACGGAAAGTCGCGTCCGGTTGAGGTCGCCCTCGAGCCTTGTCGCCATTGCCGCGACAGGCTCATCCGCTCGAGCCGATGCGGGCGCGAACCACGCGCCGACAGCTACGCACAGGAGAATCAGAAATCGGCAATTCTCCACATCACTTCTCCGATTTCGCTCTCTCCGGCCTAACGGAAAACCTCTGCTTCGCCCATATTGCATTCCAATTTCTGGTGGATTTCTCTCGACAGCTCCACCATCCGTCGTAACAACGAAGCAACACAACTGCTTGTCAATTCCGGGCTTTTGTATATGAAAGGACTCGGCTCGCACCGTGCTGAAGGCTCCCAGCCTGCTCACGCGCGATGGCGGCAGCTTCCCATCTGTATGAGTGTGGAAGTCGCCGTTTCGGACAGGTCCTCCCCTCGGTGAGGCAGCGCCCATAGCCGGAGATATCCGGTTTTCGCATGAGGCGGCAGACCAGTCCTTGCGCCCGGCATCTTGCGCGGCGAGCTGCGACTGACACCCCGCATATGCGGGCTTGGAATTGGAGCCGATGACGGAAAACACGAACGTTCAGGCAATTTCCTGTGCGCTCGACGCCGTCCTTCCGGCCGAACACATCATCACATTTTCTATCAGACACAGCGCCAGCGCAGCGGGCCCGCACGGTGGAACGAGAGGTTCCCGTGCCGGTTTGCGCGCGCGGCGCAGAATCGAGAGCTTTCAATGGCCAACAAGATGCTTATCGACGCCGCCCATCCGGAGGAGACTCGGGTGGTGGTCGTCCGCGGCAACCGCATCGAAGAGTTCGACTTCGAGAGCGCTAACCGCAAACAGCTTCGCGGGAACATCTATCTCGCCAAGGTAACCCGGGTCGAACCGTCGCTTCAGGCTGCGTTCGTCGAATATGGCGGCAACCGGCACGGCTTCCTCGCTTTCAGCGAGATCCATCCGGACTACTACCAGATCCCCGTCGCCGACCGTCAGGCACTCCTCGATGAGGAAGCCCGCGACCGTCACGACGAGCATGAGGAAGAAGAAAAGCCGAAGGAAGTCCGCGGGCGTCGTCGCCGCGGGCGCGCCAAGTCCGCCGCGTCGTCCGACGAGGCGGTGAGCGAGGACGTTCCGGCGTCCGAGACCGATGGCGAAATCGAGGGCAGCGAAGCCGGCGAGACCGAGCGGGACGCGCTCCTAGCCGCCGCCGAAGAAGCCGCAACCCCGGAAGTTTCCGAGCCCGGTGTCGAAGGCGGAAATGGCGAACTCGTCGAAGTACGCGACGACGCCAAGGACGAGATCGAGTCGGTTGGTGCCGCCGAAGACTCGCTCGAAGAGATCCCCGAGCGTCGCCAGCGCCGCGGCCGCCAGTACAAGATCCAGGAAGTCATCAAGCGCCGCCAGGTCCTGCTGGTCCAGGCGGTGAAGGAGGAGCGCGGCAACAAGGGCGCGGCTCTCACCACCTATCTCTCGCTTGCCGGCCGCTATTCGGTGCTGATGCCGAACACGGCGCGCGGCGGCGGCATCTCCCGCAAGGTCACCAACGCGGCCGACCGCAAGAAGATGAAAGAGATCGCGACCGATCTCGACGTGCCGGAGGGCATGGGCGTCATCCTGCGCACGGCCGGCGCCAACCGCACCAAGGCCGAGATCAAGCGCGATTTCGAATATCTGCTGCGCCTCTGGGAAACGGTCCGCGAGACCACCCTGTCGTCGACGGCCCCTGCCCTCGTCCATGAGGAAGGCTCGCTCGTGAAGCGCGCCATCCGCGACCTCTACAACAAAGACATCGACGAAGTTCTCGTCGCGGGAGATGGTGCGTTCCGCGAGGCCAAGGACTTCATGCGCATGCTCATGCCGAGCCATGCCAAGAACGTGAAGTCCTATCGCGACCCGCTGCCGATCTACACCCGTTTCGGCGTCGAGGCTCAGCTCGATGCGATGTTCTCGAGCACCGTCACGCTGAAGTCCGGCGGCTATATCGTCATCAACCAGACGGAAGCGCTCGTCGCGATCGACGTGAACTCGGGTCGCGCTACGCGCGAACACAATATCGAGGACACCGCTCTCAAGACGAATCTCGAAGCGGCGGAAGAAGTTTCTCGCCAGCTCCGCCTGCGCGACCTCGCCGGTCTCATCGTCGTCGACTTCATCGACATGGAAGAGAACCGCAATAACCGCGCCGTCGAGAAGAAGCTCAAGGACTGCCTGAAGAACGACCGCGCCCGCATCCAGGTTGGCCGCATTTCGCATTTCGGCCTTCTGGAAATGTCGCGCCAGCGCATCCGCACCGGCGTTCTGGAAAGCTCGAGCGAAGTTTGCGCCATCTGCGCCGGCACCGGCCGCGTCCGCTCGGTCCCATCGGTCGCTCTCCACGTGCTTCGCATGATCGAGGACAGCCTGCTGCGCAATGCGGGCTTCGATCTCCTCGTCCGCACGCCGTCCTCGGTTGCACTCTACATTCTCAATCAGAAGCGCGGCCACCTCCGCGAGATCGAAAGCCGCTTCGGCATCGACGTTTTGTTCACCGCCGACGACACACTTTCGGTCGGCGAGCATTGCGTGATCCAGCGTGGCGAGCCGGCAACCGGCACGCCGCAGCTCGTCGCGCAACTTCCCCCGGTCGTCGAGGAGCCCGAGGACGAGGTCTTCGCTGAGGACGAGGGTGAGCACGAAGCACCCCGCCAGGACAATGGTCGCGAACCGCGTGGCGAGCGCGGTCCGCGCGAGGCCCAGCAGCCGCGTGAGGAAGGCGAGGCCGGACGCCGTCGCCGTCGCCGTCGTCGTCGTGGTCGCGGCCGTGGCGGCGAGGATCGCGCCGGCGTTGGCTTCAATGGCGAGAACCAGAACGACCAGGCCGCCTCGGATGCCGAGGAGATCGGCTCGTTCGAGGGCGACGATGAAGGCCTGGTCGTCGAGGCTCCCGCCGAGGAATCGGCTGCGGCTGCGGTGATGGTCGACGAGGCCACGGTTCCTGCCGCCACTGGCGAAGAGGTCGCGGTCGAAGATGAGCCGAAGCCCCGCCGTCGCGGACGTCGTGGCGGCACCCGTCGCGGCAAGGGAGAGGCCGCCGAAGCCGGTACTGACGAGGCAGCGGCCGCAGTGTCCGCCGCTCCGGAGATCATTGCGACCCCGGTCGAAGAACCCATCGCCGAAGTCGTGCCGGAACCCGAGCCCGAGCCGGTCGTCGAAAAGGCAATCCCCGCTCCGACGCCTGTCCAGCAGGCGGCCGAGGAGATCGACCGCCCCCGCCGGACCGGCTGGTGGAGCAAGGTTCGCGGCGGCTGATCGCTGAAAATCAAAACCCGGATGCCACAACATCCGGGTTTTTCATTTCATCCAGTCCCTGAGCCGCCCTATCGCTTCGCCGATATCCGCTTCGGCGCCGGCGAAGGAGAACCGGAGGAACCGGTGCCCGCGCGCCCGGTCGAAATCGTTTCCGGGCGTTGCCGCAACACCCGCCTCTTCGAGCATTGCACGAGCAAAGGCGGGGCTGTCATTGGTTTGCCGCGTCACGTCGGCGTAGATGTAGAAGGCACCGTCGGCCGGCAGGAATTTGTCGAAGCCGATCTTCGGCAGCTCTGTCAGCAGGAACGAGCGGTTCCGCGCATAGATCGCCTTGATCGCCTCCAGTTCCTCGGTTGCATCGAGAGCAGCCGTCGCTGCGATCTGCGACAAAGTCGGCGCTGAGATGAAGAGGTTCTGTCCAAGCCGCTCGATCGGCCTTTCGAGCGCCTCCGGCACGACGAGCCAACCGATGCGCCAGCCGGTCATGCACCAATATTTCGAGAAGCTGTTCACGACGACGACATCGTCGCCGAAGCGCAGAGCGGTCTCGGCCGGCTCGCCGTAAGAGAGGCCGTGGTAGATCTCGTCCGAGATCAGGCGGATGCCGAGCCGCCTGCAGGTCGCGACGATATCCTCGAGCGCCTCCCGGCCGACGATCGTGCCGCTCGGATTGGCGGGGCTCATCAGCAGGACGCCTGACAGCGGCGCCTCGCGATGCGCCTTCTCGATCGCCTCGCCATCGAGCGCCCAGCGACTGTCCGGTCCGGTCTCGATTTCGACCGGGATCAGCCCCAGCGCTCCGAGGATCGTTTTATAGGGAGGATAACCGGGCGAAGAGATCGCGACACGGTCGCCGACGTCGAACAGAGCGAGAAAGGCGAGGACGAAGCCACTGGACGAGCCTGTCGTCACGGCGATCCGCTCGGCCGGAACGGACAGGCCGTAGGCATCGGTATAATGCTTCGATATCCGAGCGCGAAGCGCCGGCATGCCGAGCGCGTGTGTGTAGCCGATCGGCGTGCCCTGCAGCGCGCCTATCGCGGCTTCGCGGGCCGCACGGGGAGCGGCAAAGCCCGGCTCGCCGATTTCCATGTGAATGACCGAGCGGCCGGATGCCTCGAGCCGCTGTGCCGCGGAAGCCACATCCATCGCGAGAAACGGCGCCACATCCGCCCGTTGCGCATGAAGGAGTCTCCGTGCACGATCTTCAATGTGACTCATGAGATTTGCGCCGCTTTTGCGCCACGGTTCTGGTGCATCGCCCGGCCTATGCCGTCCCTGACGCCCCCACGCAAGTCCCGAGCCGGATTTTCGGCCCGCGTCGTCAGCTTTGCTGTCATGCTCGCGTTCGGCACGACCTCGCTGTCGGCGCCTTCCGCCGCGCAGGGGGCGAATAACAGGCTTGCTCCGGTCCGCGACGCCGAGATCGAAGAGCTGATGCGCGACTACGTCACGCCGGTTCTCAAGGCGGCGGGCCAGGAGCCGTCCGCGATCCAGATCCATCTCGTCCGCGACATGTCGTTCAACGCGTTCGTCGCCAACGGACGCCGCATCTTCATCAATCTCGGGGCGATCGTCGACGCGAAGACGCCCAATCAGCTGATCGGCGTCCTCGCCCATGAGACGGGCCACATTGCCGGCGGCCATCTTTCCGCGATGCGCCAGAAGCTGGAGGAGGCGCAGACCCGCGCTATCATCGCCATGCTGCTGGGCGCGGCAGCAGTCGGTGCGGGTGCGGCAAGCGGCGCCAGCGGTTCGACCATCGCCGGCGGTGCGCAGGCGGCGGTGACGGCGCCTGGTGAGATCATAAAGCGCGACCTGCTCTCGTATATCCGCAGCCAGGAACAGGCCGCTGATCAGGCTGCCGTGAGCTACCTCACGAAGACCGGGCAGTCGCCGAAAGGCATGCTCGAAGTCTTCAAGGGCTTCGCCGACAAGAGCATGTTCAATGCGCGGTTCGTCGATCCGTACGCGCAGACCCATCCGATGCCGGTCGAACGTATCGCGCTCCTGGAACGCATTGCCAACGAAAGCCCCTATCTGAACGCGCAGGATTCCGACGAGCTCTTAAAGCGCCACAAGATGGTGCAGGCTAAGATCATCGGCTTCGTGAGGCCGATGGACACGGTGCTGCGGACCTATCCGCTATCCAATACCAGCCTTCCGGCCCGCTATGCCCGGGCGGTCGCCACTTATCGCTTCGGTTCGGTCGAGGTCGCGCAGCGCGAGATCGATTCCCTGATCTCGACGGAACCCAACAACCCGTATTTCTGGGAACTGAAGGGCCAGGCGCTGCTGGAGGCCGGCCGGCCGAAGCAGGCGATCGAGCCGCTTCGCCGCGCGTCATCCCTGAAACCGAGATCGGGCCTCATTCGCATCATGCTCGGCGAGGCGATGGTCGCGAGCAACGACAACAGCCAACTCGATGCCGCGATCACTCAGCTTCGCCAGGCGACTGCGAGCGAACAGGAGTCCGCGGACGCCTATCGCAATCTGGCGAACGCCTATGGCCGAAAAAACCAGCTGCCAGAGGCAGATCTGGCATCGGCGCAGGCTGCCTTCTACTCGGGCGACGTCCAGACGGCCAAGGAACTTGCAGCGCGTGCCAAACAACGCTTCTCGGCCGGTTCACCCGGCTGGTTGCGCGCTGACGACATAGTCAACTACCGTGCGCCGAAGCTGAAATAGAGTTCGGTGGGCTGCAAAGGATAATGAAGTGATCAATCTGCGCGCCACGCTCATTGCCGCCGTACTCGGCCTCGCGAGCATTCTTCCCGCCGCCGCCCAGGCCCCCGACGCCGAGCGTGCCCGGATCGAGGGCATCGTCCGCGACTACCTTCTGAACAACCCTGAGATCCTGCGGGAGATGGCGTCTCGCCTCTCGGCCAAGGACAAGGCTTCGGAGGACAAGGCCCGCGTCGGAGTCTTCGGCGAATATCGCGACAAGATCTACAACTCGAAGCGCCAGGTCGTTCTCGGCAATCCGAAAGGCGACGTCACGCTCGTCGAATTCTTCGACTACAATTGCGGCTATTGCCGCCGGGCGCTCAGCGACACCGAGGTCCTGCTGAAGAGCGATCCGAAGCTCCGCGTCGTGCTGAAGGAAATGCCGGTTCTCGGCGAAGGATCACACGACACCGCGCGCGTCGCCGTCGCACTGCATGCCCAAGCGCCCGAGAAATATCTCCAATTCCATCGCGAGATGCTTGGCTCCGACAAACAGGCCGATGGCCAGGCCGCGCTCGACGTTGCCAAGAAGCTCGGACTCGATATGAACAAGCTGGCCGAGGGCCTAGCCGATCCCGAGGTCGACGCCACGCTTCTCGAGGTTCACGAACTCGCCCAGAAGCTGAACATCGAGGGCACGCCAACCTATGTGATCGGCGATCAGGTCGTGCCCGGCGCAGTCGGCGTCGCGAACCTCAAGGAGATCATCGGGAATGTCCGTTCCTGTGGGAAGGCGACCTGCTCCTGACGCGTTCCGGCGCGTCTGCCGCTTAAATCGCTTTCCACCTCCGCGCGTGGCCCCTATAACCACCGCCCATCCGGGCCCGGCCCGTTAGACCCTTGCCCTCGGCATCATGACTTCGACTGTCTTCGTCCTCAACGGCCCGAACCTGAACCTGCTCGGTCTGCGCGAGCCGGAAGTCTATGGTTCGGAGACGCTCACCGATATCGAGAAGAAGGTCGCCGAGCGCGGCAAGGCGCTGGGCTTTTTGGTGGACTTCCGCCAGACCAATATCGAGGGCGTTCTGGTCGATTGGATCCAGGAAGCCAGGACCAAGGCGAAGGGGATCGTCATCAATCCCGCCGCCTATACGCACACTTCGGTTGCGCTGCATGATGCGCTGAAAGCCGCCGACGTTCCGGCCATCGAAGTGCATTTGTCGAATGTGCACGCCCGCGAGGACTTCCGGCACCATTCCTTCGTGTCCCCCGTGGCACGCGGAATTGTCGTCGGCTTCGGGTCCTACGGCTATGAACTCGCTCTGGAAGGCCTGGCGCGCATCCTTGCGCAGTCCGGTCACGCCTGACGCCCTTTGGAGAAGAAGAAGTCCATGACCAAGGACGCCAAAAACGGCTTCAACCACGATCTCATCCGCGACCTCGCCAATCTCCTGAAGGAGACGGACCTTTCGGAGATCGAGATCGAGAACGACGACCTGCGCATCCGCGTGGCGCGCAGCATCCAGGTTACCGCTCCGGTCTATTCGACGCCCGCCGCCGGGTCTCCCGCGGCAGCCCCGGCCGCGGCCATTTCCCCTGAAGACAAGGCCAAGGCGCCGGGCGTCATTCTTTCGCCGATGGTCGGCACCGCCTACCGTGCGCCGGAACCGGGCGCGAAGACCTTCGTCGAGGTCGGCGCCGAAGTCCGCCAGGGTCAGACGCTCCTCATCATCGAGGCGATGAAGACGATGAACGCGATCCCCGCTCCGAAGAGCGGCGTGGTTCGCGAAATCCTGGTCGAGGACGGTCAGCCGATCGAATTCGGCCAGCCGCTCCTGATCGTCTCGTAACGGAACCCTGACGGGATGTTCGACAAGGTCCTCATCGCCAACCGCGGCGAGATCGCGCTCCGGGTGCTGCGCGCCTGCAAGGAGCTCGGCATTGCAACGGTCGCCGTGCATTCCACGGCCGACGCCGAAGCGATGCACGTCAAGCTCGCCGACGAGGCGGTCTGCATCGGCCCGCCGACGGCGCGCGATTCCTACCTCGCCATCCCGCAACTGCTCGCCGCCTGCGAAATCACCGGTGCCGAGGCGGTCCATCCGGGCTACGGCTTCCTGTCGGAAAACGCCCGCTTCGCCGAGATCCTCGACGAGCACGGCATCACCTTCATCGGTCCCAAGGCCGAGCATATCCGGGTGATGGGCGACAAGATCGCCGCCAAGCAGACGGCCAAGCGCCTCGGCATTCCGGTCGTTCCGGGTTCTGATGGCGGCGTAAGCGAGGACGGCGAGGCGCGCCGCATTGCGGCCGAGATCGGCTATCCAGTCATCATCAAGGCGGCGGCCGGCGGTGGCGGACGCGGCATGAAGGTCGCGCTGACCGAAGACGATATGTCGGAAGCGCTGTCCACCGCTCGCTCGGAGGCCAAGGCCGCGTTCGGCGACGATGCGGTCTACATCGAAAAATATCTCCAGAAGCCGCGCCATATCGAGGTGCAGGTCATCGGCGACGGACGCGGCAAGGCCGTCCATCTCGGCGAGCGCGACTGCTCGCTGCAGCGTCGTCACCAGAAGGTCTGGGAAGAAGCCCCCTCGCCCGCCCTCAACTCCGAAGAGCGCGAACGCATCGGTTCGATTGTCGCGAATGCGATGGCCGATCTCGGCTATCTCGGCGTCGGAACCATCGAGTTCCTGTACGAGAACGGCGAGTTCTACTTCATCGAGATGAACACCCGCATCCAGGTGGAGCATCCGGTGACCGAGATGATCACCGGTATCGATCTCGTCAACGAGCAGATCCGGATCGCGGGCGGCGCCGAACTGTCGTTCACCCAGGACGACGTCAAGCTCAACGGTCACGCCATCGAGTGCCGCGTCAACGCCGAAAACCCGGTCTCCTTCAGGCCCTCGCCTGGCAAGATCCTGCAATGGCACGTGCCGGGCGGGCTTGGCGTCCGCGTCGATTCCGCCGCCTATCAGGGCTACACGATCCCGCCCTATTACGACTCCCTCGCAGGTAAGCTGATTGTCCACGGCAAGACGCGCACCGAATGCCTGATGCGCCTGCGCCGCGCGCTCGACGAGTTCGTCGTCGACGGCATCGAGACGACGCTCCCGCTGTTCCGCACCCTCGTCCGCGATCCCGAGATCCAGGACGGCCAGTACGACATCCACTGGCTCGAGAAGCGCCTCGCCAACGGACTGATGGGCGAATAACGCAGAGCCTCTCCCCTTGGGAGAGGCTTCAAAGTCCCGTACACTCCGGGACATGACACGCGTCGACGATGTCCTGGTCGAGATCACGCCGGAAGTGCTGCTGAAAGCCTATGCCTGCGGCATCTTTCCGATGGCCGAGAGCGCGCAGGACCCCGGCCTCTACTGGATAGAGCCGGATCTCCGCGGCGTCATCCCGCTCGACGGATTCCACGTTCCCAACCGACTCGCCCGCACGGTCCGCTCGGACCGGTTCGAGATCAGGGTCGACCAGGATTTCGACGCGGTGATCTCAGCCTGCGCGGCTCCCGCTCCTGGCCGTCGGAAGACCTGGATCAACCGCCGTATCCGCAAGCTCTACAGCGATCTTTTCGACATCGGCCATTGCCACACGATCGAGGCCTATGAGCACGGCAGGCTGGTCGGCGGTCTCTACGGCGTGCGGCTCGGTGGCGCCTTCTTCGGCGAGAGCATGTTCCACACGAGCCGCGACGCATCAAAGGTCGCGTTGGTGCATCTCGCGGCGCGCCTCGTCGCCGGGAGGTTCAACCTGCTGGATACGCAGTTCGTGACGGAGCATTTGGAAATGTTCGGCGCCGTGGAGGTGCCGCGACGCGACTATCACCACCTGCTCGAATCAGCCCTGCCCGGAAACGGCAACTTCTTTGTCTGGCCCAAGGGACAAACGATCAGCGGCGCTGAAGCGCTCGCGATACTGAAAAAGACCTCATCCTGAGCCGGGCGCGCAGCGGCGGCGTCGAAGGAGCGCCAAGAGTTCCGAGTCTGCCGCCCTTCCTTCGACACGAGCCTGCGGCTCGGATGAGGACGGATTTACTCTCCCAGCTTCGGTGCTTCCGGCACCGGCAGCTTCGCGCCACCAACGCAATCGGTGATCCAGACATCGTAGATCGGATGCTCGATCGCATTCAGGCCCGGGCTGTCAGCGAACATCCAGCCCGCGAAAATCCGCTGCGTCTCGTTTTGCAGGGTGATCTCGTCGACCTCGACGAAGCCGATCGTCTCCGGCTGCTCGGTCGGCGGCCTCGTGTAACAGACGCGCGGCGTGACCTGCAGGGCTCCGAACTGCACGGTCTCGTCGATCTTGACGTCGAAATTGACGATCCTGCCGGTGACCTTGTCGAGTCCGGCGAAACGCGCCACCGGGTTCGCGATCCGGTCAACGGCGGGCCCTGGCGCAACAGGTACCTGCGCCATGGCGAAACCCGCCGTCAGCACGGCACAGAGACCGGCGATGGCGAATGCCGGACGGCGAAACAACGGGATCACGCGGGCTTTGCCTCGGTTCAGGCGGGATGCTGCGAGATTCACTCGGAATATGGCGCGCAGACGGCAGCACGCCGCGACAATCAGCTTCCCGGCGTCCAAGCCTGATAATCTGGCGTCGACGAACGGCGCGTCCTGCCGAGGGTCGATCCCTTTGGACGATAGGCTGCCGGCGTTCCGGTCGGATTCGGCCGATGCGGCTGGAACCATTCAGGAGCCACGAAGCCTTCGTCGGCCGGCGCGATATCGGTCGTGTGGTGAATCCAGCCGTGCCAGCCGGTCGGGATCATGGTCGGCTCGGCAACGCCGTTGTAGATCACCCAGCGGCGCTCGCCGAGCGGCGCGACATTGGCTTTGTAGTAGCGATTCCCGTACTCGTCCTCGCCGACAAAAGTGCCCGCGCGCCACGTGAAGAACCGCGTGCCGATGGTCTGGCCGTTCCACCAGGTGAAAAGCTGCAGAAGGAACTGCTTCAAGGGACGATTCTCCGGCGCGCGAAGGTTTGCAGGGTTTATGGCGTGACGAGCACGCCCTGTCCAGCGACCCAGCCACCGCCAAAAGATTAACGAACTGTTAATAACCGGCAGACGAAGCCTCGGCCTTGTGGAGAAGCCCGACACCCCTCCTGTGCGAAGCAGAGAGAGCGGGACTAGCCTTCCCTGCCGGTAAGGGGTGGCGTTGGTATGCGAAAGGACGATCTTCTTCCAAAGCAAATCCGTCTTATGACGGAGGACGGGCTGCAATTTGTCGCGAGCTATCGCGGCATGATAGCGCTGGCGAAGCGCCAGCAGATGCGAGGTGGCCCGTTCGCGGGCCATTGGGAGAAGGCGGCTCGGAGCGTTTCCGAGGCGATCGAAACCGATTGCGAGCGCAGCATAAAGACGGCCGTGGCGAATTTCACGATCGCGGCCCGGACGCAGGGCTGGACGGGCGCTTGAAGCGACGCCGACTCGCGTAATGCTGTCATCGCACCTATCTATGATTGATGCGGCGCGGCCCTTCGGGGCCGCTTTTCATTTCAAAGGGTGCGTGAGATGGCCAAGAAACCCGGCTCGAAGAGCGAATTCGTCCTGTTTAACGTCATCTACGAGGATGGCTCACAGCGATCCAATCGCCGCGTCCCGGCCGACATTCTCGGCGGCCTCGACGGCGACGAACCGGCGCGCGCGGTGATCGAACAGCAGGACCGCGAGATCGCGGATAAATCCGGTCTGGCTCCGCTTGTGATCAAGAAGCTGACGCGGGTCGGAGCGAAGGAAAAGGAAAAGATGCGCGGTTGAATCGCCAATTAGAAAGGCCGCCATCCGGGCGGCCTTTCTGTTTGACGCTGGACCAATCTATTGTGCGCGCTAGTAGGCCGGGCGGTGCCAGAAGGAGCGCCCGTGGGTACGGTTCATGCCGTACTCGCCGTACTGGGTCGGGGCCGGACCAATGGTCGAGGAACGACCTTCGAGAACGTTCTGGGTGTTGAGGTATTCGTGGCCGGGTAGGCCTTCATCCCGGATTGCCTCCTCCGCCCTGCCATCACGATCATGGGCATAGGCAGCGGTGCCAGCGCTGAGCGCGACCAGCCCGGCCAGGGCGAGAGTACGAAAAGCCTTCATGTTACTTCTCCATATTGGCGGCGTGCCTCGGATGCATCCGCCATTGGTCATCACCATGTCGGGCGGCGATGTCTGAGTGCGTCGTCCGGCTCGAATGACATGGCGCCTCAACGAGGTTCGATAAGAGCGTTGGCGGCAGATCTGGCCTGCGATTTAGGAATTAGTACCTTTGCATTAAACCTTATTGGTAAGACGAGCCGGTGGAACTGTTCCGGACCGGCCGGTCTTCCACAGCGGGCCAAAACATGCCCATTTGCGCGACGCTATGAACGCGCTCTTCAGCAATCTTCCAACCACGATCTTCGAAGTCATGTCCCTGCTCGCCCGGGAGACCGGCGCGATCAATCTCGGCCAGGGATTTCCGGACGGGTCCGGGCCGGAAGACATACGTCGTGCCGCGGCCGACGCGGTCCTGAACGGCTACAACCAATATCCGCCCATGATGGGCCTGCCCGAACTGCGCACGGCTGTGGCGAACCATTATCGACACTGGCACGGCGTCGACCTCGACCCAGTGGCCGAGGTGATGGTCACGTCGGGAGCGACCGAGGCCATCGCCGGCGCGCTCTTCGCGCTTATCGAGCCCGGCGATGAAGTCGTGCTGTTCCAGCCGCTCTATGATGCCTATTTGCCGCTCGTGAAACGGGCCGGCGGCGTTCCGCGGCTTGTCCGCCTTGAACCGCCGCACTGGCGCTTCACCGAAGAGATGCTCACCGCCGCTTTTTCGCCGAAGACCAAGGTGGTCGTTCTCAACAATCCCCTCAATCCGACCGCGACGGTCTTCGGTCGCGAGGATCTCGAACTCCTCTCGCGCTATTGCCAGGAGTTCGACGCCGTCGCCGTCTGCGACGAGGTCTGGGAGCATGTCGTCTTCGACGGCCGCGAACATATTCCGATGATCGCCCTGCCCGGCATGCGCGACCGCACGGTCAAGATCGGCTCGGCAGGCAAGATATTCTCGTTGACCGGATGGAAAGTCGGCTTCGTCTGCGCCGCGCCACCACTGATGAAGTCGCTGTCGAAAGCCCACCAGTTCCTGACATTCACGACACCGCCGAACCTCCAGGCCGCCGTCGCATACGGTCTCGACAAGGAAGATGCGTTCTTTGAGGGGATGCGCCAGGACCTCTCGCGTTCCCGCGATCGACTGGCCAGTGGCCTAAGGTCGATCGGCCTGCCGCCCCTTGAAAGTCAGGGCACATACTTCCTGAACGTCGACCTCGCTCCACTGGGACTGAATGTCGACGACGAGAGCTTCTGCAAGACGCTCGTCCACGAACGCGGCGTCGCGCTGATCCCGGTCTCCGCCTTCTATGCCGAGACTCCGGTGACAAGTGTCGTCAGAATCTGTTTCTCGAAACAGGATGCGACGCTCGATGCCGCGATCGAGCGTCTCGCCGGGCTCGTCCGTTAGCTGATCGAACGGCTTACATCCTTCGTCATCCCGATCTCCGCCGCGATCGTAGAGAACGAACGTGGGCAGCCCCCCGCGTTGTTCGCCGCGCGCAGATAGCGGAACGGAAAACGAATCGCCTCGATATTGGCCGGTGAAAGATCACGCGGCTTGCCTGAGGTCATCGTGTCCTCCGCCTCGCGAAGGCAGCGATCTATCTCTTCGGACGAGATCACCCCCTTGTCCCGAAGCGTGCTCATCAGCGCGGCGACCGCCGCATAAAGGCCTTCCAGCTGCAGGTTTGCCGTATTCATCACGCGTCTCCCCATGGCCGAGATCAACGTTGATCCGAAAAGCATCGTTCCAAAAGCAAAAAATCGGTCTTGGAACGGTCAGAGGCGTTCACGAATTCCAAAGAAGCTCTTGGCAATTTTCCAGAAGCGGGCATCATGGACAAGTGATGAGCACAACCACGACGATCGAGCCTCTTCATCAGCGTATTCGTTCCGGTCAGGTTCGTCCCGGCGACGACCTTCGGATGGCCAAGGAACTGGGGATCGGCAAAGAAGAGCCGGCCCGCCTTGCCCTCTGCACCGAAGCTCTCGCGGGCTCCGTCCACGCCGCTCTCGATCTCTGGCGCGCTTTGATGCCCGGTCGCCCTCTTCGCATCCAGGTGACCCATACGCCGTCGGCCCTGAAGATGTGCGCTCACCTTCTCTCCGAGCATCGCGCCCACTGAGTCCGGCATCCCGAATGACCTGATTGGCGGCCTCGTGCGTTGTCGTACGCACAATGCGAGGCCCGGATGCTACAGCGCCTTCAAGCGACTGACGTTTTCCAAAAGCCCGAGCATGTCGAGGCACGCCCCCTTCGCGTCCTTGTCATCGCCGGGTCGGCACGTCGGGTGAACGGTTGCCCGGGGCTCGATTCGAAGGCCCGCTTCCTGATGCAGCGAATGGCGGCCCGTCTTCCCGCCGGGTGGCAGATCGACACCGAGGATATCGGCAACCAGCATGGCAAGCCGAAGATCCAGGGGTGCAACGGCTGTGTTTCGTCTTCCATGGCGCTCTGCGTCTGGCCCTGCAACTGCTACGGCCCGAAATCCCAGAGCCAGCCAGATCTGATGTGGGATCTCGACCTCTACGGACGGCTCGCCCGCGCGGATGCCTGGGCCTTCATCGGTCCGATTTGGTGGTACGGCCCGTCCTCCAACTTCAAGGCGATGTTCGATCGCCTCGTCTGCATGAACGGCGGCAATCCGCGGCCGGATCTGATCGACAAGAAATCGACGGCGCTTGCGCAGGCGCTGGAGCGCTCGCCGCAATGGCAGGAACTGAACCGTAATCACCTCGAAGGCCGGACGGCCGCCTTCTTCTGCTATGGCGACCGTGGCGGCGCCGATATCGGCGAAGACGGCCGGCCAAAAATCCTGAAGCACAAGGAATGGTTCGACCCGGCCAACGAGCCGCAGGATTGCGACGTTCGGGACGCCTATAAGGGTCTCGTCTGGCAGTGCCGCTATTCGGGCATCGAAGTCCCCGACGCCCTCTGGGATCATTGCGACTTTGGCGTCGGCAGGCTTTATGCCGACGATCAGGCCGACGACGTCGTGGAGAATGACGCCAAGGGCCTCGAACACTTCGATCGATGGACCGATGCCTTCACCGCGTATGTCTTGGCCAAGGGCCCCGTGCCTGGGACTGAAGAGGCCGTGAAGCAGGCGAAGAGTACGACCAATCAGTAATGGCCGGAACACCGGCCGGATCAGAGCGTTTCAGGCTCAGTCGCACCGAACGGCGACGCACCAATCCGCAAACGAACGGGAGCGCGCGATGGGCCTGTTTTCGAAAGACATCAAGACGATGGACGACCTGTTCCTGCACATGCTGCAGGACATCTATTATGCCGAGCAGAGGATCGAAAAGAACCTTCCGACCATGATCGAGAAGGCGACCAATTCCGAACTCAAGGCAGGCTTCGAGAAGCACCTGAAGGAAACCAGCCAGCAGATCAAACGCCTCGAAGACGTCTTCGACGCCTACGGCCATCCGGCACAGGGCACGGATTGCGAGGCGATCGACGGCATCCTCAAGGAGGCCAAGCATGTCGCCGGTAATGTTGCCGACAAGGAAGTGCTGGACGCCGCCCTTCTCGCGTCCGCGCAGGCCGTCGAGCACTACGAAATCACCCGCTACGGCACGCTGATCGCCTGGGCGAAGCAACTCGGCCTGACCAATCTCGTTCGCCCGCTCGAGCTCAATCTCGAAGAGGAATACAAGACCGACAAATCGTTGACCGCGCTTGCCGAGAAGAAGCTCAACAAGAAAGCGGCCGCCTGAATGCTTTAGCCGGTCGTGTTTTGCGGCGGGCGACATTCTCCAGTCATAGAGGGCGGCAGAGAATGCCGCCCTCTTGTTTTTGCCACATCTGTCGCGTCTATGCCGGTTTTTCCGAGACTAGGAACTTTTCTAATGAAGCACCTTCTGATCGCCGCAGCGGTGGCGACCGGCACCATCGCCGCCTTTACGACCGAAAGCCCGGCGGCCAGCTATGACGGCGCCTGGAGCGTCCTGATCGTCACGCAGCAGGGCCAGTGCGATCGCGCCTACCGCTATCCGCTCACAATTAGGGACGGCGTCGTCAGCTACGGCGGCAATGCCGGCTTCAGCGTGTCCGGCCAAGTCGAAGGCACAGGCGCGGTCAAGGTCAGCGTTTCGCGCGGCAATCAGGGAGCGGACGGCACGGGCAAACTGAGCGGTAAATTCGGTACCGGCACCTGGAAGGCTCCGGCCGGCGGTTGTTCGGGCACCTGGAAGGCCGAGAAGCGCGGCTGATTTCTCTTTCGGCCCCGGGCCGATTTCGTTACCAAGCCGCCTCGACCTTTCGTTGGGGCGGCTTTTGTTTTCGAGGGCGGCGGAATGAGGATTGCACTGATCGGTTCGCGGTGGTTCGGCGCGGAGATGTTCCAGATCCTGCATGCGCGCGGCCATGACCTCCACGTCGTCGCGCCCGATCCGGAAGACCGCTTGGCGAAGGCGGCGGAAGCCGCTGGAGTGCCGCTCGTCTGCCATGCCGGCCGCAAGCGCGTGACCCATGACGATCTGCCCGGCGAATTCGACGTCGTTCTCGCAGCCTACTCCCATGCCTTCATCCCGCTCGACAAGGCCAGGATCGCCTCGCTTGGCTATCACCCATCTCTGCTGCCCCGCTGGCGCGGCATCGCGTCGATTGAATGGACCGTCAAGGCGGGCGATCCGATCGCGGGTGGCAGCGTCTATCATCTGACGGATGAAATGGACGCCGGTGGCATCGCCGCCCAGGATTGGTGCTTCGTCCTGCCGGGCGAAGACGATGCCAGCCTGTGGCGCCGCGAACTCGCGCCAATGGGCATTCGCCTTCTCACCCAGGTGATCGACGAAATCGCCGAGACCGGCACCTGCAAGGCGACGCCGCAGGACCCGCGCTTCGTGACCCTCGCCCCGCGAATCAAGGACGAGACTCCAGCCGCCTGAGGTGTCGTGGTCTAAGAGCCGTCGTCGAGGGCGAAAAATCAGCACACGAGTGGCTAACAGGCCAGAAAGCCTCGATAAAAACAGGCGCTGCCAGCGCACCGACTTGAATTATTAATCCTATTTTTTGATTTTCCGCCGAGATTTAGCCCCGGGCACCGCCGCAGTGGTCGGTGAATGGGGTTGAGTAATGTCTCACAAGCTTACGCTTGCCGTCGTCCTTCGTGTGTTGTTCGGCGCAATGGCGCTCATCGCGGTCGGTACTCTCGCTGTTCCGATCTACAATGACATGGGCCAATTGAAGGAAAGCGCGCAGGTCGTCAGCGTCGCTGAGGCCGGTCGCGAAGTCTTCACCGCTCTCCAGAATCAACGCGTCCAACGCGGTCCGACCCGCACTGCCCTGGAAGCCGAGAACCCCGCCTCCGACGGGTTCTTCTCCCTGATCAAGGACGCGCAGAACAAGGCCAATCCGGCTACCGCGCACGTCCTCGTGCTCTGCACGCAGATCGATTGCACCAACGGCGAACCGGAGGTCTTCAACGGTCTCGCGGCGAGCATCGAAAAGCTCGAGAAGATCCGGACCGAATCCGAGGAAGCCCTCAAGAAGCCGCTGTCCGAGCGTCGCCAAGGCATCTCCAAGGACTTCAACGCAGCCGCAACCGACGTCATCAATCGCATGGAAGCGATGTCGGCGGCCCTCGGTGAGACCATCCGCATGGCCGATCCGGAAACGGCCGAACTCATGGCCATCAAGCAGGCGGCATGGATCGCACGCGACGGCGTCGGCCTGAGCCGCACCGCTCTGTCCGAATCACGCAATGCCAAGACCATCACTCCTGCGGCCGATCGCAAGATGGCTCAGCTTCTCGGCCAGACGCAGTCGAACTGGGGTGTGGTGAAGGAACTGACCTCTCGTCCCGGGGTATCGCCCAAGCTCGTCGAGCTTGTGAAAGCCGCGCAGACTGACGCTTTTGATACATGGGAAAAGACCCGCAAGGCCGCCTATGACGATCTTGCAGAGAATAAAGAACAGTCGGTCTCGAACGACGATCTCACCCGCATCGGCAACGGCGCCCTCGACGCGTTGACTGCGATCCCGAACACGGCAATGCAGCTCGCTCAGGAGCAGGCCGAGAGCAAATACGCCGCCGCGCAAAGTCGTTTGATGTTCCAGTCGGGCTTGCTCGCAGCGGTCGTATTGCTCGCCACCGCCAGCTTCTTCATCGTCCAGCGCCGCGTCACCCGGCCGATCACCCAGATGACCGATGCGATGGCGGCTTTGGCTGCTGGCG
This sequence comes from Rhizobiaceae bacterium CPCC 101076, assembly GCA_003347645.1. Taxonomy (GTDB): domain Bacteria; phylum Pseudomonadota; class Alphaproteobacteria; order Rhizobiales; family Methylopilaceae; genus Flaviflagellibacter; species Flaviflagellibacter deserti. The sequence goes on along the minus strand of QDFX01000006.1, from coordinate 68,746 downwards.
ACATGAATGTCGAGATCAAGGGAGCTTCGCGCTCGGACGAGATTGGCGACATGGCCCGCGCGGTCGAGGTCTTCAAGCGCGACGCCATAGAGCGCCAGCGCCTGGAGGAAGAGGCCGAACGCATGAAGGTCCAGACCGAGGCCGACAAACGCCGCACGCTGTCCGAACTCGCCCAGGGCTTCAACGCCAAGGTCGGCGATCTCATCAGTGCTCTCGTCGGCGCCTCGGAGCGCCTGGAAACGACTGCGAACGACATGACCGGCACCGCCGACCGCACTTCTCAGCAGACCGGCGTGCTCGCCGAATCGGCTCGCGCCACCGGCTCGAACGTCCAGGCCGTCGCCGCCGCCACCGAGGAACTGTCCTCCTCGGCCAACGAGATCGGTACGCAGGTCAGCCAGACCGCAGACGCGGCGCGGCGCGCGGTCGAGGATGTCCGCCACACCGACAAAACCGTCCAAGCGCTCTCCACCAGCGCCGAGCGGATCGAGACGGTCGTCGCGCTCATCAACGACATCGCGGCCCGCACCAACCTGCTGGCGCTTAATGCGACCATCGAGGCGGCCCGCGCCGGCGAAGCCGGCCGCGGCTTCGCGGTCGTGGCGAGCGAAGTGAAGGACCTCGCCAACCAGACGATCAAGGCGACCGACGAGATCGCAAGCCAGATCAAGGAGCTGCAGCAGGCGACAGTCGGCGCGGTCAGCGCCATCCAGTCGATCGGATCGACCATCGAGCGAGTGCACGAGATTTCGAGCGCCATCGCCGCGGCGGCCGAAGAGCAGCACTCCGCGACGACCGAGATCGCCAGCCGCGTGGCTCAGGCCGCCCAGGGCACCGAATACGTGACCCAAAGCATCGACGAGGTCCGCGAGGCGGCAACGATTACCGGGAGCTCGGCGTCGGAGGTTCTCTCCTCCGCGCGCGATCTGGCAAAGGCCTCGACCGAGCTCCGCCGCGAGATGCAGACCTTCATCTCGGGCATCGAAGCCGCCTGATCGGCCAAATAACGAAAAGAAGGGCCGCGGCTGTTATTCAGCCGCGGCCTTTTTTGCCTGGACCTGGTCGAGCGCATCGACCACGGCGTCGAAGGTCAATAGGGTCGAAGCGTGACGCGCCTTGTAGTCTCGCACCGGCTCGAGCACTGCCAGATCGGCCCATTTTCCGTTCGGCGGCGGCCCACTATCCTTGAGCATCGCCCGCATCGTCTCGCGCACCTGGCGCAGTTCGTCCGCGGTCGAGCCGACGACGTGGCTTGCCATGATGGAGGACGAAGCCTGGCCGAGCGCGCAGGCCCTCACGTCATGAGCGAAGTCCGTCACGGTATCGCCGTCGACGGCGAGATCGACCGTCACCGTCGAACCGCAAAGCTTCGAATGCGCGGTCGCGCTGGCATCTGGATGCGGCAACCGACCGAGACGCGGGATGCCCGCAGCCAGTTCAAGGATCTTGCGATTGTAGATGTCGTTCAACATAAAGTGTCCAGCCACTTGCACCCGCGCAACAGCGCTCGGGCGCTAACCCTTTTTGCGGCTTCCGGGTTCAGCATTATATAGGGGCTCCGGGTTTCATACGATATGTACCCGCACCAGATAACGACGCGGGCCAATTCCGGCTCGCTGCGGAAGGTTTCATGGACGCGATTATCAAGCACCCGGCGTTGCGTGCGTTTGACCCGGAAACGAAGCGCCCCACCCGCGAAGAAGCAGAAGAAGCCGTACGGACCCTCATCGCCTATATGGGCGACGATCCGGAGCGCGAAGGCCTCGTCGATACGCCGAAACGCGTCGTGAATGCCTATGCCGAGCTCTACGGCGGCTACAAACAGGATGCCAACGCGATCCTGGAGCGCGTATTCGACGATGTCGGCGGCTACAAGGACATCGTCCTCGTCCAGGACATTCCGTTCTTTTCGCACTGCGAGCACCACATGGTGCCGTTCGTCGGCAAGGTGCACGTCGCCTATTATCCGAGCGGCGGCGTCGTCGGCCTGTCCAAGATCGGCCGTGTCGTCGACGTCTTCGCACGCAGGCTCCAGACACAGGAACATCTGACAGAATCGATCGCCGAAGCGATCGACAAGGTCCTGGCTCCGCGCGGTCTCGCCGTAATGATCGAGGCCGAGCATATGTGCATGGCCATGCGCGGCATCCGCAAATCCGGCGTGTCGACGACGACGACGCGTTTCACGGGCCTGTTTGAGGACCCGGCCGAGCAGGTGCGTTTCATCACGCTCGTGCGCGGCGTGCAGCGCTGAATGCCTGACCTCTTCGCAACATCGCTGTCCCCGGCTGAAATCGAGGAAGGCCGCGTGCTCGCGCCGAGATTCGACGCGGCGGGCCTGGTCACGGCCGTCGTCACCGATGCCGAAACCGGGACGGTGCTGATGCTCGCGCATATGAATGCCCAGGCGCTGGCGAAGACGATCGAGACCCGCGAAGCGCATTATTATTCGCGCTCGCGCGGCAAGCTCTGGAAGAAGGGCGAGGAAAGCGGCCACGTCCAGAGCGTGACCGAGCTTCGCGTCGATTGCGACCAGGACGCCGTCTGGCTCAAAGTGCGCGTCGGCGGCACCGGCGCGTCCTGCCACACCGGACGCACCTCCTGCTTCTATCGCTCGGTTCCGCTCGGCGAGGCGCCCTCGCCTCGCCTTGCGCTCGACTTCGTCGACGCCGAGCCAAAATTCGACCCGGCCGAAGTCTACAAGAAGACCACCTAAGCGGACGCGATGTAATCCCGCATCGCGCTCGCCTCGGCCTCGATCTGGGCCAGGCGCCATTTCACGACGTCGCCGATCGAGATGATGCCGACCATACGGCCGTTCTCGACGACGGGCATGTGGCGGAACCGTCCTTGCGTCATCTTCTCCATGACACCGCGAAGCGCGTCGCTGCGGCTGGCCGTCTTCACCGTCTTGGTCATATGAGCCGACAATGGCGCCTCGAGCGCGCCAGCACCGAGTTCGGCCACGGCGCGGACGATGTCGCGTTCCGAAAGGATGCCCAGGATGATGTCATCCCCGGCGGTGACGACCACGGTGCCGATCTTGCGCTTCGCCAGAAGACGGGCCGCATCCGCCAATGTGCTTTCGGGCTGAAGGGTCACGACCTCGGACCCCTTGCTCTCCAAAATCGCCGAAACCTGCATCGATCCGTCCCTCCGTTCTTATTGCAGCCGTACTTTGGTACGGTCTTACCAACATGATCGCGCGAGGGTTGTTCCGGATCAAGCGCTCCGTAGACCGTTGAAACCAACGGGCAATTTCGGGTCGAAAAGCGGAAACAATACAAGCCCGGCGATGAAGCCGCCGATATGTGCTTCCCAGGCGATGCTGGATTCTCCTCCGGAACTCCAGGCACCGATCGCATAGACCAGATTGATGCCGAACCAGATGGCGACGAAGACCATGATCTGCTGAGAGCGGACCAGGTCGATGAGCGGCACCGCGGGCACCGCGAACGCTCCCCTGCCGCGCCGGCGGAATGCCCCGAGCGGGCCGCCGGCCTCGAAGATGAAGCGGATCGCAGCAGCCGTAAGACCGGAAATGGCGCCAGAGGCGCCGATCATCGGAACCGGCTCGCCGTAGTGGAAAAGCAGATGCATCGCCGCGCCGCAGGCCGAGGTGACGGCCGCGAAAGCCAGGAACCGCGCTCCGCCGAATCGCCAGGCGACGGCACTGCCGAATGCCAGCAACCACACACTGTTGACGACGAGATGCATCGCATCGCCGTGCAGCGCCGAATAGGTCACGAAGGTCCATATGTCTCCGGCGATGCCGCCCGGAAAGGCGGACTGAAATGCGAAGCTCGGATCGTAGCGCGCCGGAATGAACGCGAAGAGCAGGATGATCTGCGATTCGTCGTCCGGTCCGAGGAACTGGCGAGCGATGTGAATCGCCACGAGCGCCGCGATGGTCCAACCGACCACAGGCGGGGCATTCACAATGGGTTCGTTGTCGCGCTGCACGAATAGGGCTCTCGAAAAAGAAGGTGACATGCCGACGGCGCAAAGCAAGGCAGTTGTGGCGAAGTGCCTCGGATTCGTTGTGCCATATCAAAAATTTGCGCGATGAGGATGAATAGTTTCCGACTCCATACGGCTCGTTAACCGCGTCTACTTAATCTCCCCTCGGATAGTTCCTTGAGCCTCGTGCGACGCTGGCTCTGGCGAGATGTGGTGTAGCGCCGTTGATGCAACCTCTGCCGAAGCTTGCCCCTCATGAGCAGCGCCGCCACGCTCGCGTGAAGGTCGCGCTCCTGGGCCGCTACATGCTCGCCGACCGGCAGGAATATCCGTGCCAAACGCTCGACATCTCTCCAGGCGGCTGTTCGATCATCGCACCGGTGATCGGCCGTCCCGGTGAACGCGTCATCGCCTATTTCGACCATATCGGCCGCATCGAAGGCGCGGTGATCCGCGGCATTGAGAACGGCTTTGCGATGACGATCGCGGCCACGCCGCGCAAGCGCGAGAAATTGGCGGATCAGCTGACCTGGCTGGCCAACCGCCAGATCCTCGGCCTGCCGGAAGACCGCCGCCACGATCGCGGCCTACCCAAAAACACTCGGTCACTGCTGGTCATGCCCGACGGCCGGGAATATCCGTGCCGGGTGGTCGACATCTCTCTGTCCGGTGCGGCAGTTCAGGTCGACGCCCAACCGCCGATGGGCTCACCGGTCACTCTCGGACGCACGCACGCCAAGGTCGTCCGTCATTTCGATGGCGGCGTCGCCGTGGAGTTCCTGCGTCCGCAGAACTTCGAGCTGCTCGAAGAGCAATTCGGCGGCTAGGCCGAAATCGGCCCCAAACTCGTTGCCCTGAAACGCCCGCCCTCAGCGGGCGTTTTCGTATGCGTTCCGTGGTTAATGAAACCTAGAGTCATTCGCTAAAACAAAGCCACCAACCTTAGATCGAACTCAAATCGTTTCTGAGAAAAGAACCTCAACGACTTCGGAGAGGTTCGATGAGTAGCGTATTCGGCGCGAAGTATAGCAAGGCCGTTTCGGCTGTTGCTGCGGCCATGGTAGCCTTCTTCTTCCTTGGATGCTCCGAAGCATCTGCGCTGGATAATTCTCCGCGCATGAAGATCCTCGGCGCCGCTCGTGCACCCATTGGCTTCGTCGCCTTCTGCTCCAGCCACCCGGCCGATTGCGCCAGGGAAACCCAGCAACAAGGCCGGGTCATCCTCACCGCCGCGACCTTCTCTCAGCTCGATCAGGTCAACCGGTGGGCCAACACGCAAATCCAGCCGGTGACCGACCAGGAATTCTACGGTACGCCCGAATACTGGACCTATCCGACGACCAAGGGCGACTGCGAGGACTATGTCCTGCTGAAGCGGAAGCTGCTGATGGATGCCGGCTGGAGCGAGAGCTCGCTGCTCATCACCGTCGTCCGCGACGAGAAGGGCGCAGGCCACGCCGTCCTCACCGTTCCAACCGACCAGGGCGATCTCGTCCTCGACAATCAGCGCGAAGACGTCGTGGTGTGGTCGCAGACGCCCTACCAATACGTGAAGCGACAGTCGCAGACGGACCCGAAGCTCTGGGTTTTCGTCGGCCCGGTTGACAGCAATACGGGCGTCGCCTCGACGCGCTGACCGCAACGGGGGCTGCCCCGGCTTTGTCCGGGGCGCGTGCCGCGTTATCACGCTGCCATGACCCTCTCTTCGCTCCGCACCCTTGTCCGCACCGAAATCGTCGGCCTTGCCAGCCTCGCTGCCGCAGCCGCCTGCCTGCTGGCCTTCATCCAGATCGCCGACGAAGTCACCGAAGGCGAGACCCACGCCATAGATGAAACGATCCTGTTGTCGCTCCGCGAGACCGACAGGCAGGACCCGATCGGCCCGCGCTGGGTCGAGATCATGTTCACCGACCTCACCAGCCTGGGCAGCACGACGATCCTGACGATCGTGACGCTCGCGGTCCTCGGCTATCTGCTGATCACCGGCAAAAAGGGCGCGGCGCTGATGGTGCTCTTCGCGGTCGGAGGCGGAACCCTGCTCAACAACCTGCTGAAGCTGTTCTTCGACCGCCCTCGCCCTGATCTCGTCGCCCATATCGTCGACGTCCATACGGCGAGCTTTCCAAGCGGTCACGCAATGCTGTCGGCGATCACCTATCTCACGCTAGGCGCGCTGCTCGCGCGCGTGCAGGAAAAGCGACGCGTGAAGATCTACATCCTCACGCTCGCCGTCACGATCACGATCATGGTGGGAGTGAGCCGCGTCTATCTCGGCGTCCACTGGCCGACGGACGTCCTCGCCGGCTGGTGCGCAGGCGCCTCGTGGGCGATCCTGTGCTGGATCGCAGCGCTCTACCTGCAGCGCCGCGGAAAGGTCGAGGAGCCAGGCGAAGAGCCCGGCGCCGCGAAGGCTTAGTCGACGAGATCCTCGGCCAGAATGGCCATCTGGAAATTGTAGGACAGGTCACCGTCCTCATCGTCGCGGAACAGAACGCCGATGAATTCCTCGCCGAGATAGATTTCGGCCGAGTCCATCTTGCGCGGGCGGGCCACGACGCGGAGCGTCTGGTTTCCGAACGTCTTGCGGAGATAGGCTTGCACCTTCTCCATCTCTCGCTTGTCCAAGCGAAGTCTCCGATCTTGGTGGGTGGTCGCGAAGGGTTTGGCACGGCCGCACGCCGCACCGCAACACCCGAACTCAGATCACGGGGTCGAAAAAGTCAGCATCCGTGAGCATGTGGTCCATGCTGCGCGACGGGTCGGCGCACGGCGCGCGACCGACGACACGTGCCGGAACGCCCGCAACCGTCATGCACGACGGCACGCGATTGAGCACGACCGAGCCCGCGGCGACGCGCGAGCCCGCTCCGACCTCGATATTGCCGAGGATCTTCGCGCCCGCGCCGATCAGCACGCCGCGACGGATCTTCGGATGACGATCGCCGCGTTCCTTGCCGGTGCCGCCGAGTGTGACGTTCTGGAGGATCGAGACGTCGTCCTCGATAACCGCGGTCGCACCGATGACGATACCCGTCGCGTGGTCCATGAACACGCCCTTGCCGATCGGCACCGCCGGGTGGATGTCGACCTGGAGCGCGCTGGAAACGCGGCTCTGGAGATAGAGAGCGAAATCCTGTCGACCGTCGAGCCACAGGCGGTTGGCGAAACGATGCGCCTGAAGGGCGTGAAAGCCCTTGAAGTAGAGAACCGGGTCGAGGAAGCGCGAGCAGACCGGGTCACGGTCGCAGACAGCGGCGATATCGGCGCGCATCGAAAGACCGATGCCGGGGTCGGATGCCAGCGCATTCTCGAATGCCGCGCGGATCACGCCCTCGCCGAGTTCCGGGTGTTCGAGCCGTGAGGCGATACGATGGGCGACTGCGGTTTCAAGCGTATCGTGATGCAGGATCGTCGAATGAATGAAGCCCGCCAGCGCGGGTTCACGGGCGGCAAATTCCTCGGCCTCCTCGCGCAGCTGCTGCCACACGGGATCGACGGTCTGGAGCACAGCCTTGCTGCGTGCATGGACGGACTGGATCACGGCGCTTTTCCCGTTTCTGGGCCCTTGTCTCGCACAGAGTGCTGAACGAGCCGTTGAAGCGTGTATCTAGTGCTTATTGGAGCGCGGCGGAAGATGCCTCGCCTTCGCCTTTTTCGTCAGGGGCGCCGGCTCAGGAAATCCAGCACGCCCGCCTTGAATATCTTGTCGCCCACAGCGCGGTTGTGATCGCGGCCGGTGATAGCCAAAACCTCAGAGCCCGGAATGGTTTCCGCGAGTTTCTCGGTCTTTCCCGCGACATCGTCTTCCGTGCCGACGGCGATCAGGACCGGCAGCCCGATGGAATTCAAACCCTCCGCCGTCAGCGGCGTCCGCGGAGAGCGCATCACCGCAGCGAGCGCCCGCATATCGGCCTTGGTCGCCTCGGCGAAGACGCGGAACGTCCGCGCATATGGGTCGGTGACGTCGTCTCGATGGTTCGCTTCCAAAGCCTCGGCGATCTCCTCGGACTTCGACGCGCCCTCGAAAAGACGGTCGCCCATGCCGCCGATGACGAGGCTCCGCACCCGCTCTGGATGTTCGATCGCAATCAGGGCGCCGACGCGCGCGCCCATCGAATAGCCGATGATGTCGACCCGTTGGAGACCGAGATGATCGAGCAGAGCCAGCGCGTCCTCGGCCATCTGCGGATTGGCATAGCGCTCACTGTCATAGATCTTGTCGCTGAGACCATGGCCGCGGTGATCGAAAGCGATGACGCGGAAGCCAGCGCCCATCAGCGTCGAAATCCAGCCGGGTCCGACCCAGTTCATCTGCAGATTCGATGCGAAACCGTGGATCAGGAGAACGGGATCACCCTCACCCTCATCGACGTAGTTCAGCGTCAGACCATCCGACAGAAAGCTCGGCATCGAATTCCCTTTGAGCAATTGGGCATGGAGGTGGGACGGCGACGAATAGCCCCTCGCCTTCCGGGGGTGAAGCGGTTAGTTTGCGACCACTCAAATTCAAGGGACGCATGACCGTGGCCGACATTCGCACGCCGCACTTTCACAACACCGCCGGTCACTCGGCCATCCGGATCGGCGTCCGCGAATTTCAATGCATCGGCGCCAGGCCGCCGTACGATCATCCGCATGTGTTCCTCGACATGGGCGACGACAACGAGATCGTCTGCCCCTATTGCTCGACGCTGTTCCGCTATTCGCCGGAGCTGAAGGCCAGCGAGACCGAGCCGGCCGGTTGCCTCTGGGGTGCGGAACTCACACCCGCCCATTGATCCGGGATGCCTCCGCAGCGCCCGATCCTGATCGCGGGCGCCGGTATCGGCGGTCTCACTCTTGCGCTCGCCCTTGCCCGCCACGGAATGTCGGCGGCGATCATTGAACGCGCGCCGGCGCTGGAAGAAATCGGCGCCGGCATTCAGATCACGCCGAATGCAGGCCGGATCCTCGATGAGCTCGGCCTCGGCCAAGCACTAGACACGGCGGGCCTCCGTCCCGACGCGATACGCCTGATCGACGGTAGGACAGGCCGGGCGATCACCCATATGCCGCTCGGCGATGCCGCCGAAAACCGCTGGGGCGCTCCCTATCGCCTCATCCACCGCGCCCGGCTGCAATCGGTCCTCGCCAATGCCGTTGCCTCGGCCGGCGTGGAGATTCGCCTCGCAACGGAGCTGATCGACGTCGCGCAGACCGAGGATCGGGTGATCGTCCACGTTCGTAACACGCGCGGCGACGAGACGGTCGCCACCCCTGCCCTCATCGGCGCGGACGGCTTGCGTTCGACGGTCCGCGCGCGGCTCGGCAGGCCAACTCCCGTCTTCTCGGGACAGGTCGCCTGGCGGGCGGTCGCTGCCGTACGCACCGGCAACGAGGCCGCCGTATGGCTCGGGCCCGAGGCACATCTCGTCACCTATCCCGTCGAGCAGAGAGGCACGCTGAACCTCGTCGCCACCGCGCAGGGGACGTCGCCGGACCGAGGGTGGGGCACGCCTGCGAGCACGCAGGAAGCCGGCGCGGCCTTCTCCGCCTGGACCCCGACCATCCGCCAGTTGATCGCTTCAGCAGGTCCATGGCTGAAATGGCCACTCTACGAGCTCCCCCAGCTCTCGTCATGGAGCGAAGGCCGGATCACTCTGCTTGGAGATGCCGCCCATGCGGCCCTACCACACATGGCGCAGGGCGCGGCGATGGCAATCGAGGATGCCGCCGTGCTGGCCAATCAGCTCGTCCGCTGGCCCGCCGAGCCCAAGCAGGCGTTCACGGCATACGAGAAGCTACGCAAGCCGCGCGTGACGGCGGTGCAGAGGACGTCACGTCAGAATGGCCAAATTTACCGCATGGGCGGCCTGATGGCGCTCGCACGCGACACCGCGCTCCGTGCCATGGGCCCGAACCGGCTCATGAGCCGGTTCGACTGGGTGTATGGATACAGACCCGACAGTTGAAGGTTACTTCGCCAGCTTCGCCGCGAGCGTCGCGACGTGGCGGCCCTGATAGCGGGCACCTTCAAGCTCTACTGCCGAAGGCATACGGCTGCCGTCGCCATTGGTGATCGTGGACGCACCGTAAGGCGAGCCGCCCTTGATCTCGTCGACGCCCATCTGCCCCTGGAAGGCATAAGGCAGGCCGGCCACGACCATGCCCTGATGCAGAAGCGTCGGAATGAAGCCGAGGATGGTCGATTCCTGACCGCCGTGCTGGGTCGCCGACGAGGTGAACGCCGAGCCGATCTTGCCGACGAGCTTTCCCGCGAACCACAGGCCACCGGTTTGGTCCCAGAAATTGCGCATCTGCGAGGCCATCGTGCCGAAACGGGTGCCGGCGCCGACGATGATCCCGTCGTAATCGGCGAGTTCATCCGGCGTCGCGATCGGAGCAGCCTGATCGAGCTTGAAATGCGAGGCGCGGGCGACGTCTTCCGGAACGAGTTCCGGCACGCGCTTGATCGCCACTTCGGCGCCGGTCTCCCGTGCGCCCTCGGCGACGGCTTGAGCCATCGCCTCGATGTGGCCGTAAGCGGAATAATAGAGGACAAGAATCTTGGTCATCGCATGCTCCCGAAGAGTTGCCGGGAGGATATGCATGCCCGCGTGCCCAACAATTCCGCGCGTCGCATTCCCATTTGTGCATCTGTGCATGACGCCTATGGAACCCCAAGATTGACTTTCCGCGCGCAAACCCGCACATAGCGCTCATCGCTTCGGCGATCTTCGGCGTCATGGCCGCGTGAACGGGGTTTCAGTACCTTCCGTCTCGCCAGACGCCTCGAACCATCCGGCAGCCCAGATCACGCGGGGCGGTCTCTTGAGACCCCGCGCATATTGCGACTGACGCTTGATCGTCAGGCTCGCCGGGCGCGGCCATTTGAAAGCACACCACTAAGTGACATCCTTTACCGATCTCGGCCTGAACGCGCACATCCTCGCGGCGCTCTCGGCTGAAAAGTACGAGAACCCGACGCCGATCCAGGCACAGTCGATTCCTCACCTCATGAAGGGTAGCGACCTTCTCGGCATCGCCCAGACAGGCACCGGCAAGACGGCTGCCTTCGCGCTTCCCATCCTCCATCGCCTTGCCGCGGACAAGAAGCCGGCCCAGCGCCGCTCTTGCCGCGCGCTGATCCTCAGCCCGACCCGCGAACTCGCGAGCCAGATCGCCGAGAGCTTCCGCGTCTACGGCAAGGGCCTTGGCCTTTCTGTTGCGGTCATCTTCGGCGGCGTTTCGGCCGGTCCGCAGGTTCGCGCGCTGTCCGCCGGCATCGACATCCTCGTCGCCACGCCCGGCCGCCTGCTCGACCATCTGCGCGGCCAGATGCTCCGGCTCGATCCGGTCGAGATCTTCGTCCTCGACGAAGCCGACCAGATGCTCGACATGGGCTTCATCCATGACATCAAGAAAATCGTCGCGGCTCTTCCGAAGTCTCGTCAAAACCTGTTCTTCTCGGCCACGATGCCGAGGGAGATCGGCGCGCTTGCGGCCGATATGCTGAAGAACCCGGTCGAGGTCGCGGTGACGCCTGTCGCCAAGACCGCCGATCGCGTCGAGCAGAAGATGGCCTTCGTCGATAATGGCGAGAAGCGCCACCTTCTGGCCCGCCTCCTCAAGGAGAACGGCATGGACCGCGTCCTCGTCTTCTCGCGGACCAAGCATGGGGCCGACAAAATCGCCAAACACCTCGAGGTCGAGGGCATCGGCGCCGCGGCCATCCACGGCAACAAGTCCCAGGGTGCCCGCGAGCGCGCACTTGCCAGCTTCAAGGCCGGCAAGACCCGGGCGCTGGTCGCGACCGACATCGCCGCCCGCGGCATCGATGTCGACGGCGTGACGCATGTCGTCAACTTCGACCTGCCGAACGTGCCGGAGAGCTATGTCCACCGCATCGGCCGCACTGCACGCGCCGGCGCAGCTGGCATGGCGATCTCGTTCTGCTCACCGGACGAACGTCCGCTGCTGCGTGACATCGAACGGCTGATCGCGCTGACGGTCCCGCCGCTTGAGGGCCATGAGAAGGCACACGAGGACTTCCACACAAGCCGCGGCGGCGGCTCGCATCATCCCGGCAACCAGCCGCAGCGCACTAACCAGAAGCGCCGCGGTGGTCGCGGCCGCAGCCAGCCGGGCGGCAATGCCCATCAGCAGCCCGGCCAGCACGCGCAGCGTAGCGGCGAGCAGAAGCCGCACGGCCATCGCCATGGCGAGCAGCGCCCGCATGCCCGTAGCGGCGAGCAGCGTCAGGAACGTCCTGCCGGCGGCGATCTCGGCGGCATGCGGTTCATGAAGCCGAACGGGCAGCGTCCGAATGGACAGCGGCCCCGACAGGAAAACCGGTCGAGCTAAAGAGCCAGAACTGGAAATAGAAAAGGGGCGCCTCGGAGCGCCCCTTTTTCGTTTGCCTCGGATCGTATGTCAGCGCAGGCCGAAGAAGCTCAGTACTGCGATGACCACGACAACGAGACCGACGATGTAGATCAAATTGTTCATGACCAACCCTCGCTTGCGTCCCCCGTGGGGGAACGTTGAGGGTGAGCGCTGGTTCCCGAAGAAAGTCGGCCGTCTTGACTTCAAACCCTCCCGCAAACGAGCATCTGATCGGGAGGTGAATCATGACATCAGGCATCAAGCTGCTTGCAGGGATTGGGATTTTCTCGGTCGCGCTGGCATCGGGCGCGGAGGCCGCCTGCAAAGGCGGAAGCTTCACCTTCACCAATCGTTCCTGCCCGACCATGTCGCAGGTGCTCGTCTGCAATGGCGAGAACGGCAGCGGAGGTACCAATCAGGCGGCCATCAAACTCGGCCAGTCGCAGACGTTCGATACGCCGGCCGGCTCTACCTTCACCGCCACATGCGGGATCGCGCCGCCGCAGAAATGCCCGGCGGCGCAGTGCGTGAACGGCGAGTAGCGCGAAGCGCGGAAACGGACACCGAACAAGCCGCATCCGTTTCCGCTGTTCTCATTCGCGCAGCGTGCCTGCCTTCCTGGCCGCGAAGGTCGCCAGCGCGTCCATCAGCGGCGGGTTGAGTGCGTCATAGGGTTCGAGACCGACTTCCTTCAGTCGCGACCGCACCGCTGGCATGTCGCTGGGTCTCGTCCCGGATTCGATCACCGAAGAGACGAAGGCCGCGAAGCCGGGAGGCGCCCAACCGGGTTCCCTGAACCGCTCGGCGTGGATGAAGGACAGGCCCTTGAAGGCATGATCCTTCTCGATGGGGCCGTACATATGCACACCACAGGCCTTGCAGGCATGCCTCAGGATCGTCGCGTTTGGATCGACCACCGCGAGCTTGTCGGCGTTCGCAGTGACGTTGACCTTATCGCTCGGCACGACTCCGACGATCGAGAATGTGGCGCCCTTGGGCTTCCAGCACTGCGTGCAGCCGCATGCGTGATTGTGAAGAACCTGGGAGCTGATCTGCACGGTCACCGGCCTGTCCGCGCAATCGCAGACCAGAGTGCCACCGGCGAAGCTCTCCGAGCCCTGTTTGATCCCGTTGTCGATGGCGGGATGAATGGAGATTGTCATCGTGTCCAGCATTTGTCGTCCTCCCTACCGCAGCTTGTTTCGCTGCTTCCTTCAGTAGACCACTACGCCGCGGATCGACTCCCCCCTGTGCATCAGGTCGAACCCGGTATTGATGTCCTCGATCTTCATCGTATGGGTGATCATCGGATCGATCGCGATCTGACCGTTCATGTACATGTCGACGATCTTCGGCACGTCCGTCCGTCCCCTCGCGCCGCCGAACGCGCTGCCTTTCCAGACGCGCCCGGTCACGAGCTGGAATGGCCGCGTGGCGATCTCCTCACCCGCTCCCGCGACGCCGATGATGATCGATTGGCCCCAGCCCTTGTGGCAGGCCTCGAGCGCGGTGCGCATGACCTTGGTGTTGCCGATGCATTCGAACGTGTAATCGGCGCCGCCGCGGGTTAGCTCGACCAGATGCGCGACGAGGTCGCCGCCGACCTTCGATGGGTTGACGAAATGGGTCATGCCGAACTCGCGACCCCATTTTTCCCGGTCGTCGTTGAGATCGACGCCGACGATCATGCTGGCGCCGACCAGTCGCAGGCCCTGAATGACGTTCAGGCCGATGCCGCCTAGACCAAAGACGACGCAATTCGCGCCCGACTCGACCTTTGCCGTGTTGACGACTGCGCCGATGCCGGTTGTCACGCCACAGCCGACGTAACAGACCTTGTCCGCCGGTGCGTCCTCGCGGATTTTCGCCACCGCTATCTCGGGCAGCACGGTGTAGTTCGAGAACGTCGAACAGCCCATGTAGTGATAAATCGTCTCGCCCTTGTAGGAGAACCTGCTGGTCCCGTCGGGCATCAGGCCCCTGCCCTGGGTCGCCCTGATCTTCTGGCAGAGATTGGTCTTCCGGCTGAGGCAGTATTCACACTCGCGGCATTCGGGCGTGTAGAGCGGAATGACGTGATCGCCGACCGCAACCGACTTCACGTCCGGGCCGACTTCGACGACGATTCCAGCGCCCTCGTGACCGAGGATGACTGGAAAAATACCCTCGGGATCGGCACCTGACCGGGTGAATTCGTCGGTGTGGCAGATCCCAGTCGCCTTGATCTCGACCATGACCTCGCCCGCTTTCGGACCTTCGAGGTCGACCTCGACGATCTCGAGCGGCTTGGCCTTCTCGAATGCGACTGCGGCGCGGGTCTTCATCGCTGTCTGCTCCTCGCTTCATCCGGATCGCCAAGGGGATCCGACGCGTCAGCTCAAAACATCCCGCCTTCGCGGTCGAAGGCGGCACAGCATCGGGCGGCTAGTGATACGAAGCCGGACATGCAGCTGCGAGGTGTTTCTCGCCCAGGCTCGTTTCAGCCGCGATTGCCACGAGCTCGACAGGGCCATGAGGCCCTGAGCTCACGAAATTCTGACGAAAGCGTAGCACGACGAATGCAGGAAAACCACGGGAGTGACCGGGTCACTCCCGAACCACGCGACGCAGATTCCTTGCCTGATCGAGATTTCTCGCCTGGTCCAATCCGACCAGGCGGACGAGCTTTGCAGACGCCAGATCGGCATCGAGGAAATCGGCGCCCTGCACGGTCGCCTCGGTCAGATCGGCGCCGCCCAGAGTAGCGCCGCGCAACGAGACCTGGCTCAGATCCGCGCCTTTCAAGGACGCAAATTCGAGATCGACCCGCGAGAGATTCGCACCGCGGAGGTTAGCGCGATCGAGTTTCGCCGACCGCAAAATGGCACGCATGAGACCCATGGACTGGTTCCTCATATCGGCACCGAGATCGGCATTCTCGAGGTTCGCCGCGACTAGGCTCGCACTCGTCAGGTCAGCGGTCAGCCGGGCAGCCGACAGGTCGGCGCCATTCAGGCTGGCGCCCTGCATCTGCGCGCCGAAAATATTGGCTCCCCTGAGACTGGCCTTCTCGAGGTTTGCTCCAAGCAGCCATGCCTGATCGAGAACCGCGCGATCGAGTTTCGCGCCGGAAAGATTGGCCCGGTTCAGCCGAGCAGCCCGGAGAATCACACCGGCAAGATCCAGACCACTGAGGTCGAGACCGGAAAGCCGCTTTCCCGTCAGATCGGCGGGCTTTCCGATGGAGGACGAGCGCAGCGCGGCCTCGACGTCTGATCGCGTCATCTCCGCCGATGTCATCTCGGGAGACGACAGGTCGAGATGGCGCATCAGATCCTGCGCGATGGCAGGTGCGGTACTTGTCATTGTGAGGACGGCGAGTATCGCCGCCCGTGTCGATCGGTGAAACATCGCCGGCTCCACAACCGAACTGTCGCTGACGGCGTTCATAGCAAGACGTGTGGGCCGATCCGCGCAGAGACATTGCATGGCATTTCGCAGGCCGATAGGACATGAGCGAGTGTCACCGCCACCCAAGGCACAAGACGGTGACGCCGTTCGCGGAGGCATGAAGATGAGCCTCACTGACATGATGTTACGCAGCTCGCTCGCGCTGGGTTTTGTAATCCTTGCCACGCCGTCCGGCGCACAACAGCTGAACGATTATCCCACCGCGGCCCGGGTCGATTATGTCTTCGCCTGCATGAAGGCCAACGGAGAAACGCGGGATTCCCTCGAACGTTGCTCCTGTTCCATCGACGTGGTCGCGACGCTCCTGCCTTACGACCGGTACGTCTCTGGAGAGACGGTGGCCAGCCTGGCACAGGTACAGGGAGAACGTGGCGCTCAATTCAGGTCTCCAGAGCCATCGAGAGCAGCCGTCGACGATCTGCGCCGGGCTCAGGCCGAAGCCGAAGTGCGCTGTTTCTGATCGCCGTTGCGTACGGATGAGCACAGGCATATCGTGACCGAATGTTTTCGGTGCTTGAGACGTCAACTTCTTGGGAGCGTTGACGCAATAGGAGCCAAGGGGATGCGGAACCAACCGCGTAATCCCTAAGGCCGGGGCGAGGCTTCGAAGACACTCCCAAATTAGGGTTGCAGTGCTGAGGATTCGGCACGCCTGTAGTGTCGTTCTGCTTGGTACCGCCACCCCCAAACGAAAAATCGTTAGGGAGGATAGCGATGCGTTACCTCATTGTCGGACTACTTGCCGGCGTTGCATCTGTGGCCGCCGGGGCAGCAAACGCGAACGACGAACTCGAAAAAATGGAGAAGAATGCGAAGAATTGGGTAATGCCCACGGGCAATTACGCCAATCATCGCTACTCCGCGCTCGATCAGATCAACACCGAGAATGTCGATAAGCTGCAGGCGAACTGGACGTTCTCGACCGGTGTGCTCCGCGGCCACGAAGGCGGCCCGCTCGTTATCGATGGCGTGATGTACGTGCACACCCCATTCCCGAACATGGTCTATGCGCTCGACCTGAAGGACGAGGGCAAGATTCTCTGGAAATACGAGCCCAAGCAGGATCCGAATGTCATTCCCGTGATGTGCTGCGACACCGTCAACCGCGGCGTGGCCTACGGCGACGGCAAGATCATCCTGAATCAGGCGGACACCACGGTCGTGGCGCTCGATGCCAAGAACGGCAACGTGCTCTGGCAGACGAAGAACGGCGATCCGTCCAAGGGCGAGACCGCGACGGCCGCTCCGATGGTCGTCAAGGACAAGGTGCTGATCGGCATTTCAGGCGCCGAGTTCGGCGTACGCGGCCATATCACCGCCTACAACCTCTCCGACGGCAAGATGGCCTGGCGAGGCTATTCGGTCGGGCCCGACAACGAGATGCTTGTCGACCCGGAAAAGACGACCGAGCTCGGCAAGCCGATCGGCAAGGACAGCAGCCTCAAGACCTGGCAGGGCGATCAGTGGAAGATCGGCGGTGGAACGACCTGGGGCTGGTTCGCCTACGATCCCAATCTGAACTTGGTCTACTACGGAACCGGCAACCCATCGACCTGGAACCCGTCGCAGCGTCCGGGCGACAACAAATATTCGATGACGATCTTCGCACGTGATCCCGACACCGGCATGGCGAAGTGGGTCTACCAGATGACCCCGCACGACGAGTGGGACTATGACGGCGTCAACGAGATGATCCTGACGGATCTTCAGATTGGCGGCCAGAACCGCAAGGCGCTGGTGCACTTCGACCGCAACGGCTTCGGCTACACGCTCGATCGCGAGAACGGCGAACTCCTCGTTGCCGAGAAGTACGATCCGGTGGTGAACTGGGCGACGAAGATCGACATGGACAAGTCGTCCAAGACATACGGCCGGCCGCAGGTGGTTGATCAGTACTCGACCCAGAAGGGTGGCCCGGACACAAACGTGCAGGGCATCTGCCCCGCCGCTCTGGGCAGCAAGGATCAGCAGCCCGCCAGCTATTCGCCTGACACCAAGCTCTTCTACGTGCCGACCAACCACGTCTGCATGGACTACGAGCCGTTCAAGGTGAGCTACACCGCCGGCCAACCCTATGTCGGCGCCACGTTGTCGATGTTCCCGCCGAAGGGCGAGACCAATATGGGCAACTTCATCGCCTGGGACGCCACGACGGGCAAGATCGCCTGGTCGGTGCCCGAGCGTTTCTCGGTCTGGTCGGGCGCCCTCGCCACCAAGGGCGGCGTGGTGTTCTACGGAACGCTGGAAGGCTACCTGAAGGCCGTCGATGCCAAGACGGGGAAGGAACTCTACAAGTTCAAGACCCCCTCCGGCATCATCGGCAACGTCAACACCTATGAGTTCGACGGCAAGCAATACGTCGCCGTGCTCTCGGGTGTCGGCGGCTGGGCGGGCATCGGCCTCGCGGCCGGTCTGACCGAGCCGACCGCGGGCCTCGGCGCTGTCGGCGGCTATGCCGCGCTGCGCGACTACACGGCTCTCGGCGGCCAGCTGACGGTCTTCTCGCTTCCGGGCGACTGAGACCCCTCTCGGACTAAAGCGAAGGTCCTCCGCTCGACCAGCGGAGGACCTTTCGCAGCCGAACAGCAAAGGCCCCGGAGGAAAGAGCAGTGAAAATCCAATTCTTTATTGGAGCGCTCGGTATCGCGCTCCTCGCAAGCACGCCTGCTGCAATCGGAGCCGACGGATCGGGCGATCCCGCGGTAGCGTCCGAGCAGGACGGCAAGTTCTTCGATGCACAGGGAAATCCCACTTTCAAGAAGGATGCAGACGGCACGGTCGACTGGTACACCTTATCGGGTTTCCGGCGTTACCACGCGGAGTGCCACACCTGCCACGGACCGGCGGGCGAAGGCTCGACCTATGCGCCTGCCCTGGTGCAGTCGCTGAAAACCATGCCATACGCGGACTTCCAGAACGTCGTCGTCAACGGACGCGTGAATGTCGGCGGCGGCCATGAGAACGTCATGCCGTCGTTCGGAACCAACCCGAACGTCATGTGCTACCTCGACGATATCTACGTCTACCTGCGCGCGAGAACGGCTGGAGCTGTGGACCGGGCCCGGCCGGCGAAGAACGCCCCGAAACCGGCCTCGTTCGCCGAAGCGGAAAAAGCCTGCATGGGACATTGATCGTACGGAGCGAGAAGAGATGGCCAGAACGCGCCTGACGGCATTGTTTGTAAGGCTTGTTTGGGCGGCGATCATGTCACCGCTCGTGGCAACCGCGACGCTCGCACAGGGCGCCGCCGATCTCTCGCTCGAACTTATCGATCCCAAGGTTCTCCGGGTCTGCTCCGACCCAGGGAACCTTCCCTTCTCGAACGACAAGCAGGAGGGCTTCGAGAACAAGATCGCCGAACTGCTCGCCCAGAAGCTCGGCAAGTCGCTTGTCTACACCTGGTTCCCGCAGACTACCGGCTTCGTCCGCAACACCCTGGGCATGCACAAATGCGACGTCATCATCGGCTACGCGCAGGGCGATGAACTCGTTCAGAATACCAACCCGTACTACCGCACTGCGTATGCGTTGATCTTCAAGCCGGGAGGCGGGCTGGACGGCGTCGACACGTTGGCCGACCCGCGACTCAAGGAAAAGCGCATCGGCGTGGTGGCGGGTACTCCTCCGGGCGATCTTCTTGTCGTCAACGGGCTGATGGCCCGCGCCAAGCCCTACCCGCTTCTGGTCGATACCCGTGTCGATTCCTCGGCGAGGGACATGGTTCGCGACATCGCGTCGGGAGACATCGATGCCGGGGTACTGTGGGGCCCGATGGCCGGCTATTTCGCCAAGCAGTCAACGCCTCCCATGTCCGTAACGCCGCTAGTGAGGGAGATGACGGGCCCTCGCCTTTCCTTTCACATCACGATGGGCGTGCGTGCCTCGGACCAGGAATGGAAGCGTGCGCTCAACCGGCTGATCCGCAACAACAAGGAGGCGATCGACACGATCCTGCTCGACTACGGCGTGCCTCTGCTCGACGAACAGAACCACATCATCAAGAGTCACTAGTCCAGAACGCGCTGAACCGCGCGGGCTAGCGCGAAGAACCGTTGTTCTATGACCACCGGCACCTCGCAGGCGAACCGTACCGATTTACGCCGCTCCTCGAAAATGCGGGTGGCCCATTCGACACGATTGGCGAGGTCCGCGACCTCCTTCTGGTCCGCGTCGGGTTTGCTCTGCAGATTCCGCAGCCGCGCCGCATCGGCTTCGATGCTCGTCGCGAAGTCTCGCTGCCTGCGGGTCAGGCGTTCCAGCCCGTTGACGACGTCGAGCCGCTCCCGATTGAGCGTGTCGAACAGGCCCGCGACGAGGAGCTTGGCCTTCTCCTGCTTGTCGCCATTGCCGTTCTGAACGAACTCCACGGCCGCCTTTTCAGCCTCGTCCAACGGTGTCCTCCGGGCGGCGAGATGCGCCACGAGGTCCGCGATCTGGCGATCGTCGTCCCAGATGTCGAGCGCATCCTCGACCGAGGGCCCGGTCCAGGCCGTGGCAACGGAGATCTCCCCGACTCGAGCCTGAACGCACGGCCAGTCGGGAAACCGCCGGTCGACGGCATTGGCGTGAAGCGGAACGGCGGCGGCTATTGCCGCAATCGCCGCGAGACGAGAGAGACGTGTCACGCCGCTCCTCCTGTCTGCCCCTGCCGGGCGCGAAAGCCATGAGCGGGATCATAGGCCAATATCGCCCCGATCATGAATACGACCGTGCATGCCGCGACGATGCCTAGGGCAGCCGGATTGAGCTTGGCATAGAGGGCGAAGCGGATCAGCTCCACCGCATGGGTGAACGGGTTGAGCTCGCAGATGTAATAGAGGAGCGGACTGGATTCCCTGACGCGCCATAGCGGGTAGAGCGCCGACGAGGCGAAGAACATCGGGAAGATCAGGAAGTTCATCACCCCCGCGAAGTTCTCCATCTGCTTGACGAGCGAAGACACGAGCATGCCGAGCGAACCGAGCATCAGCCCCGAAAGGATCAGCGCGGGCAAGACCGTAAGATAGCCGACGATGGGCGGCTCGATCTCCCAGAACCACGCGATGGCGAGGAACGCGTAGACCTGCAGCAGCGAGATTGCGGTGCCGGCAATCAGTTTCGACGACAGCAGGAACCAGCGCGGCAGCGGACTGACGAGCAGTGTCCTCATACTGCCCGTCTCGCGGTCGTAGACCATTGAAAGCGACGACTGCATGCCGTTGAACAGTTGGATCATCGCGATCAAGCCCGGCGTGATGAAGACCTCGTAGAGGACGTATACCTCGTACGGCGGAATGATCGACACGCCGAGCACCTGCCGGAAGCCCGCAGCGAAGATGAACAGCCAGACCAGCGGCCTGACCAGCGCGGAGGCGAACCGTTCGCGCTGATGAAGGAAGCGGAGCATTTCGCGCCAGACGATCCCGCGCAGGCAGATAGCGTATTGCCCGATCGAGAAGCCGGGTGGCTGGGAGTGCGTGGCGATATCCAGCGTCATGGAACTCCGCTCGTTTCCCTTTCTCGCCCGGTCAGTCGCATGAAGGCGGTTCGAACATCCTGCGCGCCGCAATCGGCGATGACCTTCGACGCGCGGCCATGCGCGAGCAGTCGCCCTTCGTGCAGGACAAGGACGTCGTCCCGAGTCCCTATCTCGTCGACGAGATGCGTCGCCCACAGCACACAGACGCCGTCCTGCGCGACCAGCCGGTGGACGTGGTCGAGAATGTCCGCGCGCGCATCGACATCGAGGCCAACCGTGGGTTCGTCGAGCAAGAGAAGCGGTGGCCGATGCAGCAGCGCGCGGGCGATCTCGAGTCGCCTCATCTGGCCGCCGGAGAGGCTGCGTGCCTTGTCCCGCATGCGATCCGTCAGCGCGACGCGCTCCAGCGCCTCCCCTGCCCGCAGCCTCGCCTCACGGCTGCCTATGCCATGCAGGGCGGCGTGATAGGCGAGGTTCTGCATGACGGTCAGGTCGAGGTCGAGGGTGCGGGACTGGAAGACGACGCCAAGCCTGCGCAGCGCCTCTCCCGAAGCCCGTCCGACGTCGTGGTCGAAGATGAGGATCGAGCCCGTCTGCGTGGCGTAAAGATGTGTGATCAGCGAAAACAGCGTGCTCTTGCCCGCTCCGTTCAGTCCGAGAAGGACGGTGAAGGTCGCGGGATCAATCGCGAAGCTCAGGTCCTTGAGCGCGCTCCGCAGGCCATAGGAATGGCTCACTCCCTCGACCGACAGGGCGGCGGAGCCGGCGGATTGCAGTTGCTCCCGCGAGACATGCGCTATCGTGGCGTCAGTCCTCCGAAATGGCGACACCCCCGGCAGCTCGCCGACCTGGACGGTCCTGGCCACCTGCCCGCGGCAACGGCACGAACCGTCATTTCACATTGAAGGTCGCCTGCTGTGAGCTGCTGGTGGTGCCCGGCACCCGCAATGTGAACGTACCCGGGCGAATGGTGACGAACGTGATTTCCACCTCTCCCTTGGCATCGAATTCGATTGAATCCACGCCAAGCGGCCTGATCTCGATATCGTTGATCACCACCTCGTTGACCCAAACGTTCCGGAAGAAGTCAGGGCCATTAAGGGCCAGTTCTTGAGTTCCATCGGACGTGATCGTGAGCCGGTAGTGCTTCCCCGACTCCAGTTGATAGGGCTTCTCGGCAAGCGGAGCGCCCGACGACAGTTTCAAAGGCGGCTCGAGTTTTTGAGGCCGAGTGAGCAAACCCTGCTGCGCATGAGCGAGATAGGGTCCGCTGACCATGAATGCGGTTAGGAACATCATTCTCGCAAGTCGAACTGCGCTTAATTCAGGCATTTGTTCCTCCCATTATTGTTTGGATCGGACGCTAAGACAGCCGAATCTGGTCAGTGAAAATCAATCGTTTGAAACGGCAACCCCCCAAGGCAGTTCGCCGACCTGAATGGTCTTGATCACCTTGCCCGCAGCAACGTCGACGACAGACACGTCGTTCGATACGCCGTTGGTGGTGAGCAGGTATTTTTCGTCCGGTGTGAACGCGAGTTGCCAGACGCGCTGGCCGACCAGGAGATAGTCTTCCACCGCGTGCGTCGTTCCATTGACGACGGCGACGCGATTGGCCGGACCCAGCGCTATGAAGCCCTTGCTGCCGTCCTTGGTGATGCGCACGCCGACGGGCTGAATCGATTCCGCCCTTAGGCCCGGGATTTCGAACGTGATCTTCTTCGTCACTTCCCGTTTCACGGGATCGATGACGCTGACCGTGCCGCCGATTTCGGCCGAGACCCAGAGCTCCGAGCCATCCTTCTTGAATTCGGCAAAGCGCGGCCGGGAATCGACGAGCACGTTGGCGACGATCTCGTGCGTCTGCGTATCGATGAAGTGCGCCATGTTCGTCGTTTCGGACGTATTGACGAGGATCTTGCCGTCCGGGCTCATGCCCATCCCCTCCGGCTCGACGCCGACCTGCACCTCGGCGACAGGAGCCCGCTTCGCGATGTCGACGACGGTGACCAGGTTGTCGTCTTCGTTGGCGATATAGAGGAGCTTGCCCTCCGGATCCTGCGTGAAGAGTTCGGGATCGGGGCCGGAGGGCAGCGTGCCCACGATCTCGCGAGTTGCGGTGTCGACGATCTCGACCGTGTCATCGTCGCCGACGGCGACCAGGAGATGCTTGCCGTCCTTCGTCAGCTCGATGCCGCGCGGCCGCTGGCCGACCTTGATCGTTGCGATGACGGAAAAATTCGCCATGTCGATGACCGACACGGTGTTGGCTCCTTCATTCGACACATAGGCCGTGTAGGCGCCCGCCTCGCAAGCGAAAGCGGTCGATAGCGCGGCGCCAAGCGCCACGGTTCGAAGCTGCATCTCCCTGTCTCCTCCTTGTTGTCCGGAGTTCGACCAGTCATTTCAGCTTGCATTTTGTTTCGGGCCGGTCAAACCCGAGTGTATCGAGCTCCGAGACTTGGTGCAGGAAGCCCTCCTGCGGGGACACCGACACGACCATGCGGCCGTCGGCCAGCAGAATGGGCTGACGGAGCTGAAGATTCCAGTCCCGCAATGTCAGCTTCTGACCCTTGAATGCCGCCAGGGAGAAGTCGGGACTCTTGAGATAGCGTGTTATCGTCTGCGGATCGGTCGAAGCAGTCCGCGTCGCGCTTTCGCCGACCATCCGCACGGCCGACCAAGCCTGAATATCCCGGGCTGTCATGAACCGCGAAAAGCGCTTCTGGAACCGGCTCTGCATCTGAAGAGCGGCCCACTGATTGTGGGACGCATGCCAGCTGGTCGGAACGAGACCCGCCGACCCCGCGACCGGGCGTGCGTCCCAGGTGCGGAACGGCATGTAGGCGGCGAACACCTCGCTCTCATCCGCTGCCACCAGCACGTCATAGGCCGGCACGCTCTGCGTGAAGACCGCGATCTTCCGCTGCACCTGAGCGACACCGCTGTCGGTCTGCCGCGCCCCTCCCGTGTCCTCGAAGATGCGCTCCTCGACGATCTGGGCGCCGAAACGCTTCGCGGCCCGCCGCAGGGCATCGCCATACAGCACGTCTTTCGGATGCGAGCCGACGACGAGGAACCATTTCCGCCATTTCTTGAAGACGAGATATTGGGCGAGCGCATCCGCGAGCATGGATCGCGTGGGAGCCACGTGGATGACGTTCGCTCGGCAGTCCTCTTCGCGGAGCCTGTCGTCCGCCGCTCCGACATTGAAGAGGAGGATGCCCCTGCCCTGCGCCGCGGCGGCGGTCTTCAGCAACAAGTCCGGATCGAGATCGGCAATGACGAAAGATATGCCCCTATCCGCCATCGCCGTAACCGCTTGCGAGGGATCTTCTCCATCGGCAAGGCGCGTCTCTTCGATCAGGAAGGCCTGCTTGAGAAACCGACCGGTCGTGTTGTTGTCAGCGACGGCAAGCTCAGCGCCGGCCAACCCGTCGTTTTCCGCGGGGAGGTCGATCAGGGACAGAGCCTCGCGCGGAGGCGGAGTGCGCAGATAGCCGATCCGGACCTCGTTGACCTGCGCTATGGCTGAAGATGTGAGCGGAGCCAACATGATCGCAAGGATCAGGATCAGTCGTCTCATCGTCTCCCCCCGGTGCCGGTGTTCAATCCGGTCATTCCGGAAGGAACGAGGAACCCCCGAATTGAGTTGCAGACAAGGAAGCCAAATTTGCGCGCCTCCATTCCCCTGACAATTAGGAGAGGCCGATGAAAACCACGACATTCATTCTCGCCGCCACCACACTGGGGTTGGGACTCGGCCCTGCAATGGCTGGCCCGTGTACGACGGAAATCAACAATCTGACGAAGACCCTCTCCGCCAGTGATGCGGGTGCGGGTCCGACATCCGGAACCGGCTCGTCAGCCGCTTCGTCGGGTCAGCATGCGCCGACCGGCGCAATGGGCAAGCAGGCCGAGGGCAAGGCCACGTCGCCCGCGGACGTGCGCCGCCAGACGCAAGGTCAGCCAACTGCGGCGGACCAGGCGGCTAGCGGGCGGGCAGCAGCCGAGCCGACCGATGCAAACGCAGCTCTGCAGCGCGCGAGGGAATTCGATCGGCAGGGCAAGGAAGCTGATTGCATGACCTCTGTCAGGCAGGCGAAGCAACTTTCCGGAGCCAAATGACCGGGCGGCCGACAATCGACGGTTCGGGTAGAACAAGCAGACGGAGCATGAAAAATGACTTGGGAAACACCGAAGATCGTCGAAACCGCATGCGGCCTCGAAGTCACGGCCTATACGCCGGCTGAAGGCCTGGACGACGGCGAAATCTGATCGCCGAACATTGCCGACAGCAATGCCGGCAATGGTCTTGAATAGTACAGCCGCCGCGCGCTCCTGATCTCAAGTGAGGTCGCGGCGCGCGGGGCTTCAATTTGTGCCTTCGAACAAAGCGATCGCTCCTGGTGGACGTGTCGCATCCTCGGCCCAGCGTCGTCACAGGTGTGATCACGCCGTTCGTGTCTTCCGAAACCAAATGCCTGGCTTCATCGCTGGACCGATCCATGTGGCAATCCACTTGTTTTCGGGCAGATCGGGCGTATTCTCGACTTTGGGCTGAGGTCGCGGTGTGTTCGTGACCCAATCGTCATGAAACCGTCCGTGATCTCGACCTCAAGGTTCGGGAGGAAACGGAGATGACGATCCGAAACCCCGTTGAATGGGGTTATGACGCGATCCGCGAAACGGTTCATGGCCTAGGCCATACTGCCCACGACTGGAAGAGGCCCAGAGAAGCACTGAGCGACATTCCCGTGGTGCAACGCATCACCGCGGCGGACATACGCGACGCACTGTCGAAGGGGCTCGCGGATTTTGGCGCCTGTCGGACAGACGTCATTTTCATCGCCTTCGTCTACCCCCTGGCAGGTCTC
This sequence comes from Rhizobiaceae bacterium CPCC 101076, assembly GCA_003347645.1. GTDB lineage: Bacteria > Pseudomonadota > Alphaproteobacteria > Rhizobiales > Methylopilaceae > Flaviflagellibacter > Flaviflagellibacter deserti. The sequence continues at coordinate 42,637 of QDFX01000006.1, read as the reverse complement.
GTTTTGGCGCATGTGGCGCTGCACAACGAGATGCTTCCGCTGCTGTTTCCCCTCATTTCTGGTTTCGCGCTGATCGGTCCGTTCGCAGCTGCCGGTCTGTACGAGATGAGCAGAAGGCGCGAGCTCGGACTCGAGGTCTCATGGTCCGACTCCATGGCCGTGCTCAACCGGCCATCGTTTGGGGCGTTCGTCGGGCTGGGATTGTTGCTGACCGCGATCTTCGTGGTCTGGCTGGCAGTTGCCATGGGCATCTACTGGCTCATTTTCGGCGCACATATGCCGGCTTCCATCACTGACTTCGCCCGTCAGATATTCACCACGTCCGAGGGTTGGGCGCTCATGATCGTTGGCGTCAGCGTCGGCTTCCTGTTTGCTCTGCTCGTGCTGACGATCAGCGTGGTGTCGTTCCCGCTCCTTCTCGACCGCAACGTTACCCTGAGGACGGCGATAGAGAGTTCCGTACGGGCCGTCATGATGAACCCCGGACCGATGCTGCTCTGGGGAATGATCGTCGCGTGCGGCCTTGTCCTCGGCACGATCCCGCTCCTGCTGGGGCTGATCGTCGTCATGCCGGTTCTCGGTCACGCAACATGGCATCTTTATCGCAAGGTATTGCAATGACGGAAAAAAGCGACGTTGACATCTACGGCGGTTGTCCCTGGGGCGCCCGCTGGCGCCCCGCCCTCCCACTCACAGCACTTGCGATTGCCTTGCTTTTCACCGCCGAGGTCCGGGCACAGGACGCGGCGGCGGGCGAGAAGGTCTATGCGGCCTGCCGCGCCTGCCATCAGGTCGGGCCTACTGCGAAAAACGGCGTCGGCCCGACTCTCAACGGGCTCTTCGGACGCGTCTCCGGCAAGGTCGCCGGATACGCCTATACGGAGGCAAACAAGACAGCGCATCTGACTTGGGACGAGCCGACCTTCACCGAATACATCAAGAACCCGAAGGCCAAGATCCCGGGAACGAAGATGACCTATGCCGGTCTCAAGGACGACCAGAAGATCAAGGATCTGATCGCCTATCTGCATACGTTCGACAGCGCACCCGTCACGCTGATCAAGGAGTAAAAACAAAAAAGACGGGCCGGGAGGTGAGCGATGTTCGCCGCGGTGATGCTCGTAGTGGTCGCGCTGGGCTCGGTGTTGTTTCACTTCCTGAGCCCGTGGTGGTGGCCGCCTATTGCCTCGAACTGGAAGTACATCGACGACACGATCCTGATCACCTTCTGGATCACCGGCGTGGTGTTCGTCGCGGTGTTGCTGTTCATGGCGTATTGCGTGTTCCGCTTCCGCCACCGGCCCGGCAATGTCGCAAGTTATGAGCCCGAGAACCGCAGGCTCGAGTGGTGGCTGACGGTGGTGACCGGCGTCGGCGTCGCGGCGATGCTGACGCCCGGCCTGTTCGTATGGGACCGGTTCATCAACGTTCCTGCGGAAGCCACGGAGGCCGAGATCGTCGGCCAGCAATGGCAATGGAGCTTCCGCCTGCCGGGGCCGGACGGGAAGCTCGGTACGTCCTCGACCAAATTCATCACCACCGAGAACCCGATCGGGCTCAATCCCGACGATCCGAACGGCAAGGACGATGTCGTCGTCCAGGGCGCCGAACTGCATTTGCCGGTCGGCAAGCCGATCAAGGCGCTGCTTCGATCGGTCGATGTGCTGCACAATTTCTATGTGCCGGAATTCCGCGCGAAGATGGACCTGGTGCCCGGCATGGTCACCTATTTCTGGCTGACGCCGACGCGGACCGGGCAGTTCGAAATTCTCTGCGCCGAGCTCTGCGGCGTCGGCCATCCGATGATGCGCGGTCAGGTCGTGGTTGAGGAGGCGGTCGCCTACCAGGACTGGCTCGACAAGCAGACGCGACCGGTGCTGGCCGACAACGACACCGCCCCCGCCAATAACAAGAATGAGGAAACGCGATGACCGAGATCCCGCTCGGGCCCGGCGGCATGTCCGCCGATGTCGAGGACGTCGAGCTCTATCATCCACACAGCTGGATCACGAAATACGTCTTCGCGCAGGACGCGAAGGTCATCGCCATCCAATATTCGCTGGTTGCGCTCGGGGTCGGCCTGATCGCGCTAGTTCTGTCGTGGCTGATGCGGCTGCAGCTCGGCTTCCCGGGCGTGTTCGAGTTCATCGACGCCGACCGCTATTACCAGCTCATCACCATGCACGGGATGATGATGGTGGTTTACGTGCTGACCGCGCTCTTCCTCGGCGGCTTCGGCAATTACCTGATCCCCCTGATGGTCGGTGCGCGGGACATGGTGTTCCCGTACGTCAACATGCTCAGCTTCTGGGTCTATTTCCTCGCGGTCCTGATCCTGGTCGCGAGCTTCTTCGCGCCCGGCGGCCCCACCGGCGCGGGTTGGACCCTCTACCCACCGCAGGCGATCCTCGCCGGCACTCCGGGCCAGGAATGGGGCATCGTCCTGATGCTCGTCTCGCTGATCGTCTTCATCATCGGCTTCACCATGGGTGGCCTGAACTATGTGGTGACGGTCCTGCAGGGACGTGCGCGCGGCATGACTTTGATGCGGATGCCGCTGACGGTCTGGGGCATCTTCACCGCGAGCGTCATGGCGCTGCTGGCCTTCCCGGCATTGTTCGTCGGCGCGGTGATGATGCTGTTCGACAAGCTGCTCGGCACGAGCTTCTTCATGCCGACGCTCTATTCGATGGGCGAACAGCTCAAATACGGCGGCGGCAGCCCGCTCCTCTTCCAGCACCTGTTCTGGTTCTTCGGCCACCCCGAGGTCTACATCGTCGCCCTGCCCGCCTTCGGCATCGTCTCCGACCTCATCAGCGTGCATGCGCGGCGGAACATCTTCGGCTACCGCATGATGGTATGGGCGATCATCGCCATCGGGGCGCTCAGCTTCGTCGTCTGGGCGCACCACATGTATGTGAGCGGCATGAACCCCTATTTCGGGTTCTTCTTCGCGACGACCACTTTGATCATCGCGATCCCCACCGCGATCAAGGTCTACAACTGGGTGCTGACGCTCTGGCGGGGCGACATCCATCTGCGGACGCCAATGCTGTTCGCGCTGGCGTTCATAGTGACCTTCGTGAACGGCGGACTGACGGGGCTGTTCCTCGGCAATGTCGTCGTCGACGTGCCGCTGTCGGACACGATGTTCGTCGTGGCGCATTTCCACATGGTGATGGGCGTCGCGCCGATCCTGGTCATCTTCGGTGCGATCTATCATTGGTATCCGAAGGTGACGGGCCGGCTGCTCGACGAGACGCTCGGCAAGATCCACTTCTGGATCACCTTCCTCGGCGCCTACGCGATCTTCTTCCCGATGCACTATCTCGGGCTGATGGGCGTGCCGCGCCGTTATCACGAGATGCTGGAATCGACGACTTACCCAGCCTCGGCGCATCAGTTGAACATCTTCATCACGATAGCGGCGCTGATCGTTGGCGCGGCCCAGTTCATGTTCGTGTTCAACCTCGCCTGGAGCCTGTTCCGAGGCCGCGAGGCGGACGGCAATCCGTGGGGTGCCGCCTCGCTCGAATGGCAGACGCCGGAGACGCCGCCGCCGCATGGAAATTGGGGTCCGCATGTCCCGGTCGTCTACCGCTGGGCCTATGACTACAACGTGCCCGGCGCCGCGCGGGACTTCATCCCGCAGAACGAGCCGCCGCCGGCTGTCGTCGCGATGCAGGGGCATTCGCCATGACGGGTGCGCTACTCTTCTTCGCCGCGGTCGGCGTCGTCGCAGGCTGGTGGATGTCGCGGCAGCGGCTGATGGCCAAGCCCTGGCTGGAACAGGGCGTGATCGACGAAGCACCTCGCACGGTTCCGCTCGCGAAGATCGGCCTCGGCGTGCTCCTAGTAGGGCTCGGCTCGCTCTTCGCACTGTCGATCAGCGCCTATTCGATGCGGATGCAATTCTCCGATTGGTCGTCGCTGCCGATGCCGGCGCTGCTCTGGCCGAATACGGCGCTTCTGCTCCTCAGCAGCGTGGTCCTGCAGGGCGCGAAGCGGGCCGCGGACCGTTGGGACATCCAGAGCGTGAAGATCGGCCTGCTGACGGCCGGCGGCTCGACCCTCGCATTCGTCGTCGGGCAGTTCCTCGCCTGGTGGCAGCTTGACGAGGCCGGCTATGTGCTGGCCGGCAATCCCGCGAATTCGTTCTTCTATCTTATCACCGGGCTACACGGACTGCATGTGCTGGGCGGCCTGGTTGCCCTCGCCCGCACCATGTACCGGACATGGTTGAGCGACGATGTCCGGGCCGTTCGGCTCAGCGTCGAGCTTTGCGCGATCTATTGGCATTTCCTGCTCGCCGTCTGGCTCATCCTGTTCGCCCTCCTGACGGGTTGGGCAGCCGATGCGCTCGAGCTCTGCCGGCAGCTTCTCAGCTAGGGAGAAATCGCGGATGGCCGACATTCCCCTGACCCACATCCAGACCGAGACGATGCCGGCCGGCCTGAAGGGGATCGCGGCCGACCTGTCGTCGGACCAGCAGGCGTTCAAGAACGTTTCCTGGGGGAAGGCCATGATCTGGATCTTCCTTCTCAGCGACACCTTCGTGTTCAGCTGCTTCCTGATCGCCTACATGACGGCCCGCATGTCGACCTCGGTGCCGTGGCCCAATCCGAGCGAGGTCTTCGCGCTGGAGATCGGCGGCGTGACGCTGCCGCTGCTCCTGATCGCGATCATGACCTTCGTGCTGATCAGCAGCAGCGGCACGATGGCAATGGCGGTGAACTACGCCTATCGGCGCGACAGGCGCACCACGGCGATCCTGATGCTGGTTACCGCTTTGCTTGGTGCGGCCTTCGTCGGCATGCAGGCGTTCGAATGGACCAAGCTGATCCACGAGGGCGTCAGGCCATGGGAAAATCCGTGGGGAGCGGCCCAGTTCGGCTCGGCCTTCTTCATGATCACGGGCTTCCACGGGACGCATGTGACGTTCGGCGTGATTTTCCTGCTGATCGTCGCCCGGAAGGTCTGGCGCGGCGACTTCGACCGCGAGGCCAAGGGCTTCTTCACCAGCCGCAAGGGCCGTTACGAGGCCGTCGAGATCATGGGCCTCTACTGGCACTTCGTCGACCTCGTCTGGGTTTTCATCTTCGCCTTCTTCTATCTGTGGTGAGAACAGACATGACACATGCCGTGACCGAAAAGGCGGAAGGCCAGCATCATCCGATCAAGCTCTATCTGATCGTCTGGGGCTGGCTGTTCGTGCTTAGCACGTTCTCGTATCTGGTCGATTATTTCGGCGTTCAGGGGCCGATGCGGTACACTCTCATCCTGACCTTCATGATCCTGAAGGCGGGCCTGATAGTCGCGGTCTTCATGCACCTCGCCTGGGAACGGCTCGCACTCGTCTACGCGATGCTCGTCCCGGTCGGCGCGGTGCTCGTCTTCGTCTGGATCATGGTCGAGGAGTCGGGCTACACGCTCTTCACCCGAGTGCTGTTCCTGAACGGGTCGTGAGCGAAGGCGGCAGCACAGCGGGGTGTGGTGCGGGCGGCGGGGGTCGAACCCGCATATCCAGAGGATGAGGGATTTTAAGTCCCTTGTGTCTACCAGTTCCACCACGCCCGCGTGGGCGCGCACCCTAGATGACGGGGTTGTGTCGCTCAACGTCTGCCGGATCAATCCGACGTTTTCGCTTCGTTGTCGCGGGCGTCGGCGCCTTGCTTCGGCAGCGCCGGCGAGACCAGCGCCAGAAGCGACAGGATGATCACCACGAGCACGGTCCCGGTCACCGCGATCACATAGGCGCCGATCCCGCATGCAAGGCCGATGGCGCCGGCCATCCACATTCCGGCGCCCGTTGTCAGACCCTTCACGCCGCGCCGGCCCTGGATGATCGTGCCGGCGGCGAGGAAGGCAACGCCGTTCGTCACCGCACCAATCACGCGCACCGGATCCGCCTGGATGAGATCGCCGCGCATGCGGGCGATGAGCTCGAAGGTGAGCAGCGCGAATGTGGCCGCGGCGAGCGACACCAGCATATGCGTCCGCATGCCCGCCGAATGCTGCCGATATTCGCGATCCAGGCCGACGACGAGGCCGAGGAGAGCCGCCGTCACCAGTCTGCTCATCATCGTTCCGATGCCGACCTCGGCATGAAGAACCCGTTCCGCTTCGAGTACGAAATCCATCGCCGCCTCCCGCTATTGTCTCGGGAGTTCAACCTTTCACGGTGCGGAAGGGTTCAACGCGAGAGCTGCTCTCTCACATCGGCCAGCATCGCCTCGACCGCGTTCGTCGCGGCGACCAGGGCCTCGGTATCGCGCGAGCGGACGACGAGGTTGGTGTTGTAGCCGCGCTCGTCCTGGAAGGGATAGCTGCCGATCGTCACCGCCGGATACGCTTTCTGGATGAGGCCGAGCGGCGTGCCGATATCGCCCTCCTTCAGGCCGGCCGGAATCGTCACCGACTGCACCTTCGGCCCGGTCTTCAGCGTCGGTGCGATCTCCACCAGCATGGCCTGCATGATCTTCGGTACGCCGGCCATCACATGCACGTTGCCGATCCGGAAGCCCGGCGCCTTGGATACGCTGTTGACGATGAGATCGGCGCCGTTCGGGATGCGCGCCATCCGCAGCCGCGCTTCGTTGAGCACCATGCCGGGGATCTGCTGGAGCAAAGCGACGGCTCGCGGATCGTGATCGATGCCGACGCCAAACGCCTTGGCCACGCAATCGGCAGTGATGTCGTCATGCGTCGGGCCGATACCGCCAGTGGTGAAGACGTAGGTGTATTTCGCTCGAAGCGCGTTCACAGCCCCGACGATCTCAGGCTCCTCATCGGGAACCACCCTCACCTCTTTCAGATCGATGCCGATCCCGGTCAACCAGTCGGCGATCGTGCCGATGTTCTGATCCTTGGTGCGGCCGGATAGGATTTCGTCGCCGATCACGAGGACGGCGGCAGTGACGATGTCGGGCGTGGTCATGGCGGGGATTTAAGGTGCCGCTCCCCGGTTCAGCAAGGGCGTTCGTGCCGGAACCCTGCGTCGGTCCACGCGTTCCCGTCATGGGAAACCCAACACATTCGGGAGCGCATCATGCCAGCCAAATCTGGAGCCCAACAGAAGGCCGCCGGAGCGGCCCTCGCCGCCAAGCGCGGAGACATGCCGAAATCGAAGCTGCGCGGCGCCTCAAAGCAGATGGTCGAGTCCATGAGCGAAAAGGAACTCGACAAGATGGCTTCGACCAAGCGCAAGGGAAAACCCGAGCACGCCGCAAAGCACTGAACCGGATCGGGGGGACGGAATGGACAAGGAAGAACGCATCCGACTGCGCGCCTATGAGATATGGATTCAGCTCGGCCAGCCGGAAGGCCGCGAGCGCGAACACTGGGAGCAGGCCCGGCGCGAGATGTGCGACCAGTTCAGGCCCGAGCCGGACGCCGACGGTCCGCTCGGGGCGCAGAAGGTAGAGCAGAAAGTCGAACAACCAGTCGGTGAGCGGCTGAAGGAGTCAACCGAGCTAGGATAATCATGGCCAGAAGTTCGAGAAGAACAGGAGACAGCGCCCGTCAAAAGGCGCTGGGAGAAACGCCGAAGAACCCCGAACCCATGGCCGAGACCGATCTTCCGATGAGATCGGTCCTGAAACGCTATTCTTATGCGTGGATCACGCTCGGACTGTTCCTCTTCTCGATCGCGGGCCACTGGATCTTCGGCTGGTTCGCCTACATCGACGAGCAGCGCGCACTCAGTCAGCCCATCACCCTTTCGGGCTACTCGGTCGAGATGCTGCGCGACACGTTCGAGAACTGGCAATCGGAATTTCTACAACTGCTATGGCAGGTCGGTGGTCTCGCACTCTTCCTTTATGTCGGCTCGCCGCAGTCGAAGGAAGGCGATGAGCGACTGGAAGCCAAGATCGACGTTCTTATCCGGAAGCTAGATCCCAAAGGCGCCGAGGACGAGATCCGCGCCCTCGACGCCGCCTATGCGGGCCAGCATTCGCGCGCCGGACAAAGGAAAACCCGCCGTCGTTCCTGACGGTGGACTTTCGTTTCAAATCGTCCGTCAGGCGACGCGGACTCGTCCGATGAACGCCGACACCTGATCGCGGAGATCGTTTGCCTGCTTGGCCAGGCTGACCGAGGCGCCCACGATCTCCTCGGATACCTTGCCGGTGGACGCCGCAGCCTCGCTAACGCCGGAGATGTTCGACGACACCTCCTTCGTGCCGGTCGAGGCCTGGACGACGTTGCGGGCGATTTCCTGCGTCGCCGCGCCCTGCTCTTCCACCGCCGTGGCGATAGCGCCGGAAATGTTGTCGATCTGGCTGATCGAATTGCTGATCCCGGTGATCGCCTGCACAACCTCATTGGTCGCCCCCTGAACGGCCTGGATCTGCGAGGCGATCTCCTCGGTGGCCCGCGACGTCTGGGCCGCGAGTTGCTTCACTTCCTGGGCGACGACGGCGAAACCGCGTCCCGCCTCGCCGGCACGTGCTGCTTCGATGGTCGCGTTGAGCGCCAGAAGGTTCGTCTGCGCGGAGACGTCGCCGATCAGGCCGACGACTTCGCCGATACGCTGGGCGCTCTGCGCGAGCCCCTGGACGAGGGTCACCGTGCTCGACGCCTGGTTCGTCGCCGTCGTGGTCGCGGTGGCCGCCGAGGTCACCTGCTCGGCGATCTCGTGGATCGATTTTGAGAGCTCCTCCGCAGCGGCGGCGACGGTCTGCACATTGGTGGTCGCCTGTTCGGATGCCGCCGCGACCGCGTTCGACTGTCGGCTCGTTTCCTCCGCGGCGGAGGACATGGTCTCGGCATTGGCCTGAAGCTGCTGTGCCGACGCCGACACCGCCTGCACCACGCCCATCACCTCGACCTCGAACCTATCGGCGAGGTCGTTCATCGCCGCCCGCTTCTCGGCCTCGGCACGCGCCTTCTGCGCTTCCTGCTCGGCCTCGAGCTGTTTCACCGCGATCGCGTTCTGCTTGAAAACGTCGACCGCCTTGGCCATGTCGCCGACCTCGTCCTTGCGCTTCTGCCCATCGACCGAGACGGTGAGATCGCCTCCGGCCAGAGCCGCCATCGTCACCGACATCCGGGCCAGCGGGCGGGAAATCAGGCCGATCGTCATCCAGACCGCGAGCATGAAGACCACGCCGAGGCCGATGAGGGAAACGACCATGTTTTCCGTCTGCGCGCTCTCCGCCGTTGCCGCCGCCTGTTCGGCCTTTCGTTCCATTTCCTGGGAGTCGGCATTGGTCTTGTTACGGATCTTGGTGCGCAGTTCGTCGATCGCATCGTCGACCTTGTGCGCAATCGGCAGCGCCTGGTCGACGCGGCCGGCCATTGCGAGGTCGGCAGCCTTGTTGGCCTCGTCGCTGATATCCTCGAAGTCGTCGAGGAAGCTCTCGTAGATCGTGCTGTCGTCGGGATCGAGCTTCTGCAGCTGCGAGACCTGCTCCTGATACTCCTTGCGGGCCTTCTTCACCTCGTCGCGGGCGCTCTTCGCGTCCTCGCCATGGAAGGCAAAGGTCTCGTACATGCCCGAGCTCAGGATCACGAGACGAAGGTTCAGCCTCGTCATCGCGACGAGTGTCGGGCTCGTATGCTCGACGAGCTCCATATAGGTCGTCTCGACCTCGGATATCTTCTTGTCGGAGAACACAACACCGAAGATCGCCACGCCCGCCATGGCGATCAGCACGCACATCACTTTGTACACGAGCTTCAGGTTGGTGAATTTCATAGCCGTCCCCCGGACCCTGTTTTCACCTTCGAGGGAGCCACCCACATGGTTAACGGTTTATTTCCTCCGCTGGATCGTCACCGGAGACCTTACCCTTTACGGGAAACTACATGGTCCAGATCTCGAAAGTTCCGTCTCTCTAGAGATTTCGGAGGTCTCCCGCCGGACTCGAAATCTGTTGATTCAGTAAGGAAATCTGTTCACGCCTCCGGGATCGGATTTCATCAACTTCGATACGCTCCTCCTTTCGTCTAATGAGCTATAATATCAGCGTGATTTCGCGCGGCTGGTCGGTTTCGGGATGCGGCCGGCCGAGGATCGAGGAGCAATTTGCCGGAATCGAGACGTGGAATGTCAGGATTTCTGACGTATCCGTAGTTCTACTGTGGTGTTACCACTTGAATCATGGACAGCGCCCTCGACCCTCAGCTCGGCCGTTTTCTGCGCAAGCTTTCGTTCGCAGGCGGGCGCATTCTTCTCGGCGACGTGGAAACCGTGCGGCAGATCGACGAGACCTGCGCGCTCCGCGCCGAGCGGCGCGACCTCGTCCGCTTCGCGCTTGCGGGTCCGTTCGGGTTGCGATCGCATTTCGAGCTGACGCCGCACGGCTGGCGCGCGCTCGGGCTGACCCCGCCCCAGCGCAGGGAGCACCCCGCGCTGGCATTCGCCCTGAGATTTCTCGGCCTGCGCTGAGATCAGGCCGGAGTTGGCATCACGCCGCCGCCGAACTCGCCCTTGAACTTGATCACCGAGAAAACGCCGAGGACCAGGAAGGCGACGAGGCCGATGACCTGCGCGATCAGGACCGGCGGCTCGGCACCGGTCGGCGCCAGCGCGTTGAGGAACGGGATCTTCTGGAACGATTGGACGATCGTCACGACCAGCAGAAGATAGACGTTCAGCACCATGGTCGCGACATAGATCCAGCGCAGATGGCCGGCGTAATGGGCGCGGCGGGCATAGAGAGCGATCGCCAAAGTGACGAGCGCGATGATGCCGAAGACGATGCCGGGCGTGATGACCGTGATCGGGAACAAGAAGCCGGTCACGCTGCAGGCGATCGCGGTGACGAGGAACCAGAAGGTCCAGGTCGAGACCCGGCCATGCAGAAAGCCGGAGATGACCGGCCAGCCGAGCACCAGGGCGACCAGACTGATCGCTGTGTGCACGAGCGTCAGCAGATAAATGTAGCTCGACATCGCAAAACCTCCCCCAAAAGGCCCGCCCCTGACCCCCGAATTGGAGTCATTCCAGAGAGGAGGATAGCACTCCTGTAGCGCTTCGGCCCGTCGGCTGTCCGCGCTCCCCGTTACCGTTACCTTGCGGCGACGTAACTGTTACGCGCGCCGAAGCTTCCGCATTCGCGCTAGCATGAAACCACACACCGACGGATCGGCTGCAAGAGACGAAAGGCCGAGGAATTGTGAGTGAAACGGCGGCGGCAGACGACATCACCTCCCTGATTTCCGGGCTTGAACATCTCGCCGAGGAGTTCGTCAGCGGCTTGGACGCCCGATCGGACGCCTTGCGCGCCGTGCCCGCCGAGTTTGAAGGCCTGAACGCCTCGCTCGCGAGTGCCGGAACATCGGGCCCTTTTCTTTTATTCCAGATCATCCTGACTGTGTCGCTCGTCGCGGGCATGCTGGTGCTGGTCAATCGCTGGCTCACGAAGAGGACGGACGCGCGCAGCGTCTGGCGCAAATTCCTCGCGAGCATCGAGGCCGCGGCCCTCGCGCTGGTCTTCGGCTTCATCGCGACGCAAGTCCTCACCGGCGCCGGCCTGCCGATGCGGACACTGCGGCTCTGGGCTGTCGTCACCATTGCGGGCTTTCTGATACTCGCCACCGTGAGATTCATCCTCATGGCATCGCGGCGAACCGAAACTCCGAGCCGCTCCATCCATCTCAGGGCGCTGGTGCGCGACCTCTCCGTCGTCGTCGCCTTCGCAATCATCGGCGTTGCGCTGATCGCGACACTGCGGCTTTGGAATGCTGGACCGGGTCTGGAGGATCTGGTCCGGACGGGACTGGTCGGTATTCCGGCCTATCTTCTGTTTGCCGCCGTCGCATGGCGTAACAGGCGCACGATGGCGGTCGCGGCAGCCGGTCCACGTCCCAGAAGCCGCTGGCGCACCGGTCTCGCCAGATCATGGCCGGGGATCATCATCGGGTTTCTGATCGTCACCTTTCTCAGCACCCAGGGCGCCCTGACCATGGGAAGGGCCTTTCCCGGATCAGCCGTCCTGCTGACGGGGCTGATGTTTGTCGCGATCCCGCATCTGGACGCGATGATCGGAAGCTGGGCGCGACGAGGACTGGAATCTCCCGACATCTCGATCCTCGCGGCCGCGGGACGCCAGACAGCCCGATTCGCGGTGGTGATCATCATACTCAGCATGCTCGCGACGATATGGGCGACGCCGCTGGCGGACGGTTTCGGAATAGATCTCGGACAGGTCGCCCGCGACTCGTTCGGACTGGCGTTGATCCTCATGGCGACGGCGTTCCTGTGGAACTTGGTCGGAACGGCCGCGGGTCGCGCCCTGCGACCGGAGCTTCCAGCTGTTGGTGAAGATGCGGAGGTGCCGAACGCACCGCGATCCCGTCTCGGCACCCTTGTCCCGCTACTGAGCGGCATCGGCAAAGCAAGCATTGTCGTACTGGCACTGCTTTCGGTCCTGGTATCGATCGGCGTCAATGTGTGGCCGCTGATCACCGGCCTGAGCATCTTCGGATTGGCGATCGGTTTCGGCTCGCAAACGCTCGTGAAGGATGTTGTGTCCGGCCTGTTTTTCCTGATCGACGATGCTTTCCGCTTCGGCGAATACATCGAAACCTCGGGCGCCAAGGGAACCGTGGAGAAGATTTCGGTCCGGTCCGTTTGCTTGCGAGGCACGCGTGGGACCCTGGCGACGGTGCCATATGGCCAGATCGGCAAGATCCAGAATTTCAGCCGCGATTGGGTGATCGAAAAGCTGGCGTTCCGGGTCGCGTTCGACACCGACGTGGAGAAAGTCCGGAAGATCATCAAGAAGATCGGCGAGGACATCGCTGCCGACCCCGAACTTGCGGTCGATCTTCTGGAACCGCTGAAGAGCAAGGGCATAGGCGAGGTCGAGGACGGCACGCTGATCATCCATGCCAAATTCAGAGCGAAGGCCGGTCAGCAGTCGTTGATCCGCCGGGCCGCCCTGACGGCTATACACAGTGCATTCCGTGAAAACGGTATTAGGGCCGTTCCGAAGCCGCTAACCGCCAATCCGGATGCGGCATAGGCGGCCAATGCACGTCATCTGGTCAAATTCGTCCGCGGAAACTATTCCGCCGGAGAATAACCGAGACCCGCCCGCACTCTCTGCCGGTCGATCGCCCACAGCGCCCCTACCGCCAGCAAAGCCAGACCGACCAGGAGGCACAGCCCCACCGCCGTCCCTGCCCGCTCGAGCACCAGCGCGAAGGCGAAGGGGGCGATCGAGGAGAGAATGAGCCTTGCCGAGGTGAGTTTCCCGATCCGCGCGCCATAGCCCCGCGAGCCGAACAGAGCGAGCGGAACCGTGCCCCGGACGATGCTGGTGAGGCCGGAGCCAAGGCCGAACAGAGCGGAGAACATGAGCGCCGCGACCAGCCAGGGAGAGGCAACGGCCAGAAGCCCCAGCGCCAGCACCATCATGCCGGCCGAGATCATTGCCAGCCTGAGCGGATGAAGCTCGCGACCGAAGCCCATATTGACCACTCGGCTGAGAACCTGCGCTGGACCGAAGACGGCGCCGACGATGGCGCTCATCGAGCCGAGGCCGAGCGCCGTCAGGAGCGGAATCATGTGAACCAGCAAAGCAGAGATGACGAAACCGACGAGGGAGAAGCCAATGAGGAGGAGCGCGAAGGCGCGGCGCTCGCTGCCCATCGATGGACGGTCGGCGGTATCGCCGTCCGGGATCGTGGCGCAGTCTGCTCCGCCCGTTCGGGGCTGGCGCGCGACCCAGATGTGAATGGGTAAGCAGAGCACGACGTGAAGCCCGGCGTACCAGAGATAGACGTCCCGCCACGACATGATGTCGTGCAGCGCCGAGGTAAGCGGCCAGAAGATGGTCGAGGCGAAACCGGCGATCAGAGTGAGATGGGTGATCCGGCGATTGGCATCCGAGCCGGTGAGTTGGACCAGAGCGGCGAAGGCTGCCTCGTATTGCACGAAGATCGCCGTCACCTCGATCGCGACGAGGCCCATGGCGAGCATGGGAGCATTGCCGGCTGTTGCGCACAGGACGAGCGCGGCGGCGGCGGCGAGCGAGCCGAAGGTCATGACGGCGCCGGCGCCATGCCGATCCACAGCCCGGCCGACGAACGGTGAGACGAGGCCACCCGCGAGCAGGGCCAACGAGAACGCGCCATAGACCCAGCCGATGGCGAGGCCGAGATCCTCGGCCATGGAGGGCGCCAGCACGCTGAACGAATAATACAGCGTGCCGTAGCCGACGATCTGGGTAAGGCCGAACAGCCAGACGAGAATGGCCGCGCGCGACATCAGATAGACTTCAGCGCGACGCGGGATTCAAGTTCCGAGGCGCGTTCTCGGCGCTCGCTGTAGCGGTCGGTGAGATATCGCGAGACGTCGCGCGTGAGCAGCGTGAACTTGACCAATTCCTCCATGACGTCGACGACGCGGTCGTAATAGGCGGACGGCTTCATCCGCCCCGCTTCGTCGAATTCCTGGAACGCCTTGGCGACCGAGGACTGGTTGGGGATGGTGATCATCCGCATCCAGCGGCCGAGCTGACGGAGCTGATTGACCGCGTTGAAGCTCTGCGAGCCGCCGGACACCTGCATCACGGCGAGCGTCCGCCCCTGTGTCGGACGGACGGAGCCGACGGAGAGCGGAATCCAGTCGATCTGGGCCTTCATGACGCCGGAAATCGTTCCGTGGCGCTCGGGGCTGCACCAGACCTGCCCCTCCGACCATTGCGACAGCTCGCGAAGCTCGCGCACCTTCGGATGGTTGTCTGGCTCGGCATCGGGCAGCGGCAGGCCGGCGGGATCAAAGATGCGGACTTCCGCGCCGAAATATTCGAGCAGCCGGGCGGCCTCTTGGGTGAGGAAGCGGCTGTAGGAGCGCGCGCGGAGCGAGCCGTAGAGCATCAGGATGCGCGGGCTATGGGTGCCAATCGGCACGGACAGCCGCTCCCTGTCCGGCGGCTCGATGACGCCCGGCATCACGTTTGGCAAATCAAGCACTGGTTGGTTCCTCAGTCGATGCGGTTACCCCGCAACAGGCCCCGACGGCGCGCTCGGCCGGGGGCGGCGGAGCGCAGCAGCCCGACGATGCCTTTGCGGATGCGGTGCTGCCGCAGACGCCCGTCTCCGGCAGGATGAGGCGGACCTCGCGCGCCGCGATATGGTCCCCGGCGATCTCAGCGACAACGGAGCGGACCTGTTCGTAACCCGTCGCCATCAGGAAGGTGGGCGCTCGTCCGTAGGACTTGGAGCCGACGATGTAGAAGTCCGATTCCGGGTGGGCGAGTTCCACGGCACCGTGCGGCGACACCGTCCCGCACGAATGGACGTTCGGGTCGATCAGCGGTGCCAGCGCCGGAGGCGCCTCGACAGCCGCATCGATCGAGATGCGCAGCTCCCGCAGGAAGCCGAAGTCGGGGCGTGATCCCGTCGCGACGACGATTCGGTCGACTACCAGCGGCGTCCGTCCTCCCGGGGAACTGGCCGACACGTGGACTGCGCCGTCCTTCCGCGAAACGCTCCCGGCGACGAACGGAGCGAGCAGCGTCACCTGCCCCGCATCAATCTCCCTCTGCGCGGCGAGCCCGAGCGATCCTCGTCCGGGTAAGGCGTCGTTCAGGCCGCCACCGACCAGTCGATCGACCCCGCTTCGGCGTAGACCCCAGAGAACTTCCGTGGCGGGGTCTCGGTCCTTCAACCGCACCAGGTCGAGGACGGCGTTGATAGCTGAATGGCCCCCACCCACAACCAGCGTCCGCTTGCCGGCGAACTCGTCGGCGAGTTTTCCGGCGATGTCGGGAATGCCGTAAAGGATGCTGTCTCCGAGCTCGTCCTCGCCGAGGATCGACAGGCCGTTGCGACCCATCGGGTTAGGGTGTCCCCAAGTCCCCGAGGCGTCGATCACCGCTTTCGCCTTGACGTCGTTTTGGCACCCCTCGCCATCGACCCAGCGCACCGTGAAAGAGGTTCCCTTGCGTCGGTCGCCGAGCTTGTCGGTGTCGGTGCGGGCGACCGCAATGACTTTGGCGTTGAGGAGCAGTCCTTCTGCAATGGCGGGATGCCGCGCAAGCGGCTCAAGATACCGATCGACGAGATCGGCGCCGGTGGGCAGGTCGTCCGGTTCTGGCTCTTCCCAACCGCGTTGCATCAGCAGTTCGCGCGCGGCGCCGTCGATGTTGAGTGACCACGGGGTGAAGACCCGGACATGCGACCAGCTCCGTAGAGATGAGCCGACGGAAGGTCCCTGCTCCAGGATCACTGGCTTCAGCCCACGCTTCACGAGGTAGGCAGCAGCCGCGAGGCCGATCGGACCAGCGCCGATGATGGCAACCGTCGAACTCATCACAGGATCTCCGTGCTGCGAATTACCCGCAGCACGACGGACCGTCCCGGTCCGGCGCGGCGAGCTTTTGGGATTCCGTCAGGGCCTGCGTGACCTCCATCCAGGCGGCGAGCGCCACTTG
Organism: Rhizobiaceae bacterium CPCC 101076; assembly: GCA_003347645.1. Lineage (GTDB taxonomy): Bacteria > Pseudomonadota > Alphaproteobacteria > Rhizobiales > Methylopilaceae > Flaviflagellibacter > Flaviflagellibacter deserti. Next base: position 26,246 of record QDFX01000006.1, on the reverse strand, counting down.
GAAGGCCGCCCTACCCTTGTCGGTCAGGCTGTAGACCTTGCGCTCGCGTCCCGACACGACCTCAGCCTCGACCGAGACGAAGCCGCCCTCCTCGAATTCGCGAAGAACCGGGTAGATCGTCCCCTCGGTCGGAGAGCAGCACCCGCTCGTCGTGCGCTCGACGGCGCGAGCCATGTCGTAGCCGTGCATCGGCTTCTCATGCAGGACGCAGAGGATGAAGTACTTGGAGAGGCTCATCTTGATCGTGCCGCTCCAGTAGGAGCGATTCAAGAAGTCGGGACCCGGACGGGTTACGGCATGCATTGATGATCTAGGCATGGGTGCACCCTATACCTAGGGGATCGATATATCAACCATCGATGGGTTGAAGGTTCGTGCCGGGAGCGATTTGCCGTGAGGTTTCCCTGATGCTTCATGTCGACGCCTCAACGCTTCAAGCCGTCGAATAGAATGCTTCTGGCGTTCGTTAGAGGCATTAGGCGAAGCTCCGGTGGGTCTTTCTTTGAGGAGGCGGAGCGACACATATGGGTCGGGCACGACCGCGATCCTCCAGCGGTACGTTCCGCGGGAGCTGTTCAGGAAATGAACATGATCCGAATTTCCTACATTGGGGTAGTGGCAGGTGTGCTAGCCATCATCTTGTTGTTGTTCATCTCCCACATCTACTATCCTCGTGAGAACCAGTCCTCTTTAGCCGCCCACCAGTCGAAGCGATAATCCCGGGAACTTACTTCGCTTCTGCGGATGAAATGAAGCCTCGCCGCCGACAGCAGGCTCCGCAGCGCGCCGGACGTCATCGCGCAAGAAAAAAGCAGCGCCCGCATCTGGCGAAGGATGATGGGAGACGCGTCGCCTAGTGAGCGCGCAGCACGCCATCCTCCTTGTCGTGGACTGCGAAGCGGTCGATCATGGTTGCGCTCGCCTCGTTGAGGCCGATTACCGTCACGTTCGCCCCTTTTGCCCGGAACCGCAGCACGACCTTGTCGAGCGCTCCCACCGCGGTGATGTCCCAGAAGTGGGCTCTGCTGACGTCGATCGTGATCCTCTCGGCAGTCTCGTCAGTACGAAACGAGGCGATGAAAGCTTCCGCGGAGGCGAAGAATATCTGGCCATACACGTTCCAGATTTCCGCGCCCGCAGCGTCCGTGGTGCGTTCGACGGAAACCATGCGGGCGACCTTTCCGGCGAAGAACACTCCCGACAGAAGGACCCCGACCAGAACACCCTTGGCCAGATCATGCGTGGACACAACCGTTACGACGGTCGCGATCATCACGATCGATGATTGCCAGGGATTGCTCCGGAGTTCCAGGAGAGAGCGCCACGAAAAGGTGCTCACGGATACCATGATCATGACGGCAACCAGCGCCGCCATCGGAATGATGCGCACAATATCGTCGAGCACAAGGATCAGGAACAAGAGGAACGCTCCGGCGACGAAGGTCGAAAGCCGACCGCGCCCGCCAGACGTCACGTTGATGACCGACTGCCCGATCATCGCACAGCCGCCCATGCCTCCGATGAGCGCTGACGCGATATTCCCCGCTCCCTGACCGTAGCATTCGCGGTTCTTGCTGCTCCCGGTGTCGGTCATGTCGTCGACGATCTGCGCGGTCAGTAGGCTCTCAAGCAGCCCCACCGCCGCCAGCGTCACGGAATACGGGAATATGACCTGAAGCGTTTCCCAGGTAAGCGGCACCTGCGGCAGCGCGAACACGGGCAGCGTGGACGGCAACTCGCCGAGGTCTCCAACTGTCCGGACGTCCAGCCCCGTCCAGATCGTCACAGCTGTCAACGCAGCGATGGCCACGAGCGGTGATGGAACCATCCTCGTAACGAGTGGGAACAGGTAGATGATGGCGAGGCCAGCGGCGATGAGGATGTAGGTCTGCTGCGGCACGCCCAGGAGTTCAGGCAGTTGGGCCATGAAGATTAGGATGGCTAGGGCATTCACGAAGCCAGTAATGACCGAGCGTGAGACGAAGCGCATTAATCGGCCGAGTTTCAGAAATCCCGCCCCTAACTGGAGGAGGCCCATCAGGATCGTCGCCGCGAAGAGGTATTGGAGCCCGTGGTCTCGCACGAGATCGACCATCAGAACCGCGGTGGCGGCGGTGGCGGCCGAAATCATGCCCGGGCGTCCTCCAACGACCGCCGATACGCAGGCGATCGCGAACGAGGCATAGAGGCCGACCTTGGGATCGACTCCGGCAATCACCGAGAAGCCGATTGCCTCGGGGATGAGGGCAAGAGCGACGACGATTCCTGAAAGGACATCGCGGCGCGGGTTGGAGAACCACTCGCGAAGGTAGCTTTGTGAGGTTTGCATCTGGTGTTTCCGCAACAGGCGCACGACAGCGGCGGCCGCACAGCCACCTCGGTATTCAGTCGTGTCTTTTGCGTGGTCCGGCGGATCGGCGGCCGGAAGAGCCACCCGGGCTTGCACCGGGCTCCATTCGATTGAACTCGTGATGAAGGAAAAAACGTTCCTTCGCAACCGTTTCGACGGATAGGATGACGGGCGAATGGCCGCATCGGCATGCCAGGGCACCGAGCCTCGTCCCCGGTGTTTGTTCTCCTCAGCCGACGCGATTACCGGCGGCGTCGATGAGCAGTTCGCCGTCCTCCTTGGAGAACGGCCCCTTCTGCGGCAGCGGCAGGACGTCCAGCACGACCTCGGAAGGACGGCAGAGGCGCACGCCCTCGGGCGTGACGACGAAGGGTCGATTGATCAGGATGGGATGGGCCATCATCCGGTCGAGAAGCGTTTCATCCGACAGCGACGGATCGTCGAGGCCGAGTTTTGCGTAGGGCGTGCCGTTCTGGCGGAGTGTCTCGCGGACCGTCAGTCCGGCGCGGGTGATCAGACCCCGAAGCGTCTCCCTGTCCGGCGGCGTCTTCAGATATTCAACGATCTTAGGCTCGATGCCCGCGTTGCGGATGAGGGCCAGGGTGTTGCGCGACGTGCCGCAATCGGGGTTGTGGTAGATCGTGACGTCCATCATGCGGCTCCCTTGGCGCCCTGTTCGTACCAGCCGCGCGACGCCTTCACGATGCGAACGACCGAGAGCATCACAGGCACCTCGACGAGCACGCCGACGACGGTCGCTAGCGCGGCGCCGGAATTCAGGCCGAACAGGCTGATCGCCGCGGCGACCGCGAGCTCGAAGAAGTTCGAGGCGCCGATCAGCGCGGCGGGAGCGGCGACGCACCAGGCGACGCCGAAGCGGCGGCTGAGCCAATAAGCGAGACCGGCGTTCAGGTAGACCTGAATCAGGATCGGCACGGCGAGAAGTGCGATGACCATCGGCTGCGCCAGGATCTGCTCGCCCTGGAAGGCGAACAGCAGAACGAGGGTCGCGAGCAATGCCACCAGCGAGACCGGCTGAAGGAGTCCGAGCGTGCGCTTGAGAGCCCCCTCGCCTCCCGTCGCCAGAAGCCCTCGCCTCCAGAGCTGGGCGGCGATGACCGGCAGGACGATGTAGAGCACGACCGACAGGACGAGCGTGTCCCACGGCACGGAGATCGAGGCGACGCCGAGCAGAAGGCCGACGAGCGGCGCGAAGGCGAACACCATGACGATGTCGTTCAACGCGACCTGGCTGAGGGTGAAATTGGGTTCGCCCTCGCAGAGGTTCGACCAGACGAACACCATCGCCGTGCACGGCGCGGCTGCCAGCAGGATGAGGCCGGCGATGTAGGAGGAAATCTGGTCCTGGGGCAGATAGGCCGCGAACAGATTGCCGATGAAGAGCGTGCCGAGCAGCATCATCGAGAACGGCTTGACTGCCCAGTTGATGAACAAGGTCACGCCGATGCCGCGCCAGTGCCGGCCGACTTCGCCGAGCGAGCCGAAATCGATCTTCAGCAGCATCGGCACGATCATCAGCCAGATCAGCACGGCAACCGGCAGATTGACCTTCGCCACCTCCGCGGCAGCGATCGCCTGGAACAGGCCGGGAAGCGCTGAGCCGAGCGCGATGCCAACGACGATGCAGGCAAACACCCACACCGTTAGGAAGCGCTCGAAGACGCTCATGGAAGGCCTGGCGGCGGCCGGGATCGCGATATCGGACATCAGGCGACGTCCGAGCGCTGCTCGGTGCTGCCTTCGCCGCGTCCGATCTCACGAAGCTTGCTGCCGAGCGCCATGTGATCGAGGCTCGCGATCGGCAGCGCGGTGAACAGGTTGATGCGGTTGCGGAGATAGCGAGCGGCGGAGCTGAAGGCCCGCTCCATGCCAATAGTGGATCCCGTGGCGATGGCGGGGTCCTCGATGCCCCAATGCGCCGTCATCGGCTGCCCCGGCCACATCGGGCATGTCTCGCCCGCGGCATTGTCACAGACAGTAAAGACGAAATCCATCACCGGCGCGCCGGGAGCGGCGAACTCGTCCCACGCTTTCGAGCGCAGCCCCTCCGTTGGCAGCCCTTCGGCCTCCAGGACCTTCAGCGTCATCGGATGGACCGTGCCCTTCGGCGTGCTGCCGGCGGAATGGGCGCGGAAACGGCCCTTGCCGATATGATTGAGATAGGCCTCGGCGAGGATCGAACGGGCGGAATTGCCGGTGCACAAGAACAGCACATTGTAGACGCGGTCAGCCATGGATCGGCTCCTTCTCCGGGCAGCAGGGTGTGAGCTGGGTGATGATCGGCGCGCAGATTTCGGCCCGTCCGCCGCAGCAGTCCTTCAGCATGAAGACCGTCATTTTGCTGAAGGCCGCGATGTCCGCGCGGTAGATGATCGAGCGACTCTGGCGCTCCGCCTTTGCGAGGCCGGCGCGGGTCAGAACGGCCAGATGCGACGACATCGTGTTTTGCGGGATGGCCAGAAGCCTGGCGATCTCGCCCGCCGGAAGGCCATCCGGCTCGTGCCTGACGAGCAGCTGGAACGTGTCGAACCGCGTGCCCTGGGAAAGGGCCGCGAGCGCGAGAAGAGCTCTCTCTTTATCCATATATCGAGAACTATCGATATATGGATGGATACTCAAGTCCCAGTTTGCGATTTCACACCACTGCACAACGCCGCAAGTTCATCGCCCCATAGGGATGAACAGATACCAGCCCCGCTTCGTCCTTGAGTTCTCAAATCTCCATCAGCGCGTAGGGCTTGCCGTTCTCCTTGGCGATGCCGGCGGCGACGTTGAAGACGGGGACCCCGTTCGGGGTCTTGCCGCGATAGGTGCCGCGATGGGCGTGGCCGTGGACGACGGCGGTAACGTCGAACCGGTCGATCGTCTCTCCCAGCCGCGAATTGCCGAGGAAGGGATAGATCTGCTCCGGCTCGCCGACCACGGTCTCCTCGACCGGCGCATAGTGCAAGACGACGATCTTCTTCTCGGTGCGGAGCGAACGCAGCGCGATCTCGAGATGCATGCATTCGTCGATCGATTCCTGCACGAAGGCCCTGGTGGCGCGCTCGCCGAAGGCACCGAGCATGCGCCGGCCAAAGCCGCCGCCGAAGCCCTTCACCCCGGCGAAGCCGACACCCTTGTGGATGTGCGCGTTCTCGCCGAGGAGGCAGAGGCCGGCCTGGCGGAGGATGCGCCCGACCTCGTCGCAATGGCCGCTTTCATGGTCGTGATTGCCGAGCACGCCGACAGTCGGAATCTTCAGGTGCCGAATGTCCTCGGCGAGTATCTCCGCCTCGCGCACCTTGCCGAAATCCGTGAGGTCGCCGCACAGACAGAGCACGTCCGCGATGTCGTTCATCTCCAGGAAGAGATCGCGATACGGATGCTCGGACGCCTCGTTGACGTGGAGATCGCCGATCGCGGCGATGCGTATCGTGCCTGGCGTCGGGACCTGGTGCGGCTCGCCATTGGCGACGGGAGAGATGTCGATGACGGTGGAGTCGTCCTGCATGCGGGGCTCCGTTGATAGGGCGTTCCTCATGTGGGGAATGTGCGGGAGGCGGATGGGGTTCCCCGTATCCGGGTCCGGGTGCAGCGAAGCTGCATCCCGAGAACCGGGGACCCCAGCGTTCCTCGCGGCACCGCCGTACTCTTTATCTAGAGAGCGCCTGCGGCGCACTCAAAACGCCGGGGTGTGCGCTTTGTCCAGGGCGCGGTCACCCCACCAGATCCGCGAACCCCCATTCCGCGATGTCAATCAGATAGTCCGGTGGAGAGAACAGGCGGCCGCGGCAGACGCGGGTGCGGCCCTCGGGCATGGCACGCTGATTGGCGATGCGCGACATCAGTTCGTCGAACAGCCAGTCCGGAACGCACTGCCGTTCGGTCGGATAGACGAAGCGGAAATTGAGGACGTGGATGAGGAGCACCTCCCAGTACTGTTCCATGTAGCCGAGGAGCCGCTTCCAATCGATCTGCTGGTGCTGGCGAAGGATGACATGGGCGATGTCGGCACCGTCATAGCGCTCACGGTTCTGCACGAAGACCTTGGACCAGACGAGCTCGGTCGGCGCGATGAGCTGGACCTCGGTGCCGTAGATCTTGCAGCGGTGGTTCTCGGCAAACCAGCTATCGGTGATCGGCGTCGCGGCGGTGCGGGAATTGAAGATGACGTCGAAGGTCCAGCGGTCCTTTTTGATCTTGGCGATCCAGCGTTCATCTTCCACAACCGTTTTGTAACCAAGCGCCTGGAAGTACTTGAGGATACGGGGATAGTCCCCTGCCCGGCAGAACACGTCGAGATCCTTGGTCGGGCGACGGATGCCGGTATAGCTTGATACGGCGTAGGTGCCGGCGACCATGAACGGCACGCCGGATTTCTTCAAATGTTTCAAGCAATCCGCATAGAATGCCTCGGCCTTGGGCGGCACCGGCATGCTGGAGGCTGGCACGTGGGGGGACGGCATTTCCTCTGGCGCCTCGTTGTTCTCCGTCCCCGGCGTCATCGCGGGGTTGAGGCGTAACAAGGAAGCGAGGAGGAAGGTTCCCAGCGGACCCGAGGGGCCTCTGTTTCACTCTCAGAACAGCCCGTGATCGACGCAGATTCCGATGATATTCGTCAAATTTTCGGCCAATAAAGCGTGGATGCACTCATCATCCTTAACGACCTTAAGTGCTTGATTTTAAAAGCAAGAGTGCCGAGATACCATCTGCAATTCCGGAAGTTGTGAAGAGTCTAAGCGCAATAAAGTGTTGTGCTGACGAGATTACGACGCAAGAGTAGCCACGGGAGGACTTGCTCATGCGTGTTGTTCGATCTAGACCTCACCCTGTCGACGAAGATGAGTTGCTTCGTAACGTTGAAGCTGCGGCAAGCGAAGGTGTTGTAATCGCCCAGCTTGTTTCATCCGAAACCCCTTTCGTGGCGAGCTCTGGGGATGAGCTCGAAGAGACCGAGCACGTTGCGCTCGAAGGCATCGAAAAACGCTCGCGCGAATTGCGGGTTGCGGCGAAGATGGTTGCCCACGATCTCGAAATCCTGAGCTCCGCCGAAGAACGGCTCGACAACGCGCTGCGCGAGGTCGTCCGGACCAATGCTGATGTAGAGAGGAACGGCAGCGCGCTCGTCGAGGCGCTCCTGTTTGCTCGCCGCAACGCCGGAGCGACCGAGGATGTGATGAACAGGTTCGAGGCGACCTGCACGGCGCTGAGCCGGCTGGACACGGCGGCGATCGAAGCCCGCTTCGCCTATGCTCTCTGCCGCTCGGCCTATATCGCCCATATGGACAGCGCGAGCGAGGAGCGCGAGCTCCGCTCGGCCGTGCTGCCGCCGCTGGGCGATGTCGGCGGATCAACGGAAGGCGAACGCGCTCACTGAGCTGACGGGGGTACGACGCGCGGTGTCCTGACGGTCCAGGCCGTCAGGACAACAGCGACCGCCGAAATCGCGGCCGCGACGCCGAACAGCGCCGGATAGCCAAGCGCGTCCGCAATGGCACCGGCAACGAACGAGCCGATGAGATAAACACCGAGTTGCGCGCAGGCGAGGATGGTGAAATCCGTTCCCGGCTGCTCGGACGACGATACGCTCATGAACAGGCTGTAGAGCGCGACGATCTCCATGTAGCGGATGAGCGTCTGGAAGGCGGCTGCGCCAAACAGCGGACCGAAACCGGTCAGCAGCCCCACCGCGTGCGCCGCGAACATCAGGAAGCAGCCTGTCCGCAATCCGCCGAGCAACAGGAGGACGTTGGTGTTCCCCATCGTCCTAACGAGGACGGCCGCGATGGCCGAACCCGCCAAACCCGCCGTCACCGCACCGCCGCCGGAAATGTAGCCGATCCAGTCGAGCGGAACGCCGCGGTCGACGAGGTACGGCCCCTCCATGGCCTTCACGAGGCCTTCGCTCGCCCGATAGATCAGCGCGACCATCAGGATCTGACGAGCTTCCGGCCGTCGCCAGAACGCGCGGATCGACGGGCGCGGACCACGCGCGATATCCACCGATCCGTCCTCCTCGCGCATTCCCAGCGCGGCCAGAAGCGGAAGCAGCGATGCCGCGGCAATGGCGAGTACGGTCGGGGTCCAGCCGATATGCTCATAGAGGACGAGCCCCATCGTGCCGCCGATCACGACGCCGAACGCGATCGCGCCGCCCTGGATCGCATTGCCGATAGCCCGGTCCTCGGGCGGCAGATATTTGGCGGCGTAGCCGTCGGTCGCGATGTCCTGGGTCGAGACCAGGATCGAGATCGCCATTCCGATCGAGAGCACGACCGGCATGTTCGTCGGAACGACGAACGCCATCGCCACGAGGCAGACGACCGTTAACGACTGGGTGATGAATACCCACCCTGCCCGGTGCCGCCTGGCGACCGGCCGGATGCGATCGATCTGCGGCGCCCAGAGGAATTTCAGGACGAGCGGCAGGAACAGAATGCTGATCATGCCGATCGAGGTGCGCGAGACGCCGTTTTCGCGAAGGATCGGCGGCAGAGCGGCGGCGATCAGATAGCTAGGGATAGACTGCGCGAGATAGAGCCCGCCCAGGACCGCGAACAGCCTGAACCGTTCGCTAGCCTTTGCCGGGGCAGCCACGACCTCGCTCATGCCAGTTCCTTCAGATGCGGCACGAGAAACTCCCGCGCCTCGGCCTCGTCGGTGGTGACGAGCACCGGCAGATTCCAGAGCTTGGAGAAGACCGAGCGCATGTGATCCGACACCTGCGGACGCACCACCGCCATGGCCCTGCACAACAGATTCATGTGCAGCCGCGAGCGTTTGAACCACAAGGCCTGCTCGCGCTCGCCGGCGTCGGAGAAATGCCCGGCCGAGCCGATGATCGAAAGCATTGCGAACGGCTCCGTGCGCGTCTCGATCATCCTCAGCGCGGTCAGATAGTCCGTCTCGTCAGGCTCTGCGTAGGGCTCGTGAAACCTGAGCGTCACGAGCCCGTCCTTCTCCTCAAGACTGACCATCAGAACGTCTTGGCGTAGCCGAGCGAGACCGTGCGGCCCCAGCCATGGACTTCGAGCGTGCCCAGCGCCGCGTTCTCGCGAACGGAGCTGGCGGTGGGATTGGCATAGTCCTCGTCGAACAGGTTCTGGACGCCAAGATAGAAGGTGCCTCCTGCCAAAGGCGCTGAGATCGACGTGTTGACCAGAAAATCGCCTTCCAGCTCGTAGCTCAGACCCGCCGGGTTCACCGCCTTGTTGCGGCCAGTCCAACCCTCGCCTTCCAGATGGAACACCACGCCGTTGTCGAACCGATAGTCGCCGTAGACGACCGCGCGGAACGGCGTCGCGATGCGGTTGTTCGGCAGCCAGCTATCGTACTCGCCGTCCTTGTTCTGGTCGAAACGCCCTTCGCGATAGGCGAGGAAGGTGCCGAGCGAGAAGGCCTCGGTCATTGCCCATTCGCCCTGGAACTCGGCGCCCCAGACGATCTCCTTCTGTTGCGACAGCGAGTTCGTCGCTGGATCGAAGGTCACGCCTTCCTCCGAGGTGCTGACGAAGCCGACGAGGCTGCCCTTGAACTGGTCGTAACTGCCACGCACGCCGAGCTCGTAGCTGTTCACGATCTGCGCCTCGGGCGAGATCTGGTCGAAGCTCGTCGTCAGATTCTTCGCGCAATTGAAGGGAACCGGCGGCAGCGGCCCGGGAGGAAGGAAGCAGCCGAAGAACAGGATTTGTGGAGTGCTCATCGCACCCGCCCGGCGAGTGAAAGAACCAACGTCCGGCAATGCATAGCCCTGGCTGAAACCGCCGAAGATCTGCGAGGTCTCGGTGAGGTCGAACGTGCCGCCGAGATTGAAAGTCGGCGCGCTGTAGTCGAATTCGCCGCCCGCCACCGGCAGGTCCGGCAGGACGGCATAGCCGAGGCCCGGGAAGCCGAGGAATGCGGCGGGCCGCACGAAATCGTCGACCGTCAGGTCGAAATATTCGTAGCGCATGCCGCCACGGACGGTCAGGCGCTCAGTGACCGGCGCTTCGAGCTGGCCGAACGCGGCATAGGTCATCATCGACATCGGATTGAAGGTGTCGCGGCCTTCCGTCGTCACCTGTGAGGTCTTCTCGTGAATGATGTCCGCGCCCCAGGTCAGCCGCATCCCGTCGTAGAGACGGTCGAGTGGGGAATCGACGGTCAGGTTCACGCCGCCGCGCTGGTTCGAGAGGTCCGTCTGGTTGAACGGGCTCGTCGGGTCGCCGAGATTACCGGAATAGTAGACGACGTTGTTGTAGTTGAGATCGAACTCCGAATAGTTGAAGCGCTTGCGGACGTCGTTGAAGAACGCCACCGCCTTCAGGCTGCCGAGCGCGAAGTCATCGTCGGTGTAGCGCGCCGAGATCTGCTTTGAATCCTCCAGGACGCTCTTACCTTCGTAGGGCCGCGTGAAATCCGGCCGCGCAAACGGTGGCAGATAGGTCGTCATCCACTCCGGATCCTGGTTGAGATAGATCCAGTTCGCCGACACCTCGAAGCGCTTACCGAGATCGAGGTCGTAGCCGAGCTTGCCGAACAGATTGCCGCTTTCGAAACGGTCGCCGCCGCCCTGCCCGAGCATGCCGTCGGATGGCAATTCGCGACCGGCGCCATCATAGGTCTTGTCGGCGAAGCGCCCCGAGCCGACGAACACATAGTCCGGACCGTTCTCGGCCTTGCCGGTGATCGAGGCCGAAATCTCCGGCTGCAGGCTGTCGCCGACATTCGCCGTGAAGGCCCGCAGCGCGGTGTTGATCCGGACGATCGGCTTTCCGTCCGTCGCCTTCTTGGTGATGAAGTTCACCGTGCCGCCGGTCGCGCCAGAGCCATAGAGGCTCGAAGCGCCGGAAACGAATTCGATGCGCTCCACCGTGTTGAGGTCGATCAGCGCCAGGATGCGCGAGACGTCGCGGAGCGGCGTGTTCAGCGGAACACCGTCGAGCATCACGAGGAGGTCGCGGCCGCGATAGGTCTCGGACGCGCCAGAGATCGTCTGGTTCGAGACCGAATAGCCGGGTATCAGGCGCGAGATGATCGCCGATGGATTCGACGTCAGCTGCATCTGCTTTTCGATCTCGTCCCGCTCGACCACGCGGACGGTCGCGGGAGTCCTCGATACCGGTCGCTCCGTGCGCGCTCCAGTGACGATGATCGGCTCGAGCTCGATCACCGGTTGTGTTTCCTGGGCAAATACTGCCGTTGGCAAGATTAGACTTATTCCAAACAGCGCGGTACCACGGATACGCATAGACTTCCCCAGCCCCTAATCAATCATTCTTTTGATCGACTAGCCTCAATAAGAACGTGCTTCTTGGGGCAGGACGAAGTAGAACTAGGACTAGGACGAACTCAAGCGCTGTTTTGCACTCGAGTTGCATCAAAGCATCAGGGGAATGGGGATTTGGCCAGCGCCGCCGCGCCGATCTGGTTCACGACCGACGATATGCCGGAAGGCGAGCGGCTCAGCCAGTCGCGCCGGCGGCTGAGCGATCTTTTCGCGACGCTCGACATCGTGCCGAACCCCGGCATTCCCTTCATGGCGCGCGCGGTGTCCTGCGAGCTACCCGATGCGTGCCTGACGACTTGCTTCCTGAATTGCGCCAGCGCGTGCCGCAACACAGAGCACTGCCTCAAGGACGGCGCCGACGACATCATGCTGCTGCGCCCGGTGGGCGGGCCGATCACGGTCGAGCAGGACGGACGCGTATTGCGCGTGGAGGCGGGAGACGCGGTTCTCGTCTCCACCGGGAAGACCTGGACCTGGGACGTCTCCGAACTCGCTCGGCTCGACTGCCTGCGCGTCCCACGCCAGGCCGTGCGTGGCGCTTCGGCGGACCTTCTCTCCACCCTGCCCCGCCTCGTCTCCCACGAGGTCGCGGCGTTCCAGCTTCTCGCCCATTACGGCGGCGCGCTGCTGCAGGGCATATTGCCGGTCGTGACGTCGGAGAGCCGCCGCATCGCCGCGTCCCACATCCAGGATCTGCTGACGCTCCTGCTTCGAAGCGGTCAGGACAACGAAGCTACGACGAGCCGGCTCGACTCGATCAAGGATGACATCCGCAAGTGCTTGGCGAACCGGGAGCTGACGATCGACCATGTCGCCCGCCGTCAGCGTGTGACGGCGCGCACCGTGCAGAAGCTGTTCGAGGCCGAGGGCACGACGTTCTCGGAATATGTGCTTGAACAGCGGCTCGACCGCGCCTGGGCCGTGCTGCGGTCCGGCGATGGCCGCAAAATCAGCGACATCGCGTACGAGGTCGGCTTCGGCGACCTCTCCTATTTCAACCGCGTCTTCCGCCGCCGCTATCTCGTGACGCCGCGCGAGGCGCGGTCGGCGGTTCAGGGCTGAAAGGTCAGGAACAGGAAGGTCGCGAAGATCACGAGGTGCACGAAGCCGTAGAGGATGTTCGTGCGGCCGGTGGCGAAGGTCATGGTGCTGACGAGAAGCGTCAGGGCGAGCAACACCGTGTCCGAGGGATCGAGGCCCAGCGTCAGCGGTGTGTGCAGTGCGAGCGCGACAATGGTGACGGCGGGGAAGGTCATGCCGATGGTCGCCAGCGCTGAGCCGAGCGCAAGATTGAGCGACTTTTGAAGCGCATCCTTGCGAGCCGCCTGAACGGCCGCGATGCCTTCGGGAAGCAGGATCAGGATGGCAACGATGAGGCCCGTCACCGGCGCGGGCGCACCTGCCGCTTCCCGACCGAGTTCGACCACCACCGCGAACTTCTTCGACAGCATGATGATCGCCACCAGGGCGACAAGCAGGAGCAGCCCGCTTAGGGCCAGCTGTCGCATCGAATGCGTCTCGTGCCATCCCTGATCGCCCGCCTGGATAATGAAGTAATCGCGGTGGCGGACAGTCTGGATATAGAGGAACGCGGCGTAGAGGACGACGGTGACCACGGCGACGAAGATGAGCTGACTGTCCGAATAGCTCGGTCCCGGCGTCTCTCTGGTGTAGTTCGGCAGGACGAGCGTCAAAGTCGCCATGACGATCAGAACGGTCACGTAGGCGGCTGCGCCGGGAACTCGGAAACTCTGCTCGCGATATTTCAGTCCGCCGACGAGTATGCAGAGGCCGGCGAGACCATTGCAGACGGTCATCACGACAGCGAAGACCGTGTCGCGCGCGAGCGCCGGGCTGCCGTTCGCATCCGACATCATGACCGAGGCAATCAGCGCCACCTCGATAACCGTTACGGCTACCGTGAGAATGAGCGTGCCGTATGGCTCGCCTGACCAGTGCGCGATCGTCTCCGCATGGTAGACGGCGGCGAAGATCGCGCCGAACAGGACCGGCATGAGAAGGAGCGCCAGTGCGATACCGGTCACGCCGGGCGGAAGCGCGTCCTTGAAGCCGACAGACGACGCGGCGACGTAGAAGGCAACCGCCAGCAGCGGACAGGCCCAAGATATAATCGGCATCTTCGCGGAGGGACTGGCTGACATCGACGCTCCTGACTGAACCTGTCGTGGCAAAGTTTCCTCGCCAGGGCAGAAAGTACAGGCAAGAGCTTTATGCCCGCTTATGCAGGCGCCGTCTCGTGTTGCATGCTGATCGGAGCCTTCAGAACGGCGCGCAGGCCGGGCTTGGCGTCCTCATAGCCGAGATCGCCCCCGAGTTGGGTCACCAGAGCATCCATCATGCGGCTGCCGAAGCCACGCCTGTTGGAATTCGGAGCACGGCCGCCACCTTGGTCGGCGACGGTCAGGCGGAAGTCCGCCCGGTCCTCGGCAAGAGTGATCCGCAGCGGCCCCGGCTGTCCGCCATAGGCATATTTGTTGGCGTTGATAATCAACTCGGTGAGCACTAGTCCGAGACCAACCGTACGATCCGGCGGCAGCATGACCGGGGACAGATCGAGCGTGATGTGCGGCGCCCATTCGTCGCCCATCGATGCCACGAGATCGCGCGTCAGTTCCTCGATATAGCGGGCGACGTCGACTGCCTCCACCTGATCGGCCCGATAGAGCCTGCGATGAACGAGCGACACTGCCGCGAGCCTGCGCCGTGCCTCGTCGATGGCGGACTGCAGGGCCGGATCGTTCGACGCCCGCGCCTGCAGCGACAGGAAGCTCGACACCAGCTGGAGACTGTTCTGGACGCGATGATTGACCTCGCCGATCAGGAACTCCTTCTGGCGGATCAGCACATCCTTCTCGTCTAGAGTGGCGAGAAGCTGGCGGTTGAGGTCGCGCATGCGCCGGTTCTGCCAGACACCGGTCACCGCGACACGCAGGCGGCCGGCCGCCTCGACCTCGGGCAACGTCCAGCGGCGGGCGCGGCCGCGCACCGTCTCCTTCCACGCCTCGAAACTCGCGCGCGGATTGAGCACTCCACCCGGACCGGTGGTGATGTCCTTTTGCGGATTCCCTGCCCACTCCACCGTCTTGATATGCTCGGCGCGAAACCAGAGCACGAGCCAGGGCTCGCTGGCCGACAGGGTGATCGCAAGGAGGCCACTGGCCAGGGGCGCGGCCTCAAGCTTTCCCGGATAGACCTCGGAGAGGCGCTCGGTCGCAAACGTCGTCTCCACGGCCTTGTCGGTTGCCCAGGCACCTATCGCCCGCACCTCTTCCTCAGGCGGACAGCGTCCACCGACGACGAGATCCTGGCTACGCAGGACCGCCACGCCGTCGGCGTTGAGCATGCGCATCAGTTCGGCGAGATGGTTTGAAATCGCGCTGTCGAGCGATCCCTCTCGCGAGAGCAGCGACACGATGTCGTCCTCGAAACTGCGCAGACGGACCCGCTCGCGATAGGCGTCCGTCTCTTCCCGGGCCTTGATCTGCCGCGCGAGGCTGCCGGCCAAAGCGCGCGACGCGGCCCGCACGTCGTAGCTGATCGCAAGTGGCGTCTCGTTGTGACAGGCCACTAACCCCCACAGCACGCCGTCCTTGACGATCGAGATCGACGCCGAGGCGGCCACGCCCATGTTCCGCAGATACTGGATATGAACCGAGGAGACGCTTCGCAAGATGCAGTCGCTCATGTCGAGCGTCTCGTCCGGCGAGAGAGTCGGACGCAACGGCGCGGGCTCGTAGGATACATCCGGGATGACCCGAACCAAATTGCGGATATAGAGCGCCCTCGCCTGCTTCGGGATGTCCGATGCCGGGAAATGATGATTCATGAACGAGGGCTGGCCGGGCGCTCGGTCCTCACCCAGGACGACGCCCGCGTCGTTCTCAAGGAAATGATAGATCATGACCCGGCTGTAGCCGGTGAGCCGCCGGAACTCGAGGGCCGCGACCTGGCAGAGTTCGTTGAGCGTGAGCGCCTTTTCGAGAGCCCCCGCCGCCGCCTCCAGCCGCGACAAGATCGCCGAAGCCGTCACCTGATCGGGCGTGGGCTCCAGTTCGACGACTAATTGTCCATGCGAGAGATGCGCGCTGACGTCGAACGCCACATTGGCGAGCAAAATGCGTCCGAGAAAGCCTGGCGATGTGTCGAGACTAGCAACCCCGGCCGCACGGTCCGCCATCTCCCCGCCTATAAGATCGACCAGTGATGCACCGAGCCATTTCTGTCGACCGAGGCGGCCCTCGATGTCGCCGGCGCCATGGCGGACTACGAGTCCGCCCAAATCCGCGACCAGCAACAATCCGTGCGGCTGGATCGATCCGGGAATGTGGATGGGCTCGCGGTCGCAGAGCGTAGTGTCGATCGCATCGCTCACGCTGCTTCTTCCCGATGCGCGGGCCCGACCGGACCCCAAACAATCACGCCTCAGTCCCAGTCGATTGTCTCAACGCTCGCTTCCTCTTTTTGCCCGCGGCAAAACGCACGGACCGCAAGCCAACTTTGTTTGCAAGACGGAAGTCGCAGCACGGCTGGGTGATAACGGAGAATTGCGCCGCTGGTTCCCGCTCTTTACTGCGTGGGCACCGGCGAAGCCTCCACGGGCGGCGGGATCTGGAGTGGCGGCTGGGCTTGCGCCATTGGCTGCTGCGGCTGAACGGCGGGCTGCGTCTGGGCTGGCGGCGGCTGGTATTGCACCTGTGGCTGCGCGGCGACCGGCACAGCCGGGGTGATGGCCGGAGCGGGATAGGACGATACCGCCCCGGTGCTGACCTGACTGCCGGCGTCGCGGATCGCCTGGGCGATGACCTTCTGAACCGAAGCGTCGTGCAGGAAGAGATCGTGGCGGATCAGGCCGCGCGACAGGCCGGAAGCGTCGACGACTTCGATGCCGAGATCCTCGAGCTTCGCTTTGTCGACCCGGCCCGCACGGCCGCCACCGGCGAGGCTGGCAGAAATCGCCAGCGCGCGATCGTCCTTCGAGGTGATCACCGTCATCCGGCGATTGAGATCGCCCAATCGCCGAACCGAAGCCGAGAAGCTGTCGACGTCGATGTCCGGCGAGGCGAAGATGATCGCTCCGAATTTGCCCGTCGCGCCGCCATTGTGCGCAACCACCTGCCGGAGCGCCTCGACGGTGACCATGCCGCCCATGCTGTGGGCGACGATGTTGACGCGGCCGACACCCGGCGTGGTCAGGAGATCGTCAAGCGCGTCTTCCAGCGCATCGCGGGACCACATCGCACTCTCGCGGTCGGCCATGTAATCCAGAACGGAATTCCGGGACGGCCAGCTGAAGACGACGGTGTTGCCGCGGAAATGCAGCGCATCCGACAGCCTAGCCGCATCGAGCGTGGCGTCGGCAAAACTCTCGTTGAAGCCGTGCACGTACATCAGGACGTCGCGCTGCGAACCACCGTCGAGCGGCTGCGCGGCGGCGATCGAGGCCACCTGCTGGACGCTCTGGATCTTCCAGTCGCTGATGCCGATCGCCTGTGTCGAAAAGCGGCCCGCTTTGTAGGGCGAATCGAAACGGACTTCGGCAATGTGCGGATTGCCGCGCTCCGGCCCGAACCAGGGCGAGACGCGTCCGTCGCCCACCGGCTTGCGGGTCGTCACCGCAGTCAGCGTCCCGGTGCGCGCAATGTCCGACGGATACTGATCGCCCGACAGATCGGGACCACCCGCACAGCCCGCGAGGAGGAAAGCGACGAGAGGAACGGCGCGAAACAGACCCAACGAAAAGACCCCACCCAATGCGAACAAGCCACCGCAAACGCGGCGTCCCCAGCCTGCCCCGATAAACTGTCGATGCCGAAATTCCGACCGAACCGCCAAGGCTCCGTCGCAACGAATATTCCGACGCGAATCCCTCTGACACGTAAACAAGGCACTGAAAGGGCGGAACGGCGTTTCCTGTAGGCGGCAGACAGGCTTACCCTGCCGGGCAAAGAAGAAGAATCGAGAGGAAACAGGTGTCGATCCAGCGCCTTCAGCAGACACTCAGGTCGCTTTATCACGGCCGGTCGACGACGGCGTTGCGCTTCCAATGGGCGGTCGTCGTCATCGACCTGGCGATCATCGGCTTCTTCCTGTTGGCGCCGATTATCAGCGACAAGCCGGTCTATTTCTGGCTCGACTACACGATTGCGCTCGTGGTGGCCGCTGATCTTGTTGCCCGGGCACTGGCCGCCGAAGACATCCGGAAGTGGGTGCGCCAGCTGGATGTTTGGATCGATCTTCTGGTGCTCGCCACTTTGCTCGCGCCGCTTTGGCTGGCCAATCTGAGCTTCCTGCGGGCGCTTCGGCTATGGACCCTGTCGCGAACCGATGTGGTGTGGCGGCCTTTGCGCAAACGCGGGCTGGAAAGCTGGGAAAACGCTACGCGCGCCATCATCAGGCTCGTCACGTTCCTCTTCGTGTTCACCGGTTTCGTCTACACGACCTTTGCCGGGCGCACCGAGGGACTGACGACCTATGTCGACGCGCTCTATTTCACCGTCGCGACGGTGACCACGACCGGTTTCGGCGACATCACCCTACCCGGTCCATGGGGCAAGCTGACTTCGGTCGTGGCGATGATCGCGGGCATCTCGCTGTTCGTGCAATTGGCGCAGGCGATCTTCAGGCCGCGAAAGGTCAGCTTCCGCTGTCCGCAATGCGCACTGATGCGGCACGAGCCGGATGCCGTCTTCTGCAAGGCTTGCGGGCATCCTCTCAAAATCCCCAACGAAGAGCCCTGACGTTATGCAGACAGAGCCGGCGACGTCGCCGGCTCTGTCGCAATCCTAGAGCACCCGAACTTCCCTGCCCGTCTCGAACAGGAACCAGGCGCGACCCTCGGCCTCGTCGATCCAGTTCTCCAGCAGGCTGGCGCTCGCGACGTCATTGTGTTCGTCACAAACTTCATGGGCACGGCGCATCCGACCGATCAGCTCCTGGGTGTCGGTGCGAAGCTCGGCGAGCATGTCCTCCGGTGTCACATAGTCGGCGTCGTTGTCCAATACCCGCTGCAGGCGCCCGATATGACCGATCGAGCGGATCGTCGTGCCGCCGATCTTTCGAACCCGCTCGGCGATGTCGTCGGTCGTCGCGAAAATCTCATCGCCCTGCTCGTCGAGCAGAAGATGGTAATCGCGGAAATGCGGACCCGACATATGCCAGTGGAAATTCTTCGTCTTCAGGTACAACGCGAACATATCCGCGAGAATCCCGTTCAAGGCGGCGGAGACATTCCGGCGAGCCTCCGCGCCGAGATCTGTCGGTGTCGTCAGAGGCGCCTTCATGCGGGTTGCGAGTTCAGTGCTCATGATCGGTTTCCTTCGGTCGGCCCCCCGACTTGATGAAGCGGTGCGGTCAGCTGTTGAGCGCGGGTTTCGGCACATAGACGTGGAAGGACGTTCCGCGTCCCTCAATCGACGAGATCGCCACCTTGCAGCCGAGAAGCGCGCCGGTTTCCCGGACGAGATGGAGGCCAAGGCCAAGCCCCGGAATGGAATCCCGCTGCTCGCCCCGTTCGAACGCGTCGAACATCTTCTCCAGGCGGTCGGAGCGCATGCCCGGCCCCTGGTCATGCACCTCGAAGCGAACTTCGCCGCGAACGCGCCGGCAGCCGACGACAACGCGACGGCCGCGCGACGAGAATTTGACGGCGTTGCCGACCAGGTTGCGCAGGATCGTCATGAGGAGTTCCGGATCCGTGGAGACGACTGCGGAACTCGGCAGCAGGCGAAGGAAGACCCCGAAATGGGCGGCATAGGCGCGCCATTCGGCATCGAGCCGGTCGAATAGGACCTGAACCGGCACCTCCGTGGTCCGGGGGCTGAACGCCTTGCCGCCCTGCGAGGTGCGGGCGATCGCATCGAGTTCGCGGCAGACCTGACGGAGCGCATCATAGGCGCGCTGGAGGCGTTCGGGACTCTTCTCGCCGTTGAGATCGGCGCGCGCCATCTCCACGAACATCATCGCAACGGAGACCGGCTGCTTCAGGTCATGGCCGATCACGCCGAGAATTCTCGAGAGGTGCTTGCGCTCCTGTTTTTCGTCAATCCGGACCGTCTCGTCCGAGCTGTCGTTGAATGCCATGATCTGTCCCATCTGATCCCCCGATCTTCGCCGACGCGGTGCAGCGGCGTTTCGATGGACGCAGATTGACGACCGGGCACTGCGGAGAGAATCCTACGCTGGGTTTCAAACACCATGCTTAGGGATCGGCGGCCCCATACATAGGTTTGGGGTAGGCACGAAAAACGCTCGTTTTGCTTGCCGTCATCGTTCGTACGGAGCAAACGAGTCGGGCCGCGAAGAGCGCGCGGCGGCTTGTGGACCAGGCGATGACCGTCGAAGCGACAGACAAGACCTATCTGGCAGACCCCCTGGACGACCGCCGGTGGTCGCGCTGGATTCCGTATGTCGCGGCGTTACTCGCAACGGCACTCTTCGTCTTCGACACCCTGAGCCCGATGCAGTTTGCGATCGCGGTTTTGTACGTCGTCGTGATCATGATGATTGCGAGCACCTGTGGCCGCCGCGAGGTCATCGTCGCCGCCATCGCCTGTGTTGTCCTCACCG
Source organism: Rhizobiaceae bacterium CPCC 101076 (assembly GCA_003347645.1). Classification (GTDB taxonomy): domain Bacteria; phylum Pseudomonadota; class Alphaproteobacteria; order Rhizobiales; family Methylopilaceae; genus Flaviflagellibacter; species Flaviflagellibacter deserti. The sequence goes on along the minus strand of QDFX01000006.1, from coordinate 6,039 downwards.
TCACGAGCTATGTGGTGGTTCACGGCTTCCACTTCGAGGATTCGGCATGGGTCCGGTCGATGATGAGCCTGTCCGCCATCGCCATCACCACGGTGCTGGCGCTACGCAATCTATCCACCGTGAAGGTCGCTCAGGAGCGCGCGCGGCTGCTCGATCTGTCGCACGACGCGATCTTCGTCCACGACCTGTCCGGCAACATCACCTATTGGAACCGAGGCGCCGAGCAACTCTACGGCTGGTCGAGCGACGAGGCCGCCGGCCAGCAGCCGAGGGAACTGATCCGCACCGTCTTTCCGATGAGCCATGAGGCCATCATCGCCGAGATCCATCAAACTGGGCGCTGGGAGGGCGAGCTCATCCAGACGACACGTGACGGACGGCGGCTGACGGTGAGCAGCCGCTGGGCGCTTCAGCGGGACGACCAGGACAGGCCGCTGGCCATCCTCGAAACCAATACGGACGTCACCGAGCAGAAGCGCGCGGACGCCGAATTGCGGAGGAGCGAAAGGCGCTACCGCAACATCTTCGACGCCGCGGGCGTGTCGATCTGGGAGCAGGATTATTCCGGGATCAAGAAGGCCATCGACGCCCTTCGCAGGGACGGCGTCCTCGACGCCCGAGGCTATCTGGAGCAGAGGCCCGATGAGATCGCACGACTGAAGGCTCTCGTCCGCACCATGGACGTGAACGATGCGACAGTGGAGCTGTTTGGTGCGAAGGACCGATCGGAACTGCTTGGACCGATCTCGACCGTCGTCGGCGCCGACGGCGATGCCGGGTTCGTCGAAGTGATCGATGCGCTTTTCCGCGGTGAGACGACGACCAGTTCGGAGGCTGTTCTGCACACGCTGGCCGGCGACAACATTTCAGTCCTGTTCAACATGAGGCTCGCCTCCGAACCGGAGGTGATGAACTCGGTCTTGATCAGCATGACCGACATCACCGAGCGGCATCGCTTCCAGGAAGCCCTCGATCGCGCCAATTCCGAATTAGCCCACGCGGCACGGGTCGCGACGCTCGGCGAGCTGACGGCATCGATCGCGCACGAGGTGAACCAGCCTCTCGCCGCGATCGTCACCAATGGTGAGGCCTGTGTCCGCTGGCTGTCGCGGCAAGAGCCCGATCTCGGCGAGATCCGGGCAAACCTCGACAGGATCATCGCCAACGGCAATCGCGCGGCCGAGGTCATCGCTCGCCTGCGCGCGATGGCAAAAAAGACCGATCCCCGCTACGAGCCGCTATCCCTGAACGAGGTCGCCGAACAGGCTGCGGCCCTTGTCGACCGCGAGCTCGGCATCCACGGCGCGCAATTGACGGTCGATCTCGCCAATCCCAGCCCCGAAATCACCGGCGATCGGGTGCAGCTCCAGCAGGTCGTCCTGAACCTCCTGCTGAACGCGGCGCAGGCGATGAACGGCCAGCCGAGGGATACTCGACTGATCGCGCTTCGCACGATCGACGGACAAGACGGACCGATGATCGAAGTTTCCGATACCGGACCCGGATTGCCGCCTGAAATCGCGTCCCGTATTTTCGAGCCGTTCTTCACGACGAAGGCAAACGGCATGGGGATGGGCCTATCGATCTGCCGCTCGATCGCCGCTGCCCATGGCGGCGAGCTGACAACGGTTGAAAAGAGCGAGCCCGGCTCGACCTTCCGCCTGATACTTCGGAATCGCCAGTGAAACCTGCAACTACCACCGCACCCAACCCGCTGGTTCTGGTCGTCGACGACGACGCCGACATCCGCGACGCGCTCAGCAGCCTGTTCCGTTCAATCGGCTACGACGTGAAAGTCTTTCCCTCTGCCGCCGATGTGCTGACAGCATCCCTGCCGGAAACGCCGAGCTGCCTTGTGCTCGACGTTCGCCTGCCTGGCGTCAGCGGCCTGGATTTCCAGACGCAGCTCTCTCGCTCGGGCATCAACATCCCGGTGATATTCATGACCGGCTACGGCGATATCCCGATGACGGTTCGCGGGATGAAGGCCGGCGCGGTCGATTTTCTCGCCAAGCCGTTCCGCGATCAGGAAATGCTCGACGCGGTTTCCACCGCGCTTGAGAAGGACCGCGAGCGCCGCGCTCTGGACGGCGTGGCCTCGGCTCTTCGCAGCAATCACGACACGCTTACCCCGCGCGAGCGGGAGGTCATGGCGCTCGTGACCAAGGGTCTCATGAACAAGCAGATCGCGGGCGAGCTCGGCCTGAGCGAGATCACGGTCAAGATCCACCGCGGCAATGTCATGCGGAAAATGAATGCCCGCTCGCTCGCGGACCTGGTCCGCATGGCCGAGGCACTGGCCGGGCGATGATTACAGCATGCGGGCAAACCTCCGTATGATACCCGCCACATTAGAGGTCAGCTAAATAGGATCATGATCCGTCGCCACCAGATTCTTCAGCGCGTACGGTCGATTGGATAGTGTATCTTGGCCGCTGTTCCTCTCATTGCAGTCACCGACGATGACGAAGCCGTTCGCATCGCGCTTTCCAGCCTGATGCGCTCGCTCGGCTATTCCGTTCGTACCTATGCGTCCGGTGAGGAGTTCCTCGGCTCCGAAGAGAAGACAGCGATCTCGTGCCTGATCACGGACGTCCAGATGCCTGGAATGTCCGGCATCGACCTTCAGGCCGCGCTCAAGGACCAGGGCCATGCCTTCCCGATCATCTTCATGACCGCCTTTGCCGCCCCCCATCTGGAGCGGAAAGCAAAGGAAGCCGGGGCTTCCGCCTTCCTCAGCAAGCCGTTTCAGGCCAATGCCCTGATCCAAGAAATCGAAGCCGCGCTCGGACGATAATCCGCTTGCGAGCATGTGGCGGCTGCGACACACCATCCCAACTTTCCGGGGATTTTTTTCCGGCCCAATGGCGAAATCACCCAAGCCTGATACGATTTTGACAGGGGTCAAAGGGGGGATTGGATGAGGCCGGGCTTACGAGTTTCCGTTCTGTCGCTTGCCTTCTTCGCTACATCTCCATTCCTCGCCTCAGCCGAGGAAGAAAAGCCCGTCAACAGCTCGCTGGTCGCCGAGAAGGTCTACAATCTCAACCGCACCAAGATCCTGCAGAGCAACACTCCGTCGCTCCGGCCGGGTTCCGTCTACGACGTCATCACCTATTTCGAGTCGCTGCTGCGCGCCCCGCGGCCCGGCTACAATTACGAGTTCATCGATTCCGGCCTCGGCGCCACCGAGCCGCTTTATCCGATGATGCAGAAGGGCCATCAGGCCAGCTACGCTCAGTTGATCCCGGCCGCGATCTGGGAGGATTCCCGCCACATCGACCACCAGTCCTCGCTGGAGACGCCGGAGGGCTGCAAGGTCGACAGCGCCTATCTGCTGCGCCACATCGACGAATATCCGAAGACCACGTTTGAGAAGGAGCGCAAGGAAGGCTATACCCGCGTCGTCGTCCGGCTGGAGCACTATACCAGGCTGCGCCCCGACGCCGAATGCGGCCGCCATGTCGCGCACGATCCCGATCCGAACTTCGACCCGATGAAGTTCATGTGGGACCATCGCGACGCGATGAGCCTCGCGGATTTTCCCCAGAAAGAGCTCCAGCGCTTCGAGGCCAAGCTCTCGGTCAACTACCCGATGAAAGAGCTACGCGACTACGATCAGCGCAAGCCGTTCGATCTGAACGACCTGAAGCGCAACTCGCTCTGGTACTACCCCGATGGCCACGCCTTCGACTACGGCATCGACACGCCCCGCCCGCAGAAGGGCCTGAAGGCATTCTCGCTGCCGCGCCAGATGGTGGTCGAGGCGACGCCTGAGATGCGGACGGAATATCCGCTCGGCTCGCTGCTGCAGCCGGACGAGTTCGCGAAGTTGCTCGACTTCCTGAAGGGCCAGCCCTTCCCCGGATACGACCCCTCCACCGAGCCCGGCAACGACACGCTGCGCCTTTCAGACGTCACGCCGAACAACGTCTACACCTCAGGTCTCGTCATCCAGCCGATCAGGGATGTCGAGGCCGACGTCGCGGACATGGCGCATTTTAGGCTGGTCGGCATGACGATGAAGCCGCAGGAGCCGCAGCTCGACGCGGCCTGGACCGGCGAGCGCATCATCCCGCAGGTGCGCTTCACGTACCAGATGATCAATCCGCTCGATCCCATCCATATGAGCGAGCAGCTTTTCCTGCACCTCAAATGGGACGTCGTCGACCGCCTTGCCGACGACAAAACCCGCGCCGAGCAGCAGCGCCATTTCATGACCCGCCTCGACGAACTGACCCGGGCGCGCGAAAGCGGCAATGGCGACGGCAAGCTGCGCGATTTCATCCGCGAATTCACGACGGCGCGGCCGGTCCACGGCATCCAGTGGGGCTCGGCGCTGACCGGCATCTGGATCTTCGGCAATCTCGAACGCCACAACCTCACCGGCCAGCTCGCGGCGGCGAAAACGATCCGCCAGGGCATCGACTACGGCTATTACTCGTCGGTCTACGACACCGATCTGCTGCGCGCCGAGATCGAGAAGTCGCAAGGCGCGCGGAAGGCCGAGCTGACGGAGGTGCTGTCCTCACTGACGGTCGACACCTTCCGCGATCCGAAGCGGCAGGACGTCCACGCGATCCGCTTCAACACCGTCTCATGCGCCCAGTGCCACCAGCTTTCCGGCCGTGACGGCGTGCATATGTCGATCAACGACGGCATCAACAGCAAGATCAAGTCGCCGACGATCGTCTCGGAATACTTCTTCCACGAGGCCGATGCGCAGCTTCGCGGCGACATGCAGAAATGGCTCGCGGCGAACTGAACCTGCCGCGCTGACGAAAAAGCCCGGAACTCGCGTTCCGGGCTTTGCTTTTTTACTTTGGCGCGGGTGCCGGCATCACGGCGGTCGGCTTGGGCGCCGCGGCGGCCTTCGGAGCGGCCGGCGCCTTGGCTGTGGCCGGTTTCGCGGTGGTCGGAGTTGAGGCCGGCGGAAGACCGCCGAGGACCGGCGCGGGCAGCGGGGTTCCCTCGGGCGGCGGATTCATGACGTCGCCGACGAGCACGACCGGCACGGTCTCGATCGGCGCCTTGCCGAGACCTTTCTTCTTCTTGGTCGCGGTCACGGTCTGGAGCGTGATCTCGATCGTGGTCTCTTCCGGTCCGTCGAGCACGTCCATCGCCAGATCCTCGTGATCGGGCGGCGGAATCAGCTTGGAGCCGGCACCGTTGCTGAGAGCAAACGGCTCCTTCGGCATTCCCAGCATGTTGCGCTCATTCTTGCCGCTCTCGTCCATGTCCTGATAGCCGACGAAGGCATAGCGGCCGGGCGGCACGTTCTGGAAGCGGAAACCGAGGGTCTCGGCGCTGGCCGGCTGCTCCGCCGAGAACTGCCTGCATTCGTCGAGCGGGCCGGTGTTGCAGAAGGCGACGCGAACGATGCCCTTGGTGGGCTCGATACCGTCTATCAGGAGAAGGACATCCGCCGCCTGCGCGGACGAGACCGATAGAACGCTCGCGAAAGCAAGCGCGCCGAGCCCTGCAATGCCCGACCGGGACATGAGAGTGCGTTGGTCTGATTTGATCCTCGGCATCTGTCTCTCCTTGCGAGATGCGTACGCTAATGTGTCGGACGGCTTTGTTGCGGACGATATAGCCGAAAGTGTGAGTGGAAGGGATCGCAAGCGAGAAACAAGGTTACGGTTCCCAGGGAAATACTTGTCTGATCAACAAAAAGGGCGCCTTTCGGCGCCCTCTCGTTTTTCTGTCCTATCGGCTCAGACGAAGCGGAAGTCGTCCGCGCCGAGCGTGGCGAGCTTGGTGTGGTCGAGCGTCAGCGTGGTGTCCTCGTCGATCGTGAACACGACATCGGAGCCGACCTGCACCGCCGAGGCCATCGCCGCGGCGAAGTCGGCGAAGATGTCGATCGAGAACTCGAGCACGTCGGCGCTGGCGCCCGACGTCGCGAAGTCCGAGATCACGTCGTGGCCAAAGCCTTGAGCGAAGACGAAGGTGTCGCCGCCCGAACCGCCCTTCAGCAGGTCGTCGCCCGCGCCGCCCTCGATCCGGTCCACGCCCGAACCGGCGTCGACCGTGTCG
>QDFX01000005.1 GCA_003347645.1 Rhizobiaceae bacterium CPCC 101076 | reverse complement strand
CCATCGACCCGGAAGCAGGTTCCGAATCCGGCAATATCGGAAACCTCAACCCGCAATCCGTCGTCAAAAAGAAGAGCGCGTAAGCAAAACGACCGGCCAAAAGGCCGGCGTGAAACAACAAGCCGGTTCGCCGGAAACAAGAAAAGGCGGCCTGTCCTCAACGAAGGACAGGCCGCTTCGGGGACCATTCGAATTAAGGTCGAGAGGAACAGAAGATGGGCAAAGCGCTAGACGGCGTCCGCGTTCTCGACTTCACCCATGTCCAGTCCGGCCCGACCTGCACGCAGCTTCTGGCGTGGTTCGGTGCGGACGTGATCAAGGTGGAGCGTCCGGGCGAGGGTGACATCACCCGCTCACAGCTGCGCGACATTCCGAATGTCGACAGTCTGTATTTCACCATGCTGAACTCGAACAAGCGTTCGATCACGCTGGATACCAAGAACCCTCAGGGCAAGAAGGTCCTCGAGGAGCTCATCAAGATCTGCGACGTGATGGTCGAGAATTTCGCCCCGGGCGTGCTCGACCGCATGGGACTGACCTGGGAGCGTATCCAGGAGATCAATCCGCGCATCATCGTTGCGTCGGTCAAGGGCTTCGGCCCCGGTCCGTTCGAGGACTGCAAGGTCTATGAGAACGTCGCCCAGTGCACCGGCGGCTCGGCGTCCACCACGGGTTTCCGTGACGGCCTGCCGATGGTCACCGGTTCGCAGATCGGCGATTCCGGCACGGGTCTCCACCTCGCGCTCGGCATCGTCACGGCGCTTTACCAGCGTACTCTGACCGGCAAGGGCCAGCGCGTCCTCGCCGCCATGCAGGATGCTGTGCTGAACCTCTGCCGCGTCAAGCTGCGCGACCAGCAGCGCCTCCAGCGCGGTCCGCTCCAGGAATACAGCCAGTTCGGCGAAGGCATCCCGTTCGGCGATGCCGTTCCGCGCGCGGGCAACGATTCCGGTGGCGGTCAGCCGGGCCGCATCCTGAAGTGCAAGGGCTGGGAAACCGACCCGAACGCCTACATCTATTTCATCACCCAGGCCCAGGTCTGGGACAAGGTCTGCACCGTCATCGGCAAGGAAGAGTGGATCAACGATCCCGAATTCGCCAAGCCGGCGCAGCGCCTGCCGAAGCTGAACTTCATCTTCGCGACGATCGAAGAATGGACCATGACCAAGACCAAGTTCGAGGTCATGGACATCCTCAACAAGTACGACATCCCCTGCGGTCCGATCCTGTCCATGAAGGAGATCGCCGAGGATCAGTCGCTCTATGCGACGGGTACGCTTGTCGAGGTCGATCATCCGACGCGCGGCGCCTACATCACGGTCGGCAATCCGATCAAGCTGTCGGACAACGACGTTCAGGTCGAACGTTCGCCACTGCTCGGCGAGCACACGGACGAGATCCTCGCTTCGGTGCTCGGCTTCGACGAAGAGCAGATCACCGAGATCAAGGCCTCGGGCGCAACCGGCGAACCGGTTCGCCAGGCGGCCGAGTAAGGTCTCAGCAGGTACGGGCCCTTCGCCGCGGCGAAGGGTTCGATCCCTGCGTGTCCTTGTCCATTCCTACATCCTTGAAAATTAACGCGGACCGCTTCCGTGCGCGTGCGGCCGCGTTTATGACAACTCGCGATAACCTCGAAGGGGGGTCTCGATGAACATCCACGAATATCAGGCGAAAGCCATCCTGAAGGAGTACGGCGCTCCGGTCTCGCGCGGCATTCCCGCGTTCACGCCGGACGAGGCCGAAAAGGCCGCGCACGAACTCGGCGGCCCGGTGTGGGTCGTCAAGTCCCAGATCCACGCCGGCGGCCGCGGCAAGGGCAAGTTCAAGGAACTGCCGGCGGATGCGAAGGGCGGCGTTCGCGTCGTCAAGAGCGTCCAGGACGTCAAGGCATCCGCTCAGGAAATGCTCGGCAACACGCTGGTCACGATCCAGACCGGCGAGGCCGGCAAGCAGGTCAACCGCCTCTACATCGAGGAAGGCGCGGCGATCGACAAGGAATTCTACCTGTCGATGCTGATCGACCGCGTGACCAGCCGCGTGGCCTTTGTCGTCTCGACCGAGGGCGGCATGGACATCGAGGACGTCGCTCATTCGACCCCCGAGAAGATCGTGACCTTCTCCGTCGATCCGGCAACCGGCATCCAGCCGCTGCACGGCCGCAAGGTCGCCAAGGCGCTGAACCTTTCGGGCGACCTCGCCAAGCAGGCCGAAGCCCTCGTGAAGCAGCTCTATGCCGCCTTCACGGACAAGGATATGGCGATGCTCGAGATCAACCCGCTGGTCGTCACCAATGACGGCAAGCTGAAAGTGCTCGACGCCAAGGTCTCGTTCGACTCGAACGCGATCTACCGTCATCCGGAAGTCGCCGCACTGCGCGACGAGACGGAAGAGGACGCCAAGGAGATCGAGGCGTCGAAATACGATCTCAGCTACATCGCGCTCGACGGCTCGATCGGTTGCATGGTCAACGGCGCCGGTCTCGCAATGGCCACGATGGACATCATCAAGCTCTACGGCGCCGAACCGGCGAACTTCCTCGATGTCGGCGGCGGCGCCACCAAGGAGCGTGTCACCGCTGCCTTCAAGATCATCACCGCCGATCCGGCCGTGAAGGGCATCCTGGTCAACATCTTCGGCGGCATCATGCGCTGCGACGTCATTGCCGACGGCGTGATCGCGGCCGTGAAGGAAGTCGGCCTGAAGGTTCCGCTCGTCGTTCGCCTCGAAGGCACCAATGTCGAGGCCGGCAAGAAGCTGATTTCGGAGTCCGGCCTGAACGTCATCGCGGCTGATGACCTCGACGATGCCGCCCAGAAGATCGTCAAGGCCGTGAAGGAGGCCGCGTAATGTCCGTTCTGCTCACCAAAGACACCAAGGTCATCGTTCAGGGCTTCACCGGCAAGAACGGCACCTTCCATTCCGAGCAGGCGATCGGCTACGGCACCAAGGTCGTCGGCGGCACCTCGCCTGGCAAGGGCGGTTCCCAGCATCCGACCCTCAACCTGCCGGTGTTCGACACCGTCATCGAGGCTCGCGACAAGACTGGCGCCGACGCCAGCGTGATCTACGTTCCGCCGCCGGGCGCGGCCGACGCGATCCTGGAAGCGATCGACGCCGAGATCCCGCTGATCGTCTGCATCACCGAGGGCATCCCGGTCACCGACATGGTGCGGGTGCGCCGCGCGCTGGATGCCTCGAAGTCGCGCCTGATCGGGCCGAACTGCCCGGGCATCGTGACCGCTGGCGAGTCGAAGATCGGCATCATGCCGACCAATATCTTCAAGCCGGGTACGGTCGGTGTCGTGTCGCGTTCGGGCACGCTGACCTATGAGGCGGTCTTCCAGACCACCACGGCAGGCCTCGGCCAGACCACGGCCGTCGGCATCGGCGGCGACCCGGTCAAGGGCACCGAGTTCATCGACGTGCTGGAGCTCTTCCTCGCCGACGACGCCACGAAGTCGATCATCATGATCGGCGAGATCGGCGGATCGGCCGAGGAGGACGCCGCGCAGTTCCTGAAGGACGAGGCCAAGAAGGGCCGCAAGAAGCCGATGGTCGGCTTCATCGCGGGCCGCACGGCTCCTCCCGGACGCCGCATGGGCCATGCCGGCGCGATCATCTCGGGCGGCAAGGGCGGCGCCGAGGACAAGATCGCGGCGATGGAGGCCGCGGGCATCCGCGTGTCGCCGTCGCCGGCTCAACTCGGCAAGACTCTGGTCGAAGTCCTCAAAGGCTGATCGGCTTCAGGCTAAAAACGCGAAAGGCCGCCTTCGGGCGGCCTTTTTGCGTTTCGGGAGCCTGAGGTTCGCTCAGGACTCGAAACGCAGCCCCATGCGCTTATCGGTGCGCCAGATAACGTTGCAGACCTTGCTCGGGCTGCCGTCGTCGTATTTCAGGGTGAAATGGTTCGGGACGCCGAGCGTCGACGGCATTTCGATGCATGCGCCCGTTGCGGAGAGGTTCCGGACCTTGCATTCGAACGTCGAGAGATTGTTGGGCAGCACGACGCGGCCACCCTTGAGGGTGCGCATGCGCGGCGAACCGCGCTTTTCTTCGGTCTGATGTGCTGAACTATTCATGCCCGCGAGCCTAAATGGCCTGCGTTAGCAAAGGATTGACGGCAAAGAAGAAAGCCGTCGCCTTAGGCGGTAGTCCCTGGAAAACACTGGCCGGGCAGGAGGCCCGGCCAGTGGAATGCCTCAGCCCTTCAGGTGGCCGGCGATCAGCTTGTTCATCTCGAACATGGTGACCTTGTCCTTGCCGAAGACGGGCTTCAGCTTGTCGTCCGAGATGATCTCGCGCTTGTTCGCGGGATTCTGAAGGTTGTTCTTCTTGATGTATTCCCAGAGCTTGCTGACGACCTCAGAGCGCGGGATTGCAGCGGTACCGACAACGGCGCCGAGTTCCTTCGACGGTGTCAGCGGCTTCATGAACGCTGCGTTCGGCGTACGCGCGGCACCGCTTGCGGACTTCGCTGCGGGCTTCTTGGTCGTTGTTGCAGTCTTGGCCATCGCTTTCCTCCGGGTTGTGCGGTCGCAGGCCAACGTGACCAGCGGCTCACCAATTCAAGTCAAAACCAAACCCAGCCACTCCCTTAGGAGGGTGAGCCTCCCTGTGCAAGGGTTGATAACTGGCTGGGACGGGAGGATTCGAACCTCCGTATGGCGGAATCAAAATCCGCTGCCTTACCGCTTGGCGACGTCCCAAATTGCGCCACCGGCATAGCCAAGCCCCCCGCCCGTCGCAAGCTTTTGCAGAGGGAGAGCGTCTCTGAAAGGCCAATCAGGGCGTCCAAACCACAATTCCTGTCGAATCCACGGCTTTTGCGGCGTCGTCCAGCCGCCGTCCCGAGAGGATTTTACCGCCGGCGATCTCGGCCAGGGGAATCAGCACGAAGGCCCGTTCGAAGAGATGGGGATGGGGAAGGGTGAGTTTTTCGCCCGCCCTGACCTCGTCGCCGTAGAAGAGGAGGTCGATATCGATCGAGCGCGGGCCCCAGCGGCGGGTCTTCTCGCGCGTGCGGCCGAGCACGAGTTCGATGCCGAGCATGTAGTCGAGCAGATCCTCCGGGGGGAGGGTCGTTTCGACCAGCGCGCAGGCGTTGAGGAAGAAGTCCTGCTCGGTGTCGCCCCACGGCTCGGTGCGGTAGAGCCGCGAACGGCGGAGGAGCCGCGTGTCCGGCAACTTCGACACGCGATCGATCGCCCGTTCGATCGTCGCGGCCTTGTCGCCGAGATTGGAGCCGAGGCCGAGCGCCGCCTCAGCCATTGCGTTCGCGGCGGATGTGGATGTCGACGGTATCGAACACCGCCTCGATCGGGGCGGAGGGCTTGCGGATGGTCACTTCGGCGGCGACGACGATCGGGAAATGCTCGAAGACGCGCTCGACGACGCGGGAGGCCAGCGTTTCGAGCAGTTTCTGGCGCTTCTCGGTGAAGGCCTGGCTGACGATCTCGACGAGACGGGCGTAGTCGACGGTCTTTTCGACCGCGTCCGAGGCCGCGGCGGGACGGAGATCGGCCTCGACGACGACGTCGAGATAGAAGCGCTGGCCGATCTCGCGCTCGCCTTCGAAGACGCCGTGATAGGCGAAGAGCGCGAGATTGCGGACGGCGATGCGGTCGATGCTCATTCGGCGTTCCTGATTGCATCGAAGACGTCGAGCGCCTCGCGATGGGCCTTGATGTCGTGGGCGCGGATGATCCGCGCTCCGGTAGCGGCGCCGGCGAGATGGGCGGCGAGGGTGCCGTTTAGCCTATCCTTCGGCGTCTCGATACCGAGCAGGCGGCCGATGAAGCTCTTGCGCGAGGCGCCGAGGAGGATGGGGAGACCAAGGGCGGCGAGGTCGGGGAGGTGGGCGATGACCTCGATGCTCTGCTGCCAAGTCTTGCCGAAGCCGATGCCTGGATCGAGGACGATCGAGTCCGGGCGGATGCCGGCGTCGGCCGCGATGTCGAGCGAGCGTTTCAGGAAGTTGAGCACGTCGGCTACGATGTCGATCGAAGCGTCGGCTTCGGTGCGGTTGTGCATCAGGATGACCGCCGCGCCGGTGTCCGAGGCGACGCGCGCCATGTCCGGATCGCGCTGCAGGCCCCAGATGTCGTTGATGATGTCTGCGCCCGCATCGACTGCGGCACGGGCGACAATCGCCTTGTAGGTGTCGATCGAGACCGGCCAGTCGATCTCGCCCCTGAGGGCGTCGAGGACCGGCATAACGCGCGCGAGTTCATCTTCCACGTGCACTTCAGCCGAGCCGGGACGCGTCGATTCTCCGCCGACATCAATGATGTCGGCGCCTTCGTCGATCATCGCGCGGACGCGATCGAGCGCGGACCGGGGCTCATCGAAATCGCCGCCGTCCGAGAACGAATCGGGCGTGACATTGAGGACGCCCATCAAGAGCGTCCGTCGCCCAAGGACGATCTGGCGGTGGCGCGCGAAGACTATCCGGTCGGGCGCCGTCACTACCATTTCGACAGATTGTCCAGGATCCTCGCCCAGGAGCGCACACCCTTGTGGAAGCTCGACAGCTCGTATTTCTCGTTGGGCGAGTGGATGCGGTCATCGTCGAGCGCGAAACCGATGAGAAGGGCGTCCATGCCGAGATCGCGCTTGAACGCGCCGACGATCGGAATAGAGCCGCCGGACCCCATCAGGATCGGCTCCTTGCCCCATTCGTCGCGCAGCGCGTTCGCGGCGAGCGGAAGGGCGGGGCTGTCCTCGGGAAGTTCCAGAGCGGCGCTGCCGCCATGCTCGTGGAAGTCGATCGAGACGCCTTCCGGAAGCTGGTCGGTGAGGTATTTGCGGAACGCGGCGCGGACCTTCACCGGGTCCTGCTTGCCGACGAGGCGGAACGAGACCTTGGCCGAGGCGGAGGCGGCGATGACGGTCTTGAAGCCCTCGCCGGTATAGCCGCCATTGATGCCGTTGATCTCGCAGGTCGGGCGCGCCCAGACCTTCTCCAGCACGCTGCGACCGCGTTCGCCCGATTGCGCGCGAAGGCCGGCCTCGCCGAGGAAGGCCGCCTCGTCGAAGCCGAGGCCCTTCCACTGGGCGGCGGTCGCCTCGGGAAGCTCGGACACGCCGTCGTAGAAGCCAGGCACGGCGACGCTGCCGTCGTCGTTGTGGAGCGACGAGAAAAGGTTGGCGAGGACGCGGATCGGGTTCAGCGCCGGCCCGCCGTACATGCCGGAATGGAGGTCGCGGCCGGCCGTGGTGATCGTGATCTCCTCGCCGACGAGCCCGCGCAGGCGGGTGACGATCGCGGGTGTCGTCGCGTCCCACTGGCTGGAATCGCAGACGAAGGCGAGATCGGCCTTCAACTCGTCCTTGTTGGCGTCGAAGAACGGCTTCAGCGACGGGCTGCCCGATTCCTCCTCGCCCTCCAGCAGGACGGTGACGGCGACCGGGAGCGCGTTCGTCGTCTTCATCCAGGCGCGCGCGGCCTCGATGAAGGTCAGGAGCTGGCCTTTGTCGTCGGACGAGCCGCGCGCGACGATGCGCTTGCCGCGGGAGCTGTCTTCCAGCCGGGGCTCGAAGGGTGGCGTGGTCCACAGCGCCAGCGGGTCCGGCGGCTGAACATCGTAATGGCCGTAGAACAGGACGTGCCTTGAGGCGTGCGGCGGACGGTAATGGGCGACGACCATGGGATGGCCGTTGGTGTCGGCGACGCGGGCCTCGAAGCCGATGCCTGCGAGCTGATCGACAGCCCATTGGGCGGCGCGGCGGCATTCGGACTTGTAGGCCGGGTCCGTCGAGATCGACGGAATGCGGAGGAAGTCGAACAGCCGCGACAGGCTGCCCTCAAGGCCGGAATCGATCTCGGCCAGTACCTTGTCCACCTCGGACATCAAAAACCCTTTCCTGAGATCAGCGGCGGAGCAGGCCGCCGAGCATTCCGCGAACGACCGCGCGACCGACCGAACTGCCGACCGAGCCCGCGACCGACTTGCCGATGCTGGCCGCGATCTTGCCCGCGACCTGATTGGTGACCGTGCGCGTGACTTCGCGCGCCATCGCCTGGCCGGGCGACAGGCGCCTGCCGCGCGAGGCGCCGGTGCCGAAGATCGAGCCGACGAGGCCGCCAAGTATGCCGCCGAAGCCGGCGTTCTCGGCGACCCCTGCCTCGTCCGGCGTCGCGGCGGTTGCCTGTGCACGTTTCTGGAGAATTTCGTAGGCGCTTTCGCGGTCCACGACCTGGTCGTACCGGCCGGCGACCGCGCTGTTCTGGATGATGCCCAAACGCTCCTGAGCCGTGACCGGACCCAACCGTGACGACGGCGGCCGGATCAGCGTCCGTTCGACGATTTCCGGCACGCCCTTGTCCGCGAGCATCGAGACCAGCGCCTCGCCGACCGCGAGCTGGGTGATCACCTCCTCGGTGCTGAAAGCCGGATTCGGGCGGAAGGTGGTCGCCGCCGCCTTGACCGCCTTCTGCTCGCGCGGGCTGTAGGCGCGGAGCGCATGCTGGACGCGGTTGCCGAGCTGCGACGAGACGCGATCCGGAACGTCGAGCGGGTTCTGGGTGACGAAGTAGACGCCGACGCCCTTCGAGCGGATGAGGCGGACGACCTGCTCGATCTTTTCCAGAAGGGCGGGAGGCGCATCGTTGAAGAGGAGGTGGGCCTCGTCGAAGAAGAAGACGAGCTTCGGCTTGTCCGGATCGCCGATTTCCGGGAGCTGCTCGAACAGCTCCGACATCAGCCAGAGCAGGAAGGTCGCGTAGAGCCGCGGCGAGGACATCAGCTTGTCCGCGGCGAGGACGGAGATCGTGCCGCGGCCGCTGTTCGAGACGCGCATGATGTCCGACAGCTCCAGCGCCGGCTCGCCGAAGAACTTGTCGCCGCCCTGGGTTTCGAGGACGAGGAGCTGGCGCTGGATGGCGCCGACGGTCGCCTTGGAGACGTTGCCGTAGCGGAGCGTCAGCTTGTCGGCCGTCTCGCCGACGAGGCTGAGCAGCGACTGGAGGTCTTTCAGGTCCATCAGGAGGAGGCCCTCCTGATCGGCGACGCGGAAGGCGATGTTGAGCACGCCTTCCTGCGTGTCGTTCAGGTTCATCAGGCGGGCGAGGAGGAGCGGGCCCATCTCCGACACCGTGGTGCGGATCGGAGCGCCCTGTTCGCCGAAAAGATCCCAGAAGATCGCCGGGAAGGAGTCGTTCACGTAAGGGTCGAGGCCGATCTCCTGGGCGCGCTTCAGCAGGAAGTCCTTGGGCTCGCCCTTCATGGCGATGCCGGAGAGGTCTCCCTTGACGTCGGCGGCGAAGACCGGGACGCCCGCGTTGGAGAAACCTTCCGCGAGCGCCTGAAGCGTCACCGTCTTTCCGGTGCCTGTCGCGCCGGTGATCAGGCCGTGGCGGTTGGCCAGCTTGAAGGTGAGATATTCGGGCTTCACGCTCTTGCCGACGAAGAGCTTGTCTTCCAAATCCAACACGGCCTCCCGATTTTTGCGATCGTACATCGCCTCCTCTCAGGCATGATCGTCAAGAGCGACGATCGAAAGACACGGAAAAGGAGATCGGATGCGGACCTCTCCCCTGATGGCGCTGGCCTTTGGCGCGCTTGCGATTTTTCTTCAGAACTCACCGGCCAGGGCACAGCAGCCGGTCGATGTGGCGCTGGTCCTGCTTGCCGATGGTTCGGGCTCGATCGATCCCGAGGAATTCCGGATGCAGCGGGACGGTTACGCCGACGCGATCACGAGCCCCGAAGTGCTGGCGGCGGTCCGTTCGAACGCCCGGCAGAAGATCGCGATCGTCTTCGTCGAGTGGGGCGCTCCCGAGAGTCAGAACGTGATCATCGACTGGACGGTCATCGACGGCGAGGTGGCGGCAAAGCGCTTCGCCGACGAACTGCGGCAGGCTCCGAAGCTGACTTTCGGCTACAACTCGATCTCGAACGCGATCGATCTCGGAGTGAAACTGCTCGTCGGCGCGCCCGTTGCCGCCGATCGCGAGGTGATCGACGTCTCGGGCGACGGTCCGAATATCGGCGGACGCGACATCCACGCGGCCCGCGACGATGCGGTGGCCAAGGACATCACGGTGAACGCTCTGGCGATCCGCAGGCCTGGAAGCGGCGTCGCGCTGAGCAACAATATACCGTTGGAGGACTATTACCGGCTGAACGTGATCGGCGGTCCCGGGGCCTTCGTCGAGGTTGCCCAGGGCCGCGAGAACTTCGCCGAGGCGATCCGGCGGAAACTGGTTCTCGAACTGGCCGCCGCCGGAGCCGGTCCGCGCATTCTGGCCCTGGGAGAGTAACGTGAAACGATTTTTGCTTCTGGCGGGGTCGGCGATGATCTTCGCCGTCGCCCAGTTCGGAACTGCCGATGCTCAACCTCGAACCGCGGAGGGCGATTGTCGCGCGATGAGCGGGACGTACGGGCCGTCGAAGATATGGTGGGGCCGGTTCTCGGGTGCCCGTCAGTCGCCGATTTTCGATGGCAACGAGCTTCGGACATCGGAGCGCTGCTTTGCCGCGCGCCCGGCCTGCGACCGCTGGCTCTACGAACTGAAGAGCGAGTTCCAGGAAATGCCAAGATACAATGAATGCCGCCTCGGATATGCACCTGGCGCGCCGGTCGCACCCTGGTGGGCGCCGAAGAAGCCACGCGGCTGAAACGAAAAGGCGATTATCCGGAAGTCGCCGGCGGACTCGAATGCGACGAGAGCGAAGAAAAGTTTGAGGCGGCGCCAAAGCGCGTAGCGAACGCGCATCCCGAGACTGTCACGGCGAAGCCAAAGAGCCTGCCAAGAAGCCTGGATGATCACTGTTTACTGATGATTTCGGGGCGAGAGGAGGCTGCTACGTCGTGGACATCAAAATCGAAACTTCGCGCCTTACTCTCCGACCCTGGGGTGAGGAAGACATCGAACAACTCACGCTAGGCTTGAATGATCTCAAGCTCGCAAAGTGGCTAGCTTTCGTCCCTCACCCCTATTCGACGTCACACGCCAAAAATTGGATCAAGAGATGTCAGGAGATTTCGAACGCAAGCATTCGGCCGAATGCGTACGAATTTGCGGTTGAACTTAGACCTGAGCGAATAGTGATCGGAGGGGTCAGTCTCAATAAGATTGATTGGCAGGCTGGGACGGGTGGTGGAGGAATTTGGATAGCCAACCATTATCAGGGACGCGGCTATGGAGGCGAAGCGTTTGAGGCGAAGATACGATTCGCTTTTTGTGAATTAGGCCTGACGAAGTTGGTCAACGGTTACTTCGACGGCAACGAAAATTCTTGGGCGATGCAGCGCAAATTGGGGTATCGACGCGTCGCTGAGGTTACTAGCCGTTGCATGGCTGACGGAAGGCAAACGATCGAACATGTAACGACGTTGCTGCGCAGTGATTGGGAAGATCGCGAGGACTAAACGTCCAACGGGCTGTCTTCCAGCGCACGGCCTGATTGGTTCGCGAGGTCTATCATCGCCAAAGAAAACGGGGCCCGAAGGCCCCGTTTGAAACTCACAGACCGGCTTCGCCGTAGAGCTTTTCGACGTATTCCCAGTTCACCAGGTTCTCGAGGAACGCCTTGAGATAGTCCGGGCGACGATTGCGGTAGTCGATGTAGTAGGAGTGCTCCCACACGTCGACGCCGAGGAGCGGCGTCGCGCCGTGGACGAGCGGGTTCTCGCCGTTCGGGGTCTTCTGGAGGATGAGCTTGCCCTCCTTGACCGAGAGCCAGGCCCAGCCGGAGCCGAACTGGCCGACGCCCGCCGCGATGAAGTCTTCCTTGAACTTGTCATAGCCGCCGAGATCCTCATCGATCTTCTTGGCGAGCTTGGCCGGAGGCTGGCCGCCGCCGTTCGGCTTCATCCAGTTCCAGAAGTGCAGGTGGTTGAAATGCTGGCCTGCATTGTTGAAGAGCGGCTGATTCTTGCCGAAGGAGGCTTTCACAACCTCTTCAACGCTCGCATTCTCAAGGCCAGTGCCTTCCAGGAGCTTATTACCCGTCGTGACGTAAGCATTATGATGCTTGTCATGATGGAATTCGAGGGTTTCGCGCGACATATACGGCTGAAGCGCGTCGTAAGCGTAAGGAAGATCAGGCAACGTGAATGACATAGGCAGCCTCCCAAGGATGGACTTCTGACCGGGCCGACGGTCGGTGGGACTAGATAAGGCGCGTACCCTGCTGCGGCAACAGTACCATGACCTAAGAGGGAACGAATCGCATGTCAGGACGTACAAGAACGAACAAGGGAGAGTGAATAGAGATGGTGTCGCTGGCGCTGATCGTCTTGGGCGTTCTGCTTATCGGCTGGGGCGGTGTGCTTTTGCTCACCGGCGAATTTGTCGCAACGCTCGACATCGCCGCGGGCCTCGTCAGTTCGGGTGTCGTGGTGATCGCGCTGGCCGCGATCGCGCGTGCGCTCGACCGCCTGGGCGAGCGCTTCCCGCTTCGGGATGACGACGACGAGGAGGAGGTCGAGCTGGAGCTCCCGCCTCTCGATATCGCGACCAGCCCGGTCTTCCCGGTCAGCCCCATTCCGGCGCCTGTCGCCGCTGCGGAGCCGGCCTTGCAGGAACCGATGGTCGAGGCTCCGGAGATCACGGTGCCTGCCGCGGAACCGGCGGAGGTACCGGAAGTGGCGCCCGCGCCTGCCGCGAAGGTCGTCGAGCCGCCGGCCGGCCCGTCTCTGATCCGCGAGGGTATGATCGACGGGCGGATGTATCGGTTCTTCGATGACGGCTCGATCGAGGCCGAGGGGCCGGAGGGTGTGCGCCGGTTCAAGTCAATGGATGAAGCGCGCGAGGCGATCCTGCAGGAGCGGCGGCCGGCGTCCACCGAAGACGCGACACCCAAAGAGCCGGAAGCCGTCGCGCCGCAGCCGGAAACGGCGCCCACGGATGTGAAACCCGCACCGGACGCGAAGCCGGATACCCCCGCGCGTCAGCCGATTTTCCAAACGCCCATCCGCGAAGAGCCGGTGGTGGCGAATCCCGCTCCGTCTGCTCCATCCGGACCGCCATCCAAGCGCCAGTCCGACGACCGCAAGCAGCGCAAGCCCGTGACGTGGGAAAGCTATCTTGCCGCGGGACGCATTCAGGAGAATGGCGAGAAAACCGAGACCAAGGACAGCGCCGCCGAGGAGGGAGGCGGCAAGGCCGAGGCCGCGCCGGCAGAGGCGAAACCCGATGAACCGGCAGCGGCGCAACCGCCGTCCGGCGCATGGGCCGAACCGTTCCGCGCTTTGCTTCAGGACGACAAGAAAAAAGACAAAAAGGAGAAGCCGGACGAAAGCTGACGTCCGGCTTCGGGATCAGCGCGGGCGAAGGCGCGTTCCGTTCCGTGCTCGCGTGTTACGTCGAATTCTTCGGGCGACAGCTGAGCGCGCCACTTTTCATCGCTTTTGTCGATCGTTCGGTCAGTTTTTCCCACGATCGCACCTCATCGTGCCGAGGAAAAAGCAAGTTGCGGGCGTTTTCCTGCCAATTCCTAGGGAAAAGCCCCGGTGTGTTTGTCCGGCAACTCAAGGGTTCCGGTGCTAGGGGAATACTAGTCTTTCGGCGCAGTTTGCAGGAATGGCGTGAAATTCATCATTTATAGTCTTGTCTTCGACAGCGCATATCGTTACGTACCACTGCAAGATTCGAATTCAGCGTCATTCTTGTGACTCGAATCGAATTGAAGGCGTGAGAAACGGTGTGGAAGCCCGTGTTCTGTCGCGCTTTTCAGGAAGTCATTCAAAGAACCGTAGGATTCGCCCGGATGTCGGATACCACTGCTTCTTCAAATTTCGTCGAGCTCGCCGCCGACATCGTCTCCGCTTACGTCAGCAACAACTCAGTTGCGACCTCTGACCTTCCTCAACTTATCGGTGACATTCACGCGGCGCTTCTGCGCGTGTCCGGCGGCGTCGTTGAGACCCCGGCCGAGGCTCCGAAGCCGGCCGTCGCGGTTCGCAAGTCGATCACCCCAGATTACATCGTCTGCCTGGAAGACGGGAAGAAGTTCAAGTCGCTGAAGCGCCATCTGCGTACGCAGTACGACATGACCCCGGAAGAATACCGCGAGAAGTGGGGCCTGCCGGCCGACTATCCGATGGTCGCCCCGAACTACGCCCAGGCGCGCTCGGCGTTGGCGAAGAAGATGGGCCTCGGCCAGCAGCGTCGCAAGCGCTGATATCGGTTTCAAGGAAGGCGTCGTTCGCGGCGCTTTTCTTTCGGCATAATGTAGGAAAATAATCCTTGATATGAGGCATTAGAGACAATAGTCCTTTTCGAAAGAGGGGACCAGTCATGCCTGCCATTCGTAAGCCAAGCCATGTAAAGCCGAACTCCCTGTCGAACAGCGAACGCTTCCTCGAGGCGCTCGTGCACCGGGGCGGGACTGCGGGGCCGCATCCCGTTCGTGCAGGCATGCTACATCTGCCGGACGAACGGCGGACGATCACGCTCGCGGAGGCGGCCGAACTCGTCTCGCGCGGGCTGGCGTTGTGGCGGGGCCGGATGAACTCGTGGCGTCCGATGCGGGGTTGGCCTGGGCGCGGCGGCAGGCTTCGCCGGTCGATCCGTTCCGGGCACAGCACGGCGATATCCGGCGCGCGAATGATGGATCGGCGAGTGTGGACGCGGCGGAGAGTCCGCTGCTGTGGCTGCACAGGCGCAAGGACAGTTCGGGGGAGCGGTTGATCGGGGACGCGATGTTTGCCGCCGGGGAACGGCTCAGGAGCGATTTCACCTATGGCGGGATGTCGCCGCGCATGACGGTGAACTGGAGCGCCACGGGCGGCGATGGCGGTTTCCGGCAGGCGGAGCCGAGCGACAGCGCGCTCGCGGCGCGGCAGAGATTACGGAACGCGCTTGATTCGGTTGGGCCGGAGCTGTCCGGCGTGCTGCTCGACGTCTGCTGCTTCCTGAAGCGGCTGGAGGAGGTCGAGCGCGACCGGCGCTGGCCGGCGCGTTCGGCCAAGATCATCCTGTCGATCGCGCTGCAGCGGCTGGCGCGGCACTACGGCTATTCGGACTGCGCGGTGGGGCGCGGCAGGGCTACGCCACGGCCAGAGCCCGCTCGGCTTCCGAATTGATGCGCGCGACCATGGAGCGGAGACCGTTCGAGCGCTGCGGGGTGAGATGTTCGCGCAGGCCGAGCCGGTCGAGGACATCGAGGGCGTCGGTGCGGCGGATTTTCACCGCCGTCTGGCCGGAATAGAGGGCGAGCATGATCGCGATCAGGCCCTTCACGAGGTGCGCATCGCTGTCGCCGACGAAATTAAGGACCGGCGCGCCGTTCGAGCGGTCGGTGTGGATGTCGAGCCAGACCTGGCTGGCGCAGCCCTCGACCTTGTTCTCGGGAATGCGCGCTTCCTCGGGGAAGGGCGGCAGGTCACGGCCCAGTTCAATGAGGTAGCGGTAGCGCTCTTCCCAGTCGTCGATAAGCGCAAAAGACTCGATGATGTCGTCAATCGTCATGGCAAACCCTTAGCACGCAAAATATGTAGTGCGGGCCCAGAATTGAATAGGTTTGCTTGCGGTTTAGGGTGCCGGACGACGGGTCGGCATCGGGACCGCGTCGGTGTTCGCAGCAGGGCCCGGCTGGGCGAGAACGGCGGCGAATACGGACGGCGGGATGCGGATCGAGGATGCGGCCGTGAGGGCCTGCTCGGCGCAATTATTGCGGTTGCAATAATCCGTGGCCGCCTTGGCGACGTCGTTCGCGCTGATCGAGAGGAGCGGTCCCGTGGTCTCGGCCGCGCGCGTCGGCATGAACGCCGAGACGACCGCCAGCCAGAAAATTGCCCGAAGGACGAACCACATACCCAACTGTCCCAACTCGAATTGTCGATACTTTGGCACGGCCGCGCTAAGGCTGACGTAAGCCAGACCATCGGATTTAGCTAAAATTGTATCGATCGCGCTGGAAGGCCGTGTTTCCGCGGTCGTTTTAGCGATCGCTTAAGCGCAATAGACCACAGTCGCGCCATCACGGGCATGGTGTGCAATGCCCATCGGGTTGCGTAGCGTGGCGTCACTTCAGGCATTGAGCGAGATACTGAACGGGCTCGTTCATCCCAGCGTTCGGGATGACGAGGCCGTGGCAAGGCAACATCGCCTTGTGCTGGGCTCGCGACTCGCGATCGGCGCGCTCGTGCTCGGCTCGTTGCCGCTGCTGCTTCTCAGTTGGGGCGCGCCGCACACGTTCGAGATCCTGCTCCTGTCCTTCATCACGCTGCCGATCTTCTCCGCGCTGGACTTGAGTCGCGGCGGCAATCTCGATCGCGCGCTGATCATCTCCTTCGTCGGTGCGACTGGGGCGATTCTGTCGTCGTCGTTCGCGGCCGGTCATTCGCTGGCGCTGCTTGTCTGGCTGCCGGTGATCGCCGTCGAGACAGTGCTTCTGGGCTCTCCCCGTATCCGCCGTCCTCTCCTGGTCGCGGTGCTGCTGCTGTCAGCCGTCGCGCTGGCGACCGGCGCGCAAGCGACGTCGTTCGCGCCTTCGGTTGCTGCTCTCGTCTCAGCCCTGGCCGCGCTGGTCTACGGAGCCGTGCTGGCCGGCGAGAAGCGCGAGCGCGCGCGGATGAAAATTATCGCCGGCCGTTCGATGGAAGCGCGCTACTCCGCTTTCGCGGAGCACATCACCGACGTCGTGGCCTGCTTTACGCGCAATGGCAGCGTCCTCTTTCTGTCGCCGACGGCGGAATGCTTGCTGCGCACCGATGCCAGGCAATTGTCCGGTCGCGGCATGTTCGAGCGCGTCCATGTCGCCGATCGGCCGGCCTTCCTGACCGCGATCTCGTCGGCGAACCCGACCGGTAGTTCCGATGTGCTCGAACTGCGCATCAAGCGGCCGAACGGCCGGAACGCCGCCGAATTCGCCTGGGTCGAAATGCGCTGCCGCCTGATTGCCGCAACCGACGACGACAGCCGCGAACATGTGCTAGCGATCATCCGCGACGTGACCGAGCGGAAGAACCAGGAAAGCGACCTCCGCATCGCCCGCGAGGAGACCGAGAAGGCCAGCGCCGCCAGGAATCGCTTTCTCGCAAGCATGAGCCACGAGCTGAGGACGCCGCTGAACGCGATCATCGGCTTTTCGGAAATGCTTTCGGCTGACGGCCCGGCCGTTCTGACGCGGGACCGCCAGAAGGAATATGCCGGGCTGATCCACGATTCTGGCCTTCATCTGCTGTCGGTCGTGAACGGCATTCTCGATATGTCACGCATCGAGAGCGGCAATTTCTCGATCGTCACCGAGCCGTTCTCGGTATCTCCCGTCGTCGACAGCTGCATGCAGCTGTTCGCGCTCAAGGCCGAGCAGGCAGGCATCGACGTTTCCGTCGAGATCGCCAGGGGCCTGCCGGAACTCAACGCCGACAAGCGAGCCTGCAAGCAGATCCTGATCAACCTGCTGTCGAACGCGATCAAGTTCACGCCGCAGGGCGGACGGGTCTCGGTGTGCGTCCAGGTCGACCGCGGCGCGATGCGGTTCGATGTGACCGACACCGGCGTCGGTGTCGCCGCGAACGATATCCCGATGCTCGGCCATGCCTTCTTCCAGGCCAGATCGTCCTATGATCGGCCCTATGAAGGCACCGGGCTCGGACTGTCGGTGGTGAAGGGCCTGGCCGAACTGCATGGCGGTTCGCTGGAAGTGCAGAGCCGGCTCGGCGAAGGAACGCAGGTGACGGTCCGTTTCCCGATGGCAGGCACCAAGGCGAAACCAGCCCAGGACGTGGTCGGCTTCGCCGATCGCGCGGATGAGATGAGGAAAGCGGTGAATGGCTGAACGCGGCGGAAGCAGCAAAGCGCGGCGGCGCGCGCCCACGAAGCGCCAGATCGACGCTCTCGGTGACGACGGATCCCTGTTTTCGTTGCGGCTGCCGGCGATCGTCCGCGAGCGCCCGCTCGATTCGTTCGGCATTCTCCTCGCTGTCGCCGGCGCGGGAATGATCGTCGCCAACGCGACCTTACTGCAGACGCCGCTGCATCAGCGCAGTCGGGCGATGGACGATATTCAGGCGCCCGTGCCGCGCCCGACCGTCTCGGCCCCCGCCGCTCCGGCCTCGACCGCGCAGACTCAAGCGGCGCCGGTGATGAACCCGTCCGTCCGCGAGGCGCAGGCCGAACTCGGCCGACGCGGTTTCTATGACGGCCCGGCCGACGGCCTGATGGGGCCGAAGACCGAAGCCGCGATCCGCGCTTTCGAGACCAGGTCCGGACTTCAGCAGACCGGTCAGACCTCGCCGCAATTGCTCAATGCGCTACGGAAGCAGCCGGTGGCGCCCCAGCCGTCCGAGCGCGTGGCCGGTGTCCAGCGCGCGCTGAACAAGCTCGGCTTCGGTCCGTTGCAAGCGGACGGCCTGATGGGCGACGGCACGCGCACCGCGATCCGCCGTTTCGAGGCCCGCCGTGGGTTGCCGCAGCGAGGCGAGATCACGCAGGCAATGGTGTCGGAGCTTTCGGCCGTTTCCGGCATGAAGCTGCCGTGATGGGGAACCGGCAATGACCGGTCCATCCTGACCACATGCGGGTCAAATCGGAATTCTGGGTCGGCGCCTATGTCCGGCGCTGCCAGGGTCAGGGCGTCTATGCGACCCTGCGCCGTCGCGGCTCGCCCGAAGCGGGCGCCATCTTCATCGTGCTGGACACGCTCGACGGACGTCAGACCCTGTTCGCGGCGGCGCCGCAATCGCTGGTCGAGGACGACAGCGGCGACCGCGTATTCACGGCGGTCCCGGGTATCGAGCGCGGCGACCAGGTTGTCGAACGGCTCGCCCGCGAGATGAAATTCGATCCCGATATCTGGGTAGTCGACGTCGAGGACAGGGCAGGGCGGCATTTCCTCGACCTAGTCGGCTGATCCATAATTGGCCGTCCGTGATCGAGGCGAGCGCAATGGCCAGAAAGACGTCCATGAAGTCGACGGAGACCGGCGGATCGGTTCTTCTTTCAGGGGGCAACCCGCAGATCGCGAAGGGCTACGGCGATGCGCCCGTGCAGGCCTATATCGCGGCGATGCCGGGTTGGAAGAGCGAGGTCGGGCGGCGGCTGGACGCGATCATCGAGCGCACCGTTCCCGGCGTCCACAAGGCGGTGAAATGGAACTCTCCGCTCTACGGGGTTGAGGGCGAGGGCTGGTTCCTCAGCATGCATTGCTCCTCGAAATACGTGAAGGTGGCGTTCTTCCGTGGGATGTCGCTCAGGCCCGTGCCGCCGGGGGAGTCGAAGAGCCGGGACACGCGATATCTGGATATTCGCGAGGGTGACGAGTTTGACGAAGCTCAGCTTGCGAGCTGGATAAAGCAGGCGAGTGAATTGCCCGGTGAGCGGATGTGAACGGGAAGTAGCGAGGTGCGTGCGTGGGTTGTCGCCGGGGCGACGCAAACGCGCGTCGTACCGTCAGTCGACGAGTTCGATCCTGGCTTCCACGGTTCCGGGCACACGCAGTACGTCGATCGCGTCATCAATCCGGCCGAGGCGCACAAGGCCAGTGGAGTAAGGGAAATTCTTGTGAAAGAGCGCCAGATTGCGCCAAGGGGCGTAGTAGCCGACATCGCCGGCGGAAGGGGTTACGCCCTCTGGAGCGCCCTTGGTCGAAAGCTTTCGCGGCAAATAGCTGATCTTCTCGAATGCTGCATGGTCTTCCAAAGTCATGGTCAACGGCAGCAGGGAGACGAAATCCGTGACCGTAGGGTTATCTTCCAGGGTGGCCATCATGACCTTGCCACCTACATCGATGCGGATCTGCACAACAGCCCCACGTGATTGGTTGTCCTGGGCCGCGCCGGCCGCACAGGTCAGTACCAGGACGCCTGCGGCCGAAATGGCGAGAATGAGCTTCGAACATGCCATCGGGTCACTTGGTCCCTGTGCTCGAGGACTGCATTTGAATCTAGATGAAATTGGCTGGCCGGACCGGTCCGCCGCCGTGCTCGCCGTCGTCGCTACTGCGTCAACATACGGTCTGTCCGCCATCGACGACCATCGCGTGTCCTACCGTGAAACCGGCTCCGTCAGAGCATAGCCACAGAACTGCCGAGGCGATCTCCTCGGGCTTGCCCAATCGCCCGATCGGCTCTTGAGCAAGCATACGCTCGTGGCCCTCGGGCGTGCCTCCGCTGAAACGCGCGATCATCGGAGTGTCGATGATCCCGGGGCAGATGGCGTTCACGCGAATGTTGGATTGCGCGTAGTCGAGCGCAGCAACCTTGGTGAGGCCGACGACGCCGTGCTTGGCAGCCGCATACGCGGCCTGTCCCTTCACACCGATGACGCCAGCACCCGACGAGGTGTTGACGATAGCGCCGCCGCCCTGCCTGAGCATGATCGGTATTTGGTACTTCAAGCACAGAAACACGCCCTTGAGATTGACGGTGATGATGCGATCCCATTCCTCCTCGGTGATGGCATCCGTCGCGGTAATCGGCTGTTCGACACCGGCATTGTTGAAAGCCACATCGATCCGTCCGAAAGTTTCAACCGCCCGGTCCAGGGCCGCCTTCACCTCATCGGCCTTGGTCACATCGCACTTGACGGCAAGGGCACGGTTTCCGAGTTGCTCGATCAGCCGGGCCGTTTCCCGAACGCCCGCTTCAGATATGTCCGCCACGACGACGCTGGCACCTTCTTGCGCGAACGCGATTGCAGTCGCCCGTCCAATACCGCTCGTCGCGCCAGTGACGAATGCGACCTGGCCAGCAAAACGTTGAGCTCGATTGGTGACCATGTCCTGTTCCTCATGAGTCTTTTGCCGGCGCGGCGTAGTAGCCAAGCCTTGATCGCATTCCCGACCGCCGTCTCTCGTCGATCAACTGGTCATGAACTTATGCCGCGGGCAGCGCGGCAGTGAGCCGCCCTCGTTGCATTGCGCAATGAGCGCTTCTCATCATCGGTGTGTCGCCGCCTGAGTGAAGCCTTACCCGGCTCGTCCGGCCCGGACGTTGCCTACCGTGGTCGCATAGGTCAAAGTCGACACATGCAGTTTGGCCGCTCAGACTTGGCGGATTTCGCTTATTTTCTAGCTATCGCGAAGCATCGAAGCTTTCGTCGCGCCGGACTTGAACTGGGTATCAGCGCATCTGCCCTCAGCCATGCTTTAAAGGGGCTCGAATCTCGCCTGGGCGTCCGATTGCTCAATCGAACGACCCGCAGCGTGACGCTGACCGCCGCCGGCGAACAGTTGAAGGCGGCGATCAGTCCTCCGTTCGATGCAATCGGACAGGCTGTCGAAGACCTCAACGTCTTCCGCGACGGGCCGTCCGGCCGAATCCGCCTGAATGTTCCGAGCGACGCCGCGACCCTGTTACTCGAGCCCGTTCTGCCAATCTTTGTCGATCGATACCCCAATGTCGAAATCGAAATTGCCGTCAGCAATCATATGATCGACGTCATCGAAAGCGGCTTTGATGCAGGCATCCGCTATGGCGGGACTGTACCCGAGGACATGATCACGCAGCGTTTGTCGGCGGACATTCGCTGGGTCGTGGCGGGATCGCCGGCCTACCTCGAACGGTTCGGAACGCCGCAGCACCCCGACGATCTTCAGCGGCATCGCTGCCTTCGGGTTCGCCTCGGCGACGGGAGCATGTACCGCTGGGAGTTCGAACGCGGCGACAAGCAAGTTCAGGTCACGGTGCCTGGCAGCCTAACTCTTGATGAGACGCGGCTCATATCAGCCATGATGGCTGGCGGAGCAGGCCTCATGTATGCTCCCGAACCCGTGCTGGAGGCTTTTTTGACTGCGGGCACGGCGCGGCTTGTGCTTGAGGAATGGGCCTCGCCAGGCCCCGGCTTCCACATATACTATTCCAATCGTCGGCACGTACCCGCCGGCTTGCGCGCCTTGATCGACCTGATACGCGAAATACGTCCATTAGGGCTGTAGATGTCGCGAGACAGGTGCGCCGCGGTCAAGCTTTCGATTCGGCATGATCCCGTCCGCCGAAAACGGATCTCGATAAATTCCGATTCATGCATTGCACGCAGCCGATCTGTGCCTCGGCGGCAGCTCCGGCGCGAGGAAAGCGACCGGCCACACGACGGGAAACTCGGCACCGTGGACCGCCAGGCAGCGTGGACGCCGGCTTCCGCGATCCATCGGGAACGGGTGGGAAGATGATCGAAGAGCGGCGAGATGCCCGGTGAGTGCCAGCTCTCGAACTAGCCAAGCGCGTCCGCAAGCACTTCGTTCAAGCGTGCAAATGCGGCGGCCTCGTCCGGCGCATGGTCCGGATTGACCTCCGTGACGGTCAGGCCTCGCCATTGCGGCAGGGCGGCCAATCGCTTCAGCGTGATGGCGGCTTGCTCCAGTCTGAGAGCGTCGCAACGGCGCACATTCTCGGCGATCGGAAAATTGACGAAGGAGAGCACATCGACGTCGAAGTGAACGAGCACGCAATCGAAGCGCTCCGCCCATCCGGCCGCGTGGGCCGCCGCCGCCTCGATATCGCTCGAAGCTTCGACGCGCGATATGACCTGGATCGCGTGATCCCTGATCGCGGCGGCCTCGGGCGGCGTGATGTTCTCGACGCCGAAATAGAGGACCTGCTGTGGCGCGAGCATCGGGCGGGTCGGGCCGAGGCTCGCGAGCGAAGGCTCGCATCCGGGAAGTTCGAGCAGATGAGCGACGCCGGTCCAGTCCAAGGCGCCGTCGCTCGTGCCGGGTGCGTTGAGGTCGGTGTCGAAGTCGATGTAGATAAGGCCGATCCGCGCGCCGGCCGCGTTGGCTCCTGCGACCGTTCCCAGCTCCACCGTACAATCGCCGCCCAGGACGAGCACGTCTTCCTGCGCCGAGATAGCCGTCGCCACGCGGCTTGCGACCTGCTCACAGGCGTGGCGCACGGCCTCCAGGTTCATGGCCTGCGGCCGCGCGCGATCGGGTCGCCACCGGAACGATACAACGTCGCCATGATCCCTGATGTTTCTGCCCCGGCTCGCGAGCGCCGCCGCGAGCCCGTGTCGCCGAAAGGCCGCGGGGGCTCGTTCCTGCCCCGGCGCATAGGCACCTGCACTGGTGGCGGCGCCGATGATGTTCAACAGCCGCGCGGCCAACCTGAAGCTCCATTTCGTACTACCCCGGCTGCAAAACGGGTCGAGAGGGAGGAAGGTTTCTCCGGGACTTGATACCTTGGTGCCCGAGACTTTGGCCGGAATGGCAACGGCCCGTTCGTGACGCCGACGGCGTCCAGACTCAGGGAAGCTGATACAACTGTGAAGAGAGCGGCGATGACCATGAAGAACAGTACGACCGGCCCGGAGGACGAAAAGGGAGGAGGCTCTCCCTCCCAGCTGATCGATGCGCGTATCAATACGCTGGATGACTGGCGCGGCGAGACGCTTGCTCGGGTCCGAAGTCTCATCCAGGAGGCCCACCCCGATATCGTCGAGGAGGTGAAGTGGAGAAAGCCGTCGAACGCGATGCTGGGCGTTCCGGTTTGGGAGCATTCCGGCATCATCTGCACCGGCGAGACCTATAAGGCGGTGGTGAAACTGACCTTCGCCAAAGGCGCCTCGCTGGATGATCCTTCGGGCCTCTTCAACGCGAGCCTCGAGGGCAATACCAGGCGCGCCATCGACATCCGCGAGGGCGAGGAGATCGAGGGGGAGGCGCTGAAGGCGCTTGTCCGCGCCGCTGTGGCGCTGAATATTTCGACGAAGACGAAGGCTCGTTCGGCTTAAGAGCCGGATGAACGGGCGCGCGACACGTCCCTCTGCGCCGCCAGCCGGCGGACGCGGGAGGCGACGCGCTGCGGCGTGGTCGAGTTGTGCATGTGCGGCTCGTAGACAGCCGCCGGACGCGACACCCGGCGTTCGCCCGCGACCGCGTTGACGATCTGCCAGGCGGCGTTGCGGTGCGTCTGGTCGAGAACCTTCACCGCGTCGAAGATGGTCTGGACCGATGTCCTGACTTCCTCCGGGGCCGTGATCAGGAGGATGTTGATCGCGGCGGCGCGCTTGGCGCCGGCGGCCGACAGGGCGAGCGCGAACAGTTCGGCCGTCGGGTCGTCGAGCAGCTTCGGCAGGCGCTGCGGGCGGAGCTTCAGGACATGGGCGAGGGCTTGGCCGACGCCGTCGCGGGTCGGTCGGGCGAAGGCCTCGGTCAGTTCGGCCAGCGAACTCGCGGGCACCGAGGCGGAATGCCCGGCGGTGTTTGCCAGCGCGTCGCGGATTTTCTCGCGCAGCGGACGGGGGGCCTCGGCGTAGAGCGGGGCGAGTTTGGCCGGCGCCAAGTCGGCGCGCGACAACAGGGCCACAACGAGACGGGGCTCGTCCATGGCCCTTTCGACCAGGTGGTCGACGATGTCGTCCGGGAGAGCGATGGCCGGGTTCTCGATCAGCGCCTCGACGACGAAGGCGGCGCGGTGCGTGGCGAGCGTGCGGATCGCCGCCGGAGTGAGATCGACGCGGCGCGCGGTGGCGGCGGCCTCGGTCGGGGTGCAGCGGGAGATGAAGGTGCTGAGATCGTCCGGCTGGAACACCGTCGGCGACGACAGGATGGCGCCGGAGACGAAGGGATCAGGATCATTCCGTAGGCGCACGACGACGGCGGCCGGGGCATGCTCGATGCGAACGAGTTTTTCGGCGACGGCGCGGCGCGTGTCGCGGTCGACGCTGTCGAGCAGCGGGAGGGCGAGATCGACATAGCGCGAGACATCGGCCTGCAGAGGGGCGGCGGCCTGGCAGAACAGGTCGGTCGCGACGCGGAGCGCGGTCGCGCGCATATCCAGACCGTGCTCAAGGGCAAGTCTGTCGAGACGTGGCAGTGGAAGCCTGTTCTGGGTCACGCTGGCCGTCGGAGGTTAGGTCGAGACAATATGAAGTGTGGCGTTAATGCCGCGCTAACCGTGGGACGAAAGGAGGGCTAACGATCCGTTAACCTTACTCATTCCTTACTGTGTCGAGGCGCATCCGATGGAAGCTTCTCATGGCCTCGCTGGGCCGCGTGCCCAACGCGGAGAACGATGATGGGAACGATTGTGCACTTCCAACCTTCGACCGACGTCCGGAAATCCGCTCCGGCCGCCGAGATGGGGAAATTGCTGCTGTTCACGGGCATTCGCTACGATCGCGACGAGAGGGATGGGGGCGATGGCTCGGCTTCTCCGGCGAGCGGCATGAAGCGTCTGCGCGGACGGCGTCGCAACTGACCCCAAAGATCGGAAGGATCATCGCCGCCGGGCTGATCGCCGGCGCAACCCATGCCTGTGCGCCCGCTCTGGGCGATTTTGATCGACCTCAACCGTCGACGGTCGACGACCAGATATTGCCGTTCGCCGGCAAGCTCGCCGCCAGGCACCGCGGCGAACCGACATCGTTCTATCGCTATACCGACCACGAGAGGGAGCTTCGCAACCGCTCCTGGTCGCTGCTGATGCCGAACCTGCCGCAGCAATATTTCGAGCGCTGGATCGCCGAGATGCGGCGCACCCGCCTGATGTCGCCGGAGAAGACGGTTCCGGACCGGGCGGACTATGTCGAGCACCTGTTGTCGAAGAACTATGACTCGAGCGGCTCGCGCTATCTCAAGCTGATGAGCGATGTCGACGCCAACCGCTACCAGATCCGCGAATTCATATCGGTCGCGAACCGCGTCGCGGTCGACGACCGGGTGCGCGAGCGCGCGCTTGAACGAGCCTTGAACGTCACCGAGGAGGAGCGGCAGGAGGCGATCGGCCGAATCTGGGAGAACAGGCTTCTGGTCTGGCTCGTCCAGGAAACGGTCCGCGACAAGGCCGCGATGTATCGCTACGCGCTGGAGCGGCTGCTGATCGCGACGCCCGACGCGCAGGCGGCGCTGGCCGAGAGCGCGCTCGTCGCGCTGGAAGGCGATCTCGGCCTGCTGGTGGCGGTGCGGCCCGAGCGTTTCGCCGTCGGCCCGGTCTACGGCAAATAGCTAATTGGCTGGCACGCAGACGGAGCGGGCGAGCTCGGTCTGGATCGTCTTGCGCGTCGAGGGCGAGGGGGCGAGGGCGCGCACCAGGACGAAGCCCAGAGGTTCCGGCGACATGACGAGCACCGATCCGGGCCGGACTTCGGTCGCCTTGGACGCCTCGTCATTGGCGTCGCGCAGATCGATCTCGAGGATGCGTCCCGTTGCCGAGCGGTCGTTCAGCGAGAAGAAGGCGACGGCGTCGCGGGTGTAGAAAGACGCGGAAATGTAATCGCTGGCCAGCGGGATCGAGACGCGCATCGGGCCGTCGCGAAGATCGAAGCGGCAGGCGAGGTGGAGGAATGCGGGGTCGAGGAACGGCAGTCCATCGGCCTTCTCGGCGTCGATCTTGACGAAGGTGTTTTCCGGGCCGAGTTCGCGAACGCGCGAATAGGCATCGCGCGGGGCGACGACCGGTACAGCGAGCAGCGACACGATGTGGAGCACGCCGCCGATCAAGAGGCCCGTGGCGATGAGGAAGAACCACCTCATGCCGGGCACCCGGTGCGGCGGATGGCGGGAAGCTCGGGCGTGCTGCGGCCGCCGGCGATCGCGCCCGCGGTGGTGTCGTAGACCCGCAGAATGAGCATGAACCGGTCTGCCGAGCCGGTCGGAATCCAGTCGCCACCCCGGGCCGATGCGCCGACCGCGATCGAGATATCGCCGGACTCGGACTTCATCGCCTCGCCCTTGGTGAAACCGTGACGCTGGGCGGGATTGTCGAGCGGATTGCCGCGCTCGTCATAGGCGGAGATGCTCCAGACCCGCACCGTCGGCATGGCGCCGGTGACGAGATAGGAGCAGCGGCCATCGAGCCGGTTGCCGTCGCTGTCGGTCTCGGCGCGGAAGGTCAGGCCGTCGGCGACCGCGAGCGGGGCCTCTCCGCGCTGGGCCAGGGCGGCCAGGGTATAGGCGTCGACCCCGGGCGAGCCCTCGGTCGCCTCGGCGCGCCACGGGCCGGCGACGATCGTCTCCAGCGACGGCGGATGGCGGACCGCGAGCCAGGTCAGGCCGAGGCCGGCTCCAGCCGCGAGCGCGCAGATGACGATGAGTTGGAGGATGAGCCGCACGAGTGACCGCTTAACAGACCGGCTTTGGACACGGAAGCCGCGTCAGAGGAGAACGAACAGTCCTATTGCACTCGTTTTTCCGCCGGGGCGGGTTGCTCTGCCGCGGCGGTGTCGGTGGATGTCTGGATTTGGCCGCGCTGCTCGCCGGGTGTGCTGACGCCGGAGGTCTCGACGGTCGCCTGACGCATCAGCGAGTGGAGCTCGTCGAGCACGATGGAAGTCTTGCGGGGAAGCTTGCCACCTACACCTTCCGCCGGTGCGGTCGTCGAAACGTCCGCGATCGCCGCGCCACCACGCCCGTCCGGCAGGCCGATGCCGGGGATCGGCTTCGGATCGACGCCGACCTGGGCGAGCGACATGATCTCCTTGAACACCATGGCCGGAAGCGAGCCGCCGGTCATGTTGTTGGCGCCGGTGAAGTCGTCGTTTCCGAACCAAACCGCGCAAGTGTAATCGCCGGTGAAGCCGATGAACCAGGCATCGCGATAATCCTGGCTTGTGCCGGTCTTGCCGCCGACCCTGAGGCCATCGAGGCGGGCACGGCCGCCGGTGCCGGCCTCGACCACATTGACGAGAAGCTTGTTCATGTTGGCGACCGCTTCCGGCGGAACCGCGCGCTCGGGCGGCGGCACGTCGCGGTCGTGCTTCCAGAGCAGCTTGCCCTGGTTGTCGCTGATCTCCACCGCCGCATAGGGCTCAACGCGGAAGCCGCCATTGGCGAGCGAGGAATAGCCGGAAGCCTGGTCAAGCACCGTCACTTCCGACGTGCCGAGCGCCAGCGCCTTGTTGATGCGGAGCTCGGTCCGCACGCCCATCGCCTTCGCCTGCGCGATCACCTTGTCGAGGCCGAGCGCGCGGCCGA
Organism: Rhizobiaceae bacterium CPCC 101076; assembly: GCA_003347645.1. Lineage (GTDB taxonomy): Bacteria > Pseudomonadota > Alphaproteobacteria > Rhizobiales > Methylopilaceae > Flaviflagellibacter > Flaviflagellibacter deserti. The sequence goes on along the minus strand of QDFX01000005.1, from coordinate 217,192 downwards.
GGCGGACGGGCACGGTGTTGTAGGAATGGGCGAGCGCGCTCATCAGCGTGACTTTGCCGGCGTAGGAGCGGCCATAGTTCTGCGGCGACCAGCCGGCGATCGTGATCGGGGCGTCGGGAACGACCGAGGTCGGCGTGTAGCCGTTCATCATCGCCGTCGTATAGACGTAGACCTTGAACGAGGAACCGGGCTGGCGGAGCGCGTCTGAGGCCCGGTTGAACTGGCTCGCACCGTAGTCGCGTCCGCCAACCATGGCACGGACGGCGCCCCGCGGCTCCATCAGCACGGTCGCCGCCTGCTTGACGCGATACTGGTTGCCGTACTGGCGGAGCGTATTCTCGATCGCCTCCTCGGCGCGCTTCTGGATGGCGGGATCGAACGGCGTCCTGACCGTGACCGAGCGCGCGCCGCCGAGCTTGCCGGCATCGGAGAGCTTCTTCACCTCGGTAAAGGCCCAATCGAGATAATAGTCCGGGCTCGATTCACGCTGGCGGTTGGCCGGGGTCGCCGGGTTGAGGCGCGCGGCATGGACCTGGCCTTCGGTCATGAAACCGGACTCGACGAGGGCGTCGAGCACGACGTTGGCGCGGGCGCGGGCGGCAGAAAGATTGGTGTGCGGCGCGAACCTGGTCGGCGCCTTGAACAGGCCGGCGAGCATGGCGGATTCTGCCAGGGTCAGGTTCTTCGCCGGCTTGTTGAAATAGAACTGCGCCGCGGCCTCGACGCCGAAGACGCCGCCCCCGAGATAGGCGCGGTCGAGATAGAGCTTGAGGATCTCGTCCTTGGTGAAGTTCGACTCGAGCCAGATGGCGAGGAAGGCTTCCTTCACCTTGCGCTCAAGCGTGCGCTCGTTCGACAGGAACAGGTTCTTGGCGAGCTGCTGGGTGAGCGAGGAGCCGCCCTGGACGACGCCGTTGGCGCGGGCGTTCTCCATGATGGCGCGGAGCGTGCCGAGCACGTCGATGCCGAAATGCTGGTAGAAGCGGCGGTCCTCGATGGCCATCGCCGACTTCTTCATATTGTCCGGAATCTCTTCCAGCGAGACGGCGTCGGTCTGCATGACGCCGCGCTTGCCGATCTCGGCGCCCGTGCGGTCGATGAAGGTGACGGCGAGATCAATCCTTTTGTGCCAGTCCTCCCGGGTCGCCTGGAAAGCGGGTTGGGCGAGGGCCAGCATGCCCAAGGCGCCGACGACGCCCCAGGTGAAGCATTCCGAGGTCAGTTCGCTGAGAAGCCGGCGGAAGCCGCGGACGCGCAGATCCTGCGACAGGCCGACGAAACGGGCCCAGGTGTCGCCGATCGAGGTGCGGAGGGCGTAGACGCCGGCGTCGACCATGGAGTCGAGCGACAGCAGCGCTCGCTTGACGCTCGTAAGCCCCTTTTCGGAAAACGGATTGAACACCCGCCGCTCCTCGCCTCGCGCGACCTTGCGCTTGCTCTGTCTTGACCCGACCTGCGTCCGGGCGCAAGAGCCCAGGAAGGCGGATAGGAGACAGTGTGGCAGACAGGTTCTGGGAGACGAAGACGCTGGCCGAGATGACCGTCGGGGAGTGGGAATCGCTTTGCGACGGTTGCGGGCGGTGCTGCCTGGTCAAGCTCGAGGACGAGGACAGCGGCGAGATCGCCTATACAGACGTGGGTTGCCGGCTGCTCGACGCCGACAAGTGCAGGTGCACGAACTATCCCGGCCGCCAAATGGCCGTTCCGGAATGCGTGGCGCTGTCGCCGACCAATCTCGCCGGGTTGAACTGGATGCCGCCGACCTGCGCCTATCGTCTGCTGGCGTCGGGCAAGCCGCTTCCCGACTGGCACCCGCTCGTCACCGGCGACCCGGACAGCACGCACAAAGCGGGTGCGTCCGTCCGGGGCCGGGTTTCGGCAAACGAGGACGACATCACGATCGAGGAAACGATCGAGCGGATTGTCCGCTGGCCCCAGAAATGGCCGAAGCGGAAAAGGGCGGTTTAGGCCTTCGACTTGGCGGGCTTCTTCGCGGGCTTCAGGGCCTCGGCCGCGGACTTCATCGCCTTGACGACCTTCTTGGCGGAGTCCTTTGCCTTCGCGGTCGGCTTTGCCTTGGCGGCCGGAGCTTTCGCCTTCGGCTCGTCATATTCGATCGGCGCGCTGGCCGAAGCCTGCAGCAGCGCGATCGACTTCTCGCACGACGCCTTGGACTTATAGCCTTCGCTCGCCATTGCGATCTTCTCGCCGTTACGGGCGACAAAGGTCCAGCGCCACTCACCTTTAGTGTTCTTCTTTACGACGTATTTCGACATGGCCTGTCTCCGAGTGACCGCGACTATGCGCAGCCAATTCACGGAGCGTGACTATGTTTTCCGCTTCGGGCAAGGGGAATGTACGGAAGCGTTCAACCATCAATTGGTTGAACCGCCACTTTATTAACGCCTCGTTAACCATTCGCGCCCAGCATCGAGACAAGGCGAAAGCCGGGGGACACCAAGCGACATCAAAGATCGCGGGGAATCGGGTGTTCCGAGGGAACTGAACAAAGAGGTTGCGGCGGCGTGGAAAGCAAGACACGCCCTCGCGAATGAGGCCGGTCCTGCCGGGGAACAGTCCCGGTGCGCGCTTCCTTAGGATGCACCTCGAAATACCAGCCCTGACCGTTGCGCGGCAAAGCTGGGGCGAGGGACCGGAAACCGGAGCAGCGTCCGGTCCGCACCTCTATTTCCCCATATTCACCTGCGTGCCGAAGCGGACCCCCGCAACAACCTGAACACCCGTCCGTCGATCGCGGCCAATCCGAGCGTGATGAAGGCCATGCCGGCGAAATGCTTCGGTTCGAGTCGCTCGCCGAGGACGAGCGAGCCCAGGAGAATCGCCGAGACCGGAACGAGGAAGGTGACCAGAGCGACATTGGTCGCGCCGGAGCTCGAGAGGATGCGGAAGAACAGGACGTAGGCGAGCGAGGTCGACAGCGCGGCGATGCCGAGGATGGCGAGCCATGACTTGAGGCTCGGCATCGGCAGGGTCCACGGTGCGTCGAGGGCGAGCGCGACTGGGGACAGCAGGACGGCGGCCATGGTGACCTGGCCGGTCGCGGCGATGAGCGGCGGAATGCCTAGCCGCTTGAACACCCGCGCATAGACCCCGACCAGGGCGTAGGAGATCGTCGCGCAGAGGACGGCGATCTGCGCCCAGACATGGTTGCCGAGCCCGGCCAGCGCGTCCGGCCCGATCATCAGCGCCACACCCGCGAAGCCGACGAGGACGCCGAGCACGCGGTTGCCGGTGAGCTTTTCGTCGCTCGTCAGGAGGTGGGCGACGATCGCGGTCGAGATCGGCGTCGTGGCATTGAGGATCGAGGCGAGACCGGAGGCGATATGGGTCTGGCCCCAGACGATAAGACAGAACGGCAAAGTCGAGCCGAGGAAGCCGGCGACTGTGAAGGCGAACCAGGCCTTCGGATCGCGTGGCATCGATTGGCCGCGGGCACGGACGACCACGAGGAGGATGATCGCGGCGAGGCTGACCCGGAGCGCGACCAAAGTGAGCGGCGGGAGTTCCTTCACCGCGATGCCGACGAAGAAGAACGAGCCGCCCCACAGGACCGAGAGCGCGAGGAGCAGGCCCCAGTCCGCCGGGGACATGGTGCGGTTGATGGCCGGGAGGGGGGACACGGGCACTCCTTTGACGGTGCGTCGTGCATGGATTGCCGGCGTGGTTCAACCCGATTTCTGTGATGCCGGACGCCACCATTTCTGATGGATCACTGTGATTGCCAAACGGCTGTCGCGTTGCGGGGGTCTACTGGGCGTGTGCGAAGGAGGATGCGATGACCGCGATCCCGTTCCATACCGTGACCGCCCTCTTGCTCTTCGGGCTTCTGCCGTTCCTGACCGCGACCGGGAGCCGGGCGGCGTGGACGGAGCGGGAGGAGGAGCCCGTCTGCGAGGCTGGCCAACTCTGGGATGCGAGGAACAGTGTCTGCATCGCGGCCGAGGGCGCGAACCTGCCCGACGGAAATTTGCTCGATTACGCGCGGGCGCTCGCCGATGCCGGACGCTACCAGGAGGCGCTCGGCGTGCTGGATCTGCTGAAGGCGCCGGAAACCGCCAAGGCGCTGAACATCCGCGGCTTCGCGACCCGCAAGCTCGGCCGGACCGCCGAAGGGATCGCGCATTATCTCAAGGCAGTGGCACTCGACCCGGATTTTCCCGAGGCGCGAGAATATCTGGGCGAGGCCTATGTCACCACGGGCAGGTTCGATCTGGCGCGCGAGCAACTGGCGCAGATCGAGCGGATCTGCGGCAGGTTCTGCCCGGAATATGTGGAACTCGCGGGAGAGATCGGAAAGGCGCAGGCGCGGTGACGGGTCAGCCTCGCCGCCGCCCGGGCCGCGTGGAGATGCCGACCAGCCGCGCGATCTCGGTCTGCAGCGTATCGATCTTCTCGTGCAGAGCGGCGATCTCGGACTCGGACCGGAGATTGGTCTCGTAATCGAGGCGGGCATCCAGCCGGTCCTTCGCCGCCTGCCGGTTCTGGCTTATCATGATGACAGGCGCGGTTCGCGACATGCTGCATGCACGCGCCGGTCGCATATTCCGGCGATGCGCGATGGAGAGGTCGATGATGCCGTCTGTCGATCAGGTCGTGGTCTGGATATTCGTCGGTCTGCTCGGCGGAAGCCTCGCGGGCCTGGTCATCACCTGGGATCGCCGCGGTTTCGGCCTGCTCCGCAACCTTGCGGTGGGGCTGGTCGGCGCGTTCGTCGGCGGGCTGCTGTTCAGGCTGTTCGGACTGCTTCCGGGGCTCGAGGGAATCTCGATCTCGCTGAGGGATGTGGTCTCGGCGTTCGTCGGATCGCTAATCGTATTGACGGGGCTGTGGATCTGGCAACGGACGGTCCGCAAGCGCGACGTGATGTGACCGCGATCCGCGTCGCGCTGTAACCGGTACGTAACTGTTTGGGCGTTGAGGCCTCGCGCCTAAGGACTAGCACCGTCCGGTGAATCTAAGCCGGCATGGCTGGATGACGGCTTGAAGCCGGAGCGGTCGGCATGTGGGGCGTGGGAACGCAATCCTGTGCGCAGTGTTTCCCATCGGGGCTGGCGATTCAGGGAGTTTCCGATGCGACACGACAACGATACGGCCCTCGATATTTACCTGACCGGCCTGCGGAACGCGCATGCGCTGGAGAACGAAGCGCTGTCGATCATGCAGCCGCAGATATCGCGGCTCGAGCACTATCCCGAACTCCTCGCGCGGCTGAAGGAGCATGTCCGCGAGACGGAGGCGCAGATCAAACGCCTGGAGACGATCCTGAAGGATTTCGACGAAGGGTCGTCGACGATCAAGGATGTCGGCGGCAGGATCATGGGCGGGCTGGCCGCGCTGGGCCACAGCATGGCGGGCGACGAGGTCCTGAAGAATACGTTGGCCAATTACGCGTTCGAGAATTACGAGATCGCGGCCTACAAATCGCTCATCGCGCTGGCCGATGCGACCAAGCAGTCCGCGCATGTGAAGCTGCTCGAACAGAGCCTCGGCGAGGAGATCGCGATGGCGAGCTTCATCGAGAACCATATCGAGGACACGACGCTGAAATTCCTGCGGCTGTCTGAGGCCGGCCGAACGGCGAAGGTGTAATAATTACGTCCCGGAGATCGTCATGCTCCGGCTTGATCGGAGCATCCAGTCGCGGGCCTTCGGCCGAGCCGGAGGATGATGTCGTCAGAGGATGACGGCTTCTAGCTACGGCCCCTCCGCGCTCTTCCGCGCGGGGGCCATTTCCTTGTCCATCTGGTCCTCGAAGGCGCGGCGCTGGGTGGCGACGAACTTTCGGTAACCTTCGGGGTCGACCCAGGCCGAGACGCCTTCGGTCGTGGCGCGTTCGCGCTTTCCGTCGAAATCCATCTTCTCCAGATGCGACGAGAACCAGATGTCGGGCTTCAGCATTTCCAGGCGGTGAAGCGTGTTGCGGTAGTCGGCCTCGATGCCGGGATAGGACGGTCTGTCGGCGAGGCGATAGCCGGGATTGATGCCGCCGCCATCGGGAAAGGCCAATGAGTAGGCCTTGCCGCCGTCGACGATCGTGGTGGTCCAGGTCGTGGCGCCCCTGGTGTGGCCGGGGGTGTGCAGGGCGGTGAGGACGACGTCGCCGAGCCTGACCTGATCGCCGTCGCGCAGGACCCGGTCGACATAGGCCGGGGCGAAGCCCAAGACGTCGACGTCGCGACCATAGAAGAAATCGCTCTCGCCGCCGCTTTCGAGGTTCTGCACCTCGGAATCCATGGCGGCGACCTTCGCGCCGAACAATTGCTTGATGTAGGCGTGGCCGCCGGCGTGGTCGATATGGGCGTGGCCGGTGAGCAGGATCTTGATGTCGTCCGGACTGAAGCCGAGCTTGCGGATCGACGCCTCGATCATCGGGCCCGACGAGGGCATTCCGGTGTTAAGCAGGATGAGGCCTTCGGTCGTGGTGAACAGCCAGGCGCCGAGGCCCTTCGTTCCGACGAAATAGAGCGGGCCGATGATCTTCACCGGCTCGGCCGGCTCTTCCCAACGAAGAGTCCTGGACGCAGTTTCGAGAAAGGCCTTGTTCTCCTCGGTCGTCTGGGCGCGCGACGGCACGGACTGGCCGAGCAGCAGAGCCGCTGCCAGCGCGGCAAGGAGAATGCGAATTCCGCCAAGCATCGTGTTCCTCTGCCCCAGCATGAAGGAACGTCAATGACAGGATTATAGGGCCGGTTTTCGCGGAGTACCTATTGCGAAGGTCGTTCAGCGACCTAGCTCGGCCGGTTCGGGAATCGGATCAGGCGGTGAAGCCGTAGATGACGCCAGCCGCGCCGAGGGCAAGCAGCGCGACGACGACCAGGGCAGAGCAGGCCGGAGAGTTCGGCAGCTATCAGCATGTGAGCGTTTCCCGGTGCGGTCTTGATGCCGCCGGGGAGGAGCGTAGCTGAGCCGGCGTGTTCGGCAACCGGTATGATTGCGCGCGCGAAAGGCGGCCCGGCACGGCCGGACCGCCTCGGCGTCTTATTTCTTGATCGGCGTCACGAGCACTTTGTCGTCGGTGTCGACGACAAAGACGGCGAAGAGCTTCGCCGGCTTGGTCGTGCTCGCATTGGCGCTGACATTATGGTGATCGCCCGGGTTTTCCGACCAGTTCTGACCCGGGCCGAAGGTCTGTTCGGGACCGTCGTTGACCTGGCTCCGGATCTCGCCTTCGAGCACGGTGGCGTAGATGAAGGCGGACTTCGGATGAGTGTGCGCGGCGTTGGCGCCGCCCGGCTCGTATTCGACGAGGACGCCCCTGATGCTCTTGCCGGGAACGTTGGGAAGCTCGTGCTCGTAGACGAGCGTCACTTTCGTGCCCTTGCTGCCGTCATCGGCGGCGGCTGTACCGGCGGAGATGGCCATCAGCAGCGCGGCGGAGAGGAGATATCTGATCATCGGATCGCCTCCTCACGCCGCGACCAGGGACTGGGCGAGCCAATCCTCGTAGCGGATCCTGCCGATGCGCGCCTCGCCGAGCGGGACCAGCGACTGGTCGTCGATCGGTGTGCCGAAATAGGGGGCTGAGGCGTCCGCCACGATATTGCGCGGGTCGTTGTGCGCGTTGAGCCAACGGCCGACGACCTCGTCGAACGGGACACGTTCCGGACCGGCGGTGTCGATCGTGCCGTTGAGGGGCGGGGAGATCGCGGTCTCTGCCACGGCCGCCGCGACATCGTCGGCCGCCATGAACTGGACCTTGGCGGACGGAACGCGGACGGTCTGCCCTTCGGTAGCCGATTGCGCGATCGCGCCGACGAACTCGAAGAACTGGGTGGCGCGGACGATCGACCACGGCACGCCGCCGGCCTTGATCAGCTTTTCCTGGGCGGCCTTGGCGTGGAAGTAGCCGTTGCCCGGCGGGCGATCGGTGTTGACAATCGAGAGGGCGACGTGGTGCCGGACGCCTGCGCGCTTTTCGGCGGCGAGGATGTTGCGGGTCGACGTCTCGAAGAAGTCGAGGACGGCCTGCGGCTCAAAGGACGGGGAATTGGTGACGTCGATGACGACGTCGACGCCCTTCAGGACCTCGTCCAGGCCTTCGCCGGTGAGGGTGTTGACACCCGTGGACGGCGACGACTGGACGACTTCATGACCGATCTGGCGCAGCTGGTTCGCGGTCTTGGTGCCGATCAGGCCCGTGCCGCCGATGATGACGATTTTCATGTCTCAGCCTCATGCTTTCCGCACGCGACCGTTGGGGGATCAAGGCGCGTGCTTGCAGGGGTGACGAGCCAGCGTGCGCAGATGTGACATGATCGCCGAATTTTTTTGTCCGGCCTTACTGCACCAACTGGTGCTCGGCCCATTCGCCCTTCGGAATGGGCTTGCCCAGATTATAGGTGAACGACTGAATGTCGAGACCGTCGTCCGTGGTCTGGCAGGAATAGGAGATGTGGTACCACATCGTGCCGATATGGATGGCGCCGCCGGGGGCGACGATCCTGTTGCCTTGGGCTTTCGGATCACCGTAGGCATAGGCGATGATCGAATCCGGCTGCATGCCGGCATGGTCGCGGCTGACCTGGCCCATGGCGCGGCCGTCGCAGCGCTGCTCTCGGCGGGCTTCCGGGGACAGCTTCATCAGTTCGGCGTTGATCCTGGTGTCTGGAGTGGCGGCGAGCGCCGGGGCTGCGAGCACGGCGAAGAAGGCCGCGAGGACGGGCTTGGACAAGGCGAGAATCCCCCGTTTCTGTTTCGCTTTGAGACCGGGAATAGCCCGCTTCGGTCGGTGCTGGCGATGCTGCTAAAGACGGAGCTACTCATCGATCTAGGAAAATAAGCATTGATGGCGTGACGCTGCTCGGCTACACCGATCCCATTCTCGCTAGGACCGATGGCTTTCGGCGGTGTCTGTTCGAGAGGGTTTCCGTCTGACCTTCTGACGGTCGCCCGGCGAAAACTCGCCATGGTGCATGTTGCGGCCCAATTAGCCGACCTGACAGGCACCGCCAGGGTTCAATGATGATGCCGCGCATCGATATCGCCAGCCAGGACTATTTCCGTGATCCGGCGGCCGAGATCGCGCGTCTGAGAGCCGTCGGGCCCGTCGTTCGGATCCGGTTTCCGATCGTGGGTAGCGTCTGGATCACGACGACACAGGAACTGGCCAGCCGCGTGCTGAAGGACAGCGAAAATTTCACCCTGCGCAAGGATGGCGCGGTTGCCGGGCTTCGGTGGTGGATGCCAGGGGTAATACGGGCCGTCGCCGACAACATGCTGACGATGGACGAGCCCGACCACAGCCGACTGCGGGACATCGTGGATGAAGCCTTCCGGCGACGGGCGGTCCTCGACATGGAACCGCACATCCTCGCCATCGCCCAAGAACTGGCGGACCAGCTCTTTTCCGAGGGGAGCCCGGCTGATCTGGTCGAGCGATATTCGCGCAGGCTGCCGCTTGCCGTCATCTGCGAACTGCTCGGATTGCCGCAAGAGGACAGGCCGAGGTTCATGGCATGGATGGCCGGCTTCACACGCCTCACCAGCGCCATCGGCTTCCTGGGTCTCATTCCCGCAATGGTGGGGATGAGGCGCTACCTGGGAGCGCGCATCGAGATCGCTCGCACGCATGGCGGCGAGGGGCTGATCGCGGAGCTTGTCCGCGTCGAGAAGGAGGGCGGCCGTATCAGCGCCCGCGAGATGGTGGCGATGGTCTTTCTGCTGCTTGGGGCAGGCTCGGAGACCACGACGCACCTGATCAGCGGATCCGTCCATGAATTGACGAAAAATCCGGCGCTTCGCGATTGGCTCAAGGACGATTGGAGCCGCCTCAATCTGGCCATCGAGGAGTTCCTCCGTTTCATCTCGCCCGTGCAGTTCACGAAGCCGCGCTTCGTCCGGCAGGACATGGACCTCGACGGTGTCCGGGTGAGGAAGGGCGAGAAGGTCATGGCCATGCTGGCGGCCGCCAATATGGACCCGGATGCGAACGAACAGCCGGAACGACTCGATCTCGAAAGGCAGCCCAACCGGCATCTTGCCTTCGGTACGGGCATCCATTTCTGCCTTGGCCACCAGCTTGCGCGCATCGAAGGCAAATGCGCCTTGAGAGCTTTGTTCGAGCGCTGGCCGAACCTCGAACTGGGTGTGCCGGAGTCGCAGGTGCGGTGGCGCGAGCGGCCTGGTCTCAGGGCAATTGCGAGCCTGCCCGTGGTGGCGGGCAAGCGATGATCTTCACGAGCGACGTTGCGGACGAGAATGTCACGCATCGTCTCGCATGATCGAAATCGAATGCCTTTCGGCTGCGCCACCATCGATTTAGGAAAATATACCTTGACACCGTGACGCTGCTCGGGTACATAAGGCCCATGTTCGAGAAATGCGGGCGGCGGCCACCGGCGACGGGGTCGCCGCTTTCGTTTGGAGGCGCGGTTGAACGGGGTCGAAGACGAAATCACGGCGCAGGCGCGGCGGCTCTACGAGGAGACCTCGATCCCGGTATCCGAGATCGCCGCGTTGATGCGGCTCGGCCGACGAGGGTTTCACAAGAGGATCAAGGCTCTCGGGTGGACGCCAAGACGTGGGCCGGCAGGATCGAAGCCGGCGCCGGTCGAGCCGCTGGCATCTGACCCGCGCGATGCGATCGCCGACCGCGCGGGTCTGATCGCCCGCATCCGCGAAACGGTGGACCGCGAGATTGCCGAAATCGACCAGAGCCTGAAACGGCTGGATAGGTTGACCGGGGCAGGCGAGATGGAGCGTTCAGCCAAGACCCTGGCGACTTTGGTGAAGACGCTCTCGGAACTGAAGAAGCTGGACGAGGCCGATAAGGGGCCCGCGGCACAGGAGGACGATGATCCCCGCGACATCCACGAGTTCCGACTTGATCTTGCGACACGCCTGGACGCGCTGCACCGAAGCCGGACTGAGGGATGAGGCGCTGGCGCTGATGCCACGGCGCGAGGTCGCGCGGTGGGCGAACGACTGGAGCTATTTCGCCCGCGAAGACCAGAAACCGCCGCCCGGCGACTGGGGCGTCTGGCTTTTCATGGGCGGGCGCGGCGCGGGGAAGACGCGGGCGGGAGCCGAGTGGGTCTCGGCGCTGGCTTGCGGGGACAGGGAATTCACCAGCGAGCCTGTCGGACGCATCGCCCTGATCGGCGAGACGGCGGCCGATGTGCGTGAGGTGATGATCGAGGGCGTGTCGGGGATTTTGTCGCTCGGCGGCAGGGTGCGACCGCTGTGGGAGCCGTCGCGCAAAAAGCTGACCTGGCCGAACGGCGCGGTGGCGCAATGCTTCTCGGCCGAGGACCCGGAGGCGCTGCGCGGGCCGCAATTCGGCGCGGCCTGGTGCGACGAGCTCGGCAAATGGAAGAGGGCGGAGGAGGTGTGGGACATGCTGCAATTCGGGATGCGGCTCGGCACGGCGCCGCGCCAGATGGTGACGACGACGCCACGGCCGATCACGCTGCTGAAGAAGCTGATGGCGGACCCGAAGACGGCGGTGACGCATGCGACGACGCGCAAGAACGCGCTCAACCTCGCGCCGCGCTTCCTGGAGACGGTGGTCGGCCGCTATGGCGGGACGCGTCTCGGGCGGCAGGAACTCGACGGCGAGATCGTCGAGGAGCGGGCGGATGCGCTGTGGTCTCGCGAGATGATCGAGGCGGCGCGGGTGGATGAGGCGCCGGAGCTGAGGCGGATCGTGGTGGCGGTGGACCCGCCGGCTGGAGGCGGACGAAGATCGGACGCCTGCGGGATCGTGGTCGCCGGGCGGGCGGCGAACGGCATGGTCTATGTGCTGGAGGATGCGACGATAGAGGGATCGCGACCGGACCTCTGGGCGGCGAAGGCGGTGGCGGCGTGGAAACGGCATGAGGCCGACGCGCTGGTGGCCGAGGCGAACCAGGGCGGGGCGATGGTGCGATCGGTGATTTCGCAGGCGGATGCGGGCGTGCCGGTGACGCTCGTCCATGCGACGCGGGGGAAATGGCTGCGGGCGGAGCCGGTGGCGAACCTCTATGCGCAGGGCCGGGTGCGGCATTTGCGGGCTTTGCCGGAGCTCGAGGACGAGTTGTGTGACTTTGGGTTGGATGGCTTGAGTTCGGGACTGTCGCCGGATCGGCTGGATGCGCTTGTGTGGGCGGTGACGTCGCTGGCTCTGAGCGGGCGAGGCGGAGAGCCGCGGGTGAGGGGTTTGTAACCCCTCTCCCTAACTAGGGAGAGGGTCGAGTCGCGTTTGCGCGACCGGGGTGAGGGGGAACTCTCCGCATACTCTGAATACTTGAGGAGCCGCTTCGCGGCGCCCCTCATCCCGCTCGCTGCGTACCGCAGCGAGTCGGCCTTCTCCCTCGTTGGGGCGAAGGCATCGCGACCGCCGTTACTCGGAGAAAATCAATGTTCCCAGGACTGCAGAACCTCCTTCGCCGCGTGGGCGGGGAGGAGAAGGCTTCGCGCACGGGTTCGGTGATCGCGCTGCATCAGGCCGGGCGGCCGGTCTGGACGCCGCGTGATTATGCGACGCTGACGCGGGAAGGGTTCGTGCGGAACGCCGTGGTGTTCCGCTGCGTGCGGACGATCGCGGAGGCGGCGGGTTCGGCGCCGCTCGTGCTCTACGAGAACGGAAAGGCGCTCGACGAGCATCCGCTGCTCGATCTCTTGGCGCGGCCGAATGCGCGGCAGAGCGGGGCGGTGTTCCTGGAGGCGCTGGCGGGGCATCTGCTGGTGGCGGGCAATGCCTATGCCGAGATGGTCGCGGTAGACGGCGCGCCGCGCGAGCTGCATGCACTGCGGCCCGACCGGATGAAGGTGGTGCCGGGGCCGGACGGCTGGCCGGAGGCCTATGAGTATTCGGTCGGCGCCGAGACGGTGCGGTTCCGGCAGGACGCGGCTGTGCCGCCGGTGCTGCACCTCGCCTTCTTCCATCCGCTCGACGACCATTACGGCTTCTCGCCGCTCGAAGCCGCCGCGCAGGCGCTCGACGTCCACAACGCGGCGTCGGCCTGGAATAAGGCGCTGCTCGACAATGCGGCTCGGCCCTCCGGCGCGCTGGTCTATGCCGGCCCCGAGGGAGCGAATCTGACCGACGACCAATTCGAGCGGTTGAAGGAGGAACTGGATAGCCAGTTCTCCGGGCCGCGCAATGCCGGCCGGCCGCTCCTGCTCGACGGCGGGCTCGACTGGAAGGCGATGGCGCTGACGCCGAAGGACATGGATTTCATGCAGGCCAAGAACGGCGCGGCGCGCGAGATCGCGCTGGCCTTTGGCGTGCCGCCGATGCTGCTCGGGATACCGGGCGACAACACATACGCGAACTATCAGGAGGCGAACCGGGCGCTGTGGCGGCAGACCGTGCTGCCGCTGCTCGGCCGCGTGCTGGGCGATATCGCGCATTGGTTGGGGCCGGCGTTCGGCGAGGCGGCTTTGAGGGTCGAGCCGGATCTCGACCGGATCGAGGCGCTGAGTTCGGATCGTGAGGCGCTTTGGCGGCGCGTGGAGGCGGCGAGCTTCCTGACCGACGAGGAGAAGCGGCAGGCGGTGGGGTATGGGAGTGGCTCTTAGCCTCTCCCGCACAGCGGGAGAGGTCGAGTTGCCGAAGGCAACCGGGTGAGGGCAAGCCATGGCTCAGTATCTGCCCTCACTCCGCTCGCTGCCGCGAGTCGGCTCTCTCCCGCAGGCGGGAGAGAGGAAGGAGCACAGCAATGCCCGACATCATCGATCACATCGCCCAGCGCGGCGACCTCGCGCATCTGGCGCTGGTGTTCGCCAGCGCGGGCTGGGGCGCGTTCGTGATGAGCTTTCGCGAGCTTGCCCGCGCCAATCGGCGGTTCGAGGCGTTCGTGCGGGAGCTCGCGCGGTTCAACAGCCGGTTCCTGGGGGACTGAGAATGCAGCAGGATGCCGACACCATCATCCGCACCTTTGTCGCGGTGCTCGCCGCGCTGGCGGTGAACCGGAGGACCCATCAAGGCCGTGCCACCTCGCGTGGATCCTCAGGTCAAGCCGGAGGATGACGGCTCAAATTGTCGCCTCACGCTGAGGCTGAGTTTCAATCACCGCCGCCGCTTCTGGATTGCCGGGTCTGGCCCGGCAATGACGGAGGGGCGTGTCCTGGAGTAGCCGATGCCCGTTTTCACGCCCGTCACCGAGACCAAGAAGCTGTCGCGGCCGCCCAACATCATTGGCGGTTCGGGGTCGGGGGTGATCTCCGGCTATGCCAGCCTGTTCGGCGAGACCGATCTCGGCGGTGACCTGATCGTGAAGGGCGCGTTCGCCGATACGCTGCGCCGGAACGGCGCGCGGCGGGTGAGAATGCTGTTCCAGCACGACCCGGCGCAGCCGATCGGCGTCTGGGACGAGATCCGCGAAGACACGATGGGGCTGCGCGTGCGCGGCCGCCTCAGCCTGCGCGTCGCGAAGGCGCGCGAGGTGTGGGCGCTGATCCAGGACGGCGGGATCGACGGGTTGTCGATCGGCTTCAAGGCGGTGAGCGCGCGGCGCGATGCGCGGACCGGGATCAGGCGGCTGGAGAAGATCGATCTCTGGGAGATCTCGGTCGTGACCTTCCCGATGCTGCCCGAGGCGAGGATCGGTGTGACGAAGGAGACGCCCCTGGCGTTCCGGCCGGAGCGGCGGCCGTTCGGGAGGAATGACGCAGAGGCGGTGTTTCGGCGCGTCTAACCCTCTCCCCTACGAGGGAGAGGGTCGAGAGCGCGAAGCGCTCCGGGGTGAGGGGGACGTCTCCACGAACTCTGAGGAGGCGTCCCCCTCATCCCGCTCGCAATCTGGCGATTGCGAGTCGGCCTCCTCCCTCGTCGGGGAGAAGGCAACAACCAGCCGCCCGTGGGGCGGTTTTTTCATGCCCAACGAGGTGACGAATGAGTGATGCCATGCCCCGCGCGCCCGAGAACAAGGCGGCGGATTTTGTGCCGTCGAGCGGCGATGTGGTCGATGCCTACGACCAGTTCATGCGGGCGTTCGAGAGCTATCGTGACGTCAACGACGAGCGGCTGTCGGAGATCGAGAGTCGGATCACCGCGGACCCCCTGACCGAGGAGAAGCTGGCGCGGATCGACGCCGTGCTCGACCGCCACAAGAGCGTGCTGGACCAGATGGTGCTGAAGTCGCGGCGACCGGCGCTGGGCGGCGATCCGGAGCGGTTCTCGCTCGGCGCCCGCGAGCGGAAATCGGCGTTCGAGGTCTATGTGCGGCGCCGCGATGCGACGGCTTTGACGCGGCTCGACGCGAAGTCGATGTCAGTCGGCTCGAACTCGGACGGCGGCTATCTCGTGCCGGACGAAACCGAGCGCGAGATCGGCACGCGGCTGATCCAGAGCTCGCCGATCCGCGCCATCGCCGGCATCCGCACGATCTCGGCGAACGTCTACAAGAAGCCGTTCGCGACGACCGGCTTCTCGACCGGCTGGGTCGGCGAGACCGACGCCCGCACGCAAACGAACACGCCGAACCTGGCCGAGCTCGAATTCCCGGCCATGGAACTCTACGCCATGCCGGCGGCGACGCAGACCCTGCTCGATGACAACGCGGTCGATCTCGACCAGTGGATCGCGCAGGAGGTCGAGACCGCGTTCGCGACGCAGGAAGGCGCGGCCTTCGTCAACGGCGACGGCGACAAGAAGCCGAAGGGCTTCCTGAACGCGACCAAGGTGGCCGAGGCGAGCTGGAGCTGGGGCAATCTCGGCTATATCGCGACCGGCGTCTCGGGCGACTTCGCCGCGACCGATCCGGCCGACGAACTGGTCGATCTCGTCTATGCGCTGAAGGCAGGATACCGGCAGAATGCGCGCTTCGTGATGAACCGCCGCACGCAGGCCTCGGTGCGCAAGCTGAAGGACGGCGACGGCCGCTATCTCTGGATGCCGCCGGCCGAGGCGGGCGGCGACGCCACCCTGCTCGGCTTCCCGGTGACGGAAGCGGAGGACATGCCGAACATTGCGGCGAACAGCTTCTCGCTGGCGTTTGGCGACTTCCGGCGCGGCTATCTGGTCGTCGATCGTCTCGGCGTGCGGGTGCTGCGCGACCCGTATTCGGCCAAACCATATGTGCTGTTCTACACGACGAAGCGCGTCGGCGGCGGCGTGCAGGATTTCGATGCGATCAAGCTGCTGAAGTTCGGGGTGTCGTGAGTTCTTCCCCTCTCCTGCGAAGCGGGAGAGGGTCGAGAGCGCGTCAGCGCTCCGGGGTGAGGGCAAGCACGATGCTCATTGCCTCACACATGCCCTCACCCGCTCGCTTCGCGAGTCGGCCTCTCCCGTAAACGGGAGAGGCAACCAACCTTCCCCTTCACTATAATCTTGATCCAACCCACGAGACATTGCTGCCATGCCTTTGATCCTGCTCACCGAGCCCGAGGAGGAGCCGCTGTCGCTTGCCGACTTGAAGCTTTTTCTCAAGCTCGATCACGACGAGGACGACACGTTGGTTGGGAGCCTGATCTCGGCCGCGCGGCGGCATGTCGAGACGGTGACCGGGCGGCGGCTGGTCAGCCAGATCTGGCGGCTGGTGCTCGATGCCTGGCCAGCCGATGGGGTGGTCCATCTGCCGCTTGCTCCCGTGGTTGCCGTCGAGGCGGCGCGGCTGCGGGCGGGAGACGGGACGCCGACGGTGCTTGCCACGGGAGGCTGGGTTTTGGACCCGGCGTCGTCGCGCCTGCATGTGCCGTCGCGACCGTCGGTGCTGAGACCGTTCGCCGGGATCGAGATCGACATTCAAGCCGGATATGGCGGCGCCGATGACGTGCCGCCGGGGCTGAAGCAGGCTGTCCGACTGCTCGTCGCGCACTGGTACGAGAACCGCGCGGTCGATTCTGCCGGCGGCCAGATCGCGGTGCCGATCGCGGCGGCGGCACTCATGGCGCCCGAACGCGCGGTGCGGCTCTGATGCCGCCGTCGATCAACCGGATGCGTAAGCGTTTCACCGTGGCGGCGCCGAGCGATGTGCCCGACGGGGCGGGCGGCGTGACCCGGACCTGGGTCGAGAGCGGCGCCGTCTGGGCGTCGATCGAGGCCATCGGCGGCGATTTTCGCTTCGCCTCAGAGAGGGCCGCGCAGACCATTACCCACCGCCTGTCGATGCGGTGGCGCGACGATCTGACTCCGCTCCACAAGCTTCGCGATGGAACGCGAGTCTATGAAATACGTTCTGTTCACGACGCCGATATGGAACGCCGGTTCCTTGTCGCACTGACCTCGGAGATCAAGACATGACCATTGCCCAGGTACTTGCAGCGTACGACAGCTTCACGCGGAAGCTCGCTTCGGGCCGCCGGGCGATGGGTATCGACAGCCGCAATATCCGCACCGAGACGACCGGCTTCGTGCTGGGCGGCGAGGCCTGGCCAGGCGCCATCCCGGTCCGGGTGAGCGTTCGCCGTTGAGCGCTGCGCTCGCTCTGCGGGCGGCGGTTCGGACGAGATTGGCGAATGACGCGGCGCTTGCCGGCCTGCTTGGCGCGGGCCGCGTCTATGACGACGTGCCGGAGAATATCGGCCCGCCCTATGTGGTGATGGCCGATATCGAGAGCCGCGGAGCCGGATCGGATCTTGCCGATGGGCAGGAGCACCGGTTCGCGCTGAATGTCTGGTCTCGCGAGGCGGGCCTTGGACAGGCGCTGAACGCGGCGGCCCACATCGCGGCCTCCCTCGACGGTGCCGATCTCACCGTTGCCGGACACCGGCTCGCCAATCTCCGCTGGCTTGCGACAGACGCGCGGCGTGCCGGCGATGGTCGCCACCGGATGGCGCAACTCCGTTTCCGGGCTCTGACCGAGCCCGACTAGCAATCCACAATGGGCGTGGATGTTTCCCCTGACTCTTGCCCCCGCCCTCACCGGCGGGGGCATTTTTATGTCCGAGGACGAGATGGCTGCTCAGAAGGGCAAGGACCTGCTGCTCAAGATCGGCGACGGTCTCGGCGGCTTCACCACTCTGGCCGGGCTGCGCGCCCGAGGGCTGGCGCTGAATGCCGAGGCGGTGGACGTGACGCATGCGGAAAGCGCCGGGCGCTGGCGCGAATTGCTGGAAGGCGCCGGCGTGAAACGGGCGAGCCTGCAGGGCGCGGGGGTGTTTCGCGACTCAGCCTCCGATGCGCTGGCGAGGGAGCTGTTCTTCAACGGGACGATAAGGCCCTGGCAGATCGTGGTGCCGGGCTTCGGCACGATCGAGGGGCCGTTCCAGATCGTTAGCCTGGATTACCGAGGCGACCACCTCGGCGAGGTGACATTCGACCTGGCGATGGAGAGCGCGGGCGAGGTGGTGTTCGGGACAGCTTGATGCCGTTTTCCGGACAAGTGCGCGGAGTGCACGCCGCTCCGGGGTTCAGCGTTTTGAGTGCGCCGCAGGCGCTCGACAGATAAAGTGCGGCTTCGCCGCGAGGAACGCTGGGTCCCGGTTCTCGCGATGGGCTTCGCCCACGGGGACCGGGACACTGGACTCAGGCCGGGACAGCGGCGGCTGACTCCGTTGCCGTGACGTTCGTACTTCTGATTGCGCGGAAGATGCGGCCGATCAGGGCGCTGCAATAAACGATGTTAATCGCGCCACCGATTCCGACAACCAAAGCGGCCGTCGAGTTGCGCAGAGCTTGTCGATCGAACCCTGCGACTACGTCAGGATCGACCGTGGTGTCCGAGGGCGATAACGCGATCAATATCCCTAGCTCGAGTGCAGACATCGCTAGCATAACGGGGATGGCGAAGACGAGGGACGACAGTATTGCTCTCACGATGAACCAGAATGATCCCGCGCTTTCCTTGAAGGCGTTTTTGAGCATCGGACCCCTCTCATCGAGGGCGAGCGACGGATAAATCGTGACGATGCGCAAGTTGAACCAGATCAGTCCGAGATAGACGACGATCATGATTACCACAGCGATCGCCGTACCTGCGTCTCCGAAGCCGGCCGAAAGGAAGGTCACAAGAAAGATGGCGGTCATCGCCACGGTGAACGAGAGCACACCGATCAAGGCCATCCAGCCTGCCACTCGCCAGAAGGGACGTCCGAACCCGTACGGATGGTTGGTATCGCCGGCCGCGAAATAACGCAGTGGCGAAATACAAAACGGAAAAAGTATCAGCGTGGCCAAAGCTGCGGCGGGGAGCTCCAGCCCAATTTCCTCGTGTGGTCGGGTTTCGATCCCCTGCAAGAGGAATTGCTGAAGGGCGGAGACTGCGTAGAAGACGATGTAGGCGACAGGAAACAAGGCGAGGGCTCGAAAGACGTCTCCGAACGCGCCTTTTGCCGCGCGCCATCCGCTCTTTGATTGTTCGCTCATCCTGGGGACCCCCATCCCTAATCCGATAACGATTTAGCCATGTTTCCAAGTGTTTGGCGACACGGCGAAAGCGGTTTTGCACGATGAGGTTGATCGATGGCGAACCACCACCGAGGCGAGATTTTCGCCGAGCTTGGCGGGCGGAGCCACACGCTCTGCCTGACGCTCGGCGCGCTGGCCGAGCTCGAGGCGGCGTTCGGGGCGGAGGATTTGCTAGCGCTGGCGGCGCGGTTCGAGAGCGGGCGGCTTTCGGCGCGGGATGCAATCCGGATCCTGGGCGCCGGGCTGCGCGGCGGTGGAACGGCGATGAGCGACGAGGAGGTCGCGGCGCTGTCGGCTCCCGGCGGGCTGGCCGGGCATCTCGATGTGGTGGCGCGGCTGCTTTCGGCGACGTTCGGCCCGGGGAGGGCCGACTCAGCCGCAGGCTGAGCGGGGTGGGGGAGGCGGACTTTCCCCGAGTCGGGCATTTCGACAGGTCGTGGCCCCACCCCGGTTCGCGCTCCGCGCGACTCGGCCCTCTCCATTCTGGGGAGGGAGGGCGCCTTCGTTTCCTCATAGCCCTCACCCGCTCGCTTTGCGAGTCGACCTCTCCCGTAAACGGGAGAGGCAAGGGAGCAATTCATGACGACATTCCACGAGGTCCGCTTTCCCATCGAGGTCGCGCTTGGGGCTCGGGGTGGGCCGGAGCGGCGGACCGAGATCGTGACCCTTGGTTCGGGACGCGAGCAGCGGAATGCGCGGTGGGCGCATGCACGGCGGCGCTGGGATGCTGGCTGGGGCGTGAAGTCGCTCTCCGCGCTGTCGGAGGTCGTTTCGTTCTTCGAGGAGCGGCGCGGGCGCCTGCATGGGTTCCGCTGGCGGGACCGGCTGGATTTCTCGTCGGCGGCTCATGGGGCGATGGTGACGGCCGGGGACCAGGTGCTTGGTACGGGCGATGGCGAGCGGACGGTGTTCCGGCTGGTGAAGGCGTATGGCATGGACGATCCGTATCTGAGGCCAATCGTGAAGCCTGTCGCGGGGAGCGTTCGCGTGGCGGTGGCCGGTGAGGAGGTCGCGTCCGGGTTTTCGGTTGATCACGCGGCCGGGACGGTGACGTTCGACGATGCTCCGGCAGTCGGGGTGACGGTCGCGGCCGGGTTTCTGTTCGATGTTCCGGTGCGGTTCGATACCGATTTTCTGGAGGTCGATCTGGCGGCGTTCGAGGCGGGTGCGATCCCGTCGGTGCCGGTGATCGAGGTGCGGGTCTGACCCTTCTCCTGCGAAGCGGGAGAGGGTCGAGTCGTCGTCAGACGACGGGGGTGAGGGCCAGTACGATGCTCATTACCTCACACATGCCCTCACCCGCTCGCTGCGCGAGTCGACCTCTCCCGTAAACGGGAGAGGGTGTCCTGCCGTCATGCTCCGGCTTGACCGGAGCATCCATTCTTTTGAGAGGCCGTTGTGGGTCCTCCGATCAAGTCGGAGGATGACGGAGAAATCATGCGTCAGATCCCTTCCGAACTCGCGGCGCATCTCGCCTTCGAGGCGACCACTCTTTGTCATTGCTGGCGGGCGACGCGGCGGGATGGGGTGGTGCTCGGCTTTACCGACCACGATGAGGACATCGCGTTCGACGGCACGCTGTTCCGGGCGTCGAGCGGGCTGCAGGCGGCGGAGGCTTCGGCTTCGCTGGGACTGGCTGTCGGCGGCGGAGAAGTGGCCGGCGCGCTGGGGTCCGATGGCCTGACGGAAGAGGATTTGTCAGCTGGATCATGGGATTGCGCCAAAGTCGAAATCTTCATGGTTAACTGGAAGTTGCCGGATCAGCGGCTGCGTCTGCGGGTCGGTGAGATCGGCGAAGTGCGGCGGATGGGGGCGGCGTTCAACGCCGAACTGCGCTCGATGGCGCATCGGCTGGACGCGCGGCAGGGGCGGCTTTTTGTGGCGACCTGCGATGCCGGACTGGGCGATGCGCGATGCGGGGTCGACCTCGGCAATGCTCTGCTGCGGGGCGAGGGCGCGGTCGTTTCGGCGACGCGGTTCGAGGTCGTGGCGAGCGGGCTCGGCGGGTTTGAGGAGCGCTGGTTCGACGGCGGAATGCTGACCTGGACGAGCGGCGGCAATGAGGGCCGACGGTGCGAGGTGAGGCAGCATCGCGGCGACCGCCTGGGACTTTGGCAGGGGCTGCCGTCCGAGGCGGCGGCGGGCGACGAATTCGTCGTGACGGCCGGTTGCGACAAGCGCTTCCGGACCTGCCGTGAGCGGTTCGCCAATGCCGCGAATTTCCGTGGCTTCCCGCACATGCCCGGCACCGACCGGGCGCTCGGCTATCCGGCCGGCGACGAGGAGCATGACGGCGGGAGCTATTTCCAGTGAATGCGGAGATGATCGTGACCGAGGCGCGGAGCTGGATCGGCACGCCCTATCGCCATCGCGCGAGCCTGAAGCATGTCGGCTGCGACTGCCTGGGCCTGGTGACGGGGGTGTGGGAGGCGCTCTATGGCGAGCTGCCGGAAGAAGCGCCGCCCTATGCGCCAGACTGGGCGGAGGCGGGGAGGGGCGAGCCTCTGGCGGAGGCCGCCGCGCGGCATCTGATCCAGCGGCCGGGCTCGGAGATCGCCGCCGGCGACGTGCTGATCTTCCGCTGGCGGCCGAACGTGGCGGCCAAGCATCTCGCGATCGCGACCGGGCCGGCCACGATGATCCATGCCCACGACGGCGCGTCGGTCGCCGAAGTCGGCATCTCGCCGATGTGGCGGCGCAAGCTTGCCTATCGTTTCGCCTTTCCCGGCGCGGCCGACTGACAGGTTCTCATGGCAACTCTGGTTCTTCAGGCGGCGGGCGCCGCCGTCGGCTCGCTGTTCGGGCCGGTCGGGGCGATGGTCGGACGCGCGGTCGGCGGACTGGCCGGCGCGGCAATCGACCGTTCGTTCCTCGGTGGTGGCTCGACCCAAAGCGGCGGGCGGCTGCGCGAGCTCGACGTCACCGCCTCGACCGAAGGAACGCCGATCCCGCGCGCCTGGGGACGGGTGCGGGTATCCGGGCAAATCATCTGGGCGACGCGACTGGTGGCGAAAACGCGGCGCGAGAATTCGTCGGGCGGAAAGGGCGCGCCGTCGGGACCCTCGGTCGAGACGACGAGCTATTTCGCCAATGTCGCGCTCGGGCTCTGCCAAGGCCCGATCGCGCATGTCGGACGCGTGTGGGCGGACGGAAAGCCGCTCGACCTGACGCGCGTCAACATGCGTACGTACATCGGCGATGAGGCGCAGGCGGCCGACCCGCTGATCGTCGCGAAGGAGGGCGCGGAGAATGCGCCGGCCTATCGCGGGCTTGCCTATGTGGTGTTCGAGAACCTGCTGCTGGAAGCGTTCGGCAATCGCGTTCCACAGCTCTCGTTCGAGGTGATCCGGCCGGTCGGGATGCTGGAGCCGAAGATCAGATCGGTGTGTCTGATCCCGGGCGCGACGGAGTTCGGTTACGACACGATCGCCGTCACGCGGAAGCTCGGCATCGGCCGGAGCGCGGCGGAGAACCGCCAGACTTTGGTGGCCGGGTCGAATTTGGAGGCGAGTCTCGACGAACTCGTCGCGCTTTGCCCGAACCTCGAACACGTCTCGCTGGTCGTCGCCTGGTTCGGCGACGATCTCCGCTGCGGCCATTGCACGGTCGCGCCGCGCGTGGATTCGAAAATCAAGCAGACGGTTGGTGCGGCCTGGTCGGTCGGGTCGCTCGGTCGCGGCGGCGCGCGACTGGTTTCCGAGCATGACGGCCGACCGGCCTATGGCGGCTCGCCGTCGGACGGCAGCGTGCTGCGCGCCATTGCGGCGATAAAGGCGCGCGGGCTGAAGGTGACGCTCTATCCATTCCTGATGATGGATGTGCCGGCGGACAATGATCTGCCGGACCCGGTGACGGGTGTGGTTCCGCAGCGGGCCTATCCGTGGCGTGGCGAGATTTCGGCGGTGGGTGACGGGACCGCGGCGGCAGGCTCGGAGGTCGCGGCGTTCTTCGGGACGGCTGCGGCCGGTCACTTCTCGTCGGCCGGTGGAGCCGTATTCTATTCCGGGCCGAGCGAGTGGGGCTGGCGGCGCTTCGTGCTGCATGTGGCGCAGCTCGGCGAGATCGCCGGCGGTGTCGATGCGATCGTGATCGGCTCGGAATTCCGGACGCTGACTCGCGTGCGGAATGCGGCGGGCGCTTATCCGGCGGTGGCGCAACTGGTGTCTCTCGCTTCGGCGGTGCGGACGCTCGTCGGCCCGGCGACGAAGATCACCTATGCCGCCGACTGGACCGAATACGGCTCGCATGTGCTCGGCGGCGGCATGGAGGTTCGTTTTCCGCTCGATCCGCTGTGGGCGCATCCGGCGGTGGATGCGGTCGGCATCGATTTCTATGGGCCGTTGGCCGATTGGCGGGACGGCACCCAGCATCTCGACCGTGGGCTGGCGGAATCGATCTGCGACAGCGCCTATCTCGAAGCGAATGTCGCCGGTGGCGAGAGCTATGACTGGTTTTATGCCAGCGATGCCGACCGCGCGGCGCAGGTCAGGACGCCCATCAGTGACGGGCTCGGCAAGCCTTGGACGTTCCGGGCCAAGGATCTCCACGGCTGGTGGAGCAATCCGCATCATGAACGGGTCGACGGCGTCGAGCTGTCGTCCGCCACGGCCTGGGTGCCGGGATCGAAGCCGATCTGGCTGATCGAGATCGGCTGTCCGGCGGTCGACAAGGGCGCGAACGCGCCGAATGTCTTTCCGGACGAGAAGTCGGCGTCGGCCCTGCCTCCGTTCTCGTCGGGCGGGCGGGACGATCTCGTCCAGAGACGCGCCATCGAGGCGGTGATGGCGGTTTATGGAGAGGCCGCGACCAATCCGTTGTCGCCAGTCTATGGCGGACGGATGGTCGATCCGGAACGGACATCGGTCTGGGCCTGGGATGCACGGCCGTTTCCGGCCTTTCCGATAGCGCGCGATGTGTGGGCCGACGGCGCGGCTTACGAGACGGGCCATTGGCTCAACGGGAGATTGGGGCAGGCGCCTCTGGCGGAGCTGACGGCGGCTGTGCTCGGCGAGACGGATGCGGAGGCATTCGAGACAGGCACGCTGGAGGGCGTCATCGACGGCTATGCGGTCGACCGGCCGGCCTCGGCGCGCGAGGTGTTGGAGCCTCTGGGGGAGCTTTATGCCTTCGGCGCCTGCGAGCGCGACGGCGCGATCGTGCTGTCGCCGCGCGGCCGAGGGGAGGCCGTCGAGTTCGACGATCTGGCCGCCCAGAGGGACGGCGCCGAGCCGAACTTCGTTCGGGCACAGGAGACCGAGCTTCCGGTCGAGATCGCGATCGGGCACGGCGACGTTCTCGCCGAATTCCGGCCGGTCGTCGCTTCGGCGAGGCGGCGGGAGACCGAGGCGCGCGGCGTCCTCGTCATGGACACGGCGGTCGTCGCCGCGCCATCCGAGATGCAGCGCCGAGCGGATATCCGGCTGCAGGATCTCTGGATCGGTCGCGAGACGGCGGGTTTCGCGCTGCCTCCGACTTTGATCGGGCCCGAGCCCGGCGATCTGGTGCGGCTTGATGGCCGAACGTTCGAGATCACGGAGATCGCCGACGGGCCGCTCCGGCAGGTGACGGCGCGCGCCGTGGCGCCGGAGATTTTCGAGGCGCCGAGGCTGCGCGATGCATCGATCGCCGCGCCTGTGCCGTCGCTGGCCGGGCTGCCGGAGGTCGTCGTGCTCGACCTGCCCGCGCCGGACGGCGAGCCGCCGGTGCTGTCGCGCGTGGCGGTGGCCGCGAAACCATGGCCGGGCGCGATCGTGCTGTGGCGCGAAAGCGGCGGGGCGTTCGAGCCGGCGGTGCGGGTGTCCGCGCCGGCCCTGATCGGCGAGACGCTGGACGCGCTGAAGCCGGGGCGGCCGTGGCGGTTCGACAATGGCGGCTCGGTGACGGTCGCGATCTCGGACGGCGAGCTTGTCGCGGTGACGGAGGATCGCCTGCTGGCGGGCGCGAATTTGGCGGCTCTGCGCGGGCCGGATGGTGCGTGGGAAGTGCTGCAATTCGGCGAGGCCGAGCTTGTGGCGGAACGGACCTACCGGCTGTCGCGGCTTCTGCGCGGGCAATCGGGCACGGAGATCGAGGCCGGTGTCGAGAAGCCGGCGGGCAGCGTTTTCGTCCTGCTCGACGCGGCGGTGGTGCCGCTGGCGGAGGGCGTGGAACGCGCCGGACGGCCGGTGACATGGCGCGCGGCGCCGGCCGCGACCGACCATGCCGACCCGATGGCCGTGGAATTCGCGGCGACGCCGAGTTCGCTCGCGCTGATGCCGTTCGCGCCGGTGCATCTGCGCGGACGGCGGACATCGGCCGGGGTCGAGATGTCATGGATTCGGCGGACGCGGAGCGGCGGCGATTCCTGGGAAGTGGCGGAGGTGCCGCTGGCCGAGGAGAGCGAGGCCTACCGGGTCGAGGTACTGGATGGCGGCGAAGTGGTGCGGACGATCAACGTCCTGTCGCCCTCAGCGCTTTACACCAATGCCGACGAGACCGCCGATTTTGGCGGGCCGCAGGAGAGCCTTTCAATCCGGGTGATGCAGATATCAGCCCTGGCCGGAGCAGGCCGGGCCGCGGAGACGATCCTTCATGTCTGAGACGACAAGCAATCTCCGCTTCCCGCTGCTGGCGGCGAGCCAGGCGCAGAAGCATGTGACCGTGAACGAGGCGCTGTCGCGGCTGGACAATATCGTCCAGCTCTCGGTGCTGGACCGGACGCGCACCGCCCCTCCCCCCGATCCGGAGGAGGGCGAACGCCATATCGTCGGCCCCGGCGCGACGGGTGGTTGGGCCGGGAAAGACGGGCGGGTCGCCGCGTTCCAGAACGGCGGATGGGTGTTCATCGAGCCGGGCACTGGCTGGATCGCCTGGGATGCCGAGGCGGAAGAAGTCGTCGCCTTCTCGGGCGGCATTTGGCAGGTGGCAGGCGGCACGTTTCAGGATGTGCCGCGGTTTGGCCTCGGCACCATGGCCGACGAGACCAATCCTTTCTCGGCCAAGCTGAACAGCGCGCTCTGGACCGCGCTCGAAGCGGGTGCGGGCGGTACCGGCGATCTTCGCTATGTGATGAACAAGGAGGGCGCGGGCGACGTGCTCTCGATCCTGCTGCAGTCGGCCTATGGCGGGCGGGCTGAGCTCGGACTGATCGGCGACGAGGATTTCGTGCTGAAGGTCTCGGCCGACGGCGCGACCTGGCATGAGGCCTTGCGGATAGACCGCGCGACAGGACGGCCGCGTTTTCCGCAGGGCGGCGTGCGCGAGCAGCTGAGCGCGAACCGGACCTATCATGTCCGCGCCGACGGCTCGGATGCGAATGACGGCCTCGCCAATACGGCGGGAGGTGCGTTCGCCACGGTACAGAAGGCTTATGACGTCATCGCCGGGACGCTCGATCTTGCGGGCTTTACCACAACGATCGAGATCGGGGCGGGGACGTTCTCGGGTCTGACGATCGCGAAGGGCTGGACCGGCGGCGGCAGCGTCGTGCTGGACGGAGCGGGGGCGACAACGGTGTTGAGCGGGATCGGGCATCTCGTGCAATGGACCGCGCCGCTGCCGGGCGATCTTCGCATCAAGGATTTGAAGCTGACCACGGTGACGAGCGGCGATTGCCTGCGCGGCGATGCGCCGGGACGCGTGGTCTGGGAGGCGGTTGAGTTCAGCGCATGTGCAGGACGGCATGTGGCGATGATCGCGCCGGGTGCGCGGGCCGAATGCGCGGCGAATTACACGATCTCCGGCGGCGCGGTGAACCATTGGGTCGCGGAAGCCGGAGCGGCGATCCAGGCGGTGGGGCGGACGATTGCGCTGACCGGCACGCCGGCCTTCACAACTTTTTCGGCGGTGGCTGCTGGCGGGTCGCTGCTCGTCAGTGGCGACACGTTCAGCGGCTCAGCGACGGGCACGCGATATTCGGCCTCCACCTGCGGCACGATCCGCACCAATGGCGGCGGCGCGAACTATCTGCCCGGCAATGCCGTGGGAGCCGTCTCGACCAGCGGCCAATACGTCTGAGCAATCCCAGGAATTCGAACGACCGGCCCGCTTCTTGCGGGCTTTTTCATGAGGTGAAGCATGGCGAAGACTATCGAACGCGGCTGGCCCGAGCCGTCGTCGGCCGCGGCGAAGAGCTATGTGCCGGTGACCAAGGCCGATGCCGATTTGGCGGACGGCCCATGCCGCGGCCTGCTCGTCGGCACCGCGGGGACGGCCAATCTGCGCGAAGCCGACGGCACCGAGCGGGCCAATGTTCCGCTTGTCGCCGGCTACAATCCGCTCGTCGTACGCCGGGTAAAGCCCGGCGGCACGGCTGACAGTATCTGGGCCCTATATTGAGGTATCACCGATGATTGGACTTGGACTGTCCCTGCCCGAAGTGGCAGCGCTCTCGGCCTGCCCGCAGAATGTGCCGTTCGATATGTCGAGGCGTTTCGGCATCTACGTGAACTCGGCCGCGGATGGTCCTGCCTATGAGGCCTGGCTCGGCGCGCCCGCCGACCAGGTGATGCTGATGCTTCGCCGCGAGAACTGGGCGAACTTCATCAACTATATCTCGAGCGATGCGGCGGCTGCTTCCGTGATCGGCCGGCCGTTCCACTGGTCCGTGCCGAACATGGTCAACGGCACGACTCTGGCGCAGGCGGCGGCGGGGAATTTCGATGCCTACTATGTGCAGGCCGCCCAGCAGATCGTTCTCAACCACAACGAGGCGAGCGGGCCGATCGTCATCCGCGGCCCGTGGGAATTCAACGGCGGCTGGCAGATCTGGGACAGTTACGGCAAGGAGGCCGATTTCATCGGCGCCTGGCAGAGGCTGGTCTCGGCGTTCCGCACGATCTCGGACCGTTTCCGCTTTTCCTGGTGCCCAAACGAGCGGCACTATCGCGACGGCACGCCCTATGATCCGGGCCTCGCTTATCCCGGCGACGACTATGTCGATATCATCGGCATGGACGTCTACCTGAATGCCGCCGACTGGACCGGTTTCACCGACATCCAGGCGGTCTGGAACTACAAGGTCAATTCGCCGACCGGGTTCGGCATGCGCTGGGCGGCGGATTTCGCAGTGGCGCACGGCAAGAGGTTCGCGCTCGACGAATGGGGCCTTTGCTCGAAGGATCCGAGCAACGTCGTCCGTGACGCTTCCTACTACGTGGCGCAGATGTCGGCGTTTCTGTTCGCGAACAATGCGCTCTATGCGAATTACTGGGAAAGTAATAGCGGCAAGGCGTGCCGTCTCGGCGGCGACCAGTATCCACTAACCGGCGCCGAGTTCCGCAAGCAATTCGGGCCGCCGGTCTTCACATCGCCTGTGGTCGGGACCGTTGATGAGGGGGACAGCTTCTCGATCGGACTCGCGACGACCTCGCCCGTGCCGACGACATTCGCGATCTCGGGCGGTCCGGAAGCGGCGTCGTTCGCAATCGCAGGCGCCAACCTGACCGCGCCCGACAGCCTGTCCGCGGGAGATCATGTCGTCGAGGTCTCGGCGATCCAGAACGGAGCGCGTGGGTTGACGGGGGCCATGACGTTCACGCTGACGGTTGCAGAGGCGCTCTGGACGCCGGCGGCCTTCGGTGCCGATCTCCTCGATTGGTGGCGGGCGGACAATCTCGCGAGCCTGACGACCGACGGTTCGAACCGGGTCTCGAAGTGGATCAGCCAGACCGGGAATGGCAGGTCGATGGATCAGGGATCCGATGCGGCCAAGCCGATCTATGAGTCGACCGGCATGAACGGCGGGCCATGCCTGAGTTTCAACGGCACTCAGCATATGACCCAGACCGTGATCACGGGTCTGCCCGCGGTGGCCGACGCGATCGGGCATGCCGCCCTTATCCATGGCGACGCATCGCTGTCGAGCGGCTTCAAATATTGGTTCTCCGACGCCGACGCGTCGGGCGCTTACCGGAGCTGGGGTTCGGGGAACGGCAACGTTCGATTCCAGGGAAGCGGCTCGCAGTCCGGCATTTCCATGGCCGGGCTGGATGTCTGCGTGGTTCATTCGCTCGATGCGGGAGCCTCGCCGAAGACGTCCAGGCTGAAGGTCAATGGCGGTACGCGGGCGTCCGCCAGCGTCGCGGTGAATACCGAGACCTTTACTCGCTCCACTCTGGGAGGGCAGGGGTCGAGCGGCAACGGGATCGGGAACATCTCATCGTTGAAGGTGCGCGAGATCGTGCGCCTAAAGCGGGCGCCGACGGATGCGGAGGTCGAGAAGCTGGAAGCCTATCTGTGCTGGCAGGCCGGGTTGGCTTCGCTGTTGCCCTCGGCGCATCCCTACCGGAACGCCGCGCCCACGCTGTGAGAGGTAGGGGAAACCCGCAAGACTTCGCCGAAATTGTCCGCAATAGCCTCAAGTCAAAGCAGGAAAATGAAACGCCGAAACCATGGGCATCTGCACAGACTCGGGCGGCTGAGAGCGGATTCCGGGCAAGTTGCCTCATTTCGGACCCGGCAGGGCACAATTACGAACAAATATTTTTCAATTTTGTGTCTGAGAAAATTATTATAAATCAGCACCTTGGTTAGGTCGCCCTTCTGGTCGACCATGTACCAATGCTAAAATTGTAATCAATCAGTTGACGGTTTCCGAGGCAGTGGCAAAGTAAACGCAGAAGGGTCGCTAGAACCCTCGGAGGAAACCGATGGACAAGTACGCGTTGCGTCGGGCTGCCTTACAGATAAACCTTGCCCTCTGGGGGATGGTTGTTGTCGTTGTAACCAAGCTCTTTACATAAGAGCGGCAACACCAAGCCAGCCGAGTAAGACTACCCAGGCCAGATTGGCGATCAGCCCCGCCCATAGCGTGGCCATGGATATATGGCGCCCTTTTTCGAACGGCATTTTGGGGTTCATTCGATGAGCTCCGATAACGCCGCCCCCCGAACTTTGGGTTAGCATAGAATGTACCAGCCGCCACCTGTCGCGGGGCGGCTTCCTGTGGCTTTCGCCCCTCGAAATTCCTCGCTCCATGGTTGCTTGAAATCAACGGAAGCGTTGAGGCTCTAGACGTCCGAGCCGTTTTTGCCGGACCGACGCTAAGGCCTTATCGGGCCTGTTCAAAAATAATTGATCGGCATTGGCCGGTTCACCGTCAGCCGCCTTCGGGCGGTTTTTTTCGTTCATGGAGGACGATTTGGCTTCTGCGGGATTCGCGCAGGCGCTTGACGCCGTGTTGCGCCACGAGGGCGGCTATATCGATCATCCGTCGGATCCCGGCGGCGCGACCAATCTCGGTGTGACGAGGGCGACCCTTTCCCGCTGGCGGGGCCGTGCGGTTTCAAAGGCTGAGGTGAGGGCGCTGACGCGCCACGAGGCGGCTGCCGTCTACCGGGCCTTCTATTGGGACGAGATCGCCGGAGATGCTCTGCCGCCGGGCCTTGATCTGGCGGTGTTCGACTATTGCGTGAACTCCGGCCCGGGCCGGGCGGCACGTACCCTCCAGGTGATCGTCGGAACGGTTCCCGACGGGCGAATCGGATCCGTCACTTTGGCCGCGATCGAGGGGCGGCCGTTACCCGAACTCGTCTCCGCCTATTGCCGCCAACGCCTCTCCTTCCTCGAAGGCCTCAAGACCTTCGCGGTGTTCGGCCGGGGTTGGCGGCGACGCGTGCGCGAGACCGAGGCGCTCGCGCTTTCGCTGATCGAATGACCGCGCGCGGCCGGCCTGCCGCGCAATTCCACAGACCGGAGACAAGGATGAATCTCACGCAGCTGCAGAGCGTCGTGAAGACGCTGCTCACCACCATTCTCGCTTATCTCGTCGGCAAGGGCTGGATCGCCGACGGCCAGGTCGAGGGCATCGTCGCGGCGGCGATCGCGATCGTGGCCGTGGCGCACGGCTTCTACGTCAACCGCGCGGTGGCGCTGGTCGGCAAGGCCGCATCGCTGTCAGAGGTCGAGGTGATCCAGACGACGCCGAAGCTCGCCCAGGCGGTGCCGAGCGACAAGGTGATCCCGGCTTGAGTTGGATCCAGCTCGTCCTTGCCCTGCTCAAGGCGTTCAACGGCGTGACCGCGATGTTTCGCGCCGGCCGCGAACGCCAGGCCGGGCGGGACCAGGCCATTCTCGAACAGAAGAGGGCGAGCGATGACGCGATCGACGCGGCTCTTTCGGCTCGCCGTGCTCAGCGCGCTGCTGACGCCGCTCCTGATCGGCTGCGCGAGAATGACGGCTTCCGCCGGGATTGATCCCGGCGCGGCCTGCCGTTCATTCGAGCCTATCGGCTGGTCTCAGAACGACAGCGACGCGACCATTCGGGCGGTCAAGGAGCACAACGCGGCGTGGCGTGGCGTCTGTCGGCGGTGAACTGTCGGCAGCGCTTGCGCTGCTCGAAAATCCCGGCCAAAGTGAATTCATAATTCAAATGACGTGATCGCGATGCCGTGCCTTCGGGCCGGGAGGAGGAGTATTCGCGACCAGCGAAAGGAGAGCGTTTCGAGCGTCCCGGTCAGAAACGAGTGCCAAAAAAAGCACCAACGGGAGGATAGATTTCATGAACGCCAAGACCAAAGCGGGGCTCGCTGCCCTGCTCGCGACGGCATGTACCGTTTCCCCGGCCATCGCCGACGACTTCTTTCTCGCCAGCGGCCGCTGGGACAACACCGTCATCGTCATCGATCTGAAAAAAGCGATCGACCCTGCGAACGACGGAACGTCCAAGGCGGTGATCAACCGGCTTCGGGTGACCCCCGATATCGATGCGACCGGCAGCGGCAAGGCCGACACCGTGGCCAGCGGCCAGCCGATCATCATCACGATCAGCCCGGAACTCCGGCGCGCCTTCGTGGTGAACCATTCCGGCAAGTCGACGCCGGAGCAGGCCGGCAGCTTCCAGCACGGCTGGCCGGGCAGCGTGACGGTGGTCGATCTCGACAAGGCGCTCGACACCAGGAACAACGGCACGCTCGGCGCGGTCGAGGGCTATATCGATTCCGAAGGCTTCGGCGCGACCGGATTCGCCGTCTCGCCGGACCTCAAATTCGGCGTGCTCGCCCATGCCGAGGACAAGGGCAACGAGGACGGCGGGCGCCACATCAACATCGTCGATCTCGCCCAAAAGAAGGTCGTTCACAAGGTCGAGCAGGCCTATGGAAAGCCGGGCTTCGATTGCCCGCCGGCGACCATTCCACACAAGGCGCCGGACAAGGCGTTCGGCTGCTTCCCCGATACCAATGGCGTGACGATCAGCCCGCTCGGCGGCGGCACGGTATTCACCGCCAACGGCGGCACGAACGACGTCTCGGTGATCAGCCTGTCCAAGGCGACGGCGGGAGAGAAGGGCGCCGAGATCGGCCGCATCCCGACGCAGTCCGGCGGGTTCGGCATAACGACTAGCCCGGACGGAAAATATGTCCTCGCTACCGCGCGTGAGGATGCGGCGACCGGCGTCGAGGGCAACACGATCTCGATCATCGATGTCGAGAAGGCGATCAAGGATCCGGCCAAGTCCGAGGTTGCCCGCCTGCTCGTCGGTACGGCCAATCCCGAGGAAGCGACCCGGCCGTTCGTCGCGGCGTTCACCCCTGATGGCAAGCAGATCCTGACGACGACCTTCCGCAGCAACAATCTCACGGTCCATGACGCGGCCAAGGCGATCGCCGGCGAGAAGCCCGAGCCGAAGCTCGTGAAGCTCGAAACGCCGAACGGTGAACCGTCGCGTCCGCGCGGCATCGCGTTCTCTTCCGATGGCACCTATGCCGCGATCAGCGGCGCGCCGAAGTCGAAGCCGAACAGCGGCGTGGTCTGGGTCATCGACACCAAGACCTGGGAAGTGAAGGGCCGAGTGACCGAGATCGGCAACGAAAGCTACATGATCGGAGCCTTCACCGGCACCGCGAAGTAATTGAAAGGCGGCCGGTTTCGGCCGCCTTTCCATCCGCGTTCACGACTCTCACCCCGTCCTGAAGCCGCCGGAAGTCCAAGGCGCATTCGTCATCTAAACGCATCGTATCGCCACCCGGCATGCATCGGCAGCCGGCGTCGCGATCTATCGGCTCACCGGCTGGTCGAGCCCTCCTGGTTCCCGACCCTTCTCACATCGCAATTTCGGAGGCCCATGCTCGGTCTTGGACTGTCCATTTTCCAGATCGCCGTTCGCAGCGCGGACGGCCTCGTCCCACCAGATGGGTTCACCTTTCTAACCGATGACGACGGCGTCTACCTGACCGACGAGGCGGGTACGTACATCGTCGTGGAGGCTGCATAATGGTTGAGACTAGAACGCTTTCCGACGCTCTCCGCTCGTCCGCAGGGACACCCTCCATGCCGGCGATCATCCGCGGTTCGGTGGATATCGAAACCTGCCCTGGGCTGACCCTTGGAACAGGGCTCAGCCAGGCCGCGCGCCAGGCAAACTACACGATCCTCCAGGGTGCACTCGATTCCGCGCACGCGAACGGCCGCTTCGTCGAGCTTTACAACGGAACTATCGAGATCGAAGGCGGGCGCGTTGAGGCCGGAAGCAATCTCGGCCTGCAGTTCAAGAGCGACATCCGTGGCGTGTATGGCGCGGGGGAGTCATACAGTTTTATCGCGCAGTTCGAGGCTGATCATCCCGCCGTTACGCTGGGTGAGACCGGCAACGTCAAAGTCTACGGTGGGCAATATAGGGACTTCGGCGTCTATCACGGTGTTTCCGGCACGGCCAATTCGCGCGGTATCCTGCTTGGCGCACACTTCAAGTCGCGATTCCAGAACCTGAGCATACAGCATCTCGACGGTTTCCATCCGAGCATCGGTATATCTCATATGGCCGGCTGCGACTTCTTTTCGAATGTGATGGAGACCATTTCAGCCTGCTCTGGGCAGGTGAACCTGTATTCCATGACGGTCAATGGCACTGGCAGTATCTGGAATAACTTTTATGCCGGTGGCGGCGCACTACCGCCCACGGAAAGCAGCAATACAAATCTAGTCGTTCTGAGCGGCACTGCCGTGAACATCAACGGGACGTTCCAAGGCGTGTTCAATCAGTTGAATATCGAGTGGTGCGTTGGCGCGGCTTTCCTGCTCGTGCAGAACTCTCCCGGTATCGTCTTCAACTCGGTTCACTTCGAGAGGAACAAGCCGACCGGAGCCAATCCGAGCTTCGTTCGGGTATTCACTGGTATATCGACGCCTGTCTTCAGCGGCGTTCAGTTCTTCAACAACAACATCAAGGTCGCTTACGCGACCAACTCCTGCGCCCTGTTCTCTGTCGGTGGCGGGAGTCAGGCAACGGTGAATGGTCTTGAAATTCGGCAGGACAGCATCTCGACCAACTACGGTGGTGTCGATCGCTCGGTCGTCCTCGCCAAGTTTGATGGCGATACCGCTGTCGGTAACTACGAGTCATTCAAGGCGACGAAAATTTCGGTCGGCTCGCAGAACCGCGCGGCAGGGTTCGATCTCGACGCATCGCTTCCGAGTGCGACCTATGGCGTGATCGGCAATTGCGCGGAGTACACCTATCGCCGAGGCCGTTCCAAGACGCGTGGCGCGGTGATCCACGCTGTATCCGGGAATACGACTCAGAACGTCTGGGGTTGCCACGAAAGCCCCACCGTCGTGGTGGCGGGCGCAATCACCGCCGACAAGAAGATCCTCATCAAGGATAGGCAGGCGCCGTCCGGCTTCGGCTCGGGCGCCCCGACGCCCGCTGGCAGCGCGATCACAACGCATCGCACATCTGCCGCGACGGGCGCATTCAACGTGCTCATCCGCGACAGCGGTGATCTGTCGACGATCGAGACGCTGGCCTCGGCGAACACCGAATCGCTCGTCGTTACCAACGCGACGACAATAGTCGCTGATTAAACCGAGACGCGCCAACTCGGTCACAGGATGACGAATGCCTCACGCCAGCGCGACGGCCACGCCTGCAAGACCGAGGATTGGGGCGCTCGAGGAATAAAACGTGGGTGCACTGCGTTCTTCAGCCTGTGTCGGGGCTGGAGCGTCAACGATGTTGGAAATCGCTATCTATGGAAGCTGGGCTGTCCTCATCAGTCGCGCTGACCATCATTGCGTGTGAATGCTATGTCGACCGGACCGGAGGGTATTCGGGTGAGGTCATGAGCAAGGACGAGGACGAACCTTCCCGGGAGATTGCGGTGTGCGGCCGGAGCCGCCACGCCGAGGCGGGTGACGGGATAGCGAGCAACCAGTCATTGTAAAATGCGCTGATTTTACATATCAATGATTGTTCTCCCTGACTGAACTTCGCCCCGCCCGTTTCGTCGGAGCGGGGCTTCTTCGTTACGGCCATTCGCCGCCGCGCACCGAGTTCACAATCTTGCTTGTTCAGCTAAAGTTCAGCCGGGCTTGTGAAAGTGAGGGGATGATCGCGCGGGTTTCGCTCACAGCGCTTTTCGTCGCGACGGAATTGTTCGCCCTTCCGGCCGCGGCGCAATCCTATCCGCCCATGGGGTGCCTGACCCGGCGCGAGGCGATCGCGGCTGTCGCGGCGGGGCGGGCCATGCCGCTGCGGCAGGTCCGCGGAACGGCCGAGACGGCGGCGAAGGGCGAAATGATCAATGCCGATCTCTGCGCGAAAGACGGCCAGTTACTTTACATCATCACCGTGCTGAGCCAGAGCGGGAAGGTGGTATATGCCACGCTCGACGCGGCAAACGGCCGTGTCGTGAACCTCAAGTAGCCCGCCAATGCGCATCCTCGTCGTCGAAGACGATCCCGACCTCAACCGCCAGCTCGTCACCTCGCTCGGAAATGCGGGCTATGCCGTCGACCATGCGCTCGATGGCGAGGAGGGACATTATCTCGGCGAGAACGAGCCCTACGACGCGGTGATCCTGGATATCGGCCTGCCGAAGATGGACGGGCTGCGCGTGCTCGAAAGCTGGCGCAAGGCCGGACGCGATTTCCCCGTTCTGATCCTGACCGCCCGCGACCGCTGGGGCGACAAGGTGCAGGGCTTCGATGCCGGCGCCGACGATTATGTCGCCAAGCCGTTCCACATGGAGGAGATCCTGGCACGGCTTCGCGCGCTGGTGCGCCGCGCCGCGGGGCATTCCAAAAGCGATCTCGTCTGCGGGCCGGTGCATCTCGACACGCGGTCGGGGCGGGTGCTCGTCGACGGTAACCAGATCAGGCTGACCTCGCACGAATACCGGCTGCTCTCCTACCTGATGCATCATCAGGGGCGTGTGGTGTCGCGGACCGAACTGGTCGAGCATCTCTACGATCAGGATTTCGACCGGGATTCGAACACGGTCGAGGTGTTCGTCGGACGCGTCCGCAAGAAGCTCGGCGTCGACGTGATCCAGACCGTTCGCGGCCTCGGTTACGTGCTCGGCCCGCCTGAGCCCGCCGCACGCGCATGAACTCGCTCGCCTCGCGGCTGCTGCTCGCGGCGACGCTCTGCAGCATGGCGATCCTGCTCATCGCCGGCTTCACGCTCTCCTCGACCTACCGCGATCTGGTCGAGCGCGGCTTCGACGCGCGGCTCGGCGTCTATCTGCGCGCGCTCGTCGGCGATCTGTCCCGCGACGGCGAATTCGAAAAATTGGTCTTCACCGTCGGCGAGCCGCGCTTCGAAATCCCGCTCTCGGGCTGGTACTGGCAGATCAGCAAAAGGCTCCAGGACAGGGAGCCGGAGATCCGCTCCTCGTCCTCGCTGTTCGACCGCGACCTTCCTTTCCTGATCGATTCCGATCCCGAGAAGGACATGTCGGCGACGCGCGAGGCCTATACGCAGGGACCCGACGACGAGGCGCTCAGGCAGGTCGAGCGGGTCGTACAGATCGGCGATGCTCGCTACGTCGTGGCGGTGGCTGGGCCGACCGGAGAGATCGATGCGGAGACGCATGCGTTCGACACGGCGCTAACCACGACCTTCATCCTGCTCGGCATCAGCCTCGTCTCGACCGCCGCATTGCAGGTCGGGTTCGGCCTTAGGCCGCTGACCCGGATTTCGCGGGCGATCGCCGATATCAGGGCAGGGCGGGCGGAACGCCTCGAAGGCAATGTGCCGCGCGAGATCGCGCCTCTGGCCCGCGAACTGAACGGACTTCTCGATTCAAACCGCGAGATCGTCGCCCGGGCGCGGACGCAGGCCGGCAATCTGGCGCACGCGCTGAAGACGCCTTTGTCGGTGATCGTCAACGAGGCGCATGCGAGCCCGGGCTCGATGGCCGACAAGGTCGTCCAGCAGGTCGACATCATGCGACAGCAGATCGACCACCATCTCGATCGGGCCAGGATCAGCGCCGGCGTCGCCGTGGTGGGCGCGGCGACCGAGGTCGGTCCGGTCGTCGAGGGGATCGCCCGGGTCATCGAAAAGGTGCAGGCCGACCGCAAGATCGCGATCGAGGTCACGTCCGAGCCGGTCAGCTTCCGCGGCGACCAGCAGGACCTCGAGGAAATGGTCGGCAATCTCCTCGACAATGCGGGGAAATGGGCCTCGCGCCGAATATCGGTGCGCATCCAGAGCGATCGCCGGTCGGCGCAGGACCATTGGGTCAGGATCACGGTCGACGATGACGGGCCGGGCCTGACGCCGGAGCAGAGGGAATCGGCACTGAAAAGGGGCAAGAGGCTCGACGAGACGAAGCCGGGCTCGGGGCTCGGGCTGTCGATCGTGGCCGATCTCGTGCGGATCTACGGGGGATTGCTCACCCTCGGATCGGCGCCGCTCGGAGGATTGCGTGCAGAACTTCGCCTGCCCGCGATCTAGCCCTTTTCGGAACAGAGTTTTGCCGAAATTCATTCCTATCCGAAACTGACGGTACAGTCGCAATCGAGTACTGCTCGGGGGAGTGGGGCGTCTCATGTTTGCCAAAAAAATTCTTGTTCTCGGCTTGGTCTC
Organism: Rhizobiaceae bacterium CPCC 101076; assembly: GCA_003347645.1. Taxonomy (GTDB): domain Bacteria; phylum Pseudomonadota; class Alphaproteobacteria; order Rhizobiales; family Methylopilaceae; genus Flaviflagellibacter; species Flaviflagellibacter deserti. The sequence goes on along the minus strand of QDFX01000005.1, from coordinate 179,111 downwards.
GGGCCTCGTCGCGGGTTGCTATCAGACGGCCGGCGATCCGGGTCCGCGCGAAGGTGTCGGCACGGTGGCCGGCGCCGTCGCGGGCGGTCTGCTCGGTTCGACGATCGGCAGCGGCAGCGGCCGTGTGGCGGCGACGGTCGGTGGCGCGGTACTCGGCGGCGTGATCGGCAACCGGATCGGCAATTCGATGGACGAGCAGGCGCGACGCGAGGCCTATCTCGCAGAGGCGCGGGCACTCGAATACGGCGCGCCGGGTACACCGGTGGCGTGGCGGTCGCAGGCCTATTACGGCACGGTGACGCCGGGCGCGTATTCGGAACGGCCGGGCCATCAGCGCTGTCGCGAATATGCCCACACGATCTACATCAACGGGCAGCCCGAGACGGCTCGCGGCGTCGCGTGCCGGACGCCTGACGGCTCATGGGCGCCGGTCTGATCGGCATCCGGGAAGCTCTCGGGTCGGGCGTGCGGTTCAGAGCGCGTTAAACATAGGGCGCTACAGCTAGTTCGAACCTTGAACTCGGACACGCTGAAGAGCCGATGGACGCAGGTCCAAAGCACGATCAGTTGACGGCCTTTCTGCGCGAGCTGCCGGCGGTGGCGCGCGGGAGGCTTGCGGCTGCGCTCGAGGGAATGGGCGAGAGCGATCCACTGCGGAGCCTGATCGCGGGGCCGCTGCAGGCGGCTCGCCGCCAGCTCGGCGAACTTCCTCCCGAGGTCGATGCCGATCACGAGCTGATGGCGCCGCTCGATCCTTTCGTCGTTCCCGAAGAAACCAAAGCCAAGATCCTCGGCGTCGTGTCGCAGGCGGGGCGGGATCGCCTCTTCGCCTGGCTCAAGCGCGAGGATGCCAAGGACATCTTCGAGAATCTGCGGAAAAAAGTGGCGGCGCTCGCCACTGCCGAAGATGTGAGCAATGCGATCGAGTCCGCCCAGGGTGAGCTGGCGCGGCGTCTCGACGACATCCTGCACAAGGCCGGCTCCGACCGCGAGCGCGGTCGTCTGTCGCTCCAGATCGGCGGAGACAACGGCGCGGCGGACCTCCTCGACTTCGCCGTGGTGCTGAAGCACCGCAAGATCATCCGCAAGATCGCGTCCGGTCTCCAGGCCGGCGGACCGGTGGACGAAATCCTGTCAGCGGCGAAATCGACGATCGATCCGATCGCGACAAAGACGCCCGAGGCGCTGCCCGCGGCGCTTAACCTGTTCCGCTCGCGCGTCGCGAGCCCGCAGATCTTCGTCCGGTTTGCCGCCTACGCGACGGATACGCAGGACTTCGTGCGGATCAAGGATACGCCCTATTCGCTGGTGCTCGATATCGCGCTGGGCGAGGCGGAACGGGCGCTCTGGCGGGCCCGCAAGTTCGGCTCGACGGCCGACCGGCCGCTGTTCCTGACGGCGGTGAAGAATTTCGGCGCGACGGCGCGCGCGCTCTCGAGCGAAATCGAGATGCCGCAGGAATGCACGCACGCGAAGCGGCTGTCGGCACTCCGCAAGGAGATGGCCGAGACGATCCGCGGCGATCTGCAGGATATCGGCCCGCGCATCCGCTCGCTCGTCCGTCCTCGGGGCTCCGAGGCGCTGGCCGTTCCGGACAGCTATGAGATGTCGCGCCTCGAAGCCGATATCGATCTGCTCGTCATCACCCGCACCTTCGCCGAGGAGACCGCGCTCAACGCGCTGTCGAGCCGCGCCTATAGCGATGCGCGCGAAATCCTCGACACCGGTCCGACGCTGCTGATCGAGCGCATGCGCGGCGCGGAGCCGTCCGCGAAGGCGGCGCTGAAGGCGCGCCTCGGCGCGATTGTCAGCGTGGCGGCGAAGATCTTCAACGCGGACTATGCGGCGCAGCTGCAGAAGGCCGTGGAGGTCGCGAGCCAGGAAAGCCGCAACGCGAACCAGCTTCGCTCGGCCTAGGCGCGTCCCTAAACAGGCGGCGGGCTCGCCGGTTCGAACAGTCTCAGCCGCTCCGGCGTGCGGGCCGCTTCCACCAGCGACAGGCCGACATATTCGGCATAGGAGCGCGCCGGCAGGATCAGCCACGATCCGACCGAGCTCGCCTCGCGCACGATGAGGGCGGGAACACCCGAGATCGAGGTGCCGCGCGCCTCGTCGCGGTTGATCGGGCCGAGCGCCAGCGGGCAGACCCGCATCAGAAGTTCGGCCGCACCGGAGCCGGCGATGCGGAAGCAGGAGAGGGCGCCGGTGAGTTCGGTGACGGCGCCGCGATGGTCGGCATGCCGGAGGCGATCGATCAGATCGCCGATGCGGTGGCGGGGGCCGATGACGCGCCAGCGGCCGGGGCCGGTCCAGACATAGCGCATGCCGTCGATCCAGACGGTCTGCCACGGATCGCGGGGAAGCTCGACGTCAAGCGCGGCATTGGCCGTACGCCAGATATATTCGCCGTCAGGGAATTGCAGGTCGAGGACGCCCGGGTCCTCGATGATCGCCACTGAAAGGTCGCTGCGGGTCGCGAGCGAGCGCGGAGCGGCGAGGCTGTCGGTCCAGGAGAGGCGGTTCATGTCGGCTCCCCATTCGAGAAAAAGGCTGTCGAGGAGATGATCGCCGGCAAGCCCTCTCCCGAGGAGACGATGAAGACGCGGTCGCCGATATGGCGTTCGCCTGCCGAGATGAGGGCGAGCGCGAGCGACCGGCGAAGCGTCGGCGAATAACCGGACGAAGTGACGTGGCCAACGACGCGGCGCGGCGGCGCGTGATCGGGATCGAGGACGAGATGGGCGCCGGGCGGCGGCACGAAGCTCGGATCCTCGGTCAGCACGCCGACCAGATGGCGGCGGCTGGAGCGCGTCATGCCGGGGCGTTCGAGGCCTTCCTTGCCGACGAAGAACGGCTTGTCGACCTTCACGAGATCGCCGAGGCCGAGGTCGTAGGGCGTGACCGAGCCGTCGGTCTCGTGATCGAGGTCGAACGCTCCGCCTTCGAGCCGGAGACGGTGCAGCGTGTCGGTGCCGAAATGGGTGATGCCGAGCGGCTTGCCTGCCTCGGTGATCTGTTCCCATAGCGAGGGCAGGTGCCCGGCAGGGACGGCGATCTCGACTTCCGGGGTCGCGGTGTAGCGGGTGGCGAGCGCGCGGGCGGTCGTGCCCATGAATTCGCCCTCCGCATAGGAGTCGGTTTCGAAGCCCGCGATGTCGATATCCGAGGACGCGGCGGCGAGGAGTTCGGGCACGCGCGGGCCGGCGAGCAGAAGCTGGCCCCAACGTTCGGTCTCGTCGGTGATGAACAGATTGAGGTCCGGCCATTCGCGCTGGCGCCAGCGCTCGAACCAGGCACAGAGATTGTCGGCTCGACCAATACCGGCGGAGACGATGAAGCGGTCGTTCTCGGCGCGGGCGATGACCGCGTCCTCAAGGACGAAGCCGTCATTGTCGAGGAAGAGGGCGAAGCGCGAGCGGCCGACTTCCAGATCGGCCAGGTTGGTCGCGCTCATGCGATCGAGGAACTGAGCGGCGTCTGGTCCTTGCACGGCGATCTTCACGCCGAGCGTCGCGTCGAACAGACCGACGCCATTGCGGACGCTGCGGGCCTCGCGGCGGACCGCTTCCTCACGGCTTTCGCCGGGACGCGGGAAGACCGCGGGCGGACGCCAGAGACCGAGTGGCTCGCGCAGCGCATCGGAGGTCAATGCGGTGAGGGGCGTCTCGCGCACCGGCTTGAACAGGACGCCGCGCCTGGTACCCGCGATGGCGCCGAAGGTGATCGGTGTCCATGGTGGGCGGAAGGTCGTGTGCGCGGGCGTCGCATTCGGCAGGGCCTTGGCCATCACCATCGCCGCGTTGGCGACGGCGAGCTTGCCCTGGTCCACGCCTTGGCCGAGCGTCGTGTAGCGCTTCAGATGTTCCGGCGCGGAATAGCCTTCCCGGATCGCGATATCGAGATCGCCGATCGTGACGTCGTTCTGGAGATCGACGAAGGCGGTGGCGCGTTCGGCGGCCGTGGCGACGTCGGGCAGCATGCCGACCGGCTCGGCATCGTCGTCGGCGGTGACCTCGATCGAGTGCGACGGCACGACGGACGACCAGGACGAACCGAGCACGTGCTCGACCGCGATTGAGCCGGCGCGCCAGCCGTCTTCCAGGACCTCGGCTGCATGGAACTTGCCGTTCGCCGCGCCGGCCACGAACAGACCGCCGGGAAGCTCGCCCGGCCGGAAGCCGCCGAGTTCCTCATCGAAGACAAGCCGGGCACCGAGATGGCCGGCGAGGAAGGGCGCGGGGCCCCAACCGCCGGAGACGAGCAGGGTGTCGGCGTCGGCGTGCGAGCGCAGAGCCGGGCCGTCGAGCGTCAGGCGGTTGGCGATGGTGACGCCGGCGAGTTCGCCCTTCTTGCCCTTGGTCGTGCCGACCGGAGCCGAGCCGACAGCGAGCGGCGTGCCTCGCGCCTTCATGATGTGGAAGAGCGAGCCGTCGGGATCGAGGCGAAGGTCGACGACGCGGACGATTTCCGCGCCTCCGGCCGCAAGATCGGCGGCGGTGCGATAGCCTTCGTCGCCGGTGGTCGCGATCACGACGCGCTGTCCGGGCAGGACGCCATAGCGGCGGAGATAGAGGCGGGCGGCGGTCGCCAGCATGATCCCGGGCCGGTCATTGTCCGGGAAGACGAGCGGCTTCTCGTGCGCGCCGGTCGCGAGGATCACGGCCTTGGTACGGAGTTTCCAGATGCGCTCGCGCGGAGCGTTCTCCGGTTCGACGGACGCGTTCGGATCAAGCCGTTCGTGGATGATCGCGAGGCCATGGTCGTAGAGGCCCGCGACGCCGGCATTGGTGAGGATGTGGACGTCGCGCGACGCCGCGAGATTCCTGACCTTGTTCTGGACCCAGTCGAGCAGCGGCTTGCCGTCCACGCGGCCGTCATAGCCGTCGGCGATGCCGCCGAGGCGGTGTGTTTCCTCGACGAGCACGACCTTGAGGTCGGCGGCCGAGGCGGCTTCCGCAGCCGCGATGCCGGCAAGGCCGCCGCCGACGATCAGGACGTCGGCATCGACGTGGATGTGCTCGTAGCGGTCGGGGTCGGCCGCGCCCGGGACGGTGCCGATGCCGCCGAGAGTACGGAGCGCCTTCTCGTAGACGCGCCATGTCGGAACCGGCCATTTGAAGGTCTTGTATTGGAAGCTCGGCGGCATCAGCGGCTTCAGCCGTCCGATCAGTCCGCCGAGGTCGAGACGCGGCGAGGGCCAGACGTTCTGACTGGCGATGCGCATATCAGGTGCGAGCAGAACCTGGGTCGCGTTGAGGTTCGGCGTGCGGCGGTCGCCCACGCCGATCTCGACGATCGCGTTCGGATCGTCGGAGCCGATGCCGAGCACGCCGCGCGGGCGATGATATTTGAAGCTGCTCGTCAGCCGCCGGACGTCGTTCGCGATCAGCGCCGAGGCAACGGTGTCGCCCGCAAAGCCCTTCATCGCCCGGCCGTTGAAGGTGAAGGAGATCGGCTGCGTGCGGTCGATCAGGCGGCCGATGTTTGAGCCTTCCTTTTCCGGCACGCGGAGATTGCGACGGGCCCTGGCCATCAGTGCCGCCCGTCCCAAGGTTCGTCGCCCGCCGCCCATGTGGCGGTCACGCGCTGATTGACGACGTGGCGGGCCATGCCGAACCAAGTGCCGCAGCCGCGCGCGCAAAGCCACCATTCGCGCACGACGTCGCGCGGAATGACCCGGTTCTCGGTCTCCTCCAAACGGCCGTAGAGGCCGCCCGAGGTGAATTCCGTCTCGTCGGCGGCGATGCCGCAGACCGGGCAGCGGATCATCAGCATGGGAGGGCTCCGCTCAATGGATCACTCCCGATGCGGCGCTCTCGTCGATCATTCGGCCGGCGGCGAAGCGCTCCAGCCCGAACGGGACGGCGATCGGCGGCACCTTGCCTGTGGCGAGCATCGAGGCGGTCACGAATCCGGAGCCCGGAATGGCCTTGAAGCCGCCGGTGCCCCAGCCGCAATTGACATAGAGACCGGACGGACCGGCAGGCCCGATGAGCGGCGAGCGGTCGGGCGTGATGTCGACGCTGCCGCCCCAATGGCGCATCAGTCGGACGCGGGAGAGGAAGGGGAAGAGTTCGAGCATGGCCGCGACGGTGTCCTCGATCGGCGGCCAGGCGCCGCGCCGAGAATGGCTTGGATAAGCATCGGTGCCTCCGCCGATGACGAGCTCGCCCTTGGCGGTCTGGCTGATATAGCCGTGGACCGCACCCGACATGACGACGGGATTGAGGAACGGCTTCAGCGGTTCGGAAACGAAGGCTTGAAGCGTCACGGGCTCGATCGGCAGATTGACGCCGAGCGGAGCGAGCAGAGGCGGGCTCTCGCCGGCCGCCGCGACCATGATCGTGCCGGCGTCTATCCGGCCTCTGGAGGTCTGCACACCCACGATACGCTCGCCGTCTGCGATGATGCTCTCGACGCCGCAATTCTCGACGATGTCGACGCCGAGCTGGGAGGCCATGCGGGCATAGGCCCAGGCGACCGCATCATGACGGGCGAAGCCGCCGCGTGGTTGGTAGAGCGCACCAAGAAGCGGGAAGCGCTTGTGCGAGCCCTGATCGAGCGACGGCAGCAGCGAGTGGACCTCGCTGGTCGGGATCATCCAGCTCTTGATCCCGAAATGGCGGTTGGCGTCGGCGATGCGCGACAGCTCGGCCAGTTCCTGTCGGGTGTGAGCCAGCTCGACCAGCCCGCGCGGCGTGAACATGACGTTGAAGTCGAGTTCCTGCGACAGGTGCTCGAACAGCGAATGCGACAGGCCGTAGAGCGCCATGCTCTCGCGGCGGAGATAGTTCGAGCGGATGATACCGGTGTTGCGCGCCGTATTGCCGCCGCCGAGCCAGCCCTTTTCCAGTACCGCGACGTTGTGAATTCCGTGCAGCTTCGCCAGGTAATAGGCGGTCGCGATGCCGTGGCCGCCTGCGCCGACGATGACGACGTCGTAAGAGGATCGCGGTTCGGCCTTACGCCATGCCTCGACCCAGCCGGAATGGCCGTGCCGCGCTTCCTTCAGAAGCGACAGGATGGAATAGCGGCGGGTGGGACGTCGCATCGGTGGGATTTCGATTCGGAGCGGCGGTGCGGCGGAGACTAGCGAGCGCGCTGGGCGCGGGAAAGTGAAACAACCGTGCGCCGTGCTCTATCGGCGAGGTGTGTGGTAGGAAGCGCGCATGAGTTTGGGTCTGGTGTTCATCATCATGCTGGCCGGCGCCGTGATGGCGGTGCTGTGGCCGTTGTCGCGCCGCCGCCTCGCGGGAGAGGGAAGCGACCTCGCGGTCTATCGCGACCAGCTCGACGAGGTCGAGCGCGACCGGGTGCGTGGAATGATCGGCGACAAGGAGGCGGAAGCGGCGAGCGTGGAGCTGTCGCGCCGCCTGTTGGCCGCCGCAGAACGCGCCAAGGCCGTTGCCCCGGAAGGCGGCAAGGGACGTCGCCGGGTGGTCGCGATCATCGCCCTGTTCGTCCTGCCGCTGGTGTCCGCCGTCGCCTATATGGAACTCGGCCGTCCGGACCTCCCGGACCAGCCGCTGTCGGCACGGCTTTCGGCCCCTGCCGACCAACAGGACATCGCGGTGCTGATCGGCCGCGTCGAGGCCGAGCTTCAGAAGCGCCCGGATGACGGGCAGGGCTGGGAGGCGATCGCGCCGGTTTATCTGCGCACCGACCGTCCGCAGGATGCGGTGAAGGCCTATTCGAATGCGATTCGGCTGCTCGGCCCCACTGCGGGTCGAGAGGCAGGCCTCGGCGAGGCGTTGACGATGAGCGCCGAGGGCATGGTGACGCCGGAGGCGAAGGCGGCATTCCAGCGCGCCCTTGCGCTCGACCAGGGCATGCCGCTTGCGCGCTTCTATCTGGGCCGCGCCGCCGACCAGTCCGGAGACCGGGTCGGCGCGGCGACGATCTATCGCGAGCTTGTCACGGAAGCGCCGCCGAACGCACCGTGGATCGAGGTCGCAAGGCAGGCGTTGGCGGAAACCGCGCTTGGCGAGGAGGGCCGTGCCCCTGCCGTCGATCCGCAGGCGCTCGCGGCTGCGACACCGGAAAACCGGCTCGCGACGATACGCGGCATGGTCGAAGGGCTCGAAGCCCGCTTGAAGGAGACGCCCGGCGATCTCGGCGGCCAGCTTCGGCTGGTGCGCGCCTGGGCCATGCTCGGCGATGCCGACCGAGCCAAGGCCGCGGCGGCCAGTGCACGTGCCGCGCTGAAGGACGATGCGGCCGCGGTGCGGCGCATAGACGATCTGATGCTTGGGCTCGGATTGAGGGACGGACCCGCGTGACGCGCAAGGGAAGACGACTTGTCCTGATCGGGGTTGCCGGCGTCGTGCTGGCGATCGCGATGGGGCTCGTCCTGTCGGCGCTGAACGACACCATCGTCTTCTTCACCGGGCCGACGCAGGTGGTCGAGCATCCGCCGGCTCCCGGCACGAGGCTTCGGCTCGGCGGGCTGGTGGCCGAGGGCAGCGTTCTGCGCGAAGGCGCCAATGTGCGCTTCGGCGTGACCGACGGCAGCAAGGCCGTGACGGTGAACTATACCGGGCTGCTCCCCGATCTCTTCCGGGAGAAGCAGGGCGTCGTTGTCGAGGGCACGCTTGCCGCCGACGGCACGTTCAAGGCCGACAGCGTGCTGGCCAAGCACGACGAGAGCTATATGCCGAAAGAGGTGGCCGACGCGCTGAAGGCCAACGGTACCTGGAAGGGGCCGGGCTCGTGATCGCCGAGGCCGGACATTTCGCCCTCGTCCTGGCGCTGGCTCTGGCGCTGATCCAGAGCGTGGTGCCGCTCTGGGGTGCGAGGCGGAACGACAATGTCCTGATGAGCACCGCCGACGGCACGGCGATCGGGCAGCTTGCCTTCGTCAGCCTCGCCTTCGGCGCGCTGACGGCGGCCTATGTCTCGTCCGATTTCTCGGTCGTCAACGTCGTCGACAATTCGCATTCGGCGAAGCCGCTCATCTACAAGATCAGCGGCGTCTGGGGAAATCATGAGGGCTCGATGCTGCTCTGGGTCCTCATCCTCGTTCTCGTCGGCGCGGCCGTTTCGCTGTTCGGCGGTAACCTGCCGAGGACGCTGAAGGCCAATGTGCTGGCGGTGCAGGCGTGGATCGCGACGGCGTTCCTGCTGTTTCTCCTGATCGCCTCCAACCCGTTCGCTCGCGTCGATCCCGCGCCATTCGAGGGCAAGGACCTCAACCCGCTGCTGCAGGATCCCGGTCTCGCGATCCATCCGCCGCTTCTCTATGTCGGCTATGTCGGCTTCTCGGTCGCCTTTTCGTTCGCGGTGGCCGCGCTGATCGAGGGCCGGATCGATGCGGCCTGGGCGCGATGGGTGCGACCGTGGACGCTGACGGCCTGGCTGTTCCTCACGCTCGGCATCGCGATGGGCTCCTACTGGGCCTATTACGAGCTCGGCTGGGGCGGGTTCTGGTTCTGGGACCCGGTCGAGAATGCCTCGCTGATGCCCTGGCTTGCCGGAACGGCGCTGCTGCATTCGGCGCTGGTGATGGAGAAGCGCGAGGCGCTGAAGGTCTGGACGGTGCTGCTCGCCATCCTGACCTTCTCGCTGTCCCTTCTCGGCACGTTCCTCGTCCGCTCCGGCGTTCTGACCTCGGTCCATGCCTTCGCCGTCGATCCGATGCGCGGGCTTTTCATCCTCATCATCCTCGCCGTCTTCGTCGGCGGGTCGCTCGCCCTGTTCGCGCTTCGGGCGAGGGACCTGAAGCAGGGCGGACTGTTCGCGCCGGTGTCGCGGGAAGGTGCTCTCGTCCTCAACAATCTCCTGCTGACGGCGGCGACCGCGACGGTGCTTGTTGGAACGCTCTATCCGCTCGCGCTCGAGGCACTGAACGGCAACAAGATTTCGGTCGGCGCGCCTTACTTCAACGCGACCTTCGGGCCGCTCGCGGTGGCGCTGCTATGCGCCGTGCCGTTCGGACCTCTGCTGGCCTGGAAGCGCGGCGATCTCGTCTGGGCGGTGCAGCGACTGTGGATCGCCGCCGGACTGGCGGCGCTTGCGGCAGCCGCAGCGGCGTTCATGGCGGGGCAGGGATCGGTTCTGGCGGCGCCGGTCGCGGGGCTGGCGATCTTCGTCATCGTCGGCTCGTTCGCTGAACTCGTCGAGCGCACCGCGCTGTTCCGCGTTCCCCTCGGCAATTCGCTTCGCCGCGCCTCCGGCCTCCCACGTTCGGCCTGGGGCGGGGCGCTCGCGCATGCGGGACTTGGCGTGGCGCTCCTTGGCATTGTCGCCGCGACGGCCTGGAGCGAGGAGCATATCGACATGGTCGGCAAGGGAAAGCCGATCGAGATCGCCGGCCGTTCTCTGACGCTTGACGACATCTTCCTGCGGGAGGCGCCGAACCACCAGGACGTGGTCGCGCGCTTCGCGGTGCGGAAGGACGGGCTGGTGCAGACCATGATGGAGCCTGCCAAGCGCACGTTCCGGACGCGGCAGATGACGACCACGGAAGCGGCGCTCGCGACCTTCGGTTTCTCGCAGCTCTACGTTTCTCTCGGCGAAGTCGCGCCGGATGGCTCGGCCGTAGCGGTGCGGGCGCAGTGGAAGCCGCTCGTGCTCCTGATCTGGCTTGGGCCGGTGCTGATGGCGTTCGGCGGGATGCTGTCCCTGACCGACCGGCGCTACCGCGTGGGCGCGCCGAGGCCGGCGCGGCGGGCGGCAGTGGCCGTTCCGGCGGAATGATTGTGCGCGCGGCGCTGCTCGCCATACTGCTGTTTATCGCGGGTCCTGCTCTGGCGATGGACCCGGGCGAACAATTGCCCGACGCGACTCAGGAGGCGAAGGCCGAGGCACTGTTCTCCGAGCTTCGCTGCATGGTCTGCCAGAACCAGTCGATCCTTGATTCCGACGCGCCGCTCGCGAAGGATCTCCGCATTCTGGTGCGGGAACGGGTGGCTGCCGGAGACAGCCCCGACGCAATCAAGGACTTCCTGGTCGCGCGCTATGGCGACTTCGTCCTGCTGAAGCCGAGGCTTAACGAACAGACCGCATTGCTCTGGGCGGTGCCGGTGCTGGTGTTAGTGATCGGTGGCTTCGCGGTCGTGTTGAATTTCCGTCGGCGGAACGCCGTGGCGGATCAGACTTTGAGCGAAGACGAGAAGCGCCGACTGGAGGCCCTGAAGGCGAACGATGCTGGATAACGACAGTTAGCATGTCGGGCCAAGAATCGTCGATTCTGTTTCATACTCAAACTGTTAAGCGCATGTTGGCGCCGCCAAGGGCTCGGCGTTCAGTCTCAGCCGCGGCTGACTGGCGCTGCCTAGCCTCGATTAACTGGGCAGGAGGTCGATGACTCGCATGATTGCCACTGTGCTCCCGGCGACGTCTTCTTCGGAGATGCCTGTCGTGCAGGCGTAGACATCGTTCTTCTTGACGGTGAAGTCATGATCTCCCTGCTTGATCCTGAGCTCGCCCTCGGTCATGTGGCAGACCATGTCATTAGACATCTCGCGGACGGAGAGCTTGGCTCCGGGCTGGAAGACAATGTCTCTCAACTTCACACTTTTGTACGTGGGCAGGTGGGCTTCTACCTCGCCAAGGTCCACTTGCCGAACGCCGGGGGCCAATTCCTTGCCCTCCGTTGGCGCGTATGTCTGCGCGGCAGCGGCACCGGCAAGGATACCGGACACACCCGCGAGACCAAGCGTGATTGCTGAGCGGCGATCTAAGTCTGACATCAAAGCCTCCCCTAATCAGAGCCCCCGAGCGATCCTTATTCATCGTGGCGCTCCGAAGTGCGCTTTCCAGCGACCCGCCGTCACGTTGTCGACAGACGAACCAGTTTCGCCCGTTGGGCCGGTCGATCGAGACCGAGGAAGCGAAGAGCGCCCGAAGGCAGGAAACGCCCGAGAACTCCCGAGACAGGTGCGATTTGTCCAAACCTTACGAACATTTCATGCGGACGACATGGAGCGGTAAGGCGGTCCGCACCATCTTCCTCGACGAAGCGGTCAGAACCCGCCCGAAATTTCGTAGAGGAACGTATCCATGCAGACTGACGACAACAGCGCCAAGCGCTCCGGCCTGACCCGCTACAAGAGCGTGCTTCTCGGTTCGGCGGTCGCGCTCGGCATCACCGGCTTCATCGCCGGCGAGACCTTCTTCGCCGGCACGCAGCCGGCCTCGGCGCAGATCACCCAGGTCCAGAATCTCAGCCGCGAGAACAACCTGCAGCAGACTTCTCCGCAGCAGGATCAGATTTCGTTCGCCAACATCGTCGAGACGGTGAAGCCGGCGGTGGTGTCTGTCCGCGTGAAGACCGATACGCCGGTAGCGCAGAACAACCAGCTCCCGGGCTTCTTCAAGGACCTGCCGGAAGGCCATCCGCTCCGCCGCTTCTTCGACGAATACGGCCTGCGTCCGGACGGCGGCGACGGTCAGGGCCCGCAGGGACGCCGTGGCCACCAGTATGGCGCGGCGCAGGGATCGGGCTTCTTCATCACGGCTGACGGCTACATCGTGACGAACAACCACGTGGTAGAGAACGCGACCGAGGTCGAGGTGGTGACCGATGACGGCAAGACCTTGTCGGCCAAGGTGATCGGCACCGATCCGCGCACCGACCTCGCTCTGCTGAAGACCGACGCGGTCAAGGACCACAAGTTCGTCTCGTTCGGCACCGGTTCGCCGCGCGTCGGCGACTGGGTCGTCGCGATCGGCAATCCGTTCGGTCTCGGCGGCTCGGTGACGGCGGGCATCGTTTCGGCTCGTGGCCGCGATATCGGCGCGGGTCCGTATGACGACTTCCTGCAGATCGACGCGGCGGTGAACCGTGGCAATTCCGGCGGCCCGACCTTCAACCTGAAGGGCGAAGTGGTCGGCGTGAACACCGCGATCTACTCGCCGTCGGGCGGCAATGTCGGCATCGCCTTCGCCGTGCCGTCGGAAGTCGCGCAGAACGTCATCAACGATCTCCGCACCAACGGCGCGGTGACGCGCGGCTGGCTCGGCGTCCAGATCCAGCCGGTGACGGACGACATCGCCGAATCCGTCGGCCTCAAGGAAGGCCGCGGCGCCATGGTCGTCGAGCCGCAGCCGGGCAGCCCCGGCACCAAGGCCGGCATCAAGGCGGGCGACGTGATCCAGCAGGTCAACGGCAAGGATATCGAGGACGCGAAGGAGCTGTCCCGTACGATCGCCGGCATGAAGCCGGGTTCGAAGGCGGACCTGAAGGTCTGGCGCGATGGCGGCGAGAAGACGATCTCGGTCGAGCTCGGCACCCTGCCGGACGAGCCGAAGCAGGCGAGCAATGACGACGATGATGCCCAGCAGGAGCAGGTGAAGCCGACCTCGCTGGCCGATCTCGGCGTCCAGCTCCAGCGCTCCGATGACGGCGACGGCGTGACCGTGGCCGATGTCGACGAGGGTGGTCCGCTCGCGGACAAGCTGAAGCAGGGCGACACCATTCTCGAGGTGGCCGGCACCAAGGTGTCGACGCCGCGCGAGGTCGGTGACGCGGTCAACAAGGCTCGCGACAAGGGTACGCGTTCGGTTCTGCTTCGCGTGAAGTCGGGCCAGAACACCCGCTACGTCGCGATCCCCACCAAGAAGGGCTGATCTCGGCCTCTCGACAACCGGGGTGTCCGCCGACCTTCCAGCGGCGGACACCCTTCGTGTATGAAGCGCTATGCGCATTCTTCTCGTCGAAGATGACAAGGACGCCGCCGCCTATCTCGTAAGGGCGTTGCGGGAGGCCGGTCACGTTGCCGACCACGCCGCCGACGGCGAGCTTGGCCAGGTCATGGCCGGCGACGGCAATTACGACGTGCTGGTCGTCGACCGCATGCTGCCGAAGCTCGACGGCCTGTCGATGATCGGGCGATTGCGCAAGAATGGCCTGCAGACGCCGGCCCTGATCCTCTCGGCCCTCGGACAGGTTGACGATCGCGTCGTGGGCCTTCGCGCGGGTGGCGACGACTATCTTCCGAAACCGTATGCCTTCACCGAACTCCTCGCGCGGATCGAGGCGCTCGGACGGCGACCCGCGACTGCGGCGACCGAGACCGTATACCGGGTCGGCGATCTCGAACTCGACCGACTGGCGCACAGCGTAAAGCGCGGCGGCAAGGACATCGTGCTGCAGGCGCGCGAATTCCGGCTGCTCGAATATCTGATGCGTCATGCCGGGCAGGTGGTGACACGCACCATGCTGCTCGAGAATGTCTGGGATTATCACTTCGACCCGCAGACCAACGTCATCGACGTCCATGTCTCGCGGCTGCGCTCAAAGATCGACAAGGGCTTCGACAGGCCGCTGCTGCACACGGTGCGCGGCGCCGGATACATGATCCGTGACGGCGCTCGGTAAGCTGTTCCGAACCACCGCGTTCAAGCTCGCCGCCGGCCTGCTTGCCGTGTTCGTGGTCGCGGCGGTGCTGGGTCTGGGTTACGTCGTCTGGCAGTCGGGCCGCGTGATTCAGGCGCAGATCGCCTCGACGGTGGACGCCGAGACCTCGAATCTCATCACCCGCTACGACTCCTCGGGCTTTCTCGGGCTTCTGCGCGATATCGAGGCGCGGGCCCGACAGCCCGGCTCGTTTCTCTATCTCGTCACGGCTCCGAACGGCGAGCCGCTGATCGGCAATATCGGCTCCCTGCCTCCCGGCATCATCGACAAGACGGGATCCCGCGAGACCGAATACGGTCCCTTGAATGATCAGCGATCGAACGCGTCCGCGCATGTGAAGGTGAGCGTGCTGCCGAACGGTTTCCGGCTTCTCGTCGGCCGCGATCTGGCCGAGCGCCGGCGTTTCGCCGAGGTGCTGGCGGGACAGATCCTCGGCGGGCTGGCGCTCGTGACCCTGGTCGGGCTTGCGGGCGGCCTCGTCGTCGCCCGCCGCGTTCTCGTCCGCCTCGACGAGATGACGGAAACCAGCCGCACGATCATGGCCGGCAATCTGTCGCGGCGCCTGCCGATGGCGGGCACGGGCGACGAGTTCGACCGGCTGGCGACCGCGACCAACCAGATGCTCGACAGGATAGGCGGTTTGATGGTCGAACTCCGGCAGGTGACCGACAATGTCGCCCACGATCTCAAGACACCGCTCACCCGCTTGAGGAATCGCGCGGAGGAGGCGCTGCGCACGGCGAAGACCGAGGAGGAGTTCCGCGCAACACTCGACCAGGTGATCGACGAATCCGACGACCTGATCCGCACGTTCAACACCATGCTGCTGATCGCGCGCACCGAATCCGATACAGCGGTCGACATCATGGCGCCGGTCGATGCGGCGGAACTGATCGAGAGCGTGGCGGAGCTTTACGAGCCGTTGGCCGAGGACGCCGAAGTCGAGCTGAAAGTGAGTGCGGTGGCCGGTGCCAGGGTGCGCGGCAATCGCGAATTGCTCGGCCAGGCGCTGGCCAACCTCGTCGACAATGCGTTGAAGTATTCGACGGGCGACGACGGAAAGGGTGGGCCGGTCGAGGTTGCGGTGGAGGGCGAGCGGAACGTGGTGAGGTTTATTGTAGCCGATCGCGGCCCCGGAATTCCGGCGGAGGACCGCGAGCGTGCGCTCGAGCGTTTCGTGCGGCTTGAATCGAGCCGGTCGCGGCCCGGCTCGGGGCTGGGACTCAGCCTCGCCAATGCGGTTGCGATCCAGCACGGCGGCAAGCTCGTTCTTTCCGACAACCGCCCCGGTTTGCGGGTGACGATGGAATTGCCGCGCCTGACCGACAATGGTGCTGCTTGAGCGGCTCGCTTGCCAGCGAAGTGAGGCCGAGCCCGCTTTCGGGCGAGACGGGCCGTTCGAAGACCGCCGGGCTGATCGAAGACCATCCTGAACTCGCCGATCTGCTGAAACCCGGTACGCCGGCGGAGACGCTGCTTGCCGGCGTTGCGGAGGGTTCTCCTTATCTCTGGCAATTGGCATCGTCCGATCCCGAGCGGCTTCGGCGTCTTCTGAATGACGAGCCGGGAAGTTCGCGCGACCGCATACTGGCCGTAGCGCGCGGCGCCGCCGAGGGGGTTGCCGACGAAGCCGAATTGATGCGGCGCCTGCGCAAGGCGAAGCAGGAGATGGCGCTGCTGACCGGCCTTGCCGATCTCGGTCGGGTCTGGACCGTGCCGGAAGTGACCGGCGCGCTGACCGACCTCGCTGACACCGCGATCTCGTCCTCGCTGACATTCCTGCTGCGGGCGGAAGCCGAGCGCGGAAAGATCAGGATCGATCCCGCCGAGCCGGAGAAGGGCTGCGGCCTGTTCGTCCTGGCCATGGGCAAGCACGGCGCGCGGGAACTGAACTATTCTTCCGACATCGATCTGATCGTCCTGTTCGATCGGGATACGGCGCCGCTGGCGGACGATGTCGAGCCGGTGCAGTTCTTCGTGAAGATCGTCCAGCGTCTCGTCCGAATCATGCAGGAGCGGACCCAGGACGGTTACGTGTTCCGGACCGATCTCCGGCTGCGGCCGGACCCCGGCTCGACGGCGGTGGCGATCTCGACCGCGGCAGCTCTCAGCTATTATGAGAGCGTCGGCCAGAACTGGGAACGCGCGGCGATGATCAAGGCGCGGACATGCGCCGGCGATATCGCGGCGGGCGACGAATTCCTGGCGGAACTGACGCCCTTCATCTGGCGCAAATATCTCGATTACGCCGCCATTGCCGACGTTCATGCGATGAAGCGGCAGATCCATGTGCATCGCGGGCACGGCGTGATCGCGGTTGAAGGGCACAATGTGAAGCTCGGCCGCGGCGGCATCCGTGAGATCGAATTTTTTGTTCAAACTCAACAGCTTGTAGCTGGTGGCAGAAATCCCGCTTTACGGTCGCGTTCGACCGAGGAGACGCTGGACAGGCTGGTCGATCTCAACTGGATCGACGACAAGGCACGGGACGAACTGGTCCACGCGTACCGTTTCCTGCGGACGATCGAGCACCGGCTGCAGATGGTGCGGGACGAACAGACGCATTCACTGCCGTCCGACGATCAGAAAATGGCGGACTTCGCGCGCTTCGCCGGGTTCGAGAACCGCGATGCCTTTGCCGACGAACTTCGGAGGCAGCTCGAGATCGTGCAGGGGCATTACGCGCGGCTGTTCGAGGATGCGCCGGCGCTCGACGTTGCTGCCGGGAGCCTCGTCTTCACCGGCGATGAGGATGACCAGGAGACGCTCGGGACCCTGCAAGCGATGGGGTTCAAGGATCCCGTACAGGTCTCGTCGCTAGTGCGAGGCTGGCATCACGGGCGGGTGCCCGCGACACGCTCGGCGAGAGCGCGCGAGCTTCTGACCGAGCTCGTGCCGTCTCTACTCGACACGTTCGCGAACACGTCGGACCCAAATGGGGCGCTCAGGTCCTTCGACCGGGTGCTCAGCCAGCTTTCGGGCGGCGTCCAGTTCTTCGCGATCCTGCGCAACAATCCGGGCTTCCTGGGCCTGATCGCCGACGCGCTCGGCACCGCGCCTCGCATCGCGCAGATCGTCGGCAAGCATCCGCACGTCCTCGACGCCGTTCTCGAACCGGCCTTCTTCTCGCGTTTGCCGAGTCGAGAGGAGCTCAAGGCGCGGCTCGATCATTTGCTGCGAGATGCCCGCTCCTACGAGGACATTCTCGACAGCGCCCGCATCTTCGGGCAGGAGCAGCGGGTTCTGATCGGCATGCGGGTGCTGTCGGGTGTCGTCGGCGCCGACGCGGCCGGCTGGGCGTTCGCGCGCCTTGCCGATGTGCTGATCGAGCGCCTTCATGAGGCAGCCGAAGAGGAAATGGCGCAGGCGCACGGACGCGTGCCCGGCGGGCGATCCTCGGTGCTGGCGATGGGCAAATTGGGCGGCCGCGAAATGACCGCGGCTTCCGATCTCGACGTGATCCTGATCTACGAGCATCCGGACGATGCCGATGTGTCAGATGGGCCGCGCGGGCTCCCGCCGAGCCAATATTACGCTCGCCTGACCCAGCGCCTGATCGCGGCACTCTCCGCACCGACGGCGGAGGGGACGCTCTACGAGGTCGATCTTCGGCTGCGGCCGTCGGGCAAAGCGGGTCCGCTGGCGACGCGGCTCAAGGCATTCAGCGACTACCAGATTTCCGAGGCGTGGACATGGGAACACATGGCGCTGACGCGCGGCCGTGCGGTGTCGGGCCCGCACGAGTTCCGGGAGACGATCGAGACGGTGATCGTCAACGTTCTTACCCAGCCTCACGATCTCGCAAAGACGACGGCCGATGTCGCGGATATGCGCAAGCGGCTGTCGTCCGAGAAGGGTGACGGCAATCCGTGGGACATCAAGTTCGCGGCGGGCGGGCTGATCGATCTCGAATTCATCGCCCAGTATCTTCAGCTCGTTCACGCCCACGAGCATCCAGGCCTGCTCAGCACGTCGACGGCGACCGTGTTGCGGAATGCGCTCGAGGCCGGACTGCTCAGCGACGGGCAATGGGAAGTGCTGAACCGCGCGACAATACTCCAGCACAACCTGACCCAAATCCTGCGGCTCTGCCTGACCGGCAGGTTCGACCCCGCCGATCCGCCGCGTGGCGTCGCCAATCTTCTGGCGAGAGCGGCCGCCGCGCCCGATTTTCCTGCGCTAAACGCCGAACTGCTCGACGTGCAGAAAAGCGTGCGGGCAGTGCTTGAGGACGTGATACGGGCCTAGACTCTAGCTCGCGGCCCGGACGTCCTCGGCCTCGGCGAGTTCGATGTCGCGAAGCGGCAGGCGGACGAGGACGACGGTGCCGACGCCCGGCGTCGAGCGGATGCGCATCGAGCCTTCGTGCAGTTCGACCAGCGAGCGGGCGATGGCAAGGCCGAGGCCTGATCCCTTGTGGGTCTTGGTGAACTGGTTCTCGACCTGCTCGAACGGACGACCCAGGCGGGCGAGCGCCTCCCTGGCAATGCCGATGCCGGTGTCCTCAACATAGATGTTCACCGCTCCGCCGACCTGGCGGAGACGGACCGCGACGCGACCGCCGGGTGGGGTGAACTTCACGGCGTTCGAAACGAGGTTGAGCAGAATCTGCTTGAGCGCGCGGCGGTCGGCGCGGGCGACGATGCCGGTCGCTGCTTCGGCGCGGAGTGCGAGGCCCTTCTCCTCGGAGAGCGGGGTGATGACGCGGAGGGCATCCAGCACGGTCGCATCGAGATCGACTTCCTCGATGCGCAGGCTGCGGTGGCCCTGTTCGATGCGGGCCATCTCCAGGATGTCGTTGATGACGTCGAGCAGGTACTGCCCGCTGTCGCCGATATCGCGGCAATATTCCTCGTATTTCGGCGAGCCGAGCGGGCCGAAGGCACCGGAGGTCATGATCTCCGAGAAGCCGATGACGGCGTTGAGCGGCGTGCGCAGCTCGTGGCTCATATTGGCAAGGAATTCGGACTTGGCCTGGTTGGCTGTTTCGGCCTCGGCCTTCTGCTCGGCGTACTTGTCGGCAAGCTCTGCGAGCTGCTGGGTCTGGAGTTCGAGGATCTGGCGCGATTTCCGGAGGTCGGAAATGGTCGCCATGTGCTGGCGCTCGGTATCGAGCAGCTTTTCCTCGTGACGCTTCAGCGAGGTGATGTCGGTGCCGACCGAGACGAAGCCGCCGTCCTTGGTTCGGCGCTCGTTGATGTGCAGCCAGCGGCCATCCTCGATCTGCGCCTCGTATGTACGCGCGCCTTCCTCCGGCCGGCCCTCCGGACGGACCTGGGTGCGGACGAGGGGAGCACGGCCATTCGAGATGACCATCTCGTAGGGTGTGCCGGGAGAAATGGCGCCGTCGGGCAGTTGATAGAGCTGCTGGAACTTCGAATTGCAGAGGACCAGGCGGCTTTCGGAATCCCACAGGACGAAGGCTTCCGAAATAGTCTCGACGGCGTCGCGCAGGCGGACATCGGCGGTCGCGGTGCGCTCCGCGAGCTGGCGTTCCTCGGTGACGTCGACGCAGATGCCGATCACGCGCGGCTCGTGTTCGATCTGGCGGACGACCTCGGCGCGGGCGCGAAGCCAGACCCAGGAGCCGTCTTCGTGGCGGACGCGGAACGCCTGGTCGATGACGTTTGTGTCGCCGCGCAGCAACTCGTCGGCGAGTGCGTACAGATCGATGTCGTCCGGATGGATGATCGTCTGAAACGTGCCAAAGGAGATCAGATTGTCCTGCGGCTCCATGCCGACGAGTTCGTACATCGAGCGCGACCAGAAGATGCGGCCGCGTGCGAGGTCCCAGTCGAACAGGCCGGAGCGACCGCGGGAGAGGGCGGTGTCCACCCGCTGCTGGACATGTTCGTAGATCAGATCGGCGCGGCGTGCGCGCGAGGCCTGCCAATGGAAGGCGCCGCCGAGCATTGCCAGGACCGCAGCGGTGATGACGAGGAAGCCGGTCGTCATCCGCGCATCGTGCTGCCATTCGGCGAGCGCTTCGGAGACGGGCTGGACGACGGCCAACTGGCCAAAGGGCTCGCCAAGATTGCGAACGGTCGCGAGCATGTCGCCGTTCGGGGTCGAGATGCGCATGACGCCGGCGCGATCGCCGAACGTCGTCAGGATCTGGTTCGGACCGAGTGCGGTCGTGAGGTCGCCGCCGACCGAGCCGAGACCGGTGCCTGTCGCCGCCACGATGCGGCCGTCCGGCTCGGCAAGCAGGAAGCCACGGCCGTGGGACGACACCTCCTGAGGCAGATCACTCCGGATATAGGCGGCCGCGGCGGCGCCAGCCGCGCCGGGACCGGCCTCCGGGGCGAGGGTCTGAAGATCACGGGCGATACGGCCGGCGACGAGATCGAGCATTTCGGCCATGCCGGCAAGCGTGCGGTCGCGCATCTGCAGGAGATGAAGCAGATTTCCGCCGCCGACCGCGAACAGGAAGACACAGATCAGTATCGGGACCGACATCCGGACGATCGGTTCGCCCGTGATCAGTCGTCGATAGGTCGGACAGGCAATAGACTGCGCCAGACCTTTAATCGTGTACGGACGCGCCGATCCCCCGGCCGCGTGAGTACGCGCCATATCCCTGCCCCCAGAGATTCAAATCAAATGATTCAACCCGGCAGGAACGCTAACGATTGCTTCGGGTTAAGTGGATTTGAATCCTCGCACACTGATTTGTCCAGTGCACCGCTGCCGAAAAAATACCATTTTTTAACCAGCGGCAGAAAGCAGAATCAGATCAACTACTTGAGTCGGGACACATTTATGCGAGCGCCCGCGTCACGAGGTCCGACACATCGGCCGATAGCGGGCTGACGGCATTGATCCTTCGGAGCGCCTGTTCGGCGAGCGCGCGGCGGCCGTTTTCGAGCGTCTTCCAGCTGCGGAACGCGCCGAGAAGGCGGGCAGCGACCTGCGGATTCTTCGGATCGAGCTCGAGCACGACATCCGCCAGGAATTCGTAGCCCGCGCCGTCCGGCCGGTTGAACTGGGTGGGATTGCCGGAAGCGAAGCCGCCGACCAGCGAGCGGATACGGTTCGGATTGCCCATGCTGAAGGCCGGATGGTTCATCAGTCCGCGTACGCGATCGAGCGTGCCGCGCTCCGGAATCGCGGCCTGCAGCGCGAACCATTTGTCGAGGACGAGAGGCTCGTTCGCGAAGCGCTCGGCGAAGTCGGAGAAGGCGCGTTCGCGGACAGGGTGGTCGACCTGGGACAGCGAGGCGAGTGCCGACATCCGGTCCGTCATGTTCGTCGCGTCGGCGTATTGACGCTCGGCGAGCGCGATCGCCTCATCGCCGCCGCCGACCACGAGCAAGTCCAGAGCGACGCCGCGCAGCGACCGGCGACCGGCGCTCTTCGCGTCGGGCGTATAGGATCCCTGATCGGCAAGCCCTGAGTAGCAGGCAAGCAGACTCGGCTGGATCTGGGCCGAGATCGCCTCCTTCAGGCCGCGCCGGGCAGCGTAGATCGCGTCAGGATCGACGTTGGTGCCGATCTCGCGCGTCAGGTCGGTCTCGGTCGGCAGGATCGAGAACTGCGCCGCAAAGGCGTCGTCGCGATCGTTGGCATTGAGCACGCTTGCGATGGCCTCGGCGATGCGCGGTTCGCCGAGCGGCTTGCCGCCCTCGCGGATCTCCTTGGCGGAGGTCACGAGCAGCCGCGTCATGGCGCTCTGCATCGCCTGCCAGCAATTGAACTGGTCGCCGTCGTGACGGGCCGCGAACAGGAGGTCGTTGTCCGATAGGTCGATCTTGAGCTGGATCGGCGACGAGAAGTTTCGATTCAGCGAGGGAACGGGCCGTTCCTTCAAGCCCCTGAATTCGAAGCGATGTTCGCCGCTGGTCAGTACGATCAGGCCTTCCCGCTTGACCCGACCGTCGGAGCCGAGGTCGACATCATTGCCGTCGGAGCCCAGCAGCCCGAATGCGAGCGGGATGACCATCGGCTTCTTGTCGGTCTGACCCGGCGTCGCCGGTATATGCTGACGGATATCGAGCGCGTACGTACCGCTGCTCGCATCCCAGTGTTCGGTCACGATGACCTCCGGTGTGCCGGCCTGCGAATACCAGAGCAGGAATTGCTTGAGGTCGTGGCCCGAGGCCTCGGCGAAGCAGGCGATGAACTGCTCGATTGTCGCGGCTTCGCCGTCGTGACGGGCGAAATAGAGGTCCATGCCGCGCCGGAAGGCGTCCACCCCGATCAGGGTCTTCAGCATGCGGATAACTTCGGCGCCCTTCTCGTAGACGGTCGCCGTATAGAAGTTGTTGATCTCGCGATAGGTGTCCGGACGCACCGGGTGGGCGAAGGGGCCGGCATCCTCGGGGAACTGCACCGAGCGCAGGCCGCGCACGTCCGAGATGCGCTCGACCGGGCGGGAGCGCATGTCCTGCGTGAATTCCTGGTCGCGGAAGACGGTCAGGCCTTCCTTCAGGCAGAGCTGGAACCAGTCGCGGCAGGTGATGCGGTTGCCGGTCCAATTGTGGAAATATTCGTGCGCGATGACGCTCTCGATGCCGGCATAATCGGCGTCGGTCGCGGTCTCGCTGGAGGCCAGGACGTATTTGTCGTTGAAGACGTTGAGGCCCTTGTTCTCCATCGCGCCCATGTTGAAGTCGGACACGGCCACGATGTTGAACACGTCGAGATCGTATTCCCGTCCAAAGGCCTGTTCGTCCCAGCGCATCGAGCGCTTGAGCGCGTCCATCGCATAGGCGGCGCGTTCCTCCTTACCGTGCTCGACATAGATCGCGAGGTCGACATGCCTGCCGGAGGCGGTGCGGAAGTCGTCCTTGATCACGGCAAGATCGCCGCCGACCAGCGCGAACAGATAGCAGGGCTTCGGGAAGGGGTCGTGCCAGACCGCGAAATGGCGGTTGCCGTCGAGATCGCCGCTTTCGACCGGATTGCCATTGGCGAGAAGGACGGGAGCTTCGGCGCGGTCGGCCTCGATGCGGACCGTATAGACGGACAGGACGTCCGGCCGGTCGAGGAAATAGGTGATGCGGCGGAAGCCTTCGGCCTCGCACTGCGTGCAATAGGCGCTGCCCGAACGGTAAAGGCCCATCAATTGGGTGTTCGCGGCCGGGTCGAGCTTCGTCGTCAGCGTCAGCTCGAACGCATCGGCCGGCGGCTCGTGAAGCGTGAATGCCGTCGGGGTGGCGGCATAGCTGGCGGCATCGAGCTCGGCGCCGTCGAGAAGCGGCGTGCCTGACAATCTGAGAGCATCGCCGTCGAGCACGAGGGGTACGCCAGCGCGGCCTGCCGGGTTCGGGCGAAGCCGGAGTCGCGATACGACGAGTGTTTCGGGGCCGGCCAAATTGACGTCGAGATGGACCGTGTCGATCAGGAAGTCCGGGGCGCGATAATCGGCGAGGCGGACGGCACGGGGCTCCTCTGAACGCATACTTACTCCTGATCGGCAGGCAATTGGTTTACCTTACATAGGCCGCGAAATGCAGGACGGACAACCCTCGGCTGAGTGTCGGAATTAAGGATCATCGGAATCGGGTGGGAATTCGGCGTCGCGCCGACGATCTCCTGTCCGAAAGGCAATAAGCAGGTCAGATGATGGCTGAGATCGCGCAATACGTCATTTTCGAAGCCGCCGGCGGCTTCTGCGGCATCGCCTGGAACAGTGCCGGTATCACCCGTTCTCAACTGCCGACCCGAAGTGCCGAGGGAACCGAACGACTTCTGCTGCGCCGCACGCCGGGCGCGAAGCCCGGTGCGCCCCCGCCGGACGTGGCCGACGCAATCGCCGCTGTGAGGCGCTATTTCGACGGTGAGCAGATCGATTTCGCATCGGTCCGAGTCGACCTCGAAGATCAGGACGGCTTCTTCAGGCAGATCTATGCCGCAGTCCGGCAGGTCGGCTGGGGGTGTACGACCACATACGGAACGCTGGCGAAGGAGCTTGGCGCCGGACCCGAGGCCGCGCGGGATGTAGGTCAGGCCATGGCCAAGAATCCGATTCCGCTGATCATCCCCTGCCACAGGGTGTTGGCGGCCGGAGGCAAGATCGGCGGTTTCTCGGCGCCAGGCGGCTCGACGGCAAAGGCGAGGATGCTGGAACTGGAAGGTGTTCGCCTAGACCAGCCGTCGTCAGCTCAGCCTTCGTTTGGGTTCTGAAGAGAAGGGAACGCCCATCCGGGTTTGCCTGCTTCGAGGTCGAGCAGATGCCTCTTTGCGTCTAAGCCGCCTGCGAACCCAGTTAGCCCTCCCGCCGATCCGATAAGGCGATGGCAGGGCACGACGATCGAGATGGGATTCCGGCCGTTCGCCGCTCCGACTGCGCGGGCGGCCTTCGGATGGCCGATCTCTTCGGCGATCCGTGCGTAGGAGCGCGTCTCGCCGAACGGTATGGCGAGCAAAGCGGCCCAGACCTTCTTCTGGAATTCGGTGCCGGCGAAGTCGAGCGGCAGATCGAAGTACCTTCGCTTTCCGGCGAAATAGTTCGCAAGCTGGTTCTCGACCTCAAGCAGCACTGGGTGGTCTTCGCTCTCTCCGACGATGTTCAGGGGCACTCTCTTGGGGTTGTCGTGCTCCCAGAGGATCGCGGCCAGACCGTTATCCGTCGCGACTAGCGTGAGCGCGCCGACGGGAGATTGCACCGTCTTGTAGGCATGGCTCTTTCGCGCCATCGGCTTTGTTTCGTTCACCCCAAATTCCCCACGCGGCTCGACGGACGGAGCCTCTGCGCATAGAAAAGCGCGCATGACGAGGTTGACCACCCGAAACCTGCGCTTTTCCGTTGCGCCGATGATGGACTGGACGGACCGGCATTGCCGGTTCTTCCATCGCGTGATGTCGCGCCGTGCGCGCCTCTATACCGAAATGGTGACAGCTCCGGCCGTGATCCACGGTCCGCGCGATCGCCTGCTCGGCTTTGCGAGTGAGGAGCAGCCGGTCGCTGTTCAGCTTGGCGGTTCCGACGCCTGGCAGCTCGCCGAGGCGACGAAGATCTCGGAAGGCTTCGGCTATGCCGAGGTGAACCTCAATGTCGGGTGCCCCTCGGACCGTGTGCAGGACGGGCGGTTCGGCGCCTGCCTGATGCGCGAGCCCGCCCTGGTCGGTGAACTCGTCGCTGCGATGAAGCGGAGCGCGTCGGTTCCGGTGACGGTGAAGTGCCGGATCGGCGTCGACGACCAGGATCCGGAAGTGTCGCTGAACGCTCTGGTCGACACCGTCGTCGCGGCCGGTGCCGACGCGGTGATCGTGCATGCCCGCAAGGCCTGGCTTAAAGGGCTTTCGCCTAAGGAAAACCGCGATGTGCCGCCGCTCGACTACGGGCTGGTCTATCGCCTTAAAGCCCGCCTGCCCAAGCTTCCGATCACCATCAACGGAGGCGTCGTCGATCTCGACCAGTCGGAAGAGCATCTTCGTCATCTCGACGGCGTCATGCTGGGTCGTGCCGCCTACCACAACCCCGGTCTCATGCTCGACGTCGACAGCCGCCTGTTCGGCGAAGAGAATCCGGTCGGAAATGCGAGTGAAGCCGCGGAACTGATGGTCCCCTATATCGAGCGCCATATCGCGGAGGGCGGAAAGCTCTCGAACGTGACGCGCCATATGCTCGGCCTATTCCAGAACGTTCCGGGCGCGCGGGCCTATCGCCGTCATCTGGCCGAAAACGCGCATAAGCCCGGCGCAGGCGTGCAGGTGCTGCGCGAGGCGCTGAGCATGGTTCGCGACGAACGGGCGACCGAGGCCGCATAGCGGAAAACTGAATTCAATTCTTGCGGCGGCGTGAGCGGCGGGCGACAAAGCCGCGGCCATGTTCGGAATCCCCCACGACGAATTGCTTCGCCTCGCCCTCGTTCTCCTCGTGGGTGGCGCCTTCACCGGCATCTTCTCGGGCCTGCTCGGGGTTGGCGGCGGCCTCATCATCGTGCCGGTGCTTTATCACCTGTTCGGTGTCATCGGTGTCGACGACGACATCAAGATGCATCTGTGCGTCGGCACCTCGCTCGCCGTGATCATCCCGACCTCGATCCGGTCCTTCCTGAGCCACAAGGCAAGGGGATCGGTGGATATGGCGACGCTCCGGAACTGGATTCTCCCGATTCTCGGCGGCGTGATCCTTGGCACCCTGGTCGCCGCGTTCGTCTCGTCGGAAGCACTGAAGCTCGTCTTCGGCCTGTTCGGCGTCCTGTTCGGCTCGCAGATGCTTCTGCTCGGGTCGAAGAAGATTCAGATGACCGAGGATCTTCCCGGCCGGGCCGCAATGTCGGGATATGGCCTCGGCATCGGCCTCCTGGCCTCGCTGATCGGCATCGGCGGCGGCGGCATCGTCAATCTGGTCTATGCGATCCACGGCCGCTCCATCCATCAGTCGGTCGGGACGGGAGCCGGCGTCGGCGTCCTGGTGTCGATCCCGGGCGCGATCGGCTTCATGGTCGCTGGCTGGCCGGAAATGGCGGAACTGCCGCCGCTTTCGATCGGCTATGTCTCGGCGATCGGTGCGCTCCTGATTGCTCCGGTGAGCATGCTGACCGCGCCACTCGGCGTGCGGATCGCGCATGCGTTCAGCAGGCGTCAGCTCGAGGTTGCTCTCGGCCTGTTCATGGTCATCCTTGGCGGACGATTCCTGATCGAGAGCATCGTCGACTGGGTCAGCTGATCAGCCGACATCGATCCCGAGCGTCTCACGGAAACGGTAGACAACCGCGACGAGGGCAATGATAGCGAGCCAGATCAGCAGATGAATCAATGGCTTGCCGCCTTCTCCCGCTCCGTAGCGTCGAGTTAGCACGGGCAGGAAGACGACGAGGAGCGCGCCCATGGCGACGACGCCGGCGATCTTCGAGGCGTCCACCGGACCGAGGCCGAAGAGACTGTCTCCCAGAACGAGGAAGATAATGCCGGCGACGACGACGCCGAAGCCGAGCCAGTAGATGTTCATGGACCAACCACGGTTTGTTCGGATGCGGCAGGATAGGTCGGCGATCCGCTGATGCAACTGCCGATGATTACCTTATCTCCTGCGACCGTAGAGGGTCGGGATCAGGCGCGGCGGCGGAAATAGGCCTGGTCCTGCTCAGACAGGGGAGCCAGCGCGGTCATCACCCGGGTAGGCGGGAAGGTGACGATGACTTCCGTGCCTTCGCGGAGCTTGCTCTTCAGCTCGAAGGTGCCGCCATGCAGATCGACGAGCCCCTGGACGATCGGCAGGCCGAGGCCGGCGCCCTGTTCGGCGGTCTTGATCGCGAGCGTTCCCTGGCCGAACGAGGACAGGACGACAGGGATCTCGCTCTCCGGAATTCCCGGACCGGAATCCTTGACCGAGAGGAACTGGCTGCCATCCGGCGTCGAGCCGACGCGCAGCGTGATTTCTCCGCCCTGCGGTGTGAACTTGATCGCGTTCGACAGCAGATTGAGCGTGATCTGGCGGACGGCGCGCTCGTCAGCCCAAAGCAAAGCCAGGCCGGATGCGAAGGCGTCGCGGATATGGATGCCGCGATTCTTCGCGCGCAGCTTGAGGAGGTGGTGGCAGTCCTCGACGACGTGAGCGAGGTTGATCGCCTCCTCGTTCAGCTCGTAGCGACCGGCCTCGATGCGCGACAGATCCAGAAGCTCGTTGATGAGCGTCAGGAGATGCTCGCCGCTGGAATGGATGTCGCCGGCATATTCCTTGTAGGTCGGGTTCGTATGCGCGCCGAAGACCTCGCTCTTGAGCACCTCGGAGAAGCCGAGGATGGCATTGAGCGGGGTGCGGAGTTCGTGGCTCATCGTGGCGAGGAAGCGGGACTTCGCCACATTGGCGGTCTCGGCGCGGCGGCGAGCCTCGTCGGAGTTGAGCTTGGCCTGTTCCAGCTCCGCGATCAGCGCGTCCTTCTCGGCGCGGTAATGCAGCGTCATCAGCGACGAGCGGAACAGCCTCTTGCCGAGCAGGACGAGGAAGACCTGGGCGAGCGGCGCGACGAGGGCGACGGCCTGAAGCTCGCGGTCGGGCATCATCGCGAACAGGCAGCCGATCGCGACGGTGATTGGTATCGAGCCGGCATAGACAATCGAGGAGAGGCTGGCCGACAGCACGACCTGCACGGCGGTCGCGAGCAGCATCGAAAAGACGATGAATACATTCGCGCTGATGCTGCCGATCAGCATGAGCGGCAGGACGACCGTCGAGAACGACGTGGCGTGGAGGAACTCGGCCATGACGAAGCGACGACGCCAGGAATTGAGCGAGGTCGCCGGCACGCCGCTTTTCAGGAAGCGGTGCGCATAGAACATCATCAGGCCGTGCGAGCAAAGTACCGACACGATCCAGGTCGCGACCGTGAACATCGGCAGCCACAGCGTCAGAGCGCCGGCGATCGCCAGTTCGAGGGCGAGGATCGACAAGGCCGCGGAGGACCGGTTCTCGGCGTAGAGGCGGGCGAGTTCGAGGTCGAATTCGGGGCGCGTTCCGGTAGACGAGGTCAGCTTCTCGCGGGCTTCGCGGACCTTCTGGGAGGTGTAGCGGCGCTTCTCGCGCGCCTGCACGGCTTCGTCGCTGGTTTCCTCGGTCAGACGGCGGCGGATTTCATTGACCGTCCAGGCAGCGTCGTCCGCGGCCAGCAGGGCCGGTCCCATGTCGTCTTCGTCGATCTGGTCGGTATGCGACAAGCGAATGCAATCCTGAGCGTTTTCCCTAGCCCCATATGGAATTGAAAACCTTAAGAGCTGGCTGACCGACATGGTGAGCTTTTGCTTAAGCCGAACGTCCAAGATTTAGAGCGCAGGGCTCGGCTCCGTCGCGCGTACAAGGATTAGTTCACGCGTATTGGAGTTTCGGACGATGAAGACTGTTTCGAAGCGGCTTCTGATCGGGACCGCGATTGTGGGTCTCCTGGCGCTGCCTGTCGCGGCGGGCGCGGTCGCTCCCGTGTCGGCGGAAAAGGCCGGCGAGGGGCGCGGCGGCAAATTCGTCGAGCGGATGTTCGACAAGCTCGACGCCAACAAGGACGGCGTGGTCGACAAGGCCGAATTCGATGCCTTCCGCGCACAGCGGATCGACGCGACCGACGAGAACAAGGACGGCTTCCTGGATCGCAAGGAAGTCCGCGAGAGCCGCCGCGAAATGCGTCAGGAATGGCGCAAGCACGCCGGCCTCATGGGTCGCGACAGCGACGGCAACGGCGAGGTCAGCCGGGACGAGTTCCTGGCCGGTCCCGAAGCGCGTTTCGACAAGCTCGACACTAATCACGACGGCAAGCTTGACCAGAGCGAGATCGACGCCGCCCGCAAGGCGATGCGCGACCGACGCGAGCGCTTCGGCTGGGACGAGCGCGGCGAGCATCCGCGGCATCATCACTGGGAACGCAGCGAATGGCGCGGTGGCGATGACGAGGAGCCTGGACGCAAGGCCGATCGCGGACCGATGACGCCGATGCGCGGGTTGATGGCGGAACTTCGGCGGGAAGGCGAGGTCAGCCGCGCCGACGTCGAGGCCAGCACCGACCGGCTGTTCAAGGAGTTCGACATCAACGGCGACGGACGCGTGACTCGTGAGGAAGCCCAGAAGACCCTCTGGTCTCGGCACGGCAATCGCGGGTAACACCGTGTTTCAGGATCGGCAGACCGGGTTGAAATGCAGCGCAACGAGACGAGCGACGACGATCTCATCGCCGCCGCGAGCACGGGCGATGAGGCCGCGTTCAACCATCTCGTGCGCCGCCATGCCGATCGCGCACATGCACTGGCGGCGTCCTTCCTCGGATCGAGGAACGACGCCGACGACGTGGTCCAGGACGCCTTCTATCGCGCGTGGCGCGCGCTGCCGCGATGGCGGCCAGGGGAGGCGAGTTTCTCGACCTGGCTGCACCGGGTCGTGGTCAACCTTTGCATCGACCGCCAGCGGCGCGCGAAGCTCAGGCGCTGGCTGCCGTTCGCCGATGTCGAGGAGCCTGCAAGCGACGAGGCCGGTTCCGACCAGCGTGTCGAAGCCGACCGGGAGCTCGGCGCCGTGATGGAGGACCTTCAGGCACTGCCCGAGCGCCAGCGGGCGGCGCTGTTGCTGTCGGCGGATGGCGAGAAATCGAACGCCGAGATCGGGATCGTTCTCGGCGTCAGCGAAAAGGCCGTGGAATCACTTCTTGTGCGCGGCCGAAGGACATTGCGGGCGAAGCTCGTCGCTCGCGAAGGAGACGTACGATGAGCGATCGGATGGCACTGAACGAGTTCGAGCATTGGCTCGATCTTCACGGAGCCGATCTCCGGAAATGGCCGGCCGGCCGAACGGACGCGGCACGGGCTCTCCTCGACGATAGCGTCGAAGCCCGGACGCTGCTCGCCCAGGGCGACCGCGTCGACGCGCTGCTGCGTCGTGTCATCGAGGCAAGGCCGCTTCCGGCTCCCCAGATCGGCCGGATCATCGCTGGCCTTCCGGCACGGAAGGCACACGCGAACTGGCGGAAAACCTTTGCCCCGCGCAGCATAGCGGCGGCCGGGCTCGTCGCGGCCTGCCTGATGTTTGGTCTGGGCGCCTGGACCGCGGGCGTCGTCGAGGCGCAGGCGGACGAAACCGATCTCGCGGCGCTCAGCGTCGATGAACCCAGCCTTATCGGAGGGCTTTGATGGTACGCCGGTCGTCGCTCGTTCTCGGCGTGCTTGCGGTTTCGCTGCTGATCAATCTGTTCATCGCAGGCTTCGTGCTGACCCGCTGGGTTTTCTGGGAGCCGGAACCGTGGCTCGGACGGATCTTCGCGATCGCTGCCGTCGGTCATCCGCCGCCGGCGATCCGCGAGAAGATGGATGCGGAGCTCCGCGCGGACGATTCATCGATCCGTTCGGCGATCGATGCAGTGCGTCAGGCCCGTCGCGAGGTGCGCATGGCGATGCGGGCCGAGCCTTTTGATGCCGCTGCGCTGGACAAGGCTTACGCCGACCTCCGGGCGCGTTCCACGGACCTGCAGACGATGATCCATGGCGCGACGGCGAGGGCGATAGCGGCCTCGCCGGCCGAAGAGCGGGCGAAAATCGAGATACGGCGCCGGGACAACAAGTAATGCGGTTCAGTACACGCTGAACGGGTAGTACTTGTCGTTGATTTTCTTGAAGGTGCCATTGGCGACGATCGCATCCATGGCGGCGTTCAATTTGTTCAGCAGATCCTTGTCGTCGTTGCGGACGGCGATCGCGATGCCTTCACCGGTATATTTCCCGTCTGTGGTCGCGTCTCCCGCGAAGACGCAGCATCCGCCCTGCTTGGTCGTCAGCCAGTCGTAAAGGAACAGCTTTCCGGCGGCGATGACGTCGATCCGGCCGGAGGAGAGCTCGAGCTGCGCTTCCTGCTGGGTCTGATACCGCCTGATGATCGCGCCGGCGGGCTCGTAGACAGCGGTCAGGTAACGGTCGCTGACGGTGTTCGCCTGTGCGCCGATGACCCG
The DNA here is from genome assembly GCA_003347645.1 of Rhizobiaceae bacterium CPCC 101076. Classification (GTDB taxonomy): domain Bacteria; phylum Pseudomonadota; class Alphaproteobacteria; order Rhizobiales; family Methylopilaceae; genus Flaviflagellibacter; species Flaviflagellibacter deserti. The sequence goes on along the minus strand of QDFX01000005.1, from coordinate 147,383 downwards.
GCCCTTCATCGCAGCAGGCGTGATGTCGCGGATATTGGCGATGCGGCGTGTTGCGAAGCTGATGGCCGAGCGGGCATAGGGCTTCGAGAAGGCCACCCATTTTCTGCGCTCGTCGGTGATCGACATTGCCGCGGCGATCATGTCGTATTTGTTGGCGATCAACGCCGGGATAATGCTGTCCCAGTCTTCCTGGACGAATTCGCAGGTCCTGTTCATCTGGGCGCAGAGGGCGTTGGCGACATCGATGTCGAATCCCTGAAGCCGGCCGTTAGCGTCCAGCGAATTGAACGGAGGATAGGCGCCCTCGGAGCCGATGCGCAGCGGTCTATGGTCGTCGGCATGAGCCGCGGAGGTTAGGGCGACCATTGCCATGGCGACGAGCGCGGCGACGATCTTCATGACGTCCTCCTGCATGCCGAAATCATGCGTCCGTCCGTTCAGTTTTCGTCACTTTGGTGGATCACGCAATATTGCGTTGCAGGCTTGCACGAAGCTGATCACGCCAACAATTGACCGATTCCAAACGCGCACTATGGTGCCGCGCGTTCGCAGAGGGTCCCATGGCAGTCACGAAGGACGACGTAATCCGCGCATTGAAAGCCGTTCCGGCACCGGACGGGGCGGGCAGTCTAGCGGATTCTTCCCAGCTTTCCGGAATCGCGATCGCCGGCGAACGGGTCAGTTTCTTCATCACGACGACGCCGGAGCGGGCCACCACGCTCGAAGGCGTGCGGGCGGCCGCTGAAGCGGCGGTAAAATCGCTGCCGGGCGTCAAACAGGTTCTGGTCGCGCTCAGCGCGGAGCGGGCCGGTGGCCCGGCGCCGCAGCAGGCGCACGGCCATTCGCATGCTCCGGCGCAGCAGCAGAAGGCGGGCGCGAGCCTCGATGTTCGCCATATCATCGCAGTGGCCTCCGGCAAGGGCGGCGTCGGCAAATCGACGACCGCCGCGAACCTCGCTCTCGCGCTTTCCGGCAAGGGCCTGAAGGTCGGCCTCCTCGACGCCGACGTCTATGGCCCGTCGGCGCCGCTGCTGTTCGGCGTGAACCGCAAGCCCGATCTCAAGGACAAGATCATCCAGCCGATCGAGACCTACGGCATCAAGGTGATGTCGATCGGCTTCCTGATCGACACCGACACCGCGATGGTCTGGCGCGGCCCGATGGTGATGAGCGCGATCACCCAGATGCTGCGCGACGTGAATTGGGGCAAGCTCGACGTGCTCGTGGTCGACATGCCGCCCGGCACCGGCGATGCGCAGCTGACAATGGCGCAGCAGACCCGGCTGTCCGGCGCCGTCATCGTCTCCACGCCCCAGGACATCGCGCTTGCCGATGCGCGACGCGGCGTCGGCATGTTCCGCAAGGTCGATGTGCCGATCCTCGGCGTCATCGAGAATATGAGCTATTTCTGCTGCCCGAACTGCGGTACCCGCACGGATCTGTTCGGCCATGGCGGCGCCGAACTCGAAGCGGAGCGGTTGGGCGTGCGCTTCCTCGGCGAAATCCCGCTGCATTCGCGCATCCGCGAGCTCTCGGACGCCGGTACCCCGGTCGTTGCCGTAGAGCCCGACGGAGAGCATGCCAAGGCGTATTCGGCGATCGCCGACATGGTGTGGACCGGCCTCGATGCCGGCTCGGGCCTGCGGGCCGCCCCGCGGATAGTTATCGAATAAGGGCAAGGAATTCCTTGCGCTAATCGGCGGTCCATCGGAACATTCCCGAACGGTTCAAGGAGCCGAATCCGGTTCCCGCGCGTTCGGAAGGCATGAAGATGGATCTTGCCGAGGACATGACGCGCCCGTCGGCGCCGCCAAGCGATATGCCTTTGCCTGCCGTACCGCGCGACCTGTCGCGCTGGGCGCTTTTCCTCGATATCGACGGGACCCTGCTCGACATCGCACCGAGTCCTGATGCGGTGCGGATCCCGCCCGACCTGCCGGGCATGCTGGATACGCTGCGCGAGCAAGCTGGCGGGGCCCTGGCGCTCGTCACCGGCCGCGAGATCAGGAAGGTCGACGAATTCTTCGCCCCGATCTGTTTCCCGGTCGCGGGCGTTCATGGCGCGGAACTGCGAATGCCCGACGGCAGCCGCAAGGGTACGCCGATAAGCCCCGCGCTACCCGGCATCATCAGCGAACTGCAGGTCTTCGTCGACGCCAATCCCGGTCTTCTGCTGGAGCGGAAAGCGCGTGCTGTCGCCGTGCACTATCGGCAGGCGCCGGAGCTCGGCGACGAGGTCGAGGCGCATGTCCGTCTTCTCGTCGAGACGCAGGAGACCGGACTCGAAGTGCAGCCGGGCAAGATGGTCGTCGAAATCCGTCCGCACGGTGTCGACAAGGGGCGCGCGATCGAGCTCTTCATGGAGGACGCGCCCTATGCCGGACGGCTGCCTCTGGTGATCGGCGACGACTGGACGGACGAGGCGGCGTTCCGGACGGCAAATGCGCGCGGCGGCGTTTCGATCAGGGTGGGGCGGGACACGCGGCCGACGGAGGCTTCCGCACGGCTGCTCGATCCAACGGCGGTGCGGGCCTGGCTCGCGAGCGTTCTGGAAAGTGTAACAGTGTAGGCGTACGCGGAGCCGGGGGCTCCGCGACAGGTTGAGAGGGACGTCCTTGGCTCGTTTGGTGGTCGTATCGAACCGCGTACCGGTTCCGTCAGCAAAGGGCGGCACCGCCGCCGCCGGTGGTCTAGCCGTCGCCCTGGAGGCGGCGTTGAGGAGCCATGGTGGCCTGTGGTTCGGCTGGTCCGGCAAGACCTCGACCGACCGCGAGATCGAATGGCTGGAAATCCGCGATTTCGGTAATGTCACCTATGCGGTCGCGGACCTGAACCGGCGCGACGTCGACGAATATTATACCGGCTTCGCCAACCGGGCGCTTTGGCCGCTCTGCCATTACCGGCTCGATCTGACCGATTTCTCGCGCAAGGACATGGCCGGCTATTTCCGCGTCAACCGCTCCTTCGCCAGGCTGCTCGCGCCGCTGATCCGCCCCGACGACCTCGTCTGGGTCCACGACTACCACCTGATCCCGCTCGCCGCAGAACTCCGCCACATGGGCGTGAAGAACCGGATTGGCTATTTCCACCACATCCCGTGGCCGCCCGCTGACGTGCTGTCGACACTGCCGGTGGCGGACACGATCATGCGCGGGCTTGCCGCCTACGATCTCGTCGGCTTCCAGACGAGCTACGACGTCGAGAACTTCACCGGCTGCATGGTGCGCGAAGGCTTCGGCCGCGCGCTCGGCAATGGCTGGTTCGAGAGCTACGGCCATCGCTTCCAGGCGGGCGCGTTCCCGATCGGCATCGACACGGAAAGCTTCGTCGAGATGGCGGTCGAGGGCGCCAAGAACCCGATCGTCAAACGGACGCGCGAGAGCCTGCACGATTGCGACCTCGTGATCGGCGTCGACCGCCTCGATTATTCCAAGGGCATCGGCCAGCGCATCGAGGCGTTCTCACGCTTCTGCGAGATGAGCCCGAGCGCTAAGGGACAGGTGACGCTGCTGCAGATCACGCCGAAATCGCGCTCGGACGTGCCGGAATACGCGACCATGCAGCGTGACGTCGCGGAACTGACCGGACGCGTCAACGGCGCTCTCGGCGACGTCGACTGGACGCCGATCCGCTATGTGAACAAGACGATGAACCGGAATGCGCTCGCGGGGCTCTACCGTATCGCGAAGGCCGGTCTGGTGACGCCGCTGCGCGACGGCATGAACCTCGTCGCCAAGGAATATATCGCCGCGCAGGATCCGAACGATCCCGGCGTCCTGGTCCTGTCGCGCTTTGCCGGCGCGGCGCGGGAGCTCGACGGCGCGCTGATCGTCAATCCCTACGATATCGAGGCGACGGCGAATGCGATCGGCCGCGCGATCTCGATGCCGGTGGAGGCGCGGCGGGAACGCTTCCAGAGCATGTTCCCGAAAATCCGAGACCACGACGTCTCGTGGTGGTGCAGAACCTTCCTCGATGCTCTATCTCAGGACGAAAGCGCGATCCCCACCGAGGCCGTGCGTCTTCTGAAATAGATTCGAAATCATGTCCGATACACAGTTCTGGCCGACCGAAATCCGCCTCGGCCGCGACCGCCACACGCTTGCGGTGACCTATGACGACGGCCGCAGCGACGAGCTCGAGGCGGAATATCTGCGGGTCGAGAGCCCGAGCGCGGAAGTGCAGGGGCATACGCCCGACCAGAAACAGCTCGTCAGCGGCAAGAAGAACGTGGCGATCACGGCCGTCGAGCCGATCGGCTCATACGCTGTGAAGCTCACCTTCAGCGACGGCCATTCGACCGGCATCTACAGCTGGTCGTACCTGCGCAATCTGGCAGACCATCGCGAGCGGCTCTGGGAAAAATACCTGAACGACCTCGCCGAGAAGGGTCTGTCGCGCTAGGCGACGGTCTCTTCCGGTTGCGCCATGAGGCCGATCTGTCAGTTTAGATGCAGTCTAAGCTGAGCTTCTTGCCGGAACTAAAGTTGCGTTGACAGTTTCATCCCTTCGGAGTGTCACGACAGACAACAAATGCAAGGTTGTTTGGAGTAATTCCAATGAACACTCTGGTTCGTCGCGACGTTCTCAAAGGCGGGACTCTGCTCGCCGGGACGGCCGCCATGGGACGTTTCGGTTTTCCGATGCCTGCGATCGCGCAGGAAACCACGACTTTGGCGCTCTATAGCGGCCAGCACGCGCCGCCGACTGATGCGATCGCCGACGCCTTCACTGAGGCGACCGGGATCGAGATCGTCATCCGGCGCGGATCGAGCGCGCAGCTTGCCAACCAAATCATGGAGGAGGGCGCGCGGTCGCCCGCCGACCTGTTCTATTCCGAGGAGAGCCCGCCCGCCGTCGCGCTGGCCGAGAAGGGCCTGCTCGCGCCGATCTCGCCTGATACACTGAAAGAGATCCCGCCCGCCTATGTGGCCAAAGACGGCACATGGCTCGCGCCGACCGCGCGTGCCCGAGCGTCGCCTTCAACAAAGCAATGATCACGGAGAGCGAACTTCCTGCGTCCGTGCTCGATTTCGCCGCGGAGGCGTGGAAGGGCAAGTTCGCCTATGCGCCGACGAGCGGGGCGTTCCAGGCGCAGATCGCGGCGATCTCGATCATGAAGGGGCGCGACGCGGCTCTGGCCTGGCTGAAGGGCCTGAAGGATTTCGGCGTCTCGTACAATTCCGACTCCGGGGCAATGCTCGCGGTCGAGAAGGGCGAGATCCCGGTCGCGCTGGTCAACAATTACTACTGGTATTCGGTCGCTCGCGAGACGGGCGAGGACAAGATGAAATCGGCGCTGCATTTCATCGGCCATCAGGACCCCGGTGCGCTGATCATGGTAGCGGCTGCCGGCATGCTGAAGTCGAGCAAGAAGCAGGAGGCCGGGCAGCAATTCCTCGCTTTCATGGTGAGCGAGGAGGGGCAGAAGGCAATCGCGGAGGCGACGGCCGAATATCCACTGCGGCCCGGACTGGTCTCGCCCTATGGGCTGAAGCCCTTCGGCGAACTCGACCCGCCGCCGGTGACGCCGTCCGATATCGGCGATGCCGAGGACGCGCTGGCGCTGGCGCGTGAGGCCGGGCTGGCTTGACCGTTCTTTCTCCCGGAGCGTCGCGGCAGCTGTCCATGCCGCCCTGGCTGCTGTTCGCGGCCGCCATTCCCGTCTTCCTGATCTGCCTGCCGCTCGCCTATGTCGCGTTGCGATCCGGGCAGGCGGGGCCTGCGGGGATCATTGCGGAACTCGGGCGGCAGCGGACTTTGGATCTTCTGCTCAACACGCTGGTCATCGCGCTCGGCGTGACGGTCGCGTCAAGCCTGATCGGAGTGGTCGGCGCATGGTGCATCGAACGCTCGGACCTGCCGGGGCGGAAATGGTGGCGGATCGTAGTCACCCTGCCGCTTGCGGTCCCGGCTTTCGTCGCGAGCTATGCCTGGTCGTCCATCGACGGTGCGTTCGAAAGCATGCCGGGCGCGATCTTCATCCTGACCCTGTCGGCTTATCCACTGGTCCTCTTGCCGGTCGCCGCGGCGCTCAGGAGTGCCGATCCCGGTTTCGAGGACGTCTCGCGTTCGCTCGGGCGTGGCCCCTGGGCGACGTTCTTCGGCGCGGTTCTGCCTCAAATCCGCCCGGCGCTCGCGGCGGGAGCGCTCCTCGTCCTGACCCACACTTTGTCGGAGTTCGGCGCGCTGGCGCTGCTCCGGGTGCAGACCTTCACCACCTCGATCTTCGCGTCCTACGAACTCCAGTTCGACAACGCGACCGCGGCATTGCAATCGGCGGTGCTGATGGCGCTCTGCCTGCCGGCTGCCTATGGCGAGATGCGGCTTCGGCTGAAGACGCAGGTTGCGCGGGTCGGCAAGGGCAGCAGGAGGCACGCGCCGCTCGCGGCGCTGGGGCCGATACGGTGGCCGGTCGCGCTGGCATTGGGCGCGCTGGTCGTGCTCGCGCTGGGAGTGCCGACGGGGACGCTCGTCTATTGGCTCCGGGTCGGATCGTCCGCCGGTCACGGCCGTGGCGAGATCTGGGATGCGATCGGCGGTTCGTTCTCGCTGGCGCTGCCGGGCGCGGCGATCGTGGTCCTGTTTGCCCTGCCGCTGGTCCTGGCCTCGTCGCGGCATGGCGGAAGGCTGGCGCAGATCGCCGACAGGCTGCCCTATATCGTCCACGGCCTGCCGGGTCTGGTCGTCGCCCTGGCGCTGGTCTTCCTTTCGATCCGCTTCGCGCACCCGCTCTACCAGACCGTCGTTCTCGTCTTCGTCGCCTATACGATGATGTTCCTGCCGCTCGCCCAGTCGGCGCTGCGCGGGCCGGTCGAACTCGCTCCGGCGCGGCTGGAGGAGATGGCGCGCGGGCTCGGCCGCAGTCCGTTCGGCGCCTTCGCCTCGATCACCCTGCCGGCGATCGCACCTGGCATTGGCGCCGCTTTGGCGCTTCTGGCGCTCGAATTGATGCGCGAGCTGACGGCGACCCTGATGCTGGCGCCATCCGGCACGGTGACGCTCGCGACCGCCGTCTGGGGGCACACGACCGACGGCGAATACGCGGCGGCGGCGCCCTTCGCCGCGCTCCTCGTCGCGGCTTCGGCATTGCCCGTCTACTTCTTCACCCGCCGCACACTGGAGCTCTACGAGCTGTGACCAAGCACCTGCGTATAAGCGGCGTCTCGAAGAGCTTTCCTACCCGGCAGGTGCTGCACGGGATCGACCTGGATGTGCCGCGCGGCACTGTGCTGGCGCTGCTCGGCCCGTCCGGCAGCGGCAAGAGCACGCTTCTGCGCCTGATTGCCGGGTTCGAGCGTGTCGATGCCGGGGAGATCGTGATCGACGGAGGCGTTGTGGCATCGACCCGGACATTCGTGCCGCCGGAGAAGCGTCGCGTCGGCTATGTGCCGCAGGACGGGGCGCTGTTTCCCCACCTCACGGTGCGCGGAAACGTCGGATACGGGCTGCCGCGCGCGGAGCGGAAGTCGAAGCGGGTCGACGAGATGCTCTCGCTGGTCGGTCTCGATGAGTTCGCCGATCGCTATCCGCGCGAGCTTTCCGGCGGCCAGCAGCAGCGCGTTGCCCTTGCCCGCGCGCTTGCGCCAGCGTCGGGCCTGATCCTCCTTGACGAGCCGTTCAACGCGCTCGACCTCGAACTGCGCCGCACGGTGTCGGAGGAAGTGATCGCGCTTCTCAGACAGACCGGCACAACGGCGATCTTCGTGACGCACGATCCCGGCGAAGCCTTCGGCGCGGCCGATCTTGTCGCCGTTATGCAGGACGGTCGGATCATGCAATGCGATACCCCAAGCGAGGTTTACGGATCGCCCGAGAATGCCGTCGTCGCGCGATTGACGGGGACGGCGAATCTCCTTGAGGGCGTGGTTCGCGGCTCGGTCATCGAGACGCCGCTCGGCACGTTCGAGGTCCGCAACGGCGTGCTGGACGGCAGGGCGGTCGCGATGTTGCGGCCGGAGCAGATCGCGATCGGCGGTTCGGGCGTCGAGGCGAAGGTGATCGCGCGCCGGTTTCGCGGCGACCACACCACTTTGGTGGTCCAGGGCCAGGACTTCACCGCGACCGTGCGAGCGCCCGGCCACGTCGCGGGCGACATCGTCCGTCTCAGCGCCGACTGCGATTGTGTCGCCTTCGACGCCCCTTAATTGCCCGCCGTTTTCTGCGGGTCGGGCGAGACGCGCCAGACCGCGCCGCCGACATCGTCGGCAACCAGCAGTGCGCCGGCCTTGTCGAGCCTGACGCCGACCGGGCGGCCGAGCGCCTGGCCGTCCTCGCTGAGGAAGCCGGTCAGCACGTCGCGCGGCGGTCCTGACGGCTTGCCGTCGGTGAAGGGAACGAAGATGACCTTGTAGCCGACGCGCGGATCGCGGTTCCACGAACCGTGCTGACCGACGAACGCGCCGCCCGCATAGTCCGCCGGGAACAGGTTTCCGGTGTTGAAGGTCAGGCCGAGCGAGGCGGTGTGCGCTCCGAGCGAATAGTCCGGCACGATGGCCTTGGCGACGAGGTCCGGGTTCGGCGGATCGACGCGGACATCGACGTTCTGGCCGAAATAGGAATAGGGCCAGCCGTAGAAGCCGCCGTCCTGGACATGGGTCATGTAGTCCGGGACGAGGTCGTTGCCGAGTTCGTCGCGCTCGTTGACCGCGACCCAGAGCTGGCCGGTCTTCGGCTCGAAGGATGGGCCATTCGGGTTACGCAGGCCAGACGCGAAGACGCGGGACTGGCCGGTCGCTCGGTCGACTTCGAGCACGGCGGCGCGGTTCTTCTCCGCGTCCATGCCGTTCTCCGCGACGTTGCTGTTGGAACCGACCGTCGCATAGAGCTTCGAGCCGTCCGGAGATGCGGTTAGGTCCTTGGTCCAGTGATGATTGATCGTGCCACCGGGCAAATCGGCCAGCTTGGTGCCGGGATCGGCGATCTTCGTGTCGCCGTCCTTATAGGGGAAGCGGACGATCGCGTCGGTATTGGCGACATAGAAGTCCTGGCCGACGAGGACCATGCCGAAGGGGGAGTTCAGGTTTTCGAGGAAGACGGTGCGCATCTCGGCGCGGCCGTCGCCGTCTGCGTCCCGGAGGAGGGTGATACGATTGGCGCTCGGATGGCTCGAACCGGCGCGGTTCATGATCAGACCCATGACCCAGCCCCTGATGCCCTGCCGATCATCGGGCTTCGGCGGCGCGTCGGTCTCGGCGACGAGGACGTCGCCGTTTGGCAGCGTGTAGACGGTGCGCGGATGCTGAAGGCCGGTGGCGAAGGCGGTGACGGCAAGGCCTGCGGCGGGCTTCGGCTGTTGGCCTTCCGGCCAACCCTGCGCCACGGCAATGTTCACCGTCGGGAACCACGACGGAGCCTGCGGCGTGGGCAAGGTCGGGTTCGCGCCGTAGCGCTGGTCTTCCGGGATTGAGGTCTTCTCGTTGCACCCCGCGAGCGGCAGCGCGACGAGGCCGATCAGGGCGATAAAGGCAAGCGGTTTCATGGTCCGGCCGGTTCTCCGCATCCCCAGCAATTGGGGAACGGCGGCAGGCAGGCGCGGTTCCTAGCCTCTGGCTAGACCATGGTCGAGCAATGCTCAGATGAACTGAACGCCGAGTTCTCCGACGGCGCGGCGCACGACATGACAGCGGCGAGGACCGCCATCGCCCGCGATATCGAGCTGGAACTCGCCGGGTATCTGTCCGCCTTCCGACACGGCTAGCTTGACGCCACCCTTGGAGATGTTGCGCACGGAACAGGAAATCTTTTGTCCGCCAGGCAGGATGATCCAGGCTGATTTGGAGGTGCGGACGCGCTCTTCGCTCCGGCGCTCCTCCATGCCGATGATCCAGCTGTCGAGGTTCCGCCCGATGCTGGCGACGCCGCCGGCGGCCGTCTGCATGTTGACCGAGATGTCCTGTGTGACGAGGCTCTGGTCCTTGATCTGCTGCGTTGCCGCATCCACGAAGCTCTGGACCTCGCCGACCGCGGCGCTGATCGAAGACAGCGAGGCGCCCACTTCGTCGGACACCGACTGCATGGCGGCGATCTCGCTGGAGATGCGGGTGGTGGCGGCGCTGGCCTGTCCGGCGAGATTCTTCACCTCCTGCGCAACGACGGCAAAGCCGCGTCCGGCCTCGCCGGCACGGGCGGATTCGATCGTCGCGTTCAGCGCGAGAAGATTGATCTGCTCGGCGACCTTGGCGATGAGCTGGACGACATCGTCCATGGACTGCGCCGCCTGGCGGAGCTGGCCCGTGGATCTGTCGGCGATCTGGGTGCGCTCGTAGATCTGGTCGACGGAAGATTTCGAGCGGATCATGCTGTCGACGATGCCGCCGACGGCCTGGCTCATGTCCTCGGCCGCCTTGGCCACGCGCTCGACATTGCCAAGCGTGTCCTCCGCCGCGCCCACGGCACGGGTGCGGGCTTCCATGCTGGCGGTGATGTCGGTCGCGAACTTGACGATCTTCACCGGCTTGCCGGCGCCATCGAAAATCGGGTTATAGCTTGCCTGAAGCCAGATCGGCCGGCCGCCCTTGCCGAACCGGGGATAGATCGCCGAGGCAGACTCTCCCGTACCAAGCCTGGCCCAGAACGCGGCGTAATCGTCCGAGGCGGCGTAGGTCTTGTCGACGAACATGCGGTGATGCTGGCCGACGACGTCCTCGGCTCGGTAGCCGGTGGCGACGAGGAAGTTCTCGTTGGCGCTCAGGATCATGCCGTCGAGCGAGAACGAGATGACGGCCTGCGTCTTGCCGATCGCGGCGATCTGGCCCTCATAGTCGGCATTGCGAAGCTTCTCCGCCGTCACGTCGGTCGCGAACTTCACGACCTTGACCGGCTTTCCGCCCGCATCAGGAATCGGGCTGTAGACGGCCCTGATCCAGACCGCGCGGCCGCCCTTGTCGATGCGGCGATATTCCGCCGACTGGAATTCGCCGGCCCGAAGCGAGTTCCAGAACGCCTGATAGGCCGCGCCCGAGGCTTCCTCCGGCTGGACGAACATGCGGTGATTCTGTCCGACGATCTCCCTGAGCTGATAGCCCATCGTCTTCAGGAAGTTCGCGTTGGCGTCGAGGATCGTGCCGTCCATCGCAAAGGAAATGACGGCCTGCGAACGGTCGATCGCGGCGAGCTGACCGGCATCGTCCATCGCCCGCAGCTTGTCGGCGGTGATGTCGGTGGCAAGCTTCGTCACGCGGATCGGATTGCCCTGGCGGTCGAGCACCGGATTGTAGCTGGCGCGGAGCCAGATCTCCTTGCCGTTCTTGCCGACGCGGCGGAATTCGCCTTCCTGGAACTTGCCCTTGCGAAGCGCCTTCCAGAATTCCGTGTAGGCGGGCGAACGCGCATCGTCGTCCGGCATGAACATGCGGTGTTGCTTGCCGACGATCTCGCTTGCCGTGTAACCGACTGTTTTCAGGAAGTTTTCGTTCGCTTCGAGGACCTTGCCCTCGAGGTCGAAACTGATCACCGCGAGCGACTTATCGGCCGCTTTCTTGAGTGAATCGCCATCATTTCGGGAAAGTACGCTGAACATGTCGATAGCAGCCAGACGAGAGCGCGATTGAGCCCGGCTGCTTTTAAGTGGCCTCCCTTAAGGCCGGTTTCAGAAACACGGTGAATCAACCGTAATCGAGCAAAAATTTCCTCGAAAATCCGAAACGACCAGCAGTTCTGATCTGGGATCAAAAGCTCTCGAACGGACTTTGAACATAAAGCTTCGCGACTGGCCGGCGCCAAAGAAAAAGGCCGGCGTAACCGCCGGCCTTTCCCGCAAACTGACCCCCAGCCCCCGCTGGATCAGCGCAAAATCACCACTCGGGTGCCGACATTGACACGCTCGTAGAGGTCCATGACGTCCTCGTTGGCCATCCGGAAGCAGCCGGAGGAGACGGCCTGGCCGATCGTCTGCGGCTCGTTGGAGCCGTGGATGCGGTAGATAGTCGAGCCGAGATACATCGCGCGGGCGCCGAGCGGGTTGTTCGGGCCGCCGGGCATGAAGCGCGGCAGGTCCGGACGACGCTTCAGCATCGCCTCCGGCGGACGCCAGTCCGGCCATTCCTTCTTCATCGTGATCGAATGCGTGCCGCCCCACTGGAAGCCGTCGCGACCGACGCCGATGCCGTATTTCAGCGCCGTACCGTCGGCCTGGACGAGGTAGAGGCGCCGCTCGGTCGTGTTGACGATGATCGTGCCGGACTTGTAGCCGGTCGGAGCCGGGACCGTCATGCGCTTGATCGGCGACACCGCCATGCCGCCGCCACGGCCCGGCAGCGGATTGATGATTTCCTTGGTTTCCGGATCGAACATGATCTTGCCGGCGAAGGCCGGCGAGAGGGTGGCGATGAGACCCGCCACTGCGAGAACAGCCCCAAGACGCATGATCGTGAGCTCCCCAGATTGCCGCACGGTCGGGAGAACCGCGCCACGATGTGTCCCGGTTATTCCCAAGCTTTCGCCGCAATTCAACCACGCGCCCGCTTTTCAGGCCGGATAGCGGGCAGGTTGCCGCAGGTGTGTTGCAAAGCCGTCACGAATGATGGCGGCGGGAAGGCTTGCCGTGGTTGGCGAGGTGCCAGCACGCGCGCGGTCGCCGATGCGGCAATAGTTGACCGCTCGCCCGGCGTCGCCTTGACACGTCACGCCACTCCCCATACCAAGCCGCGCAGGATGGGCGCGTAGCTCAGCGGGAGAGCACTCCCTTCACACGGGAGGGGTCACTGGTTCAATCCCAGTCGTGCCCACCATCCTTGCTCCTCATAGTTGCATCCTCCGCGCGACTCCGGCCGCGCCCGCGCGCCGCTTACAATTTGTCAGCACCCTTGGCGCTAGCAGTGGTGCATGCGCTACAAGCCTGCTTCCACGATTCCAGTCAGTCGTTCTCCAGTTGGTCGTTCGTCCCGCGTTGGGAGTGATCTACTTCGCAGCCTGCCGGGCTTGCTATGGGCGGCTGTCCTGGGGCTGGCTGCCTATTGCGGTTTAGGCGAGATCGTCGGGCCCAAGCCGAGCGAGGCGCTTCCTCGCATGAGCTTCTCGATATGCGGACCCGGTTCGGCCCCGACCTGCGTCGTCGACGGCGATACGTTCCGGTTGAACGGCGAGAGAATGCGGATCGAAAGCATCGACACGCCGGAGATACACACGAATCTCTGCGGAGGGCAGCGCGAGATCGGGCTGGGCCGCAAGGCCGGGCTGCGGCTGGCGGAACTTCTCAACAGCGGGCCGCTGGCTGTGACGCGAACCGGACACGACAGATATGGCCGGACTCTAGTGCTCGTGCGGGCGGGCGGGCGCGACCTCGGAGAGGTATTGATCGGAGAAGGACTTGCCCGTCGATGGCCGGACGGCGACGAATTCTGGTGTCGCTAACCTTCCCCGGTTGTGTAATGCGCGTTCTCTACACGTGTTGCGTGTTTGATACAGCATTGCGCGCGAATCAATGAGAAGCTGCGCTCTCCAACTGGAGGGACTTCCGAATGCGCAAGATTGTGTTGGCTGGCGCAGTACTGGCTGGCCTAACTCCCGCAGCCTATGCCGCGGACATGCCTGCTCCCGCGCCGATAGAGACGGTTGCGCCCGAGCCGCTGTTCAGCTGGACAGGCTTCTACATCGGTGCTCATGGCGGCTGGAACTGGGCTGAGACCGACCCGGATGCCGCTCTGGGCTTCCTCGGCGACATGGACAACTTCGTCGTCGGCGGCCAGATCGGCTACAACTGGCAATGGGATTCCTGGGTGCTAGGTCTCGAAGGTGACGGCTCCTTCGTGAACAACGATGACGACTTCGTTGATGGCGGCGGCTTTCCCTTTGGCGTCGAGCAGGACTTCTTGGCCTCGTTTCGTGGCCGCGTTGGTTTCGCGGTCGACCGCTTCCTGCTGTTCGGTACCGGTGGTGCCGCCTTCACGGGTCTTTCGTTTGACGCCGTCGGCTTCGACGATGATGCGGACTACTTCGGCTGGGTTGCCGGTGGCGGTATCGAATATGCCATCACCGATAACGTCACGATCGGCGTCGAATATCTCCACTATGAGTTCGACGACGAGGAGATCGGGGATGGAGTTCTTCCGCCCGACACCAACATCGGTCTCAGCAATGATGTCGTTCGCGGCCGCCTGAACGTGAAGTTCGACAGCCTCTTCAACTGATCTGGGGGGAGGGCCGGTCCGACCTCTCGCCGGTTCCTCAACTTAACGCCCCGTCAGGCGACAGCCTGGCGGGGCTTTTTCGTGTCCGCGCAACCCAGCGACGTAACCTCGACGAAACATTTCACGAACTACGCGTGAAACAAAGCTTGGTTAAGAAAGTTGTCATCAGGTGCTCGCAAGGGGTTAACGACAATGTTCCGCGGTTTCGCAACGACACTCGGTCTGGTTTCGGCAATCACGCTAGGCGCGTGGGCCTTCGCAGATCAGTCGCGCACGGCAAGCGCCGTCGCGGTCGCTGAAATGACCCCGGCAACGGCGTCGACCACCACGAATTCCAATCTGGCCGCCAAGGGCGATCGACTGGCTGTCGGCGTCCGTCTCAGTGGCGCGGCCTCGGTTGATCGGGATGGTTCCATCGAGCGCATCACTGCCGCCCATGCCATGGCGACGGAAGCAGCCCATCGGTACATGACGGTCGCCCTCCCGACCGGCCAAGCCGAGACGACGCTGAAGCGGGTTTCGCTCGGGAACTGACCCTCTCCCCGAAGGACCCTGAAGAAAAGGGCGCCTCTGGCGCCCTTTTTCTTTTGCTATTGCGGCTGGGTATTTGCCGGCGGCGGGGGGATGTCGTTCACCCGCTTGAGATTCGTGTAGAGCGCGATCGCGGTGAAGACGACGAGTACCGCGACGAAGCTTCCGACGATCAGCTTGTTCATCGCGACACCGCCGCGCCGAGCAGGTCGTCGATGGCGCCCGGTACATCTCTGAAATTGGAGAGCAGACGGTCGGGGCCGAGTTCGGAGGCCGGGATCTCGGTGTAGCCGTAATCCATCAGGACGATCGGCAGGCCTGCGTTGCGGGCCGTATCGAGGTCGGTCTTTGAATCGCCAATCATGATCGCATTGGCCGGGTTGCCCTTGGCGAGTTCGATCGTGCCGGTGAGATGGGCGGCGTCCGGCTTCCGCACCGGGAAGGTATCGGCACCGGTGACGGCGGCGAAGCGGTCGCGGATGTTCAGGGCATCAAGCAGAAGATGCGTCAGCTTGATCGGCTTGTTGGTGCAGATCGCGAGGCGGTTTCCGTCGGCGGCCAGCCGATCGAGCACGGCGATGACATCCGGATAGAGCGTCGTCTCGTCGGCGATGTGCAGTTCGTAATGGGAGAGGAAGGTCGCGACGAGCTCCTCGAAGCGGGGCTCGGAGACCTCGTGTTTTCTCAATTTCAGGCCCCGCGAGAGCAGGAGCCGGACGCCGCCGCCGATCAGGGAACGCAGTTCGAGCGGCGTGACAGGGTCGATGTTCTCGAGCGCCAGCGAGACGTTCAAGCCATTGATGATGTCGGGGGCGCTGTCGACGAGCGTGCCGTCGAGGTCGAAAACGATGGTGCGGCCGGTCATGAGGCTTCCCGGTTGGATTTTGAGGACGGATCGAAGACTGGCTATACCATCACGAGACACGCGAGTCGTGCTGGGGTGGGGACTATGAGCCGATCCAGAGTGATTGCAGGTATGGCGCTTGCGCTGGCCGTGGCGGGCATGGGGACGGCGGTTGCCGACGAATACCGTTTCATGCCGGCGCCGCAGATCGATCTCAACCGCGTCTACCGCGTGAACCGGCTGACCGGCGAAATGGGCGCCTGCCAGTACGCCATCAAGGACAACACGGTCGGCGTGGCGCTTTGCTATCCGGCCGGCGAAGGCGGCGGGCCGCAGCCGATCCCGGGTGATTACGATCTCGTCCGCTCGAACCATGAGCGCGAGGGCGGCGTTTTCCGGGTGAACGTGCGCACCGGCGAGGTCTCGATCTGCTACGTGCTGACCGAACGCGTCGTCTGTACGCCGCAGGCGCGCTGACGAAGGGCCGGATAGCCCTTTCGCGGAAGACCTGCTAGACCGCCGCCCAAGAGCGCGTCAGGAGACGAGATGAACCTCGCGAACGCCCGGGCGGCGGCAGCACCGCCAAACCTATGGTGCCTGGACCGGGCAGGGAGCCTCCCCGCTGACGACCTCCAAGGCCATGTCGCCGAAGGCTGAACACATGAATGTGGATGCTTTGAAGCGCGAGGCGGCCGCGGCCGCCCTGGAACTCGTCGAACCGGGTATGCGGCTGGGCCTCGGCACGGGGTCGACCGCCGCGCATTTCGTCGATCTGCTCGGTCAGAAGGTGAGAGCCGGTTTCGACGTGGTCGGCATTCCAACGTCGGAGGCGACTCACGTTCAGGCCGAAAAGGCGGGCATCCGACTAACTACGCTCGACGAGACACCGGAACTCGATCTCACGGTCGATGGCGCGGACGAGCTCGATTCCCGGCTTCGCCTGATCAAGGGCGGTGGCGCTGCGCTGCTCCGCGAAAAGATCGTCGCCAATGCCAGTACACGCATGGTCGTGATCGCGGACGCCGCCAAAAAGGTCGACGTGCTGGGGGCGTTTCCGCTTCCGATCGAAGTCGTCCCGTTCGGACTGGAATCGACGCGGCGCTGCATCGTCAAGGCGATGATCGCCGCCGGCTGCGACGGCGCGGTCACCCTCCGCCTGAAGGACGGCCATGCTTTGGTCACGGATGGCGGACATTTCATCCTCGACGCCGCTTTGGGCCGGATTCCGGATCCCGAAGCGCTTGCGCTTGGTTTATCGGCGATCCCGGGGGTCGTCGAACATGGGCTTTTTCTTGGGCTGGCCAGCGATGCCTTCCTTGCCGGGCCGTCCGGTATCGAGCGCATTTCACGCTGAATGTTTTTTGGAGAACGATCGATGACGTCCCTCTTTGTTCGCCGGTTCGCCTCGGCACTTCTCCTGTCGTGCGCGATGGCAGCCCCGGCAGCCGCGCAGACCAAGCCCGCGGCGCCGGCCGCAACCGCCACGAAGCCGGTGTCGCCCGAGCATCTGGCGCTTGCCCGCGCGGTCCTCGATTTCACCGGTGCAGGCAGGAGCTTCGACTCTGTGGTGACGAAGCTCCTGGTCGATGCCCGCCAGTCGATCATCCGGACCAACCCGACGCTTCAGCCCGATCTCGATCTCGTCATCACGACGCTGAACGACAAGATGAAGAATTCGGACGACGAGCTGATCAACAAGATCGCCGGCGTCTACGCTCAGAAGCTGAGTGAGGCCGAATTGAAGGACATCGTCGCGTTCTATCAGTCGCCGGCCGGCCAGAAGATGACGGCATCCATGCCGGACATCCTGCGCGAGAGCTACGGCCTCGCCCGCGAATGGTCGCAGCAGATGAGCGTCGAGATCATGAACCAGGTCCGCGCCGAGATGAAAAAGAAGGGCCACGAGCTCTGATGGGAAAAGGCCGCGATGTGATCGCGGCCTTTTTTGTCAGTCTTCCGAGCTTGCCAATACCGGCAGCGGCTTCTTGCTCACCATCCGCCAGACCAGCGGGCCGACCACGATCAGCGCACAGATGACGTAGATGCCGATCGCAAGCGGCGTCTCGACCAGGGCTGACGGATTACCCTGGCTGATTGCCAGCGCTCGGCGGAGCTGCTGCTCCGCGAGCGGGCCGAGGATCAGGCCGATGATGACGGGCGCGACCGGGTAATCGAAATAGCGCATCCCGAAACCGAGCACGCCGAGAACGGCCAGCATACCGAGCTCGAACGCCGACGGATTCGCGCCGAGAGTGCCGAGCGTCGCGAACACCAGAATGCCGCCATAGAGCCACGGACGCGGGATCGCGAGCAGGCGCACCCAGAGGCCGATTAGCGGCAGGTTCAGCACCAGGAGCATGAAGTTCGCGATCAGAAGGCTAGCGACCAGGCCCCAGACGAGGTCCGGATTGCTGGTGAACAGCAGCGGGCCGGGCTGGAGACCGTATTGCTGGAAGCCGGCGAGCATCATCGCGGCCGTGGCCGAGGTTGGCAGGCCGAGTGTCAGCAGCGGTACGAGAGTGCCGGCGGCGGAGGCGTTGTTCGCAGCTTCCGGGCCGGCGACGCCCTCGATCGCACCCTGTCCGAATTCCTCGGGATTCTGCGAGAGCTGCTTTTCGATCGAATACGAGAGGAAGGTCGGGATCTCCGCGCCGCCCGCGGGCAGGGCGCCGATCGGGAAGCCGAGGAGGGTTCCGCGCAGCCACGGCTTCCACGAACGCGCCCAATCGCTGGCCGTCATCCAGAGCGAGCCGCGGACCGGCTCGATCTTGTCGGGCGACCTCGAAGCGGTTGCGGCGACGTAGAGCGTCTCGCCGAGGGCGAACATGCCGACGGCAGCGGTTGTCACCTCTACGCCATCGAGCAGATCGGGAATGCCGAAGGCAAGGCGAGCCTGACCTGTCTGCAAATCGATGCCGATGAGACCCAGCGCCAGGCCGATAAACAGGCTCGTCAGTCCGCGCAGGGCTGAGTTTCCGAACGCCGCCGACACGGTTGTGAAGGCAAGTACCATGAGCGCGAAATATTCGGCGGGGCCAAAGCTCAACGCGAGATCGACCACGAGCGGCGCGAGGAAGGCCAATCCGATCGTCGCGATCATGCCCGCGACGAAGGAGCCGATGGCCGACGTCGCAAGCGCCGGTCCGCCGCGACCGGCGCGGGCCATCTTGTTACCTTCCAGCGCCGTGATCATCGAGGCGCTTTCGCCCGGCGTGTTCAGCAGGATCGACGAGGTCGAGCCGCCATACATGCCGCCATAGTAGATACCGGCGAACATGATCAGCGAGCCGGCCGGGTCGAGCTTGAAGGTGATCGGCAGGAGCAGCGCCACGGTGAGCGCGGGGCCGATGCCCGGCAGCACGCCGACGGCGGTGCCGAGCGTCACGCCGATGAAGGCGTAGAGGAGATTGCCCGGTTGCATCGCAACCGAGAGGCCGTGAAGCAGGGAAGCGAAGCTATCCATGATGGGTGCTCAGAAAAGACGCTCGAGAGGACCTTGCGGCAGACCGAGCTCCAGGCCTTTGGAAAAGACGAGATAGAGAATGAGGGAGAGCACGATGCCGATCGGTATCGTGGCCCAGAGCGGCTTGCCGCCGAAGCCGCGCGCGGTGAACGCGAACAGCACGCCGGTCGCGATCGAGAAGCCTGCGAAGCCGAGCAGGACGATCTGGGCGATCAGGCCGCCGAGGATCCAGCCGACGCGATGAAGCTCAAGCTCCTCGCGATCCGGAAACTCGCCCTTGATCGCGGCCGCCACGGTGCCGAGACCGAGAGCGGTCAGCGCAGCCGCGATCCCGTAGGGGAAGGCGGCGGCGCCGACGCGCGAATAGGTGGCGACGGCGGCGTTGAGATGCGCCGCGTCCCACGCAACGACCCCGGCCAGGGCGAAAAGACCGGCGGCGATGAGGAACGCCGCCTTGTCAGCCCGGGAAGAAACGGGGGCCTGATTGCCATCGATCACTTGGCCAGTCCGATATCCTTGAGCACCGCCGTGGTCTGCTCGACCTCCTTGGTGACGTAGCCGCCGAAGGTGTCGCCCGCCAGGAAGGTGTCGGACCAGCCCTTGGCCGCCAGCGTATCCTTCCAGCTCTTCGAGCCGTGCAGCTTTTCGAAGGTGGAAATCAGGCTGGCCTTCTGCTCGGGGGTGATGCCGGGAGCGGCCCAGATCGCACGCCAGTTCTGGACCTCGACGTTGATGCCGGCTTCCTTCAGCGTCGGCGCATCGACGCCGGCGAGGCGTTCGGGAGCCGAGACCGCGAGGACGCGGAGCTTGCCGGCCTTCACCTGGCCTTCGAACTCGCCATAGCCGGAGATGCCGGCCGTGACCTTGCCGCCGACGATGGCCGCGAGGGCTTCGCCGCCGCCCGAGAACGGGATGTAGTTGATCTTGGTGGGATCGACGCCGGCCGCCTTGGCGATCAGGCCGACCGTGATGTGGTCGGTGCCGCCGGCCGAGCCGCCGCCCCAGCTGACCGTGCCCGGATCGGCCTTCAGCTGCGCGACGAGATCGCCGATCGTCTTGATGGTGGAGCTCGTCGGAACGACGATGGCTTCGTACTCGCCGGTCAGGCGCGCGATCGGCGTGACCTGATCGAGCTTCACCGGCGAATTGTTGGCGATGAGAGCGCCGACCATGACATAGCCGCCGACCATGAGAGCGTTCGGATCGCCCTTCGACTGGTTGACGAACTGCGCGATGCCGATCGAGCCGCCGGCACCCGGAACGTTGTTGACCTGGACGCCCTTGGCGAGGCCTTCGGTCTGCAGCGCCTGCTGGAGGGAACGCGCCGTCTGGTCCCAGCCGCCGCCCGGAGCGGCAGGAGCCATGATCTTGAGCTCCTGAGCGAAGACCGGTGTCGCGAGCGCGCCGGCAACGAGAATGCCGGCGAGCGCCTGAGTGAACGCACGCATACGTTTCCTCCCCATTTTTCCTTGGCGGGTTGAACCGCGAGGTCCGTATCTTGGGACGGGACCTTCTTCAAGTCGAGAGTGTCATTAGTCTGTTCGCTTCGCTTCCCGCTTGACCTTCGCGCGCCGAACAAACACCTCTGCGCTCCGAAAGAGGTGAGCCAGATGAGCGAGTTCGACGTCGATCTGTTCGTGGTGGGTGCGGGTTCAGGCGGCGTCCGGGCGGCGCGAATCTCGGCGGGCTACGGCGCCAGGGTCGCGATCGCCGAGGAATACCGCATCGGCGGCACATGCGTGATCCGTGGCTGCGTGCCAAAGAAGATCATGGTTCTCGCGAGCCGATTCCGCGATGCCTTTGACGATGCTGCGGGATTCGGCTGGACCATCCCGAAGAAGCCGGAATTCTCCTGGAACGCGCTGCGCGACGCGAAGGACAAGGAGATTGGGCGGCTCTCGGAAATCTACCAGCGCAATCTGGAGCGCACCGACGTCGAGATTCATCAGACCCGGGCGGAAGTCGTCGACGCTCATACCGTGCGCCTCATCGGCGAGGACCGGACGATCACCGCGAAGAACATCCTGATCTCGACCGGCGGTCACCCCGTCGCGCCGCACATTTCGGGCGCGGAACTGGCGATCTCCTCCAACGAGGCGTTCGATCTTCCGGAGCTGCCGAACCGGATTCTGATCGTCGGCGGCGGCTATATCGCGCTCGAATTCGCCTGCCTATTCCAGCGGCTCGGCTCGAAGGTGACGCTCATTCATCGTGGCGAGAAGGTGCTGCGCGGCTTCGACGAGGATCTGCGCGACGAGCTGATGCTGGCCTTGGCGGCCGAGGGCATCACGGTGAAGATGAACAATACGGTCGCGAAGATCGAGGCGATCGAGAACAATTGCCGTCGCGTCGAGTATATGGCCGGCGACACCGACGATTTCGACGTCGTGTTTTTCGCGACCGGCCGCTCGCCCAACACGAAAGGGCTGGGTCTCGAGGCCGCGGGGGTGGCGCTCGGCGCGAATGGCGAGATCAAGGTCGATCAGAATTCGCGGACGAACGTACCGAACATCTTCGCCGTCGGCGACGTGACCGACCGCGTCAACCTCACTCCGGTCGCGATCCGCGAGGGGCACGCGCTGGCTGACATGCTGTTTGGCGAGAAGAAGTGGGTGCCCGACCATTCGCTAGTGGCGACGGCCGTGTTCTCGACGCCCGAGATCGGCACAGTCGGCCTGACCGAGCAGCAGGCGCGCGAGGAGATGATGGTGGCGGTCGATATCTACAAAACGCGCTTTCGCAGCCTGAAACACGTGATGACACGCCGTCAGGAACGCACCTTCATGAAGCTCGTGGTCGACGCCAAGTCGGACAAGGTGCTGGGCGTCCACATCATGGGTGAGGACGCTGGCGAGATGATTCAGATCGCCGCGATCGCCGTCGGCATGGGCGCTACGAAGGCAGATTTCGACCGTACCGTCGCCGTGCATCCGACGGCGGCGGAGGAACTTGTCACGCTCCGCGAGAAGATGAACACGACCAATCCCGGCGGCGCCTGATGCAGGCATAATTACATCTCAAGCAATTTTATGAGCAGTTTCGGCGTATTAAGCTTGCGGAAACGATGAACTGCTAAGGCTACTGACCGATCCTGCGATGCGGGTGCTGGGGGCGCTCAATGTTCGCTAGTCAGAAAGCCCAAGGTGAGGCGGCAGTCTCGCTGGCGGATGTCGCCAGCCTGACGACGGCCGTCAATACGCTGACCAATCGCAAGATCCAGGACATCCAGAAGATCACGAGCCGTATGCGCATCCTCGCGCTGAACGCCATGATCGAGGCCGGCCGGGCAGGGGATGCGGGACGCGGCTTCGCCATCGTCGCGCAGGAAGTTCGCGGCGTCGGCGGCGAGGTGGCGACGGTCGCCGGCAGTCTCGAAGAAGAATTGGTCGGTCAGATCACCGAGCTCGAACGGCTGACCGCGATCATGGCCCGGCAGGCGCAGGGCGCCCGTCTCGTCGATCTCGCGCTCAACGCCATCGAGATCATCGATCGCAATCTCTATGAGCGCACATGCGACGTGCGCTGGTGGGCGACGGATTCCGCTGTCGTCGATTGTGCGGCAGCCAAGGACGACGGCGCGAAGGCCTATGCCAGCGAACGGCTGGGCGTGATCCTCGATGCCTATACCGTCTATCTCGACCTCTGGCTCTGCAGCACCGACGGCAAGATTCTCGCGAACGGCCGCCCGGGCCGTTACCAGGTGGCCGGCGCGGATGTCTCCCGCGAGAGCTGGTTCCAGCAGGCCATGTCACTCCGTGGTGGCGATGCCTTCGCCGTCGACGATATCGCGGTGCAGCCTTTGCTGGGTAATGGAACCAGTGCCACCTATTCGGCGCAGATCTGCGAAGGCGGCAAGGCGAACGGAAAGCCGATCGGCGTGCTCGCCGCACATTTCGACTGGGCGCCGCAGGCGAAGACGATCGTCGAGGGCGTGCGGCTGTCCGAAGACGAGAAGGCGCATTCGAGGGTGATGCTCGTCGATGCCGATCAGCGGATTCTCGCATCCTCCGACGGGCGAGGTGTCCTGTCGGAACGGCTGTCGCTCGATATCCGTGGAGGCGAGAGCGGCTATTACACCGCGCCGAACGGCTCACTCGTCGCGTTCCACGCAACGCCCGGCTACGAAACCTATCGCGGCCTCGGCTGGTACGGCGTGATCGTGCAGGATCGTTCCTAATTCACTGATCCCGAACAACTTGTCGAAGCCAGGCGAGCTTTCTTGCACGCATGACAGCCAATCATTGCGTCTTGATGCTTTGCGCGCGGGATAAGCGAGGTCTATATACCCCGCTTTCCGGACGGGACCTGCGTCCGAAGTGGAGGATAAAGCAATGACGACGGAGCGTTGGACACCGGACAGCTGGAGATCGAAGCCGATCGTCCAGGTTCCCGGTTATCCCGACGAAGCGGCTCTGGCCGCGGTGGAGACGCAGCTCGCGACCTTCCCGCCGCTCGTTTTTGCAGGCGAGGCGCGTAAGCTGAAACGGAATCTGGCCAAGGTTGCCGCCGGCGAGGCCTTCCTTCTCCAGGGCGGCGATTGCGCCGAGAGCTTCCTCGAGCACCGCGCCGACAACATCCGCGACTTCTTCCGCGTCCTGCTGCAGATGGCCGTGGTGCTGACCTATGCCGGTTCGCTGCCGGTGGTAAAGGTCGGCCGCGTTGCCGGTCAGTTCGCCAAGCCGCGCTCGTCCGACAACGAGACGATCAACGGCGTGACGCTGCCGAGCTATCGTGGCGACATCATCAATGATGCGGCGTTCACGCCCGAGGCCCGTATTCCGGATCCGCATCGCCTGCTGATGGCCTATCGCCAGTCGGCGGCGACGCTGAACCTGCTGCGCGCATTCGCAACCGGCGGCTACGCCAATCTCGACCAGGCGCATCAGTGGATGCTGGGCTTCGTCAAGGAGAGCCCGCAGTCGAGCCGTTACAGGGAGATCGCGGATCGCATCACGGAGTCGCTCGACTTCATGCGCGCCTGCGGCATCGACCCCGAGGCCCATCCGGAGTTGCGCACGACCGATCTCTACACCTCGCACGAGGCGCTGCTGCTCGGCTTCGAGCAGGCGCTGACCCGCGTGGATTCGACCTCGGGCGACTGGTACGCGACCTCCGGGCACATGCTCTGGATCGGCGACCGCACGCGCCAGAAGGATCATGCGCATCTCGAATTCTGCCGGGGCGTGAAGAACCCGATCGGCTTGAAATGCGGTCCGTCGCTCAAGGCGGACGAGCTGATCGAACTGATCGACATTCTCAACCCAGAGAACGAGCCCGGTCGCCTGACCCTGATCGCCCGCTTCGGGCATGAGAAGGTGTTCGACCATTTGCCGGGCCTGATCCGCGCCGTGAAGCGCGAGGGCAGGAACGTCGTTTGGTCGTGCGATCCGATGCACGGCAACACGATCACGGCCGGCGGCTACAAGACCCGTCCGTTCGAGCGCATCCTGAAGGAGGTCATCGACTTCTTCGCGGTGCATCGCGCGGAAGGCACCCATGCAGGCGGCATCCATATCGAGATGACCGGCCAGAACGTGACGGAATGCACGGGCGGCGCCCGCGCCATCTCGGACGCGGACCTGCAGGACCGCTACCACACGCATTGCGACCCGCGCCTCAACGCCGAGCAGGCGATCGAGCTCGCCTTCCTCCTGGCTGAAGAGCTGAAGAAGGAAAAGGCCGGCCGCGAACGCGTCCGGGTTGTCGCGGCGGAGTAATACTCGCACCCCCATAGACGGTTTCTTCCCGGCGCGTGACAATGCGGCCGGGAAGAAACGTCAGGGTGCCAATGAACAAGACAATACTTGTCGTCGGAGCCGGTCCTGTCGGCCTGACACTCGCAGCGGAGCTCGCGCGGCACGGCGCGATTGTCCGTATTATCGACAGCCGCACTGAACGATCCCCTCATTGCCGGGCCATCGGCGTGACGCCACGAACGCTCGAAGTGTTCGAGGACATGGGCGTGGCGCGCGAGATCGTGGACGCCGGCCTTTGGATTACGGGCATGCGCGCGCTGCTTGACGGCCGGCCGCCGGCCGACATGGTGCGCGACCTTTCCGACCTGCCTTATGGCGGATTGGGTATTCCCCAATATGCGACCGAGGCGATCCTCGAAGCCCATCTCGCCAGCTACGGCGTGGTGGTCGAGCGGGGCGTCACCTTCGCAGGACTTCAGCAATCGGAGGGCGAAGTCCTGGTTTCGCTGGAACGTCCGGCCGGTCGGACCGTCGCCAATTTCTCCCATGTCGTCGGCTGCGACGGCGCCCATAGCGCGGTCCGCAAGGCGCTCGACATCGACTTCGAGGGAGAGGCCTTTCCCTGGGATTTCATGCTCGGCGATGTCCGCATCGATTGGGACCTGCCACGAGGGTTCTCCCTGCGCGCGATCAAGCCGGCAGAGGGTGGGCCGCCGGACATTTTCGTGGCCGTGCCGCTGCCCGAACGCGGGCGCTACCGCGTATCGATGCTGGCTCCGGAGAGATTGCGCGCGCCGGGTGGAACGGAGCATGGCATCCAGTCCGACCGGCCGGGCGCGACGCTCGCCGATCTGCAGGAAGTGGCCGACAGGCTCATTCCCGACCCGCCGAAGCTGACCGGGATGCGATGGTCGTCGATCTTCCGGATCAGCATGCGACTCGCCGCGACGTACCGAGTCGGTAATGCCTTCATTGCGGGCGACGCCTGCCACATTCACCCGCCGACCGGCGGGCAGGGCATGAACACCGGCATCCAGGACGCCTACAATCTCGCCTGGAAGCTCGCGCTGGTTTCCAGGGGCCGGGCGAGCGATGGTCTCCTCGACAGCTATGAGGCCGAGCGCCGGCCGGTGGCGATGGACGTGATCGAGAGGACCACGCAGGCGAGCGTCAATCTCGGGAGCGAGGACACGAAGACCGACCAGCGACTGGAGGATACCCAGGTGCTGGTCGCCTACACCAACGGACCGTTGTCGATCGGGCCGGACGGCGACGATGTGGTTGCCGGTGACCGCTGCCCCGATGCGCAGGGCCTTCGCCGGTCCGGATTCGGATTCCCCTTGCGCCTGTTCGATGTTCTGAAGGGGACGAACTTCGTTCTCCTCATCACCGCGCAGGCCGGAGATATCGGGTCGATCGAGCGTCTCGGGGAAAATCTTCGCGAGCGTTTCGGAGGCGTGGTGCGCGTGGTCGCAATTCTCCCCGCGGGCACGTCGGTGGCCGATCCCTTTGGGATCACGATCATCCGCGACGAAGCCGGGGACTTTGCCGCGACATTGGGGGGGCAGGAGGCCGAGGCATGGCTGGTCCGGCCGGACGGCTATGTCGGGCTCTACATGCCGTCATGGTCGGAGGGCGAGGTCGTTTCCTACCTCACCCGCAATGTTCGACTGAAAACCTGAAACGGCGTCAGAAGCTTTCGAGGACGATCTTGCCGATCGTCCGGCCGCTCTCCAGCTTGGCGTGCGCGGTCTTCAGGTTCGCCGCGTTGATGCCCTGCAGCCGCTCGTTCGCTGTCGTTTTGATGACACCCTTGTCGACCAGTTCCGAAACGGCATTGAGCAGGCGATGTTGCTCGATCATGTCCTCTGTCTGATAGAGGGGGCGCGCGAACATCATCTCCCAGACGAAGCCGAGAGCCTTGCCCTTGAGCGACGCGACATTGACCGTCTCGTCATCATCGATCGCGCCGATGATTCCCTGCGGCTTGGCGATCTCGACGAATCGCGGCAGGTCTCTTGCCGTCGACGATGTGCTGAAGATGTAGCGTGGGGCAGGAATGTTCTGCTCCTTGAACTGTTCGGCCAGCGGCTTGGTATGGTCGACAATGAAATGCGCACCCTGCGCCTTAGCGAACTCGATCGTCTCCGGACGCGAGGCCGAGGCGACGACGGTAAGGCGGGTGAGCTTACGGGCAAGCTGGGTCGCGATCGAACCGACGCCGCCGGCACCGGCCATGATCAGGATCGTGTCGCCTTCTCCACCATCCCTTTCGATCCGCATCCGGTCGAACAGCATCTCCCAGGCGGTGATCGCGGTCAGCGGTAGAGCCGCCGCGTCTGCGAAGTCGAGACTCTTCGGCTTCCTGCCGACAATGCGCTCATCGACCACGTGCAATTCGGCATTGGTGCCCGGCCGCTCGATCGCGCCGGCGTAGAACACTTCGTCGCCGGGCTTGAACAGCGTGACCTCGGAACCGATTTCCGTGACCACGCCCGCGGCATCCCAGCCGAGCACGACCGGTTGGTCGGCCGTTCCACTGCGGCGCCCACGGCGAATCTTGGTATCGACTGGATTGACCGAAACTGCCTTGACCTCGACCAGGAGATCGCGCGAACCCGGTTTCGGCGCCGCGATCTCGATGTCGGACAGGGAGTTCGGATCGGATATCGGAAGCGGATTGATATAACCTGTGGCCTTCATGTCTGCGGTTCCTGATCTAGGTGCCCCGGCGGGACGTTCATGGCCGGAACATCGGCATGGGTCCGGGCAGGCTCAAGAAGGTACAAAACGGTCGGGTAGTATCCTTTCTGTCCACCGGGAGAGTGCGATGAAGGCTCGCGAATACAATTGCAAAGCCGGATGTCCGGTCGAGGCGACCCTCGATCTCATCGGTGGCCGCTGGAAAGGCGTCGTCCTCTATAACCTCATCGACGGGCCGGTGCGGTTCAACGAGTTGCGCAGGCAAATCCCGGGCGCAACCCAGCGCGTGCTGACACGCCAGCTTCGCGAACTGGAGGCCGTCGGCATGATCTCACGGACCGTGACGCCGAGCATTCCGCCACGCGTCGACTACGAGCTGACGGAACTCGGCCGCTCTCTCTCTCCGGTCATAGCCGCTCTGCGCGATTGGGGCGCTGAGTATCTCGAGGAAATGAAGGCGCGACGGGCGTCCGCGGTGGTTGAGCCGGGCGCGAGGGAACCGCTGCAACCGGTTGCCGCCGAGTAAGTGTCCGTCAGCGCGCGTCGAACCGTTCTCGCGCGGCATCGAGTTCGAGGAAGTTCTGCTCTGCCCAGCGATCCAGCACGGCCAAAGTATCGCTGAGCGAACGGCCGACCTCGCTCAACCGGTATTCGACATGCGGCGGCACGGTCTGACGGTCCTCGCGTATGACGAGGCCGTTCCGCTCCAGATCCTTCAGCGTCTGCGTCAGCATTTTCTGTGAGATACCGCCGATACGGCGCAACAGGGCGCCGTTGCGCATCGGCCCCTCGGCGAGCGCGGGCAGGATCAGCATCGTCCATTTGCTGGCGATCAATTCCAGTGCATGCCGCGCCGAACAGGTCTCGTCGAAGACGCTTGGAGGTGGCTTCCGCTCGCGTATCATCAAACCCCTATAGGCACTAGAAGGTGCGTACTTGCCTTTCGGTTACTAGAGACGAAATCCTCTTCCTCGGCAACGGAGGGCAGTGATGAAAACGTTCATTCTGGCGGCGAGCCCAAGGCGCGACGGGAATTCCGCGATGCTCGCGCGGGCGGCGTGCTCGGGGCTCAACGAAGCCGGGCATGGTGCCGAGATCGTCTTCGCCGATGACGTGCTTTCGGCATTCCTGCGGGATTGCCGGATTTGCCGCAGGACAGATGGTGAGTGCTCAATCGAGGACGGCTTTCGCGACGCCTTTCTCGGCAGGTTCCTGCCGGCGGATGGCTTCATCGCGGCGACGCCGATCTATTGGTACGGCATGTCGGCGCAGCTCAAGACGTTCTTCGACCGGATGTTCTGTTACGTCGCCGCGTCCCATCCTCGGTCGCCGGCGACGGTCGAGGAAATGGCGGGCAAGCGGGTGGGACTCCTGCTCAGTTCCGAGGAGACGTTTCCGACGGCCGCGGCGGGTATTGTCCATCAGATGCAGGAATATTGCCGCTACACCCACTCGGTTTTCGTCGGCGCGGTTCAGGGCTATGGCAATGCGCGCGGAGAGATCGCCCACGACCCGTCCGACCCGGCCGGCCGTGCAAGGCATTTCGGCCGCACGTTCTTCTCCCGGCTCGCAACGGACTATCAGATCGACACGCCGCGCTCCGGCCGCGTCTGGGCATAAGGCAAGGCGCATCAATATGTTTGCCGAAGCGGCCTCGTCGCCTTAAATCGCGGATATGGACCGGCCAAAAAAACTTTCCATTGCCATCGCGCAGCTCAATCCGACCGTTGGCGATGTCGCCGGCAATCTAAAGAAGGCGCGCGAGGGTAGGGCCAGGGCCGCTGAACTCTGCGTGGATCTCGTCGCCTTCACCGAACTTTTCATCTCCGGCTATCCGCCGGAAGACCTCATCCTCAAACCGAGCTTCATCAAGGCCTGCCAGGCCGCCGTGGAGGAACTCGCGGCCGAGACCGGCGATGGCGGGCCGGCCGTCATGATCGGCTCTCCCTGGCCGGGTAAGCACGGCGTCCATAACGCCGCGGCGCTGCTCGACGGCGGCAAGGTTCATGGGCTGAGATTCAAGGTCGAACTGCCGAATTACGGGCCGTTCGATGAGAAGCGTGTTTTCGAGCCGGGCGCGCTGATGGGGCCGATCGACTGGCGCGGCGTCCTGCTTGGTATTCCCATCTGCGAGGACATCTGGGAGACGCAGGTCACCGAATGCCTGGCCGAGACCGGTGCGGAAATGCTGATCGTGCCGAACGGCTCGCCCTATTGGCGCGGCAAGCAGCTCGAGCGGCTGAACATCGCCGCACTGCGCGTAGCCGAGACGCATTTGCCCTTCATCTACACGAACCAGATCTGCGGTCAGGACGACCTGATCTTTGATGGCGCCTCGTTCGCGCTGAACCCGGACGGCTCGCTCGCCTTCCAGATGTCCGCCTTCACCGAGGAGATCGCGCTGACCCGCTGGGAGCGGACCGGCGACGAATGGCGCTGCGTCGAGGGTCCGAAGGAGATCATCGACGAGGACGACGAGGCCAATTACCGCGCCTGTGTGCTCGGTCTCCGCGACTACGTGAACAAGAACGGCTTTCCAGGTGTCGTGTTCGGCCTGTCGGGCGGCATCGATTCTGCGCTCTGCGCCGCGATCGCGGTCGATGCGCTTGGAGCGGATCGGGTCCACTCGATCATGCTGCCGTACCGCTTCACATCGGAGGAGAGCCTCGGCGACGCGGCGGCGTGTGCCAAGGCACTCGGCATCCGCTACGACACTGTGCCGATCGCCGGCCCCGTGGAGCAATTCGAGGCGGCACTTGGCCCGCTCTTCGTCGGGACCAATCGCGGCATCACGGAGGAGAATCTGCAGTCGCGCGTTCGCGGCACGATCCTGATGTCGGTTTCGAACAAATTCGGGCCGATGGTCGTGACGACCGGCAATAAGTCGGAGATGTCGGTCGGCTACGCCACGCTCTATGGCGACATGAATGGCGGCTTCAATCCGATCAAGGATCTCTACAAGACCGAGGTCTACCGGCTGTCCGCGCTGCGCAATCGTTGGAAGCCGTCAGATGCGATGGGACCGTCCGGCGAAGTGATCCCGTCGAACATCATCACCAAGGCGCCGACGGCCGAGCTGCGCGAGAACCAGAAGGACCAGGATTCGCTCCC
This sequence comes from Rhizobiaceae bacterium CPCC 101076, assembly GCA_003347645.1. Lineage (GTDB taxonomy): Bacteria > Pseudomonadota > Alphaproteobacteria > Rhizobiales > Methylopilaceae > Flaviflagellibacter > Flaviflagellibacter deserti. Next base: position 116,906 of record QDFX01000005.1, on the reverse strand, counting down.
ACCCTACGACATCCTGGACGGTATCCTAGAGCGCCTCGTCGAGCAGGAGATGAGCGTGCCTGACGTCGTTGCGGATGGGTATGACCCGGAGACGGTGAGGAAGATCGAGCGCCTTCTCTATCTGGCAGAATACAAAAGACGTCAGGCCGCGCCGGGTGTGAAGGTGACAAAGAAGAACTTCGGCCGCGACCGGCGCTATCCGATCACGAACCGGTTCCGTGACGGGCTCTAAGCTACAGCTGTATCAGCGGTTTTCGCGCTCACGCGGCAGCGGCTGCGGTGCCCGCTGCTGTCGCGGCGGCGCATAGACCGGCGGCGGTGGTGCGCGGGGAGCCTCGTAGACCGGCGGCGGCGGACCCTCGTAATAACCGGGAGGCGGAGCCGCCTGGGCCTGTGACGGAGGTGGAGCGAGGGCTCCTTCTGGCGGCGGAGGCGCGTCGGTGCCTCCGTCCACAACCCCCTCGCTGGTGACCGAATTGGCACTATCCTGCGCCGCGCGCGCTGCGTCTGCCGGTGAGGTGCGGTCCGTGCCGGGCTGCGACATGCGCCTGGCGCGCTCCTCGTCGACGACGATGTCGCCGCGTTGGACGGTGTCGTCGTCTGCACCTGACAGCGCTTCGGTCCAGCTCATATTCGCGGGCTTGCACGAGCAGTCCTTCACAAATTCCTTCTGATATTTGAAAGCATTGGGAAGCTGCGCGTAAGGGACGCCCGTGGCGGACGTGGCCTGCTGGATCGAGCCGCCGGGGTTCGGATAGGAGAACAGCTCCGCCTCGGTTCCGGGGCAGGTCTTCCGGCACATCGCCTCGTCCTGCGCGAAACGGCCGGGAACCGTGGCGTAGCTGACTGGGAAGAAGAAGCCGTCGCAGGTTCTGACGCACACCGTGCGGAAGGTCGAGGTCTGCGGAACCTCCATCTGCGGCTGGCCGGGATAGGCTTCCTGCGGCGCTCTCTCGCTGCGGGAGCCACCGAAGAGAAGGCCGAACAGGCCGCCCGAGCGCTGCTGGGGCGGAGGCGGTGGCAATGCCGCCTGATACTGCGCACCGCACTGATTGGCGGCGAGCGCCGTGATCAGGTCGCGGCGGCGAGCCTCGCGGACGCCGGCATCGCCTTGGCCGCGGCTGATCTGGGCTTCGAGCTGGTCGAGCTGCTGCTGGCTGCGGTTGATCTGTGCATCGAGGTCACGGCATTCGGCCGGCGGACGCGGGCCGAACAGGAAGGTGCGGCCGCAGCCCATTCCGCGCGAACGGGCGATCATCCGGTCGAGGTCGGCCCGGCGTTGGGCATAGGCCTGCTGCGCCGCACCGGCGTCCGCGCTGCGCGGCTGCTGGTCGAGCGCCGCAAGCTGCGCTTCGAGACGCAGGCACTGCTGCGGAACCTGCGCCAAAACCGGCGTTGCCGGTAGGAGAGCCAGCACCGCGAACGCGACAAACCGGGACCGTTTGAACATTCAAGAAACCTGTGAGCCCGAAGGGCCGTGCCGGTAGAGCGGCGAAATCTGGCCTAAGTGTGGACCATTGGCGCGATTCCCCGCGAAATTCGAGCCCGTCCTCTTTATCACTTGACGCTGATCGTCGCGCTCACCATTGTCCCGCCCCATGCAGATCAACGCTTCCGCCATTAGCCGGATCGTCATTATCTGCGGTTAGCGCTCACGCTGGCCGCGGCCGTATCTGTCTGACCAAATCAAAAACAGAGCGCGACTGCCGGGGCCGGCTAGGGCAGACCCCAAGGCACGGGATATTTCATGTCGCTCAGGCTCTACAACACGCTGACCCGGACCAAGGCTGAGTTCACGCCGATCGATGCCGGCAATGTGCGTCTCTACGCCTGCGGCCCGACGGTCTATGACCGCGCCCATATCGGCAATGCGCGCCCGGTCATTGTGTTCGACGTGTTGTTCCGCCTGCTGCGCCATCTCTATGGGCACGACCGGGTCAAATATGTCCGCAACATCACGGATGTGGACGACAAGATCAACGCGCGCGCCGCCGAACGTGGGGTCTCGATCCGCGAACTGACCGAGTGGACGGCGAAGGATTTCCGCGACGACACTTCCGAACTCGGCGTGCTGCTGCCGTCGGTCGAGCCGCGCGCGACAGAACATATCGTCGAGATGATTACGCTCATCGAGATGCTGATCCTGCGCGGCCACGCATACGAGGCGGAAGGGCATGTGCTCTTCCACGTCCCGTCCATGCCGTCCTATGGCAGGCTTGCAAACCGTACGCTCGACGAGATGGAAGCCGGCGCGCGCGTCGACGTCGCCCCCTACAAGCGCGATGCGATGGACTTCGTGCTGTGGAAGCCGTCCGAGCCGAGCCTTCCCGGTTGGGAGAGTCCGTGGGGCCGTGGCCGTCCGGGTTGGCACATCGAGTGCTCCGCGATGTCGTGGAAGCATCTCGGCGAGGTGTTCGACATCCACGCCGGCGGCATCGACCTCGTCTTCCCGCACCACGAGAACGAGATCGCCCAGACCTGCTGCGCCTTCGGCCATGACGTGATGGCCAATGTCTGGATGCACAACGGCTTCCTGCAGGTCGAGGGCGAGAAGATGTCGAAATCGCTCGGCAACTTCGTCACGATAGCCGAACTGCTGCACGACTGGCCAGGCGACGTGATCCGGCTGGCGATGCTCGGCACCCATTACCGCCAACCGATCAACTGGACGCTGCGGAGCCTTCAGGACGCGGAGAAGGCTCTGGCGGCCTGGTTCGAGGCTGCCGGATCGGGCGCCGACGCACGCCCGGCGCCCGCCGTGCTGGAAGCGCTTAGCGACGATCTGAACACACCGCAGATGATCGCCGAACTGCATCAATTGCGCGGGCAGGCATCCCGGAAGGCGCTCGCAGGCACGCTGGAATTCCTGGGTTTCCGGCCGAAGGTGTTCGAGGACTGGCGCATGGCGACGGCTCCGGAGCCCGCGCTGCCGCCGGACGAGATCGAGCGGCTGCTCGCGGCACGGCTGCACGCGCGCAAGGCGAAGAATTTCGCCGAGGCCGACCGCATCCGTGACGACCTCGCGGCACAGGGCATCATCGTGAAAGACGGACCGGAGGGCTCGACCTGGAGCGTGGCGCGATGACAGAGACTCATTCCGGCGGCTGCCAGTGTGGTGCGGTGCGATTCCGCGTCCAGGGTGAACTCGGAAAACCGTCGGTCTGCCATTGCCGGATGTGCCAGAAGGCGTTCGGCGCCTTCTACGCACCGCTCGTCAATGTCGGCGAGGCCAGGGTTGCGTGGACGCGTGGCGAACCTGCTCGTTTCCAGAGTTCGGAACATGTCCGCCGAGGCTTCTGCGCGATGTGCGGCACGCCGCTGACCTACGAGGCGCCCGGCGAACTTTGCCTTGCGATTGGTGCGTTCGACCATCCCGAGGCGGTCGCCCCGGTGATCCAGTACGGCACCGAACGCAAACTACCCTATGTCGACGGAATTCCCGGCCTTCCCGAGCGCCTGACGCTCGGTGGCGAGGTGCCGGATTTCCTGCACGATCTCACAAGCTACCAGCATCCGGACCACGACACCGAGGCGTGGCCGCCGAAGGACCAGACCCGATGACCCGCGAACGGCTCTACCTGTTCGACACGACCCTGCGCGACGGCGCCCAGACGGCCGGCGTGAACTTCGCGATCGAGGAGAAGCTGTCAGTCATCGCCATGCTCGATGGGATCGGGATCGACTATGTCGAGGCGGGTTATCCGGGCGCGAACCCGACCGACACGGCATTGTTCGGCGAGGCGCGTGCCTTGAAGTCGGCACGGCTGACGGCCTTCGGTATGACCAAGCGGGCAGGGCGCTCGGCCTCGAACGATCCGGGCCTGCAGACCGTGCTGACCGCAAAGTCGGATGCGCTCTGCTTCGTCGCCAAGACCTGGGACTATCATGTCGACGTCGCGCTTGGTGCGACTTTGGACGAGAACCTGGACTCAATCCGAGAGACTGTCCGCGCAGGCGTCGCCGCCGGCCGCGAGACGATGATCGATTGCGAGCATTTCTTCGACGGCTACAAGGCCAATCCGGATTATGCGCTGGCTTGCGCTAAGGCGGCTTACGAGGAGGGCGCGCGCTGGATCGTGCTCTGCGACACCAATGGTGGCGCACTTCCGCATGAGGTGGCGAAGATCGTCTCCGAAGTAACGGTCCACATCCCCGGCGACCATCTCGGCATCCATCCGCACGACGACACCGGCTGCGCCGTCGCCAACGCACTCGCGGCGGTCGGCGCGGGTGTCCGCCAGATCCAGGGCACGCTGAACGGCCTCGGTGAGCGCTGCGGCAACGCCAATCTCGTATCACTGATCCCGACGCTGAAGCTGAAGCCGGAATTCCGCGACCGGTTCGAGACCGGCGTGTCGGATGAGGGCCTGCGCAACCTGACCCATCTGTCGCGTATGCTGGACGAGATCCTGAACCGCAATCCCGACCGCCACGCGCCTTATGTCGGCGTCAACGCCTTCGCGACCAAAGCGGGCATCCACGCTTCGGCGATCCTGAAGGACCCCAAGACCTACGAGCACGTGCCGCCGGAAGCGGTCGGCAACAAGCGTCGCCTTCTCGTCTCCGACCAGGGCGGCAAGTCGAACCTATTGGCGGAACTCGACCGGATCGGCCTAAAGGTGTCGAAGGACGATCCCCGCCTCGGTCGTCTTCTCGACGAGGTGAAGGATCGCGAGAACGTCGGCTATGCCTATGAGGGCGCCGCCGCGAGCTTCGAACTCCTGGCGCGCCGTCTGCTAGGCACCGTGCCGGCCTATTTCGATGTCGACGGCTTTCGCACCTCGGTCGAGCTCCGCCACAATTCGCAGGGCGCGCTCGCGACCGTCTGCGAGGCGGTGGTCAAGCTGACAGTCCAGGGCGAGAGCCTGATGTCGGTCGCCGAAGGCAACGGCCCGGTCAACGCGCTCGACCTCGCGCTCCGCAAGGATCTCGGCGTCTATCAGCCCTACATCCAGGATCTCAGGCTGACGGACTACAAGGTCCGTATCCTCGACGGCGGCACGGAGGCCGTGACGCGGGTCATGATCGAGTCCGCCGACGACAGCGGCGACAGTTGGACGACTGTCGGCGTCTCCGCGAACATCATCGATGCGTCGTTCCAGGCGCTGGTCGACAGCGTGACCTACAAGCTGATGCGGAGCGGCGCGCCGGCGCCTTGAGATGCGCCTCTCCCAGGGGAGAGGTCGAGTCGCCGGAAGGCGACCGGGTGAGGGGTAAGGCCTCGCGAATAAAAGCTCCGGCGATTAGCCTCTCGCCATGCCACCTCGCCGAACACAGCTCGCTCGTCAACTCCGTTTAGATCAGACCTCTGCGGAAGATCTGATCTGGAACGCCGTGCGCGATCGGCGTTTCGAAGGCTGGAAATTCAGGCGGCAGATGCCGATCGAGGGCTTTGTCGTCGACTTTTGTTGCTGGGACGCGAAGCTGATCATCGAGGTGATGGTGCACACCATCTGGATCAGATAGATCAAGACAAGCGACGCAAGACGGTGATCGAGAGCAAGGGCTTCGTGGAGCTTCGATTTACGAACGTTGATGTTCGTGGACGCCTCGATTGGGTGATGCAGGAGATCGGCCGGTCTCTCGACGTGTCGCAGGGACTCAAACCTCGACCGTCTTTACCGCGGCTGGATTGAACCGGAAGGCCTTACCCCTCACCCCGCTCGCACCTCTCGGTGCGAGTCGGCCCTCTCCCCCCGGGAGAGGGCTTCGAAAGTCCTTACATCTTACCGACCGGCGCCACCTTGTAGGGCAGGTCCGGTTCCTGCGCGTCGCGCGCGGCGCGTTCGAGCGTCGGCAGGACGTCCTCGATGTTATCGGCGATCTGGTAGGGCACCCACAGGCTTTCGCGGATGAAGGCGTGTGCCGTCATGTGTTCGAGCATGGCCAGCAGCGGTTCCCAATAGCCGGAGATATTGGCGATCAGGATCGGCTTCCTGTGGCGGCCGAGCTGTGCCCAGGTCAGCTGTTCGACGAGTTCTTCCAGCGTGCCGATGCCGCCGGGCAGCGCGACGAAGGCGTCGGCCTTCTCGAACATCAAGCGTTTACGCTCATGCATGTCCTCGGTGACGATCTGCTCCTGCGCCGCTTCGAGCATGTGCTCGCGGCGGACCAGGAATTCCGGGATGATCGCGGTGACGTGGCCGCCATGGTCGAGCACGCTCCGCGCGACCGTTCCCATAAGGCCGAGGCCGCCGCCGCCATAGACGAGGCCGACGCCGTTCTCGGCGAGGATCTGGCCGAAGGTCCGGGCGGCGATTTCATGCCTTGGATCGCGGCCCAGCCCCGAGCCGCAATAGACGCAGACTGATTTGATGAATGACATTCTTTGTTTCTCTTGCCTTTAGATGTGGCAAACATAGCCCGAAATTCCTTCAAGCTTGTTTCACCACTTGATCGTGACCGCATACAGGCGACAATAAATACCGGGGAATGGTGTTAATGGGCCGGCTTGCCGGTCGGGGGAGACTTGGTTCGATGAATGCTCGCGCACGCCAAATCTTGGCGCTGGGGCTGATCGTCATCCTGGCGATCGGCATCGGTGTCGTCGCGCGCCGCGAAGTGCAGCGCCAGGATACCGCTGCTTTGTCCCAGTCCGCTCCGCAGGTGGTCACACCCGGTACGCCGTCGACGCCACCGTCGGACACGGCATCGAAGAATGCGGCCGACGGCAAGACAGCCGCGACGATCGTGCCGAGTTTCGACATCGTACGCGTCGAACCCAGGGGCGATGCCATCATCGCAGGCCGCGCGGCGCCGGGCGCCGAGGTGGAATTGCTGTCGAACGGAGGAGTCATCGATCGCACCAAAGCCAATGAGGCGGGCGAATTCGTGATGATGCCGCCGACATTCGCACAGGGCAGCTATGAACTGACGCTGCGGACGCCCGATGCGGGCGGCTCCAAGCAGTCGGTTACGGTGGCGATACCTGAGCCCGGCAAGGGCGAGGTTCTGGTCGTGGTGGGCGAGCCGGGCAAGCCTTCCCAGGTCGTGCAGGCCGGGTCGCCCGCGACTCATACCGCCACCGTGGGTTCGCCTGCTATTCCGAGCCCCGCCGTGATAACGCCTCCGGTAGCGCCGCAGACCGCGGAGGCCGCTCCTGAATTGCCGCTTCGTATCGGCGCGGTCGAGGCGGAGGGCGGCAAATTGTTCGTGCAGGGCACGGGTCCGGAGGGTGCACGGGCGCAGATCTATCTCAACGACTCGCCTCTCGCGGAAGCCACGGTTGGCGACGACGGCAAGTGGTCGCTCAAAATCGAAAAGGGCGTGGCGGCCGGCAATTACAAGGTACGCGTCGACCAACTCGGCGAGAGCGGCAAGGTCGTGGCGCGCGCGGAAGTGCCGTTCGCGGCGTTAAAAGCGATGCCGCCAGCCGATGCACCGAAGCCGAGCGAACTCGCCTCGTCCTCGACCAATCCGGCGGACGCACCGTCGACGACGGGTGCGGTTCAATCGGCCAATCCGATCGTCACGAAGCTCGATACGTTGGAGGTCCAGCGCGGCGACAATCTCTGGCGCATCAGCCGGAAAATCTATGGCGCGGGCGTTCGTTATTCGACGATCTACGAAGCGAATGCGGACCAGATCCGCGATCCGAACCGGATCTATCCAGGTCAGATATTCGTGATGCCGCCCAAGGGGTGATCCCGTGCTAGTTGGGTCGTCATGCTCCGGCTTGACCGGAGCATCCAAGCCGACCTCGTGATGTGGATCCTCCGGTCAAGCCGGAGCATGACGACAAATCGGCCCGCAGCGGAGTAGTGGCGAGGCTTCCGCCAGACAGAACATCCCGTCAAAGGGGTCGCGGATCGCGCGATCCGCTCCTATATGGAGCGCCAAACGCACCCCAGGCTTTGATATGTCGCTCACCAATCCCGCGCAGTCTATTGCGCGCACGCAGGCTCCCGTGCCCAAGCGCGAGGTGAGTGCCGAAGGCGGCAAGTTCTTCAGCACGTTCCGCGACCTCCAGCCCTTCATGTGGCCGGGCGACCGGCCGGACCTTCAGGCGCGCATCGCGCTCGCGCTGGTTCTCCTGGTCTTTACCAAGCTGATCACCATCGCGGTGCCCTACGGTTTCAAATGGGCCGTCGATGCGCTGACGCTTTCGGAAGCCGGCAGGACGTCGCTCGACGGCGGTACCTGGCATGCGCTCGCAATGGGTGCGCCGGTTCTGATGGTGGCGATCTACGGCATCGGCCGCGTGCTGATGGTGGCGTTGGCGCAGGTGCGTGACGGTCTGACGGCCGCGGTCGTCATGCATGCCGTGCGGCGGATGGCGCTGCGCGTCTTCGAGCACATCCACAGACTCAGCCTGCGCTTCCATCTCGGCCGCCGCACCGGCGGCCTGTCGCGCGTCGTCGAGCGCGGGCGCAATGCCATCGAGACCCTGACCCGCACCGCACTTCTGACCGTCGTGCCGACGATCATCGAACTCGGCCTCGTCTTCGCGGTGCTCGCCTGGCAGTTCGACTGGCGCTACGTGGCCGTTGTTGCGGCGACGCTCGTCGCCTACACCTGGTTTACCTTCGTCGCGAGCGAGTGGCGGCTCGGCCTGCGCCGCACCCTGAACGACCAGGACACCGACGCCAGCGCCAAGGCGATCGACAGCCTGCTGAACTACGAGACCGTCAAATATTTCGGCAACGAGGAGCGCGAGGCCGCCCGCTACGACCGCGCGATGGCCGGCTACGAGAAGGCGGCGGTGAAGACCTACACCTCGCTCTCTTGGTTGAATGCCGGGCAGGCGGTGATCTTCTCGCTCGGCCTCGCGGTCGCCATGGGCATGGCGGCGGTCGACGTGCGCGCGGGCCGCAATACGGTTGGCGATTTCGTGCTGATCAACGCCATGATGATCCAGCTCTACCAGCCGCTGAACTTCATGGGTTTCGTCTATCGCGAGATCAAGCAGGCGGTGACGGACATCGAGGCGATGTTCAAGTTGCTGGCCGAGGATCCCGAGATCGAGGACAAGCCCGGCGCGAAGCCGCTCGATGTCCGCGAGGGCACGATCCGTTTTGAAGACGTGCGCTTCTCCTATGATCCCGACCGGCCGATCCTGAAAGGGGTCTCCTTCGAGGTGCCGGCCGGCAAGACGGTCGCGATCGTCGGTCCCTCTGGCGCGGGCAAGTCGACGATTTCGCGGCTGCTCTACCGTTTCTACGATGTCGGCGAGGGCCGCGTGACGATCGACGGGCAGGACGTGCGCGACGTCCAGCAGAAGACGTTGCGCAACGCCATCGGCATGGTCCCGCAGGACACCGTCCTGTTCAACGACACGATCCGCTACAACATCCGCTACGGCCGCTGGGACGCGACCGACGAGGAGATCGAGCAGGCGGCGGCGCTCGCCCAGATCGACCCGTTCATCCAGATGCTCCCCAAGGGCTACGATACCGAAGTCGGCGAGCGCGGCCTGAAGCTCTCGGGCGGTGAGAAGCAGCGCGTCGCCATCGCCCGCACGATCCTGAAGGGGCCGCCGATCCTGATCCTCGACGAGGCGACATCGGCGCTCGACAGCTACACCGAGAAGGAAATTCAGGACGCGCTGGAGCGCGTCTCGGAGGGCCGCACCACGCTCGTCATTGCCCACCGCCTCTCGACCATCATCAATGCCGACGAGATCATCGTGCTCTCGGCAGGCGAGGTGGTGGAGCGCGGCCATCATTCCGAGCTTCTGACCCAGGGCGGGCTCTATGCCGGCATGTGGGACCGCCAGCGCGAAGCCGACGAGGCGCGCGAGAAGCTGGCGCGTACCGGCGAGGAGGGTGCTCCGCCCGACACCCATGGCGAGGTCGTCGTCGAGGAACATGTCGAGAAGCCGCCTGTCATCGCTGCGGCGGCGGGGACTTTGGGCTGACTGTCTTCAGTGAACGCCTGTTTCCCGGTCCGGGTGCGGCGAAGCCGCATCCCGAGAACCGGGACCCAGCGCTTTCTCGCGGCGAAGCCGCACTTTATCTATGGAGCGCCTGCGGCGCGCATATGCGCTGGGCCCTGGATTGGCGTGCGCTTCGCGCGCTTGTCCGGGAACGCGGGAACTAGGGACTCTAGGCATAGCCCGCATTCGTGCTATCCACCGGGCCCCACGAGGCCCTGAATGCTCAATTCCGTTCTCGACTCCATCCGCAAGTTCATCCCGCCGATCCATCGCGAAGGCCACAAATTCATCGGCATCGCCTTCGTTGCGGCGCTGCTTCTGTTCTTCCTGTGGGAACCGCTCGGCTGGATCGGTCTGATCCTGACGGTCTATGTCGCGTTCTTCTTCCGCGATCCGATCCGTGTCACGCCGATGGCCTCTAACCTCGTGGTCTCGCCGGCCGACGGTCTGATCACCGCGGTCGGGCCGTTCGTGCCGCCAGCCGAACTCGGAATGGGCCTCGAACCGCGCCTGCGCATCTCGATCTTCCTGTCGATCTTCAACGTCCACGTAAACCGCGTGCCGGTGGGCGGTACGATCCGCCGTGTCATCTATCGGCCGGGCAAGTTCCTCAATGCCGACCTCGACAAGGCGAGCGAGGATAACGAGCGCAACAGCCTGGTCATAGCCAGCGCGTCCGGCGATGTCGGCGTGGTGCAGATCGCGGGCCTGATCGCACGCCGCATCGTCTGCTGGGCGGACGAGGGCGATGTCGCTCTTCCCGGTGCGCGCTTCGGTCTAATCCGCTTCGGTTCGCGCCTCGACGTCTATCTGCCGGAAGGTGCGGTGCCGATGTCGGCGATCGGCCAGACGGCGATCGGCGGCGAGACCGTCATCGCCGATCTGTCGCGCGTTCCGGCGCGGATCGACTTCCGCACCGAGTAGCCTTTCCGCCCGCTTGCGCGTTAGATTTTTAGTCGACGCGAGGAGAAATCATGGCCGGCCGCTTTTTCCCGCCCTTCGAGCCCGAGCACAACGAGTCGAAAGTCCGCCGCTTTCGCGCGGTGCCGATGCGGCTGCTCATACCGAACCTGATCACACTGCTGGCCATCAGCATCGGCCTGACCGCGATCCGGATGGGCATGGAAGGCCGGATGGAACTCGCGGTCTACGCGGTGGTCGTCGCGGCGGTGCTCGACGGTCTCGATGGACGTCTGGCACGGCTGCTGAAGGGCACGTCGCGTTTCGGCGCCGAGCTCGACAGCCTCTGCGACTTCGTCAATTTCGGCGTCGTTCCGGCTGTGCTCCTCTATATCTGGACCCTGCACGATCTCAGCTCGATCGGCTGGGCCGGGGCCATCGTCTTCGCGGTCGCGGCCGCACTCCGGCTGGCACGCTTCAACGTGGCTCTCGATACGCCGAAGCCGGATTATGCGCAGGACTTCTTCGTCGGCGTGCCGGCGCCCGCGGGCGCGCTGCTGGTGATGCTGCCGATCTATATGGGCCAGTTGGGCTCGATCGATCTGCCGGTCGTCAGCGCTTCCGTGTCACTGATCTACTGCATCGCGATTGCGCTTCTGATGGTCTCGAAGCTGCCGACCTGGTCATTCAAGAAATCCGCGTCCCGCGTGCCGCGCGACATGGTGGCTCCGGTCTTCGTCGGCGCCGTGCTCTTCATCGCGCTTCTCGTCAGCTACACATGGGAAGTGCTGACGCTCGGCGCGCTCGCCTATCTCGCAGCGCTGCCCCTGGCCTTCATGACCTATCAGCGCCTCGCCCGCCGCTACAAAGCGGGGCAAGCGGGCGACGAGCCGGTGGACGACGCCGTGCCGCCGGTTGACGAAGCAAGCGCCGAGGACGACGAGAAAGTCCGCCTCCACTAAGGGTCGGTAAGCGACGGGACAGATGGCCGATTACGCATTTGTTCTCGTCGTCGGCCTTGCGGCAGGCTGCCTGAGCGGCATTGTCGGCGCGGGCGCGAGCGTCCTTCTGCTTCCCGTCCTGGTCCTGACTTTCGGCCCGCAACAGGCGGTGCCAATCATGGCGATCTCGGCGCTGTTCTCCAATGTCGGCAAGGTCGCCGCCTGGTGGCGCGAGATCGACTGGCGCGCCTGCCTCACCTTCGCGCTGCCGGGAATACCGGCTGCAGCGCTCGGTGCGCGGACGCTGCTCGCTTTGCCGCCGCATCTGGTCGAGCTTTTCCTCGGCATCTTCTTCATCCTGATGATCCCCGCGCGGCGCTGGCTGAGACGGCGCGATCTGAAGATCGGCCTGCCGGTGCTCGCGGTCATCGGTGCCATCATCGGCTTTCTGACCGGCATCGTGATGTCGACCGGGCCGCTCAATGCGCCCGCCTTCGCGGCCTACGGCCTGGCGAAGGGGCCATTTATTTCGACTGAAGCGATGAGTTCTCTCCTCGTCTACATCGCCAAGGTCACGACCTTCCGGAGCATGGGCGCGCTGCCGGACGAGGTTATCGTCAGCGGTCTCATCGTCGGCGTGACCGTCATGGCGGGAACGTTCCTCGGCAAGCAGGTCGTGCAGCGGATGAGCGTCGAGATGTTCCAGCATGTGCTGGACGGGATGCTGCTGATATCCGGTACGTCGATGCTGTGGGCTGCCGCGGCTCGTTGATAGCGTATCCGGGAGCGGCAAAGCCGAGCCCGGGATTCCATAGCCCATGTGTTGATGATGGAAGCGAGGCGCTGCGGTGTATGGGTTCCGGGCTCCGCTCCGCGGCCCGGAACACAGGTTGTTACTCCGCAGCCTCGGACAACGGTCCGCGCGTTGCCACGATATGGGGGACGTGGTCGGCTTCACCCTCTTCACCGGGGCCGATGAAGCGGCCGAAGATGCGGCCGGTAAAGCGGCCGAGATCGTCCATGATCGTGTAGAAGCTCGGCACGAACATCAGCGACAGGACCGTCGAGGTGGCGAGGCCGCCGATGACGGCGATCGCCATCGGGGCGCGGAACTCGCCACCCTGGCCGATGCCGAGCGCGGATGGGATCATGCCTGCGATCATCGCGATGGTCGTCATGACGATCGGTCGGGCGCGCTTCCTGCCCGCATCGATGATCGATTCGTCGCGCGAGGCGCCGCGGCCCTCCGCCTCGACCGCGAAGTCGACCAGCATGATCGCATTCTTCGTGACGATGCCCATCAGCATCAGGATGCCGATGACGACCGGCATCGACACCGAATTGCCGGTGACGAGCAGGGCGATGATGACGCCGCCTATAGACAGCGGCAGCGAGGCCAGAATGGTGATCGGCTGGAACACGGTACCGAACAGCAGGACCAGAACGCCGAGCACCATCATGATGCCCGCGCCCATCGCCAGGGCGAAGCCGGTGAAGACCTCGTTCATGATCTCGGTGTCGCCGCCCTGGACGATGCGAACGCCCTTCGGCAGATCTTTCGCTTCCGGCAGGTTCAGCACGGTATTGACGGCATCGCCGAGTTGCATGCCGCCCGTCAGGTCGGCGCCGAGCACGATGCGGCGCTGGCGGTCGTAGCGGTCGATGGAGGAGGGGCCCTGACCGAAGCCCACATCGGCGACGGCCGAGAGGGGCACCGACTTGCCGTCGCCGACGGGCACCGCGAGTGTTCCGAGCACGCCGGCATCGGTGCGGGCGTTCTCGTCGAGCTGGACGCGGATCGGGATCAGGCGCTCGCCGGTGTTCATCTTGGCGAGGTTCGCATCGGCATCGCCGATGGTCGCGACACGGATCGTCTCCGAGATCATGTCGGTCGTGACGCCGAGATCGGCGGCGCGATCGAGACGCGGCTGGACGAAGAGTTCGGGACGCGACAGGCCGGTCGATGGCGCGACGTTGATGAATTCGGGCACGCGGCGCATGCCGTTCTCGAGCGAGGCCGCGCCCCTGGCGAGGTCGTCGGAGTTCGGACCGGTGACGGTGATCGAGAGCTGTCGTTCGCCGCGCTCGTTGACGTACCAGGCGCGGACGTCGGGCACGGTGGAGACGATTTCGGAAACCTTGGCCTCGAGCTGCTTCTGGGTGAACGAGCGCTCGGTCTTCGGGACGAGGCGGACGATAACCGAAGTCTTGCGGGTCTCGAGCGTGCCGGTCGGCGACGTGCCGCCCATCACGAAGATCGACTCGACCTCTGGCAGCGCACCGATCTTGCGGGTTAGCTCGTCGGACACCTCGCGGGTGTCCTCGATACGAGCGCCCGGAGGGAGTTCAGCTGAGACGACGATGCGCGAATGGTCCTCATCCGGCATGAAGCCGGTCGGCAGGAGGCCGGTGCTCCAGATCGAGACCGCGAACAGGACGAAACCGGCGATCAATGTCAGCCAGCGATGCCGGATCGAGGTGGCGAGCGCGCCGGTGTACCAGCGCATCAGCCAGCCGTCCTTCTCCTCCACATGCGCGTGTGGCCGCAGAAGATAGGCGGCCATGAGCGGTGTGATCAGGCGGGCGACGAGGAGCGAAATGATGACGGCCGCGGCGACCGTCAGGCCGAATTGCTTGAAGTACTGGCCAGCGATACCGCCCATGAAGCTGACAGGCGCGAACACCGCGATGATGGTGAATGTGATCGCGATGACGGCGAGGCCGATCTCGTCGGCCGCTTCCATCGCCGCGCGATAGGGCGATTTGCCCATGCGCATATGGCGGACGATGTTCTCGATCTCGACGATCGCGTCGTCGACCAGGATGCCGGTCACCAGGGTGAGCGCGAGCAGGCTGACGAGGTTCAGCGAGAAGCCCATCAGGTCGACGAGGAAGAAAGTCGGAATGACCGAAAGCGGCAGCGCGACGGCCGCGATCATCGTCGCCCGCCAGTCGCGTAGGAAGATGAAGACGACAATGATCGCGAGCACGGCGCCCTCGATCAGGGTGTGCATCGCGCTCTCGTAATTGCCCTCAGTGAAGCCAACGGAATCGTCGATCTGCGTGAAGGTGACGTCTGGGTTCGCGACCTCGATCTCCTTCAGCTTGGCCTCGGCCACGCGCGCGACCGAGACGTCGCTCGCGCCCTTGGTGCGGTAGACCATCAGCGAGACGACCGGCTGGCCGTTCAGGCGCGCGAAGGAACGCTCCTCCTCGGCTCCATCGATGACCTGGCCGAGCTCGGACAGGCGGATCTGCCGACCGTTGGCGAGCGAAATCTTGGTATCGGACAGGGTCTCGACGTTGCGCGCGCCGGCGAGCGTGCGGATCGTCTGTTCCTGACCGCCGATCTCGCCGCGGCCGCCGGCGAGGTCGATATTCGTCGCGCGGATCTGGCGATTGACGTCGGCTGCCGTGACGCCAAGCGCCATCAGGCGATCAGGATCGAGCTCGACGCGGATCTCGCGCGAGACGCCGCCGATGCGCTCGACCCGGCCGACGCCCTTGAGGCCCTGAAGCTGCCGCTTCACGACGTCATCGACGTACCAGGACAGCTGTTCCAGTGTCATTCCGGGTGAGGACGCCGCATAGGAGACGATCGACTGTCCTTCGACATCAATGCGCTCGACGACCGGCTCCTCGATCGTGCGCGGAAGCTCGGCGCGGATCTTGGCGATCGCATCCTTCACATCGTTGACGGCGCGGTCGGTATCGGTTTCGAGCTGGAACTCGATCATCGTTGTCGACAGGCTGTCGGAAACGGTCGAGGTCACGTGCTTCACGCCGGTCAGGTTCGCGACCGAATCCTCGATTTGCTTGGTGACCTGGGCCTCGAGCTCGGACGGCGCCGCGCCGGATTCGGTCACCTTTATCGAGACCAGCGGAACGTCGATGTTCGGAAAGCGCGTGATCGGCAGATCGTTGAAGGCGAAGATGCCGAGAATGCTCAGCACGACGAACAGGACGATACCGGGGATCGGGCGCTTGATCGACGCCGCCGAGATGTTCAGCCTCATTTGCGCACGCCCTCCACGACGTTCGGCTCGACAGGCGTGACGGCATCTCCATCGCGCAGGAACGACCCGGCGCGGGCGACGACTTCATCGCCTTCCGCGAGACCGGACTTCACTTCGACGCGTGTCGGCGCGCGAAGGCCAAGCTCGACTTCCCGGCTCTGCACTTTTCCGTCGGCGATAACCTGGACGGTGTTCTTGCCGTCTTCGACAGTGATCGCCGAGGTAGGAACGGTGAGGGCGGTATGGCGGCCAATCTCGACGAGGCCCGAAGCGAACGAGCCGACCGAAACATGGGCACTTTCCGGCAATGCGACCCGGACGCGGCCGAGGCGGGTCGTGGCGTCGATCTCGGGCGAGATCAGGCGGATCTGACCCTGAATGGTGTCGTTGGAGCCTGCGGGCGTGACGCGGACGATCTGCTCCGGCTTCAACCGTGCGAGCGTCACGTCGACGACCTGCGCTTCGAGTTCGATATCGCCGTCCTCGATCAGCCGGAACGCCGGTTCCGCCGCCATGCTGGCGATGGCGCCGAGGCGCAGGTTCCGACGCTTCACGACACCGGCGGAGGGTGCCTTGATCTCGGTGCGGACGCGGCGGACCTCGACCTGGTCGCGCTGGGCTTCGGCGACCTTCAGGTTTTCCTTGGCTGCGTTGAGGCGCGCATCGGCAACCTGCGCGGCGGAAAGCGCCTGATCATATTGCTGCGCGCTGGCAGTTCCGGATTTGCGGAGCGTCTCGCTGCGCTGGAGCGCCTGTTTGGTCTCGAGCACGTTCGCCTCGGCCTCGGCGATGGATGCCTTGGACTGTGCGATGGCGGCGGACGCCTGCGCGGCCTCTGCGTCGATGGCCGAGCGTGATAGACGGGCGAGCACCTGGCCGTGTTCGACGTGATCGCCTTCCTCCACGAGGATTTCGGTGACCGCGAGGCCTTCGACCTCGGGCGCAACCATCACCTCTTCGCGGGCGACGAGCGATCCCGAGACGTGGACCTCCTCGGCGATCTCGCGCGTCTCGACGCGCGCGACGGTGACCGAAGGCGGCCGGCGGACGACCTCCTTGGAGGTCGAGGCGCCCGCATGCTCCGGTGTGTTCGACAGGAAGAACCAGCCGCCGATGCCGGCGCCGATCGCGACTGTGACGAGGGCGATGATATATCGACGCATTATGCCTGCTCCGTCATTTCGGCCTGGCAGGCGCATACGGGCAAGGCGACTTCGGTGCCGGGCTCGGTGCCGCCTGCCATGTCTTCCAGGGCTTTGCGTGTCGCCTCGACATGCGCGATGTCGTTCTTGAAATGGGTGACACCCCAATCGAGCAGCCAGCCGATCGGACCGCCGCATTTGGCCTGGAGCGCCTGTTCGAGTTCCGCGAGTTCCGCCTTCTGCTGGGCCAGACGGGTGTCGACTGCGCGGGCAATCACCTCGCGGTCGAGGAAAGGCGCGCAGAGCGCGATCATCGCGAAGGACGAGCGGAAGATGTCCTCGCCCGGAGGCTGGCTCATCGCCTCTATGAAGGCCGCTTTGCCGGTCTCGGTGAGCGCATAGACCTTGCGAGGCGGCTTGCCGGGCTGGCTCTCCTCGCGAAGGCTGACGAGCCCTTCGGCCTGCAATTTGGCCAAAGCCGGATAGATCGAGCCGAAGCTCGCATCGACGAAATGAAGGAAAGGACCGTCGGTCCAGCGCGTCTTGAGGTCGTAGCCTGACGCTTCGCCATGGGCGAGCAGCGCGAGGCACACGGTGCGAACGTTCATCGTAATCCCAGCCTGTATGACAGGCCGGCATATATCGGGCCGATATAGGCGCTTTCAAGGCGCGATTGGTCGCGGCGCTTTTAAGCCTCCCGAAGTTGGCAAAGTTCGGATCGGAGGCTTAGAAACCCCAAATGACCCAGCCTTTTGCACTCGTCATCCACGGCGGCGCCTTCCAGACGGAAAGCGACTATTCCGAACAATACGCTCACATGCGGAGCGTGCTCGAAGCTGGCCGCGCGGCCCTTGCTTCGGGCGGAGCGGCTCTCGATGTTGCCGTCGATGCGGTCAAGAGACTGGAAGATGCCGGCCTCTACGTGGCGGGGAAGGGCGCCGGCCCGAACACCGCGGGCTATTACGAGCTCGATGCCTCGATCATGGACGGCGCGAGCGGCAAGGCCGGCGCGGTGGCTGGGCTGACGCATTTCCGCAATCCGATCGCCTGCGCCCGCACGGTGATGGACAAGACCCGGCATGTGATGCTGACAGGGCCGGGTGCCGATCATTTCCTGACCAGGCACGGCCTCGAGACGGTCGATCCGACGAGTTATTTCGTCAGCACCGAGCCGATGGAAGCCGAGACATCGCACGGCACGGTCGGGGCGGTGGTACTGGACGTGCGCGGCCATCTCGTCTCGGCGGTCTCGACCGGCGGCACCAGCGGCAAGCTGGAAGGCCGCGTCGGCGATCCAGCTATCGTCGGAGCCTCGATCTTTGCGGGCGATGATGTGGCAGTCTGCTCTACCGGCCATGGCGAATATTTCATCCGCAATGTCGCCGCCTATGACGTGGTTGCGCGCTGCCGCTATTCGGGCACTCCGCTGGGCGAGGCGCTTGACGCGACCCTGTTCGACCGGGTGAAGGCGTCGGGCGGCTGGGGTGGAATGATTGCTGTCAATGCCAAGGCCGAAGTCGCGTTGGCGTTCACCGATCGCGGAATGCATCGGGGATATGTGACGCACGACCGCGACATATCAGTCGCGAGCTATTGAGCCGCAGTTACTGAATTCATCCGCCGGGTTAGATTCCTGCACCAACGAGGTGCGCGGATGCGGCGATTTGCGTTTGTCGGCGGAGTGGCCGCGCTGCTCCTCGCGGCGGCTTTTTGGCTGCTGACGATGCCGGAGCGTGCCGATCCCTCGATGATCCTGAACGGTCCGGCCGATGTCGAGAACGGACGTCTCGTTTTTTACGCCGGCGGCTGTGCTTCCTGCCACGCGACACCCAACCAGCCGAACGAACTTCTGCTCGGTGGAGGTCTCAATTTACCGAGCCCATATGGCGCCTTCGTCGCGCCGAACATTTCTCCGGACCCGAAAGCGGGGATCGGCAATTGGACCGAAGAGCAGTTCGTCACCGCGGTGACGAAGGGCACGTCGCCGGAAGGACGGCACCTTTATCCGGCCTTCCCATATACGACCTATGCATCGGCGAAGCCGAAGGATCTGCACGATCTCTTCGCGTTTATGAAGACGCTGCCGGCTTCCAGCGACGTGCAGCCGGGCCACGAAATCCCACTCGATTTCCCGATCGTGCGGCGCGGGGTGGGTCTGTGGAAGCTCATGAATTACGAGCACCGCGCTCCGATGGACGATTCAGGCGATCCGGTCGCGCGCGGCCGCTATCTTATCGAGTCGCTCGGCCATTGCGCCGAGTGTCACAGTCCGCGCGACTGGACGGGCGGCATCGTCGATAGTCGGCGTTTCGCCGGCGGGCCGAACCCGAATGGCAAGGGCAAGGTGCCGAACATCACGCCGGGCAAAGGCGGCATCGGCGAATGGAACGAGGAGGACATCGCGTTCTCACTCCAGGATGGCAGCACGCCGGACGGCGACGTGTTGGGCGGCGAAATGGCGAGGGTGGTCAAGAACACCGCGCATCTGCCCGACGGCGATCGCCAGGCGATGGCGGCCTACCTCAAGACCCTGACGCCGATCGACAGCGAGTGAGGCGTCGACGCCGGTCGCTTCCTGGCGTGAAAGCTGTGGGTACGTCCCCGATCCTTGAGCCCATCGACTGTGGGTAGAACGCTCAGTCTTTTGTCTAGCCTCCTTGACCATCATCCTTGCCGCGCAAGGTAATGTATCGATGTACACCAGGGAGAGAATCGATGGGCAAGAAGGACAACGATGCGAAGGCCAAGCGCATGGCGGCACTCGCGACACCCACCGATCTCGGCAGTAATGCCACGCGCGACATTTCGGGCGCGATGAACGCCGCGCTGGCCGACACGTTCGCGCTGTTCCTGAAGACGAAGAACTTCCATTGGCATGTCAGCGGACCGCACTTTCGCGACTATCATCTGATGCTCGACGAGCAGGCGGAGCAGATATTCGCCACGATCGACGACATGGCCGAGCGCGTGCGGAAGATCGGCGGCACGACGATTCGCTCAATCGGCCATATCGGACGCCTGCAGCGCCTGTCCGACAACGATGCCGATTTCGTCACGCCGCAGGACATGCTCGCGGAGCTTCGCGAAGACAACAAGCAGATGGTCAAGATCCTGCGCGAGGTCCACGACCTTTGTGACGAATATGAAGACGTCGCGACCGCAAGCCTGATCGAGAACTGGATCGATGAGGCCGAACGGCGGATGTGGTTCCTGTTCGAGGCAGCCCGAGGCGCCTGAACCTTCCCCGGAACAGACCCTTCATGGCGGCGTTCAATTCGAGGCTCGGCTATCGAGCAAAATGTGGGAGGCCGCCATGAAAATCAGTGAAGTGATGACGCGCGAAGTCCGCGTCGCGAACCCGGAAGAGACGATCCAGGAGGCCGCCGGAACCATGGCGGAGCTCGACATGGGCTTTCTCCCCGTCGGCACCGATGAGCGTCTGGTCGGAACGATCACCGACCGCGACATCGCAGTACGCGGCGTCGCAAAGGGTCGTGGGCCGAACGTCAAGGTTCAGGAAGTCATGTCGACCGACGTGAAATACTGCTTCGAGGACGAAGAAGTGGATCATGTCCTCGACAATATGGGCGAGATCCAGGTCCGCCGTTTGCCAGTCGTCGACCGCAACAAGCGTCTGGTCGGCGTCGTCTCTCTCGGCGACCTTGCCAACAAGAGCAACCGGACGGACGAGGCACTCGCCGGTATTTCGCGGCGCGGCGGCAAGCACAGCCAGGCGGCCTAGCCTGGGCTGCTTTCCTCGGTGCCGTAGGCAGGGACGAATACGCCCAGCGCCTGAAGCTGCGCCTCGGCTGACTTCAGGCGCTCCAGCACCGGCTCGCCGCCTCGCGCGACGATGACGTCGAGCAATTGCTCGACGATGCCCCATGCCGAGACGAGCGACGGGAAGAAGCTCGGTCCTTCGGTCGAGAAGGTCAGCACCACCTTGGCATCGCGGGCGAAGGGAGCGAGCGGACTGTCGGTGATTGCGATCAAGGTGGCGCCGCGCCGCGCCGCGTGTTCGGCTACGATGACGCTCTCTCGCGAATAGGGCCGGAAGCCCATGACGCAGACGAGATCACCTTCCTCGACGGCGCGAAGTTCGGATTCGAGGCTGCCGCCCATGCCCGAGAGAAGCACGACGTCGGGTCGGAACAGCCGGTAGACGTAAGCGAAAGCGTGGGCCGGCCCGAAACAGGCACGAAAGCCGGCGACGAAGACGTTGTCGGCGCGCTCGAACGCCTCGGCGGCGGCGGCGAAGACCGAATTGTCGTTCAGCGTCTGGGTCGCCTCAAGCGTCTTCAGATGACTGCGATGGACCTCGCTCGGGTCGACGCCGGCCAGCCGCTTCGCGCGATCGGAATAAAGCGCCGGCGCAACGCGCATTCTTTCGACGAACGGCTCCTTGAAATCTTCCCATGCCGAGAACCCCAAGGTGCGGGCAAGGCGAACGAAGGTGACCGGCTGCACGCCGGCATGGGCGGCGAGGGTGCGCATCGAAACGATGGCGACATCTTCCGGCCGCTTCAGCACGAAGGAGGCGGCGATGCGCTGTTGCGGGCTCAGATCGACAAAGCGCGCGCGGATACGATCGACGAGACTTGAGTAGGAGTCAGCCATGGCGGAGCCTTATGGCCAATGTTGCGCTTTTTGCAACAGATGTTTCATGCCGGACACGCTATGGTGCTCGGCATGACTACAGATTCGTCTCTCGCCATCGGCATTTCCGATGTCGAAGCCGCCGCCGCCCGCATCAAGGGCCACGCGGTCCACACCCCGCTCTTGAACAATGCCCGGCTCGACGAGCGTCTCGGCGCAAAGGTGTTCCTGAAGGCCGAGAACCTCCAGCATATCGGCGCCTTCAAGTTCCGCGGGGCCTACAACACTTTGGCGGCGCTCGATCCGGATGTGCGGGCGAGAGGCGTCGTCGCCTGGTCGTCGGGCAATCACGCGCAGGCGGTGGCCTATGCGGCTGCGCTGTTCGGAACCAAGGCGGTCATCGTGATGCCTGCGGATGCACCGCAGGCGAAGATCGAGAACACCAAGCGCCTCGGAGCCGAGGTCCGCCTCTACGACCGCTGGACCGAGAGCCGCGAAGGCATCGGCTTGGCAATCGCAGAGGAGCGCGGCTGCGTTGTCGTTCCACCCTATGATCATCCGCACGTCATTGCCGGTCAGGGTACGACGGGGCTTGAGATGATCGAGCAAGCCGCCGAGTTGAGCACAACATTTGATGACGTGCTTGTTCCCGCCTCGGGCGGGGGATTGGTCGCGGGTGTTTCGACGGCGTTCGCAGGCAAATCGCCGGGTACGAAGGTCTGGGGTGTCGAGCCGCAGGATTTCAACGATACCGGCCGTTCGTTCGAGAGCGGTCGCCTTGAGACCGTCGATCCGGACGCGCGCTCGATCTGCGACGCACTGCTGACCCAGACGCCGGGCAAACTTACCTTTCCGATAAACCGCAGGAACCTTGCCGGCATGCTTGCCGTCACTGACGATGAAGCTCTGACTGCGGTGGCCTTCACCTTTAACGCGTTGAAGCTGGTGGTCGAGCCGGGCGGCTCGGTTGGGCTGGCGGCATTGCTCGCCGGCAAGCTGGACGTCGCGGGCAAGACGGTCGGCGTCGTGCTCAGCGGCGGCAATATCGACGCGCCGATGTTGGCGCGGGCTTTGGACCAGAACCGGTAGGAACAAGACTCCGCCTCCTGCATTGACCGGGTACCCATCCCACAATCAGGAGGCCTCAATGGCTAACGAACTGAAGGGCCGCCGCGTGGCGGTGCTCGCGACGGACGGTTTCGAACAGGTGGAGCTCACCGAGCCGGTGAAGGCGCTGAAGCAAGCCGGCGCCGACGTCGCGGTCGTCTCGCCCAAGAGCGGTCAAATCCAGGGCTACAAGCATCACGACAAGGGCGACATGATCCCGGTCGATCGCACGCTCGATGCGGCGAAGCCGGACGAGTTCGATGCGCTCGTCCTGCCGGGCGGCGTGATAAACCCGGACGCGCTGAGGCTCGAGGAGAAGGCTATAGGGTTCGTCCGCCACTTCGTCTCGAGCGGCAAGCCGATCGCCGCGATCTGCCACGGTCCCTGGACGTTGATCGACGCCGGCGGCGTGAAGGGACGGCGGGTTACGTCGTGGCCGAGCCTGAAGACCGATCTGGCGAATGCCGGCGCGGAATGGACCGACCAGGAAGTCGTAACCGACAATGGCCTCGTCACCTCGCGCAAGCCCGACGACATCCCGGCGTTCAATCGCAAGATGATCGAGGAATTCGCCGAAGGCCGTCATACCCAAGCCGCTGAATGATGCGGAAGCGGCGGAGCTTCGGCTCCGCCCTTTCAGATCAGACGCGAGCGGGGATGCTACGGGCGCGGACCACGCGCCAGGCAATAAGAAACACAGCGATGATCATCGCTTAGCACCACTTCTTCCACAATGGTGCGAACGGGATGTGCTGCGCCGCGTTGACGTCCTTCTCAAACATCAGACCCGCCATCGAATTCATGAAGCGGGTCTCGCCGTCCACGACCTTCCTGCTGTTCGTGATGATCGCGGTGCCGCAGATGACGGGCACACCGTTCGAAGACGCATAGAGCTTGCCGAACTCCACGCTCGCGCCGGAGCCGGCATCTTTCGTCACGGACGTGCGGGTCTGCTTGATCGATTCCGCGATCATCTCCGCTTCGGAGACGGCGAGCGCGGGCAGGGTGGTCGCGGCAAGGACAGCGAAAGCGAGAGCGGGGCGAAGCACGGGCAAATCTCCGGTGAATTGCCCGTCAGTCGCTTCAGGCGCGTTCGAGGTTCAATCGACCAGTTCGATCTTCATTGCGAACCCGGCCGCGCCGCCGGGCGGGATATGTGCCATGCCCGGTTTGTCGTTGATATCGCCGTCGAAGCCCGCCGGGCTGGCATAGCCGTACCAAGGCTCGATGCAGACGAAACCGGCGCCCGGCTTCGACCACAGGCCAAGTTGCGGCATGTCCGGGAAAGAGACGCGAAGTTTCGCGCCGGCCGATCCGCCATAGATGACGCTGCGGCTCGCCGGCTGATCGAGGATCAGTGCGTCCGCGGCGAACAGGTCGTCGCGCAGCGGCAGGCGATCGCCGTCGATCGGCGACGGCTTCGGTTCGGGATCCATCAACCCGCCGGCAAGCCGCCGGACCGGCGCGGGTTCGGCCTGTTCAAAGGTGATCGCATGGTCCTCGCGCGCTCCGCCATCAGGCAGCGGCCAGCGGAAGGCGGGATGAAAGCCAAACGAGACCGGCAGGACGCGGTTGTCGTGGTTCATCGCGCTCGCCTCGATGGTCAGCGCGTTGCCTTCGAGGCTGTAGATGACGTCGAGTGCGAAGTTGAAGGGATAGGCCTTCTGCGTCTCCGAATTCGCACGGAGGAGGAGTTCGCAGCGCTCGCCGGACGCGGCGACGAGTTCAAACGGCGAGATGCGGGCGATGCCGTGCTGACGGATCGGATAGGTCGAATCGCCGAGCTTGAGATGGTCGTTCGCCATCTTGCCGACGATCGGGAACAGCAGCGGCGCTCGGCCGGTCCAGAAATCCGGATTGCCGTCCCAGAGGAGATCGCGCCCCTCCCCATCCTGCAGGCGGACCAGTTCCGCGCCGAAGTCCGAGACCTCGGCGCGCAGGCCCGCGCTTTCGAGCGTGTAGATCGTGGCCATCGACTGCTCCTCGCCTGCTTCCCCTATAGGGTTAGCGCGCCGGCCCGACAGCCGAAAGACAGATGACCGGTTGTGCGACCTATTTACCGGCTTTCAGCTCGGTGATCTCGGCCTGGAGGCGCTCGACTTCGGCGATCAGGTCGAGGAGCGATTTGGCGGTGGCTGCGGCGATCAGGTTGATGTCCTGCTGGCGGACGATTGCCTGAGCGGCATTCTTCGCGGTTTCGATCGACATGGTTTTCCCTCGTTCAAACGCGTCAGGCGATAAATGGAAAGGGCCCGCCGAACGGCGAGCCCTTCACGCGTAATCCGGCCAGGGCCGGATCGTCAAATGCTCAGGCGGCGTCCCTGAGCGTCTTCATGTCGATGACGAGCGGTATTTCACATCGCTCTTCACCATGCGGGCGTAGGCGGCCTCGATGTCCTGCATTACGATCATCTCGATGTCGGAGGTGATGCCGTGCTCGGCGCAGAAATCGAGCATCTCCTGCGTCTCCTTGATGCCGCCGATCAGCGAACCGGCGATCGCCTTGCGGCGGAAGATCCGGTTGAAGACGTTCGGGGTGGGATGCGGCGTCGAGGGGGGTCATCGTGCCGTCCCGCTTCAACAGGACGGTGAGGCGTCGAGGTCATGTGGCGCGGCGACCGTGTTGAGGATGAAGTCGAAGCTGTTGAGATGGGCTTCATCTGCTCGGGATCGCGCGACACTACGACCTCATGGGCGCCGAAAAGATGGCGCGTCGTGAAACTTCCGCAAGCTCTGGCCAAGGCAGCGCGGATTTGATGGCGGCGGAGGCAACGCTTCAGGCTTTGTGAAACAATTCCCGGTAGACTGGTCCCATGGATATTCTGATCGTCGAAGACAACACTTCCACCCGTCAGCTGCTCGCAAAGCTGAGCGAACAGTCCGAAGCCTCCCGGGTGGTATCGTTCGACCACCCGGTCAATGCACTCGAGTATGCCCGCACGCACGAAGTGGGCATCGCCTTGGTCGATTATGCGCTGCCGGAGATGAATGGCGTGGAGCTCATCCACGCCCTGAAGCAGGACAATCGCACACGCGACATTCCGATCGTCATGGTCACCGCCCGCAACGAGCGCGAAATTCGGATCGCCGCGATCGATGCCGGCGCGACCGATTTCCTTCTGAAGCCGTTGGAGCCGACGATCATCCACGCCCGGCTTCGCAATCTGATGGCACTTCGCCGCGCGCATCTCGACCTGCAAAATCGCTCCGAGGCATTGGCCCGCGAAGTCGAGGTCGCGACGCAGACCATCGTCGACCGCGAGCATGAGCTCGTTCTGCGGCTAGCCCGCGCCGCCGAATGCCGGGATTTTGCGACCGGCGACCATCTCGACCGCGTCGCGCATGCATCCCGCCAGATCGCGATTCGCCTCGGCCTGCCGTCGCGTTTCTGCAACGACGTGTACTGGGCATCGCCCATGCACGATATCGGCAAGCTGTCGGTTCCGGATTCGGTTCTGCTGAAGCCCGGTCCACTGACGCCGGAAGAGCGTCTCGTCATGCAGGAACATACGACAGCCGGCGCCAAGCTTCTGGCCGGCAGCGGCATTCCTCTGCTCGATGTAGCGGCCCGCATTGCGCTGTCGCACCACGAGCGCTTCGACGGGCGCGGCTATCCGCATGGCCTTGCAGGAGAGAAGATCCCTCTTGAGGCCCGCATCGTCGCCGTCGCTGACGTTTTCGATGCTTTGACCTCCAAGCGTCCCTACAAGGACGCCTGGAGCATCGAGGAGGCGCTCGACTTCGTCGCGGACAATCGCGGCACGCATTTTGATCCGAATTGCGTCGATGCGTTCCTTGCCGAGGCGCCGCCACGGCAGCAGAGCATCGGCGCCCGGCTCGCCCTTCCGACCGCCTGAGCGTCAGACGAATTCTTCGCGCATCGGCGTGAAGACATCGACGAGGACGCCTGCTTCCTTCGCCACCACACCGTGGATTTCGTTCGATGGGACGAGAAAGCAGTCGCCCGCGGTCAGGTGCTGGGTCTTGCCCGAAATTGTCACGTCGAAGGCGCCGCTCTCGATCAGCGTGCACTGGACGTGCACGTGCTGGTGCAGCGAGCCGACCGCGCCCTTCTCGAAGGCGACACGGACCATCATGATCCCGTCGTTGTAGCCGAGGACCTTGCGCTTCACGCCGGGTTCGGTCGGCGTCCAGGGCAGGGCGGATTCTTGGATGAAGGCGTCGCCTTTCATGGTCTGTCCTTTCGAGATCAGCGCGCGAGCCAGCCGCCGTCGACGGGCAAGGTAATGCCGTGGACGTAGTCGGAGGCCCGTGAGGCAAGGAAGACGGCCGCGCCGCCGATGTCGGACGGCTCACCCCAGCGGCCCGCGGGAATGCGGCCGAGGATCGCCGAATTGCGATCCGCATCCTCGCGCAGCGCCTGGGTGTTGTTGGTCGAGAAATAGCCGGGCGCGATGGCGTTGACGTTGATGCCCTTGGCCGCCCATTCGCAGGCGAGAAGCTTGGTCAGGCCGGCAAGGCCGCTCTTGCTCGCGGTGTATGACGCGACCCGGATCCCGCCCTGGAAGGAGAGCAGGGAGGCGATGTTGATGATCTTCCCGCCGCGCCCGTCGGTCAGCATGCTCTGGGCTGTCGCCTGGGAGAGGAAGAAGGCGGCCTTCAGGTTGACGTCGATCACCGCGTCCCAGTCCGCCTCAGTGAAATCGAGCGCGTCGGCGCGGCGGATGATGCCGGCATTGTTGACGAGCACGTCGATGCGGCCCGTGACCTTGAGCGCTTCCGATACGATGTGCGCCACAGGCTCCGTCGACCCAAGATCCGCCGCCACAGCCTGAAAGGTCACCTTGTGCGGTGCGATCAGCTCCGCCGTGTCGTTCATCGACGAGCGGCCGACGGCGACGATGTTCGCGCCGGCCTCCGCCAATGCGACCGCAATGCCCTGGCCGATGCCGGTATTGGCTCCGGTGATGACAGCCGTCTTGCCCCTAAGATCGAAGAGCGAGGTCACCTCAGCGCCTCCATCGGCACCGGGTCCATGTCGGTGTAGTCGATATTGTCGCCGCCCATGCCCCAGATGAAGGTGTAGGCGCTGGTGCCGACGCCGGAATGGACAGACCACGGCGGCGACAGAATCGCCTGCTCGTTGGCGACGACGAGATGGCGCGTCTCCGACGGTTCGCCCATCAGATGGATGACGCGGGCGGAGTCCGGCACGTCGAAGTAGAAATAGACCTCCGAGCGACGGTCGTGAACGTGGCTCGGCATCGTGTTCCAGATATTGCCGGGTTCGAGCTGGGTCATGCCCATCACGAGCTGGCTCGTCGTGCAGACGTCCGGATGGATCATCTGGTAGATCGTCCGCTTGTTCGCGGTCTCCTGCGCGCCGAGCTCCATCTTCCTGGCGTCGGCCGCCGAGACGAGCTTGGTATCGTAGCGGGCATGCGCCGGCGTGCTAAGCAGATAGAAGCGGGCCGGGTCGCTGGCGCTGTCCGAGCGAAAGCGGACGGTCTCGGTCTCCTTGGCGATATAGAGCGCGTCGCGCGACTTCAGCGCATAGGCGATGCCGTCCACCTCGACCTTGCCCGGACCGCCGACATTAAAGACGCCGAGTTCGCGCCGGTCGAGGAAGTTCGGCGAGCCGATGGTCGCCTTGTCGCTCTGGAGTTCCAGAGGAGCGTCGGTTGGGCAGGCGCCGCCGACGATGAAGCGTTCGATATGGCTGTAGGTCAGTAGGATCTTGCCCGGCGAGAACAGGTTCTCGATCAGGAAATGGCGCCGGAGTGCATCCGTGTCGAAGCCTTTGACGGCATCGGGATGGCAGACATGGCGGACATCAATGGTCATTGCGATCTCGATCTATGTGGGGACGGAAAGTGCGCTCAGTGGTGGAACAGGCTCGGAAGCCAGAGCGAGAGCGCCGGGATGTAGGTGATGAGAAGCAGCACGAAGACGCTGGCGCCGAGGAACGGCCAGATCGTCTTCATCACCTCGCCGATACTGATCTTGCCGACCGCGCAGCCGACAAACAGCACCGAGCCAACGGGCGGGGTGTTGAGGCCGATGCCGGCGTTGAGGATCAGGATCACACCGAAATGGATCGGGTCGATGCCGAATGCGGAGACGACCGGAAGGAAGATCGGCGTGCAGATGATCACCATCGGCGCCATGTCCATGAAGGTGCCGAGAACGAGCAAGATGATGTTGATCATCATCAGGATGACGATGGGATGGTCGGACACCGATTGCATCGCCGCGATCGTCGCCTGCGGAACCTGAAGGAACGCCATCAGCCAGCCGAATGCGGAGGCACAGCCGATGACGAGCAGCACCATGGATGTGGTGCGGACCGCGCCGAGGGTGGCCTCGATGAAATCCTTCCAGGTCAGTTCGCGATAGACAAGAGTCGTCACGAGCAGGGCGTAGAAAACCGCGATGCACGAGCTCTCCGTCGCGGTGAAGACACCGGAACGGACGCCGCCAAAGATGATGAAGATCAGGCACAGGCCGGGGAATGCGGCGAGGAGATAGGTGCCGACGGCCGCGATGCCCGGGAACGAGCCGGAGGGATAGCCTCGGCGGACTGCGACCCAATAGGCGGTGAGCATCAGCGCCGCAGCAAGCAACAGGCCGGGGATGATGCCCGCGGTGAAAAGGTCGGCGACCGAAACGGTGCCGCCGGCCGCGATCGAATAAAGGATCATGTTGTGCGATGGCGGGATCAGCAGCGCGATGATCGCCGCGTTGACGGTCACGTTAACTGCATAATCCTTGCCGTAGCCCCGCTTTTCCATCTGCGGGATCATGATCCCGCCGACAGCCGATGCGTCGGCGATGGCCGAGCCCGAGACACCGCCGAGGAAGGTGGAGGCGAGGACGTTCACCTGGCCGAGGCCGCCGCGCAGGTGACCGACGAGGCTCGCCGCGAAGCGGATCAGACGCTCGGCGATACCACCGCGCACCATGAGGTCGCCGGCATAGATGAAGAAGGGGATCGCGATCATCGAGAATGCGTTCATTCCCGAATTGATCTGCTGGAAAACCACCATGGGCGGCAGGCCCATGTACAAAACGGTCGCAAGGGAGGCGATGCCGAGACAGAAGGCCACCGGTACTCCGATGACGATCAGGACCGAGAAGACGCCGAAGAGAATCCAGAGTTCCATCGGCCTACTCCTGGACAACGACAAGGTGAGGTTGATCGGGTTCGACCATCGGCACCTGCTCATCAGCGATGAGAAGGCGGGCGAGCTTTTCCAGCGAGAAGAGCGCGATGAGGCCACCGCCGATGGCGAGGGGAAGGTAGTCCATGCCCTGGGGGATCGGCAGGCCGGCCATGTTCGACGACCATGTATCGACAGTCATGATCCAGCCGAACCACGACATCGCTAGGCCGAAGCCGGCGACCAGAATCTCGCCGACGGCGAGCATGACGCGGCGGAGCGGAGCAGGCGAATAGTGCAGGATCGTCTCGAAGCCGAGATGCGAGCCTTCGCGGACGCCGACGGCCGATCCGAGCAGGATGAACCAGCTCATCAGGAGCAGCGACGCCGGCTCCGTCCAACTGGGAGAGTCGTTCATCACATAGCGGCCGAAGACCTGCCAGCCGACGAACAGGGTCATGAGGACAAGTCCGATGCCCGACAGCCAGAGCGCGGCCCTGCTCAGCATCGACAACAAATCCGGGATCATCTTGAGTTTGGTCACGTCGGCACTCCGAATCCAAAAATGCCGGACCGGCAAAGCCGGCCCGGCAGGCTGGGAGGTCAGTTGGTCGCCTGAATGCGGGCGACCATGTCCTTGAGTTTCGGATTGGTGACGTATTTGTCGTAGACGGGCTTCATCGCGTCGATGAACGCCTGCTTGTCGACCTCGTTGACCTGCGAGCCGGCCGCACGGACCTTCGCCTCCGAGGTCTTCTCGCGCGCTTCCCAGAGCTCGCGCATCTTGCCGACGGAGTCCTTGGCCGCCTGGCGGATCAGTTTCTGATCGTCCGGCGAGAGCTTGTCGTAGCTGATCTTCGACATCACGAAGACCTCGGGCGACATCGAATGCTCGGTCTTGGAATAGAACTTCGCCACTTCGGCGTGACGGAAGCTGTCGTAGCTCGGCCAATTGTTCTCGGCACCGTCAACAACGCCCGTCTGAATGGCCGAATAGACCTCACCCGCCGGCATCGGTGTGGCGTTGGCGCCAAGCGCTTTCACGAGATCGATGAACAGGTCCGATTGCTGGACGCGGATCTTCAGCCCCTTCATGTCGGCCGGCGTGTTGATCGGGCGCTTGGAATTATAGAATGAGCGCGCGCCTGAATCGTAGAAGGCTAGGGCCACGAGACCATGCGGCTCGAACGCCTTGAGAATTTCGTCGCCGATCGGACCGTCCATGACTGCACGCATATGGACGACAGATTTGAAGATGAACGGAAGCGCCGGAACGAAGGTTTCCGGGATTAGGTTGTTGAACGGCGCCATGTTGATACGGTTGAGATCGATAACGCCGAAGCGGGTCTGGTCGATCGTGTCCTTCTCCTGGCCGAGTTGCTGCGAGGGGAAGACCTGAACCTTGATCCGGCCATTGGTGCGCTGCTCAAGAAGCTGGCCGAAATATTTGACCGCCCCGACGGTCGGATAGCCGTCCGGATGGATGTCGGCGGAGCGTAACGTGATGGTCTGTGCATGAGCGGCGGTCGTTGCGACGGATAGGGCAACGAACGCGCCGAAGAGGCTGCGTCTTGAGATCATGGACTGTGTTCCTCCGCTGCGAGGTGCTCTCTGGCACCGCCTGTTGAAGGTTGGCCGCGGGCGGCAACCCGACGTCCTCCTTGCTATTGGTATGGTAGTAGGAAATAGTATGCAGAGCAATGGTGAGGTGTCTGTTTTGGACGAACGACGTACGGGCCTCCATCAATCGGCCGCGCAACGCATCGAGGCGGAGCTGCGGCAGGGAATCATGACGCTCGAGCTGCGGCCGGGAGCGCGCCTCTCGGAACAGGACATCGCGCAGCGATACGGGGTGTCGCGCCAGCCGGTGCGCGAGGCGTTCATCGCTCTCTCCAATCGCCAGCTTGTGGAAATCCTGCCGCAGCGCGGCACGGTCATCGCCAAGATCACGGTGCGGAAGATGATGGAAGCGCGGTTCGTGCGCGAAGCCATCGAGACGGCGGTCGTCCGCCGCGCCTGCGCTTCGTTCGATCCGCAGAGCAGGCTTCGGATCGACGATCTGCTCGACATGCAGGAAAAGGTTGCCCGACGCGAGGATCACTCGACCTTCAAGCGCTACGATGAGCTGTTCCATCAGGAACTCGCCGAGGGCGTCGGCTGCCCGCTCGCCTGGCACACCGCGCAGGACATGAAGGCGCATATGGACCGCATCTGCCAGCTGACGTTGCCGGGCGCGGACGCGATGCTGCCCCTGGTCGAGCAGCACCGTGCGATCATCGCCGCGATCGACGCCCGCAACGAGGACGCGGCGGCGGGAGCGATGAGTACGCATCTGAAGGAAATCCTGCGCGCGCTGCCCCGACTCGAAGCCGAGCACCCCGACCTGTTCGAATAGGCCGGGCCGGGTCATTTGGCACTCAACGCGGCCGCGGCCCGCGCCAGTTCGGTGATGCCGGCAAAATCCCGTTTGGCCACGGAATCGGCCGGGACGACCCAGGAGCCGCCGACGGCGCCGACATTCGGCAAAGCGAGATAAGCGGGAGCCTTGGCGGCATCGATGCCGCCGGTTGGACAGAAGGTGACGTCCTGCAGCACGGGCGCCCATGCCTTCAATACGCCCACGCCGCCGGACTGTTCGGCCGGAAAGAACTTCAGCACCCGGCGTCCGTGCTCGCGCAGACGCATGACTTCCGACGCCGTGACTGCCGCGTGCAACCAGGGCAGGACGAAATTCGCGCCGTCGCGAAGCAGCGCATCCGTACTGCCCGGCGACACCAGGAACCGGGCACCCGCGCGATGAGCTGCCTCGGCCTGCGCGATCCGGAGCACAGTCCCGGCTCCGACCCAGGCGTCCGGAAATGCCTTCGCCAGAGCCTCGATAATCTCCAGCGCACGGGGCGTGCGCAGGGTGACCTCCAGTACGTCGAGCCCGCCCGCGACCAGCGCGCCGCTGACATCGATCGCTTCTTCCGGCGTCTCGAAGGTCAAAACCGGGATGACCGGTGCTCGGCCCAGCAATGCGAGAAGAGCTTTGTTGTGATCGGTCATGATGCGTTCCGGGAAGCGGTTCGTTCGGTGAGGGCGGTCTCGACCTCCTGTCGGGTCGGCATGGGCGCGACGGCGCCGTGGCCTCGGGTCTGGAGCGCCGCCGCCGCATTGGCGTGACGGGCGGCGGTGAAGGGATCGCCGCTCCTGAGATATTCGGCGAGGAATGCGCCACCGAACGTGTCGCCGGCTCCGGAGGCATCCACCGCCTCGACCTTGATGCCGGGAACGACGCGCCGCTCGTCCGGCGTCGCGACCAGGCAGCCTTCGCTGCCGAGCGTCAGCGCGACGATCTTTGGGCCGAGACGAAGATAGAAATCGGCGATCTCGTCTGGCGTGTTCAGGCCGGTGAGCTGACGAGCATCGTCGAGGCCCGGGCGGGCGATGTCGGCATGGGCGATGGCCTCGTGGATGATCGCGCGAGCCCGCTCCAGCGACCAGAGACGAAGTCTCAGGTTCGTGTCGTAAGAGATTAACGCACCTGCCGATTTTGCCTTCGCGATCGCGACGGAGACAGCGTCGCTCGCGCTCTCGCTGATCGCCTGGCTGATGCCGGAGACATGCAGGATTCGGGTGTCGGCAAGCAGGTTGGACGGCAACTCGTCCGCCGTCATCAGGCTCGCCGCCGAGCCCGCGCGAGCATAGGTGAACTCGTGTCCGTCCGGTCTATAAGTGATGAAATAGACTCCCGTCCGCCCGTTCTGCCGGCTGATCACCGTCGAGCGGTCGATGCCTTCACGATCCCAGAGCGACAGGAAATCACGGCCGAACGTGTCGTCGCCGAGCGCGGTGAAGACTGCGACGTTCGCACCCTGCCGGGCGGCCGCGACCGCAACATTCATCGTGTCGCCGCCGAAGCCGGGAAGCATCATCCGCTCGTCGTTCCGCGTGACCTCGGCAAACTCCATCAGGGGTTCGCCGATGCAGAGGATGTCGAAGTTCTTCAAGACGCCGTCTCCGGCATTCGGGCGACGTGTTCGACGGCATAGGCCGCGCCCTTGGAGAGCAGGGTCGCCAGCGCGTTCTGGACCGGTGTCGTGAAGCGCGGATCGTTCGGCAGATCGTCGCCGAAGATTTCGCGGACGTCGAGCAGAGCAGGGGCAAGGCGCGATGCCTCCGGACCCGCGGCATTCGCGAGCGAGCGCAGACGTTCCGCCAGAGGGTCGCGGACATCGATCTCCGCGCCTTTCTCGTCCTTGCCGGTGACGTAGCGCATCCACGCGGCGACACCGAGCGCGATACGGTCGATTGGTGCTCCGGCCTTCAACCGGTCGCGCGCGGTGCCGAGCAGGCGCTGCGGCAATTTCTGCGAACCGTCCATAGCGATCTGCCAGGTGCGGTGGCGGAGCGCGGTGTTCTCAAAGCGGGCGAGCAGCGAATTCTTGTAACTCGCGAGATCGGCGCCGGGCGGGACGCGGAGCGTCGGCGTGACTTCCTCGTCCATCAGCCCGCGCACGAGCCGGACGAAGGCAGGCGCGGCCATGGTGTCAGAGATCGTCTCGTGGCCGGCGAGATAGCCGAGATAGGCCAATGTCGAATGGGAACCGTTCAACAGGCGAAGCTTCATCGCCTCATATGGCTCGACATCGGCGACGAGCTCGGCGCCCGCGAGTTCGAAACGCGGCCTTCCGGTCGGGAAATGGTCTTCGATCACCCATTGGCTAAACGGCTCGGTCGAGACCGGCCAGCTATCGGTGACGCCAAGCCGCTCGGCGACGAGTTCGCGGTCGGCATCTGTCGTGGCCGGGACGATGCGATCGACCATGGTCGAGGGGAACGCGACCTCTTCGGCGACGAAACGGCCGAGGTCGGGATCGCGCAGTTCGGCGAAACGGGAGACGACGCGGCGGACCGTCTTGCCGTTGCTCGGGAGGTTGTCGCAGCAGAGCACGGTGAAAGGCGCGATGCCGTCTTCGCGACGACGGCGCAGTGCTTCCACCAGGACCCCGGGTGCGCTTTTGGGCGTTAGCGGGAAGCTGAGGTCGTGGAGGATGTCCGGATGATCCTCCCTGAGCTGCCCTGTCGCTGGATCGTGGCAATAGCCCTTCTCGGTGACGGTGAGCGAGACGATGCGGACATTCGGGTCGCCCATCGCCTTAAGGAGCGCTTCAGGATTGTCTGGTGCGACGAGAAGTTCTCGAATGGAGCCGATGACGCGCGGGCGGATGGCGTCGCTCGATCGCACGAGCACGGTGTAGAGGCCGTCCTGCGGCCGGAGCGCATCACGGGTGTCGGGTGAACGCAAGCTCGCGCCAAGGATGGCCCAGTCGCGTTCGCCGGCGGCTAGTCGGTCGTCGACATAGACGGCCTGGTGGGCGCGGTGAAATGCGCCGATGCCGAGATGGACAATGCCGATCTTCTGGCCCGCGACGTCGTATCCCGGGCGGGCGATGTCCGCGGGCAGGTCGTCGAGCGTGGACAGGGAGAGGCGGGCGGTCATAGGCGATACGCTTCTTTCGCGAGGCGGTAGGCGAGGTCGTGCGCGGTCTCGTGCGCCTCGTCTTCGCTGAGCCGGTGGGTGACGACGAGTTCGGCCAGGAAGGAGCAGTCAGACCTGCGGGCGACGTCGTGGCGGGCGGGGATCGAGGGGAAGGCGCGGGTGTCGTCGTTGAAGCCGACGGTGTTGTAGAACCCGGCCGTCTCGGTGGTCAGATCGCGGAAGCGGCGCATTCCGCCCGGCGCGTCGAAGAACCACCAGGCCGGACCGAGCCGGAGCGCCGGATAATGGCCGGCGAGCGGCGCCAGCTCGCGCGAATAGGCCGTCTCGTCGAGCGTGAAGACAATGATGGTCAGGTCGCGCTCATTGCCGAACCGGTCGAGCAGCGGCTTGAGCGCGTGGACATAATCCGTCCGCGCGGGGATGTCGGCGCCCTTGTCGAGGCCGAAGCGGTCGAACAGGGTCGGATTGTGGTTGCGGACCGAGCCGGGATGGATCTGCATCACCAGCCCGTCGTCCATGCTCATCCGCGCCATCTCGGTCAGCATCTGTCCGCGAAACAGTTCGGCGTCCTCGGGCGCCGTGTTGCCGTTGGTCACGCGCCGGAACAGCGCCTCGGCTTCGGCCGTGCCGAGATCGGCCGTCGCCGCGCTCGGATGGCCGTGGTCGGTCGAGGTGGCACCGAAGCTTTTGAAGTAGTCGCGGCGCTTGCGGTGGGCGGCAAGGTAGCCGGACCAGGTGAGCGTGTCCTCGTCGGTCAGTTCGCCGAACCGGGAGAGATTGTCCCGGAAACCGGCATAGTCCGGATCGACGACGGGGTCCGGGCGATAAGCGGTGATGACGCGGCCGTTCCAGCCGGACTCGCGGATCATCCGGTGCCAGCGCAGATCGTCGAGCGGGCTCTCGGTGGTCGCGATGACCTCGATGCCGAACCGTTCGAACAGTGCGCGCGGTCGGAATTCGGGCTTTTTGAGCGCCTCGGCGATGGTGTCGTAATAGAAGTCGGCGGTCTTGGCCGAGAGCGGCGCGTCGAGGCCGAACAGAGTCTCGAAGGCATGTTCGAGCCACATCCTCGTGGGCGTGCCGCGGAACAGATGCCAGTTCTCGGCGAAGCGACGCCAGATCTTGCGGCGATCGGCCTCGATCCGGATGCCGCTTCCGGCGCGGGGAGGGACGCCTAGGTCCTCTAGCGCGACGCCCTGGCTGTAGAGCATGCGGAAAATGTAGTGGTCCGGCACGACGAACAGGGTCGCCGGATCGGCGAAGGATTCGTTCTCGGCGTACCAGCGCGGATCGGTGTGCCCGTGCGGCGAGACGATCGGCAGATCGGCGACGCGCTCATAGAGGCGGCGCGCGACGGCGCGGGTCGTGGGCTCGGCGGGGAACAGGCGGTCCGGATGCAGCACGCTTTCGGGCTCCTAGACGCGATACGAAACGGTGTGGGATTCGAAATAGTCGGGGTGCTTGGCTAGAAGCTCGTCGACCCCCGGAAAGACACCGGCGAGATGGGCGTACATCGCCCGTTCAGCAGCGTCGGGATCGTTGCGCTCCAGCGCATCGACGATCGCCACGTGCTCGCCGATCACATCGTCGCGGCGACCTGAGATCGGCAGATGCAGGACGCGACAGCGGTCGATCTGCACCTTCTCCTGCCGCACGACGCGCCAGAGATTCGGATGGCCGGCGATGGACGCGATCTTCTGGTGAAAGCCCTCGTCCTCGGAATGGAAGGTCGTGAAGTCCGCCACGCGGTTGCTGGTGCGCTGGCGCTCAAGCCGGAGGCGGAGGTCCGCGATGTCATCCGCAGTGGCCCGAAGCGCGGCTTCCCGCACCGAGGCGCGCTCCAGCGCCTGCCGGATCACCATGCCGTCGCGGACGCTGTCTAGCCTGATGCGCGAAACGAAGGTGCCGCGCTGCGGGAAGATGTCGACAAGCCGTTCGTCGGCGAGACGTAGAAGGGCCTCGCGGACCGGCGTCCGGCTGACGCCGTAGCTCTCGGAAATTTCTTTCTCGGAGAGCGCCGCGCCGGGGAGGAGTTCGACGTTCGCGATGCGCTCGCGAAGCAGTTCGTGGATGCGCACGGAGACCGGGACCGCGCGAAGACGGACGGGTTCGTGACCTACGAATTGCACGGTCAAACCGACTCTCCCAGATTGGTCTCTACAAACTAATATATTAGTGTATGAAGGTGGGCAATCGGCCCAGCAAGAACAAATCGGCGAGAGCAGTGGCACATCCGAGAACCGTTCGGCTCGACCCCGTCGACAATGTCGCCGTCGCGATTGACGTGCTTCAGCCGGGCGACAAGGCGCAGGGCGTCGCCGTCCGCGAGAAGGTGCTGAAGGGCCACAAGGTCGCTGTGCAGCCGATCGCGGCGGGGGAACCGATCCGCAAGTTCGGTCAGATCATCGGCGCGGCGAAAACCGACATCGCTCCGGGCGGCTGGGTACACGAGCACAATGTCGTGCTGCACGGGCTCGCGGGGGACTACGTCTTCGGCAGCGATGCGAGTCCCGACAATGTCTTGGCACCGGAACTGCAAGCGACATTTGAAGGATATCGCCGCCCGAACGGACGGACCGGGACGCGAAATTACATCGGCATCCTGACCTCGGTGAATTGCTCCGCCTCGGTCGCGCGCTTCGCCGCCGAGGCCATCGAGCGCTCCGACATTCTGGCCGCCTATCCGGGCATCGACGGCGTCGTGCCGATCGTCCACGGCACCGGATGTGGCCATGCCGCTTATGGCGAGGGCTT
This sequence comes from Rhizobiaceae bacterium CPCC 101076, assembly GCA_003347645.1. Classification (GTDB taxonomy): domain Bacteria; phylum Pseudomonadota; class Alphaproteobacteria; order Rhizobiales; family Methylopilaceae; genus Flaviflagellibacter; species Flaviflagellibacter deserti. The sequence continues at coordinate 78,970 of QDFX01000005.1, read as the reverse complement.
CGACGTCCTCCGCCGCACCCAATGGGGCTATGCGAGCCATCCGAATTTCGTCGGCGTGGTCATGGTCGGCCTCGGCTGCGAGGTCTTCCAGATCGGCCGGCTGAAGGAAGATTATGGGCTGGAGGAAAGCGACAGCTTCCGCACTCTGACGATCCAGGAGACCGGCGGTACGCGCCGCACGGTCGAGGCAATCGTGGGTGCGATCGGCGAGATGCTGCCGAAGGCAGGCGGGGCAAAGCGGGAGACGCGTCCGGCTTCGGAACTCATCGTGGGCCTGCAATGCGGTGGCTCTGACGGCTATTCGGGTTTGACTGCGAACCCCGCGCTCGGGGTCGCCTCCGATATTCTCGTCCGCAATGGAGGCACCTCGATCCTGTCGGAGACGCCGGAAGTCTACGGCGCCGAACATCTTCTGACCCGCCGTGCCGCAAGCCGCGAGGTCGGCGAGAAGCTGATCGAGCGCATCCGCTGGTGGGAGGACTACACGTCGAAGAACGGCGGCGAGATGAACAACAACCCGTCGCCAGGTAATAAGGCCGGCGGGCTGACGACGATCCTCGAGAAGTCGCTCGGCGCGGTGGCGAAAGGCGGCCGCTCGACCCTGCGAGCGGTCTACGAATATGCCGAGCCGGTGCGCGAACACGGCTTCGTCTTCATGGATACGCCGGGCTACGACCCCGTCTCGGCTACCGGGCAGGTGGCGGGCGGTGCGAACCTGATCTGCTTCACGACGGGGCGTGGCTCCGCCTTCGGCTGCAAACCCACGCCGTCACTTAAGCTCGCGACCAACAGCGACATCTATCGCCGGATGATCGACGACATGGACGTCAATTGCGGCGACGTCCTCGACGGCGTGTCGCCGGCGGACAAGGGGCGGGAGATATTCGACACCATGCTCCGGGTCGCATCCGGCGAGCGGACGAAGTCGGAGGAGCTCGGCTATGGTGATGCGGAGTTCGTCCCGTGGCAGATCGGCGCGGTGATGTGAGGGCGCAGCAGGGCTTCCCCCTCTCCCGTTTACGGCAGAGGTCGAGTCGCCGAAGGCGAACCGGGTGAGGGCAATGCGGCGCTTCCGCCGTCCTCCTCCGGCTTGACCGGACGACCATGCGGCGCCTCGATGTGAATCCTCCGGTCAGGCCGGAGGATGACGGTGTCCGTGATGTGGCCTTCCCCTCACCTCGCTCGAAAGCCTCCCGGCTTTCGAGTCGTCCTCTCCCGTAAACGGGAGAGAGGGGCGCCTAGACCGGCAGCCCTTCGAGTTCCGACACCGCCATCATCACGCCGCGGATCTCCGCCAGCCCGCGCATGCGTCCGATCGCCGGATAGCCCGGATGGGTTGGTTTGCCGACATCGTCGAGCAGTTCGTGGCCGTGGTCCGGGCGGAAGGGGATGCGCCAGTCGTCCATTCCGGCATCGCAGCGGCGCTTTTGTTCGCGGAGCAGCGCGCGGACGACAGCCACCATGTTGGTGTCGCCGCCGAGGTGATCGGCTTCCATGAACGAGCCGTCAGGGAATTTCGTGACGTTGCGCAGATGGATGAAGTGAATGCGGTCGGCAAACCGCTCCACCATCTTCGGCAGGTCGTTTCCCGGGCGTGCGCCGAGCGAGCCGGTGCAGAAGGTCAGGCCGTTCGCCCGCGACGGATGAAGGTCGAGGATCGCAGCGAGGTGATCTTCCGAGCTGACGATACGCGGCAGGCCGAGCAGCGGGCGTGGCGGGTCGTCCGGGTGAATGCCCATGCGGATGCCGACTTCCTCCGCGGTCGGAATGATCTCGGCGAGGAAGCGACCAAGATTCTCCCGTAACCTCTCCTCGGACACGTGCGCGAACCGCGCGAGGATCGCGCGAAGACTGGGAATGTCGTAGCGGTCGAAAGCGCCCGGCAGGCCGGCCATGATGTTCGCAAGCAACTGGTCGCGGTCAGCCTGCGACGACTTTTCGAACCACGCCGTGGCGCGGGCAAGCACCTCTGGATCGTGATCGGCCTCCGCGCCTTCCCGCTTCAGCATGAATACGTCGAAAGCGGCGTACTGGTCGGCGTTGAAGCGAAGCGCATTGGCTCCGCCGGGCAGCGGGTGGTGGAGGTCTGTCCGCGTCCAGTCGAGCACGGGCATGAAATTGTAGCAGACCGTACTGATCCCGCAGTCCGCAAGATTGCGAAGCGAGGTCCGGTAATTGTCGAACAGTTCGGCCAGGTCGCCGTCGCCGATCTTGATCGCCTCGTGGACCGGCAGGCTTTCGACCACCGTCCAGCGCAGGCCGAGCGTCTTGTCCTTTTCGATGAAGTCCTTGCGCGCCTGGATCGCCTCACGCGTCCAGACCAGGCCGGCGGGCACTTCATGTAGCGCGTTCACGATTCCGGTCGCGCCGGTCTGCGCCACATGATCGAGGCGGATCATGTCGTCCGGTCCCCACCAGCGCCAGGTCTGTTCCATGAGCGAGACGCTCCTTCCGCCGTCAGGCGTCCTTGATGAAAAGTTCGGGATGGGTTGCCGCGAGCGCCTCGGCGACCTTCAGCACCTCGGAGAGATGCTCGCGCGTCGCCTGTTCGGCGGCTGCGATGTCACCTGCCCGGACCGCGGTCACCATGGCCTGATGCTGGGCGATGAGGGTCGCGACGGGCGTCACGTTCGGCAGGCTGAGGAAGCGGATGCGATCGAACTGTGCCTTCTCCCGCTCCAGCACCGACCAGACATTGCCTACATCGATCCCGTCCGCGAAGGCGCGATGGAAGGCATCGTCGGCGTTGGTGAAGCGCTCGGGATCGTCGCGCGATTTCTCCTGCTCGGCGAGGGCGGCGTCGATCGCGTCGAGGCTGGCTTTGGGCAAGCCCTGTTCCGCCGCGCGGCGCAGGATCGCGACTTCCATGGCTTCCCGGACGAAGCGGGTGCGGCGCACGGCTTGCAGTGAAATGTGGGTGATGAAGGTCCCGCGCTGGGGCCAGACATCGACCAGCCCCTCGTCGACGAGCTTGAACAGCGCCTCGCGAACCGGCGTGCGGCTCGTGCCAAAGCGGCGGGCGAGCTCGTTCTCGGATACGCGCGTGCCGGGCCTGAGGCGGAGCACGATGATGTCGTTGCGGATTGCGGCATGGATCGCCGAGACGCTGAGCGGCGCCGCACCGGGATGCAGGATCTCACGGCGGGCGAAGGGGGAAGTCGTGTCGGTCAGCGGCGCCATGGATAGCTCCTCAGCCGTCCCAGCCGAGATGGCCGAGGAAGTCGCGTGTCCTCGCCGTCGTCGGCGCCTCGAAGATCTGCTTCGGTGGACCCTGTTCGATGATCTCGCCGCGCTCGAAGACGACGACATGGTCGGCGACTCTTCGGGCGAAGGTCATCTCGTGCGTCACGACGATCATGGTCATGCCGTCGTCTGCCAGCGCCTTCATCACGTTCAGTACCTCGCCGATCGTCTCCGGGTCGAGCGCCGAGGTCGGCTCGTCGAACAGCATCACTTCCGGCTCCATCGCGAGAGCGCGGGCGATGGCGACACGCTGCTGTTGGCCGCCGGAGAGATTGGCCGGATAGTTCTTCGCCTTGTCGGCCAGACCGACCTTCTTGAGCAGTGCCTCGGCGCGATCGCGCGAAGCCTCGTCCGAGAGCCCGAGCACGGTCGACGGACCCATTATCACGTTCTCAATTGCCGTCTTGTGCGGGAAGAGCTCGAAATTCTGGAACACCATGCCCATCCGCTGCCGGACCTTGCGGATCGCCGTCCTGTCCTTCGGCAGCCGCACGCCGTCGAACAGGATCTCGCCGCCGTCGATCGTCTCGAGCGCATTGGTGCAGCGGAGAAGGGTGGACTTGCCCGAGCCTGAGGGGCCGATCAGGCAGACGACCTGCTGCTTCTTCACCTCCATCGAGACGCCCTGCAGCGCGACGAAATCGCCGTAGAGTTTCTGGACATCGCGATACTGGAGAACCGTCGCAGCGGTCTGGGGCGCGGTGGCGATTGTCATTCTGTGACCCCGAACTTCTTGTGAATCCAATCCGCGAGCTTCGCCTGCGGATAACCGAGCAGCCAGTAGATGGCGGCCATGGCGGTGAGCATTTCGATCACGCGGAAGCTCTGCGAGCGGATCTGCATCGCGGTGTGCGCGAGATCACCTACCGCGATAACCGAGACGAGTGATGTGTCCTTGAAGAGCGTCACCCAGGTAGTGGCGAGCACCGGCAGGACGCGGCGCCAGGCTTGCGGCAGCACGATCTTCCGGAACGCCTGCCCCTCGCTCATGCCCATCGCCAGCGCTGCCTCGGTCTGACCCTTGCGGATCGAGCGGATGCCAGAGCGGAAGGTCTCAGAATTGTAGGCGGTGTTGTTCAGGCAGAGCGCGACAAGGCCGGTCACGAAAGGCGAGAACGACAGGTCGAGCACCACCGGCATCACATAGAACGCCCAGTAGACGACGAGGATGATCGGCAGGTTGCGGAACAGCTCGACGAAGCAGGTGGCGAGGAAGGCGATCGGCTTGAAGCGGGATTCGCGGAGCAGGGCCACGACGATGCCGCACGGCACCGCGACCGCCATGGTCAGCACGGTGAGCGCGATGGTGATCAGCGCGCCGTGGGCGAGCGCGCCGGCGCTGGCGGGGACGATGGACCAGTCGAGGGTCATGACCGCCCCAAGAACGAGATGCGCTTGTAGACGATGTCCACGCCGCGTGTGATCGGGAAGATGATGCAGAAATAGAGGAGCATCACGGTCGAGAAGACCTCGACCGGAGTGTAGGTCTGGCCGGCGATGGCGTCGGCACGGCGCATCAGTTCCGGCACCGCGATGACGGCAGCGATCGCGGTGTCCTTGACCGTCAGCGTCAGCACGTTTCCGAGCGCCGGCATCATGCGGACGAAGGCTTGGGGCAGCACGATCTTGCGCACGATCTGCGGCGTCGACATGCCGAGCGCGAGACCGGCGCGGACCTGTCCCGGACGCACGGATTCCATGCCGGCGCGGACGATCTCGGCGACATAGGCCGTCAGGTTGAACGAGAGCGCGACCAGTGCCGAGAGGAACGGCGGCAGGTTGATGCCGGTCGCGATCGGGAAGGCGAAATAGAACCAGACCAGCACGACGAGGACGGGGATGGCGCGCATCGAGTCGATGTAGAAGATCAGGATCGCCTGCAGCCATTTCGGCCCGTAGCGGCGCGCCAGCGCGACGAGCGTGCCGAAGGTCAGACTGCACGCGGCGACGCTGAGCGACAGCAGGACGGTGATCCGTACGCCGTCGGCGAGAAAGCGCCAGCTTTCAATGACTGGGCCGAAATTGAAGTCCATGGCTGGGGCTCAGGTTCGGAGCGGGAAGGGGAGCCCAGGGCATCGAAGCCCCGGACCCGGTTCGCATTACATCGTCGCGACGATGCGCTCTTCCTCGGCCTGCAGCGCCGGCAACATGGGCTCGGCGACGGCCTTCAGCCAGTTCAGATATTCCGGCTGGTTCTTGTCGATGGCGAGGCCAATCTCGTTCGCGGCCTCCGTCGAGTCCTGGCAGTTGTTGCCCTGCGGCAGCGCCTGCAGACCCTTCACCTTCTTGTTCAGCGCGATCCACGGAATGCGGTTGATCGGGGTCACGTCGGCACGCTTGGCCATAATCTCCTCCACCGGAGCCGCCGTGCCGGCGCTCGACACGCCGCGCAGCTTGGCGTTGGGGAAGCGGGACTTCACCCAGTTCTCCTCACCACCGCCGGTGAAATAGGCGATCGTCACGTCCGGGCTGTTGAAGTCGTCGACGGACTTGGCGTTCTTGACCTTCGGATTGTCGGCGCGGCCGAACACGCAAAGGCTCGTCTTCGAATAAGTGACGAAGTCGACGACCTTCTGGCGCTCCTTGGTGACCGAGAGTGGCGAGATCGTCATGTCGACCTGGTTGGCGGCGAGCACCGGCACCTTGGTCTCGTGCGAGACCGGAACGAGCTGCACCTGAACGCCGAGGCGCTTGGCGTATTCCTTGGCGAGCGTCCACGCAGGGCCGACCCACGCATCGCCCGAACTGGTGGTGTTCTCGAGGAGCCATGGCGGGTTCGACAGAACGCCGACGCGAAGCTGGCCGGATTTCTTGATGGCATCGATGCGCGCGCTCGTGCCCGGAACCGGAACGTCCTGCGCGGCGGCGGCTTGCGCCATGAGACCGAGACTGAGAATTGCGGAAGCGAAAAGGCGGGTTGTCCGGCCGATAGACATTCTTGATCTCCCTGTCCGGCATTGGTCACCGAATAGGGCCGATGCCGATTATCGTAGGTCCGAAGACGGTAGTACCCTAGTATACAAGTTTGGAGCGGACAAGGTCGATGTGATGTCACACCGCGATTTGCCGTCCCCTGAAACCAAATCTACCTCCCCGGCTTTGTAAGGACGGGAAACTAGTCCGCACAGGAGGAACAGGATGGGCGAGGCGACCCGGATTTCCCAGGAAATCGATGCCGGCCGTGAGCGCAACCGGCAAGGCGCCGGGCGAGACCGCATCGACAAGGTGGTTCCCAAGGAGACCCCTTCTCTCGTGCAGGATACCGCCGATCTCGTGAAGACGCCGCCTGGCGACGGCCTCAAGATTCCGAACACCTCCCCGAGGCAGAAGGACCGGGCGCACGATTGAAGACCCCATCGGACATTCCGCCGCTTGCGTCGACGTCGGTTTCGTTGGAATCCGGATGTAAACCTCTGCTTTTATGGGCGGAGACACCCGGAGACCGATGATCATGGCCGACGAGAAGATGTTGCAGCAGATGTCCCAGAAGCCCGGCTTCATCGCGGCGCTCGATCAGAGCGGCGGTTCGACGCCCGGCGCGCTCAGGCTCTATGGCATTCCGGACAGCGCCTATAGCGGCGACGCCGAGATGTTCCGGCTGGTGCACGAGATGCGGGTGCGCATCATGACGTCCCCGGGCTTCAGCGGCGACAAGGTCATCGCCGCGATCCTGTTCGAGGCGACGATGGACGGCGAGGCGAAGAGTAGACCGGTGCCTTCCTATCTCTGGGAAGACCGGGGCGTCGTTCCGTTTCTCAAGATCGACAAGGGGCTGGAAGCCGAGACCGACGGTGTCCAGCTGATGAAGCCGATCCCAGGCCTCGACGCGACACTCGACCGGGCCGTGAAGCTCGGCATCTTCGGGACCAAGGAACGCTCGGTCATCAACCTGCCTTCGCAGACCGGCATCGCCGCCGTGGTCGCTCAGCAGTTCGAACTCGCCGGGCAGGTCGCCTCGCACGGTCTAGTGCCGATCATCGAGCCGGAAGTCCTGATCAAGAGTCCGGACAAGAAGGGCGCCGAAGCGATCCTCCGCGACGAGATCGCCAAGCAGCTCGATATGCTGCCGACCGATCGCAAGGTCATGCTGAAGCTGACCATCCCGGACGTGCCGGATCTCTACAGGTCGCTCGCTGCCCATCCGTCCGTCGTCCGCGTCGTCGCGCTTTCGGGTGGTTACACGCGTACCGAAGCCTGCAGGCGCCTTGCCGAAAACCACGACATGATCGCGAGCTTCTCGCGCGCGCTCACGGAAGGCCTAACGGTCCAGATGAGCGATGCGGAGTTCGACACGGCGCTGAAACAGTCGATCGACGAGATCTATGAGGCCTCGGCGAACAAGGCCTGAGTCGGGGCCCGCCAGCGAGGTTCCGCTTACTGCGTCGAGCCCGTCATCATCGGCTCATACGGATCCGCGAGTGCCGCATCCGGCCGACTGACCGGGACGTTGGTCGACGTCATCTTAGCCAGGCGCTCCGGTCCGGACTTGGCGAGGATCTCGCGGAATACCGGGTGCATGCCGCCGTCCGAATAGGACATCGCGGGAGCGGGCGTCGAGGACTGCAGGCTTGCCTCGTCGCTCTTCGAGATATCGGCGAGTTTCTGCGAGATCGACGGATCGCCCTCGATCGCCGGGCAGGGAGCCATCGGGTCGAGCATTGCACCAGCCGGCTCGTCGAAGGCATAGCGGCGGCCGCAATAGGCGACGGTCGGCGGTTGTTTCGTCACATTGAAGCGGTCCGCCCCCTCTTTCAGGTTCCGCCAGAACGGCATGTTGGGATCGCCACGATGGAGCGCGAGGTTGCGGCTATTCATGCGGAACGGCAGCGCCTGGACCTGGAAGGCGGCCTGTCCGCCTTTCAGGGCCTCGCGAGCCACTGCGTAAACTTCCGCGACGCCGTCGTCGGTCATCGCATAGCAGCCGGACGACGAGCACGCGCCGTGCACCATCAGCGCCGATCCTTCCCAGCCGAGCGATTTCTCGAGACGGTTCGGAAAGCCTAGATTGAATGAGAGATTGAACTGCGAGCGCGGGTTCAGCATCCCGGCATTGACCGTATAGAAGCCTTCCGGCGCCTGCCGGTCGCCCTGCGCCATTTTCGGGCCGAGCTTTCCGGACCAGCGGCACAGAGGATAGGTCTTCAGGAGCGCGTATCGGCCCGTCCGGTCGCGCTTCCAGACTTCGAGTTCGCTCTCCTGCTTGTGGATCCGGATCATGATGGGATCCTGCGGGGTCATGCCCTTCGCCTTCATCGCGGAGACAAGCTTCGGCGGAATAGGCACATCGCCCCGGTCGTCGCGGTCGAAGGACGCGCAGGCGGAGAGGACAAGCGCCACGATCGCGGCAACGCAGAACCTTATCGTGATCATCGCGAACTCAAGATACGAACTGCCTGCATTCTGCCGAAGGGAAAGAAACGATCAGTTAACGATCCGGGGCGCCCGACGTGGTCATGACCGGACTCTGCGGCTCATTTTAGGCCGCCGAGCCTGTGCGAGGCATGCGTCGCGCAAGCCGCACAATATAGCCATATCGGCGGAAGAGTATTTCTCCCGAGGAGAACCGCGATGCCATCTGACCGCATTCGCCCTACGCGCCGTGTAGTTCTGGCGGCCTTGCCGTTTGCACTGGCTGCCTGCAGTTCGAGGACGCGGGAGCCCGCACCGATGGCCGGCATCGCGCCGCCTCCGCCTACTTCGACCTCTCCGGCCGCGCCGCAGGCTTTCAAGGGCGTCGTCGATCCGCGCTATGCCGCAATCGTGACGGAGCCGTTCCCGGTCGCGGCCATCGACACGACGAAGATCGATCCGCGCTTTCTCCGCCAGAGCGCGCCGAACATCACCGGCGAGCGGGCTGGCGTCGTGGTTGTCGATACCGCCAACAAATTCCTCTATCTCACGCAGGACGATGGCTCCGCGCTCCGGTATGGCGTCGGCGTAGGGCGTGACGGTTTCGCCTGGTCCGGCCGGGCGATCATCGACCGCAAGCAGGAATGGCCGAAATGGCATCCGCCGAAGGAGATGCAGCTGCGCGATCCGGAAGCAGCGAAGTGGCCCGAAGGGATGCCGGGCGGCATCGGCAACCCGCTCGGCCCGCGCGCGCTGTACCTCGCCCAGAATGGCAAGGACACCTATTTCCGCATTCATGGAACGACGCAGCCGCAATCGATCGGCCAGGCGATGTCTTCGGGCTGTATCCGTCTGCTCAATCAAGACATCATGGACCTCTACACGCGGGTGCCGATCGGAACCGAGGTCGTGGTCATGCAGACGGGATTGGCGAACGGAGCAGGCGCGGTCCCGACCTGAACCCGGCTGCCGTCCGGCGAGAAGGCTCGTTCACCCGTTCGCCGGAAGCGACCCGTCACGGGTTGCCGAGCTTGTTCCTGAGCGGCGTCTCCCGCCACTGCCGGAGAGACGGTAGTCCGAGGCTTCTCAGGGCCTGAGCGGCGGCCGGCACTTCCGGCGCCGAGGTCGCCAGATCCTTCAGCCTGTTCAGCGAGGCGGGAAGCTGATCGACATTGGGGGCGATCTGCTGCTGTTCCTGCGATTCAGGAACTTGACCCTGAAGCATGGCTCGGACGCCGCGCGCGTTCACGCCGATCGCCGTATCGGACAGCGTCTGCAATTCGTCCGAATCCAGCGCAGGCACTTCGGCGGCGGCAGCCGGCGCGGCGCTGTCGATGCCGAGTTCCCTCGCATAGCTCTCGATCTGCGGAGCCCAAGTGCGCCTTGTCGCGATCGAAGCGTCGATCACGCCCTTGGTCGCGACCGGATCGCCGGAGAGCGCGATGCCGGTGGCGAAGCTCCTGGCCAGACTGTCGCTCTCCTCGGGAGCCGCTAGCTGCCTCGCCCCGTCGATTCGGAAACCGCGGATCAGGAAGGAGAGCGCGCGTCCTTTCGGTTCCCCCTCAACCCGTCCGGCGAGCATTCCCAGCGAATAAGCGCCGCTTGTCCGGGTGCGCAGGTCGCTCGGATCGTTGCTACCCTTGATCCTTTCGAACAGGTCGATGAGTAGGTCGACATCGGATGCCTGTCCGCGCAGTCCGAGCACCACCACGGCATTGGCCCATAGCGCGCGCTTGCTGTCGGCGCCGAGGATCCGACGAACCTCATCGAGCTGGTCCGGTGACAGCAGCTCAATCTCTTCATAAGGCGTGCCCTGCGCGAACCTTTCCATGAGGAATGTCTCGATATCCTCGGGTCCGGCCGGGGTCGGCGCCGGATCGGCAACAGCTGCGGGCGTGGACATCGCGGTTGCGGGGGCGACGCCCTGGGCGGGCGCCGCGTCCACCATCGGCAGGTCGGCGATCGAACCATCCTGCAGGGTGCTGCACTGGTTGGCGTTGACGGCCCGCCGGTCGCGGTGGGCGCGGCAATACATGATGTTGAAGTAGACCGCGTCCGGTATACCCGACCCGGCGGGGCGGGGAACCGGGCAGATCGAGGCCGTGTGGCCGAAACCGACATTGTGCCCGATCTCGTGGATCAGGCTGAGTTCGGGAAAGTGGAACGAGCGGTCGAGATTGACCACGATGATCGGACCCGCGCCCTCGCAGCCGGCATAGGAGGAGGGGCTGAATTCGCCGCACCAGTGCAGCCCGTCGACCACGACCACATTGCCGCCGGTGTAGGTTTTCAGCGCGTTGCGCTGCGCGCGCGTCTGGACGATCCGCGGTATCGCGGAATCGCGCTTGATCGGCTTCGTCTGCCGCACCTCGACATTCGGACATGCCCGATCGGTCGCGACGGTGTTTTCCTTGACGATCTTGGTGGCCTCGCGGGCCCAGAACGCGAAGGTTGAATTGGTCACTCCGCAGGAGGGACTGGCGGCGGGTTCCAGGTCGTAGCTGGCGGAACGGGAAGCGGTCGTTCCCCCGGCGACCAGGAGTACGAACGCGAGACTCGACGCGGCATATGTTCTCGTACCCATCGACTCCTCCTCCAAATGCGGACGAAGCCGCCAAGCCTTCAGTGGCGCGATGTGCGAGCTTGCCGATACGGCGCGCGAATATTAGCCTTCAACGCGCAGGATGGCCATTGAGCAATCAAGAGTTGCGTCGATCGCCGTCGGCTTCCTGCGCCGTGTGTGACAGCAGTTCACCGGAGGCCGGCATGCCGACTGAATTCGCACAGCACCTCGCCAACATTGCTCTCAAGGAATTCGACGATTTCGGCGGTATCCCCGAAACCGACTCCCGTATGCGCAAGCGGGTCAATCAGACTTATCTGCCCGCTCTCAGGCAGGCCGATCCGAACGATGTCCTCGGCTGGAACATGCCGGAGGACATCAGCACCTGGCCGTGGTCGGCCGTGTTCGTGTCGTGGTGCCTTCTTCACGCCGGCGTCAGGAACGCCGAGTTCGACTTCTCGATTCGGCACGCGATGTTCATCAAGCGGACCATCGGCAATGCGCTCGCAGGCACGGGCGTCTTCCGCGGCCGAAAGATTGGGGACTACAAGCCCAAGATCGGAGATCTGATCTGCGCCAATGCCGGTACGGGGCAGATAGCCTACAATCAGGCGGCCAACCAAAACGGATACAGTTCGCACAGCGCCATCGTCGTTGACGTTCGCCCGGGGGTCGCCTTCACCGTGGGCGGTAACGAGGGCAATACAGTCGACAAGCGTCGGCATGTGCTGTCGCCGACCGGCTTCGTCGTCCAGCGCTCGCCGGAGGCGTATATCTGCGTGATCGAGAACCGGAAGCGCACCGTATCGCGGCGCGCGCGAGAACGATAACGCGGGGCGGCCCGAACACCCGATATCGATCGCCGGCGAGGTCATCTGGCGGTTCTCATGCGTCTTTTCCAGAAGGGTCAGCGCCACCACTAAAGCGCAGCAGGCGGCGTTGAAGGCGTTCACCGCGGAGAGCCATGGATCGTAGACGTTGACGATCGCGTAGGCGGCCGTGCTGGAATTGGCGCCGATCCAGATCGTCCAGCACGTGTAGGATATGCTCGTCGTCCCATTCGGGTCGCATGCAATCCGGATGATCTGCGGCACGTAGGAGAACAGTCGTAGAGCGTTGAACAGGCCGAACAGTGCGAGCGTCAGATCCGCCACGGTCGGGCACTCCGTGGATCTATTTCTTCTCCGGGAGGTCCATCACGAGCGGCACGATGGACCTTCCGAGACTGCACTATCGTGCGCTGGCCATTTCTGTTTTCGCGGTCGCGATAATCTTCTGATAGGAGCGCGCGGCCCGTGCCGGCGAGCCCGACGAGCAATTGCGGCGAGCCTCCGCAAGCCAGCGATTGGCGGAGCGCTCGAAGGCTTCGCGTCCGACTTCTGGACCGTCCATCCTTTTGTTCAGTGCGTCGAGGGAAGCGTTTTCCCACTCGACACAGGCCTGTGCGGTTGAACCTGGATCCAGCGCGGCGGTTGTTGGGGTCACCGCCGGGTCGAGGAACAGGGGCCAGACGAACATCGGCGCCACGAAAACCGATGCGAGTAGCGGCGTCCGGACATTGTACCAGAAATGCGCTCCGGCACTGCTGCGACTCTCGTAATCCTCGTCCGACGAGGCGGTGTTGAATTGCGTTGAATTCTTCATCACTCGTCCTCCCTGGTGAGTGTTCAGTGGGAGCATGGTGGTCGGGTGCCGTGATCCGACCGTGATTTTTGGCTGGGACGGGGCGTGATTTCTGAATAAATTCGCACTCGGCAGAGAAGTCGGTAGAGTTCACGCTCGTTATCTGGGAGCGGCGTTATGGTCCCGAAGGAGCCGTGCGCGCGTCTGAGGCTCCTGGGGCGTTTCGAAGCTCGGAGCCCCGACGGGGTGCGGCTCGACCTCAACCTCAAGAAGGCGCAGCTCGCCCTTGCAGTACTCTCATTGGCGCCGAACGCGCGGATCGGTCGCGAAGAGCTGAATGCCCTGCTCTGGAGCGACAGGAGCGAGGAGCAGGCTCGGCAAAGCGGGCGGCAGACTCTCGCCTCGATCCGCAAGGCATTCGCGCAATGTCCGATGGCCGTTCTCGATGGCGATCTGACGTCTGTCGGTTTGAATGAAGCAGCGGTTGAAATCGACGTCGCCCGATTCCGCGCGCTGGTCGAACAAAGCGATCCGACCTTCCTCCGCGAGGCGGTTGAGCTTTACTCGGGGCCTCTGCTCGACGGCCTGATGATCTCCGATCCGGAGGGGCAGGCCTGGCTGCTCCAGAAACGTCAGGAGCTGGAGAGCGCGGCGTTACGCGCGATCGAGAAACTGCTGGATCTGTCCATCGACGAGGCTCGCTTCGACGATGTTGAACGATTGGCCCGGAGGGCTCTGGAGCTCGATCCCGTACTCGAAGAAGCACATCGCGCCCTGATCGCGGTCTATCTCTCGAGGGGACAAAGAGCGCTCGCCGCGCGCCAGTTCAAGAAATGCCGTGACCTCCTGTCGTCGGAACTGGGCGTTGCCCCCAGCGAACGCACCGCCTCCATGCTTCGCCCGGCCATCGTCTCCGCAGCCTCGAAGGAGAAGCCGGTACAACAGCCCGAACCCGCCGCGACCGTCCGGAAAAACAATCTGCCCGACCAGCTAGCGGCCTTGATTGGCCGGGACGACGAGCGAAGCGAGGTCGCACGTAGGCTCGAACGATCCCGTGTTGTGACGCTGACCGGATCCGGAGGCGCCGGCAAGACGAGGCTGTCCATCCAGGTCGGCTTCGATCTGCTTGATCGCTTCAATGACGAGGTCTGGCTGATCGAGCTTGCGGCGATCGAGAATCCGCAGCTCGTCGCGGAAAGCATTTGCGGGACGTTGGGCGTGCCGGCTCAGGGCGGCCGGTCGGCTATCGATACGGCGGTTGATTTCCTCGCTCATCGCCGGGCTCTGCTCATCCTGGACAATTGCGAGCATGTGATCGCCGCAGCCGCCGCCATCGCCGAGGCTATCGCGCGGTCCTGTCCCGACGTCAGAATCCTCGCCACCAGCAGGGAGCCATTGGCTATATCGGGCGAGGAAACCTTCCGCATTCCGAACCTGGGCTTTCCACCAAGCTCCAGGATCAGCGCGAGCGAGGCGCGCCGTCATAGCGCCGTGCAGCTCCTGATGGAGCGCGCATCCCGTCTGGTCGAGCGTTTCGAACTTACCGATGCGAATGCGCCGGCCATCGCCCGGATATGCCAGCAGGTCGACGGCATTCCGCTGGCGATCGAACTCGCGGCGCCGCGGTTGAGGGCCATGGCTCCCGAACAGCTGGCGGATCAGCTGCACAACATGTTCTCGATCCTGACCAGCGGCAGCCGGACAGTGATGCCGCGCCACCAGACCCTGAAAAACCTGTTCGACTGGAGCTATGGACTGCTCAATTCGCAAGAGCAGGCACTTCTGAGACGGTTGTCGATATTTGCCGATGGCTGGCGCCTCGAAGCCGCCGAATGGGTCGCCACGGCAGAGCCATTGGAGCCGGGAAGCGTCGTCGATCTTCTGGCGTCGCTGATCGACAAATCCCTGGTCGTCGTCGACCTCTCGTCGCGCGAACCCCGTTACAAACTGCTGGAAGCGACGCGCCAGTACAGCTGGGCGAAACTGGTGGAGGCCCGGGAAACGGGACTTCGTCGGCATTTCGCCGAATATCTGATCAGCTATTTCTCGTCCGCCGAGGCGAGCTGGCCGACCATGTCCACGTCAGTCTGGCGGGAACGGTACGAGCCGGAGCTCGACAATCTTCGGGCGACGCTGGAATGGGCCTTCAGCGAGGAGGGCGATGCCACGCTCGGAGTCGAGCTCGCCGCCTACGGCATCCGCCTCTGGAACGAATTGTCGCTTCTCTCGGAGCGAGGCCGGTGGGTGGAGACGGCCTTCGCGCGGCTCGACGAGGGCCATTATCCGGACACCGCCGCGCGTCTTTGGCTGGGACGCACCTCGGTCAGCGCGCACGGCGATCAATCGAGTATCCAGGCCGCCGAGAAAGCGGCCGAACTCTATCATCTCGTCGGCGACAGCCTTGGAGAGGGGGAGGCGCTGGCGAAAGCCGGCGCCGCGAGAATGAGGCCGTCGGACACGGCATCCGCGAGCGACCGTTTGCGGGAAGCGGGCGAGCTGCTCGAGCCGATCGGGCCAACGAAGCAGCTCTGCGACTGGCTCAGATCGCTGGCCGTAGGTGCGTATTTCGACGGCGATTTCGACCGTGCCCGGATACTCATCCGCCAATCGCTCGGTCTCGCCCAGGACATCGGCGATACCCACGGCACAGTGAACGCGCAGATCGCACTTGCCGAACTCGAACTCGTCGCGGGCAATCCGGAACAGGCCGTCATCGTCGGTCGCGGCGTTCTGGAGGGAAACCGGGCCAATCGCCGTCAGATCGTGCTCGGCCTGGGTAATCTCACCTCTTATCTCCTCGTCACCGGACGGGATGACGAGGCCATCACTGTCGCAAGCGATGCCCTCCGGGAAGCACAGGGCCTGGGTTGGCCGGCAGCCGTCGTGCGGATGGTCGAACATTGTGCGCTGATCAGCTGCCGGCTCGGCGACGTGGAAACGGCAGCCCGGCTGATCGGCTTCGGCGATGCCTTCTATGCCAAGGGCACCGCCAGCCGCGAGCACACCGAACAGGTGAGTTACGACGCAGCCGCCGCATGCATGGCCACGATGACGCCTGGCCAGGCCGCGGCATTGAAGGCGGAAGGATCGGTCTGGACGGAGGGGCAGGCGGTCCGGGAGGCCGGGCGTATCTTGCGGTCTCAGGACGGCGCGCGTTGCTGACGCTCTTCCCGGATCAGGACCACTGCCCAGACCGCGAGGAGCGCCGCAAGACCGAACCAGGTCAGCGCATAGACGAGGTGGTTGTTCGGGAAGGAGACGACGGTGAGACCGCCGACCGGCCCACCGGGGGCGGAACCCTCGGCATCGATGAAATAGGGAGCGGTGTCGGCCAGTCCGCGCTTCGCCGAGATTTCGGCGACGTCGCGCGAATACCAGCGGTCGCTCGCGGGATCGTTGGAACGCAGGAACCCGCCCTTCGGCTCCGTCATCCGCATCAGGCCCGTCACCGATGTCTCGCCCGAGATCTGGCCGGACGCGCGTTTCGCCGGGTCTTTCAGGTCGGGCGGAACGAAGCCGCGATTGATCAATACGACGAAGCCGTCATCGGCCTTGAAGGGCGTCATCACCCAATAGCCGCCGCCGAGTTCCGTCGACGCCTGAACCAAGGTCTCGCGGTCGTTTCGGAACATGCCGCTGACCGAGACGCGCCGGTAGACGTCATGAGTCGCATCCACATGAGGCCAATAGGCGGGACCGGGTGCGGGCACGGCAGCCGCGTGGATGCGCTGCTCGACGGTTGCGATCAGGTCGAGCTTCCAGACGCGGCGCTGGAGTTGCCAGATTCCGAGTGCGGTGAGTACCGCGATCCCGAGCATGATCGCCGCCGCGAGCAGAACCGTCGCCGCCCTCGATCGAGTCCGCTTCGGGTGGCCGTCGTCCAACAGGTGGTGTCCGGCCAAGGCCGTCACGGCATTTGACTCATGTCCTGCATCGGCATCATGTTGGCGTTGAGGTGGTACATTACCCACAGCGAGCCCGAGAGCGCGATCACCACCAGAACGAGCGTGAAGATCAGCGCCATCATCGTCCAGCCGCCTTCCGACTTGGCGTTCATATGCAGGAAGAACACCATGTGGACGATGATCTGGGCGAAGGCGAAGCCCATGATCGTCAGGGCCGTCGCCTGCTGGTCACCGAGCGCGCCGGTCATCACCAGCCAGAACGGGATCGCGGTCAGGACCACCGACAGGCTGAAGCCGATCAGATAGCTCTTCAGCGTTCCGTGGCTCTGGCCGTCCTCGTGGCCGTGTGAACCGTGATCGGCATGGGTTTCGGCGCTCATCGCAGCATTCCCATCAGATAGACGAAGGTGAAGACGCCGATCCAGATGACGTCGAGAAAGTGCCAGAACATGCTGAGGCACATCAGCCGGCGCTGGTTCGCGGCGATCAGGCCGTAGCGGCCGACCTGCACCATCAATGTCACCAGCCAGATGATGCCGAAGGTGACATGCAGGCCGTGCGTTCCGACCAAAGTGAAGAAAGACGACAGGAAGGCGCTCCGCTGAGGCGTCGCACCCTCATGGATGAGGTGGGCAAATTCGTAGAGCTCGATACTCAGGAAGGAGAGGCCGAACAGGCCGGTGATCGCGAGCCAGATCTGGGTCTGGCCGACGCGGCCTTTCACCATCGTCAGCATGGCGAAACCGTAGGTAATCGACGACAGCAGCAGCATCGTCGTGTTGAGCGCCACGAGCGGCAGGTCGAACAGATCCCTGGGCGAGGGGCCGGCGGCATAATTGCTGCCGAGCACGCCGTAGGTCGCGAACAGGACTGCAAAGATGAGGCAATCGCTCATCAGATACAGCCAGAAGCCGAGCATCGTGCTCCGGCCCTCGGCGTGGTCGTGCTCGTCGGCGAGATAGAAGACGACGTCGTCCGTCATCACGGCGGAGGCGGCTTTGCTCGCCATGGTCAGGCCTCAGCGGCGAGGAGACGCGTCCGCTCGCCCTCCTTGCGCACGACCTCCTCCACGGGGATGTGGAAGTCGCGCTTGTAGTTGAACGTATGGCCGATCGCGACCGTGAGCAGCGTGATGAAGCTGAGCGCGGCGAGCCACCAGATGTACCAGATCATCGCGAAGCCGAAGACAACGCTTATACCCGCGAGGATAATGCCAGTGCCGGTATTGCTCGGCATGTGGATGGGGCGGAAGCCGTCGAGAGGCCGCTTGTAGCCGCGCTCCTTCATGTCCCACCACGCGTCGTTGTCATGCACGACCGGCGTGAACGCGAAGTTGTAGGCGGGGGGCGGCGAGGAGGTCGCCCATTCGAGCGTGCGGCCGTTCCACGGGTCGCCGGTTGTGTCGCGCAATTGTTCGCGGCGCATCACGCTGACGGCGATCTGGATCAGGAAGCAGGCGATGCCGAGCAGGATCAGGAAGGCACCGAACGCCGCGATCACGAACCAGATCTGCAGCGACGGATCGTTGAACACGCGCAGACGGCGCGTCACGCCCATCAGGCCGAGAACGTAGAGCGGCATAAAGGCGAAGTAGAAGCCTGAGACCCAGAACCAGAACGACAGCTTGCCCCAGAACGGATCGAGCTTGAAGCCGAACGCTTTCGGGAACCAGAAACTGATGCCGGCGAACAGGCCGAACAGCACTCCGCCGATGATGACGTTGTGGAAGTGCGCGACCAGGAACAGGCTGTTGTGCAGCACGAAGTCGGCCGGCGGCACCGCCAACAAGACGCCGGTCATGCCGCCGATCACGAAGGTGATCATGAAGGCGACCGTCCACATCATCGGCAGCTCGAACCGGATGCGGCCGCGATACATCGTGAACAGCCAGTTGAAGATCTTTGCGCCCGTCGGGATCGAGATGATCATCGTCGTGATCCCGAAGAACGAGTTCACGCTGGCGCCCGAGCCCATAGTGAAGAAGTGGTGGAGCCAGACGAGATAGGACAGGATCGTGATGACGACCGTCGCGTAGACCATCGACGAGTAGCCGAACAGCTTCTTTCCCGAGAAGGTCGAGGTGACTTCCGAGAAGATGCCGAACGCCGGCAGGATCAGGATGTAGACCTCAGGATGGCCCCAGATCCAGATCAGGTTCACGTACATCATCGGGCTGCCGCCGAAGTCGTTCGTGAAGAAGTTCGTGCCGATGTAGCGGTCGAGCGAGAGCAGGACGAGAACGGCGGTCAGGACCGGGAAGGCGGCGACAATCAGCACGTTGGTACAGAGCGCCGTCCAGGTGAAGATCGGCATCTTCATCAGCGTCATGCCCGGCGCGCGCATCTTGACGATGGTGGCGATCAGGTTGACGCCGGATAGCAGGGTTCCGATGCCCGCGATCTGCAGCGCCCATATGTAATAGTCGACGCCGACATCGGGGCTGTAGCCGATGTTCGACAGCGGCGGATAGGCGAGCCAGCCGGTCCGAGCGAACTCGCCGACGAACAGCGAGGTCATCACGAGCACCGCGCCCGAGACCGTCATCCAGAAGCTGAAATTGTTGAGGAATGGGAACGAGACGTCGCGCGCGCCGATCTGCAGCGGCACAACGAAGTTCATCAGGCCGGTGACGAGCGGCATGGCCACGAAGAAGATCATGATCACGCCGTGAGCGGTGAATATCTGGTCGTAGTGATGGGCCGGGAGGTAACCCTCCGAACCATTGAACGCGACCGCCTGCTGCAGGCGCATCATGATGGCGTCGGAGAAGCCGCGCAGCAGCATGACGATGCCGAGCACCATGTACATGACGCCGATGCGCTTGTGATCGACGCTCGTGAACCATTCCTTCCAGAGATAGCCCCAGAGCCGGAAATAGGTGAGGGCGCCCAGGACCGCGACGCCGCCCAGCGCCACGACCGCGAAGGTCGCGACGAGGATCGGCTCGTGGAGGGGCAGGGACTCGATCGTGAGTCTGCCGAAGATTAGCTTCTGAAGGTCGAGGTCGGCGGGCATTTAGGGGCTCGTCAGGACGGCCGCTCGGCGACGGGCGTCGTCGAGGGAGTCTCGGAAGGCGTGGAAGAAGGGCGCAGCGGGGTCTTTTCGATCACCGGCGTCATGTTCGTGGGCGCGGAAGCCTGCTCGCCCGTATCGCAGATCGCTGCGACATAGGTTTGCTCGGGTCCGAGGACCGAGCCACGGCGGGCGTATTTGTCGTAGGTCAGCGGCAGGACGTTGTTGACGCCCGCCATGCCGAGCCCACCCTTGGCGTCGATCGCTGCCATGTCGCTGATGCACATCTTGCCGGGCTCGACGCACATATTGACGATCGCCTTGTAGAGATCGGCCTGGACGCTCGCATATTTGCGGACGGGCTCGTTCTCGCTCGGGCGTTCCAGCGCGAGATAGTCGGTGCGGCCGAGCGCACCGCCGGTGGCCTTTACCTCTTCGGTCCACTTTGCGAAGTCGTCGTTAGAGAGCCCATGGAACGCGAAGCGCATTCCCGAGAAGCCGGAACCGCTGTAGTTCGCCGAGAAGCCTTCGTAGGTGCCGGCCTTGTTGATGATGGCGTGGAGCTTCGTCTCCATGCCCGGCATCGCATAGATCTGGCCTGCGAGGGCGGGGATGTAGAAGGAGTTCATCACCGAGGAGGAGGTGATGCGGAAGCTGATCGGTCGATCAACCGGCGCGGCGAGTTCATTGACAGTCGCGATGCCATATTCCGGGTAGATGAACAGCCATTTCCAGTCTAGGGCGACGACGTCGACCTCGAGCGGCTTTGAATCGTCCGGCACCGGCCTGCCCTCGGCGGTGCGGTCGAGCGGACGGTAGGGATCGAGCAGATGCGTGCCCATCCAGGTCAGCGCGCCGAGACAGACGATGATCAGGAGCGGGGCCGCCCAGATGACCAGTTCGAGATGGATCGAGTGGTCCCAATCGGGCTCGTAGCGGGCGTCCGTGTTCGACTGCCGGTAGTGCCAGGCGAACAGCACGGTCAGCGCAATCACCGGTACGATCACCAAGAGCATCAACAGGGTCGAGGCGACGAGAAGATCGCGCTGCTGGCCAGCAACATCTCCCGAAGGGTCAAGCACCACCGCGTTGCAACCGCTCAGCAAGACAGAGAGCGAAAGCAGTGCGAGGATGCGGAACCGGTTCAAGGCGAGAATCTCGTCGGTGCGAGTGAATTCGGGCTTGAGCTAGAGCCGTTGGCACTGCTGCACCATTGGACAGTTTGTCCAACCCGACTAAAGACCAATACGTATTTTGGAACCGGCCGTGTTGGAATCGACTATGTCATTACTGAAAATTCCTTGAGATTTGACGATGAACGCGAAGCCAGCCGTGCCGATGACCACCCTTGAGCGCGATGTCCGCGCCATGCACGCGCGTCATCATGGCGGGGTCGATCCGAGCGAGATTGCGGTCGGCGTCATCATCGGCCGGACCTCGGAATTCTTCGACTTCTTCGTCTACGCGATCGCCTCGGTCTTGGTGTTTCCGAAGCTGGTCTTCCCGTTCGTCGATCCGGTGACGGGAACGCTCTATTCCTTCGCAGTGTTCGCGCTCGCGTTCGTCGCTCGGCCGGTAGGATCGATCATCTTCCTCGCCGTCGACCGCGCCCATGGCCGCGGCGTCAAGTTGACGATCGCCCTGTTCCTGCTCGGAAGTTCTACGGTCGCGGTTGCGTTCCTGCCGGGCTATCAGGAGATCGGCTGGGGCTCGGTCCTGCTGCTGTCGCTGTTCCGGATCGGGCAGGGGCTCGCACTCGGTGGCGCATGGGACGGTCTCGCATCGCTGCTTGCCCTGAACGCGCCCGAGGACCGGCGCGGCTGGTACGCGATGATCCCGCAGATCGGCGCGCCGCTCGGTCTTCTGGTCGCCAGCGCCCTGTTCGCCTTCTTCGTCGGCAATCTGTCGCCCGGCGACTTCATGAGCTGGGGTTGGCGCTATCCATTCTTCGTCGCCTTCGCGATCAACGTCGTGGCGCTTTTCGCCCGCCTACGCATCGTCGTCACGCCGGAATACACCGAGCTCTTCGAGAAGCAGGAGCTCGAACCTGCCGCCGTCGGCGAGACGCTGCGGCATGAGGGGCGCAATGTGGTCATCGGCACCTTCGCGCCGCTGGCCACCTTCGCGCTGTTCCACATGGTGACGGTGTTCCCGCTGTCTTGGATCTATCTCTTTACGAACGAGGGGACGAGCCGCTTCCTTGCCATCGAGATGATCGGCGCGGTGTTCGGCCTCATCGCCATCGTTGCGTCGGGCCGCCTCGCGGATGAGTTCGGACGGCGTTCCATGCTCGCCGTCTGCGCCATCGCCATCGCTGTCTTCAGCGGTTTCGCGCCTCAGCTCCTTGATGCCGGCGGGCTCGGCGAGGCCACTTTCATGATACTCGGTTTCGTTCTACTTGGCCTGTCGTTCGGCCAGTCCTCGGGCGCGGTTGCATCGAATTTCTCGATGACCTACCGCTATACCGGAGCGGCGGTGACGACTGACCTTGCCTGGCTGTTCGGCGCAGGCTTCGCGCCGTTCGTCGCGCTGTTCCTGTCGAGCCGCCTTGGACTGATGTCCTCCGGTGCGTATCTGCTGTCCGGAGCCGTGTGCACGCTCGTTGCGTTGCTCTGGAACCGCCAGATCACGCTCGGCGGAAGACCCTCTTCCTGAAATTTGTTAGGCCGCTAAGCCCATCCTGATCGGATTTTTCGGGAAGAACGGCCAAAACACAGCAAGGCGAGCCAAGTCCGCCATCCCTCCAAGCCTAGGTGACCCGATGCAGCGCTCGCTGCCCGGCAAGGCCGGTTGCTTCACAACATCGTCGAAAGCCCAGCTGGCTGAACACATCCCGTCGCTGCCCTTAACCACCTCTTTCCTTGAGGTCATTCGGCGGGTGCCACGGCGGTCTGCTTATGCTTGGCCAACAACTCCAGCCGCCGGCTGATCACATAAAAGATCGGGGTGAAAATCAGCCCGAATGCGGTGACGCCCGCCATGCCGAAGAACACGGTGGTCCCGAGCGATTGGCGCATCTCGGCGCCGGCGCCAGTTGCGACCACCAGGGGTACGACGCCGAGGATGAACGCCAGGGAGGTCATGAGGATCGGCCGTAGCCTTGTCCTTGCCGCCTCGACAGCGGCATCGACGGGCGTCATTCCATGGTCTTCTCCTTGCCGCGCGAACTCGACGATCAGGATCGCATTCTTGGCGGCAAGGCCGATCAGCACTACGAAGCCGATCTGCGCCAGAATATTGACGTCCATCGCCATGACCAGCAGCCCGCTCACGGCGGCCAGAAGGCACATCGGCACGATCAGCATCACCGCGAACGGCAGGGCCCAGCTTTCGTATTGAGCTGCGAGCAGCAGGAATACGAAGACGATCGAGGCAAGGAAGACGATCATGCCCGAGCTTCCTGCCATCCGCTCCTGCAGCGCGAGTTCCGTCCACTCGAAGCTGTAGCCCTCCGGCAGCGTCTGCCGGGCGATCTCCTCCATGCGATCGAGTGCCGTTCCGGTCGACACACCGGGCGCTGCGGCGCCCTGGACTTCGCCGGCGGCACGCAGATTGAACCGGGGCATACGATACGGGCCGTTGCGCTCCTCGAAATTGGCGAGGGAACTGAGCGGTACCATCGCGCCGGAATCGCTGCGGGTCTTGAAGTTGCCGATCGTTTCGATGTCCTGGCGGGTGACGCCGTCGGCCTGGGCTCGAACCTGGAAGGTGCGGCCGAGGAAGTTGAAGTCGTTCACGTAGGACGAGCCGAGATAGATCTCGAGCGTCTCGAAAACACGGCTTGCCGGCACGCCGAGCATCTCGGCTTTCACGCGGTCTATGTCGGCATAGAGCTTCGGCGTCGCGGTATTGAACGGCGTGAAGACCCGCACGAAGCCGGGCGAGGCGCTGGCGGCCGAAACCATGCTCTGAACGACGCGCTCCAGTTCAACCGGACCCGCCCCGGTCGTGTCCTGCACCATCATCTTGAAGCCACCCGCATTGCCGATGCCGCGCACCGAGGGGGGCTTGATCGGAATGAAGCGGGCTTCCGGTATATCCGCGAGCCTCGCTGGCAATCCGGCTATCAGCGCGTCCACGCCGAGACCGCGACCGGCTCTCTCCGAAAAGGGCTTGAGGATGATGAATGCGAGACCGTTAGCGGAAGCATTCGTGAAGGTCGCGCCGTCCAGACCGGCGATCGCGACGACATGCGCAATGCCATCGAGATCGACCAGGCGGTTCGACAGCTTCGTCATCACGGCCTCCGTCCGGGAGAGCGATGAGCCCGGCGGCAGTTGAACCGAGGTGATGAAATATCCCTGGTCGAGCTCCGGGATGAAGCCGGTCGGCGCGCGTTCCAATTGCCATCCGGTCAGACCGAGCAGAGCGGCGTAGGGCACCAGCATCAGCACGGCATAGCGGAGCAATCGCCGCGTCAGCCGGCCGTATCCCGACGAGAGTCTGTCGAAACCGGCGTTGAAGGCCCTGAACGCACGGTCGACCCGCAGCATCGACAACAGGCCGCGCGGTTCATGATGATCCGGCCGATGCGGCTTCAGCAGCATGGCGCACAGAGCTGGACTGAGAGTCAGCGAGACGAAGGCCGATATCGCGGTCGCCGATGCGATGGTGACCGCGAACTGACGGAAGAACTGCCCGGAGATGCCCGACACCATGGCGGCCGGGATGAAGACCGAGCAGAGGACGAGCGCGATCGCGATCAAGGCGCCGCTGATCTCGTCCATGGAGCGATGAGCGGCCTCCTTGGGTGCGAGACCCTCGGCTAAATGCCGCTCGACATTTTCGACGACGACGATTGCATCGTCGACGACGATGCCGATCGCCAGGACGAGGCCGAGCAGCGACAGGTTGTTCAGCGAATAACCGAGCGCCGCCATCACGGCGAAGGTGCCGATGAGCGAGATCGGGATCGCGAGAATCGGAACGATCGCGGCACGCCATGTCTGCAGGAACAGGATGACGACCAGAACGACGAGAGCAACTGCCTCGAGGATGGTCTTGTAGACCTCGTCGACCGACTCCGCGATGAACTCAGTCGGGTTGAAGGGGATGTCGTAGGCGACGCCGGCCGGCAGCCGGGTACCCAGCCGCTTCATTTCCTCGACCACCCGTTCGGCGGTATCGAGCGCATTCGAACCAGGCTGCTGGAATATCTGGATCGGCTGCGCCGGCTGGCCGTTGAAGTTGGCAACCGCGCGGAATGTCTGGGCGGTGAGTTCGACGCGGGCGATGTCGCTGACGCGCGTGACCCGCCCTTCGGCGTCGGTCCTGACGATGATGTTTTCGAATTCCGCCGGGTCGGAGAGCCGGCCGAGCGTTTCCACATTGAGCTGGAAAGCGCCCTGGCTCGGCACCGGTGGCTGGTTCACCACGCCGGCGGCGACCTGGACGTTCTGGGCACGCAACGCGTCGACCACTTCACCCGCGGTCAGATTACGGGCGGCGACGCGATCCGGGTCGAGCCAGATCACCATCGCGTAGTCGCGCGATGTCGGCATGCGGACGTCGCCCACGCCTTGGACCCGGAGCAGCGCGTCCCTGATCTGCAGCGTCGCGTAATTCGCCAGATAGAGCTGCTGCCGCGAATTGTCCGGCGAGAACAGCTGGACGACCATCAGGATGTCGGGTGAGCTCTTCCGCACCGTGACGCCGAGGCGCCGGACGTCCTCCGGAAGCCGGGGTTCCGCGACCGCGACGCGGTTCTGCACGAGCACCTGCGCTTCGTCGACATCGGTGCCGAGCGCGAACGTCACGGTGATCGACAACTGCCCGTCGCCCGTCGCCTGCGAGGACATGTAAAGCATGTCCTCGACGCCGTTGATTTCCTGCTCAATCGGCGTCGCCACCGTGTTGCTGATGACCTCGGCCGATGCGCCCGGATACTGCGCCTGAATCACGACGGTCGGAGGCGCGATTTCCGGATATTGGGCGACCGAAAGCGTCGTATAGCCGGCCAGTCCGATCAGCACGACGAGGATGGACATCACCGCCGCGAAGATCGGACGCTCGATGCAGAAATGGGCGATCCGCATGGCGCCGCCTCAGTTCGCGAGCGCGGTCGAGCTGGGCTCGATTTCGCCGGCTTGCGGAGAAACGGCCTGACCGGCGCGAGCGCGCATCAGGCCGTTGATGACGATGCGGTCTTGCGGCCCGATGCCGCCACGCACGACGCGCAGGCCGCGTCCCTGGCTGGAACCGAGTTCGACCTTGGTTGCCTTCAGCTTGTTGTCGGCATCAACCGTGAGGACGACCCGGTCCGCCTGATCCCTGAGTGTCGCCGTCTCCGGAATGAGCAGCGCCTCGTAAGGCCGGGTCAGCGGCATTCGGAGCCGGCCGAACTGCCCCGGTGTGATGAAGAGGTCGGGATTGGGAAGTGTCGCGCGGGCGCGGATGGTGCCGGAGCCCGCTTCCAGTCGATTGTCGACGAAATCGATGGAGCCCCGATAAGGCCAGTCCTCGTCGCCCTGCATCCGCGCTTCGACAGGCATGCTCTTGTCCCTCAGCGGTGCGATCTCGCCCTTTTTCAGACCTCGCTGATAGGAAAGGAGGTCGCGTTCGCTGACGTCGAAGACGAAGTAGATGGGATCGAGCGCGACGATCGTGGTGAGAAGCACGCTGTCGGTGATCAGGGTGCCTGGATCGACCCGACGGTTGGACACGCGGCCAGCGATGGGGGCACGGATCTCGGTATAATCGAGATCGAGTTGGGCGCGAGCGACGGCAGCCTCGGCGAGTTCCAGCGACGCATCGGCGTCCTTCTTCTGCTGGCGCCGCTGGTCCAGGCTGGCCTGCGATACTGCATTGCTGCCGACCAATTGTTCGGAGCGGCGAAGTTCGAGGCTCGCAAGTTCGACGGCAGCCTGGGCGCTCGACCTCTGCGCGCGCGCCTGTGCCAGGGCAGTCTGGTAGGGACGCTGGTCGACGACGAACAGCAATTGCCCCGCCTCGACGATCTGGCCGTCCTGAAAATCGATGGACCGGAGATACCCCGTCACGCGCGCCCGGATATCGACGCTCGCGCTCGGCTCGAAACGGCCGGCGAATTCGTTCCAGTCGGTGATCTCCCGCTTCAGGGGAACCGATACGACCACCGAGGGAGGAGGGGCCGCGGCGATCG
The DNA here is from genome assembly GCA_003347645.1 of Rhizobiaceae bacterium CPCC 101076. Classification (GTDB taxonomy): domain Bacteria; phylum Pseudomonadota; class Alphaproteobacteria; order Rhizobiales; family Methylopilaceae; genus Flaviflagellibacter; species Flaviflagellibacter deserti. The sequence goes on along the minus strand of QDFX01000005.1, from coordinate 52,155 downwards.
TAGCCGAGGCAGAGGTCTGGGAAGAATACCAGCCGAAGATCGACCCGCCGGATACTGCCGCAATCAGTATCCCGCCGGCCGCGATGCTACGCATGCGCGCCATCCGGTGCTCCTTTGAACGCGGCCGGATGGCTGCGTCGAGGCAATGCAAGGGGGAACCGCACGTTCGCCCACGCCTCATGACACTAAGCGGCTGATGTCGCGGAGGCTTCCCAGGAGCACCACGAAATTGTCGTCGGCTGTCGCGGCAGGGGCCACGAATACGTTTCGATACAATTTCGCGCTCTCAGGAGCCGCCGCTATCGGCCGCTTCCTTCTTGTGTCCCTTGATCCGGCTTTCTCACCTGGAATTCGCTCTTCATGGCCGATCTCGCAAAGGGGCCGGTGCTCTGGCTGCCGCATCACCTCGGTTACGGAGGCTCGCTCGTGCTGAGCCTCTCGCTTCTCGGCGGGCTTGCATTGCTGATCCTGTCGCGCAGCCGGGTCGAGACCGTAGCCGCCGACCGGCTTTCGATTCGGTCGAGCCTGAATGCGGTCTTCGTCCATCGCTGGCCGGCGGTGTTGAGCGGCGTGCTTGTCGCCGCCATAGGCACATTCGCCTACCTGCGCTTCGCACCGCTTGGCGTCACCTCGCAGATCGGCACGGCGGCGAGCGGGGCGGCGGGACTGTTGCCCGACACGCTGTACGGCCCTGGACCGCGGCCTTCGCTGCCGGCCAGTTCAAGCCGACCTTGCCGACCGGCAGGCAGATCGGCAGCGGATTGATCGGCGGCGTATTCATGGGATGGGGCGGGCGCGATGACCGCGCTCGGTTGCACGATCGGCGTACTCTTGTCGGGCATCCAGGCCGGCGCAGTTGCCGGAGGTCTATTCCTGGTCTTCTGCACCGGCGGCGTGCTGATCGGATTGCGGCTTCGCAACCCTCTTGGTCACGGAAGGTTCGGCTAAGGAGAAAAGCTAGGCTATGCGGCGAGTTGGGCCGCCGCTATCGCGACCGGAGCCGGCGATAGAAGTTGGCTGGGGAACCTGGATTCGAACCAAGATTAACGGAGTCAGAGTCCGCTGTTCTACCGTTGAACTATTCCCCAACAGGGAGCCGGGCGCGCAAATCGCTAGGCCCGGCCGGCCAGCGCAGGGGACATAACCGGAGGTGCTTGGCATTGCAAGCCCGCGCGGAAGATTGAACTAAATCTCGCGCAGGGAACCGTCTTCGCCCGCGTATAATGCTCAAGGCTGAGTTATCATCCGCGTGTCAAATGGCTCGGCCATTGCGTTGCGGCTGAGGGATTTTTGACGGGAAGGGCTGGACTGGTGAAGCGTGCATCACTGATCGCTTTGGGTGGACTGGCCGTCGTGGTGACGGGCGTTTATGGCCTGTCGCAGACCGAAGGTGGCCTTGAGGGCATCTGGAGGACCGCCACGGCGACCGAGGGGCCCGCCCTGGCTGCTCCGGTGACGACAGCGTCCGCGCCGAAACAGGGCGCCCCGGTCGAAACCGCCAAGGCGCGCTCCATCCCTGCGATGACCGAACTGCAGTCAGTCGGTTCGCTGTCATCCGATGAGTCGGTCAGCGTCGCCGCCGAGATCGCCGGCCGCATCGCCTCGATCGGCGCCAGGGAGGGCGAGGCGGTGAAGACGGGCGACACGCTCGTCCAGCTCGACGACGCACTCGCCCGCGCCGAGATGGCCAATGTCGAGGCCAATCTGAGGCTCGCCCAATCGAACTATGATCGCGCCACGACCCTGACGCGGTCCGGCGCCGGCACCGAGCGCGCCCGTGATGAAGCGCTTGCCGCGCTTGAAACCGGCCGCGCCGCGGTCGAGCTCGCGCGCGTGCGGCTCGACAAGATGAATATCCGCGCGCCTTTCGACGGCACGGTCGGCATCCGCACGGTCTCGGTCGGCGCTTACGCCCAGATCGGCCAGGCGCTGATGAACCTGGAGAAGATCGACACGCTTAAGCTCGATTTCCGCCTACCGGAAATCAATCTGCGCGACGTCCATGTTGGCCAGACGGTCCTGATCACGGTCGATGCCTATCCGGGCCAGACCTATGAAGGGCAGGTCTATGCGATCGATCCGCTACTCGACGTCAACGGCCGCGCATTGAAGATCCGCGCCCGCCTGCAGAATCCTGGCAACCGGCTGCGTCCCGGCCTGTTCGCCCGTGTCACCGTCACCGGCGCGAGTCGCGGCAATGTCGTCGTCGTGCCGGAAGGCGCGATCGTGCCGCGCGGCAACGACGTCTTTGTCTACCGCGTCGAGGGCGGCAAAGCGCTCGAATCCAAGGTCAAGCTCGGCGAGCGTCGCGCCGGACAGGTCGAGGTGGTTGAAGGATTGACCGCCGACAGCATGGTGGTGGTCGCCGGCCAGGGCCGCCTGCGCGATGGTGCGGTCGTCGAGGTCATCGCCGCCGCGGCGGAGCCGAGCTGAGCCATGCGGATCTCGGAAATCTGCATCAAGCGTCCCGTCTTCGCGACGGTGATGACGCTCTTGATGGTGCTGATCGGCATCGTCTCCTATGACCGGCTATCGGTCCGCGAATATCCGAACATCGACGAGCCCGTCGTCTCGGTGCAGACGACCTATACCGGCGCGTCCGCCGAGATCATCGAATCCCAGGTCACTCAGATCCTCGAAGGCTCGATCGCCGGCATCGCCGGCATCGACACGATCGAATCGCAGAGCCGTTCCGAGACGAGCCGCATCACCGTCCGCTTCAACCTGAACGTCGATCCCGATGTCGCCGCGAGCGATGTCCGCGACCGTGTTTCCCGCGTCCGTCGCAATCTGCCGGACGAGATCGACGAGCCGACCGTCGCCAAGGTCGAGGCCGATGCTCAGCCGATCATGTTCATGTCGTTCACCAGCGACCGCGAAGGGCCGCTGGAGATCACCGACTATATCGACCGCTTCGTCGTCGACCGGCTGAAGAATCTCAACGGCGTCGCCGACGTCCAGATCTATGGTGAGCGCCGCTATGCCATGCGCATCTGGGTCGATCGCGCCCGTCTCGCCGCCTACAACCTGACGGTCCAGGACGTCGAGGACGCCCTGCGCGCCCAGAACGTCGAAATCCCGTCCGGCCGTATCGAAAGCACTGACCGCGAATTCAACGTCCTGTCGCGCACGGGTCTCGAGACGCCGGCGGAGTTCGAGGCGATCGTCGTCAAGCTCGCCGACGGCTATCAGGTCAAGATGCGCGACGTCGCCCGCGTCGAACTCGGCGCCAAGGACGAGCGTCGCGCCAGCCGCTTCATGGGCAAATCGGCGATCTCGGTCGGCATCATCAAGCAAGCGACGGCCAATCCGCTCGATGTCTCGAACGGAGTTCGCGAGATCCTGCCGGCCATGCGTGAGAGCCTGCCGGCCGGCATGAACGTCGAGATCGGCTACGACAGTTCGGTCTTCATCGACCGCTCTATCGAATCGGTGTTCCACACGATCGGCGAGGCGGTGCTCCTCGTCGTCCTCGTCATCGTGTTCTTCCTGCGTTCGGTCCGCGCCTCGCTCATTCCGATCGTGACAATTCCCGTCTCGCTGATCGCGAGCTTTGCGATCATGTATGTGATGGGCTTCACCATCAACACACTGACGCTGCTCGCGATGGTGCTGGCGATTGGCCTCGTCGTCGACGACGCCATCGTCGTTCTGGAGAACATCTATCGCCACATCGAAGAGGGCATGAAGCCGGTCCCGGCGGCTCTAAAGGGCGCCAAGGAGATCGGCTTCGCGGTTGTCGCGATGACGATCACGCTCGCCGCCGTCTACGCGCCGATCGCCTTTGCCGAGGGTCGGACCGGCCGCCTCTTCCTCGAATTCGCGCTGACGCTTGCCGGCGCCGTTCTGGTCTCGGGCTTCGTTGCGCTGACATTGACGCCGATGATGTGCTCGAAGCTCCTGAAGCATCAGGCCAAACACGGCCGCATATTCAACATGCTGGAGCGGGTGTTCGACGGCGTGGAGCATGGCTATCGCGCCGTGCTGCGCGGCTCGCTGCGCGTCCGGCCGCTGATCATCCTAGCAGGCGTCGTCGTTGCCGGCGGCAGTGTCTACTTCTTTACGAACCTGTCCCAGGAACTGGCGCCGGTCGAGGATCGGGGCACGATTCGCCTGTTCGGACGCGGGCCGGAGGGTTCGACGATCGATTTTACGTCCCGCTATGGGCGTCAGGTCGAAGGTATCCTCGGTCAAACCGCCGATGTCCGCGCCTTCCTGGTCAATTCGGGCTCGCCGGAAGTAACCAATATGTTCGGGTTCGTGCTGTTGAACGACTGGGCCGACCGCGATCGCAAGCAGCAGGTGATCACAAGCGAACTCCAGCGCAAGCTCGGCCGGATCGCCGGCGTGCAGGCCTTCGCATCGAACCCGCCCTCGCTCGGCCAGGGGCAGGGGCTAGGCAACAAGCCGGTCAACTTCGTCATCCAGAGCTCGGGCACCTATGAAGACCTCCGCCAGATGGCGGACCAGTTGGTGACGCGGCTCGAAAGCGAGCCGGGCGTCGAGAACGTCGAGAGCGATCTCGTCCTCAACAAGCCGGAGATCCAGGTCGCACTCGATCGCTCCAAGGTCGCCGATCTTGGAATCGACGTTTCCGTCGCGGGCCGCACGCTGGAATCGCTCCTCGGCGGCCGTCAGGTCACCCGATTCGACAAGGATGGCGAGCAATACGACGTCATGGTCCAGCTCGCGGCCCAGGACCGCGGCTCGCCGTCGACATTGTCGACCATTTATCTGCGCACCGCCTCGGGCGACATGGTGCAGCTCTCCAACATCGTGCAGGTGAAGGAATCGGTCGCGCCGCGCGAGCTGCGCCGCTTCAACCAGCTTCGCGCCGCCACGATCACGGCGAACGTCGCGCCTGGTTCGACGCTCGGCAGTGCGCTCCAGGCCGTCGAGCGCGCCGCGCAGGAGATCCTGCCGAGGGGCACCCAGGTCGACTACAGCGGCCAGAGCCGCGAATTCCGGTCGTCGAGCCAGAGTCTCGCGCTCGTCTTCGTGCTGGCGATTCTCTTCATCTACCTCGTGCTGGCGGCGCAGTTCGAAAGCTTCGTCGACCCGTTCATCATCCTGCTCACCGTGCCACTTTCGATGACGGGTGCTCTCGCCGCGCTGTGGTTCGCGGGAGGAACGCTGAACGTCTATTCGCAGATCGGTCTCGTCACGCTCGTTGGCCTGATCACCAAGCACGGCATTCTCATCGTCGAGTTCGCGAACCAGCAGCAGGAAGCCGGTCGCGAGCGAATCGAGGCGGTGGTCGAGGCGGCGGTGCTGCGACTCAGGCCGATTCTCATGACCACGGGCGCCATGGTGCTCGGCGCGGTACCGCTTGCGCTGGCCACGGGAGCGGGCGCGGAGAGCCGCCAGCAGATCGGCTGGGTCATCGTCGGCGGCATGACGCTCGGCACAATGTTGACGCTTTTCGTGGTCCCGACGGTCTATTCGCTGATAGGGCGTAGCCACAGGCATGAGGCCGAAGCCGGCATCGAGCACGCGGCGCCTGCCGAGTAAAACGCAGCTTTTTCAGTGCCTTATTTCAATTACGCCGGCTGGGTTCCGGCGCGGTTCTCCGAGCGGGTCTGTCCGTACGGGACAGCCTGCAACTCCTCCAAATCGCCCCGAAAACCTACAGTGGCATCAGTGCAACACCCCGTCCCAAATGAGGCAAAGAGACGGCGGAACCTGTTGCGACGCGGCAAGCGAAAAGTCATGGTCCTCACACGACGAAGGGGTTTGCCCCGGGTCGTCTCGTCTGGTGGCCCTGGTGCAGTCAGGTGGGATACGGGGGGAAAACGGCAGGATCCACTGAGACGGACCAGCCGCTTCCCTGAGGGTCTCGAAACTTTTGGAGGACTAATATGAAGACGGTGAAAAGCCTTCTTCTCGGTTCGGCGGCAGCATTCGTCGCGTTCACCGGGGCACAGGCAGCCGACCTTCCGATGGCGGAACCGGTCGAGTACGTGAGGATCTGCGACACGTACGGCAAGGGCTTCTTCTACATCCCGGGCACGGACACGTGCTTGAAGGTCGGCGGCTTCGTCCGTTTCGACCAGCGCTATGACTTCGGCGATCGCGACTCGTTCTCGCCGTTCGATGAAGACGAGTTCGCGGGCGACGAAGCTTCGGAGCGTTACAGCAACCGCGCCCGTCTCTCGATCAAGCTCGATGCCCGTAGCGAGACCGAGTGGGGCACGCTGCGTTCGTTCCTCGAATTCCGTTCGGACGCTGACTCCGACGAGTTCCAGAACGGTGGCGACGGCAACGACTTCGTCGAAAGCGCCTACATCCAGTTCGCCGGCTTCACGGTTGGTCGCACCTCGTCGTTCTACGACTTCGTGCAGACGGCTACGGTCGCCGACTTCTTCTCGGATAACCAGGTCAATACTGTTGCCTATACGTGGTCGTTCGGCGACGGCTTCTCGGCGACGGTCGGTATCGAGAACGCGGCTAGCCGCTTCCTCGGCCCGGTTACCCTTATCGACTTCTCCCCCCTCGGCGATGGAATCGAGGGAACGGACAACACCCGCGATGCGCCGGCAGGTATTGCTGCTCTTCGCGTCGAGCAGGCTTGGGGTTCGGCTCAGTTGTCGGCTGCTGTCAAGGATAACGCCGGCGACGACAACATCGTCACGACCGACGAAGCCGATATCGGCTGGGCCGTTCAGGCAGGTGTTGCCATCAACCTGCCGACCGCTGTTGAAGGTTCCTACGTTTGGGCGCAGGGCACCTACGCTGAGGGCGCCGCTGACTACGGTTATCTCGGCACTTTCCTGCAGACGCTCACTCCGCGTGCGGACTTCGATCTTGATGGCGAATCCACTGAGCAGTGGGCTGTCGGCGGTGGCGTGAACTTCCAGGCGACGGAAACCGTTGCTCTGTACGGTTCGGCTGCTTACATCGACTACGATGGTAAGGACGGTCTCGAAGGCTCGTTCGAAGCGATCCAGGCTGCTGTTGGTATCCTCTGGAAGCCGGTCGAGAACCTGAACATCTTCCTCGAAGGCGAGTACATCACGGTGGATCACACGGACTTCACCGGTCTCGACGTCGCTGGCGTGGCTTTCCCGACCGACTTCGAAGAAGACGATCTCCGCATCCAGTCGCGTATCCAGCGCAACTTCTGATCTGGCGGGCTGATCTCACGATCAGCCAACCGATCAAGGTTCAAGAACCCCGGCGGGCAACCGCCGGGGTTTTCTTTTGTCCCTCGACATCATGATGCCCAAGCAGGCCACTCACCCCTCATGCAATGGGGGAGGACTAGGAGTGCGCGTACACCAGCCGTGTCCCGGTCCGGGTGCAGCAAAGCTGCATCTTGAGAACCGGGACCCAGCGTTCCTCGCGGCGAAGCCGCACTTCAGCTATTGAGCGCCTGCGGCCACTCATGCACTGGGCCCGGATCGGCGTGCGCTCCGCGCACTTGTCCGGGGAACGCAGCGGAGTATCGCTCGCCTGCATCGTCCGCCGGCGGTTATTGCAGCGCCCATTGCTCGTCATCCTCCGGCTTGACCGGAGGATCCACAGGAGCTCGCAACATGGATGCTCCGGTCGAGCCGGAGGATGACGGCTCTGTCATGTGAAAAGAGATCAGCTCCGCCCGCGGCGGAGATCAGCTTCGATGTTCTGCGGTGCGCGCGTTCCGAACCGCATGCGGTAGACCTGCACGTTCTCCATCACCCGCTGAACGTAATTGCGGGTCTCGGTGAACGGGATGCGCTCGACCCAGTCGACCGGGTCGACATTGGGGTCGCGCGGATCGCCGTAGCGCGCCACCCATTCCTTCACGCGGCCGGGGCCGGCGTTGTAGGCGGCGAAGGTCATGATGTAGGAGCCGTCGTAATTGTCGATCAGCTCGCCGAGATGCGCCGCGCCAAGGGTCGCGTTGAACGTGGCGTCGTTCAGCTTTCTCGCATCGAACGGCACGCCGACTTTGGCCGCAGTGCGTTTGGCCGTCTCCGGCAGCATCTGCAGGAGCCCGCGGGCCTTGGCGTGCGAGACCGCGCTGGCGTTGAACTCGCTCTCCTGCCGCGCGATCGCGTGGACGACCGGAAGTTCGACCGGCATGCCGACGGGCTGGAACTTGGGAACGCCATTCGTCGGCCAGGCCGCGACCTCGACCGGGAAGCCGTTCTGGATGCCCGCCTTGCCGACCAGAAGCTGGGCGCGCGGATCGTTGTTCCTCTCGGCGATTTCCGCCAACAGCGTCAGGCTGGCCGTGTCGCGAAGTGCGTCGGCCGTTTCCTTGAAGAGGGGGATAGCCTTGTCGCGCGCACCCGCCGCATAAAGGATACGGATGGCGCGGACGCCCGGATTGCGGTTGAACGCGTCGCGGGCCTGCGCCGACGGCTGCATGGCCTGGATCGGGGGATGATTGCCGCCGAGCCGGGCGCGAGCGAGCTGGCCGTAATAATAAGTGCCGTAGCGGGCCGCCGACGCGAAGTAGGACTGCGCCGCGCCCATATTGCCGGACGCTTCCTCGGCGCGGCCAAGCCAGTAATCGCCGCGCGCCTTTGTCATCGGCGTCAGGCCGACACGGGCGATCTCAGCGAAATGCTTCTTGGCGAGCGTGGGATCCTTCAGGAAACGCAGAGCGATCCAGCCGGCATGCCATTCGGCGTCGGCGATATCCGCCGACTTGACGTTCCCGTGCCCGGCGGCGACGCGGTAGGCCATTCTCGCATCGCCGAGATCGAGCATATCGCGGGCGAGCCAGCGGCGCTTTTCCCACCACGCGCCTTCGTCTACGAGCGCGATCGGATCGCGCGTCACCTCGACCATCAGCTTTGCCGCTTCCTCGTCCTTGTTCTGCGCGAGGAGCAGGTTGATCTGGGCGAAGCGGTAGCTCGGCGTCTTGCGCAGATTGGAAGGAACCGCCGCCATCAGAGACGCGGCGTCCTTCGTCTTGCGCGCCACGGCGATGCGAGCCTTGGCGATCGCCTGATAGCCGGAGCCGGCCCGCGCCGCGTTGCGCATGCCGTTGGCGGTCTCGCCGTCGTAGAGGAAGTGGTCGGCCCGGGCGCCATGGTCGTCGGCGGTCAGCAAACCACCGAACTCGTCCAGCACCTTCGACTCAATGTCCGGTGTCAGGTCTTCCTCTCGCCACACCGATTTGACCAAGCGCGCGGCACCGTTGCGGTCGGAGATGCGGGCGAGGGCGAGCTTGCCGAGACCGGTCTGCGGCGTGCGGCCGCTGAGGAAGGCGCGGATCGTGCCCGCGTCGAGGTTCTCGAGGTAGAGCGCTTCCTCAGCACGACGGGTGATCAGCGCGCGGGCCGGCCAGTCGGGATTGTCGTTCAGGAAGCCGGCCATGGCCGAGAACCCGACTTGGCGCGACGCGGCACGGATCGTCAGCCAGTCGAACAAGGTTCGGGCGGCGCGATCGCGAAGCTGGTCGCGGATCGGCTGGGCATCGCCGAGCTTTCCGCCGTCGAGATAGGCGATCGCGGTCTTGATCAGCACGACGTCCGACTGGTTGATGCCGGTCGAGGAATCGCGCGAGGCGCCGAGCAGCGACGACAAACCGTTGCTGACGGCGGGCGAACTCGGTGCGAAGGCGTTGGCCTGGACGGGCGGCGCCGTGAACAGCTGGGCCGGAATGCCGAGCGAGCCGGGGCCCGGAGCGGGCTGTGATGCGGTTGATTGCAGGCGCGGCGCGGGCGTTGGCAGCGGAGCCACGGCAGACGGAGTGGTGGCCGCGGGAATCGATGAGGTCGCCTCGGTCGAGGGGCGGGGCGCGGGCATGGGAACGCGCTCAGCCGCAGAGGCGAGCACGGTGGAGCAAAGCAGAATTGAGAGGCCGGTAACGAGCGGTCTCGATCTCACGCGATATCTCCGTAGATGCCCCCAAGTCTTACGCGCGATTGTTTACGAAACGCTAACCGCCACGGTCAGGTAGGCCGCAATGCGGGCAAAAGCGTGACCCTACACCTCAGCGGCGAGGGGCTTCCCCCGGAAGCTCGGCGGGATTAAAGCTTACCGCCCATTCTGAGGAACATCGAGATGTCGCACCCGTTCAAGGGTTCTTTCACTGCTCTGGTCACGCCTTTTCGCGACGGCGCCGTCGACGAAAAAGCGTTCCGTGAGCTGGTGAGCTGGCAGATCGAGGAAGGCACCCACGGCCTCGTTCCCGTCGGCACCACCGGAGAAACGCCGACACTCACACATGAGGAGCACCGTGCCGTCATCCGCATGTGCGTGGACGAAGCGCGCGGTCGAGTGCCGGTCATCGCCGGTGCGGGCTCCAATTCCACAGCGGAAGCCGTAGAGCTCGCCCGCTATGTCGAAAAGGCCGGTGCCCAGGCAGCTCTCGTCGTCACGCCCTATTACAACAAGCCGACGCAGGAAGGCGTGTTCCAGCATTTCAAGGCGATCAACGACGCCATCGGCATTCCGATCTTCATCTACAACATACCGGGCCGCAGCGTCGTCGATATCTCGGTCGAGACCATGGCCCGCCTGTTCGAGCTGAAGAACGTCGTCGGCGTGAAGGACGCGACGGGCAATCTCGCTCGCGTCAGCCAGCAGCGCGCCGCGATGGGCAAGGAGTTCATCCAGCTTTCGGGCGAGGACATGACCGCGCTCGCCTATAACGCCGCCGGCGGGCAGGGCTGCATCTCCGTCGTGTCGAACATCGCGCCGCGCCTCTGCTCGGAGCTCCAGCTCGCGACGCAGGCTGGCGACTACGCCAAGGCGCTTGATATCCAGGACAAGCTCATCCCGCTCCACGCCGCGGTTTTCATGGATCCGGGCGTTGCCGGTGCCAAGGCCGGCCTGTCGATTCTCGGCCGGGTCGCTGACGAAGTCCGCTTGCCCCTGATGCCCGCCACCGTCGGAGCAAAAGAGGCCGTCCGTAAGGCGATGGTGCATGCGGGCGTGTTAAACGGATGAGTGCCGCCAAGGCGGAGCAGAAGCGCACACTCGTCGCCGACCATCGTCAGGCCCGCTACCACTATGAGATCGGCGAGGTCTTCGAGGCCGGCATCGTGCTGACCGGCACCGAGGTCAAATCGCTGCGCACCGGCAAGGCGACGATCGCGGAGAGCCACGCCGCCGAGAAGAATGGCGATATGTGGCTCTACAACGCCTATATCCCGGAATATCTCGCGGCCAACCGCTTCAATCACGAGGCCAAGCGGCCGCGAAAGCTGCTGCTGCATCGCCGCCAGATCGCCAAGCTTGCCAATGCCGTCCAGCGCGAGGGCATGACGGTCGTTCCGCTCAAGCTTTATTTCAACGAGCAGGGCAGGGCGAAGGTCGAGATCGCGCTCGCCAAGGGCAAGAAGCTGCACGACAAGCGTGAAACCGAGAAGAAGCGCGACTGGAACCGCGAAAAAGCACGAGTGCTCAGGGACCGAGGCTAAAAAGAAGCCCCGCCGGGAGGCGGGGCGGGGCTTCTGCCAAGAAGAGCAACAGGGAGGGAATTGCTCTTGCCCACTAAACTAGCGGGCGCTCTCCCGGTCCTGAATCATCCATAGGTTTGGGTGAACTAACCGAAACCGAAACTCCCTCAGCACAGATACTCCTGCACCCGGGCGAACACCGCCCTGAACATATCGGTGGTTAGCCGGCCGGTATTCGTGTTGTAACGGGAGCAATGATAGCTATCGAAAAGCCTGATCCGGCCGATATCGTGCTCGGCGCCATGACCGAACTTGGCGGCATTCATCGGTGCACCGAGCGCGCGAAGCGTGCTCTCGTGAGCGATGCGCCCCAGTAGAACGACGGCCTTCACGTTCGGCAGTCCTTCGAACTCGCCGGTCAGGAACTGGCGGCAAGTATTGATCTCGGCGCCGACCGGCTTGTTCTGCGGCGGCACGCAGCGCACGGCGTTGACGATCCGCGCGCCGACGAGTTCGAGCCCGTCATCCGGCCGCTCGTCGTAAACACCCGTGGCGAAGCCGAATTCCAGCAGCGTCGCGTAAAGCAGATCGCCGGCCCAGTCTCCGGTGAAAGGGCGGCCGGTGCGGTTCGCGCCTTGCAATCCCGGCGCGAGGCCGATGATCAGAAGCTCGGCATTTTCGGGCCCGAAGCTCCGGACCGGTGCGTTGTGCCAGGTCGGCGCGCGTTCGCGCCACGTCTCGCGGAAGGCAACGAGACGCGGGCAGAGCGGACAATCGTGCGGTGGCTGAACGGGAGTGATGGGTCAGTCCTCGACATCGTCCGCCGAGGGCCCGCGCACGAAGCGGGGCAGCCGATCCGGACGGTCGGCCTGAGGTCGGCCGATCTTGGTGTTGAGCTCGGAGATATCGAGGAACTCGTCGGCCTGACGGCGGAGGTCGTCGGAGATCATTGGCGGCTGGGTCGCCACCGTGGAGACGACCGTCACCCGTACGCCCTTGCGCTGGAGCGCCGCCACCAGGGAACGAAAGTCGCCATCGCCAGAGAACAGATAGATGTGATCCGCGCGTTCAGCGATCTCGAGCGCGTCGACCGTCAGCTCGACGTCCATATTGCCCTTGAATTTGCGGCGACCCGTCGAGCCGTCGACATATTCCTTGGTCGGCTTGGTCACGACCGTGTAGCCGTTGTAGTCGAGCCAATCGACCAGCGGCCGGAGCGAGGAATATTCCTGATCCTCGACCATGGCGGTGTAATAATAGGCTCGGATCAGCTGGCCGTAGCTGCCGAACTCCTTGAGCAATTTGCGATAATCGATATCGAAGCCGAGAGTTTTCGCGCTGGAATAGAAATTGGCGCCGTCGATGAACAGGGCGATCCTGGGCACGTTGTGGGTCATGGTCCCGGCAATGGTTTACCGGACGCGGCCTTGAGACGAGATCAGCGCAACCAAATAGAAAAGGATCGCCTGAAAAACCGTCGGACGAAAAATCCGCGTCCGTGATTTGAAATCATTCTGAAGATGTCGATCTCGCGTCGAGATGTGTCAAGCGCGCGGCAGGCTTATCCCGTCAGCCTTGAACCTGACGCAGATGCAGGTTATGTGACGAGTCAATCTCCCGATCCGAATCCTGAGAAAGGCCGCCCATGGCCCGCGTTACCGTCGAAGATTGCATCGACAAGGTCGAAAACCGTTTTGAGCTGGTCCTGCTCGCCGGCCACCGCGCTCGTCTGATTGCAGGCGGCCAGCCGCTGCTGGTCGACCGCGACAACGACAAGAACCCGGTCGTCGCACTCCGCGAGATCGCCGATGTCGCCATCAAGGCCGAGGATCTCAAGGAAGATCTCATCCATTCGCTGCAGAAGCATGTTGAGGTGGACGAGCCCGAGCCGGAGCCCGTTCCGATGCTTGCCGCCGGCGGCAACGACGATATCGCTTTCGATCGCATGACCGAGGAAGACCTTCTCCGCGGCCTCGAAGGCTTGGCCCCGCCGGTCGACACCAGCAACGACGACGACGGCGCCGACTAGTCGGTCCTGAACTGAACGTCATGTCCCCGCCCATCGGCGGGGACATTTTTTTATGGCGGCTTTGGGTCATTCGCCATGGCTGACGAGGCAGAAGACAAGAGGGCAGGCGGGTTGGTTCCGCTCTCGGCGTTCACGTCAGCGCTCGTCGCCGCTCTGGTCGGCTTCGGCAGTACGGTCGCCATCAACGTCCAGGCCGCGCAAGCCATGGGCGGCAGCCTGGCGGACATCTCGTCCTCGATTACCGCGCTCTGCCTCGGAATTGCCATCGCCGGAAGCGGGCTGAGCCTGTTCTTCCGCATGCCGATCGTTCTCGCCTGGTCAACGCCGGGTGCTGCGCTCATCGCCGCGAGCACGCTCAGTCCCGGCTGGCCGGTCGCGATAGGCGCTTTCGTCTTTGCGGCGACGCTGATGGTGCTGCTCGGCTTCATCCCCGCTTTGGGGCGGCTCGCGGCGCGTATTCCGTCCTCGATCGCCGCCGCAATGCTGGCAGGAGTGCTCCTCCCGTTCTGCCTCAATCTGTTCCGCACCCTGCAGTCGGATCTCCTGGTCGCGGTGACCCTGCTTCTGGTCTTCGTCGTGGTGCGCCAGCGGTTGCCGATCTACGCCATGCTAATCGTGCTCGTCGTCGCCGTAGGCATCGTCATCGGGCGAGGGGATGCGAGCGGGCTGTCCTCATCATCTTTGTTCGGCATGCTGGAATGGACGACGCCCGAATTCGATCCACGCGCCATCATCAGCCTCGGCGTGCCGTTGTTCCTGGTGACGCTCGTCTCGCAGAACCTGCCTGGCCTCGTCGTGCTGAGCTCCGCCGGCTACAAGCCGCGCCCGGAGCCGATCCTGCTCACGACCGGCCTGCTCTGGCTCGTGCTCGCACCCTTCGGCGCCCACAGCACGAACCTCGCCGCCATCACCGCCGCGATCTGCACGGGCGAGGACGCTCATCCCGACAAGCAACGCCGCTGGGTCGTCGGCATCATCTATTCGGGCTTCTATGTCCTGCTCGCGCTCTTCTCCGCGCCGCTGATCGGCCTGTTCATGACCATGCGTCCCGAGACCATCGCCGCGATCGCCGGCATCGCTCTGCTCGGTCCGTTGACGAATGCGGTGGTCAACATGGTCGCCGTGCCCGAGGATCGCGAGGCGGCGGTCCTTACCTTTGCGGCAACCGCGTCCGGTGTCGCTCTGTTCGGCATCGGCTCGGCCTTCTGGGGGCTCGTTGTCGGATTTATTGCGCTGGGAGCCCGTGCGCTCCTTGCCAAACGAAGGTCTGCCGTCTGACCATGTGTTTGCCCTTGCCGAAGGCTCTGGCGAAACCTCATATACGACCGGGAGATGCGGCGGCGGGTTATGCCGCCAGGTAAGGTATGATCCGTCAATACGAACTCGTCGATCGCGTCCGGAAGTACAACCCGCATACGGACGAGGCGCTTCTCAACCGCGCCTATGTCTATGCGATGAAGGCCCACGGCGGTCAGACGCGCGCATCGGGCGATCCGTACTTCTCCCATCCCCTTGAAGTCGCTGGCATTCTCACCGAATTCCGGCTTGATGACGCGTCGATCGTCGCGGCCCTCCTGCACGACACGATCGAAGACACAGATACCACCAAGGATGAGGTGGATCGGCTGTTCGGCACGCAGATCGGCCGTCTGGTCGATGGCCTGACCAAGCTCAAGAAGCTCGATCTCGTTTCCAAGCAGGCAGCGCAGGCCGAGAATCTCCGCAAGCTCCTTCTCGCCATCTCGGAAGACGTTCGCGTCCTGATGGTGAAGCTCGCCGACCGTCTCCACAACATGCGCACGCTGCATTACGTGCCGGAGGCGAAGCGCGCCCGCATTGCGGAGGAGACGCTCGACATCTATGCGCCGCTCGCCGGTCGCATGGGCATGCAGGAAATGCGCGAGGAACTGGAGGATCTGGCGTTCCGGCATCTCTTTCCGGAAGCACACAAGACCATCACCGAGCGGCTCCTCACGCTTCGCGAGAAGTCGAGCGATCTCATCGCCAAGATCGAGAGCGCGCTCGACAAGAAACTGGCGGAATACGGTATCAAGGCGGAGATCAAGGGACGTGAGAAGCGGCCCTATTCGGTCTGGAGCAAGATGGAGCGCAAGGCGATCGCCTTTGAGCAGCTCTCCGACATCTTTGCCTTCCGCGTCATCACGGATTCGACCGAGGACTGCTACCGCGCGCTCGGTATCGTCCATACGACCTGGCCGACTGTGCCCGGCCGCTTCAAGGACTACATCTCGACGCCGAAGCAGAACGATTACCGTTCGCTGCACACGACGGTCATCGGACCCGGCCACCAGCGCGTCGAGCTGCAGATACGCACCGAGGACATGGATCAGGTCGCCGAATACGGCATCGCCGCGCATCCGCTCTACAAGGACGGAACGACCGACGAGGATCGCGCCGCCCTGACCAAGGACAGCCGCGCCTATGAATGGCTGCGGCGGACCATCGAGATCATCGCCGAGGGCGACAGCCCGGAAGAATTCCTCGAGCACACCAAGCTCGAACTCTTTCAGGACCAGGTGTTCTGCTTCACGCCGAAGGGCCGCCTCATCGCCATGCCGCGCGGCGCGACGCCGATCGACTTCGCCTATGAGGTCCACACCGACGTCGGCAATTCCTGCGTCGGCTGCAAGATCAACGGCCGCAACGCGCCGCTGGTTTCGGAGCTGAAGAATGGCGACGAGGTCGAGATCATCCGCGCCGCGACAAAGCAGCCACCGGCGGCATGGGAATCGCTTGTACGTACGGGCAAGGCGCGCGCCGCCATCCGCCGCGCCACCAAGGCCGCCGTCCGCGCCCAATATGCCGGTCTCGGCCGCCAGATCGTGGAACGCGCCTTCGAGCGCGCCGAGAAGGCCTATTCGGACGACATGCTGAAGCTCGCGCTGCCGCGCCTGGCGCGTCATTCGGTCGAGGAGGTGATGTCGGAAGTCGGGCGCGGCGAGATGCTGGCCAACGATGTCGTCCGCGCCGTCTATCCCGAAGTGAAAGCCGATCGTCCGGCCGCGCGCCGCACCTCGAAAGTCCCCGGAGCGCAGGCGGTCAAGCACGGCTCGACTTTGCGTTCGATCGAGCCCGGCCGGATCGAGGGCCACAATGGTTCGATGTTGCCCATCCTGGGCCTGCGTACCGACATCGCGGTTCGTTTCGCCCCGGATGGCGGCGCCGTTCCAGGAGACCGTATCGTCGGCATCATGACGCCGGGCGAGGGCGTGACGATCTACCCGATCCAGTCGCCGGTCCTCGCCCAATACGAAGACCAGCCCGAGCGCTGGCTCGACGTGCGCTGGGACATGGATGCGGCGTCGATCCTGCGTTTCCCGGCGCGGCTGCTGGTGACCTGCATCAACGAGCCGGGTTCGCTCGCCTATATCACCGGCACGATCGCGCAGAACGACGGCAACATTGACGATATTTCACTTGTCGCGCGCTCGTCCGACTTCCATGAGATCACGCTGGATCTGGGTGTGCACGACTTGAAGCACCTCAACGACATCGTCCGCGATCTCAAACGCTCGACTGTGATCAGCAGCGTCGAGCGGGTGAACGGCTAACGCGGCAAAGACGGGAAAGAGCGATGACGCAGGACGAAGTGATGCAGAATTTCCGGGAGGCGGGCGCGCTTCTCGAAGGACATTTCGTCCTGTCCTCGGGCCTGCACAGCCCGGTCTTCCTGCAGAAGATGTTCATCTTCCAGGACCCGGTCCGTACCGAAGTCCTTTGCAAGGCGTTGGCCCGGAAGATCGAGGCTGCCTTCGGCAAGGTCGACGTCGTGGTCTCACCGGCGGTCGGCGGCATCGTTCCGGGTTACGAGACCGCGCGTCATCTCGGTGCCAAGGCGGTCTTCGTCGAGCGCGAGGACGGCGTGTTCCGCCTTCGTCGCGGCTTCGAGATCCGGCGCGATGCGCGCGTCGTCATGGTCGAGGACATCGTCACGACCGGCCTGTCGTCTCGCGAATGCCTGGCTTCGATCCGCGACACGCCCGGCCGTATCCTCGGCGCGGCCTGCCTGATCGATCGCTCGGGCGGCAATGCCGACCTCGGCGTGCCGCTGGTCGCGCTGGCGACGCTGGAAATCCCGACCTATCACGCCGACGACTTGCCGCCCGAACTGGCCGCGATCCCGGCGACGAAGCCCGGTAGCCGCGGGCTTGGCAAGAGCGCGTTCGCGCCATGACTTTGACACCGGCGGCCCGCATAGACCCGCGATGAAATTCAAGAGCCGCACCAAGAAGCCGTTCTCGGCCCGCGTTCAGGACGCGGTCTGGCCGCGCATGGGGTGGAAACGAGCCTTGAAATATCGCGGCCTTCAGCTGATGCGGCTTTCGGGATCTCCACATGCCGTCGCTGCTGGAACGGCTGCCGGCATTTTCGCGGCGTTCAGCCCATTGTTCGGCCTGCATTACGTGATCGCCTGCGCGGTCGCTTATGTGCTTGGTGGCAGCATCATTGCCGCGGCTGCGGTGACGACGCTGGCAAATCCGCTGACGCTTCCGTTGTTCTGGGCCGCGTCATATGAAGTCGGTCGTCTTTTTGTCCACGGCGCACATCATTTCTCCGCCAAGGACCTGATCGAACAGCATTCATGGGCGGCGCTCGAGCCGTTCATCGCGCCGCTTCTGATCGGCAGCGTCATCCTCGGCGCGGTGCTTGGCGCCGTGACCTATTTCATCGTTCGCTCGCTCATGACTGTTCAGCACGACAGGAAGCTCGCTCTTCGCGCCATTCGCGCACGGGGGGCTGCATGACCAGACCCATCCGCCTCGGCGTCAACATCGACCACGTAGCGACCATACGGAATGCGCGTGGCGGATCATTGCCGGACCCCGTCCGCGCAGCCGCTCTGGCGATTCAGGCAGGTGCCGACAGCATCACTGCTCATCTCCGCGAAGACCGTCGGCATATCCGTGACGACGATATCGAGCGGCTTCGCGCACTGTCCGCGCCGCTCAACCTGGAAATGGCCGCGACGCCCGAAATGGTCGCTCTCGCGGTGCGTCTGAAGCCGCACGCCTGCTGTCTCGTCCCCGAACGACGCGAGGAACGGACGACTGAAGGCGGGCTCGATGTCATCGGACAGCGAAATTCGCTGGCCCCTGCCATCGCCGCGCTCAACAAGGCCGGCATCCGAGTCTCGCTGTTCGTAGAGCCATCCCCCGACGTGCTGCGCGTATCGTCCGAACTCGGGGCGCCGGTCGTCGAACTGCATACCGGAACGTGGTGCGAGGCGGTGGTCGCAGGCCATACCGCGCAGGCTGCTGCCGAGTTCGAGCGGATCAAGAGCGCTTCGCTCCTAGGCGCTGAACTGTCGCTTGAAATTCATGCCGGTCATGGCCTCGACTATGCGACGGCCGAGACCATTTCCGAGCTTCCGGACATCGCGGAACTGAATATCGGCCATTACCTGATCGGAGAGGGCATCTTCGTCGGTCTCGGCAATTCCATTGCCCGCATGCGTTCCGCCATGAACGCTGGCCGTGCCCGGTTGGGATCCGCCGCGTGATCCTTGGTATCGGCTCCGATCTCGTCGATATCCGCCGCATCGAGAAGACGATCGAGAAATTCGGCGACCGTTTCATCCAGCGGATCTACACGCCGCTCGAACAAAAGAAGGCCGAGAGCCGTGCCGAGCGGATCGCCACTTACGCCAAGCGCTTCGCCGCCAAGGAAGCTTGCTCGAAGGCGCTCGGCACCGGTTTTCGTCGCGGGACGTTCTGGCGCGATATGGGCGTCGTGAACCTTCCGAGCGGCCGGCCCACCATGGAATTGACCGGCGGCGCGCGGGCTCATCTCGAAAGAATGATTCCCCCGGGCTACCGGGCGCGGATAGATGTGACCATCACGGACGAATTCCCGATGGCGCAGGCGTTCGTGATGATCAGCGCCGTACCAGCCGAAACGGCCGAATCGTTGTGAGGCGGATTGCAAACGTCTATCAGAGACCGGCGTGGTGCGGCCGTCTCGAACCCCTGAGAATGCGAGCAGCGTGATGCGAGGCGATATGAGCGTGACTACCGAGAAGAAGAGCGAGGGGGGGATCCTCGAAACCCTCCGGGTCGTCGCGCATGCGCTGATCATCGCGGTCATCATCCGGACGATCCTGTTCCAGCCTTTCAGCATTCCGTCGGGCTCGATGAAGGACACGCTGCTTGTCGGCGACTTCCTGTTCGTCTCGAAATACTCCTACGGCTACAGCCGCTTCTCGATCCCGTTCTCGCCGCCGATCTTCTCGGGTCGCATCTGGGGTGCCGAACCGACGCGCGGCGATGTCGTCGTCTTCAAGCTGCCGACCGACAATTCGACCGACTACATCAAGCGCGTGATCGGCCTGCCGGGCGACAAGATCCAGATGCTCGACGGCGTGTTGCACATCAACGGCAAGGCGGTACCGAAGGAGCGGATCGACGACTACGTCGAATACGACGCCGGCCGTCCGATCCGCGTTCCGCGCTACAAGGAGACGCTGCCGAACGGCGTCGTCTACGAGACGCTCGATCTCGTCGAAAACGGTTTCTACGACAACACGCCCGTCTATGAGGTGCCGGAAGGCCATTACTTCATGATGGGCGACAACCGCGACAACTCGACCGACAGCCGTGTCCTCTCGGCGGTCGGCTACGTCCCCTACGAGAACCTGGTCGGCAAGGCGCAGGTCATCTTCTTCTCGGTGGAAGAGGGACAACATGCCTGGGCTTTCTGGAATTGGCCCTGGACTGTCCGTTGGTCGCGGATCTTCAATACGCTCTGATGAAGAACCCTCGTGCCGCCGCCCGCTCGGGTCTGGAGGCGCGGCTCGGCTACCAGTTCGCCGATCCTGCACTCCTCGACCATGCGCTGACGCATGTCTCGGCGGTGAAGGGTGACAATCCGCGGACGGGCAGCTATCAGCGGTTTGAGTTTCTCGGCGATCGTGTCCTTGGTCTCGTCGTGGCCGAGCTGCTGTTCAAGACCTTTCCCGATGTTCCGGAAGGGGAGCTGTCGCAGCGTCTGTCGGAACTCGTCAGCGCGGAGACATGCGCTCAGGTTGCCGCCGAACTTGGTATTGGAGAGGCGGTCAAGCTGGGCGAGGGCGAGGCTCGCAGCGGTGGACGCAAGAAGAAGGCGCTGCTGGCGGATGTCTGCGAATCCGTGATAGCGGCCGTGTATCTCGACGGTGGACTTGAGCCGGCGCGAGATTTGATCCATCGCAACTGGCAAGGCCGCATGCTCCGTCCGCGCAAGCATCTGCGTGACGGCAAGACGGCGCTGCAGGAATGGGCGCACGGCCGGGGGCTGGCGACGCCGGATTATCGCGAGATCGGCCGCACCGGCCCGGATCACCATCCGGTCTTCCAGGTTGAGGTCTTCGTCAGCGGCGGGGAACCGGCGAGGGGAGAGGGGCGCACCAAGCGCGTCGCGGAGAAGGCAGCCGCGGAAGCCTTCTTGATCCGCGAGGGAATTTGGACCAACGAGGCGGTACATGACTGACATCGAGACACCGCCTGCAGATACGAAATGCGGCTTCGTCGCGCTCATCGGCGCGCCGAACGCCGGCAAATCCACGCTCCTGAACGCCCTTGTCGGCGCCAAGGTGTCGATCGTCACGCACAAGGTGCAGACGACGCGTGCGCTGGTGCGCGGCGTCGTCATCGAGGGCAACAGCGAGATCATCTTCGTCGATACGCCCGGCATCTTCGCGCCGAAGCGGCGATTGGACAGGGCCATGGTCGCAACCGCCTGGGGCGGTGCGAAGGACGCCGACCTGACCGGTGTCCTCGTCGACGCCCGCAAGGGGCTGGACGACGAAGCGCTCGAAATCCTCGAACGGCTTGGACAGGTGAAGAAGCCGGTCTTCCTCATCCTCAACAAGATCGACCTCGTGAAACGCGAGCAACTCCTGAAGCTCACCCAGGATGCCAGCGAAAAGCATCCCTTCGTTCGCGTCTTCATGATCTCGGCGCAGAACGGCGACGGCGTCGACGATCTCAAGCAATGGCTAGCTGGCGAGATGCCGCCAGGGCCGTGGCTTTACCCGGAAGATCAGCTCTCCGATCTGCCGCTGCGTATGCTGGCCTCCGAGATCACCCGCGAAAAGCTGTTCCTGCGTCTGCACGAGGAACTGCCGTATTCCTCGACCGTCGAGACCGAGCTCTGGGAGGTCCGCAAGGACGGCTCGGCGCGGATCGAGCAGACGATCTATGTCGAGCGCGAAAGCCAAAAGAAGATCGTCATCGGCAAGGGTGGCCAGACCATCAAGTCGATCTCGATGGCCGCGCGCGACGAGATCGCCGAAATCGCCGAGCAGCCGATCCACCTGTTCCTGTTCGTGAAGGTGCGCGAGAACTGGTCGGACGATCCCGAACGTTACCGAGAAATGGGACTGGAGTTCCCGCGCTAGATGCACTGGACCGACGAAGGCGTAATTCTCTCCGCCCGTCCCCACGGCGAGAGCAGCGTCATTGTCGAACTTCTGACGCGCGACCACGGCCGCCATCTCGGTCTCGTCAGAGGCGGTCGTTCGCGCACCCAGCGGCCGGTGCTTCAGCCGGGCAATCTGGTCCGAGCCGAATGGCGGGCTCGGCTCGACGAGCATCTTGGCAATTTCGCGCTGGAGGGCCTGACGCTCAGGGCCGCCCGGCTGATGGAGGCACGCGCTTCCGTATTCGGCCTCTCCTGGCTGTCGTCGCTCACGCGATTGCTCCCCGAGCGCGACCCGCATCCGGCCGTGTTCGAAACGCTTGGCCTCGTCCTCGACCATCTCGAAGACAACGAGATCGCTCCGGCGCTATTGATCCGGTTCGAACTGGCCATGCTGTCGGAGCTCGGCTTCGGTCTTGATCTGTCGTCATGTGCCGCGACCGGTACATCAGCCGATCTGGTCTGGGTGTCCCCGAAGTCGGGCAGGGCCGTCAGCGCTATGGCCGGCGCTCCCTATGCGGACCGCCTCCTGAAGCTTCCGGATTTCTTGGTCGGCTCGGGCGGCAATGCCGCGCCTGACGACAAGGACATAGACGCCGGTTTTCAGCTCACCGGTTTTTTCCTGTCGCGCGATGTCTATGAACCGCGCGGTATTCCTGTTCCCGACGTAAGGGCAGCATATATCGCAGCCGCGGCCATGGTTTAGTAGAGGGGGTTCGAATGTACGGTCTGATCGCCAAGATGATCGCGGTTCCCGGCCACAGGGACGCGCTGATCGACCTGGTTCTCGCCGGCAGCGCCGGAATGCCCGGTTGCGTCAGCTATATCGTGGCGAAGGACGCCGAAAGTTCGGACGTTATCTGGGTCACCGAGGTGTGGGACGACGAGGACAGCCACAAGGCGTCCCTTGCAATCCCGGCGGTTAAGGAAGCGATCGGCAAGGCCATGCCCCTGATCGCCGGTTTCGAGAAGGGCGCAACCACCATTCCTGTCGGTGGCGTTGGACTGTAGCCCACCGGCCATTGCCTCGACTCGGGCCTTCCGCTAGCCAAGTCCCATGGGCGAGCAAGTCACCCCTCCGGACGGTTTCGAGGCCGTCGATCTGCGCTCCGCGCTGGAGGAGCGTTATCTCGCCTATGCGCTGTCGACCATCACCCAGCGCGCGCTGCCGGATGCCCGCGACGGCCTGAAGCCGGTTCATCGCCGTCTGCTCTACGCGATGCGGCTGCTGCGGCTCGATCCGGGGCAGGCGTTCAAGAAGTCTGCCCGCGTCGTCGGCGACGTCATCGGCAAATACCACCCGCACGGCGACCAGTCGGTCTATGACGCGCTGGTCCGCCTCGCGCAGGAATTCGCCCAGCGCTGGCCGCTGGTCGAGGGGCAGGGCAATTTCGGCAATGTCGACGGCGATAACCCCGCCGCCATGCGCTACACCGAGGCTCGGCTGACCGAAGTCGCGCGCCTCCTGCTCGACGGCCTGGACGAAGGCACCGTCGAATTCCGCGACACCTATGACGGCTCGGAAGAAGAACCGATCGTCCTTCCCGCCGCCTTCCCGAACCTGCTGGCCAACGGCTCGCAAGGCATCGCGGTCGGCATGGCGACATCGATCCCGCCGCACAACGCCGCCGAACTGCTCGATGCGGCCGTCCACCTGATCGACAATCCGGCTGCCGGCACCGATGACATCCTGCAATTCGTCCCGGGTCCCGACTTTCCGACCGGCGGCATCATCGTCGAGCCGAAGAGCGGCATCCGCGATGCCTACCGCACCGGGCGCGGCGGCTTCCGTGTACGCTCCCGCTGGCACAAGGAAGATGCCGGTCGCGGCACCTGGGTTCTGGTCGTCACGGAGATTCCGTGGCTCGTGCCGAAGAGCCGGCTGATCGAGCAACTCGCCTCGATGGTCATAGACCGCAAGGTGCCGATCCTCGCCGACGTTCGCGACGAGAGCACCGACGACATCCGCATCGTGCTGGAGCCGCGCGCCCGCACGGTCGATCCCGAAATCCTGATGGAAAGCCTGTTCAAGCTGACCGATCTGGAAACCCGGATCAGCCTCAACATGAACGTGCTGGTGAAGGGACGCGTCCCGCAGGTGCTCGGTCTGGCGCCTGCTCTACGCGAGTGGCTCGACCATCGCCGCGAGGTCGTCATCCGCCGGGCGCAGTTCCGTCTCAACGCGATCGACCGCCGGCTGGAGGTGTTGGGCGGCCTGCTCATTGCCTTCCTCAACCTCGACGAGGTCATCCGCATCGTCCGCTATGAGGATGATCCGAAGGCCGAACTCATCCGTCAGTTCGAGCTGACGGAGATCCAGGCCGAGGCGATCCTCAATATCCGCCTGCGTGCTCTGGCCAAGCTCGAAGAGATCGCGATCCGCAAGGAACACGACGAACTCGGCGCCGAGAAGGCCGATATCGAGGCGCTGCTTGGCAGCGATCGCCGTCAGTGGACCAAGGTGAAGAAGGAGATCGCCGAGGTCCGTAAGTCGTTTGGCCCGGAAACGGCGCTCGGCAAGCGCCGCTCTACTTTCGCCGAGGCGCCGGACCGTCCTGTCGCCGCCCTGACCGAAGCGTTCGTCGAGCGCGAGCCGGTCACGGTCGTGGTGTCCGACAAGGGCTGGATCCGGGCACTGAAGGGCCATGTGCAGGATCTCAGCGGCCTGCAGTTCAAGGCCGACGACAAGCTCCGCGCCGCCTTCATGACCGAGACCACGGCCAAGATCATGGTCATGGCCACGAACGGCAAGGTTTTCACGCTCGAAGCGTCCAAATTGCCGGGCGGGCGCGGGCAGGGCGAGCCGATCCGCCTGCACGTGGATCTTGAGGAGAGCGCCGATATCGCTCTGGTCTGGGTTTACGCGTCGGGCACCAAGCGCCTCGTCATCGCGACCGACGGGCGCGGTTTCGTGGTTGCCGAGGACGATCTCGTGGCATCGACCCGCAAGGGCAAGAACGTCATGAACCTCGACATGAAGAGCGAGGCGCGCCTTGCCCCGCGTGTCGAAGGCGACATGGTTGCGATCGTCGGCGAGAACCGGAAGCTACTGGTTTTCCCGATCGCACAGGTGGCCGAAATGTCCCGCGGGCGCGGCGTTCGACTGCAGAAGTACAAGGACGGTGCGGTGGTCGATGCCAGGACGTTCGAGAGCGCCAAGGGCCTGACCTGGCTGGATACGTCCGGCCGGACATGGACGCTCGCCGGCGAAGAGCTACGAGACTGGATGGGCAACCGCGCCGACGCCGGCCGCCTGGCTCCGAAGGGCTTCCCGAGGACGAATAAGTTCAAGCCGGATTAGCTACGTCATGGCAGGGCTTGGCTGCTCTCGACAGGAAGTAAACTCGTGGATGCCAAGGACAGCCTTGGCATGACGACCAATGAGGTCCTACACCCGCTCCCAACCCGCCGGCGCCAGTCGCTCCTGCGGCAAAAACCGGCTCTTGTAGTGCATCTTGCGCGAGCCCTCGATCCAATAGCCGAGATAGAGGTAGGGCAGGCCCATCGCCTGCGCGCGCATGATGTGGTCGAGGATGATCCAGGTGCCGAGGCTGCGATGCGCCTCGTCCGGGTCATAGAACGAGTAGACCATGGACAGGCCGTCGGCGAGGACGTCGGTCAGGGCCACGCCATAGAGCGGACCCATGCCTCGCCCGTTGATCGCGGTGTCCGGCCCACGGCGCCGATATTCGATCAGCCGCGTCTTCACATGCGTGTCCTCGATCATCATCGCGTAATCGAGCACGCTCATCGACGCCATGCCGCCGTCTGAATGGCGGGAATCGAGATAGCGGCGGAACAGCGAATACTGATCGGATGAGGGGACGGCGGCGCGAAGATCGCCGACGAGATCCGAGTTCTTGGCCCGAATGCGGCGGAAGCTCGGCGTCCAGTCGAACTCGCGTACGAGAACGCGTACCGAAACGCAGGCACGGCAGTTCTCGCAGGCCGGACGGTAGGCGATCGTCTGGCTGCGGCGGAAGCCACCTTGGCTGAGAAGATCGTTGAGACCGGTGGACCGCTCGCCCACGAGGTGTGTGAACACTTTCCGTTCAACCTGCCCCGGTAGGTAGGGGCAGGGAGCCGGTGCAGTCATGTAAAACTGCGGTGTGTCGCGAGGATGTTCGGTCACGTTCTCAGGAGCTTAATCCATGCTCCGACGATAACACCGAGCTTTCGGCGGGAAAATGGCCCTTTTGGCCGGCTCACGCGTTCTCGACCGTCACGCCGATCAGCATATCGTGCAATAGGCGCTTGCGGCTGTTGAATAGGCTGATCACGAGAATGAGTGGGGTGAGGAACGTCACCGTCACGTAGAACAGGATGACGTGGGCCGCGCCCTGTATGAAGCTCGGTGGCTCGCCGGTCTCCGACCGGAAGATCAGTCCGGCAGCGCGCATGCCGGGCGTTGCGCTCCGGTTCGAGATGCTGATGCCGGAATAAAGCACGGCAACAATCGGGAACACGGCGCCGTACAACAGCCAGGCCAGACCAAGAGTGATGATGCCGAGGAAGCCGACGACCACGCAGGCGATTAGCCAGAGAATGCAGATACAGGTGAAATCGACCAGGAAGGCCAGCATGCGCTTGCGGCGCACGCCATCGAGGCGGCTGTGGTCGTAAGCACTATCGAGGGTCGTCATCACGGCATTTCCTTCATCCCAAGGATGTGGGATCGCCGATCATACGGACAAGATGGTGGCCGTAAAACGAAAACGGGGCGCCTGAGGCGCCCCGCATTCACCCACCGTCGCCGGGATCAGAGACGATAGCGGATCTGGTCCGTCCAGAAGCGCTCGAGGCGGACGAGCGCCTTGTTGAGCGTGAGGAAATCCTGCGAGCCGATGCCGCCGACCTGCTCGATCGAGCGCATGTGCTTCTCGTAGAGCTGGTTGACGATGTCGTGCACTTCCTGGCCCTTCGGCGTCAGGCTGATGCGGACCGAGCGGCGATCCATGCGCGAGCGCTGATGGTGCAGGAAGCCGGCTTCGACGAGCTTCTTGAGATTGTAGGAAACGTTGGAGCCGAGATAGTAGCCGCGGGTGCGGAGCTCGCCGGCCGTCAGTTCGGCATCGCCGATATTGTACAGCAAGAGCGCCTGGACGCTGTTGACATCGGCCCGGCCACGACGGTCGAACTCGTCCTTGATGACGTCGAGAAGACGGCGATGCAGGCGCTCGACGAGCGTCAGCGCTTCAAGGTAGAGCGGCCGAACATCTTCCGGCTGGTTTGCGGGGGTTGCCGAAGCAGCCGCGCGAGCAACATTAGACATCTGTACGCCTCTTGCTAATGACGATGGCGCTTTATTGGTTTCCGCCACCTTTCCACTGTAAGATACGTACCGCATATGAAAATGCGCTTAAAAGCCTTGACTAAATTTGTCTTTATTTCTCGTACTGAACAACTGGTAACTTCGCGTGCTGAATCAAATCTTATACCGGATAAGCTTTCGGTAACGATGCGAGATCAGTCGTCCGAAACCTGAGCTACCTTGAAGGTCAGGAAGATGTATCCGCCGATGGCGATCGCTTCGATCAGGATCAGCGGCCAGAGCGAGCCGAATATCTCCGGAAACGCGATGCAGATCGCAAGCTGGCTGACCGCCGCCAGCAGCCACAGCACGGCTCCCCAGGAGGAGGTCAGCCAGAGTCCGACCGCCGAAACCGGGTCGAGCACGGCGAAGTAGATATTCGCCGACAGGAATTCGACGGCCTGGTTGGAACCCAGCGGGTCACCGCCCGCACCCAGCAGCAGCGCCCAATGGACGAGGCCCTTGAACAATTGGAAGACGGCCAGCACGCGGAAGAACAGGACGAGGTTCTGCGTCCAGTCCATTACCGGCTGTTCGTCGCCGTTCAGGGTGCTGGGTTCCTTGCGGCGGAGAAAGCGGATCACGGAAGCCTGCCTCGATTGCGGAGCCGAGCTTTAGGTGCGCGCATCCGCGTCGTCAAACATGCGTGCGGCAATCTCCCGGTGTCTGGAAAAGCTCCAATATGATAGCAAGGGACAGGGCTGATGCGGCGAGGGCCGCGGAAGGACAATGAGATGCACGATACGGTGGGCCGCCTTCCCTTTACTGGCGATGCCGCCGCGGGAGACGTGAAGACCAGCCGTTTCCGCCAGGCCACGCTCGATCTGCCGATCCGGCCGCGTCGCAATCGCAAGGCTGACTGGTCGCGTCGCCTCGTGCGCGAGAACGCGCTGAGCGTTTCCGACCTGATCTGGCCGATCTTTCTCGTCGAGGGCGAACGCCATCGCGAGCCGGTCGCCTCCATGCCGGGCGTCGAGCGCCTGTCGGTCGACGAAGCCGTGGGCGAGGCCGAGCGCGCCGCGAGCCTCGGCATCCCGGCCCTGGCTCTGTTTCCCTTCACCGATCCGATGCTGCGCGACGCCCGCGGCTCGGAAGCCCAGAACCCGGAAAACCTGGTCTGCCGCGCGCTTCGCGCGATCAAGCGGGCGGTTCCGGAGATCGGCCTCATCACCGATGTCGCGCTTGATCCCTATACGAGTCATGGCCATGACGGCCTGCTGGACGGGGCCGAGATCGTCAACGACGCGACCGTCGAGGTGCTTGTCAGGCAGGCCCTCCTTCACGCCGAGGCCGGCGCGGATGCCGTCGCGCCATCCGACATGATGGACGGACGTATCGGAGCGATCCGTACGGCGCTCGATGCCGCCAACCGGACCGATGTCCAGATCATCGCCTATACGGCGAAATATGCCTCTGCCTTCTACGGTCCGTTCCGCGATGCGATCGGCACCTCGACCGTCCTGATCGGTGACAAGCGCACCTACCAGATGGATCCCGCCAACAGCGACGAGGCCCTACTCGAAGCGGAACTTGATCTCGCCGAGGGCGCGGACATGATGATCGTGAAGCCGGGCATGCCCTATCTCGATATGGTCCATAGATTGAAGACCCGTTTCGAGCGTCCGGTGCTCGCCTATCAGGTATCCGGCGAATACGCGATGATCACGGCCGCCGCCCAGAACGGCTGGATCGATGGCGACCGGGCGATGATGGAGAGCCTGCTTGCCTTCAAGCGGGCAGGGGCAGACGCGGTGCTGACCTACTTCGCGCCCGTGGTGGCCGAGAAGCTGAAGCGGGGTTGAGCGACCGTCATGCTCCGGCTTGACCGGAGCATCCATGTACGGCGCCGGATGGGTCCTCCGGTCAAGCCGCAGGACGACGGCGGTTGCCGGGATGCCCTCCCGTCCTCTCCGCGCTAGACTTCTCTTATGCGACTCGCTGGAATCCGCCCGTGCTGACGAAACCTGACTCAAAGCTCCCCGTCACCGTCGACGATATCCGCGCCGCGCGGGAGGTCCTCAAGGGTCAGGTGCTCCGCACGCCGACGCTTCCGGCGCCAAAGCTCTCCGCGCTCACCCGGGCAGAGGTCTGGGTGAAGTACGAGAACATGCAGGTCACGAACAGCTTTAAGGACCGCGGCGCTTTCGTGCGGCTGTCGCGGCTCGACGAAGCGGCGCGGGCCAAGGGCGTGATCACCATGTCGGCCGGCAATCACGCCCAGGCCGTCGCCTATCATGCCCAGCGTCTCGGCATCCCGGCTGTCATTGTCATGCCGGAACAGACACCGCAGGTGAAGGTCCGCAATACAGAGGCATACGGTGCCCGCGTGGTGCTCGACGGCGAGACGCTCGCCGAGTCCCAGATCCGCGCCGAACAGATGGTGAAAGACGAGGGCTTTACGCTCATCCATCCCTATGACGATCCGGACATCATCGCCGGGCAGGGCACTGCCGGTCTCGAAATCCTCGAAGATGCGCCGAACCTCGACACGCTCGTCGTGCCGATCGGCGGGGGCGGACTCATTTCGGGCATTGCGATCGCCGCCAAGGCGATCAAGCCGGAGATCGAGATCGTCGGTGTCGAGTCCTCGCTATACCCGTCGATGATCAACGCGATGGCTGGTCAACCGCGTCCAGCCGGCGGGCCGACGCTCGCCGAAGGCATCGCGGTCAAGAATGTCGGCAACCTCACTTTGCCGGTCGTCGAGGCGCTTGTTTCCGAAGTCCTGCTGGTCAACGAGCCGCATCTGGAGCGCGCGGTGAACGCGTTCGCGCTTTATCAGAAGACCATGGCCGAAGGCGCAGGCGCGGCAGGCCTCGCGGCACTCCTCGCCTTCCCGGACCGGTTCTACGGCAAGAAGGTCGGCCTGGTTCTGTGCGGCGGCAATATCGATCCGCGCATCATGGCCTCGATCATGGTCCGCGAGCTCGAGCGCGAAAGCCGTATCGCCCGCTTCCGGCTGACGATCAACGACCAGCCGGGCGTGCTCGGCCGCATCGCGACGCGGCTCGGCGAACTCGGCGCCAATATTCTGGAAGTCTCGCACGGCCGGCTTTATCTCGACGTCCCGGCCAAGGGCGCGACGCTCGACATCACGGTCGAGACACGCGACCGCGCCCATTCGGAGCAGGTCTACGACGCGTTGTGCCGGTTCGAAGGCATTCCGTGCCGCCGCATCTCGTCGGCCGGGACCTGATGTTCAGTTCCACCAGGACGTCAGCAGATCCCACAGCCATTCGAACAACGCGCCGATGGCCTCCAGCGTCAGCCGCGGCCATTCGAACAGGGTAGCGGGCACACTGTAGGCGAGCAGCACCGCGCCTGACGTCATGAGGCCGAGTGTCAGGCCCGCGTTGAACACCGAAACGAGCGTCCAGGTGCAAAGCACGACGAACAGGATCATCGCGAGCGGGATGATGGCGAGCCAGCGCACACGGCGGCGGCGAAGCATGGGTTCGTCGTTTGCGGGCATCGGCAGGTAACTCGTCCAGCTCATCAGTGGTTCTCGAGTCCGTTCGCGCTCCGCATGGTATTGATCCGTTCAGCTTGCGCGAGGTTGTATTCGCGAAGCTCGATCAAGCCCTTGCGGATGGATTCGCGTTCGGCGGCGTAGGTCTTTTTCGACGTGAACGTGTCGTCATGGGCGTCGTCCCAGGCGAGAACGCGGTCGATCGTCTTCGTCAGCTTGCCGGGATCAGCATAGGCGTAGCGATTGATCGCCGGCCCCATGCTTGAGAACAGTGACGAAAACAGAGCGGCATCGCCGGTCGGATCGAGTTTCGGCCGCGCCATCAGATGCGTCCGATAGCGCAATTGGCCGAGATAGAACCAGAACACGGCCTCGTCCTTCCTGCTGCTCTCGAACAACTTCGTCGCCACGATGAGATATGCCACCGGATGTTTGGCCTCGATCCCCGCCTGAATCTCGACAGGGGTTTGATCCATCAGGGCGGTCGATGCCTGGGCCTGGCCGCAGGACAAACCGACCGCAAGCAAAAGCAGGCCGAGCCGCTTCATGTCTGGGCAGTCCTAAATAACGGCGCGTGGCGCCATCGAATTTCGTTGGCGGCGTCAAATAAAGATGGATTGTTTCCGGACGAGGTCGTCGCGGTGCCGATTTGTTTCAACGGCGCAGAACGTGTGATCGCGACGACACGAAGGGACGTAACGGGCGGCTGCCCTTCAGCGAAAGGGAATGTATGATCCCCTTGGCGGACAGCCCGCTGGAAAACATCCAATGTCCATTCGCCGCGTTCGTTCGACCCTCTTCTTCTGCCTGCTGCTGGCAACCACGGGCGCGGCTGTCGCGCAACAGCCGGTCCCGTCGCCTCCGATCCGCTTCACGATTGAAGTGCCGAACGACGAACACGGTCGCGCACTTGCGCAGGACCAGCTGAGGCACACGACAGCAGCACAGCCCGCTGCTCCGGCGCCGCAATCGACCGAGCAATCGCGCTCGACCAGGGCGATGGGCGAGGGCATGTCGTCGCTTGCGACCCATCTTCATAACTTGCGAACGCGCGCGATGACGCTGGCGACGGCCGCTCCGAATGTGCTGACCGACATCGCCGCCTCTGCGAACTCTTTCCAGATGATGGAGAACAAGATCGATCTGCTCTGGCTTGTCGGGGCGGTCGTCGTCTTCATTGCCGGCGGGTTCGCCGCACAGGCGATCGGCTGGTGGGCCGGCAAGGGAATGCTGAACTATATCTTCGTCGCGCCGTCCGAGACCGTTCTCGATCGGCTCAAGGTGCACGGTGTCCGGCTGTCGCTCGGCCTGCTCGTGACGGTTTCCTTCCTGGTCGGTAGCCTCGGTGCATTCCTCCTGTTCCCGTGGCCTCCCGTGTTCCGCGAGATCGTGCTGATCCTCCTCGTCGCGGTGTTCGTCACGAGGCTCAGCGTTCTCATCGGTCGCGTCGTTCTGGCGCCGGCAGGCCGGTATGGCCATTACCGCATGCTGCCGCTGACGACCGAGCTCGCGAAGTTCTGGTTCTTTTGGTCGGTCTGGCTGGTCGGCATTGCGGCTGCCGGCGTGGCGATCCTGAGTCTTCTGGCTATTATCAACGTGCCCTACGCCTCCCACGAGGTCATCGAGGCCTTGTGGCTCGCGATACTTGGCGGGGCAGCGATCCTGATGGTCTGGGGACGGCAGTGCCGCGAGGCCGATCCGCAATCCAACCGCGCGACCGCGCTCGTCCTGACCTTCGGCATCGTCCTGACCTGGATCTTCGCTCTGATGGGCCTCGACGAATTGTTCTGGACGGCGCTCGTCGCGATGATCCTGCCGGTGGTCCTCGTCGTCTCGCGCGACGCGGTTCGCCACATCGCGGGTATCGACGATCCCGAGAAGACAGCGGATCAAACAATACTCGGCTGGTCGGTCGTGGCCGAGCGCGCGCTCCGCGTGGTGTTCGTGGCGATCGCGGCGATCGTCCTTGCCCGCGCCTGGGGGATCAGGCTGAACGACCTCGCCATGGGCGAGACAGGGGCGACCTATGTGTTGCGCGCCGTGTTGCGCATTGTCATCGTCCTGCTCGCCGTCGATCTCGCCTGGAAGCTCGTGAAGACCCTGATCGACAGCTACATCGTGCCGGCTCCAACGGCGGCCCACGGCTATGACGACAGCCCCGAGGCCCGCCGCCGACAGAGGCTGGCGACGCTGCTGCCTATCCTCCGCAACGTGCTTCTCGTCCTCGTCGCTGTGGTCGGCGTGCTGATGGCGCTCGACGCCATGGGCGTGCAGATCGGCCCGCTGCTCGCCGGTGCCGGCGTGATCGGTATAGCGGTCGGCTTCGGCGCACAGACGGTGGTGAAGGACATCATCTCCGGCGTCTTCTACCTCCTGGACGATGCCTTCCGCGTCGGCGAATACATCGTCGCCGGCAGCCACAAGGGAACGGTCGAGGGCTTCTCGCTCCGATCCGTCAGGCTCCGCCACCATCGCGGTCCGATCACCACGGTGCCGTTCGGCGAGCTCGGCTCGGTGAGAAACGAAAGCCGAGACTGGGTCATCGACAAGATGAGCCTCGGCGTCACCTATGACACCGACCTCGAAAAGGTCAGGAAACTCATCAAGAAGATCGGTCAGGAACTGGCCGAGGACGAGGAATACGCACACCACATCATCGAGCCGCTGAAGATGCAGGGCGTCGACCAGATGGGCGAATTCGCGATCCAGATCCGCCTCAAGATGATGACCAAGCCCGGCGAGCAATTCATCATCCGGCGCAAGGCCTATGTGCTGATCAAGAAGGCTTTCGAGGAGAACGGCATCAAGTTCGCGGTGCCGACAGTACAGGTCTCGGGCGGTGGACAGGATGCGGCCGCTGCCGCGTCGGCAACTGCAAACCGACTTGCCGACGCGAAGGTGGCCGCCAATCCGGCAGCCGCCGGGGCTTGACGATGACGGGGTTTGACCATTTTCTCGGCCGCCCTTCGTTCTTGAAAGATCAATCGTGACCGCAGTTTATCGCGCCGCCGATGGCGATCTCCGCGTGCTCTTCGTCATGGCGGCCGAGCCGGAATACGGGCCGGAATTGCGGACGCTGATCAAGCCGATCATCACGGGGGTAGGACCGGTCGAGGCCGCGATCCGGGTGACCCTCGCTCTCACGGAAGACCCGGCCGACCTCGTGATCAGCATGGGCTCGGCGGGATCGCGTCTGCTTTCCCAGGCGAGCATTTATCAGGTGTCGTCGGTCGCTTACCGCGACATGGACGCGAGCCCGCTGGGCTTCGAGAAAGGCCTCACGCCGTTCCTGGGCCTGCCGGCGGTCCTGCCGATCTTCCAGCGTCTGCCGGGCATCCCGGAAGCGAGCCTCAGCACCGGCGGCGCAATCGTCAACGGCGAGGCCTACGTCGCCATCGCCGCCGACATGGTGGATATGGAGACCTATGCCGTATTCCGCGCCGCCTCGCTGTGCGGCGCCTCGATGATCGGTCTGCGGGGCATCTCCGACGGACGCGATCCGATCAGCAAATACTCCGACTGGACGCAATATTTGCACGATATAGACGCCGCGCTCGCCGCCATCGTTCGCAACCTGCCGGAGACCTTCGCGGCCAAGCCCAAGAGCTATTGGACCGGCCGCGAAGGCTGAAGGTCACGGCTTCACCCGTTCCCAGAAATCGTTGAACGCCACGCTATCGAAGAACGCCGACGCCTTCACGATCTCGCCGTCGTTGAGCGTCAGGAACCACGAATAGGTATTGCGATAGGGCTTGCCGTCCTTCGCCGTGCCTTCCGCGTCGAAGAACACGACCACGGTGTCGCCGTCCGCATACATGTTGCGGACCGTCGGGACGAGCCGGCTTGACATCCGCGCGTTGAACGGCCGGATGACATTGGTCATGAAGTCTTCCTTGCCCTTATAGATGCGTGAGGCCGCCGAATTGCCGACGATCTCCCAGGTCGCGTTAGCCGCGAGCTTGTCGTAGGGGCTCCCCGTACCGTTCTTCCAGGCGTCGAAGCCGGCCTGAACAATCGCCTTGTTGCGGGTCTCGACCGTGTTGTCGGTCGTGGCCATTGCCCTCTCCATCGGAATCAGAACCACCAGCGCCACCGCCAGTCCGGCGAGGCGTGTCCGCAGCGTGTTGAACATCTCGCTTCTCCCATTTTGCCGGCCGCGACGCGGAACGCCGCGGCCGACCGTAGTATGCGACTTTGGTATAATGATTACAGGCTGCTGGTGATCGGGCGGACGACGATCTCGTTAACGTCGACCTCGTCCGGTTGTTCGACCGCATAGGCGATGGCGCGGGCGATCGCATCCGGGGTCAGGGCGGTCTTGCGGAGCTCGACGAGATAGTCCTTCGCCGCCTGGTCCGAGATGTCGTTGCCGAGCTCGGTCGCGGTGACGCCGGGAGAGATCGTCGTCACCCGGATGTCTTGGTTCTCCTGGCGCAGACCATCCGAGATCGCCCAGACCGCGTATTTCGTGGCGCAGTAGACGGCGCCGGTTGGCACTACGATATGCGCGCCGACCGAGGCGACATTGATGATCTGGCCACTATGGCGGGCCTTCATGTCGGGCAGCACTGCGGCGACGCCGTTCAAGACGCCCTTGATGTTGACGTCGATCATTCGGTCCCATTCATCGACCTTCAGCTCTTCCATCAGCGACAGCGGCATGATGCCGGCATTGTTGACGAGGACGTCGACCGCGCCGAATTCCGACTTGGCGAAGTCGACGAAAGCCTTGGTGTCCTCGCGGCTCGTCACGTCGACAGCCTTGAAGCGGGCCTGGCCGCCGGCGGCGTTGATCTCGTTGACTAAGGCTTCAAGACGGTCGGTGCGGCGGGCGCCGACCACGACCTTGGCCCCGCGCTGGGCCAGCAGGCGGGCGGCGGCTTCGCCGATGCCGCTGGAGGCGCCGGTGATCGCGATGACTTTTCCAGAAATGCTCGACATCTGACTTCTCCTCTTTGGGGTCCGGACGCGCTGTGCGTTTCGGTGTGAGGAGAGCTTGTTCTAGGTCACGTTTCAGGCGGTAGATCGATGCTCGCGGGAAATTGCCCGATCCTATAAAGATTGCTCGATTGTCCAAGGCGGTCAGGAAAGAGCCGACAATCGTCGAATGGAAAGGTGCGCCGATCGCTCCCTACCGATCAGCAAATTCATTATGTCCCGAAAATATGCCCTGAAAATCCAGCCACCAGATAATCGTGATGCGATGATCCGACCATGACGTGATCATGAATGCTCAAGTGCATCAGCGACTTGCGCCAATCTCATGATCCTCCACGATTATTGCCCGATTCTCTATGTTTTTCGTCCTTTGGCTTCCGCCGAGCGGTCTTCGCGCGTATGCTTCGCTCCGCTGATTACCCAGGAACATCGCCATGGCCGCCCGCAACGAATTCGCCGAATTGATTGAACGAAACACCGGGACCGATGGCGTCTTCCCGACCGCCATTCCCCGGGTCTTTCTCTTCCGTTCGAGCCAGCCGACCCTGCCGCTCCACGCGCTGCACGAACCGGCCGTGTGCATCATCGCGCAGGGCGCCAAACAGGTGATCCTCGGCGATGCGGTCTATGAATACGACCGCGATAAATATCTTGTCGTCTCGGTCGATATGCCGATCGTCGGCCAGGTCACCGAGGCGACGCCGGAAAAGCCTTATCTCTGTCTACGGGTAGATCTCGATCCCGGTTTGCTCGGCCAGCTCATGATGGATGCCGGATCGCCGCCCGTCCGGCAGAATTCGGAGCCCGGCCTGACATTGAGCGCTGTGACGACCGAGCTCACTGATGCGGCCTGCCGTCTCCTGCGCCTGCTCTCGTCACCGGGCGACATCCCGATCTTGGCGCCGCTGGCCGAGCGCGAAATCCTCTATCGCCTGCTGCTTGGAGAGCAGGGTACGCGTCTCCGCCAGATCGCGGTCGCCGAAAGCAAAGTGCAGCAGATCAATCGTGCGATCGGCTGGATCAAGCAGAACTTCAAGGAGCCGTTCAGCATCGAGACGGTTGCGTCCGAAGCCCGCATGAGCCCGTCGGCGCTGCACGCGCATTTCAAGGCGGTGACGACGATGAGTCCGCTTCAGTACCAGAAGCAGCTCCGCCTCCAGGAGGCCCGCCGACTGATCCTCAGCAAGGCGGCGGATGCCGCCACGGCCGGCCATACCGTCGGCTATGACAGTCCTTCGCAGTTCAGCCGCGAATATGCGCGCGTTTTCGGCGCGCCGCCGATGCGCGATATCGCCCGGATGAAGTCGATGCCGAAGGAGTTTTTCGCGCTCGCGGTATGACGGATGGAATGTGTCGCTTCCGCAACACTTGGTGGAGGACTGTATAAAACCAGCGCCGCATCATGGTTCCGCCCCAAATCGATGGCGTCTAGGGATCAATACGAGGCGTGCCCGAGGGGCGAACTCGTTGTTCATTAACCTTGTGCATGTTACGCCCAATGATCGGGGCAAGGGCACGTATTGCGGCGAGGGTTAGTCAGCCGATGATGTTGAGCATGTCGACCACGAGACGCGGCGTGGCCGCTTTCCTCGGCCTCGCCATTGTGGCCGCCGCCGCGCCTGCTTTTGCACAGCAGAAGACGGCGATGCAGGGCGTCTCGGTCGAGTGGGGCGATCGCTTCGACTCCGCTCCCGCCGCAGCCCGCATGCCGAAGACCACGGTGCCGATCATCAGCGAGCAGACGCTCGCATCGACGACCGCCGCGCTCCAGCAGTACATCCAGATCGAGAACCAGGGCGGCTGGCCTGCCATTCCGCCCGGGCCGGTCCTGAAACTTGGCAGCCGTGATCCGGCGGTGCGCATCGTCCGCCAGCGCCTGATGGTCTCCGGCGACCTGCCGGCGAACGCCGGCAATTCCGATGTCTTCGATTCCTATGTCGATGCCGCGGTGAAGCGCTTCCAGGCCCGTCATGGTCTGATCGCCAACGGCGCCGTCGGCCCCGACAGCCGCGCCGCCATGAACGTTCCGGCGTCGGTGCGCCGCCACCAGATGGAGGCGAGCCTCGCCCGGCTCGCGACTCTCACCCGCAAGATCGACCGCCGCTTCGTGATGGTGAACATCCCGGCCGCACAGGTCGAGGCGGTGAACGAGGGCGTGGTCGAGCTTCGCCATCAGGCCGTGGTCGGCAAGATCGACCGCCAGTCGCCGCAGCTCGACGTCAAGATCCAGGAAGTCAACTTCAACCCGTACTGGACGGTGCCGTCTTCGATCATCCGCAAGGATCTGATCCCGAAGATGCAGAAGGAGCCGGACTACCTGACGAAGAACAACATCCGCATCTTCACGCAGCGCGGCGAGGAACTGCAGCCCGAGCAGGTCAACTGGCAGTCCGACGAGGCGATGGACTATCGCTTCACGCAGGATCCGGGCGATTTGAACTCGATGGGCTCGATGCGCATCAACATGCCGAACAAAGACGGCGTGTATATGCACGATACCCCGTCGAAGGGCCTGTTCGGCGAGAACGCGCGCTTCCATTCGTCCGGTTGCGTGCGTGTCCAGAACGTCCGCGAGCTCGCCGCCTGGCTCCTCGGTCAGACGCCGAACTGGGACCGTTCGCAGGTCGATGCGGCGATCAAGTCCGGCCAGCGTATCGATGCCAAACTCGCGCAGGCGACGCCGGTGCACTGGGTCTACATCTCGGCCTGGGCGGACTCCGAGGGCGTGGTCCAGTTCCGCGATGATATCTACAATCTCGATGGCGTCGGACAGATCGCCGCCGCACAATGAAAGAGGCATTGCCAGGCGGGGAAGCCATGGCGATGTCTATTTCGAGTTTCGGGCGCTAGGCGGCTCGATGAAGGTTTCGGCCATCTGCCCAGAAACAGGCACGGAAGTGTCGATCGTCGGGCCGGTGAATGCATCCCGGGCCGACCTACAGAGGTTGGCCCTGCGGAAGTTGGAAATGAAACTGGGGCGTCCATCTTAGAGCCGTCATCCTCCGGCTTGACCGGAGGATCCATATTCGACGCTGGTGGATGCTCCGGTCGAACCGGAGCACGACCCAGATAGCCCTCGTAGCAACTTGGCGGCGCGACGGCCGATATGGTACGCCACGCATCGACAAAGAGCCGGGACCGCGATAGATCGCCGTCGGCCAGGAGCAAACTATGTCCATGACCGACACCCGCGCCGCGAATGGCGCCAGCGCCTTCTTTTCCGCCTCGCTCGCCGAGTCCGATCATGAGATTTTCGACGCCGTCCAGCTCGAGTTCGGCCGTCAGCGCGACGAGATCGAACTGATCGCTTCGGAGAACATAGTCTCCAAGGCCGTGCTCGAAGCGCAGGGCACCGTCCTCACCAACAAATATGCGGAAGGCTATCCGGGCCGCCGCTATTATGGCGGCTGCCAGTATGTCGACATCGTCGAGCGGGTCGCGATCGAGCGAGCCTGCCGTCTGTTCAACGCCAGGTTCGCCAACGTCCAGCCGAATTCCGGCTCGCAAGCCAACCAGGCGGTCTTCCTCGCCCTGCTCCAGCCAGGCGACACCTTCATGGGCCTCAACCTTGCCGCCGGCGGTCACCTGACTCACGGCGCGCCGGTCAACGTCTCGGGCAAGTGGTTCAAGCCGGTCGCGTACAATGTCGACCCGAAGACCCATGTCATTGATTACGACGAGATGGAGCGTCTGGCCCATGAGCATAAGCCGAAGCTCATCATAGCCGGCGGTTCGGCCTATTCGCGCCAGCCCGACTTCGCCCGCTTCCGCAAGATCGCGGACGCGGTCGGCGCCTACTTCTTCGTCGACATGGCGCACTTCGCCGGTCTCGTCGCGGGCGGCCAGCATCCGAACCCGCTAGAGCATGCCCATGTCGTCTCGACGACCACGCACAAGACCCTGCGCGGCCCGCGCGGCGGCATGGTGCTGACGAACGACGAGGACATCGCCAAGAAGATCAATTCGGCTGTCTTCCCGGGCATGCAGGGCGGCCCGCTGATGCACGTCATCGCGGCCAAGGCCGTCTGCTTCGGCGAGGCGCTTCGTCCAGACTTCAAGATGTATGCGAAGAACGTGGTCGAGAACGCCAAGGCTCTATCGGAGAACCTCAAGGGACACGGCTTCGACATCGTCTCGGGCGGCACCGATACGCACCTCATCCTCGTCGACCTCCGTCCGAAGCGCCTGACCGGCAAGACCTCGGAGATCGCGCTCGGTCGCGCCCACATCACCTGCAACAAGAACGGCATCCCGTTCGATCCGGAAAAGCCGATGGTGACGTCGGGCATCCGCCTCGGCACGCCGGCCGGCACGACGCGCGGCTTCGGCATTTCCGAGTTCCAGCAAGTCGGTGACATGATCGCGGAAGTTCTCGACGTGCTGTCGCAGAAGGGCACCGAAGAGGACAGCCTGGTCGAGGGCGCCGTCCGCGAGAAGGCCAAGGCGCTCGTCGCTCGCTTCCCGATCTATAATTCGTAAGGGCTGAGGATCGGAACGACAGATGCGGTGTCCGTACTGCGGAAGCCTCGACACACAGGTCAAGGATTCCCGGCCGACCGAGGATACGACGGCGATCCGCCGTCGCCGTATCTGTCCCGATTGCAATCGCCGCTTCACGACCTTCGAGCGCGTGCAATTGCGCGAGATCACGGTGGTCAAGAATTCCGGCCGCCGCGTCCCCTTTGAACGCGAGAAGCTCGAGCGCTCGGTCGATATCGCGCTGCGCAAGCGGCCGTTCAACGCCGACCAGCGTGAGGCGCTCGTCAGCCGCATCGTCCGCCGGCTTGAGGGGGAGGGCGAAGAAATCGCATCCTCCGCCATCGGCGAGATCGTGATGGATGAGCTGAAGGCGGTCGATACCGTCGCCTATGTCCGCTTCGCCTCGGTCTATCGCAACTTCCGCGAGGCCAGGGATTTCGAGCAGGCCCTCGCCGAACTTGCCGAAGACGATACACGCACCCCATGACGGACCAGGCGGTCGAGCATGCGGCCGCCGGAGCCGCAACCGAGGATGACGTCCGCTTCATCGAGGCGGCGCTCAGGCTTGGCGCGCGTGGTCTAGGCCGGACCTGGCCGAACCCGGCCGTCGGCGCGCTGGTGGTCAAGGACGGCGAGGTTCTGGGGCGCGGCTGGACCGCCGATGGCGGTCGCCCGCACGGGGAGCCGATCGCGCTGCGGCAGGCCGGCGAGCGGGCGCGTGGCGCGACCATCTATGTCGGCCTCGAACCCTGTTCCCATCACGGCAAGACGCCGCCCTGCGTCGATGCGATCATCGCCGCCGGCATCAGTCGCGTCGTCTCGGCGATCGAGGATCCGAACCCGCTGGTGGCCGGGCAGGGGCATGCCCAGTTGCGCGCGGCTGGTCTCGACGTGGTTGTCGGTATTGGAGCCGACCTGGCTCGGCAAATTCACGCCGGCCACATCATGCGGGTTACGAAGAACCGTCCGTATGTGACACTCAAACTTGCGGTTTCCGCCGACGGCAAGGCAGGCCTCGCAGGTCGCCGCCCTGCTCCCATCACTCGAGACGTCGCCCGCGATCTCGTCCACATGATGCGCGCCCAGTCCGACGCGATCGCGGTCGGCATCGGCACGGTGATCGCCGACGATCCGGTGCTGACCTCGCGTCTTCCCGATCTCGAAAAACTCTCCCCGGTCCGCGTCGTGTTCGACACGTCGCTTCGGCTCTCCCGCTTCTCCCAGCTCGTGACAACCGCCCGCGAAACGCCGGT
Source organism: Rhizobiaceae bacterium CPCC 101076 (assembly GCA_003347645.1). GTDB lineage: Bacteria > Pseudomonadota > Alphaproteobacteria > Rhizobiales > Methylopilaceae > Flaviflagellibacter > Flaviflagellibacter deserti. The sequence goes on along the minus strand of QDFX01000005.1, from coordinate 10,922 downwards.
TTGGGTCGTCACCGAACACAGTGCGAGCCATGACGCCGAGCGCTCGCTTGCCCCGCATGGCGTCGAGATCATCCGCAGCGGCATCGACGACGCGGGCATCGACATCGCCAAGGCGCTGACCGAACTCTCGCGGCGGGGCATCACGCGCCTGATGGTGGAGGGCGGGCCGGTACTCGCCGATTCCTTCCTGCAGGCCGGCCTCGTCGACGAGGCGGTGATCTTCACCAGCCCCAATAATCTCGGCGAGGATGCGGTCCCCGCATTGCCGGGACCCGTCGAACGGGTTTTGAACGAGGCTGGTCTCGGACTATCTGAGCACCATCAGGCGGGTGTCGACCTGATGCAGATCTACAGGCGGGCGTGATGTTTACGGGGATCGTGACGGATATCGGCGAAGTGCTGGAGACCGAGGTCGGTGACGCGGTGACGCGTCTGACCGTCGGCTGCCGCTATGAGCGCAAGGGCATCGACATCGGCGCGAGCATCGCCTGCTCGGGCGTCTGCCTGACGGTTGTCGAAACCGGCGAGCTCGATGGCCGTACATTGGTGAAATTCGATGCCGCTCCCGAAACGCTGGCGGTCACGACCGCCGCGCTCTGGCGGACCGGAACGCGCCTCAATCTGGAACGTGCGCTGAAGGTTGGCGACGAGCTTGGCGGCCATATCGTCGCCGGACACGTCGACGGCACGGCCTCGATTCTGAGCCGCGACGAGATCGGCGACGCCGTGCGTTTCGGCTTCGAGACCGCGCCCGAACTGGCCCGCTTCATCGCGACCAAGGGCTCCGTCTGTCTCGATGGCGTCTCGCTCACCGTGAACGCCGTCGACGGTACCCGTTTCTCCGTTCTACTCATCCCGCATACGCTTGCCGTCACGACGCTCGGCGACTGGAAACCCGGCGACGCCGTCAATCTGGAAGTCGATCTGATGGCTCGCTACGCGGCGCGGCTTGCGGAGGCGAGCGGCGTCCGCTAAGCCGCCCCGACATTCGAGGACCATCATGATTGCCGAACCTCGCCGCGACGTGGCGACCGAACCCACACGCGCGTCGATCCTCATCGTCGAGGCCCGTTTCTACAACGAACTGGCCGACGAACTCCTGCGCGGCGCCGAGGCGAAGATCGCCGAGGCCGGCGCGACCAGCGTACGCATCACCGTGCCGGGCGCCCTGGAAATTCCGGCCGCTGTCGCCATCGCGCTCGACACCGCCGAGGCGCAGGGCCGTCCGTTCGACGGCGTGGTCGCGCTCGGCACCGTGATCCGAGGCGAGACCTATCATTTCGAGATCGTCGCCGGTGAATCCTCGCGCGCGCTGATGGACCTCTCGGTCGCACGCCGCATCCCCGTCGGCAACGGCATCCTCACCGTCGAGACCGAGGAGCAGGCATGGGTCCGCGCCCGGGTCGCGGAGGGCGACAAGGGCGGCGGCGCCGTCGAGGCGGCGCTCATGCTCATCCGCGCCAAGCGCAAGCTTCCCGGCATGATCGGAGGACAGTGAGATGTCGCGCGGCGAAAAACGCTCGTCCTCCCGTCTCGGCGCGGTGCAGGCGCTCTACCAGATGGACATCGCCGGCGCGGCGATGACCGATGTATTCGCCGAATTCGAGAGCTTCTGGCTCGGCCAGGAAGTCGAGGGCGAGTCCTACAAGCCGGCCGAGATCGCCTTCTTTCGCGACATCGTCGAGGGCGTGGTGCGCGAGCAGCGCCAACTCGACCGCGATATCGATGCCGCGCTCGCCAAGGGCTGGCCGCTGAAGCGCATCGAGGCGATTCTCCGCGCGACGCTGAGGGCAGGGGCTTACGAACTGCTCGTCCGCCGCGACGTTCCCGCGCGTGTCGTGATCACCGAATATGTCGACGTGGCCGACGCCTTCGTCGATCGCGAGGAAGTCGGCATGACCAATGCTGTCCTCGACACGCTCGCTCGTTTGATGCGGGCCGAGGAGTTCGAAGCGGGAGCGCGAGAAAACGGGCAATGACCGGCATCGGGCGGCCAGACGAGGACGGGCTGATCGCCCGCTATTTCCGGCCGCTCGCGACCGCGCCCGGCGCCGCGCAGCTTCTCGACGACGCCGCAACCTATCAGCCGCCGGAAGGCCATGAACTGGTCCTGACCACCGACGCGGTGGTGGCCGGAGTCCATTTCTTTCCCGAGGACCCCCCGGACGCCGTCGCCCGCAAGGCGCTTCGTGTCAATCTCTCCGACCTCGCCGCCAAGGGTGCGCGGCCGGTCGGCTATCTTCTCACCATCGCGCTGACCGAAGACTGGTCGCCGGATTGGCTGGAGAGCTTCGTCGAGGGGCTCGGCGCGGATCAAGAAGAGTTCGATATCTCGCTGTTCGGCGGAGACACCGTCCGCACGCCGGGACCGCTGTGGATCTCGGTCACGGCCTTCGGTCTGGCCACCGAGGGGCACGTGCCGCGCCGCAATCGCGCCGTCACCGGGCAGCGCATCTACGTCACCGGCACGATCGGCGATTCCGCGCTCGGCCTGAAGATCCGTCTCGACCAGACGCTCAAGGGCCGCTGGGGATTGAGCGCCACAGACGCCGAGCATCTGCTTGACCGTTATCTGCTGCCCGAGCCTCGCGTTCAGGCGGCATCCATCGTCGCGAATTTCGCGACCGCCAGCATGGACATCTCCGACGGACTGGCGGGCGATCTCGGGCGCATGTGCGCGGCATCCGATGTCGGGGCGGTCCTCGAAGCCGATCGCGTTCCGCTGTCTCCGGCAGCCGCCAAGGCTGTCGCGGCCGATCCCTCGGCGCTCGCCACCGTCCTGACCGGCGGCGACGACTACGAAGTACTGGCGACGGTGAACCCGGACGACACCGAAGCCTTCGAACGCGCGGCCAAAAGGGCAGGGCTTCAGGTCGCCGCCATCGGCACGATCATGCCGTCCTTCGCGGGGCGCGTGCGGATAGAGCGCCACGGCCATCCGCTCGTCCTGGACAGGCTTGCGTTCCGGCATTTCTGAGCCGAACTTCGCGTATCGCTTCAAATCATTGAAATAAGTGCGTCGGCAAGTCGCATGTGACGATTGCGACCAGTCCGAAGCTCTGGCAGTCTCCCCGCACGGCCGGCTCGGGGCCGATCAAAATGCAAATAAACCGAGTGATTTGGGAGGGACCGCCCTGGTCCCAGGTAACGCGCGGGGACATCAAACATGCCGGTTATGTGGGCTATTCTAGCAGCAGGCGCATTGTCGATCGTCTACGGCGTCTGGACCGTCCGGAGCATTCTGGCGGCGGACGCGGGCAATGAGCGCATGCGCGAGATCGCGGGGGCGATTCAGGAGGGTGCGCAGGCCTATCTGACGCGCCAGTACACGACGATCGGTATCGTCGGCGTAGTCATCTTCGCGCTCGTCGCCTGGCTGCTTTCCATCACCGTCGCGATCGGCTTCGCCATCGGCGCGATCCTGTCCGCCGCGGCGGGCTTCATCGGCATGAACGTCTCCGTCCGGGCCAATGTCCGCACCGCGCAGGCCTCCACGAAAAGCCTCGCGGGCGGTCTCGACATCGCCTTCCGCTCCGGAGCGGTTACCGGCCTTCTCGTCGCTGGCCTCGCGCTGCTCGCGGTCGCCGGCTACTACGCCGTACTCACTTCCCAGGGCTATGCGCCCGGAGACCGCGTCATCGTCGACGGTCTCGTCGCCCTCGGCTTCGGCGCCTCCCTGATCTCGATCTTCGCTCGTCTCGGCGGCGGCATCTTCACCAAGGGCGCGGACGTCGGCGGCGATCTCGTCGGCAAGGTCGAGGCCGGCATTCCGGAGGACGATCCGCGCAACCCGGCCACCATCGCGGACAATGTCGGCGACAATGTCGGCGACTGCGCCGGCATGGCGGCGGACCTGTTCGAGACGTACGCGGTGACGGTCGTCGCCACGATGGTGCTCGGCATGATCTTCTTCGCCGGGTCGGATGCGGTGAACGTCATGCCGCTCTATCCGCTGGCGATCTGCGGTATCTGCATCATCACCTCGATCATCGGCACCTTCTTCGTGAAGCTCGGCCCGACCAATTCGATCATGGGCGCGCTCTACAAGGGCTTCATCGCCTCGGCGCTGTTCTCGATCCTCGGCCTTGCCATCGTCACCTGGGGACTGATCGGCTTTGGCGCCGAGTTCACCACGACGCGCGGGGTCAGCTTCTCGGGACTGGATCTCTTCCTTTGTGGCGTGACCGGTCTCGTCATCACCGGCCTGATTATCTGGGTGACCGAGTATTACACCGGCACGAATTTCCGCCCGGTGCAGTCGATCGCCAAGGCGTCCGTGACTGGTCACGGCACGAACATCATCCAGGGCCTTGCGGTCTCGCTCGAATCGACCGCGCTGCCGGCGCTGATCATCATCGCCGGCATCCTGACGACATACGGATTGGCGGGCCTCTACGGCATTGCGATCGCGGTCACGACAATGCTCGCCCTTGCCGGTATGGTGGTCGCGCTCGACGCCTTCGGCCCGGTGACCGACAACGCCGGCGGCATCGCCGAAATGGCGGGCCTGCCGGACGATGTCCGCCGCACGACCGACGCGCTCGACGCGGTGGGCAACACCACCAAGGCGGTTACGAAGGGTTATGCGATCGGTTCGGCGGGCCTCGGCGCGCTGGTCCTGTTCGCGGCGTACACGGAAGACCTCAACTTCTTCATCGCGAATGCGACGCCCGAGCGATTCTCATACTTCCAGGGCGTGACGGTCGATTTCTCGCTGGCCAACCCATACGTCGTCGTCGGTCTCCTGTTCGGCGGCCTGCTTCCGTACCTGTTCGCCGCAATGGGCATGACCGCCGTTGGCCGTGCCGCCGGCGCGGTGGTCGAGGAGGTGAGGCGGCAGTTCTGCGAGAAGCCCGGCATCATGGCAGGCACCGACCGGCCGGATTACGGCCGCGCGGTCGACATGCTGACCAAGGCGGCGATCAAGGAAATGATCATCCCGTCGCTGTTGCCGGTGCTGTCGCCGATCATCGGCTATTTCCTGATCCTCGGCATCGCCGGTAAATCGGCGGCTTTCTCGGCTCTCGGCGCGATGCTGCTCGGCGTCATCGTCAACGGGCTTTTCGTCGCCATATCGATGACGGCCGGCGGCGGCGCCTGGGACAACGCCAAGAAGTTCATCGAAGACGGCAATCACGGCGGCAAGGGCTCTGATGCCCACAAGGCGGCCGTGACCGGCGACACGGTCGGCGACCCCTACAAGGACACCGCCGGCCCCGCCGTGAACCCGATGATCAAGATCACGAATATCGTGGCGCTTCTGCTCCTCGCAGTGCTTGCGCACGGTTGATCGACTCGCTCACGAAGAAAAAAGCCCCGCTTCGGCGGGGCTTTTTGCTTAGAAGCTCACCAGACCCAGGAGTTGGCTGACGAGGGTCTTCTCGACGCCCGGCGTCGGCGTCTTTCGGCTGATGAAGTCGAACGCCACGCCGTCCTGGATGCCGTAATTGGCGAGGCGCTCGACCTTGCGGTTCTTGTCGAAATAGACAGCCACCACCTTCTGGTCGGTCACGCTCGGCTTCATGAAGCGCATCGCGCGCTTCTCGGTGGCCGAAATGTAGTAGAAGACCTCGCCGTTCACGGTTGCCGTCGTAGAGGGCGTGCCGAGGACGACCAGAACCTGTTCCTGGCTCGAGCCGACCGGGATCTGGTCCAGCGCCGATTGCGAGAACATATAGCCCTTGACCTGGGTCGTCTCGACCGCGCTGCATCCGGCAGCGGCGATGACGAGCGACATGGCCCCGGCGAGACCAAGCGAACGTGCTGAACCGGCCATCCCCATCCCCCAAAACGACTACGCGACTTGCCCGCTGCGGCGCCTTGCCCTAACCCGCCCACATGAACTGTGCAACTTTGCGCCCGGCGCGGAGGTATCCATGATCTTCGGATTGTTCCGGCAGGCGGCCGACGACAAGCAGGCGATGCGGCTCTATTCGCTGATCGTGGCACAGGCGCGGCAAGCCGAGCTTTATCGTGACATTGGTGTGCCGGACACGCCCGAGGGGCGTTACGAAATGCTGATGCTGCATGCATTTCTCTTCATGCACAGGCTGAAATCCGAGCCGGATTCCGTGCGTGATGCCGGCCAGCGGGTGTTCGATCTGATGTTTACCGACATGGATCGATCACTGCGGGAAATGGGCGTCGGCGACCTCACCGTGCCGAAGAAGATCAAAAAGATGGCTTCGGCTTTCTATGGTCGAACCGCCGCCTATGATTCGGCGCTTCAGTTGGATGACGGAGAACTTGCGGCCGCGATCGAGCGGAATGTGTTCGACGGTGATTCGGGTGTCGATCCGAGGGCGCGGAAGCTCGCAGCCTATGTCCGCTCGGCTGTAAAGGCGCTCAGTGAGCAGCCGAGCGACAGCCTGATCGACAAGGGCCCGGTTTTCCCCGCCCCGGAGACCGCCGCATGACCGCGAAAGCAGCCCTCAGCCGACCCATCGCCATCTCGGATGTCCCGCCGCGTGGTACGCGCGTTGTGATCGACGCCGACGAGACCGCGCGCTCGGCATTGGCCAAGCAATTGAAGATCCCGGCGGTAAAGCGCCTGACCGCCGATCTCGCGGTGAAGCCCTGGGGTCGCTCCGGTCTCGCGGTGACAGGGCGGCTGGAAGGCAAGGTTACACAGGTGTGCGTCGTCACCGTCGATCCCTTCGATGTGGACATCGCCGAAGACGTCAACCTCACCTTCGTGCCGGAGGAGGAGATGCCCTCCGAGGAGGAAATCGGCAGCGAGTTCGAATCCGACCTCGACGCTCCGGACGTTTTGGAAAACGGTGTCGTCGATCTGGGCACCGTGATCGCGGAATTTCTGGCGCTGTCACTCGACCCCTATCCTCGCAAGCCCGGCGCGGAATTCTCGCCGCCGGAAGAATCGAAGGTCGACGCGCCGTCTGAAGGTACCTATCGGCCGTTTGCCGGGCTGGAGAACCTCGTTCGTCGCAAGGACGACGAAAATAAGTGAAAGTTCGCGGCCCGGGTTGCAAAGCTTGCGCCTAGATTCCGAGACGCTATTGTCCGCCCTCCGTCGGGCCGCCCGACAATCAGGTCCCCCGCAAAGCATGTTAGATGTCTAAGCCCGTTCGTATTGCGCTTGATGCCATGGGCGGGGATATCGGCCCTTCGGTCGTCGTCCCCGGGGCCGCCATCGCGCTTCGCCGCAATCCGGACAGTGCGTTCGTCTTCTACGGCGACGAACGGGCCATCGCGCCGTTGCTGGACGAACATTCGGCGCTCAAGGCAGTGTGTCGCATCGTACACACCGACGTCGCGGTCCGGATGGACGACAAGCCGAGCCAGGCACTTCGCCAGGGTCGCAAGACGTCCAGCATGTGGCTCGCAATCGATGCGGTAAAATCGGGCGAGGCGGATATCGCGGTCTCCGCCGGCAACACCGGCGCGCTGATGGCGATGGCGACCGTCCACCTCAAGACCATGGCCGGCGTCGAGCGGCCGGCGATCTCCGCGATCTGGCCGACGCTCGCCGCCCGCGGCCGCGGCATCGTGCTCGATATGGGCGCGACCATCGGCGCGGATGCGCGCCAACTGGTCGACTTCGCCGTCATGGGCGCCGCCATGGCGAAAATCGTCTTCGGCCTCGATCGGCCGACCGTCGGCCTGCTGAATGTCGGCGTCGAGGAGATGAAGGGCGTCGAGCAGGTGAAGGGCGCCGCGGCTATCCTTCGCGAGCACGGCGAAGACTTCATCTATCGAGGCTTCGTCGAGGGCAACGACATCAGCAAGGGTACTGTCGATGTCGTGGTGACCGAGGGCTTTTCCGGGAACATCGCCCTGAAGACCGCCGAAGGAACGGCGAGGCAGGTCGCGACGGTGCTGCGCGAGGAAATCGGCCGGAGCTGGCGGACCAAACTGGGATATCTCCTGGCCAAGCCGGCATTTAATGCGCTGCGCAAACAGATGGATCCAAATAATTACAACGGTGGCGTTTTCCTTGGGCTGAACGGCATTGTCATCAAGGCCCATGGCGGCAGCAATCCGGAAGGATTTGCCGCCGCCGTTGAACTCGGGCATGACATGGCCCGCTACGACCTTCTCGCCAAGATTTCGGCCGGCCTCGCGACCTATGATCGCCTGAAAGAGGCCCCCGCGGTAGGAGCCGCTATATCGTGACAGTTAAGCGTTCCGTGGTGCTGGGCATTGGCAGCGCCCTGCCGAAGCGTGTTGTGACTAATGCCGAACTCGCCCAGACAGTCGACACTTCGGACGAATGGATCGTCCAGCGCACCGGCATCCGTCAGCGCTACATCGCGGGTGAGAACGAGACCAGTTCGACTCTCGGCCTCGCGGCGGCCGAGGCCGCGCTGAAGAACGCGGGCAAGACGCCTGCGGATATCGATCTCATTATCGTCGCGACGACGACGCCGGATCTCACCTTCCCGTCGACCGCGACGCAGATCCAGTCCAGGCTCGGCATCTTCCATGGTGCCGCCTTTGACGTGCAGGCGGTCTGCTCCGGCTTCGTCTATGGCGTCGCAATCGCCGACAAATTCCTGTCTTCCGGCAGTCACAAATGCGCACTGGTCATCGGCGTCGATACGCTGTCACGAATCCTGAACTGGGAAGACCGCACGACCTGCGTCCTGTTCGGCGACGGCGCCGGCGCGATGGTCGTCGAGGCCCAGGATCAGCCGGGTGACGTGAAGACTGACCGCGGTGTCCTCACGACTCACATTCGCTCCGACGGACGGCACGGACCGAAGCTCTGCGCCACCGGCGGGCCGTCGTCCACAGGTTCGGTGGGCGTCCTGACGATGGAGGGCAAGGAGGTCTTTCGACACGCGGTCGGGATGATCACGGATGTGATCGAAGATGCTTACAAAGCAACAGGATTCACTTCGGAAGACCTGACATGGTTCGTCCCTCACCAGGCGAACAAGCGGATCATCGATTCCAGCGCGGATAAGCTTGGGATTGCTGCTCACAAGGTCGTTATCACCGTCGACCGCCACGGCAACACATCGGCGGCTTCAATCCCCCTCGCGCTTTCGGTCGCCTATGATGACGGCCGTATCAAGCGTGGCGACCTCGTAATGCTCGAAGCAATGGGCGGCGGCTTTACGTGGGCCTCGGCCCTGCTGCGCTGGTAGCAAGACGAGTTGACCAATTACACCAGACGTCTACGCTGACATCTCGTGGTAATAAATATAACCGGTCCCTAGGGAGGAAGCCGATGGCCACAAAGACAATAACCCGCGCCGATCTGAGCGAGGCCGTCTATCAGAAGGTGGGGCTGTCGCGGACCGAATCCGCGGCTCTTGTGGAAATGGTGCTGGATCAGATTGCCGACTGTCTCGAACAGGGTGAGATGGTGAAACTGTCTTCGTTCGGGTCCTTTGTCGTTCGCCCGAAGGGACAGCGGGTGGGCCGTAACCCGAAGAGTGGCCAGGAAGTGCCAATTCCGCCGCGCAAGGTGCTCGTGTTCAAGCCGAGCAACATCCTGAAGGGCCGCATCAATGGAGAGGCCGTCGGCGAAGAGGATTGATCTGGAGTAGGGGGTAGGGGTGGATAAGTCTCCCGACGCGTTCCGGACTATCAGCGAGGTCGCGGACGATCTCGATCTGCCACAGCATGTTCTCCGCTTCTGGGAGACGCGCTTCAATCAGATCAAGCCGCTGAAGCGCGGCGGCGGACGGCGGTATTACCGCCCGGACGACGTCCTTTTGTTGCGCGGCATCAAGCACTTGCTCTACGGCGAGGGCTACACGATCAAGGGCGTTCAGCGCATCCTGAAGGAACAGGGGCTGCGTTATGTCCAGATGGTCTGGCGCGACGACCTCGAAGAGGAGTTGCCCGCGCTCTCACAGGCGCATGCCGAGGACTATGCCCCGCGCGCAGATCGTGGCGAGCAGCGCCACGAGCCCATGTTCGGCATGGAGGAGCGGCCAGGTCCGGAAGCCTTCGCTCCGAAGCATATCGATACATTCGCGGTCAATCCGGCGGTCATCGCCCGGCGGTCGAATTTCGAGCCGATCGTCGATGATCATGACGAACCGGATGAGCTCGAACATGCACCTCATCTCGAACTGACGGGCGCCTCGAACGGCCGTCCGAGCATCGCGCTCGGCGGGCGGCACAGGCTGGAAGCGGCGCTTCGTGAACTCGCGGAATGCCGGCGGCTGTTGGACGTCTCGCAGTAGCCGGGCGGGTATGTTGCTCGTTGGTGCGGGCCGCCACCCCATGCAGAGAAAGCGGCGGCCCGCCTGCAGGCCTCGCGGCCATGCAGGGATGCGCCAGCTAAGCGCTGGCTAAAGGCTAGGTCGCCACCCTCTATAGCCACGGGCGGCGACCCGGCGATGCAGCCTGTTGCAGACGGGACGCCTCGCAACCTCAGCGTACTTAACTGACAGTCCACGTCTAATCTCATAAACCGATCATGAGGATAGCCTGGAACTATCCCCGTTCGGGGCAGGATTCCCGTTCGGACCTATTGCGGCTTGCTCTTATCGCCATGTCGGGCTCTGGGTGCCTCGTTCCCATCGAATGCTCGGCTGAGGGCATTTGATCACTCTCTTGGAGCCGACAAGCCTCTTAAGAGCAAGCCGCAGTACGTCTGAACGAGTGGGCTTTGGTTCAGGTTGGAGTTCGATCCATGCATCGACGGCGACGCTCAACTCAACCGGGATCTGGGCGCCGATCACGCGAGCTTTTCGAGATTTGATCTTCGACATGTTGCCTCCCCAAACCGGGCGATTCAATCTCGGCTTGGGGAAGATGGCGGCCTGGCGTGATCTGGCCGTGATTTCTGGAGGCAGGGGGCGTGATTTCGATAGGCATGATTGGCGCCTCAGTGAATCATTCTGCTGATCTCGAAAAACATCCCTGTTCCGGCCTTCCAAAAATCACCTTGATAAACTAGACGTTCGGGCGTCGGAGCGTAGCGCAGCCCGGTTAGCGCACTA
>QDFX01000004.1 GCA_003347645.1 Rhizobiaceae bacterium CPCC 101076 | reverse complement strand
CTGTGGCTACGGGCAGGGCTATTCGGTGCTGGAGGTGATCGACGCGGTGAAGCGCGTCTCCGGCGTCGATTTCAAGGTCAACCTGTCGCCCCGTCGCCCGGGCGATCCGGCGAAGATCGTCGCCGCGGCCGACCGCATCCGCCGCAACCTTCACTGGGAGCCGTCTTATGACGATCTCGACACGATCGTCGCCCAGGCACTCGCCTGGGAGAAGCATCTCGGCGAACTCGGCTCGACGGGGAACGCCCGCCGAGGCTGAGATCTAGAACCGGCGCCGGACGCGGGAGTAGAAATAGGCCCCCACCGACGCCGCCAGGGCCGCGACGATTACCCAGAACAAGATGATGATCCCGATCGCGCCGAAGATCGCCTGAAGCGTGTCCCAGAAACCGATCTGGGCAATGGCGATAGCGAGCAGGACAATGATCAGAATGGGCATATAGGCGCGGCTCCCGTGTTGAGTCTCACTTCAACGCGCGAAGGCTGGTTTGGATCGACCTCGCAATCGTAATCGGGTGGCCGCAGGTCCCCCGAACGCCTACCTTGACGGCATGCTACAGGAAACCATCGCCCTCGCGGCCGAGCAGGCCGCACCCGTCGCCGCCGGTACGGACTACGACTATGTCCGTCGCGCGGTGGAATTCATGACCGCCAATTGGCGGCGCCATCCGGAGGTGGAGGAAGTCGCCGCCCATGTCGGCCTCTCGCCCTCCCATTTCCACCACCTGTTCCGCCGCTGGGCGGGGCTTTCGCCGAACATGTTCCTGCAGGCGCTGACGATCGACCGCGCCCGCGATCTCGTCCGTAATTCAAGCAATGTCCTCGACGCCAGCCTGGAACTCGGCCTATCCGGGCCCGGCCGTCTCCACGATCTTTTCGTCCAGCACGAGGCGATGTCGCCCGGCGAATGGAAGATCGGCGGAGCGGGCCTCCAGATCCGCTGGGGCTTCCATGAATCGCCTTTCGGCCGAGCTCTGGTGATGACCACCCCGCGCGGCCTTTGCGGCGTCGGTTTCTCGGACGGCGACGATCGTGCCGCTTTCGCGGACATGGCCGGGCGCTGGCCGAACGCCGCGTTCATCGAGGATGTCGCCTCCACCGAACCTTACGCGCGGCGCGCCTTTGAGCGTGAAAAATGGTCCCCGGATCAACCGCTCCGCGTGGTTCTGATCGGCACGGATTTCCAGATCCGTGTGTGGGAGAGCCTGCTGGAGATTCCGATAGGCCGTGCGGATACCTATGCGAATATCGCCCGCAAACTCGGTCAGCCCACCGCCGCGCGCGCGGTTGGGGCGGCGGTCGGACGAAATCCGATCTCCTTCTGCGTTCCCTGCCACCGAGTTCTCGGCAAATCGGGCGCGCTGACAGGCTATCATTGGGGCCTGACACGCAAGCAAGCCATGCTTGGCTGGGAAAGCGGAGCAGTTTCCGCCTGATCCAACCTATCCAAGGACAAGGCGCGGCCCGAATCTGGTCCGAGCCGCGTGCCGCTTGACCCACAGTCATTGCTTTTTCGCACGCCATGCCTATGGTGCGCGCCAAATCATGCACGGCCGCTCCCAGACGTCCGCACCAAGCGGCGGGGCGGCCTTTTTTGGATTCCGACTTATGAAACTGCGTAATATCGCGATCATCGCCCACGTCGACCATGGCAAGACCACTCTCGTCGACGAACTCCTGAAGCAGTCCGGCACCTATCGCGAAAACCAGCGCGTCGCCGAACGCGTGATGGACTCGAACGATCTCGAAAAGGAACGCGGCATCACCATCCTAGCCAAGGCGACCTCGATCGTCTGGAAGGATACCCGCATCAACATCGTCGACACCCCTGGCCACGCCGATTTCGGCGGAGAGGTCGAGCGCATCCTGAACATGGTCGACGGCGCGATCGTCCTCGTCGACGCCGCCGAAGGCCCGATGCCGCAGACCAAGTTCGTGGTCGGCAAGGCGCTGAAGGTCGGCCTCCGCCCGATCGTCGCGATCAACAAGGTCGACCGCTCGGACGCCCGTCCGTCCGAAGTCGTCAACGAGGTGTTCGACCTCTTTGCCGCGCTCGACGCGACCGACGAACAGCTGGACTTCCACATCCTCTACGGTTCCGGACGTTCGGGCTGGATGGCCAAGGCGCCGGAGGGCCCGCAGGACCAAGGCATGGCGCCGCTGCTCGATCTCGTGCTTGATCACGTGCCGGAGCCGAAGGTCGCAGCCGACAGCCAGTTCCGCATGATCGGCACCTTGCTCGAAGCCAATCCGTTCCTCGGCCGCATGATCACCGGCCGCATCACGTCCGGTTCGATCAAGCCGAACCAGAGCATCAAGGTGCTCGCGCAGGACGGCACCGTGGTCGAGCAGGGCCGCATTTCCAAGATCATGGCTTTCCGCGGCATCGAGCGGCAGGCGATCGAGGAAGGCGTCGCAGGCGACATCATCGCCATCGCCGGCCTGTCCAAGGGCACTGTTGCCGACACGTTCTGCGATCTCGGCGTCACCGAGCCGCTCAAGGCCCAGCCGATCGACCCGCCGACCGTCACCATGTCCTTCATCGTCAACGACAGCCCGCTTGCTGGCACCGAGGGCGACAAGGTCACCAGCCGCGTCATCCGCGACCGTCTGCTGAAGGAAGCGGAAGGCAATGTCGCACTGAAGATCGAAGAGGCGTCCGATAAGGATTCGTTCTTTGTGTCCGGCCGCGGCGAACTCCAGCTGTCCGTGCTGATCGAGACCATGCGCCGCGAAGGCTTCGAACTCTCGATCTCGCGCCCGCGCGTCGTTCTCCAGAAGGACGAAGCCGGCAATACGCTTGAGCCCGTCGAGGAAGTGGTGATCGACGTCGACGAGGAGCATTCCGGCGTCGTCGTGCAGAAAATGTCCGAACGGCGTGGCGAAATGCTGGAAATGCGCCCCTCCGGCGGCAACCGTCTTCGCCTCGTCTTCCGCGCTCCGACGCGCGGCCTGATCGGCTACCAGGCTGACCTGATGACCGACACACGCGGCACGGCGATCATGAACCGCCTGTTCCACGCCTATGAACCCTACAAGGGCGACATCGCCGGTCGCCGCAACGGCGTCTTGATCGCGAACTCGCCGGGCGAGGCCGTCGCGTACGCCCTCTGGAACCTCGAAGACCGCGGCCCGATGATGATCGAGCCCGGCTGGAAGGTCTATCAGGGCATGATCGTCGGCGAGCATACCCGCGACAACGATCTCGAAGTGAACGTGCTCAAGGGCAAGCAGCTGACGAACATCCGCACGACGTCGAAGGACGAGGCGGTGCGCCTGACGCCGCCGATCCGCATGACGCTCGAGCGCGCGCTGACCTACATCCAGGACGACGAGCGCGTCGAGGTGACGCCGAAGTCGATCCGCCTGCGCAAGGTTCATCTCGATCCGAACGAACGCAAGCGTTCGGAGAAGATGAAGGAAACGGCCTGACCTTCTAAGAGGCGCCGCGGCGCGCTAGGTTAGCCGCGGCCCTCCCTTTCCGATTGCAGTGGCTCTGTCGCGCATGACGGCATCTTCTGGACCGGAGCTTAGAGACGACGCCCCTAACGAAGAGGCGCCATCTTTCCTGTCTTTCGAGAGGATGGGGCGCTGGCGTTACCTCCTCTTCGGCATCGCCTCCGCCGCGCTGCTCGCCATCGTCGGCGTCGCGCTTTACCACCTAGCCTCCGAGATCACTTATGACGACGTCGTCGCCCAATTGGTGGCGACGCCATGGTCGGCGGTCTTTGCGGCGATCCTGATGACGGTCGGAAGCTTCCTGACCCTGTCGTTCTACGACATGGCGGCGCTCTCGTTCATCGGCAAACAGCGCCCGTGGCCCGCCGTCGCGCTGACCTCGTTCTTCGCCTTCGCGGTCGGCAACATCGCCGGTTTCGGACCGCTGACCGGCGGCGCGATCCGCTACCGCTTCTACTCCACGCTGGGCCTCGACGCCGTCGACGTCGGCAAGATCGTCGCCTTCGTGACGGCGACGTTCGGCATGGGCGTGATGGCAGTCACGAGCTTCGGGCTCGCGATCGTCGCCGAGGATGTCGCCGCGCCGCTGGGCATTCCACCGAACCTGCTTCGCATCGTCGGCTTGGCGGGCCTCGCCATCATCACCCTCATGCTGGTCGCATCGGCACGCCGGAAACCGTTCAAGCTGGGCCGGTTCGAGCTCGAACTTCCGACGCCGGCGATCCTGATCGGTCAGATCGTCATATCCGGCGTCGATCTGGCCTTCGCCGCCGCGGCGCTCTGGTTTCTGCTTCCCGAGAGCGGGATTTCGCTGCCGGCTTTCGTCGCGATCTTCTCGGTCGCGGTCGGGCTTGGCGTGCTGAGCCATGTCCCCGCCGGCATCGGCGTGTTCGAGGCGGTCATCGTCGGCGTGGTTTCGCAGACGGCCGATGTCGACCATGTGCTCGGAGGCCTCGTCCTCTTCCGCGCGGTCTACTACGTCCTGCCGCTCGTCACAGCCGCTCTGGTCGCCAGTGCGCTCGAGACCCGCCGCCTTGCCGAGGGTCCGCTCGCGCTAATCGTTCGCGCCGGCACCCGCGTCGCGCCGCCGGTTCTCTCCGCGCTGACCTTCGTCATCGGCACGATCCTCGTTCTGTCCGGCGTGACCCCGGCAACGTCGGACGCGCTCGATATCCTCTCGAACTACGTGCCGCTGCCAATTCTCGAAAGCGCGCACTTCCTCGCCAGCATCCTCGGCATCGGCCTCCTGATCGTCGCCCGCGGCCTGGCCTTCCGCCTCGACGGCGCCTGGTGGGCGGCGATGATCTCGATCGCCGTCGCTGTCGTGCTGTCGCTGATCAAGGCGATCGCCCTGGTTGAGGCCGTCCTTCTGGTCGCGCTCGGCATTCTCCTCTGGGCGACGCGGGACATGTTCACGCGTCCCTCGCGGCTGACCCATCAGGTGCTATCGCCGGTCTGGATGGTCGCCATCCTGACCATCATCATCACCGCTTTCGCCGTCCTGATGTTCGCCTACAGTGAGGTCGAATACACCCACGGTCTCTGGTGGGAATTCGAGTTCGAGAGCGAAGCTCCGCGCAGTCTTCGCGCTCTGCTGGGCGTCGCACTTGTCGCTGGCTTCGTCGCGGCGTGGAGCCTTCTCCGCCACGTCCAGACGCCGGTGTCGGTCGCAACTCCCGGAGAGATCGAAAAGGCACGGGCGATCGCGCAGGCGAGCGATCACGCCGATGCCAATCTTGTCGTGATGGGCGACAAGAGCCTGATGTTCTCCGACGACGGTCGGGCCTTCATCATGTACGGCGTCCGCGCCCGGTCATGGATCGCGCTGTTCGATCCGATCGGGCCGCAGGAATCCTGGCCCGGCCTGATCTGGGACTTCGTCGAGACCTCCCGCGCCGCCGGCGCCCGCGCGGTGTTCTATCAGGTGGCGGCCGAGAACCTAGCGCTCTACGCCGATGCCGGCCTGCAGGCTTTCAAATTGGGCGAAGAGGCGCGGCTCGACCTGACGACCTTCGATCTCACCGGCTCGAAACGCTCCGGTCTGCGCCAGAGCTATAATCGCGGCCAGCGCGACGGACTGAGCTTCGAGTTCATCCCGGTCGAGGCCGTGCCCGCGATCTACGACGACCTCGCCCGCATTTCGGCCGCATGGCTCGATCATCACAATGCGCGGGAGAAGCGATTCTCGCTCGGGGCCTTCATCAAGGACTATGTCCTGTCCCAGCCGGTGGCGGTCCTGCGCCACGAGGGAAAGATCATCGCCTTCGCCAACATAATGACCACCGAGACGCACGAGGAGGCGACCGTCGACCTGATGCGGTTCGCCCCCGGCGCGCCGAATGTGGCGATGGAATTCCTGTTCACGTCGCTCTGCCTGCAGCTGCGGCAGCAGGGCTATCGATGGTTCATCCTCGGCATGGCACCGCTCTCGGGCTTATCAGAAAGTCCGGCAGCCCCGCTCTGGCATCGGATCGGTCGGACGGTATTTTCCCACGGCGAGCGCTTCTACAATTTTCGCGGATTGCGGGCGTTCAAGAACAAATTCCATCCCGAGTGGAGGCCGCGTTATCTTGCGGTCCCTGGCGGCATCGAGCCGGCGCTCGCTCTGGCAGACGCCACCGCGCTCATCGGCGGTGGCTTGAAAGGTGTCCTCGGCAAATGAAGCGTATCGTCGTCGGTCTCTTTTTCTCGCTCCTCATTTCACCTGTGCTCGCGCAGACGACGTCGCCGGTCGCGACCCAATCTCCCACTCCCCCGAAGCTCGACACCGGACTGTTTGGCGATTCCAAAATCCTCCGACCGCAAGGTGACGCGCGCGGCGTGATTTTCCTGTTCTCGGGAGATCAAGGCTGGGGGCAGACAGAGGAGACGACCGCGCAGGTCCTCGCCACGGCCGGCGCCTTCGTCGTCGAGGTCGACCTGAAGGTCTATTCGGACGAGCTGAACAAGACGGACGGCGATTGCCTCTATCTGATCAGCGACGTCGAGGGCATCAGTTACCAGCTTCAGCGCGAGGCGGGTTCGCAGAACTATCGCTCGCCGATCATCGCAGGCTTCGGCACCGGCGGCGCGCTCGTCCTCGCCATGTCGCAGCAGACACCGGCGGCAACCGTCAGCCGGGCGCTCGCAATCGACCCGACGACACCGCCGACTTTCGCAAAGCCGATGTGCGGCCTCGACCGCGATCTTCCTGAAGTCGGGGTGGAGACCGTCGAGGCCCGCTTCACCGAGGCGGCCACTAAGGCCGGCCGCGATTACGTCGCTTCGCTGATCAAGCGCGACATGGACATCGACCTCGAGGACTCGACCGACGATCCGGGCAAGATCGTCGTTTCCATGCTGTCCGAGGAACTGGAGGTCGAGCCACCGTCGAAGGACCGTCTCGACAATCTGCCTCTGGAGGAACTCCCGACTGACAAGCCGTCGGACACGATCGCGATCGTCTATTCCGGCGATGGCGGCTGGCGCGACCTGGACAAGACAATCGCCGAGAACTTCCAGAAACACGGGATGCCGACGGTCGGCATCGACTCGCTCCGCTATTTCTGGTCGGAGAAGGCGCCGGCGACAGTCGCCAAGGATCTTCAGCTCATCATCGACACCTATACGAGCCGATGGAAAGCCCAGAAGGTGATGCTGGTCGGCTATTCGTTCGGCGCCGACATCCTGCCTGAGACATATAATCTCCTGCCGGCCGCAACGCGCGCGAAGATCCGCCAGATTTCGCTGCTCGGCTTCGCGGCCCAAGGCTCGTTCGAAATCTCGGTCGCCGGCTGGCTCGGCGGCGATTCCGGCGATTCACGGCCGGCGCTGAAACAGATCGAGCGCATCGACCCCAAGCTCATCCAGTGCTTCTACGGCAAGGAAGAGGACGACAGCGCCTGCCCGAAACTCGACAAGACGAAGGTCGAGCTGATCGCGATCGATGGCGGCCATCATTTCGACGGCGATTACGATGCCCTGGCCGACAAGATCCTAGCCGGCCTGAAAACACGCTGAGATTCTTCGGCGCGATTGAACCATTTCGGGAACGGCTGCGACCAAAGGATATGCGCCGCTGTCCCCTCCCGGCGCAGACATCTGGGCCGAGCCGTTTCCCCGCCCCCAAACAAACGGCTCGGCCCTTTTTGATCAGAGCCCTTCGAACAGAGCCGTCGACAGATAGCGCTCGGCAAAGCTCGGGATGATGATCACGATGTTCTTGCCGACCATTTCGGGCCGCGAACCGACCTCGATTGCTGCGGCGACCGCAGCACCCGACGAAATGCCGACTGGAATGCCTTCGAGCCGCGCGACCTTGCGGGCCATGTCGAATGAGGTCTGGTTGCCGACCGTCACGACCTCGTCGATCACCGAGCGGTTCAACACATCCGGAATGAAGCCGGCGCCGATGCCCTGAATCTTGTGCGGGCCGGGCTGACCGCCCGAGAGAACCGGAGAATCCTCCGGCTCGACAGCAACCATGCGGACGGCCGGGTTCTTCTGCTTCAGCACTTCGCCGACACCCGTGATAGTGCCGCCGGTGCCGACGCCGGAGATCACCACGTCGACCGTGCCCTCGGTGTCGTTCCAGATCTCTTCGGCGGTCGTCTTCTTGTGGATCGCCGGATTCGCCAGGTTCTTGAATTGCTGCGGCATGGCGGAGCCGGGAATCTCCTTCAGAAGCTCCTCGGCCTTGGCGACAGCGCCGCGCATGCCCTTGGCGCCCTCGGTCAGGACGAGTTCCGCGCCGAGCAGAGCGAGCATCTTGCGGCGCTCGATCGACATCGTTTCCGGCATCACGAGGATGAGGCGATAGCCACGTGCGGCCGCGACGAAGGCCAGAGCGATGCCGGTATTGCCGGAGGTCGGCTCGACCAGGGTACCGCCCGGCTTCAGCGCGCCGACGGCTTCCATCGCGTCGACCATCGCCACGCCGATACGGTCCTTCACGCTCGCGATCGGGTTGAAGAATTCGAGCTTGGCCAGCAGGTTGGCCTTCACGCCATGCTCACTGGCGATGCGGTTCAGGCGAACCAGCGGCGTGTTGCCGATCGTGTCGGTGATTGAGTCATAGATCCGGCCGCGCCCGGCGAACTGCGAAATCTGGGGCGTGCGTGCGGCAAACTGGGGCATCTGGTCCTCCCGTATCGGCCTTGCGGCCCGTGTCGTTAGAGAAAGGAGCGCGTTTCAGCCAAATCAAGGGCGGCGTATGCGCTCCTCAGATCGTAAAATCGTAGTTAGGAGTCGCCTCGCCGAAGACGCGGCGCGCCTGGGCATCGCGGCAAAGATCGTCGACCGTGATCTCGGCTAGCTTTTCGAGGAAGGTTTCCGAGGCCTGATCGATCGCCGGCATCACCACATCGCGGACAAGCCTGGACGGCTCGCCTTCATCCTCGCCGTTCTCCAGCGTTGCGCCGGAGGCAGCGCGGACGATATCGGCGACGGTGATACGCCGGCGCTCGCGGGCAAGCTCGTAGCCGCCGCGTGGGCCGCGCACCCCCTTCAGGATGCCAGAGCGCACGAGAACCTGAAGCAGGGTCTCCAGATGGCGAGGTGGCAGGCTGTGGCGCGCGGCCAGCGCCTTGGCCGCGATCGGCGCGGGGCGGGCGTGATAGGCGATATCGGCAACCGCAGCGATAGCGAGCAAGCTGCGGCGAGGTAGGAGATTCATCCGTGAGAAGCCTTTGAGTCGACACCGGTTGAGCCAAAGCCACCGGCTCCCCGTGTTGTGTCGCTTATCACATCTGTCTCATGCAAAACTACTGTTTCCACGCGTGCGATTACCAATTGCGCAATTCGCGACCCACGCATGACGGTGAAGGGTTCGGCGCCTAAATTCGCAAGTATGACCTGCACTTCGCCGCGATAGTCCGCATCGACCGTACCCGGCGAGTTCAGCACCGTGATGCCGTTCCGGAGCGCCAAACCGGACCTTGGACGAACCTGGCCCTCGAAGCCGTGAGGCAACTGGAGCACAAGTCCGGTCGGAACAAGCGCCCTCCCTCCAGGACTTAACTCTATAGGGGAATGTTCCGCAACCGCTGCAACCAGATCCATCCCGGCGGCACCTGCGGTCTCGTAGCGTGGCAGAGGCAGGCCCTCTGCATGCGGCAGCCGCTTGACGGAGATAGTCGTCGTCATTGGTTCTTTCCCAGGAGAGAAGCGATCCGGTCGATAAGCCGTCCGGCGACTTCGTCCTTGGCCATCGACGGCCATGTCTCGACGCCTGACACGCTGACGAGATGAACGCTGTTCGATGCGCCGCCCATGATTCCTGTCGCGGGAGAAACATCGTTGGCGACGATGAGATCGCAGCCTTTGCGCGCGAGCTTCGCCTGCGCGTTTGCGATGACGTCGTTCGTCTCGGCCGCGAAGCCGACGACGAGCGTGGGACGCCCGATCCTGCGCTGCGCGATGGTCGCCAGGATGTCCGGATTCTCGACGAGGGTGAGCGCCGGAGGCCCGGCCGGCCCCTTCTTGACCTTCGACGCGCTTTCCTCGGCGACCCGCCAGTCGGCGACGGCCGCGGCGAAGACGGCAACGTCCGAGGGAGGAGCGCTTTCTACGGCCGCCAGCATCTCGCGCGCGGTCTCGACATGGACGACCCTTACGCCGCACGGATCGGGAATGCTCACGGGACCGGAGACCAACACGACCTCGGCCCCGGCATCCGCGGCCGCCTGCGCGATCGCATGGCCCTGACGCCCGGACGAACGGTTGGCCAATACCCGAACGGGGTCGATCGGTTCGTGAGTCGGCCCCGACGTCACCAAGACCCGGCGTCCCGCCAGGCTCTGCTCCTTCGGTGCCAGGAGGTGCTCGACAGCGGCGACTATTTCCAGCGGCTCCGCCATCCGACCGACACCCGCTTCGCCACGCTCCGCCATCGTCCCGCTGTTCGGTCCGACGAAGCGGATTCCATCCTGCCGAAGCTGATCGGCGTTCCGGCGCGTCGCCGCGTTCTGCCACATCCGCGGGTTCATCGCGGGAGCAACAAGGATCGGTTTGTCGGTGGCCAGCAGAGCCGTCGACGCCAGATCATTGGCGAGCCCGCTCGCCATCTTGGCCAGGAGATCGGCCGTTGCCGGAGCGACGACGACGGCGTCGGTGTCGCGCGCCAGCCGGATATGGCCGATATCGCTCTCCTCGGCGAGGTCGAATAGGTCGGTGAAGACCCGGTCTCCGGTGATCGCGCCCACGGCAAGCGGCGTCACGAATTTTGCGCCGGCATCGGTCAGGATCGCGCGCACAACGGCACCGCGCTCCTTCAGGCGGCGGATCAGGTCGAGGCTCTTATACGCGGCGATGCCCCCGCCGATGATCAGCAGGACGCGGCGGCCGGAAAGTTGGTGTTCCGTCATGGGGAAACCTTAGACCGCGATTGCCTAACGCAAATAGATCAGGACCGCGAGAAGCGCGGCGATCACCCACAGCGCGAGCGTCATCCAGAGCGAGCCGCGCGAGCGTGCCGTCTCGACCGAACGCAGGCTTTCCTTCGAGATCGGGAAGCCGTCGACCGTCATCAGTTCGACCTGCGCCGCGATCCGCTCCGCCCTCACGAGTAGGTCCGGTAGCGCAGCTATGCCTTGCACCAGCCGGCCGAAGCCGTTGACGGCATCGTCCAGCTTGCCCTGCGGACCGAGATTTCGGGTGATCCATTCGCGGACGACGGGATCGGCCGTCTTCCACAGATCGAGCTTCGGATCGAGCGAACGCGCCACGCCTTCGACCACAACCATGGTCTTCTGCAGCATGATGAGTTCGACCCGCGTCTTCATGTCGAAGAGTTCGGTGACCTCGAACAGCTGCGTGAGGAGCCGCGCCATCGAGATTTCTTCTGCCGTGCGGTCATGGATCGGCTCGCCGATCGAGCGCAGCGCGCGCGCGAAATCCTCGACCGACTGGTCGAGCGGCACATAGCCGGCCTGGAAATGGACCTGGGCGACGCGCAAGTAGTCGCGCTCGATGAAGCCGTAGAGGATTTCCGCGAGGAAGCGTCTCTCCTTGGGCCCGAGCCGGCCAGTGATGCCGAGATCAATCGCGACGATGTTCCCGGCGGCATCCACGAACAGGTTTCCGGGATGCATGTCGGCATGGAAGAAGCCGTCGCGCATCGCATGGCGCAGGAAGGACTGGATCAGCGTCCGGCCAAGCGCCGGAAGATCGTGCCCGGCCGCGGCCAGGCCGGCGTGGTCGGCGAGCGGGATACCGTCTACCCATTCGAGCGTCAGCACGTCCTTGGCGGTGCGCTCCCAGTCCACGGCCGGCACCCGGAATCCCGGATCGTCCCGCGTGTTCTCCGCGAGCTCGGACAGGGCCGCCGCCTCAAGGCGGAGGTCCATCTCGAACGCGACCGAGCGGGCCAGCGTATCGACCACCGCGACCGGACGAAGCCGCCGGGCCAGCGGACTCCAGCGCTCCATCTGATAGGCAAAGGTATAGAAGGTCTGCAGATCGCGATTGAACCGGCGGGCGACGCCTGGCCGAAGAACTTTCACCGCCACGGGACGGAGTTTGCCGCCGCTGCGGATCTCCGCTTTGTGGACCTGGGCGATCGACGCCGCAGCGACGGGCGGGCCAAATTCGGTGAAGGCGTTTTCGATGGTGCGGCCGAGAGCGCGCTCGACGCTTTCCTCGGCCCCCTTGAAGGGCGGCATACGATCCTGCAGCGATTCGAGATCGCGAGCGACCTCGGCTCCGACCACGTCGGGCCGCGTCGCCAGGAACTGTCCGAGTTTCACATAGGACGGCCCCAGCCGGTCGAGGGCAGCCGAAATCCGGACAGCACGGGCATCCGGCGTCCGGCGCTCGATCAGCCGGAAGATACGCACGCCGAAAGCCGCCGCCGGCGGCATGATGCTGGTGTCGAGCGAACTCAGCACGCCCTCGCGAGCGAAGACATATGCCGCCCGGGTCATCCGGCCGAGATGCGCGAGGGCGGACAGCATCGGACGGCTAGAGACGCCAGCCGGAGTGCAGCGCGGCGACGCCCGCCGTGAACGGCGTATACGAGACGCGACTGAAACCCGCCTTCCGCATCATGTCGGCGAGGTCGTCCGGTGGCGGAAAACGGCGGATCGATTCAACTAGATAACGATAGGGCTCACCATCGCCGGCGATCAGCTGGCCGAGCCGCGGAATCGCCTTGAACGAATACGCATCATAGATCCTGTCGAGCCCCGGCACGTCGACGGTCGAGAATTCGAGGCAGAAGAACCGGCCGCCCGGAACCAGAACCCGGCACATCTCGGCAAGAGCGAGATCCATACGGGGAACGTTGCGCAGGCCGAACGAAATCGTCACCGCCTCGAAGCTGCCGCTGGCGAAGGGCAGGCTCTCGGCCGTTCCCTCGACGACCTCGACGCGATCGGCATAGCCTTCTTTCTCGGAACGTCCGCGTCCGACCTCGAGCATCGCCGGATTGATGTCGAACAGAGTGACATGGGTTCCTGGTCCGCCGCGCTTCAGCGCACGCAGGCCGATATCGCCGGTGCCGCCCGCGACATCGAGCAGCCGGAAGCGCCGCGCGCCTCTCGGAAGGCCGAGTTCGTTGATCAGCGCATTCTTCCAGAGTCGGTGCAGCCCGCCTGACATGACGTCGTTCATGACGTCGTAGCGGCTCGCGACGCGTTCGAAGACGCTATTGACCAGGCCCTGCTTCTCGCCGAGCGAGACGGACTCGAAGCCAAAATGCGTGGTATCCGAGGCGTTCGCGCTGTTGGACATACCGACCCTTTCCATGGGCGCGGACCCTATCCTAACCGTTTGCGGCACGCTAGTTTGCGCCGCCTCAGATGCCAGAACTTCCTGAAGTCGAAACAGTTCGCCGCGGATTGGAGCCCGCACTTGTCGGAGCGCGGCTCGTCTCCGTCGAGACGCGCCGCCCCGATTTGCGCTTTCCCCTACCGGAGAATTTCGTCGCGCGGCTTACCGGCCGGCGGATCGAGTCACTTTCGCGGCGCGCGAAATACCTCCTCGCCGATTTCGATGACGGCACGGTGCTGATTTCGCATCTCGGGATGTCCGGCTCGTTCCGGATCGTATCGGCGGCCGAAGCCGGGAAGACGCCCGGCGTCTTCCTTCATCCGCGCTCGAAGGCTGAACTCCACGACCATATCGTGTTCCGCACCGATCGCGGCGACTCCATTATATATAACGACCCGCGCCGTTTCGGTTTCATGCTGCTGACGACGCGCGCCGGACTGCCGGACCATCCCTCTATCCGCAATCTCGGCATCGAACCTTTGGGCAACGAGCTCGATGGACCCATGCTGGCCAAGGCTTTCGCTGGACGCTCGACGAGCATGAAGGCGGCGTTGCTCGATCAGAGCGCGATCGCGGGGCTCGGCAATATATATGTGTGCGAGGCGCTCCATCGCGCCGGTATCTCGCCAAAGCGCGAAGCCAGGGCCCTTGCCGCGCGAGGAGGCGCGCCGAAGGCTTCCCTCCTCGCATCATCGATCCGCGATGTGCTGGAAGAAGCCGTCGTGGCCGGCGGGTCCAGCATCAGCGATCATGTCCAGACCTCCGGCGAGCTCGGCTATTTCCAGCATAGCTTCCGCGTCTACGAGCGGGAGGGCGAACCCTGCCTGCGCTCGGGATGTTCCGGAACGGTCAAGCGCATCGTTCAATCGGGCCGCTCGACATTTTATTGCCCGGTCTGCCAGCGATAGAGGCTTCGGCCGTTGACCTTCGGCCATGCTCGGACTATGAGAACCGCCAATGCGGCGGGGTCCTCTCCGCCGCCAATCTTTTTTGTGCGCCTCCATAGGCGCCCGATCGTGGGAATCAGAACATGGCCAATACTGCCTCGGCCAAGAAGGCGGCTCGCAAGATCGAGCGCCGCACCGAGATCAACGGCGCTCGCAAGAGCCGGATGCGCACCTTCCTCAAGAAGGTCGAGGAAGCCCTGGCCTCCGGCGACCAGAAGGCCGCCTCCGCTGCGCTCCAGGCCGCCCAACCCGAAATCATGCGCGCCGCGCAGAAGGGCGTTCTTCACAAGAACACCGCGTCCCGCAAGGTCTCGCGCCTCTCGGCTCGCGTGAAAGCTCTCAACGCCTGATCTTTCGTACGTACTGCTACGCAAAAGCCCGGCCTTGTGCCGGGCTTTTTGTTTTGCGTCATATGTCAGTTGTGGAAGCGTCACACATAGTCACGAAGCGGCGCAAACCGCTTGACTCGCGATTCCGCTGAATCCTGAGCGAGACGCTGAATCGCGCGGCTGACCGAGTAAAAATTACTCATATATTTCATTGACTTAGCGGCAAGACGTCAGATGGACCGCGAGTCTCCTAAGAAGAACTTCCCGACAAGGGTCATCGTTTAGAAATTTTTGCGAGAGCGATGCTTACGCGACGTTTTTGTGAATCTCTCGAAAACTCAGGCATTTGCAGTTTGCCGAAACGCCGCGAGTCAGATTGCGGCAAGACCGTGGCTCGATTCGGGCGCTGAATCGTGTTGCGCCGTCCGACCCGGCATGCCTATCTTGAGCCCTGTCGACGGGGCCGGGACCTCGAAGACTTCACGTCATGTGCAAGCGTATAACGCCCTTACAGATTCTGGGGATGGAGAAGATGTGTCTGGATTCCGCTAGCAGGGGTGCTTCCGGATTCTTGCGTGGGGATAGTTGTATCTGCGTGCTGTTGCTCCCCTTACCCTAGTGCTGCGTACAAAAAACAATTCATAAATCTTGGGTGAGGCGCGTTCTATTACGCGCTTAGGAGCTAGAATGGATCAAGATCACAATCCGGGTCATGCCGGAAATGTTGATGCGCCGTCCGCCTATCAAGACTTGGCCCGCACACGCGAGGCGCAATTGGTTGATGTGCGGACGAGGGCCGAATGGAGTTTCGTCGGAATTCCGGACCTGGGTGGGATGGGCAAGGAACCCATCCTCCTTGAATGGCAGGTCTGGCCGACGATGCAGGTCGTGGGAGATTTCCTCGACCGACTCGCGGCGGAACTCGCTAGCCGCGGCCTGGATGAGAAAACGCCGCTCTACTTTCTATGCCGGTCGGGCGTCCGCAGCAGTGCTGCGGCAGTAGCCGCCGTTGGGGCTGGATTTCCGAACAGCTTCAACATCAGCGGCGGCTTCGAAGGCCCGCTGAATGATGACCGGCATCGGGGTGCAGTCGTTGGCTGGAAGGCCAGCGAACTCCCCTGGATACAGAGTTGAGGATCGCCGCCATGTCAGAAGACCTTTCGTTCGACCCTGCGGGCCGGGCTCATCTTGACGCCGCCCGCTTCGACTCTAGTGAACATTTTCAGGAGGCTTCCATGTCCGCGCCAGCTCACCTCCCCGCCGGCGGTGACTTCGAGTCCGCTTGGCAGCGGACTCAGAAACGCCTGCGCGCGGAACTGGGCGAGGACATCTATCTGTCTTGGTTCGCCCGCATCGAACTGGAGCGCGTGTCGGACTCCGGCATGGCGCACCTCTCCGTGCCGACTCGTTTCCTGAAGAGCTGGATTCAGTCGCATTACGCCGAGCGCATCGTGCGCGCTTTTTCGGCCGAGCACGGCGATATCCGCCAGATCGAGCTCGAACTGCGTACCGTCGGCGTGCGTCCGCAGCCTGCTCGCGGCGCGGCTGCTCAGCCTGCCGCAGCAAAGCCGGAGCACATCGACGTCCAGCGTCCGACCGCCGATCCGACCACCGCGGCGCTCGTCGGCTCGCCGATCGACCATCGTCTGGCTTTCGACAGCTTCCTTGTCGGCCGCTCGAACGCGCTGGCCCATGCCGCCGCCCGGGAAGTCGCCTCGGCACGCCCGTCGGAGGCGATCCGCTACAATCCGCTCTACATCCATTCGGCCGTCGGCCTCGGCAAGACGCATCTTCTGCATGCGATAGCCGGCGCTGCTGAAGCGGGCGGACGCCGGGTCGTCTATCTGACGGCAGAGCGCTTCATGTTCGGCTTCGTCTCGGCTCTTCGTGCCCAGACCTCGCTCGCCTTCAAGGAGACGCTTCGCGGGATCGACATGCTCGTCATCGACGACGTGCAGTTCCTGCAGGGCAAGACCGTCCAGGCGGAGTTCGGCCACACGCTGAACGCCCTGATCGATGCCGGCCGCCAGGTCGTCGTCGCGGCCGACCGCCCTCCGGCGGAGCTTGAAAGCCTCGACGAGCGCCTTCGCTCACGCCTGGCCGGCGGCCTCGCCGTCGAGATGGGTTCGCTCGATGAGGAGCTTCGCCTCCAGATCCTGAAGAACCGCCTCGCCGCGGCTCAGGAGGCGCATCCGAACTTCGACGTTCCTCCCTCCGTCCTCAGCTATGTCGCCCGCACGGTGACCGCGAACGGCCGCGACCTCGAAGGTGCCATCACTCGCCTGATGGCGCACAACACGCTGACCGGCACCCAGATCACGCTGGAAATGGCCGAGGAGGCGCTGCGCGATCTCGTCCGCAATCGCGAACCGAAGCGGGTCAAGATCGAGGACATCCAGCGCATCGTCGCCCGTCATTACAATGTATCGCGCGCCGACATCCTGTCGGCCCGCCGCACCGCGACCGTCGTCCGTCCGCGCCAGATCGCGATGTATCTCGCCAAGGTGCTGACATTGCGCTCGCTTCCGGAGATCGGGCGGCGTTTCGGCGGCCGCGACCACACCACGGTGCTGCACGCCGTGCGCAAAATCGACGGGCTCCTGAAGTCGGACAATTCGCTGGCCGAGGACGTCGATCTCCTGAAACGCATGCTTTCTGAGTGATTAACGGCCATTTGGCCGCCCCCGGCTTGCAGATTTCGATACGAGCGGCCAATGTCGCTGCCCCCGGCGTGTGGGGTCGCGGACGTCCCACGTCCGCGCCGCCGGTGAGAGCACGGAGCTGAGTTAGATGAAGGTCACCCTTGAGCGGGCGGCGCTCCTGAGATCGCTCGGGCACGTCCACCGTGTCGTTGAACGCCGGACGACGATTCCGGTCCTGTCCAACGTTCTGCTCCGCGCAGGTTCCGACGGACTTCGCCTCCAGGCGACCGATCTCGATCTACAGGTCGTCGAGACCGCCACGGCCGACGTCGCCGATGCCGGCGCGACCACCGTTCCGGCGCATACCTTCTATGACATCGTCCGCAAACTGCCGGACGGCTCGCAGGTCGTGCTCGAGCAGACCGGCGATACCGGTACGCTGACCATCCGCGCCGGCCGCTCGCGCTTCACGCTGCAGACGCTCGCGGAATCAGATTTTCCGGATCTCGCGGCGGGCGATCTGCCGATCCGTTTCGAGCTGTCCGCCTCGGATCTGAAGCGACTGATCGACAAGACCCAGTTCGCGATCTCGACCGAGGAGACGCGCTATTATCTGAACGGCATCTTCCTCCACGCGATGGAAGTGGAAGGAAACTCCGTCCTTCGTGCGGTCGCGACCGACGGCCATCGCCTCGCCCGGGTAGAGATGCCGGCGCCGAAGGGCACGGCTGGCATGCCGGGCGTCATCATACCGCGCAAGACGGTCTCCGAGGTGCAGCGCCTCGTCGAGGATCCGAACGGCTCGGTGCTGATCGAGCTTTCGGCGACTAAGGTCCGCTTCACGCTCGGCGATGTCGTTCTGACCTCGAAGCTGATCGACGGCACATTCCCGGATTACGCCCGTGTCATCCCCGCCGGCAACGACAAGCAACTGATCGTCGACAAGGCGGAATTCGTCAGTGCGGTCGACCGCGTCTCGACCATCTCGTCCGAGCGCGGCCGAGCCGTGAAACTGGCCTTGAATGACGGTAAGCTGACACTCTCCGTGACAAACCCGGATTCCGGCAGCGCCACCGAGGAGATCGAGGTCGATTACGGCGCGAGCGCGCTCGATATCGGCTTCAATTCGCGCTACCTGCTCGACATCGCCGCCCAGATCGACAACGACACGGCGCTGCTGAAGCTGGCCGATCCAGGCTCGCCGACCCTGATCCAGGACAAGGAGGGCTCGTCGGCCCTTTATGTCCTGATGCCGATGCGGGTGTGACGGCGACGGATTCCGCTCCACTGCGGGTCGCCATTCACCGGCTCCGCCTTACCCAATTCCGCAATCATCCCACGCTCGACATCGTGACGGGCGGCCGGGATGTTGCGCTTATTGGGCCGAATGGTGCCGGCAAGACCAATATCCTCGAAGCCGTCTCCATGCTGGCGCCCGGCCGAGGCCTTCGCCGCGCGACCTTGCCCGAACTTTCGCGTGCGGAAGGGCCCGGCGGCTGGACGGTCTCAGCCGATCTTGAAGGCGCATTCGGCGAAGCGAAGATCGGCACCGGGACGGAGCAAGGCGAAGGCGAAGGCGGCCGCAAGGTCCGCATCAATGGGGCCAACGCGCCGAGTGCGGGTGCGCTGTCCGACCACCTCCGCATCGTCTGGCTGACGCCCAGCATGGACGGTCTGTTCAGCGGTTCGGCCGGCGACCGCCGCCGCTTCCTCGACCGCCTGGTGCTCGCGGTAGACCCCGACCATGGCACGCGGGTCAGCGCCTTCGAACGTGCGCTTCGCTCACGCAACAGGCTTCTGGAAGAACCCGGCTCGGACCCTCGCTGGCTCGACGCCGTCGAGCGCGAGGTCGCGGAACTGGCCGTCGCCACCGCCGCGGCCCGAATCGACACGGTCGGCCGTCTCTCCGCGTTGATCGCCGAGACCCGCGACGATGACGACGCCTTCCCACACGCCGAGATTTCCCTCGGCGGCTGGATGGAAGGAGAGATCGAGGGCGGCAACGCCGCCGATGTCGAGGACGCCTACCGCGGTCGCCTCCGTGACCTTCGCAACCGCGACCGCGCGGCGGGACGGACCATCGAGGGTCCGCACGCCTCGGATCTGTCGGTGGGCCACGGTCGGAAACAGGCGCCCGCGGCGCGCTGCTCGACCGGCGAGCAGAAGGCGCTGCTGCTCGGCCTCGTCCTGGCGCATGCCCGCCTCGTCGCAAGGCTGTCCGGTTCGGCGCCCGTTGCTCTGCTCGATGAAGTATCCGCCCATCTCGATCCGCAGCGCCGTCGCGCGCTCTATGAGCGCCTGCAGCAGCTCGGCTCGCAGGTCTGGATGACCGGCGCCGACCCAGCCCTGTTCGATTCCCTGCCCGGCGAGACCGCCCGCTTCGCCATCTCGTCGGGTCACGCGGAGCCGATGCAGAAATGACCGCTGCGCTCGAAGAGGCCCGCGCGGCGCTGAAGACCATCTTCGGCTACGACGATTTCCGGTCGGGCCAGGAAGAGGTCCTGTCCGCAGTTCTCGCCGGCGAAAACGTGCTGGCGGTCATGCCGACCGGCAGCGGCAAATCGATGTGCTATCAGCTCCCGGCGGTACTGCAGGGTGGGCTCACGCTCGTCGTCTCGCCGCTGATCGCGCTGATGCGGGATCAGGTCCAGCAGCTCAAGGCGGTCGGCATCGCCGCCGAGACGCTTAACTCGACCAACGACGAAACCGAGGCCCGCGCGGTATTCGACCAGATCCGCGCCGACGAACTTCGCCTGCTCTTCGTCTCGCCGGAACGTCTCGTCGGCAGCGGCGGCTTGGCCGCGATGCTCGCCCGTTCCGGCGTGACGAGGCTGGCCATCGACGAAGCGCATTGCGTCTCGCAATGGGGTCACGACTTCCGGCCCGAATATCGCCAGCTCGCCCGCATCCGCGAAATGCTCGACGACGTCCCGGTGATCGCGCTGACCGCCACCGCCGACGCGACGACCCGCGCCGATATCGCCTCGGCGCTGTTCCCGGAGCAGCCGAAGATCGTCGTCCAGAGCTTCGACCGGCCGAACCTCGATCTTCGGTTCGAGCCGAAGGATCAGCCGCGCCGCCAGATCGAAGACGTCGTCATTCGTCATAACGGCCGCGCCGGGATCGTCTACACGGCATCACGCAATCGCGCGGAGACCCTCGCCGAATGGCTCTCGGGTAAGGGCCACCGCGCGCTCGCCTATCACGCCGGCATGGATCAGGGCGCGCGCTCGCGCAATCAGGACGCCTTCCTGCTGGAGGACAACATCGTCATGTGCGCGACGGTCGCCTTCGGCATGGGCATCAACAAACCGGATGTGCGCTTCGTCGTCCATGCCGACATGCCGGGCGGCATCGAGGCCTATTACCAGGAGATCGGCCGCGCCGGCCGCGACGGCCTGCCCGCCGAGACCCTGACTCTATACGGCCTGGAGGACATGGCGCTCCGCCGCCGCCAGATCGACGAGAAGAATGGCGGAGAGGAAAGGCAGCGTGTCGAGCACAAGCGCCTGTCGGCGATGATCGACCTCTGCGAAGCCTCGACCTGCCGGAGACAGGCGCTGCTCGCCTATTTCGGCGAGACGAGCGGGCCGTGCGGCCGCTGCGATCTCTGCTCTGGTCACGCCCGACTCGAGGACGCAACCGTTATCGCCCAGAAAATCCTCTCGGCGGTCGTCCGGACGGGTGAGCGCTTCGGCGCGGGCTATCTCGCGGACATCCTGCTCGGCGAGGCGACCGACGCGGTCGTCCGCAACCGTCACGACGGACTGAAGACGTTCGGCGCGGGCAAGGATCGCAGCCGCCGCGCCTGGATGACCACTGTTCGTCAGCTTTTCGCCGCGGGGGCGCTCGAAGAGGCAAGTGACGA
Source organism: Rhizobiaceae bacterium CPCC 101076 (assembly GCA_003347645.1). Lineage (GTDB taxonomy): Bacteria > Pseudomonadota > Alphaproteobacteria > Rhizobiales > Methylopilaceae > Flaviflagellibacter > Flaviflagellibacter deserti. The sequence goes on along the minus strand of QDFX01000004.1, from coordinate 229,559 downwards.
GCATGGCGGCTTCCGGCTGACGGACCGCGGAGCGACCATCCTGCGCGGACAGGAGCCGATCGCGCTACGCGTCCAGCCGGAGCGGGAAAGGCGGCGTCTGCGATCCGAAAAGAATCGCACCGACGGCATGGACGAAGCCTCGGCCGCCATGTTCGAGCACCTTCGTGCGCTTCGCCTCACCCTCGCCCGCGAGGAGGGTGTCGCGGCCTATGTCGTCTTCCCCGACCGCACCCTGATCGACATGGCGCAGCTTCGGCCGACCACCAAAAACGACATGCTCCTGATCCAGGGCGTCGGCACCGCGAAGCTGGAACGCTATGGGGATGTTTTCCTTGCGGCGATCCGCGACTTCCAGCGGGGATAGAACAGGTCTTAAAAGATGAAATCCGGGCCGTTTCGGCCTATATAGGGAGGCTGAGCGAATCGTCTCCCGTTCGCTGCCAAACAAGCTTGAATCTCCAAGGAATTTTGTTCATGTCCCAACCCGCCGGATCGCCCCCGTCCGACGCTGAATATGGCGCGGAATCGATCAAGGTCCTGAAGGGCCTCGATGCCGTCCGCAAGCGGCCGGGAATGTATATCGGCGATACCGATGACGGGTCGGGCCTGCACCACATGGTCTACGAGGTCGTCGACAACGCGATCGATGAGGCTTTGGCCGGTCACGCCGACCATGTGACGGTGACGTTGAACGCCGACGGCTCGGTCACGGTGTCCGACAATGGTCGCGGCATTCCGACCGACATCCATTCCGGCGAAGGCATTTCGGCGGCCGAGGTCATCATGACCCAGCTCCACGCCGGCGGTAAGTTCGACCAGAACTCCTACAAGGTCTCGGGCGGCCTGCACGGCGTTGGCGTCTCGGTCGTCAACGCGCTGTCGAGCAAGCTCACGCTTCGCATCTGGCGTAACGACCAGGAGCACATGATGACCTTCACGCACGGCGATTCAGATGCGCCGCTTAAGGTCGTGGGCCCGGCGAACGGCAAACGCGGCACCGAGGTGACCTTCCTTCCCTCGACGCAGACCTTCACTTCGGTCGAGTTCGACTACGCAACGCTTGAGCATCGTCTCCGCGAGCTCGCCTTCCTGAACTCCGGCGTTCGCATCATCCTGACCGATTCCCGTGGCGTCGAGACCAAACGCGAAGAGCTGATGTACGAAGGCGGCATCGAAGCCTTCGTCCGCTATCTCGATCGCACCAAGAAGCCGCTCGTGGACGCCCCGATCGTCGTGCGCGGCGAGCGCGAGGGCATTACCGTCGAGGCGGCCCTGTGGTGGAACGACTCGTATTACGAGAACGTCCTCTGCTTCACGAACAACATCCCGCAGCGCGACGGCGGCACTCATCTCGCCGGCTTCCGCGCCGCGCTGACCCGTCAGGTCACAGGCTATGCCGACAGCTCGGGCATCACCAAGAAGGAGAAGGTGTCGCTGACCGGCGACGATTGCCGCGAAGGCATGACCTGCGTCCTGTCGGTGAAGGTCCCTGATCCGAAATTCTCGTCGCAGACCAAGGACAAGCTGGTTTCATCCGAGGTGCGCCCTGCCGTCGAGAACGCGCTGAACCAGGCGCTTTCCGAGTGGTTCGAGGAACACCCCGCCGACGCCCGCACCATCGTCGGCAAGGTCGTCGAGGCGGCAGCCGCCCGCGAGGCCGCGCGAAAGGCGCGCGAGCTGACCCGCCGCAAGGGTGCTCTCGACATGGCATCGCTTCCCGGCAAGCTTGCCGATTGCCAGGAACGCGATCCGGCGAAGTCGGAACTCTTCCTGGTCGAGGGCGACTCGGCGGGCGGTTCGGCCAAGCAGGGCCGCGATCGCGGCTTCCAGGCCGTGCTTCCTCTCCGCGGCAAGATCCTCAACGTCGAACGCGCCCGTTTCGACCGCATGCTCGGCAGCCAGGAGATCGGGACTTTGATCACCGCGCTCGGCACCGGCATCGGCAAGGACGAGTTCAATCCGGACAAGCTGCGCTATCACAAGATCATCATCATGACGGACGCGGACGTCGACGGTTCGCATATCCGCACCCTGCTGTTGACCTTCTTTTACCGGCAGATGGGCGAGCTCCTCGAGCGCGGCCACATCTACATCGCCCAGCCGCCGCTCTACAAAGTCGCGCGCGGCAAGTCCGAGCAGTATCTGAAGGACGAGCGGGCGCTCGAAGATTATCTCGTCGGCACTGGCTCGGACGGCGTCGTGCTGAAACTCGCGACCGGCGAGGAGCGCAGCGGCGCGGACCTAGGCGCGGTCATCACCGAAGCCCGCGCGGTCCGGAGCACGCTTCAGGGCATGCATTCCCGCTATAACCGCTCGGTGGTCGAGCAGGCGGCGATCGCAGGCATTCTCAAGCCGTCGATCCTCGCTGATGAACAGGCGTCGGAACACGCGGCAGCGGAGATCGCCTCGCGACTCGACGCAATCTCGGACGAGACCGAGCGCGGCTGGGTCGGCTCGATCGACGAGAACGGCTTCCTGTTCGAGCGCACCGTGCGAGGCGTCCGCGAGACGGTCCGTCTCGATCCGGCGCTCCTAGCCTCGGCCGATGCCCGCAAGCTCGACGAGCATGCCGTCGGCCTGAAGGAAGTTTACGGCGATGCGGCCGTGCTCCAGCGTCGCGAGGAGCAAACGACGATCCACGGACCGACCGGCCTGGTCGAGGCGGTGCTTGCGACCGGCCGCAAAGGCGTCTCGCTGCAGCGCTATAAAGGTCTCGGTGAGATGAACCCGGAGCAGCTCTGGGAGACGACACTCGACATCAATGCCCGCTCGTTATTGCAGGTGAAGATCAAGGAAGGCGACGACGCCGACGACATCTTCACCCGCCTTATGGGTGAAGTGGTCGAACCGCGCCGCGAATTCATCCAGGAAAACGCGCTCACCGCGAGCGTGGACGTATAAGCGCGATCTCTCTGGACCGTATGCCGGGGCATCGACCGCCCTCCTGACCTGGCGCTCGATGGTCCATTTCCGGACGGACATCAGGCTGTGGATTATCCTGGCCGTCTCTCGCCGCCGGATGTCACTGACAACAGCACGGCGGCAGCTTCCCAGCTCCGCGCCATGCGTTCGTGGTGGGGCCAGGCGAGTGCTCCGGTTTCCTCGCCAAGAAATATCCGCCAGACTTCTTCGGGAACGCGGTCACCCGGCAAATCGGCCTCCATATCGCGGGTGGCGTCAATAAGCCGACGTCGCGTGGCTAGATCGAAGGGCACTGACACATCGACTTCGTCGCACTCGTCACACATCGCTGGCCCTCGTAGTGGTGTCGCAGTCTGGCGTCCGTTGGTCGCCAACTCAATATCCCATCTCGCTAGATCGAGATTCTAGCGATCCCCTATCCTGCCCCTTTGCACGGGCCGGTACCGGTCGCGCCCGTCGAGGATGCCGACATCGCGCTTCCAGGAGTCGGGCATCTCGTCGATGTCGATTCCGCTACTGCGCGCCGTCAGCCAATGACGAAGTTCACCAAATGCAGGCTTCGGGAGGAGCCGCTCCAGCGGCTGAAGAGCTATCGAGAACATCACCGCTCCGAGGGAATACCCGTATTCTTTGATGGATACGGCCGTACGATGCGTTCGGTATCGAACGAATTCCAATCGAATTGCTCACTGCATGGATCAAGAGAGCTTATCTTGAAGCTGTCGAGACAGCTCCCTCTCAACGCACTGCGGGTTTTCGAATGCGCCGCACGTCGGATGAGCTTCACCAAGGCCGGTGAGGAGCTTGGCCTCACGCAGACGGCCGTGAGCTACCAGATCAAGCTGCTGGAAGAGACGATCGGCGAGCCGCTGTTCCTGCGCCGGCCGCGCCAGGTGAGCCTGACCGATGCAGGCGAGCGGCTGGCGCCAAAGCTGACGGAAGCCTTCGCCCTGATGAATGATGCGCTCGCCTCAGTCGGCGCAGCCTTGAGCGAAACCTTGTCCATCCATTCGACCGCAACATTCGCGCAGCAATGGCTGTCGCGCCATATCGGCAATTTTCAGCTTAAGCATCCGACGATCGCCGTCCGGCTGGCGACCTCGGCGACCCTTATCGATTTCACTCGGGAGGCGGCCGATCTCGCGATCCGCTGGGGCACGGGCAATTGGCCGGGCCTCACTGCCCACCGCATCATGCGCATGGATTTCACACCAATGTTGAGCCCGAAGCTGGCGGAAGAAGCGGGTGGCATCCGCGAGCCCGCCGATCTTCTGAATTTGCCGATCATCAGCGCCGGCGACGAATGGTGGGGGCAGTGGTTCACCGCGGCCGGCATTGCCGATCCCGGGCTCGAAAAGTTCCCGCGCAACGAATTCGGCACCCAGACCATGGATGCGAGCATTGCGCTGGCCGGTCAGGGCGTGGCGATCCTTAATCCAGGGCACTTCGGGGAGGACATAGCGGCGGGCCGGCTGTACCAGCCGTTCTCGCTGATGTGCAATGACGGGAGGGACTATTGGCTCGTCTATCCCGACAGCCGCCGCAACGTCCCGAAGATCCGCGCCTTCCGCACGTGGATCACCGACATGCTTCCCGACGCCGAGCCCTAAGACTTCCCGTCAGTCGGTTGGTCGCTGGCCACCTGCGGCATCGCACGATCGATGATGGCACGCGCATCGAGCACGGCACCCGACGCGCCATAGGCGAACGATGGCCGTTCGAGCCGCAGGCGGCAGAACGTCTCGGCGAGTGGGCTATCTGCGGCGAGCAGGATCGCTGCCTGCGTCGCCAATGCCAGCCGTTCGACACTGTTGCGAGCGTGACTCTCGTCGACGTGGCCGAACTCAAGTCTGTCTATCCAGGCATCGTAGGCCGGATGTCGTCCGCCGGCCGAGGCAAGCAGCGTGCGCAGCGCCTCGAGAGCCTCGGCCTCGCGATCTATCGCCCGCAGCACGTCCAATGCGATGACATTGCCCGAGCCTTCCCAGATTGCGTTCAGCGGCGATTGGCGGAACAGCCAGGGCATCGGCCCGGTCTCCACGTATCCGGCGCCGCCCAGGCACTCCATCGCCTCGTAGACAAAGCCGGGCGCACGCTTGCAAACCCAGTATTTGGCGATCGGCGTAAGCAGCCGCGCGAGCGGCTCATCGTCGTCAAAAGCCTGGGCCAGCCGGAAGCCGAGCGCGGTCGCTGCTTCGCTTTCGACGGCCAGATCGGCGAGAACCGCCGCCATGGCCGGGTGATTGACCAGCCGGCGCTGGAAGGCCAGGCGGTGCGACGCATGCCACAATGCCTGGGCCAGAGCCGCGCGCATGGTCGAAGCCGAGCCGATGACGCAGTCGAGCCGCGTGTGCTGGACCATCCGGATGATGGAGGCGACCCCGCGTCCTTCCTCGCCCACCCTCCACGCGAACGCGCGGTGATACTCGATTTCGGACGAAGCGTTGGAGCGGTCTCCGAGCTTGTCCTTCAACCGCATCACCCGAAACCCAGCATTGCGTTCACCGTTGGACAGCCAGCGGGGGACGAGAAAACAACTCAGCCCGCGCTCCGTATATGCGAGCGTCAGGAAGGCGTCGGACATCGGCGCCGAACAGAACCATTTGTGACCGGTGAGCAGGAAGGTATCGCGGCGTTCGTCCACCGCCTCGGCGCGCGTCGCATTGGCCCGCACGTCGGAGCCGCCCTGCTTTTCGGTCATCGCCATGCCGATGGTAACGCCCATCTTCTGCCAAGCCGGCCGTGACACGCCATCGTAACGACCAGCGGTGATGCGCGGCACCCATACCTCGCCAAGCGCCGGCTCGATCCGGAGCGTCGGCACCGCCGCATAGGTCATGGTCATCGGGCAGGTCACGCCCGCATCGACTTGACCGAGGATGAAGCTGATCGCCGCATGCAGCACATGCCCGGCCGGCGTGCCGTCCCAGGCGACCGCCGCCACGCCATTGTCCAGCCCCAGCGCCATCAACTCATGGTAAGCAGGATGGAATTCGACCTCGTCGGCGCGATGCCCGTAGCGATCGAAGCATTCGAGCGTCGGCGGATGCGTGTTGGCCGCGACGCCCCATCCGACCACCTCGGCCGAGCCCGCGCGCTGTCCGAAGGCTGACAACCGAGCGGCATGCTTGGCGCTCCCGGCACGGGCAACGGCATCGATCAGCGCTCGATCCGAGGTGAAAAGGTTCACACCCTCGAAGGGCGGCGGCTGATTGGTGACCTCGTGCGTGTCGAGCGCGGCGATCGGCTTACTGGCGGTCATCATCCTGCCGTGCCAGATGCGTGCTGTTACAGGGGTAACTATAACTTCGCCCGGCTCCGTGGCCAAATGATCGCGGAGGAAAGGCTTATCCGCCATCTACTTCGCGGTATGGTGGCGGGTATAATCACGTCGGGATGAGCGGAAATGGCTGTAGAAGCGCAGGGCGATCAATTGGTTCAGGTCGTCGCGCTGCTCGGCGCGGGCGTCGTCGCGGTCCCGATTTTCCGGCGGCTGGGCCTTGGCTCGGTGCTCGGCTATTTCGCCGCCGGTCTCGCCATCGGTCCGTTCGGGCTGGGCCTGTTTTCCGACCCCGAATCGATCCTGCATGTCGCCGAACTCGGCGTCATCATGCTGCTCTTTATCATCGGCCTGGAGATGCAGCCAGCTCGTCTCTGGGCACTGCGCGGCCAGATCTTCGGGTTGGGCATTGCCCATGTTGCGGTCTGCGCGGCGCTTCTGACCGTCGCGGGAATGGCCGTCTTCGGCTTTTCCGGTCCGGCTGCCTTCGTTGCCGGCGCCGGCTTCGTCCTGTCCTCCACGGCCGCCGTTACGCAGATGCTCGACGAGCGCGGCGAGATGTCGACGCCAGAGGGACAGAAGACGATTTCGATCCTTCTGCTCGAAGACCTCGCAATCGTCCCGCTTCTGGCCCTCGTCGCCTTCATGGCGCCGCGCACCGAGGATGCTGATGTCGCATCGCGGTTGATTCAAATGGGCTATGCGATCGGCGCGGTGGTCGGCATCGTCGTCGCCGGACGCTTCCTCCTCAATCCGATGTTCCGCCTGCTTGCCGCCGCCCGTGCCCGCGAAGTGATGACGGCCGCGGCTCTTCTCGTCGTCCTCGGCGCTGCGCTCCTCATGCAGATCGGCGGCCTGTCCATGGCGATGGGCGCCTTCCTCGCCGGCGTGCTTCTATCGGAGAGCTCGTTCCGCAACCAGCTCGAAGCCGATGTCGAACCCTTTCGCGGCCTTCTGCTCGGCCTGTTCTTCCTGGCTGTGGGCATGTCGCTCGATGTCGACGTCATCGCTCGCGCCTGGCCGATGATCCTCGCCGTCACGGCCGTCTATATCCTTACCTCTGCAATCGGGATCTACGGCGTCGCCGCTGCGTTCGGAGCCTCCCAGCGCGAGGCGATCAACCGCATCGTCATGTTCGCGCAGGGCGGCGAGTTCGCCTTCGTCCTCTACGGGGCGGCGCTGGCCTCCGGCATCTTCGACCGCGAGACAAATGCCATTCTCACGGCAGCCGTCATTCTTTCGATGGCGCTGGCGCCGTTCAGCGCGCTTGCTCTTCGCCGGGTCATGCCTCCGGAGAAGCCTTCGATGGAGGGCGTGGAACTGGCCCACGGACTTTCCGGCACCGCGCTGATCATAGGCTTTGGGCGTTTCGGGCAGGTGGTGAGCCAAGGCCTTCTGGCGCGCGGTTGCACCATTTCGATCATCGAAATCGATGTCGAGATGATCCGCGCCGCCTCGGACTTCGGCTTTCTCGTCCATTATGGCGACGGGACGCGCCTCGATATCCTGCATGCATCCGGCGCGGGGCGGGCCGACATGATCCTCGTCTGCGTCGACAAGCGCGAGACCTCCGACCGCATCGTCGAACTGATCCAGTCGGAGTTCCCGCTCGCGAAGCTTCTCGTCCGCGCCTGGGATCGCGGTCATGCCATCGACCTGATCAACAAGAATGTCGACTTCCAGATCCGCGACACCTTCGAATCCGCTCTGGTCTTCGGTCAGGCCGCGCTGGAAAATCTGGGCGTACCCGAGGACGAGGCGGCCGAGATCATCTCCGATGTGCGTCGCCGGGATCTTGAGCGGCTCGATATCCAGATCGCTGGTGGCATCTATGCCGGTCAGGACCTGATGCTCGGCAACGCGCCGCGTCCCGGTCCGCTCACCCGGCCGCGCCAGCAGGGACGCGTCGTCGGGGCGGAGATGCCGCCGGTCGAGGCGTCCTGACCGGCAATCCCTGCAGGGCAAATTCTGCCGGCAGGGCAATATCTTGCCAGCTTGAGCATTGATTTTTAAGCGAAATTTCGCGGCACAGAACTGGCTTCCTGATCGATAGCGATTTCAGGAGGCTCATCATGTCCATTTCAGGCATCGGATCCGGCGTCTCGTCGTTTCTAGCGCCAACTCCGCGTGTGGCCGACGCCACGTCGGCAGCCCTCCCGGCCGACAAGGCGAAGGAGCTCGGAGGGTCTGCCAAGGAGGATTTCCTCAAGTTCGCGCAGATGTCTCCGGCCGATTTGTTGCGCGCGCAGATCCTGGGCGAGATGGGCCTCAAGGAAGAGGACCTGAACCGCATGGACAGCAAGACCCGCAAAGAGGTCGAGGACAAGATCAAGGATCAGATCAAGCAGGCCGCGGAAAAGTCGGCCCCCGGAAAGACCGGCCTTCTGGTCGACATCTCCGCATAAAGAAAAGGCCGGAGCGAGCTCCGGCCTTTCAAGTCCTGGGAGGAACGCGCCTGCTTACCGGGCTGGCTGCTCCCCGCCGGCCATCACGGGCTCGGACACCGCGGCCACGCCGCCCTCGACGAACTTCCGCCGCATCGGCTTCAGGACGAAGATCGCCAGGAGCGCCGCGATCGCGTTGAGGACGACCGCGATGCCGAACACGGCCGACCAGCCATAGGCACCCGAGACCACGCTCGCCAGCGGGACGAGGAGGGCCGCAGTGCCCTTCGCCGTGTAGAGCAGGCCATTGTTCGTGGTTGCGAACTGCGAGCCGAACGTGTCGCCCGAGGTTGCCGGGAACAGGCTGTAGATCTCGCCGAACACCGAGAAGAACAGGGCGGTGAAGAGGACGAAGATCACCGGCGAGCTGCCGTGGAAGACGAGGAGCGACAGCGCGACGGCGGCGGTGCCGAATGCGATGAACATCGTGTTCTCTCGGCCGATCGTGTCCGACACGAAGCCGAAGAACGGGCGGCCAAAGCCGTCGCCGATACGGTCGAGGGAGATCGCGAACGGCAGCGCGGCCATGGTGACACCGAGCAGCGTGACGGGGACGTTGGCGACGCCGAAGTCCCTGGCGATCGGAGCGATCTGCGCGGCGGCCATCAGACCGCCCGAGGCGACCATGACGAACATGGCGTACATCAGCCAGAACACCGGCTTCTTGACCATCTGGGCCGGGGTGTAGTCGACCTTGGTCTGCAGCAGCGTCGAGACCTTCTTCGGAGCCGGCAGCTTCACCTTCGGAGCGCGGATGAAGAACGACAGGATGAAGACGACCACGCCCTGCCCGATGCCGAAATACAGGAAGGCCTGCTCGTAGCCCGAGGTGGCGATCATGTTGGCGATCGGCTGCACGGTGAGGGCCGCGCCGGCGCCGAAGCCCGCTGCGGTGATGCCGGCGGCAAGGCCGCGGCGGTAGGGGAACCACTTCAGCGCGTTACCGACGCAGGTGCCGTAGACGGCGCCCGAGCCGATGCCCGCGAGGATCGCGCCGGTATAGAGCAGCGGCAGTGAGTTCGCGACCGAGTTCACCGCCCATGCGGCGGCGATGAGAATAGAACCGAAGGTGATGACGGCGCGCGGGCCGTAGCGGTCCACGAACCAGGCCTCGACCGGCACGAGCCAGGTCTCTGTGAGGACGAACAGGGTGAACGCGATCTGGATGGACGCGCGGCCCCAATGATACTTTGCATCGATCGGATCGACGAAAAGCGTCCATCCGTACTGAAGATTGGCAATCATCGCCATGCAGATGAGACCGCAGAACAGCTGCGCCCATGGCTGCCACTTGCCCAGCGGCTTCACTTCCTGAACCATGACTTGTCTTCCCTAAACTTGCGTGCGGGTTCGCGCCGACTGTCGATCGAAGCGGCAGACGTCGTCATCCGTGTTTGTTGATCAGCTATGATCTATCCGCAGGCCAGAGTATTGCAAGACCGCGCGCCTAAAGCGTCGCACCAACTTTGGTCGATCAACTTTCGTCTACATACATACTTTGGTCTTATTCGATGTGTTGTCGCTATCTACTTCTCATCGGCCATGGTTACGGAACGATTACTTTTATTGAGATGGCATCGCCGGGACAGGATTACGCCGACCCGCAGCGCATTTGAGACGAACGGCCCGGCGAACTCGCATCAATTCTCTTTGAATGACTTGGGCAGGACGCTTGAAGCGCCGCGCACGACAGCTGCAAGCGCTTGAATAGGCTGTATTATTCGTAAACTCGATTGCGGCGCTTTCGACGCTCGAACCTTCATGTTAGAGGAAGCGCCGTTTCCTTCGACCGGCCCCTTCAGGCCGCATCCAATTTCCAACGAAAGGCCGCTTCCCGGAATGGACGCCCGCAAGTCGAGTTTCGAGTACGAAGAGCTTCTGTCCTGTGGACGCGGCGAGCTGTTCGGACCTGGAAATGCGCAGCTGCCGCTGCCGCCCATGCTCATGTTCGATCGCATCTCCGAAATCTCGGAGGAAGGGGGGGAGCACGGAAAGGGCTTTGTCCGCGCCGAGCTCGATGTGAAGCCGGATCTCTGGTTCTTCGCCTGCCACTTCAAGGACGACCCGGTCATGCCGGGCTGCCTCGGCCTCGATGCGCTGTGGCAGATGTGCGGCTTCTTCCTTGGCTGGCTCGGCTCCCCTGGGCGTGGTCGCGCACTCGGTACAGGCGAGATCAAGTTCACCGGGCAGGTTCTGCCCTCGGTCAAACGAGTGGAATATGGCGTGGACTTCAAGCGCGTCATGCGCTCGCGGCTCGTCCTCGGCGTCGCCGACGGGTGGCTTAAAGCCGACGGGGAGGTTATTTATCGGGCCGAGGACCTGAAGGTCGGCCTGTTCCAGGATGCAGCGGTGGCCGTCTGAGCCGCCCAATGATCAAAAACCAACACGGCACGCTTAGCGGCGGTGCGTGACGGGAGATTTTATATGAGACGCGTCGTCGTAACCGGCATGGGCATCGTCTCGTCGATCGGAAATTCGACCCAGGAGGTCACGGCCAGCCTGCGTGAGGCCCGGTCCGGCATTATCCGCGCCGACGATTATGTGACGCATGGCTTCCGCTGCCATGTGCACGGGGCTCCGGACATCAATGTCGAGGATTTGGTCGACCGTCGCGCCATGCGATTCCACGGCGGCGGCACCGCCTGGAACCATGTCGCGATGGATCAGGCGATCCGCGATTCCGGCCTTGAAGTCGGTGAAGTCTCGAACGAGCGCACCGGCATCATCATGGGCTCGGGCGGCTCCTCCACCCGCACCATCGTCGAGGCGGCGCAGATCGCCGTCGAGAAAGGTCCGAAGCGCATCGGCCCATTTGCGGTGCCCAAGGCAATGTCGTCGACCGCTTCCGCCACGCTCGCGACCTGGTTCAAGATCAAGGGCGTCAACTATTCCATCTCATCGGCCTGCGCGACGTCGAGCCACTGCGTCGGCAACGCGGCGGAGCACATCCTCGCCGGTCGTCAGGACGTCATGTTCGCCGGCGGTTGCGAAGATCTCGATTGGACACTCACCGTCCTGTTCGACGCGATGGGCGCCCTGTCGTCGGGCTTCAACGACACGCCGGAGCGTGCCTCTCGCGCATATGACAAGGACCGCGACGGTTTCGTGATCTCCGGCGGCGCCGGCGTCGTGGTGCTCGAGGAACTCGAACACGCCAAGGCACGCGGCGCGCGCATCTACGGCGAACTCGCGGGATACGGCCTGTCCTCGGACGGCGCCGACATGGTCGCGCCATCGGGAGAAGGAGCGGCGCGCTGCATGCGCCAGGCGCTTTCCACCGTCCGTCCGAAGATCGACTACATCAACCCGCACGCCACTTCGACGCCGATTGGCGATCTCAAGGAGATCGAGGCGATTCGGGAGGTGTTCGGCAATGGCGACGCCTGCCCGCCGATTTCGGCGACCAAATCGCTGACCGGCCATTCGCAGGGCGCGACCGGCGTTCATGAAGTCATCTATTCGTTATTGATGTTGAATAACGGCTTCATCTGCGAGAGCGCGAACATCGACGAGCTCGACCCTGCCGTGGCCGACATGCCGATTCTGCGGGAGCGTCGCGACAACGTCGAGCTGGGCGCGATCTTGTCGAATTCATTCGGCTTCGGCGGCACCAACGCGAGCCTCGTCTTCAAACGGCTGGATGCCTGACAATGGTCACAGGACTGCTTGCCGGTAAGCGCGCCCTCGTCATGGGAGTGGCGAACGACCACTCCATCGCCTGGGGCATCGCGAAGAAGCTGGCGGAAGCCGGAGCCGAACTCGCCTTTACCTATCAGGGCGACGCGCTCGCCAAGCGCGTCCGCCCGCTGGCCGAGAGCCTCGGTTCGGACTTCCTCCTGCCCTGCGACGTCGAGAACGAGGCGTCCGTCGCCGCTGTCTTCGCCCGGCTGAAGGAGCATTGGGGCAGTCTGGACATCGTTGTCCACGCGATCGCCTATTCCGACAAGTCCGAGCTGAAGGGCAGTTATTCACGCACCAGCCGCGCGAACTTCTCGCGGACGATGCTGATCTCCTGTTACTCGTTCACCGAGATCGCCCGCTACGCCTCCGCGCTGATGAACGAGGGCGGATCCATGGTCACCCTGACCTATGGCGGCTCGGTGCGGGTGATGCCGAACTACAATGTCATGGGCGTCGCCAAGGCGGCGCTTGAGGCGAGCGTCCGGTACCTCGCCAGCGATTACGGCCCGCGCGGCATTCGCGTGAACGCTATTTCTGCCGGACCGGTGCGCACGCTCGCGGGCGCAGGCATCGCCGACGCCCGGCTGATGTTCAACTATCAGAAGCGTCACGCTCCGCTTCGCCGAACCGTCACGATCGACGAGGTCGGCGGCGCCGCGCTGTATCTTCTTTCGGATCTAGGTTCGGGCGTTACCGGCGAGATCCATTATGTCGATTCGGGCTACAACATCATTTCCATGCCCCAGCCGGACGCGCTGAAGCTGGTCGATGCTGTCGAAGAAGCCGCAGAGAACGACATTCCGGTCGCGCGCCCCGCGGCCGAGTAGATTGTGTCATCGCACTGTTAGACAAGATCGGCTGAATACTTCGTTGGGAAGGGTGCGGTCGGTGCCCTGACTGGGGTTCCGATCATGTCTCGCCTGTTTCCGCATCTGCCCATAAGCGGTGCCGCGCTCATTCTCTCCGCAGGTCTCGCCAGCGCCGCCGACATTCCGGCGGCCACGAGCCCTGTCTATTCCGCCTTTCCGGCGTCCAACTGGGAAGGTTTCTACGCCGGCAGCCTCGTCGGCTATGGCTGGGCCGACTTCGACGTCGGGGGCGGCAATGCCGTTGTCGATGGAACGACCGGCGGACCGCTGATCGGCTACAACTGGCAGTCCGGCAGCTTCGTCTACGGCCTCGAAGGCGATCTGACGCTTCACGAGATTCGCGGCAACATCAACGAGAGCGTGATCCCGACGGAGGCGGACACGCTTTATTCCGCGCACGTCCGTGGCCGCGTCGGCTACGATCTCGGCTGGGCGCTGCCTTATATCGCGGGCGGTTTCGCCGCCAACGAGAGCTATGTCCGCGACCAGGCGACCGGCTTCGACGGCGACAATCAGCATCTCTTCGGCTGGACGGTCGGCGCGGGCGTCGATGTCGATATCGGCGAGACCTTTGTCGGCCCGGTCACGCTGCGGGTCGAATATCTCTACGAGGATCTGTCGTCGGAACTGTTCGCGGTAGGCGGCGGCATGGACGTGTCGCAATCCTCCCATTTCATCCGTGGCGCGATCATCTCCAAGATCGGCGGACGCTCGCCGTCGCACTCGACCGAAACCTCGACCGACTGGTCCGGCGCCTATGCCGGTCTGATGGTCGCCTATGGCTCAATGAACGTGTCGACCTCGGGTGGTGGCATCGACGACGGCTTCGATGCGGACGGCCCGGCGGGCGGCATCTATTCGGGTCGCAACTGGCAGTGGGGGAATGTCGTCGCGGGCTTAGACGGTTCACTTCTGCTGACGGACTTCAAGGGTTCCGGCTCCCAGCCGGGCGGCTTCGACACCGATTTCCGCAACAATATCCAGGGCGATGCCCGCCTCCGGCTCGGCTACGCCGTTGGCGATTTCCTGCCCTTCATCGCGGGCGGCGTTTCCTGGACCCGCAGCGAGCAGGAAGCGACCAACGTCTCCGATACGCACCGCGGTCGTGTTCCGGCCAAGCTCTGGAATGTCGGTGCGGGTGTCGACTACCGCCTGACCGAGACGATCTCACTACGCGGCGAATATATGTATGTACAATCCTTCGATGCGAAGTCGCCGGAATTCGGCGGCATTGCCACCGATCAAGAACTCGACGCGCACGAAGTCCGCTTCGGCGCTGCCTATCACTTCAACTGATCGGGTTTACGCCAGACAGCAAAAAGGGCGGCCTCACGGCCGCCCTTTTCATTTCCAGCCTGGAGCCCAGGCCGCCGATTACTCGGCGGCGCCGGCCGGCTCCTCGGCCTTTTCCTTCTTCTCGAGGTCTTCGCCAGTCTCCTGGTCGACGACCTTCATCGACAGGCGGGTCTTGCCGCGGTCGTCGAAGCCAAGCAGCTTCACCTTGACCTTGTCGCCCTCCTTGAGGACGTCCGAGACCTTCTCGATACGCTTCTGGGCGATCTGCGACACGTGGACGAGACCGTCACGCGCGCCGAAGAAGTTCACGAACGCGCCGAAATCGACGACCTTCACGACAGTGCCCTCATAGATCGTGCCGACTTCCGGCTCGTCCACGATGGAGTGGATCCAGTTCAGCGCGGCCTTGATGGCCTTGCCGTCGGCGGAAGCTACCTTCACCGTGCCGTCGTCCTCGACGTTGATCTTGGCGCCGGTCTTCTCGACGATCTCGCGGATCACCTTGCCGCCCGAGCCGATCACGTCACGGATCTTGTCGACCGGGATCTTGATAACTTCGATGCGCGGAGCGAACTCGCCGAGCTCCGGACGCGACGCCGACAGCGCCTTGCCCATCTCGCCGAGGATGTGATTGCGGCCATCCCGTGCCTGACCGAGAGCGACCTTCATGATCTCCTCGGTGATGCCGGCGATCTTGATGTCCATCTGAAGGGCGGTGATGCCCTCGGTGGTGCCGGCCACCTTGAAGTCCATGTCGCCGAGATGATCCTCATCACCGAGGATGTCGGAGAGGACAGCGAAGCGCTCGCCTTCGAGGATGAGGCCCATCGCAATGCCCGCGACCGGACGCTTCAGCGGAACGCCCGCGTCCATCGCCGAGAGCGAGGTGCCGCAGACAGTTGCCATCGAGGACGAGCCGTTCGACTCGGTGATCTCGGAGACGACGCGCAGCGTGTACGGGAACTCGTGGTTAGGCGGCAGCATCGGGTGGATGGCACGCCATGCGAGCTTGCCGTGGCCGATTTCGCGGCGGCCGGGAGAGCCCATGCGACCCGTTTCACCGACCGAGTAGGGCGGGAAATTGTAGTGCAGCATGAAGCTTTCTTTGTACGTACCCTCGATCGCATCGATAAACTGCTCGTCCTCGCCGGTGCCGAGCGTCGCGACCACGAGGGCTTGGGTCTCGCCACGGGTGAACAGCGCCGAACCGTGCGTGCGCGGCAGAACGCCAACCTCGGAGAGGATCGGACGAACCGTCTTCACGTCGCGGCCGTCGATGCGGATGCCATCGTCGAGGATGTTCCAGCGGACGATCTTCGCTTCGAGGTCATGGAACACCGAGCTGACCTTGTTGGCCGGCGGGGCATTCTCGTCGCCTTCGGGGCAGAGCTTGGCGATCACCGCGTCGCGGATCTTGCCAACCGCCGTATAGCGGTCCGTCTTCTTTTGGATCTTGTAAGCGTCGCGGAGATCCTTCTCGGCGATCTCGCGGATCGCGGTCTCGAGCGCCGAATTGTCGACGGCTTCGATATCGCGCGGCTCCTTGGCGGCCTTCTCGGCCAGGCTGATGATCGCGTCGATCACCGGCTGAAAGCCCTTGTGGCCGAACATCACGGCGCCGAGCATGACGTCCTCGGAAAGCTCCTTGGCTTCCGATTCCACCATCAGCACCGCATCCTGCGTGCCGGCGACGACGAGGTCGAGATCGCTCTCCTTGACCTGATCGACCGTCGGGTTGAGCACGTACTGGCCGTTGATGTAGCCGACGCGGGCGCCACCGACCGGGCCCATGAACGGCACGCCGGAGAGCGTCAGGGCGGCGGACGCCGCGACCAGCCCGACGATGTCCGGATCGTTTTCGAGGTCATGGCTGAGAACCGTGACGACGACCTGGGTGTCGCAACGCCAGCCATCGATGAACAGCGGACGGATCGGACGGTCGATCAGGCGAGACGTCAGCGTCTCCTTCTCGGTCGGACGGCCTTCGCGCTTGAAGAAGCCACCCGGGATACGGCCGGCGGCGTAGAAGCGCTCCTGGTAGTTGACGGTCAGCGGCATGAAGTCGACGCCCGGCTTCGGAGCCTTGGCGGCGACGACGGTCGCAAGAACGGTAGTGTCGCCATAGGTGGCGAGGACGGCGCCGTGCGCCTGGCGGGCCACACGGCCGGTTTCGAGGACGAGCGTATGACCGCCCCACTCAAGTTCTTCGCGTTGAATATCGAACATTCTTTGTCTCGTGAGTTTGCGGCGGCAGGGACCGGAGCCACGAGCAGAACGGCGAGATGCTCCTCTCTGGAAGCATCTGGCAATCCTGCCCCGGCTAGCTGGTCCGTGCCGCCTGGGTGGAGCGTGGCGTCCCCATGACGCCGCGCCCATGCAAAACGGCGCGCCGCAGGGGCGCGCCGGCATTAAATCAGCGGCGGATGCCGAGCCGCTGGATGAGGGTCTGATAGCGCTCGACGTCCTTGGACTTAACATAGTCCAGGAGGCTGCGGCGCTGGCTCACCAGCTTCAGCAGGCCACGGCGGGAATGGTTGTCCTTCGCATGGCTCTTGAAGTGTTCGGTGAGATTGCTGATGCGCTCGGTGAGGATGGCAACCTGGACTTCCGGAGAACCGGTGTCGCCCGACTTGGTGGCGTATTCCTTGACGAGTTCGTTCTTGCGGTCAGCGGTAATCGACATCGGGCACTCCTTTCGGGGCTTTACGCACCCTGCAAATGAAACACGCGCTTGGGATGAATCTCGCCGCGCTCGGCTTCCGCTAGGGCCACCAAAGTTCCTTCGGCGGTGACGTAACAGGTGCCTGAGAGCAGCGGAGCATCGCGTCCGCGCAACAAAACGGCCTGACCTCGTCTGAGGCGGGCCGCATCCGTCCCGCTCACGGCCAACGCCGGGATGTCGTCCAGCGCGGTCTCAACGGGAAGGAGACGATTGGCGAGGCTTTCCTCGCCGGGCGCACATAACCGCAAGCGGTCCACTTCGTCCAGCGAAATCAGGTCCTCCTCGCGGAACGGACCGACGCTGACGCGGCGGAGCGCGGTGATGTGGCCATAGCAACCAAGCACGCGGCCCATGTCGCGGGCAAGCGCCCGGACATAGGCGCCCTTGCCGGTACGGGCTTCGAAGACGGCTTCGCCTTCGGCGAAGCTCGTCAGTTCGAGGCTCATGATTTCGATCTGGCGGGGCTGGAGATCGACCTCCTCGCCCTCGCGGGCGAGATCGTAGGCACGCTCGCCCTGCACCTTCACGGCCGAGAACTTCGGCGGCGTCTGGGTCAGACTGCCGGTGAAGTCCGGAAGGATCGCGCGGATGTCCTGTTCGCTCGGACGCTTCTCGGAGGTCACGGTCTCCGTACCCTCGCTGTCGTCGGTCGTAGTCTCGCTGCCCCAGGCGACGGTGAAGCGGTAGACCTTCTCGCCGTCCATCGCGAACGGCACCGTCTTGGTGGCCTCGCCGAACGCGATCGGCAGGCAGCCTGTTGCCAGCGGATCGAGCGTGCCGGCATGGCCGGCCTTCTTCGCTCCAAACGCGCGCTTCACGCGCGACAATGCATGGGTCGAGGTCATGCCCTGCGGCTTGTCGAGAATGAGCCAGCCGTGGACGTCGACCTTTTTCGGCCGGTTCTGGTTCGGCGGGCCGTTCATTCCTGGCCACCCTTCACGTCGCGCTGGACTTCCGGCCGGTCGAGCAGCGCATCCATGCGCTGACCCTCGTCGAAGCTCGTATCGACGCGGAACCGGAGCTCCGGCACCGAGCGAAGCTCGACGCGATGGGCGACTTCCGTGCGCAGGAAGCGTGCGTTCTTTGCCAGCACCCTCACGACGCCTTCGGCATTCTTGCCGCCGAGCGGCATCACATAGGCCGTGGCGACCTTGAGGTCGGGCGACATGCGAACCTCCGGCACCGTGATGACACTTTTTTCCAGTGCGGGATCGGGAACATCGCCACGCTGCAGAATCTCAGCGAGCGCATGGCGTACGAGTTCGCCTACGCGCAATTGGCGCTGGGACGGGCCTGAGCCGCCCCCCGCTTTCGCCTTAGCCATTTCCTTGAACCTCGAACGTTATGGTCGTCACGGGTTTGGACCGTGACGACCGCTGAACGTTGATGCGCCTTTTACAGCGAGCGGCTGACCTCGGTGACGAGATAGCACTCGATGACATCGCCGGCGCGCATGTCCTGATAGTTCTCGAAGGCCATGCCGCATTCCTGACCGGTCTGGACTTCCTTGACCTCGTCCTTGAAGCGCTTGAGCGTCGAAAGCTTGCCTTCGTGCACGACGACGTTGTCGCGGATGAGGCGGACGCCCGCGCCGCGCTCGACATGGCCCTCGGTGACGCGGCAACCCGCGACCTTGCCGACCTTGGAGATGTTGAACACCTCCAGGATCTCGGCATTGCCGAGGAATTCCTCGCGCCGCTCGGGAGCGAGTAGGCCCGACATGGCTTTGCGCATGTCATCCACGAGATCGTAGATGATGTTGTAGTAGCGAACCTCGACGCCCTGCCGCTCCGCCGCCTCGCGCGCTTCCTTCAGCGCACGGACGTTGAAGCCGAGGACCGCCGCGCCGGAAGCGCCGGCAAGCGTGATGTCGGATTCGGTGATGCCGCCGACGCCCGCATGGAGGACCCGCGCGGACACCTCGTCGTTGCCGACCTTGGCCAGCGCCTGGACGATCGCCTCGACCGAACCCTGCACGTCGCCCTTGATGACAAGCGGGAACTCCTGCCTGCCGGCCGACGCCTTTAGGTTCGACATCATCTGCTCGATCGAGCCGCCACCGCCACGGCCAGAACGGGCCGCCGCCATGTCGCGACGCTGGCGCTGACGATATTCGGTGACTTCGCGAGCGCGTGCTTCGTTCTCGACGACCGCGAGACGGTCGCCAGCCTCCGGAGCGCCCTGGAAACCGAGGATCTCGACCGGAAGCGACGGACCGGCTTCGGAAACCGCCTTGCCCTGATCGTTGAGCAGGGCGCGTACGCGGCCCCATTCGGAACCGGCAACGACGATATCGCCACCCTTCAGCGTACCGCGCTGGACGAGCACGGTCGCAACCGGGCCGCGCCCCTTGTCGAGCTTCGCCTCGATGACGATGCCTTCGGCGGGACGATCCGGATTGGCCTTGAGATCGAGCAGTTCGGACTGGAGCTGGATCAGCTCGAGCAGCTTGTCGAGATTGGTCCGCTTGGTTGCCGAAACCTCGACTTCGAGGATATCGCCGCCCAGGCTCTCGACCTGCACTTCGTACTGCAGAAGCTCGGTGCGGACGCGCTCGGGCTTGGCCGCCGGCTTGTCGATCTTGTTGATCGCGACGATCATCGGGACGCCCGCCGCCTTGGCATGGCTGATCGCTTCCGCGGTCTGCGGCATGACGCCGTCGTCGGCTGCCACGACCAGAACGACGATGTCCGTCGCCTTCGCGCCGCGCTGGCGCATGGCGGTGAACGCTTCGTGGCCAGGCGTATCGATAAAGGTGATCAAGCCGCCGAGCGGCGAGGTCACCTGATAGGCGCCGATATGCTGCGTGATGCCGCCCGCTTCGCCGGAGACGACATTCGTCTGGCGGATGGCGTCGAGCAGCGAGGTCTTGCCGTGGTCGACATGGCCCATGATGGTCACCACCGGCGGACGCGTGATCTGCGTACCGGCATCGTCGGCCGAGTCGAACAGACCTTCCTCGACGTCGGATTCCGCGACGCGGCGGACGGTATGGCCCATCTCCTCGGCGATCAGCTGGGCGGTATCGGCGTCGATGACGTCGTTGATCTTCTTCATCTCGCCCTGCTTCATCAGCAGGCGGATGACGTCGACCGCGCGCTCGGCCATGCGGTTGGCGAGCTCCTGGATCGTGATCGTTTCCGGAATCACGACCTCGCGCTGGATCTTCTCCTTCGGCTCGGCCGAAATCTTGCCGGTCATGCGCTGAACGCGGCGGCGGAACGAGGCGACCGAACGGGCGCGCTCTTCTTCCGACTCGAACGCGGTCGTCAGCGTCAGGCGGCCGCGCTGCTTCTCCTGGCCGGCCTTGGTGCGCTCGGGCTTAGGCGGAACGACGGGACGGACCGGCATGCCGACCGGGCGGCGAATGGCGCCCGCCGGCTGGGCAGCGGCCGGCGCACCCGCCGGACGTGCGGAAGGAGCGGACGTCGTCTGCGGACGATCCTGCTGCTGGACCGGGGCCTCGTCGCCGAGACGCTTCTTCGCTTCGGTCTCGGCCTTGCGGCGAGCCTCTTCCTCGACCACGCGGCGAGCGTCTTCCTCGCGCTTGCGGGCTTCGGCGGCCTCGCGCTCGGCGGCGCGACGAGCATCCTCGGCGGCGCGGCGGCGCGCCTCTTCCTCGGCACGCTGGCGGTCTTCGGCCTCGCGCGAGCGGGCTTCAGCCAGCGCGCGACCACGAGCGCCGAGCTCTTCGTTCGTCAACGTGCGGAGCACGACACCGGGATTGCGCGGCGCGGGCGCCGGACGCTGCGGTGCAGCCGGCGCGGCCGCGACCGGAGCAGCCGGAGTCTGGGGCGCAGCCGGACGCGGCGCCGGAGCGGGAGCAGCCGTAGCAGGGGCCTCGGGCTTGTCGCCGCCCGGACCGATCACACGCCGCTTCACCTTCTCGACGACGACCGCCTTCGAGCGGCCGTGGCTGAAGCTCTGCCGAACCATGCCCTGTTCGACCGGCCGCTTCAGTGTCAGAGTCTTCCCGGAAGAGACACCCAATGTCTTATCGCCCGGGTTTTTCGTATCCGTCATTCCACATCCGTTTCTGCGGGTCGCCCCGGTTCGTCGTTCCGATAGCGCGCGAGCTCGTTCGTCCGCGCGAGAAAGGCGTCACTCACGGGGGCCGCGAGCAGCGCTGCATGTATCACATTCTCGCGTCCGAGGGCCAAATCCATTTGGCCCGACACGAAGGGCTCGATTACAGCAACCGAACCCCCGTCTTTCCCGGCCCGCCTCGCCACCTGGGCGATCTTGCGCCGGCCGTCCTCCGCCCCGTCGCGGGCATGAAGCACGATGAGCGCTTCACCCCGATTAAGCGCGGTTTCCACCTTACCGTAGCCCGACACGACTTTCCCGGCCTTATTGGCCATGGAGAGCATGTCGAGCGCCGCCCGTTCGAGCAGCAAATCCACTTCCTCGGCGAGGTCGGGCCGCACCGTGACCTGATCCTTGAAGCCGCGGGAAAAAACCCGCTTCTTCACCGCTTCGGCCACTCGCTCGGCCCGAGCTCCGACCCAGACGCCGCGTCCCGGAAGCCGCCGCTTGATGTCAGGCACCACATTGCCGTCCGGCGCTCGGACGAACCGGATCAGATCCTCCACCGGCAGGACCTCGCGTGTCACGGCACAAGTCCGCGACACCGCGCGCAAATCGTCTTTCTCGTCCGCGATCAGGCCTGAACCTCTTCGGCATCCTGTTCTTCGGAAACGATCTCTGGCAGTTCGTCGATCCAGCCGGCCTTGAGGCGCGCCTGCATGATCAGAGCCTCGGCCTCCTCGCGGGAGATCTCGAAGCCTTCAAGGGCGCCCGGGAAGCGCTTGGTCTCGCCGCCCTCCCGCTCGGTCCAGCCGGTCAGGTCGTCGGTCGCGCTGCCGGCGAGGTCTTCGACGGACTTAATGTCGTTTTCGCCGAATGCCACCAGCATCGCGGTCGTGACACCAGGAATTTCGCGCAATTCGTCGGCAACGCCGAGCTCCTTGCGGCGCTCGTCCTGCTCGCTCTCGATGCGGGCAAGATAGTCGCGGGCACGGCTCTGGATCTCGACCGCCGTGTCCTCATCGAATCCCTGGATCGAGGCGATCTCGTTCTGGTCGACGAAGGCAAGTTCCTCGACCGTGCCAAAACCCTCGGCCGCGAGAAGCTGGCCGACGACCTCGTCGACGTCGAGCGCATCCATGAAGCTCTGCGTGCGCTCGTTGAATTCCTTCTGACGGCGCTCCGATTCCTCGGCCTCCGTCATGATGTCGATGTCCCAGCCGGTCAGCTGCGAGGCAAGACGCACGTTCTGGCCGCGACGGCCGATCGCGAGCGACAGCTGGTCGTCCGGAACCACGACCTCGATCTTGCCGGAGTCCTCGTCGAGCACGACCTTGACGACTTCCGCCGGCTGCAGCGCATTGACGATGAACGTCGCCTCGTCCGGCGACCACGGGATGATGTCGATCTTCTCGCCCTGCAGCTCGTTAACAACCGCCTGGACGCGCGAACCGCGCATGCCGACGCAGGCGCCGACGGGATCGATGGACGAGTCGCGGGAGATCACGCCGATCTTGGCGCGCGAGCCCGGATCACGGGCAACCGCCTTCACCTCGATGATGCCGTCGTAGATTTCCGGCACTTCCTGCGCGAACAGCTTCGCCATGAATTGCGGATGCGTGCGCGAGAGGAAGATCTGCGGGCCGCGCGGCTCCGAGCGGACGTCGTAGACATAGGCGCGGATGCGATCGCCGGGGCGGAACATCTCGCGCGGAAGGAGTTCGTCGCGGCGGACAATGGCTTCGCCACGACCGAGGTCGACGATGACATTGCCGTATTCGACACGCTTCACCACGCCGTTCACGACCTCGCCGATGCGATCCTTGTATTCGAGATACTGGCGCTCGCGCTCGGCCTCGCGGACCTTCTGCACGATGACCTGCTTGGCCGATTGGGCGGCGATGCGGCCGAAATCGAATGGTGGCAGCGGCTCGGAGATGTAGTCGCCGACCTGAGCCGCCGGATTCTTACGGCGGGCCTCTTCGAGCGCGATGTCGGTCGAGGTGTTCTGGACGTCGTCGGTGACGTGGAGCAGCCGCGACAGGCGGATCTCGCCGGTCTTCGGGTGGATCTCCGCGCGGACCTCGGTTTCGGCGCCGTAGCGGGCGCGACCGGCTTTCGCGATCGCGTCTTCCATCGCGGCCAGCACGATCTGCCGGTCGATCACCTTCTCGCGGGCGACCGCATCGGCGATCTGCAAGAGCTCCAGACGATTGGCGCTAACGGCCATGGGTCATCTCCGTCCTTTTTTGCGCGCCGGTTTCTGTTCGGCCGGCTCGCTTTCGATAGTCAGTTCTTCCTGCTCTCGCTGCAGCGCATCGGCCTTCTCGGCCGCCTTGCCGCGCCGGAGCGCTTCGTCGATCAGTGCGTCGGTCAGCACAAGACGGGCTTCCGCCATGTCCGCGACCGGCAGATGCACCGTCGCATCCTCGCCCGCCTTAACGTCGTCGCGGATCAATCTGGCGTTCTCGCCGTCGAGGCCAAGGAGCACGCCGCGGAAACGCTTGCGTCCGTCGACCGCCTCTTCCATCTCGATCTTGGCGACATGGCCGGACCACCGTTCGAAATCCTCAAGCCGGACCAGCGGCCGGTCGATGCCGGGCGACGACATTTCGAGGTGGTAGGCGCGCTGGATCGGATCGTCGACGTCCAGAAGCGGCGAGATTGCCTTCGAGCACTCCTCGCAATCCTCGACGGTCATCGTACCGTCCGGACGCTCGGCCATGATCTGAACCGTGCAGCCGTTCTGCGCCGTCACCTTCACCCGCACCAGGCGGTAGCCAAGATCGACCATGGCGGGTTCGATGATCGCGGCGACGCGCGCGGCCACGCCCGTCTCACGGATGAGGCGTGGTTGGTCGTTCGAGGCGGGCGTCGTATCGGACATCGGTCCCAAAGCAAAAAGAGCGGGTCCCGGTGGGGCCCACTTCCATGATAGTGCTCATGAAAAGGAATTGAGGGGTGTCATATAGGAAAACCACCCTCCTGCGCAAGATATCTCTCTGGAACCCGACGATGGCCGACCGGAATCGGCCACAACCACTGAAGGAGACGATCATGCTGTCACGCAGAGCTATCGTTGCCGGTCTCGGCGCCGCCGCAGCCGCCACTTACGCTGGCGGCCTCGCCGCGCCAAGCATCGCCCGCGCCGCGGCACCCTTTACGCAGCCAAAGCTACCCTATGCGTCCGACGCTCTCGCGCCGACGATTTCGGCCCAGACCGTCGACCTGCACTACGGCAAGCACCACGCCGCATATTTCAAGGCACTGAACGATCTAGTCCCGAATACATCCTACGCGGATATGAGCCTTGAAGAGATCGTGAAAGCGAGCGTGAAGAGCGAAGCGGACCGCAAGATCTTCAACAATGCCGGACAGGCCTGGAACCACATCTTTTACTGGGACCAGTTCAAATCCGGCGGCGCGACCGAGCCGGCGGGCGAACTCAAGGCCGCGATCGACAAGGATTTCGGCGGCCTCGACGCCCTCAAGACCGCGATGGTGAAGACCGGAGGCGACGTCTTCGGCTCAGGCTGGGCCTGGCTTGTCCACGACGGCAGCAAGCTCTCTCTGGTCGGCACGCCCGGCGGCGACAGCCCGTTCGCTCGCGGCGGCAAGCCGCTTCTCGGCATCGATGTCTGGGAGCACGCCTATTACCTCGACTATCAGAACCGCCGTCCCGACCACGTCAAGGCGGTGCTCGACAAGATTGTGAACTGGACGGTCGTCGCCGAGCGTATGCAGGCCTAGGCGCGGGCGAAGATCAGGTAGGCCGGAATCCGTCCCTCGCGGATCGCCTTCTTTTCGTAGCGGGTGCTCTGCCAGTTCGGCCAGGGCAGCCGCCAGTCATCGGCGCGCTCGGCGGTCCAGTTGAGATCCGGGGAGCGCCGGGTATGCTGAAGCGTCCAGTCGACATAGGTGTCGATGTCGCTCGCGAACCGGAACTCGCCGCCCGGTCGGATCACCCGTACGAGCCGCGCCAGATTGGCGTCCGAGACGAAGCGGCGCTTCCATTGTCGCTTCTTCGGCCAGGGGTCGGGGTAAAGCAGGTCGGCCCGGACCAGGCTTGCCGGCGGCAGCCAATCGAGCACGTGCGCGGCATCGTTGTCATAGAGACGGATGTTGTTCAGACCGAGCTCGTCGATCGCGACAAGCGCCTTCGCCATCCCGTTCAGGAAGGGTTCGACGCCGATGAAGCCGAGGTTCGGGTAACGCCGTGCTTCGGCGACGAGGTGCTCGCCGCCGCCGAATCCGATCTCGATGCGGACCGCATCGACTGAAACCGGAAACAGCCCGGTGGCATCAGCCGGAGCGGGCTGAGCGAGGTCAAGCTTCAGTTTCGGAAACAGGGTCTCAAGGCGCGCGCTTTGTCCCGCGCGCAAGGGCTTACCCTTGCGCCGCCCGTAGAGCGCCCCGCGATCAGGACGCCCTGACTCGATCATGACGTCTTACTGAACCGCCGACTTCAGCGCATCGACGAGATCGGTCTTCTCCCAAGAGAAGCCGCCGTCCGCCTCCGGCGCGCGGCCGAAATGGCCGTAGGCCGCGGTGCGCGTATAGATCGGCTTGTTGAGATCGAGATGCTTGCGGATGCCACGCGGCGTGAGATCCATGACCTCGCCGAGCGCCTTTTCCAGCTTCTCCTCGTCGACCTTCCCAGTGCCGTAGGTGTCGATGTAGATCGACAGCGGCTTCGACACGCCGATCGCATAAGCGAGCTGAATGCAGGCGCGGTCGGCAAGACCTGCCGCGACGACATTCTTGGCGAGATAACGCGCCGCATAGGCCGCCGAACGGTCCACCTTGGTCGGATCCTTGCCGGAGAACGCGCCGCCGCCATGCGGAGCCGCGCCGCCATAAGTGTCGACGATGATCTTGCGGCCGGTGAGGCCAGCGTCGCCATCCGGGCCGCCGATCACGAACTTGCCCGTCGGATTGACGTGCCATTCGGTGTTGCCGTTGATCCAGCCGTCCGGCAGCGCCTTCAGGATGTAAGGCTCAACGATGGCGCGCACATCGTCGGAAGTCAGGCTCTCGTCGAGATGTTGCGCCGACAGGACGATTGAGGTGACCTCGACCGGCTTGCCGTTTTCATAGCGCACCGTGACCTGGCTCTTCTGGTCCGGACCAAGCTTCGCTGCATCGCCATCCTTGGCGTGGCGCGCTTCGGAAAGCTTGCGCAGGATAAGGTGCGAATAGTGGATCGGCGCGGGCATCAGCTCCGGCGTCTCGCGCACGGCATAGCCGAACATGATGCCCTGGTCGCCTGCGCCCTCATCCTTGTTGCCGGCCGAATCCACGCCCTGGGCGATGTCAACCGACTGGGCATGCAGCAGAACGTCGATCTGGGCCTTCTGCCAGTGGAAGCCTTCCTGCTCGTAGCCGATGTCCTTGATCGCCGCGCGAGCGAGGTCTTCCAGATGCTCCTTGGTAACGCTGTCCGGACCGCGCACCTCACCACCGATCACGACACGGTTCGTCGTGGCGAAGGTTTCGCAGCCGACTCGCGATTCAGGATAGGCCGCCAGATATGCGTCGAGAACCGTATCGGAGATGCGATCGCAGATCTTGTCCGGATGGCCCTCAGAAACGGATTCGCTGGTGAAGAGATAGCTTTTGCGGGCCACGAGAGGCGCTCCGACAGATCAGCAAAATTGCGGGTGCGGGGTTGTCGCAGCCCCGTAATTGCCCGTCAAGCTCGCGTACAAAGGAAGATTAATCCGTATCGTCCTGCGCCAATGACGACACAAGATCTACAATCCTTCGGCGTACTTTCGGATCCTTCACTTTCATGAAGGACTTCGTCAGCTGCAGGCCTTCCGAGGTAGCCAGGAAGTCCGCCACATAGTCGTGGCCGCCCTTTTCGCCGAAACCCTGTTCGAGCTTTTCGCCCTGCGCATCCTCGAAGAAATAGGAAACCGGTACGCCAAGCACGCCGGACATCTGCTGCAGACGGCTGGCGCCGATGCGGTTGGTGCCTTTTTCGTACTTCTGAATCTGCTGAAAGGTAATGCCGAGCGAGGTGCCAAGCTTTTCCTGGCTCATTCCGATCAGCAAACGCCTCATGCGAACCCGGCTGCCAACATGCTTGTCGATCGGGTTCGGGGCCTTATTGGCCATAGTCCGCACTCCTCCTTGCGATGAGATCGCGGAGGCTCGTGGCTGAACGCCCGCTAAATCACATCGCAGTCACAACGCTCGAATGTAACGACGTCCCGCCTGCAAGCGGCGCACAATGGTTTCCTCGACCGGTAAAGTCAAACCCGGCGACGACCCCTCAAGGCCCCTACAATAGTCGCACCATACAGACCGGCGCAAAACACTAGCCCGAAACGTGAAAAGAGCGTCGGAGGCAAGGGTTGAGGCAGGGTCAGATCGAGAACTCCATCTTCCCCGAGCGGTAGGGCTGCGACAATCCGCCCCCATGGATCAACAAGAGAAGAGATGCCGGTATTGGCCGCTCGCAGGATCGGAAGACCCTGTTCGACCGCCCTGACGCGCGCCTGTGCCAGATGCTGATACGGCCCCGGCGTGTCGCCGAACCAGGCGTCATTGGTCAGGTTCAGAAGAACCGCCGGGCGGTCGTCGCCGTCGATCGTCCCCGTTGGAAAGATCGCCTCGTAGCAGATCAGGCCACCCAATTTCAGGCCGTTCGGCAGGGTGATGTTTCCCGGAGCTTCGCCCGAGCTGAAACCGCCCGGAAGCCGGGTCAGCTGACGGATGCCGAGACTTTCCAGGAGCGCCTGGAACGGCAGGAATTCCCCGAATGGAACGAGGTGGACCTTGTCATAGGTCGCGATGATCGAGCCGTCGCTTGCCACCGCCTGGATTGAATTGAACACCTTCCGGCGGCCAGTCGCATCGAGCGCGTCCTCGATTCGCGCCGCGCCGGTCAGCAGGATCGCCTTGTCCGGTAAAAGCCCGCCAATCTGCGCGAGCGCATCGGGAGTGCGCCCGAGGAAGAACGGGAAGGCCGATTCCGGCCAGATCAGGATATCGCCTTCCTCGATGCCGTTCGGCGCCGCTGCGCTCGGCCGGCTCGAAAGCGCCAGATAGCGCGCCATGATCTCGGGCTTGGCCTCGGGTCGGAATTTGCGGTCCTGAGGCACATTCGGCTGGACGATGCGGACGTGGATGCCCGGCACTTCCTCCGGCTCTGC
Source organism: Rhizobiaceae bacterium CPCC 101076 (assembly GCA_003347645.1). GTDB lineage: Bacteria > Pseudomonadota > Alphaproteobacteria > Rhizobiales > Methylopilaceae > Flaviflagellibacter > Flaviflagellibacter deserti. Next base: position 201,159 of record QDFX01000004.1, on the reverse strand, counting down.
GATCGCCAACCGGGCCGCGCCGAACCCCGCCAGAACCACCAGAGCCGCCACGGCGCCAAGGAGAGGCCGGAGCGGGCGACCTGGATCGGCAAGCAGAGCGGGCGTCGCGAAGATGGCGATGGCAATGGGCGTCAGACCCTCGACTCCCACGATCGACGCGGCCTGCCCAAACCATTCATTGTCGGCCAGCGCATAGCCGTACTGATTCCAAGGAAAGCCGGTGAACACGCGCGTCCGCAGGATTTCCGAGAGCCCCAACCCGGCGGCCAGCGCGAAGATCCGCCAGCCCGAATCGGACCAAAGCAACCGCGCGATCACGAGACCCAGAGCCGGGAAGCATGCGAGAAACAGCGGCAGCCCGACGACCGCGATCGGCAGCGCCCAGGCATATTCCTCGGCATCGACGAGGAACGCCGCGCCGATCCACCAAAGTCCGGCAAGGAAATATCCGAAGCCGAAAGCAAAGCCGATCCATGCGGCTGCCTTCAGCCCCGCACGGCCACGTTCGGTCCCGTCGATAAGCCAGACCAATATCGGGAAGGTCAGCGCCAGAACAGGAAATGCACTGACCGGCTCCATGGCGAGCGCCGATGCGCCGCCTGCGATGAAGCTCACGGCCAGACGGCGCCAGCCGTCCAGCAAAACAACACGATGGGCGGGCAGCGCGAGGCTCAAGCGGCGTCAGTGCCGGCGTCGGGAGTCGGAAGCACCGGCCTGCCGGAGGCGTCTTCCTCAAGGGTGGCGGCTTGCGAGCGCCCCTCCAAAACCGATGACGGCGTGGGGCGGATCCGAACGCGCTTAACGCGGCGTGGATCGGCATCGAGCACTTCGAAATCGAAGCCGGACGGTCCAGCAATGATCTCGCTGCGCTCGGGCACCCGGTCTGCGAGGGTGACAATCAGGCCGCCCACGGTATCCACGTCGTCCCCAAGATCGCCGAGATCGAAGTCCGGGCCGATCTGCGCGACAAGGTCGTCGATCGTCGCGCGGCCATCGGCGATCAAGGAGCCGTCGCGCGCGCGCTGGATCATTGCCGCTTCGGTCTCGTCATGCTCGTCCTCGATATCACCGACCACGATCTCGATCAGGTCCTCGATGGTCGCCAGCCCATCGGTCCCGCCATATTCGTCGATGACGAGAGCCATATGGATATGAGTTGCCTGCATTTTCGCGAGCAGCGCGTTGGCGGGCATGCTCGGCGGCACATAGAGCACCTCGCGCACGAGATCGGCGGCCTCGATGGTCTGGGAGAGGTCCGCCGCCCCAAGATCGAGCCCGCTATCCGTCTTGCCACGGGTCGTCAGGTAACGCAGCACGTCCTTGATGTGGATCATGCCGCGCAGGTCGTCGATCGTATCGCCGTAGACCGGCAGCCGGGAATGCTCCGCCTCCTCGAAGCGCAGAAGCGTGTCGGACAGAGTCATGTCGCAGGGTACCGCGATGATGTCCGAGCGATGAACCATCACATCGCCGACGCCGAGATCGCGCAGGCCGAGAATGTTCTTCAGCATCGCCCGCTCTTCGGGCGAGAAGTCGAAGGCTTCGGACCCGTCGTCCGACGACAGGGCGTCTTCGATCTCATCGCGCAGCGACGCCGGCCGGCCCCTGAGCAGGCCCTTGAGCCAATCGACGAGCCCCGGCCCATCCGCGCCATGCGGCGCTACGTGACTGGTTCGCTGCGACGGGTCTTCATTGGAAGTCGACATAGTGTTTCTGCCCCCGCCAGTCAGACGGGCGACGTCTCCTTGTAGGGGTCGGCAACGCCGAGGCTCGCGAGAACTGCCCGCTCGGTATCTTCCATCTCCTCGGCGTCATCCGAGGCCTCATGTTCGAAGCCGAATAGGTGAAGCGTGCCATGCACGACAAGATGGGTGAAATGATCGGCGATCGTCTTGCCTTCCGCTTCGGCCTCGCGGGCGACAGTCTCGAAGGCAATGATGACATCGCCAAGAAGGGGCGCCGTCTTGATCTCCTCGCCTTCGGCTGCGGGAAAGGACAGCACATTGGTCGGCCTGTCCTTGCCGCGCCAGTCGCGGTTCAGCTCCTGGACGCGGGCATCGTCGGCAAGAATGATCGCGAGCTCAGCCTCGGGAATGCAGACGAGTTCGGCGGTTCGCACCGTCGCGGCTACGGCCTTCGCCGCGAGTTCCTCAGCGCCGGAAAAATCGGCCCAGCGGTCGCTTTCGACTACGACGTCGACCTGTGGGCCGCTACTTCGGTCCGAGCCTTTCATGATCGGCCACCCTGCTTCAGCCGGTCGGACGCCTCGTAGGCACGGACGATACGGCCGACAAGTTCATGGCGCACGACGTCGGCCTCGCCGAAGCGGCAAACCGCGACGCCTTCGACATCGTTCAGCAACCGTGTGGCTTCGATAAGGCCTGAGATCTGGCCGGTCGGAAGGTCAATCTGGGTAATGTCTCCACAGACCACCATGCGGGAATTATCGCCGAGGCGGGTCAGGAACATCTTCATCTGCATCGAGGTCGCGTTCTGCGCCTCGTCGAGGATGACGACGGAGTTCGCCAACGTGCGGCCTCGCATGAAGGCGAGGGGGGCGACCTCGATGATGCCGGACTGCAGGCCGCGCTCGACCCGCTCCGGCGGCATCATGTCGTAGAGCGCATCGTAGAGCGGACGCAGATAGGGATCGACCTTCTCGCGCATGTCGCCCGGTAGGAAGCCCAGACGCTCGCCGGCCTCGACTGCCGGACGCGACAGCACGATGCGATCGACCTCGCCGCGCTCGAGCAGGACCACGGCATGAGCGACGGCGAGATAGGTCTTGCCGGTACCGGCCGGGCCGATGCCGAAAACCAGTTCGTTACGGACCAGGGCGCGCATATAGGCGTCTTGCGCCTGCGTGCGGGCGGTGACGGTCTTCTTGCGCGAAGAGATGTGGGCCAGAGCCGCCTTCGGGCCGGCCTCTCCCGGCGTGAACAGGCTGCCCTGGGCGGACGTCATGCGCACCGCGCCGTCGACGTCGCCGAGACCGATGGTATCTCCCCGCCGGGCGCGGGCATAAAGCGCCTCGAGCACATGGCGCGCCTGCTCGATCGCCTCGACGCTGCCGCGAATGGCGACATGGTTGCCGCGCGGCGTTGCCTCGATGTTGAGCCGACGCTCGAGGAAAGCCAGATTCTGGTCGTGGCTGCCGAAGATGTCACTCGCGAGACGATTGTCATCGAAGGTGAGGACGACTTCGCCGACGGCTTCGACCGGCGCAACAGGCTCTGGCATCGGACCTCTCAAGCAACCGCCTCCATCACTTCATCGACCGGCTCACCGAACAGGCTGTTCGTACCATTACCGGTGATTCTCATCGCGACGACGTCGCCGATCTGGATGCCCCGCGCCTCGGTCTGGACCGGCTGCAGGAACGGCGAACGACCTGCGACCTGGCCGGGATGCCGGCCAGCGCGATCGAACAGCACATTCATGACACGCCCCACACAGGAGCGGTTGAACGTCTGCCTCTGATCTTCGAGGAGGGCCTGCAAAGCATGAAGGCGCCCGGACTTCACATTTTCGGGCACCTGTTCGTCCATCTCCGCGGCCGGCGTGCCGGGGCGGGCGGAATATTTGAACGAGAAGGTCGAGGCGTAGCCGATGTCGCGGACAAGCCGCATCGTGTCCTCGAAGTCGGCATCCGTCTCGCCGGGGAAGCCGGTAATGAAATCGCTCGAAAGCGCAAGCTCCGGCTGCGCAACGCGGATGCGTTCGACGAGGCGGCGATAATCGTCGGCCGTGTGCTGGCGGTTCATCGCCGCGAGAATGCGATTGGAGCCCGACTGAACCGGGAGGTGCAGATAGGGCATCAACTCCGCCAGATCGCGATGGGCGGCGATCAGCTCATCGTCCATATCGCGCGGATGGCTCGTCGTATAGCGAAGACGGGCGATGCCGGGGATCATCGCGAGGCGATGCAGCAGGCGACCCAGCCCCCAGATCCGACCGTCTGGGCCTTCGCCGTGGAATGCATTGACGTTCTGGCCGAGCAAAGTGAGTTCGCGCACGCCAGCGTCCGCCAGCCGCTCCGCCTCGGCGACGATCTTCGCCACGGCCCGCGACGTCTCCGCCCCGCGCGTATAGGGAACCACACAGAAGGTGCAAAACTTGTCGCAGCCTTCCTGAACAGTGAGGAACGCCGCCGGGCCGCGGGCGAGCGTTTTCGCCCGGCTCGCGGCGGGCAGATGATCGAACTTGTCGTCGGCCGGGAAGTCGGTGTCGACGACCTTCTCGCGCGATGCGCGGGAGAGGAGTTCCGGCAGCCGATGATAGCTCTGAGGCCCGACGACTAGATCGACGCCGTGGGCACGCTTCATGATCTCGGCGCCCTCCGCCTGCGCCACGCATCCGGCCACCGCGATCATGGTGTTCTGGCCGAGCGCCGCGCGTTCGGCTCGCATCACACGCATCCGGCCAAGCTCGGAATAGACCTTTTCGGCCGCCTTTTCGCGGATGTGGCAGGTGTTGAGGACGACCAGATCGGCGTCTTCGGCGCGCTCGGCCTCGACGAAACCTTCTGGAGCCAGAACGTCCGCCATCCGCTGGGCGTCATACACGTTCATCTGGCAGCCATAGGACCGGATAAAGACCTTGCGAGGCTGTCGATCGTTCTCGTGCAATGCTGCTCCAGCGCCGCGGCGCTCGTTCCCTGTGATCTGTCCGAAAGTCGCCCGAACCCACGATTCAAACCGGACGACGCATCATCTCTAACACAAAAGCGACCGGCATCCGAGATGCCGAGCACAGCTATTTGCCTCTAACGCTCGTCGTCCTTTAGCGGCACCGCATAGAGCTCCATGCGGTGATCGACCAGCTTGAAGCCGAGCCTACGGGCAATCTCGGCCTGCAGCCGCTCGATCTCCTCGTCACGGAACTCGACGACGCGGCCGGTCCGCAGGTCGATCAGATGGTCGTGATGCTCGTCCGGCACCGGTTCATAACGGGAACGGCCATCTCGGAAATCGTGGCGAGCGACGATGCCGGCATCCTCGAACAGCTTCACCGTCCGGTAGACGGTCGCAATCGACACGCCGGGATCGATCTTCACCGCCCGGCGGTGCAGCTCCTCGACGTCGGGGTGGTCGGTCGCACTTTCGATCACCTGCGCGATGACGCGGCGCTGCTCAGTCATGCGCATGCCCTTCGCGGAGCATTGCCCCTCGATAGAGTCGCTGTGCTTTGTCTCGATTGCGGTCATTGACGACAGTCTATTGCCCCTGGAGGTCTCAGCCAAGATCACGTGCCATGATAAGAGCATTGGCCTTCCGGCCGTCCTTCAGGGTGTAGTAGGCGGGCCGCTTGCCGACCTCCTCGAAGCCGAAGCTACGATAGAGTCGGATAGCGGGTATATTCGCCTCATCCACTTCCAGAACCACCCGCCGGGCGCCCGCGCCCCGCAGCCGCGCGAGCTGACGGGCCAGCAGCGGCGCGCTGCCCTTCTTTCCCCGCCATTTAGGGTCCACCGCGATCGAGAGGAGTTCCGCTTCGTCCACCGCGACCCTCGACAGAGAGAAGCCGTCGATCACCTGGCTTCCCGCCTCGCTGCGAAGAATGTCGACGATCACGTTCCGATTCTGCATCAGAACCTCGATCTCCTGCGTGCTCCAGCCGCGTGCGAAACTGGCCGAATGCAATGTGGAAATCTGACCGGCATGCCTGCTCGACGCCGTGTCGACACGCCAGACCGGCTTTCGCAGGTACTCGCTAAGAATATCGAGCACGCCCATCAGATGCGCTCCACCCGCCCTGCCGTCTGCGGCTTGGCGTCTGCCGGGCGGAGATAGACCGGGCGCGGCAGGCGATCCGGCAATGGAGCGGCTGCGCCGAGTCGGGCGAGCCAGACCGGGTCCGGCACCTGCTCTCCGGAGACGATTTCATGTTTAGCGTGGGAAGCGGCGGCGACCAGTTGCGCGCCGGAACCGACAAGACGAATCGCGCCTTCACCGGCCATCCGCGAGGCATCCTTTGCCAAGAGCACCCGGGCCGGAACCAGCCCTTGCCCGTTCGGCGCGAAGATCTGGAAGAACACCCGGCCGTGCCGTGCATCGATCGCCGCACCCACCGCCCGGCCGTCGCCATGGGCAAGCACCGGAGCCGCCAGGGCGACGAGCGTCGTGATTCCGATGACGGGAATTTTCGTTACAAGCGTCAGACCGCGTACAGCGGCAAGGCCCACTCGAATGCCCGTGAAGCTGCCCGGCCCCGTCGAGACGACGATGCGGTCGATCGAGGCAAGCCCGGAATGTCCACCGAGCACCGCCTCGACCAGCGGCATTAGAGCCTCCGCGTGACCGCGCTCCATCAGCACAGTCTCGGCGCCCAGAATCTCGTCAATCTTGGTGTCGAGCACCGCGACCGAGCAGGCCGCGAGCGCGGTATCGATGGCCAGCACGCGCACGCGTTGTTCTTCTTCCCAGCCCCGGAAACTCAAAAGCACTCTGACTGAGATCGTGCTCGCGTGGAAGTGGAGCGATCCGCCTGTCCCCTTACGAGACCGGACGGACCTCCTGGACCTCGGGCACGAAGTGGCGCAGCAGGTTCTCGATGCCCTGCTTCAGCGTCGCGGTCGAACTCGGGCATCCCTGACAGGAGCCCTTCATGTTCAAGTAGACGACGCCGGTCTTGAAACCCTTGAAGGTGATGTCGCCGCCGTCCTGCGCCACGGCCGGGCGGACGCGCGTCTCGAGGAGTTCCTTGATCGTGTCGACCACGCTCTGGTCTGCCTCGTCGTAGAATTCGCCGTTGTCGTGCGTGTCGTCGCCGACGCCATCCGCCAGAAGCGGCTCGCCACGGAGGTAATGCTCCATGATCGCGCCGAGGATCGCCGGCTTCAGGTGCTGCCAGTCCTCGGAACCCGTCTTCGTCACGGTGATGAAATCGGTACCGTAGAAGACGCCGCCGACGCCTGGAACGTCGAACAGGCGGGCGGCCAGCGGAGAACGCTTGGCGGATTCGGCGGTCGGCATGTCGAGCGTGCCCGATGGCAGGACGTCACGGCCGGGAAGGAATTTCAGGGTCGCCGGATTCGGCGTGGCTTCGGTCTGGATGAACATGGCTCTCTCGGCTGGCCTCCGGGTTCAAGGCGCGGGGCTGGCGCACGAAAAGGATATGGTGGATCGCCTCAGGAATGCAAAGTCAGCGTCTAACGAAGCCGACGATATCCTTGACCGCCGCGAGATTGGGCCGCGCGATCGCGTCGGCCCGCTCGGCGCCGTCGCCCAGGATCTTGTCGATCGAGCCCGGATCGGCGACGAGCCGTTTCATCTCCGCGCCGATCGGACCGAGCTTCGTCACCGCAAGTTCAACCAAGGCGTTCTTGAACGCCGAGAACTGGCCGCCGCCGAAATCGTTCAGCACATCCTGCTTCGAGATTCCGCCGAGCGCCGCATAGATACCGACCAGGTTCTCCGCCTCCGGGCGCGCCTCGAGCCCTGCGGTCTCCGACGGCAGCGGCTCTGGATCGGTCTTGGCCTTGCGGACCTTTGCAGCGATGGCATCGGCATCGTCGGTCAGATTGATGCGCGACGCGTCCGACGGGTCTGACTTCGACATTTTCTTCGAGCCGTCACGCAAGCTCATCACACGCGTCGCCGCGCCCTGGATCAGAGGCTCGGGCTGCGGAAAGAAGGCCTCGCCGTATCCATGGCGGGCGATCGAGGCACTGAAATCATTGTTGAATTTCTGCGCGATGTCACGGGCGAGTTCGAGATGCTGCTTCTGGTCCTCGCCGACCGGCACATGTGTCGCCTTATAGGCGAGGATGTCGGCCGCCATCAGCACTGGATAGACGTAGAGGCCGACCGACGCGTTCTCGCGGTCCTTGCCGGCCTTCTCCTTGAACTGCGTCATTCGGTTCAGCCAGCCGATGCGGGCGGTGCAGTTCAGGATCCAGGCGAGTTCGGCATGCGCCGAAACCTGGCTTTGGTTGAAGATGATGTTCTTCTTCGGGTCGACGCCCGAGGCGATGAACGCCGCCGCCACCTCGCGGATCGTTCGCGTCAGCTCCTGCGGATCCTGCGGCACGGTGATCGCGTGCATGTCGACGACGCAATAGAGGCATTCGTGCTCGTGCTGCAGCGCGACGAACTTGATGATCGCGCCGAGATAATTGCCGAGATGGAGATTGCCGGTCGGCTGGACGCCGGAAAAGACGCGCGGCTGAAAAGCGCTCATGACAGGTGCTTCCGAAGGAGAGGGGCGGGTTATGACAATCCGACCGGGTTGACGCAAGGCTTGGCAGCACGCCTCGCCATCGCTAGAGCGTAGCCACCTTCCCGGAGATACCGACTAAATGACCTCTCTTCGCTTTGACGTGCTCGGCCTCGGCAACGCCATCGTCGACGTTCTCGCCCGTGTCGAAGACGATTTCCTGGTCAAGGAAGGACTGGCAAAGGGATCGATGGCCCTGATCGACGAAGCCCGCGCCAGCGAGCTTTACGGCAAGATCGGCCAGACGATCCTGATCTCGGGCGGCAGCGCCGCCAACACCCTGGCGGGCGTCGCCTCGCTCGGCGGCAAGGCAGCTTTCATCGGCAAGGTCCGGAACGACGATCTCGGCAAGAGCTTCGCCCACGACATCCGCGCCGCGGGCGTCCATTTCGAGACTGCCGCCGCGACCGATGGGCCGATCACGGCGAGCAGCACGATCCTCATCACGCCGGACGGCGAGCGGACGATGAACACCTTCCTCGGCGCGAGCCAACACCTGAAGCCGTCCGATGTCGACGCCGATCTCGTCCGCTCCTCGGGCACGATCTATCTCGAAGGCTATCTCTGGGATCCGCCGGAGGCGAAGGAAGCCTTCCGCCGCACCTCCGACATCGCGCATGAGGCCGGCCGCCTGGTCGCGCTGACGCTCTCCGACTCGTTCTGCGTCGGGCGCTACCGCGAGGAATTCCTCGACCTCATCCGCTCCGGGAAGGTCGACCTCGTCTTCGCCAACGAGCATGAAGCCAAGGCGCTCTATGAGACAGCCGACTTCGACAGCGCCATCTCCGCGCTTCGCAATGACGCTCGCTCGGCGGTCGTCACCCGCAGCGAAAAGGGCGGCCTGTTCGTCACGCGCGAGGAGACCGTCGCGGTTCCGGCGCAGCCGATCGACAAGCTGGTCGACGCCACCGGCGCGGGCGATCTCTACGCCGCCGGCGTCCTGGCCGGTTTCGCCCGCGGCCTCGAAGCGGCGGAATCGCTCCGCCTTGGCGCGCTGGCGGCGGCAGAAGTGCTGTCGCACATCGGCGCGCGCCCGCAGGTGAAACTCGCCAATCTCGCGGCGGAGAACGGCTTCCTGCAGCCGGCCTAGGCCCGGCGGACGGGGAACAACGCCCGCACGGCCGGGTCACGCAGCCACAGACCGCCCCACATGAACAGCCCGAGATAGATGCTGAAAAGCACATGGCTGAAGAGCGGGCTTCCGGCGCGGATCTGGGTCGCCATCGCGCCGCCCAGCAGTCCCATCATCAGGACCGCGCCCAGGACGCTGGTTCTCGGAATCAGGTAGAGGCCTACGAAGGCGAGTTCGAGCATCCCGATCATGAAGGCGTAGCCCGGCGGCCAGCCGAGTTGCGCCATCGTCTCCTCGGCAATCGACATGCCGAACAGCTTCGGTGTGACCGACGCACCCAGAATGAACAGCGCGAAAAGAGCGGTGAACACGCGGCCGCCCCACACCATGGTCTTCTCACTCATGGCTTGGCTCCCCAGGCAAAGACGGGAACATTCCCCGCCGCCGCAATCTGGCGCTGCATGCGAGTCCGCGCAAGTTGCGTCGGACGGCCACTCAGAGCTTCCTGAGCGCCACTTCCTCGACGCGGTGATCCTCGCCCTTGCGCATAATCAGGCTGGCACGCGCGCGGGTCGGAAGGATGTTCTCGCGCAGGTTCGGCAGGTTGATCCGACCCCAAAGATCCTCAGCCAGGGCCATTGCCTCCGAAGGCGGCACCGAGGCATAGCGCTGGAAATACGAGTTCGGGTCGCGGAACGCGGTCTCACGGAGGTGCATGAACCTATCCACGTACCAATCGTGGATCGTGTTCTCCTCGGCGTCGATGAAGATCGAGAAGTCGAAGAAGTCCGAGACGAACGGAACCGCGCGAACATCCTTGGTCCCGGCCTGTAGCACGTTCAGGCCTTCAAGGATGAGAATGTCCGGGTTCTCGACCGCGATTTCGGCGCCGGGGACAACGTCGTAAACGAGATGCGAGTAGACGGGGGCGGCCACGCGCTCCTTGCCAGCCTTGATGTCCGACATGAATTTCAGCAGCGCCGGCAGGTCGTAGCTCTCGGGAAAGCCCTTGCGCTGCATCAGGCCTTCGGCCGCCAGAACCTCGTTCGGGAACAGAAAGCCGTCGGTCGTCACCAGATCGACCTTCGGCGTGTTCGGCCAGCGCCGCAACAGCGCCTGAAGGAGGCGGGCGGTGGTCGACTTGCCCACGGCGACCGAACCGCCGATGCCGATGATGTACGGCACCTTCTTCGCACCATTGGTGTTCAGAAAGGCCCGCGTCGCCCTGAACAGGCCCTGCGTGGCCTCAACGTAGAGGGTCAGAAGGCGCGAGATCGGCAGATATATCTGCTCGACTTCCATGAGATCGAGCGGATCGTCGAGCGAGCGGAGCCGCTCGATCTCGTCCGCATTGAGCGTCATAGGCGTGTCGGCGCGGAGTTCGGCCCATTCCTCGCGCGAAAAGACGCGGTAGGGCGATTGCGGCTTACCCGCGAGTGCATCCATCGACGACGACCCCTTACTCACGTCGTGCCGCTTTTTCCTGAAGTCCGGATTGGGCGGTTCGCGATTTCAGCTCGGCCATCACGTCCTCGAGCGGGACCTGACACGAGCGAAGCAGAACGAGCAGATGAAAGAGCACGTCGGCGGCCTCTTTCGTCAGGCCCTCACGATTGTTCGTGACGGCCGCGAGGGCAGCCTCAACACCCTCTTCTCCCAGCTTTTTCGCACATTTCTCCACACCGGAGTCAAGCAGCTGCCGGGTGTAGGATTGCGACGGATCGGCCTCCGCGCGCTTGGCGACCAGCGCGTCAAGATCGGTCAGGGTAAAGCCGGTCATGCCTGCGCCCCACGCCAGGATGGATCGAGGCGAACCGGAACACCCGCCTTCGCCATATGGTTCTTGACATCCTGAATGGAAAACGCGCCGAAGTGGAAGACACTTGCGGCAAGCACCGCGCTGGCGCCGCCTTCGCGCACACCTGCGACGAAATGCTCAAGAGCGCCAACGCCTCCCGATGCCACGACAGGGACCGGAACGGCCTCGGAAATCGCCTTCGTAAGACCAAGGTCGTAGCCGTCCTGCGTGCCGTCGCGGTCCATCGAGGTGAGCAGAATCTCACCGGCACCTAGTGCGGCAACTTCACGAGCGTACTCGATAGCGTCCAGACCGGTCGGCCGACGACCGCCATGGGTGAAGATTTCCCAGCGCGGCTCCTCTCCCTCGGTGGAGAGCTTCTTTGCATCCACCGCGACGACGATCGCCTGCGCGCCGAACTTGTCCGCCGCGCGACCGACGATCGAGCGATCCGCGACCGCGGCCGAATTGATCGACACCTTGTCGGCGCCGGCGAGCATCAGATTGCGGATGTCGTCGACGGTGCGGACACCGCCCCCGACAGTGACCGGCATGAAGCAGTTCTCAGCCGTCCGCGAGACGACATCGAGAATGATCGCCCGCTCTTCATGGCTCGCGGTGATGTCGAGAAAGCAGAGCTCGTCGGCACCCGCCGCGTCATAGGCCTTCGCAGCCTCCACCGGGTCGCCGGCATCGCGCAGGTCGACGAAGCGGACGCCCTTCACGACGCGACCATCCTTCACATCGAGGCAGGGGATAACGCGGACCTTGAGCGACATCAAACCTTTGCTCCCCGGGTGAGGGCGACCGCCTCGACCTGATCGAGGCGACCGTCGTAGAGCGCCCTGCCGGTGATGGCGCCCGCAATGGCGCGGTTTTCCGGTTTCAACAGCGTCTTCACGTCTTCGATCGAGGCCAGGCCACCGCTAGCGATAACCGGGATCGAGACCGCCTCAGCCAGAGCGCGCGTGCCGTCGAAATCCAGCCCCTTCAGCAGGCCGTCGCGGCCGATATCGGTATAGATGATGGCGGCAATGCCAGCGTCCTCGAAGCGTTTCGCGAGTTCGAGCGAGGTCAATTCGGACACTTCGGCCCAGCCCTGCACCGCGACGTAGCCGCCCTTCGCGTCGATGCCGACGGCGATCTTGCCCGGAAAGGCCTTCGCTGCCGCCTTGACGAAATCCGGGTCACGCACCGCCGCCGTCCCGAGAATGATCCGGGAAACGCCGCGCCCGAGCCAGCCTTCGACCGCCGCCATTTCGCGTATGCCGCCGCCGAGCTGGACCGGAATCGACACGCTGTCGAGCACGCCCTCGACCGCCTGCAGGTTCACCGTAGCGCCCGCGAACGCGCCATCGAGATCGACGACGTGCACCCATTCGAAGCCGGAATCCTGGAAGCCGCGCGCCACCGCCGCTGGGTCGGCCCCGTAGACGGTCGCCTGGTCCATGTCGCCCTGCTTCAGCCGGACGACCTGCCCCTGTTTGAGATCGATGGCGGGATAAAGGATCACGGCGTCCACTTGATGAAATTGCGGATCAGGGTCAGACCGAGCGTCTGGCTCTTCTCCGGATGAAACTGCGTTCCTGCCACATTGTCGCGCGCGACAATGGCCGTGACAGGACCGCCGTAATCTGCCGTCGCCAGCACGTCGTCGCGGTTCTCTGGCAGGAAATGGAAGGCATGCAGGAAGAAGGCATGCAATCCATCCGAGCCGGTCTTGATGCCCTCAAGCAGGGGATGGCTCCGCGCCGTCGTCAACGTGTTCCAGCCCATATGGGGAACCTTTAGCAAGGCGTTCTTGGGCTCAATGCGTTCGACGGTACCGGGAATCCAGTCGAGGCCGTCGGCGCCTTCATGCTCCAGCCCTCTCGTCGCCAGAAGCTGCATGCCGATGCAGATACCGAAGAACGGCCGGCCGCGCCTCTTCACCGCCTCGGTCAGCGCCTGGTCGAGACCATTCACGGCCGCAAGGCCGCGGCGGCAATCGGGAAACGCGCCGTCGCCTGGTAAGACAATGCGGTCGGCCTTGGCGACACGGTCCGGATCCGATGTCACCTCGACATTCCTGGCGCCCGCGGCCTCGAACGCCTTCGCGGCCGAGCGGAGATTGCCGGCGCCATAGTCGACGAGAGCGATGGTCACCGCCCGCCCCCTGGTTCGGGGAAGAGCCCAAGAACGTCGTTCGCTTCGGCCCGGCGCTTCGGCCCAGCATAGGCGACGCTCGTCGAGCGCGACCTCGCTTCTGCCGGTAGCGAGGAGAAATAATCGATCTCCGCCTCGACGCGGCTGTCGGCGACGACGCTGCCGACCTGGACATAGCCGAGCCGCGCGAGCTTGCGTCGCCGCATGTCGTTGCCTTCGAATGCGACGTAGAGATTCCCGATCAGCCCGAGCAGAACGCCCGAGCTGTCGCTCAGCGGCAGAAGCATACCGATCGCCGCAGCGGCAACTGAGAGCAAGACATAGATCAGCGTGCCGACCCAGAGCCGCTGGATGAGCAGCCAGGGCAGCGGAAAGAACAGGCCCCACCAGGAGGAGCCATCCTTCACGAACAGGATGCCATCCGCCCGCTCGTCCGCGCTGGCCGAGGTTCCCGGTTCGTGAACGGTCCACAAACGCATGATGTCTCTCAGCCGCCGAGGCTGCCCTTGGTCGAGGGAATGATGTTCACCGTGCGCGGGTCCACGGTGAGCGCTGTCCGCAATACGCGCGCCAGGCCCTTGAAGCAGGACTCCGCGACGTGGTGCGCATTGGCACCATAGAACGTCTCGACATGCAGAGTCACAGCCGCATGCGTGGCGAAGCCCTGGAAGAATTCGCGCACCAGCTCGGTATCGAACTCGCCGACCTTCGCCGCCGGAAACTCCGTACGCCAGACGAGGAACGACCGGCCCGAAACATCGATCGCGACGCGCGTCAGCGTTTCGTCCATCGGCATTGCGACATCGGCGTAGCGGGCGATGCCTCTCATGTCGCCCAGTGCCTGCCGCACGGCCTGGCCAAGCGCGATGCCGATGTCCTCGGTCGTGTGGTGAAAATCGATATGGGTGTCGCCCTTGGCCTTCACGTCGAGGTCGATCAGGGAATGGCGGGCGAGAAGGTCCAGCATATGGTCGAGGAAGCCCACCCCGGTCGAAATCGTCCCCTTGCCCTCGCCGTCGAGGTTCACGGTCACGGTCACGTCGGTTTCGCTCGTCTTGCGGGCGATGGTCGCGCGGCGGGTCATCTTTAATCTCTGCGTCTGGAATGGCGGTGAGATACCACCATAAAAGCGTGAAGGTCCCGTCACCGGCCCGTCATGCTGGCGGCTCTTTAGCAGGCGTTTCCGTGGTATGCCAGCGGTGCTCTTTGACCGCGATCCCTGACCGCTTAAGTATGGCCCCAAACCAGTGGAGATTCCCTTGAGCGACAATACGCTCTGGCACGGCACGACGATCCTGCATGTCCGCAAGCGTGGCAAGGTCGCGATCGGCGGCGACGGCCAGGTGACGATGGGCCAGACAGTCATGAAGCACACCGCAAAAAAGGTCCGCCGCCTAGCGGGCGGAAAGGTGATCGGCGGCTTCGCTGGCGCCACGGCCGACGCCTTCACGCTGTTCGAGCGGCTGGAAGCCAAGCTGGAACAATATCCCGGGCAGCTTCTCCGCGCCTCCGTCGAACTCGCCAAGGACTGGCGGACGGATCGTTATCTACGCCGGCTGGAAGCGATGATGCTGGTCGCCGATGCCGATACGAGCCTCGTCCTGACCGGCACCGGCGATGTGCTGGAGCCTGAACATGGCATCGCGGCCATCGGTTCGGGCGGCAATTACGCCCTCGCTGCCGCTCGCGCGCTGGCCGATACGGACTTCTCCGCGGAGGAGATCGTCCGCCGCAGCATGAAGATCGCGGCCGAGATTTGCGTCTACACCAACGACCAGCTGGTCCTCGAAACGCTGGATGCAGCATGATTTCCGAGACCGCTCTGACGACGGCCATCGAACGCGGTGTTGTCACGGCCGACCAGGTCACGATACTTTGCGAGATCGAGGGCGAGCTCGCGTCAGCCAGTGCGCTTGGACCGCGCGACGAGGAGCGGCTCCGTTTCGTTTCCGGCTTTGGCGACATCTTCGTCACGATCGGCCTCGCACTCTTCCTGACTGCGCTCGGCTATTTTGGAATGGCGTTCGGCTTCAGCGGAAAATGGACGATCACAGCAGTCGCGTCCTGGGGACTCGCGGAGTTCTTCACCCGGAAACGACGGATGGCTCTGCCGAGCATCGTCCTGCTGGTCATCTTCGCATATTCGGTGTTCTCGGCGGTGTTCCTTGCGTTCTTTCCACTTGAGCTCGCAGCGCGCGCCTCGGTCTTTAATCTGGCTTACGTTCACCCGCTCGCGCTCGCCGCCGGCGGCGTAGCGGGAGCTGCTGCGGCTTGTCTCCATTACCTCCGCTTCCGCGTGCCGATCACACCGGCGGCGGGCGCCGCGGCCTTTATCGCCGCTTGCATCGGAGCCATGGGAACGCTCATCCCCGCGCTCTTCGAGACATTGGTTCGTCCCGCGCTCTTCGTTTGCGGCATCATCGTCTTCGCCTTGGCGATGCGCTTCGACGTCAGCGATCCGGACCGCCTGACCCGGCGCACCGATATCGCCTTCTGGCTGCATCTTCTCGCCGCGCCGCTGATCGTTCATTCGCTGGTCTCTGGCCTGTCCGAAGGTATTCAACCAACTCCGGCAATGGCCTGGGCCATCCTCGGTCTCTTCCTCGTCTTGGGGTTGGTCGCCGTTCTGGTGAACCGGCGCGCGATCCTCGTGTCCGGCCTGGCCTATGCGGGCTTCGCCTTCACCGAACTGATCCGGCAGAGCGGCGTCAGCGATACCGCCACGCCGCTCACGCTTCTCGCTCTTGGCGCCTTCGTGCTGTTGCTGAGCGCCGGCTGGCAATGGCTCCGCCGCATCCTCCTCTCCGCGATGCCCGCGAGCCTCACCCGGCATCTTCCATCCAGCGGACTTGCCGCTTCATGATCTCGGTCCCCGGCGGATCCGGCCCGCGCCAGCCGGTTTCCGCTTCACCACTGCATTCTCCTGGGCTTCCTGCTCGCCTGGCGGCTTCCCATATGGTTCGTGATCGGACTCGCGGTCGTCTTCGAACTCGGCACCGGCTACGTCATTCGGGACAACCTCACCCTCAACGTCATCATGCTTCTTCATCCGGTCGAGGCGATCCGGATTGGCAGTCAGGGCTTTAGTGAATGAGTGATTTCTCTCCCCGCGAGATCGTATCCGAACTGGACCGGTTCATCGTCGGCCAAGGCAAGGCCAAACGGGCGGTCGCCATCGCGTTACGCAATCGCTGGCGCCGGCTCCAGCTCAGCGAAGAGCTGCGCGACGAGGTTCTGCCCAAGAACATTTTGATGATCGGGCCGACCGGCGTCGGCAAGACGGAGATCTCGCGCCGCCTTGCCAAGCTCGCCGGCGCACCCTTCCTCAAGATCGAGGCGACCAAGTTCACCGAGGTCGGCTATGTGGGCCGCGATGTCGAGCAGATTGTCCGCGACCTGCTTGAAGTGGGTATTACACTGGTCCGCGAATCCAAGCGGAAGGACGTTCAGGCCAAAGCCCATCACGCGGCGGAGGAACGCGTGCTCGACGCGCTCGTTGGTCCGGGCGCGGGACCTAGCACCCGCGACAGCTTCCGAAAGAAGCTCCGCGCAAATGAACTCGACGACAAGGAGATCGAGATCGAGACCTCCGCAGGTAGCGGAGGCATGCCGCAGTTCGACATTCCCGGAATGCCCGGCGGCCAGATCGGGGTCATGTCGATCGGCGACCTGTTCGGCAAACTCGGTGCCGGCCAGAAGAAGACGCGCAGGATGACCGTCAAGGAAAGTCACACGGTCCTTCTCGCCGAGGAGAGCGACAAACTGCTCGACCAGGAACAGGTCGTGCTGGAGGCGATCCGCTCGGTCGAGCAGAACGGCATCGTCTTCCTCGACGAAATCGACAAGATCACCGTCCGCGAAGGCCGCGGCGGCGGCGATGTTTCACGTGAAGGCGTTCAGCGCGATCTTCTCCCTCTGATCGAAGGCACGACGGTTGCCACCAAGTATGGATCGGTGAAGACCGATCACATCCTGTTCATAGCCTCCGGCGCGTTCCATGTCGCGAAGCCCTCCGACCTTCTGCCGGAGCTTCAGGGCCGTTTGCCGATCCGCGTCGAACTCGAACCGCTGACACGCGCCGATTTCCGCCGGATTCTCACCGAAACCGAGGTTAGCCTGATCAAGCAGTCCGTCGCGCTGATGGCGACCGAAGGTGTCACGCTCGAGATCACCGACGACGGTATCGATGCCATTGCCGATATCGCGGCCGAAGTGAATTCGACGGTCGAGAATATCGGCGCGCGCCGCCTTGCAACGGTTCTGGAGCGCGTTCTCGACGAGATCTCGTTCACGGCGGCCGACCGCTCGGGCGAGGCTTTCAGGATCGATGGAGATTATGTCCGCGAGCATATCGGCGATCTGGCCAAGAACGCGGACCTGTCGCGCTTCGTGCTCTGACACTCAGCGCTCGCGGCGCAGCCTCACATAGAGCGCGCCCGAGCCGCCATGCGCGGCGGATGCCTCGGAGAAGCCGAGTACGATCGCGCGCATAGCGGGCTCCGACAGCCAGATCGGCACCTGCCGCTTCAGCACGCCGCGTTCGTCGAAGAGACCGCCGCCTCCGGTCGTACCCTTGCCGGTGATGACCAGGACGACCCGCGCCCCGTTCGACTGTGCGCGGACCAGAAAGGCGCGCAGGCGGCCATGCGCCTGATCCTGCCGCAGGCCATGAAGATCGATGCGTGCATCGACCTCGCCGCCGCGCCGGAGGCTTCTAGCGATCTTAGGCTCGATCGGAGCGAGCGGGGGATGGGCTTTCGGTTTGACCGGTGGGGCGGCCGCCGCCCGAACCGGCGTCTGCTTGTCTGGCTGCGCCGTTGCCGACGTTTCAGGTGTCGGATCGGTCGGAGGAGGTGGCACCCGTCGTCCGGGCAAAGGCTGGATCGTTTCGGCGACCTTGGCCCAGAGCGTGCGTTCGTCCGCCGTCAGGTCTCTTCGACGCCGCGAGCGCCAGCCTTCGCGCTTCATCGCCCGGCCCTTCGCGGCAACAGAACGACGAACGTCCCCGAATGCTTGAGTTGGCCCGCTTCCGCGCCCGCCTCGACGCCCGCGCCGAGGAAGATGTCGGCCCGGGCGGCTCCCTTGATCGCGGCGCCCGTATCCTGCGCGACGGTCAGCCGACGAAAATCGCCCGACGGCAAAGGCGCGTCGATCCAGACCGGAATCCCGTACGGCCAGATCTGGTCGTCGATCGCGATGCTTCGCCCGGCCGTCAAAGCGAGACCCGATCCGCCGATCGGCCCGGCCTCCGCCGCGCGTCCCGTATCCGGCCTGAAGAAGATGTAGGATTTGTTCTCCCGCATCAGCGCGCGGGCCTGATCCGGGTGGGCAGCAAGCCAGGCGCGGATGCCGGCCATATCGGCCTGCTCAAGCGTCAGCTCTCCGCGTTGAACCAGGACGCGCCCGATCGGCGTGAAGGGAAGGCCGTTCCTGCCGGCGAAGCGCACCCGGATGACCTTGCCGTCATCAAGCCTGATGCGGGCCGAACCCTGGATATGGACGAAGAAGGCATCGACGGGATCGAGCCAGACCAGTTCGAGCTTTTGGCCGGAAAACGCGCCGCCCTCGATGGCGGCACGATCCGGAGCCGGATTTCGCATTTTGCGGGGCAGAGCCAGCAGCGGCTCGGAATGTACGGCGTTCCGGCGCGGCGAACCGGTGAACTCCGGTTCGAAATAGCCCGTATAGAAGCCGTTATCCGCTCCGTTGACGACAAACGGCTCGAAATGGCGCTCGAAGAACGTACGGGTTGCCGCCGGATTTCGGATATTTTCGTGCAGAGCGGCCAAACAAGCCGCCTTGAGCGATCGCCCGGCAGGCAGGACCGGACCGGGCTTCGGTTTCCTGCAGGAAGACACGAAGGTTGCAAAAGCGGCGGACTGGTCGTCCGCCGCCCAGCCGGGCAGAGCCGCGAAGCTGACCGGCGCGAGCGAAACCCCAGAAGGTTGCGCGCCGGCGGCTGTGACCGAAGCGATCAAGATCGCCAGGGCGGCGCCCGCCGCGCGAGCGGCGGCCACCTTCAGGCTGCCTCGGTCGAGACGAGCTTCCAGTTCGGGTCGCGGGAGTGCGCGTCGCGCGCGAAGGTCCAGATGTCGATGACCTCGGTCACCGCGTCGGCGTTGCCGTCAATGACATTGCCGTCCTTGTCCCGCGTCGCCGTGACGAGCTGGGACGCGAAGCGGACCTCGATCTGGGCGCTTCCGCCGCGCATTTCGGCGTCGCGGATATCAGCCTTGTCGATCGATACGAAGCGCGATTCGACCGTTTCGCCCCGCCGTTCGCGATCGGCGATCGTCGCGGCGAAGCTGTCGAACACGTCCTTCGCCAGAAGACCCTTCAGAGTCCGGGTGTCGCCGGCGGCGAATGCCTGCACGATCATCTCGTAGGCAGCGCGCGCGCCCTGGACGAAAGAGGCAGGCTCGAACGTCGGATCGGCGGCGACGATGTCGTCGAGGCCCTTCGCAACGGGAGTTCCGTCCTCGGCGAATCCCTTCCAGCGAAGTGCGGGATCGACCGGCTCGGCCGCAGCATCGGGCCGCGGGGGCATGGGAATCACGTTCTCATTAGCGGTCTGAGGCGCGGTATCCCGGGCGTAATCGCGCGGCCGTTCGTTTCCGGTCCGGGTTCCGAGAACGGAACGAAGCCGAACGAGGATAAAGACGGCGAGAACTAGAAAGATGACCGTGTAGATATCGAACACGTCGCTCATTTTCACCTTTGGCGAGGCCGCGCACTGCTGCCCGGCGAAAGAACTATATGGGCCTATCCGCGCTGACGCGCCAGCGGGTTCATCCGGATGACAATTTATCTCAGGCTGTGGGGAGCATACTACCCCATGCCTTGCGGCCGCGTGACCCGCCGTGCTAGCCCACCGCCCGGCCGCTTGGGCCGAAGAGGGTTGAGTTGATGACGACCGCGGATGTTACTCCTGAAGCCCCCGGCACTGGTCCCGCGCTCGGCGTGCTTGCGCAGTATGTGAAGGATCTCTCGTTCGAGAACCCTCAGGCTCCGCGCTCGCTCGTCCAGCAGGGCGGCTCGCCGAACATCGAGATCGGCGTCAACGTCAATGCCCGCGGCGTTAGCGAGACCGATATCGAGGTCGAGCTGCAGATCGAGGGCAAGGCCGGAACCGGCTCCGAGACCGTGTTCCGATTCGACATCGTCTATGCGGGTCTGTTCCGGATCCAGAACATCGACGCCGGAAGCCGCCAGGCGGTCGCCCTGATCGAGTGCCCGCGCCTGCTGTTCCCGTTCGCCCGCCAGATCATCGCCGACGCTGTCCGCAATGGCGGCTTCCCGCCCCTGATGATCGATCCGATCGATTTCGCGGCGCTCTATCGTCAGCGCATGACGCAGGCGACCGAAGGCACCGCCTGAATCATTCGGCCGCTTCGGCCGTTGGCGCGTTATAGACCGCCCAGATCGGGGTTTGGCCGAGGGTTGCGACGAAGGCTCGATGGGCCGCAAGCTCGTCCGGCGTCAACCGCGGTTCGAGCGGCACGGGACGCGGCTTCACCGTCTGGCGGCGAACGATCGCCCTACCACCGGACTGCAGACTCAGTCCGAGAGTCGCCTGCCGGCCGCCCATAAGCTCCGCATAGACTTCCGCGAGGAGTTCCGCGTCGAGCAGGGCGCCGTGCTTGGTGCGCTTGGAATTATCGATGCCGTAGCGCGCGCAGAGGTCGTCGAGCCTGTTCGATGCGAAACCGTGGCGCCGGCGGGCCAGCGCCAGAGTATCGACCATCCGCTCCGGCAACAGAATCGGCTTTCCGCAACGGATCAGTTCTGCGTTCAGGAACGCAAAATCGAAGCTTGCATTGTGCGCGACGAGCTTCGCGTCATCGCCGACGAAGGCGATGAAATCCTCGACGATCTCATGGAAGCATTTGTGCTCGGACAGGAACTCGGTCGACAGGCCGTGAACGCGGAAGGCCTCGTCGGGCATATCCCGTTCGGGATTGATGTAGACGTGGAAGGTCTGCCCGGTCGGGATGTAATTGAGGATCTCGACGCAGCCGATCTCGACCACCCGATCACCCTTGTTGGGATCAAGTCCCGTCGTTTCAGTATCGAAAATGATCTCGCGCATCGCTAGGAGTTCGTACCACGCGCGGCCGAACCGCCGAAACGGCGGATCACGTCCTTCACAGCTTTGGCCGTGTGGGCGATGTCTCCGGACGTATCGATGACGACATTGGCCTGCTGTCGCTTCTCCGAATCGGGCATTTGCCGAGCGAGAATCGCCGAGAGTTTTTCCGGTGTCATTCCCGGACGCGCCAGCACTCGCTCACGCTGGACTTCTTCCGGAGCCGAAACGACGACGATCACGTTGCACCGGTCCGCGCCTCCCGTTTCGAACAGAAGCGGAATATCGAGGACGACGATGGGGGCGTTGGCTTTCCGGGCAGCGGCGATGAAAACCTGTTCCGCCTGGCGGACGAGAGGATGGACGATCGCCTCGAGCCTCTTGATCGCAGCAGGATCGCCCAAAACCGCTTTGGACAAGGCTTGGCGATCGACCACGCCATCCTTCGTGGTGCCGGGAAACACTTCCTCGATCAGCGGGACCGCTGCACCTTGATAGAGGGCATGGACGACAGGATCCGCTTCGAACACCGGCACTCCTTCGGCGGCGAACAGGCCGGCGACGGTCGATTTGCCCATGCCGATGGAGCCGGTGAGACCGAGGATGATCACGCGTGGCTCGGCGCTTCGATGTCGGCTTCGATCAGGCGCCGAAGCTCGGGCGTGACCGTCGGCCGAACGCCGAACCACTTCTCGAATCCGGGCACGGCCTGATGGAGTAGCATTCCGAGCCCGTCGACCGTTCGGAGTCCGGCCTTCCTGGCCTCGACAAGGAGTTCGGTTTGCAGCGGCACGTAGACGATATCGGACACTACGGCGGTTTTCGGAAGCCGGCCGCATATTCCCCGGCAATCCGGAAGCGGTTCGGAACCCGCCATTCCAAGGCTGGTCGTATTGATCAGGAGATTTGTTTCGGGGAGCAAACGATCGATCTCGCGCCAGGCCACGGCCTCGACCGGATTTCCGAATTCTCTGGCGAGTTGCTGCGCCCGCTGTGGAGTGCGGTTCGCCAGCCGGATTTTCGAGACGCCGCGGGTCTGCAATCCATGGATCACGGCGCGCGCCGCTCCGCCAGCACCGAGAATCAAAGTGTTGACATTGCCGGCATCCCAGCCCGGAGCGCGATCATCGAGATTGGCCATGAAACCGATGACATCGGTGTTCGTCCCCTTAAGCCGGCCCGCGTCTCGCCAGATCGTATTGACCGCGCCGATTGCCCGGGCCGTCTCGTCGACCTCGTCGAGAAGTCCCATCACGGCCTCCTTGTGGGGTACGGTGACATTGCAGCCGAGATACTCGCCAGCCGCGATCGACCGAACGAATTGGTCGAGCGTCTCGGGCTCGACCGCGACCTTCTCATAGGAACCGGCAATGCCGTGCTGGCGGAGCCAGTAGCCATGGATCAGCGGGGAGCGGGAATGGCGGATCGGCCAGCCGATCACGCAGGCTTTCTGGGACATCTCTACTCGAGCAAAAGACCGCGACGCCTCAGAACGGCGAGCAGCGGCAACAAGGGCAGGCCGAGAATGACATGGAAGTCGCCCTTGATGGAATCGAAGAGATGGATGCCTTCCTGTTCCAGCATGTAGCCGCCGACCGTGGTCGTGACCTTGTTCCCAGCGACCGCGAGGTAGCGGTCGAGGAACTCTTCCGAAAACGGCCGCATGGTCAGCCGCGCCTCGCTGACGACCGTTTCCTCGGTCCTGCCGTTGACCGCGAGCGCCCCCGCCGAGAAGAGCCCGTGCTCGCGGTCTCGGAGCCGTAACAATTGTGTGCGGGCCGCGGCGAGGCCGGACGGCTTCACAAAATATTCATGCCCTGCCGCGAGAACCTGATCGGCTCCCAGAACCAGCCGGTTGGGAAAACGGAGACTGATCGCTTCCGCCTTCGCCATGGCAAGAGCAAGCGCAACGTCTCCCGGAGACGCCTTCGCTTCGATCAGCGGCGCCTCGATCGTCCGCTCATCGAGATCGGCGGGCGAAACCTCGATCGGGATGCCGGCGTTACGAAGCATCTCGGCACGCGAGGCGCTGCCGGATGCGAGGACGAGCGGCCAAGGCTCGATCCAGAGTGGGTGGGCTAGGTCGCTCATGGCGTCAGACGGAACCCACAGGCCGTGTGGAAGACTGTGCAAAGATCGGCGAGATCGCCAACCCGGCCAACACATTGGGGGTATGTCGCAAAACGATCAACAGGCGTCGCGCGCTGGAGCGGTCTAACCGAGCTCCTGTGATGTCTGGGGACGAATCGGGTCCGCACGCTCTGGAGTCCGACGAGACCAATATCGAAGCTCGCGGTGGTTTCCTTGTGGAGCTTCCAGAACCCCGTTAATGACCCATTAAGCAATAACAGAATCTTAAAACAGAGAACTAGTTAAAGAAGGATTAACGATCCTGCCTTCGATCAGTGAGAAGCCCATCCTGAAGGTGCTTGGCGGTGAGAAGCTCGACAGGCCTCCGATATGGCTGATGCGCCAGGCCGGTCGCTATCTCCCGGAATATCGGGAGCTTCGCGCCAGGGCCGGATCGTTCCTCGACCTCTGCTATCGCCCCGATTTCGCAGCGGAGGTCACGCTTCAGCCGATCCGCCGGTTCGGCTTCGATGCGGCGATCCTGTTCTCGGACATCCTGATCATTCCCCACGCCCTGGGCCTCAAGGTCGAATTCCTCGAAGGCGAGGGCCCGCGCGTCGAGACGATTTCCTCGGCGGATGAAATCGGCAAGCTCCATCGGACACTCGACGCCGCAAAGACCGGGAAGGTCTATGAGGCAATCGGGATGATCCGGTCGCAGCTTCCGGATGAAACGACCCTGATCGGTTTTGTCGGTGCGCCATGGACCGTTGCGACCTATGTCGTCGCCGGCAAGGGTTCGAAGGATCATGCGGAAACCCGTCTGTTCGCACTGCGTGATCCGGAAGGCTTCGCCTCGTTGATCGACCGGCTGGTCGATGCGTCGATCGAACATCTCTCAGGGCAGATCGAGGCCGGCGCCGAGGTGGTACAGATCTTCGATAGTTGGGCGGGCGAGCTGCCGCCGGATGAATTCGACCGCTGGTGCGTCCGGCCGGTGGTTCGGGTCATCGAGGGCGTTCGCAAACGTCATCCGGATGTGCCGGTGATCGCGTTTCCTCGCGGCGCCGGTCCGAAGGGCGGCAAGCTTGCCTCCATCCTGGGCGTCGCCATCGGACTGGATACGAGCGAGGACATGGCGCTGATGGATCAGTCGCTTCCCAAGGGAACGCCGATCCAGGGTAATCTCGATCCCCTGGTCCTGATCGCGGGCGGTGAGGCGCTCGACCGTTCGGTGGATCGCATCGTCGCCTCGGCCGGCGATCGGCCGCATATCTTCAATCTCGGGCATGGCATCAGGCCGGAAACGCCGATCGCCCATGTCGAACGCCTTGTCGAACGCGTGCGCGGAAACGGACGGACCCGATGACCTATCTCTGGCTCAAGGCCATTCACATCATTGCTGTGATCTCCTGGATGGCTGCGATGCTCTATCTGCCGCGGCTGTTCGTCTATCACGCTGATGCGAAGCCCGGTTCGGACACCTCCGAGACGTTCAAGATCATGGAGCGCCGGCTGCTGAAGGGCATCGCGACGCCGGCGATGATCGCGACCTGGATATTCGGTCTCGCGGTCGCCTATTACGCCGATGCGTGGAGCCAGGGCTGGCTTCACGCCAAGCTTCTCTTCGTCCTGCTGCTCTCCGGCTATCATGGATTTTGCGCCAAGACGGTGCGGACATTCGCCGCCGACAAGAACACGCGGTCGAGCAAATTCTATCGCGCGATCAACGAGGTGCCTGCCCTGTTCATGGTCGCGATCGTCATCCTGGCCGTGTTGAAGCCCTTCTAAGTTTTCGTCGTACCCCTTGCGGGGCGCGCCGCGAATCCGTATTGCTGATACATCTCCTCCGCAGGCGGTCATCTCCGCGCCGTTGTTGGAACGTCCCGTCACCGAGCGAGTTGGGCCAAGTGCCTGGCCTTGCCCGACGGCTGCACCTCTCTCTTCCCCCTATGTCGCCCGAACCTATGCCGGCGACCGACTTAGTGAAGGTTCCCCATGCGGGAAATCAGACTTCAGGACCTCAAGACTAAATCTCCCCAGGAATTGCTCGCGCTCGCTGAAGAGCTCGAGGTCGAAAATGCCTCCACCCTTCGCAAGCAGGAACTGCTGTTTGCAATCCTGAAGCAGCACGCTGCCCGCGACGTCGAGATCATCGGCGGCGGTGTTGTCGAGGTTCTTCAGGACGGATTCGGTTTCCTTCGCTCACCTGATGCGAATTACCTTCCGGGCCCCGACGACATCTATGTTTCACCCTCGCAGATCCGCCGCTTCTCGCTGCGCACCGGCGATACGGTCGAAGGGCATATCCGGAGCCCCAAGGAAGGCGAGCGCTACTTCGCGCTCCTGAAGGTGAACACCCTCAACTTCGAGGATCCGGACAAGGCCCGGCACAAGGTTCACTTCGACAATCTCACTCCGCTCTATCCCGACGAACGGCTCCGCATGGAGCTCGAAGATCCGACCATCAAGGACCAGTCCGGCCGTATCATCGACATCGTTGCCCCGATCGGCAAAGGCCAGCGCGGTCTGATTGTCGCGCCGCCGCGCACCGGTAAGACGATGCTGCTGCAGAACATCGCCCGGTCGATCACCACCAATCATCCCGAGTGCTATCTCATCGTTCTCTTGATCGACGAGCGTCCGGAAGAGGTGACGGACATGCAGCGCACGGTGGATGGCGAGGTCGTATCCTCGACCTTCGACGAGCCCGCCGTCCGCCACGTACAGGTTGCCGAAATGGTGATCGAGAAGGCCAAGCGTCTCGTCGAGCACGGCCGCGACGTGGTCATCCTGCTCGATTCGATCACGCGCCTAGGTCGCGCATATAACACGGTCGTTCCGTCGTCAGGCAAGGTGCTCACCGGCGGCGTCGACGCCAATGCACTGCAGCGTCCGAAGCGCTTCTTCGGCGCAGCGCGAAATATCGAAGAGGGCGGTTCGCTCACCATCATCGCGACCGCGTTGATCGACACCGGCTCGCGTATGGACGAAGTGATCTTCGAGGAGTTCAAGGGCACGGGTAACTCCGAGCTCATCCTCGACCGCAAGGTCTCCGACAAGCGCGTCTTCCCGGCGATGGACATCACTCGGTCGGGCACGCGTAAGGAAGAACTCCTCGTCCCGCAGGACATCCTCAAGAAGATGTATGTGCTGCGCCGCATCCTGAATCCGATGGGTACGGTCGATGCGATCGAGTTCCTGATGGACAAGATGCGTCAGACGAAGACCAATTCGGACTTCTTCGACTCGATGAACACCTGATCCAACGCCGGCCGACCCTCGATAGACGGTGAATTTGGCTCCGCATGATTGTATGCGGAGCCAAATTCGTTTTGGAACCTGAGATGCCGGAGAGCTCTTCAACGATCTATGCGCTGGCAAGCGGTACTGGCCTGGCTGGAATAGCAGTGGTGCGCGTGTCCGGTCCGCGGTCGTCGGATGTTCTGATTACCCTGGCAGGAAAGCTGCCAGTGCCTCGCCGCGCGACTTTTGTTGTGCTCCGGGATCCAGCGAGCAGCGAGGATTTGGATCAGGGCCTCGTCCTCTGGTTTCCGGCGCCAGGTTCTTTCACGGGTGAGGACGTCGCGGAGTTCCACATTCACGGTGGGCGGGCGAGCGTTTCCGGACTTCTTCAGGCGCTCGGGAAGATCGAGGGCTGCCGGATCGCAGAGCCCGGGGAGTTTTCCCGACGAGCGTTCGAGTCCGGTAAACTCGATCTCGTCGAAGCCGAAGCCTTGGCCGATTTGATCGCTGCCGATACCGCGGCTCAGCGGCGACAGGCACTGCGCGGACTTTCGGCCGGGATCGGCCTGGTCGCGGATGCGTGGAGGGCGGATCTGATCCGGGCGATGAGCTTCGTCGAGGCCGAAATCGATTTCTCCGATGAAGGCGATGTCGGCGATGGCCTGTGGCGCCGGGCGGAGCCGATCATCGTTCGTCTGATCGACGACATTGAGGCGCTCCTGACCAAGGGTCGATCGGGAGAGCGCTTGAGAGAGGGCGCGGTCGTGGTCCTTTCGGGTCCGCCGAACGTCGGTAAGTCAAGTTTTCTTAACCGTGTCGCCGGCCGCGATGTCGCGATCGTGTCGGCCTACGCCGGGACGACCCGGGACATGCTTGAAGTCCACCTGGATCTCGGAGGCTATCCCGTGACGATGATCGACACGGCCGGCATCCGAGAGACGAACGATCCGATAGAGCAGGAGGCCTTGGCGCGAGCTCGGAAGCGGAGCGAAAACGCCGATCTCGTGCTCTGGTTTAGCGATGCTGGCGAGAGCGGGATTTCGCCGACCTCAAGTGATCGGATGTGGTCGGTCGTGAATAAGATCGATCTGTCTGGAAGTTTGGACAGCGAAGATGGCGTTTACCCAGTCTCGGCAAAGACAGGCGCTGGGATCGATCGGTTGTTGTCCGATCTCGGCGAATGGGCGAAGACCGCGTTTGCGCCGTCGGAATCCGCGCTCGTGACCCGCGAGCGGCATCGACTATGTTTGGGTTCGGCGGTCGACGCGCTCCGCCGTGCGCTGCTGGCGAAAGAACCGGAGTTGCGTGCGGAGGAGCTGCGCTTGTCGGCACGCGAGCTAGGGCGTATCTCGGGGCGGGTCGATGTCGAGGACGTGCTCGGCGGGATTTTCAGCGAATTCTGCGTCGGTAAATGAGATGTTTCACGTGAAACATGGTGTCAGTTCATACGATGTGATCGTTGTCGGCGGCGGACACGCCGGCACCGAGGCTGCATCGGCGGCTGCCCGTATGGGCGCAAGGACAGCGCTCGTCACGCTGAGCCGAAACACGATCGGCGCGATGTCCTGCAACCCCGCGATCGGCGGTCTCGGCAAGGGGCACCTCGTCCGCGAGATTGACGCGCTCGATGGCGTCATGGGCCGCGCGGCCGATGCGGGCGGCATTCAGTTCCGCGTTCTCAATCGTCGAAAGGGCCCGGCCGTTCGTGGGCCTCGCGCTCAGGCGGACCGCCGTCTTTACGCCGCCGCCGTCCAGGCGATCCTGGCCGAGCAGCCGCTTCTGGACACCGTGGAAGGCGAGGTCGCTGATTTCGACATACGCGACCGCCGGATTCGCGGGCTGACTCTCGCGGACGGGCGAAAGTTCACGACGGGCACAGTGGTTCTCACGACGGGCACATTCCTCTCCGGCCTGATTCATATCGGACCGAAGACCACGCCTGCCGGCCGTATGGGCGAAGCACCCTCTATCGCGCTCTCAAAAACACTTCGTGATGCAGGCTTCTCGCTCGGCCGTCTGAAGACCGGGACCCCGCCGCGGCTTGATGGGACAACGATCGACTATGCCGCTCTTGAGGAACAACGCGGCGACGATGTACCCGAACCTTTCTCCGCGATGACGTCGATGATCTCCACGCCGCAGGTGTCGTGTCACATCACCCGCACGACCCAGGCCGGCCATAAAGTCATCACCTCCAATGTCGACGCCGCGCCGATCTTCAACGGCCAAATCGGTGGTCTCGGGCCGCGCTATTGCCCGTCGATCGAGGACAAGGTCATTCGCTTCGGCGATCGCGACGGGCATCAGATCTTCCTTGAACCCGAGGGCCTCGACGATCCGACGGTCTACCCCAATGGTATTTCGACCTCGATGCCGGAGGAGGTACAACTCGCCTTTCTGGCCACCATCCCCGGTCTCGAACGGGTCCGGATGCTCCGGCCTGGGTATGCCATCGAGTATGACTACGTCGATCCGCGGGAGTTAAAGCCGAGTCTGGAAACCAAGCGGGTCGCGGGCCTGTTCTTCGCGGGTCAGATCAACGGTACAACCGGATACGAGGAAGCCGCGGGGCAGGGCTTGGTCGCCGGCATCAATGCCGCGCGCCTCGCTAGCGGTGGGGAAGCGGTGATCTTCTCGCGATCCGAAGCCTATCTCGGTGTGATGATCGACGATCTCGTGACCAAGGGCGTCTCCGAGCCGTACCGCATGTTCACATCGCGCGCTGAATATCGGCTAACGCTCCGGGCGGACAACGCTGATCAGCGGCTTACGAAGCGGGGGATCGAGATCGGGGCGGTCGGCAGCGGGCGAGAGGAAGCCTGGAGCAAAAAAGCGGCGGCGCTCGCCGACGCCCGCGCATTGACGGCGTCCCTGACTGCAACCCCGGCGCAGGCTCAGAGGGCTGGACTGGCGCTCAATCAGGATGGACAGCGCCGGACGGCCTTCGATCTCCTCAGCCGACCGGATGTCGAGTTCGCCAATCTCATCCGCATTTGGCCCGAAATGGATCGCGTCAGCCCGGTTATTGCCGAGCAGATCAAGATAGACGCTGCCTACAATGTCTATCTCGATCGTCAGCGCGCCGACATCGAGGCGTTCGAGCGGGACGAGGGGCGCTCGATCCCGGATGCCGTGGATTACGACTCGATGCCTGGGCTCTCCAATGAGGTCCGGCAGAAGCTGGTTCGCATCCGCCCGGCAACGATAGGCCAGGCGTCTCGAATAGAGGGCGTTACGCCGGCCGCGCTGACTCTGATCATGGCTCATGCAAAGCGTGCGGCACGCGGATGAGCTTGGAGGAAATTCGGGGCGCTTTTCCCAATGTTTCACGTGAAACATGGGATCGCCTAGAGATTTTTGTCGGCCTCCTGCTGAAATGGCAGAAGACCGTCAATCTGATCTCTCCCTCGACTGTGCCGGCGATCTGGACCCGGCATGTCGCCGACAGCCTTCAGCTTCTGCAGATGGCGCCTGCAGCGAAGATTTGGGTGGATCTTGGCTCGGGAGGCGGGTTTCCTGCCTTGGTTATTGCTGCCGCGTTGGTGGATAGGCTTGGCGCCAGAGTCCATTTAATCGAGAGCGACCAGCGAAAGTGCGCCTTCCTGCGCGAGGCGGTTCGTCATGCCGTCCTTCCAGCGACAATCCACAATGGTCGGATCGAGGCGGTTCTTGGCAATTGGGTCGAGCCGGCGGAGGTGATTACCGCCCGCGCGTTAGCGCCGCTGCCGCGTCTCGTCGAGCTCGCGTTTCCTCTGTTGAAAACCGGTGCCATAGGCCTGTTTTCAAAGGGTCGGGACGCTGTCGCAGAATTGACCCAGACCGCCAAAGATTGGCACATTGAGGCTGAGCTTGCGCAGAGCCTGACAGATCCCGACGGACGTATCGTCGTCGTCTCAAAGGCCGTGCCGCGCGAGGACCAGAGATAGGAAATCGCCATGGCCGACCTTTCCAAAGCCCGCATTCTTGCTGTCGCCAACCAGAAGGGCGGGGTGGGCAAGACGACGACGGCCATCAACCTCGGCACGGCCTTGGCGGCGATCGGCGAGA
This sequence comes from Rhizobiaceae bacterium CPCC 101076, assembly GCA_003347645.1. Lineage (GTDB taxonomy): Bacteria > Pseudomonadota > Alphaproteobacteria > Rhizobiales > Methylopilaceae > Flaviflagellibacter > Flaviflagellibacter deserti. The sequence continues at coordinate 170,478 of QDFX01000004.1, read as the reverse complement.
AAGTCCTGATCGTAGATCTTGATCCGCAGGGCAATGCCTCCACGGGTCTCGGCATCGACCGCAAGGCACGCAAGCGCTCCACCTATGACGTTCTCGTCGGCGAGGCGCGTTTCCGTCAGGTTATCCTGCCGACGGCCGTCCCGGGCCTCGATATCGCGCCGTCTACCATGGATCTGCTCGGCGTCGAGGTCGAGATCGCGTCCGACAAACAGCGCGCCTATCGTCTCCGCGATGCGCTCTCCCAACTCCAGCAGGATGGCGATGACCCATACTCCTATGTGCTCGTCGATTGCCCGCCTTCATTCAATATCCTGACGATCAACTCGCTTGCCGCGGCCCAGGCCATCCTGGTTCCGTTGCAGTGCGAATTCTTTGCCCTTGAAGGCCTTTCGCAGCTGTTGCGCACCGTGGACCAGGTCCGCGCGACGTTGAATCCGGCTCTGACCATCCAGGGCGTCGTCTTGACCATGTTCGATGCCCGCAACAATCTCTCCGGCCAGGTCGTCGCCGATGTCCGCCAGTTCATGGGCGACAAGGTGTTCGACACGATCATTCCGCGGAACGTTCGCGTGTCGGAGGCGCCGTCGCATGGCAAGCCGGTGCTTCTGTACGATCTCAATTGCTCAGGCAGCCAAGCCTATCTGAAGCTGGCGTCCGAGATCATCCAGCGCGAGCGCGCGCTGAAAGCCGCCTGACAAATTCTAGGAGAGAGAGATGGCGGAAGAGGCCTCCCGGCCGCGGTTAGGCCGTGGCCTTGCGGCGCTGATCGGTGATATCGGCGACGAAGAGCAGAATTTCGACAAGCCGAAAGCCGGCCAGCGCCGGGTTCCGATCGAGTTTCTGCGGCCGAACGCACGCAATCCGCGCAAGAACTTCGCCGAGGCGGATCTCGAGGATCTGGCGAACTCAGTCCGGGAGAAGGGCATCGTCCAACCGGTTCTGGTCCGCTCGGTGGCGAAGGAGACGGATCGTTTCGAGATTATCGCCGGCGAACGTCGCTGGCGGGCGGCTCAGATGGCCGGCCTGCACGACGTTCCGATCGTGGTTCTCGAAGTTTCTGATCGCGAGGCTCTCGAGCTGGCGATCATAGAGAACGTCCAGCGCGCGGACCTCAATGCGATTGAAGAGGCGGCGGGCTACGAAAACCTGGTCGCGACCTACAACTACACCCAGGCTGACCTCGCCAAGATCATCGGCAAGAGCCGCAGCCACATCGCGAATACGATGCGGCTCCTGAAGCTTCCGGACGACGTTCGGCAATCGGTCCTTGAAGGTCAGCTGACGGCGGGTCATGCCCGCGCGCTTCTCTCGCTTGATGATCCTTCAGCCGCAGCGAAGAAGATCATTGACCAAGGTCTGAGCGTTCGCGATGCCGAAGCGATCGGCCAGGAGGCTGCGGTCGAGAAGAGGCCAGCCAAGGCCAAGGCTGCCAAGGACGCCGATACCGTTGCGTTGGAAAAGGCGCTTGGCGATGCACTTGGGCTCGTGGTTTCGATCGACCATAAAAATCCGGGCGGCCAGATTTCGATACGGTACCGAAACCTTGAACAACTCGACGAAGTTTGCCGAAAACTTCGCAACTGAGGTACGGCCGGCCGGAAAAGATCGAGAAACTTCAGAAAAACGCGATCGAAAAATATCGATGCCCGTCAAAGACTCTAGGAGAGTCGCTGGCGGGCATTTTCGTTTCTGGGTCTCCGAGGTCCAGCGATGCCCGAAACGGCTGCCAGCGGGCTTCGTATGCAGCAACCACAGATGATAACTTCACTATCTTCGGTTGTGTCGGCGCGTTGCGATCTAAAGAGCCTCGCCTCGAAGGAGCCGGGGAGCATTTCCGGTCAGGGCGGCGGCGGATTTGATTACCGCAGATTTGAATCGAGGCGCACGATCGACGAGGCCCATTCCGGTGTCTCGGACCATTCGGGCCGCGGGTGCGGACGAGCCGAAGAGATTGATCAGGCCGTCGGTCGCGGCGAGCATCGCGACCGTGTCGAGTCGTCGCCACGAATCGTAACCTTGCAAAATTGGTTCCGAACCGATGTCGAGGCCAAGCCTGGCCGCATCGACGACGGCTTCGGCCAGGGCCGCAACATCGCGAAGACCGAAATTCATTCCCTGCCCGGCAATGGGATGCATTGCGTGGGCAGCATCGCCAATCAGCGCGATTCGGTGGCCGTGAAAGTGCTGGGCAAGGCCGAGCTTCAAAGGCCTGACGGCGCGAGGGCCAATTGGCGTGATCTCGCCGAAATCATAGCCGGCGCGCTGTTGGAGCGCTGCTTGGAATTCGTCGCCCGACAGAGCGGCCAGACGCTCCGCCTGCAGGCGCGGCTCGGCCCAGACGATAGAGGCGTGTTGGTTGGGCAAGGGCAGGAAAGCGAGCGTTCCCCGGTCGACGAAATGCTGGATGGCAATCCCATCATGCGGCTGCTCCAGCCGGACATTGCTGACGATGGCGGCATGGTCATAGTTCCAGCCTCGGAACGGGATCCGGGCAAGGCCTCGGATGTTCGACGTGACTCCATCGGCGGCGACCAGAAGCGTTGCTGCGATCTTCGAACCATCTGACAGCGAGATCGCTATCTTTCCAGCGGACTGCTCGAATCCGGCTATTCCGGTAGGCACAAGTGTTGAGCCAGCGACTTTCGCGGCGTCCAAAAGGCCGATGCGAATTGTCCCGTTCGGTGCCACATGGGCAAAAGGCTCTCCAGGCGCTGCCTCGTTGTCAAAGCGGAGCAGCACCGGCCGCATGATATCGGCCAACCGGCTGTCGGTGATACGCATTCCGTGTACGGGCTCTGCTTCGCCCGAAATTGCATCCCAAGCCCCTATGGTCTCGAACAGGCGGCGCGCGCCGGCAACGATCGTCGAGGCGCGGGGGTCGCGGAATTGTCCCACGGACCCGAAGGCGGGGTCGGCTACGGCGACGTCGAGGCCCGCTTGCGAGAGAGCCCCTGCGAGAGCAAGTCCGGCATAGCCTCCGCCGCCGATGACGACGTCGAACCGGCGCGCTTTGCCTTTTGCAGCCATTATTATTCCTCGCTTGACGCCGCCCGCGCGGGGAGGTCTCGTGGCGCCCCGCCTCCGAGAGACCACATGTCGAACGCGCTCGCAAATCTTCTGGGCATTCTTGATCTCGAACGGATCGAGGAGAATCTTTATCGCGGCACGAGTCTCGAGGGGAGCTGGGGGCGAGTCTTCGGCGGACAAGTGGTTGCGCAGTCGCTCGTCGCGGCGGGCAGAACAGCGAACGGCCATCTGCCTCACTCGCTGCATGCCTATTTCCTGCTGGCCGGCGACCCGACGATCCCCATTCTGTTCGAAGTTGACCGCATCCGGGATGGGTCGAGCTTCACCACACGGCGGGTCAAGGCGATCCAGCGGGGGCAGGCGATCTTCGCCCTCACGGCGTCATTCCATCGCGATGAAGAAGGCTACGAGCACCAGCTCGATATGCCGGACGTTCCTCTGCCCGAGCAGCTGCCGAGCGAGGCCGAGATCAAGCAGAAGCTTCTGCCCCAGATGCCACCGGCGGTGCGCGCGTATTTTGAGCGCGAGCGACCAATAGAGCTCAGACCGGTAGATCTCACCCGATATCAAGGAAATCCGCCCCGTCCGCCGAAGCAGTCGATTTGGTTCCGGGCAAGAGGAGTTCTGCCGGACGATCCGATGCTGCATCGGATCGTTCTCGCCTACGCATCGGATATGACACTGCTGGACACGTCGCTGGTGGCGCATGGAAAAACTATTTTCTCGCCTGACATCATGGCCGCCAGCCTCGACCACGCCTTGTGGTTTCACCGGCCGGTCAAAGCCGATGAATGGCTGCTTTTCAGTCAGGACAGTCCGTCTGCAGGTGCGGGACGCGGGTTCACCCGGGGACTTATTTTCGGCCTGGATGGAACGCTGGTCGCATCCGTCGTTCAGGAAGGCTTGATCCGGATTCGCCGTGAAAATCCGGCATCTGCTTAGAAATTAGGCAGCAAGCCACCCTGATTCGTGCACACAATGCATGCAAATGCCCGCCCACGGGGCGGTTAGCCTCGGTTTGTCACAGTGCAAACATAATTGGTGAAGACGCGTTAACCGCCTTTCCACCAACTGGCACGCGGCTTGAATACTAATTCGGGCCGACGAGTCCGGAGTTTCCCAATTCCTTTGTCGGCTGCGCACCCGTCGCGGGCTCCTCCGCGACGGTATGACAAGACGGGGAGCCCATTCATGAAACTCGTGATGGCAATCATAAAGCCGTTCAAGCTGGACGAGGTACGCGATGCCTTGACCGCGGTGGGGGTTCACGGCCTGACCGTGACCGAGGTCAAAGGCTACGGACGCCAGAAAGGACACACCGAAATCTATCGTGGTGCGGAGTACGCGGTGAGCTTCCTGCCCAAGCTCAAGATCGAAGTCGCCGTGCCCGCGAGCATGGTCGATCAAGTCGTCGAGACGATCACCACCACGGCCAAGACCGGCCAGATCGGTGACGGCAAGATCTTCGTGACGCCGATCGAGCATGCGGTCCGCATCCGTACGGGTGAGTCGGACGACGATGCGCTCTGACGCCCTTTCCACCGAACAATCCTTCTTTGGAGTTCCGTCCATGAACCTTTCTAAAATTGCTCGTCTGGCGGCGCCCGTGGCGCTGCTCGGACTGCTGGCGGTAGCGCCAGCATTTGCGCAGGAAGCCGCGGCGCCCGCCGCGGCGGCTCCCACGCCTCCGGTCCCGAACAAGGGCGACACGACCTGGATGCTCATCTCGAGCGTCATCGTGCTGCTCATGACCGTCCCGGGCCTCGCGTTGTTCTATGGCGGTCTCGTTCGCTCGAAGAACATGCTCTCGGTCCTGTCGCAGGTTCTCGTGATCGTCGGCGTCGTCGCCATCATCTGGGTCACCTACGGCTACAGCCTCGCCTTCACCGATGGCGGCGCTCTCAATTCCTATGTCGGCGGCTTCTCGAAGGCCTTCCTCGCCGGCGTCGACGTGACCACGGTTGTCGAGACCTTCTCGCGCGGCGTGGTCATTCCGGAACTCGTCTTCGTGCTGTTCCAGATGACCTTCGCCTGCATCACCCCGGCACTGATCGTCGGTGCTATCGCGGAGCGCATCAAGTTCTCCTCACTGCTGGTGTTCGTCGTCCTCTGGGTTACGTTCGTCTACTTCCCGATGGCCCACATGGTTTGGTGGTGGCCGGGACCGGAGTTCGCCTCGACCAACCCGGCTGACGCGACGGTCGCCGGCGCGGGCCTGATCTGGAGCTTCGGCGCGATCGACTTCGCGGGTGGCACCGTCGTTCACATCAACGCCGGTATCGCCGGCCTGATCGGCGCGCTTCTGCTCGGACCGCGTATCGGCTACGGCCGAGAGGTACTCGCCCCGCACTCGCTGACGCTGACCATGGTCGGTGCCTCGCTCCTGTGGGTCGGTTGGTTCGGCTTCAACGCCGGTTCGAACCTCGAAGCCAACGCCTACGCGGCTCTTGCTTCGGTGAACACGTTCGTTGCGACCGCGGGTGCGATGCTCGGCTGGTTGTTCATTGAATGGATCGCCAAGGGCAAGCCGAGCCTGCTCGGCGCGGCTTCTGGCGCGGTTGCCGGTCTCGTCGCGATCACCCCGGCCGCCGGCTTCGCCGGCCCGATGGGCTCGATCGTTCTCGGCCTGGTTGCCGGCGTCGTCTGCTTCTTCTTCTGCTCGGCAGTGAAGAATGCTCTCGGCTACGACGACTCGCTCGACGTCTTCGGCGTGCACTGCGTCGGCGGCATCATCGGCGCCATCGGCACAGGCATCCTCGTCAACCCGGCTCTGGGTGGCGCGGGCGTTGTCGACTACACGCTCGACAACGGCGCGGGCACAGCCGGCGCCTACGTCTTCGCGACGCAGGTCATGGCTCAGCTCAAGGGCGTCGGCGTTACGATCCTGTGGTCGGGCATCGGCAGCTTCGTCCTCTACAAGATCGTCGACCTGGTGATGGGTCTCCGCGTTTCCGCCGAGAGCGAGCGCGAGGGTCTCGACATCAACTCGCATGGCGAGCGCGCCTACAACATCTAAGTTCTGTAGCGTACTCCTCCCAAACTGGCCCGGGCGCTCGTCGCCCGGGCCTTTTCGTTCCGGCGACCCGTCAGGTCCGTGGTTAATCGGCCCTTTACCCGCTTTCGATACCGATAGACGACAAGGGTCCGTCCGTTCGGCGGATCGTTATGCGTTCCGGCGGGAGGTGTTTGGGTTGCGAGCTCTCGTTTATCGCGGCGGTGTTCGAAGCAGGCGCGCGGTCCCCGATGAGGTCCGCGATGCGCTGGGCCGACGCGCGCTGGAACTCGGCGGCCTCGCGCTGCTCACATTCGCGGTGGCGGCGACTCTTTCGCTCGCGACATGGTCCGCGCTTGATCCCTCGATCAACAATGCCGCCGAAGGCGATGTCCGCAACCTTCTCGGTCGCCCCGGCGCCTTCATGTCCGACGTCTTCATGCAGACGGTTGGTCTTGGCGCGATCGGCTTTCTCTTTCCTGTGGCCGCGTGGGGATGGCGGTTGATCACCCATCGTCGCCTCGATCGCGAAAAGCTCCGCCTGAGCGCCTGGCTCGTCGCCACATTGCTCGCGGCGGGATTTGCCGCATCATTCTCCCGCCCTTTGTACTGGCCGCTTCCTGCCGGCCTGGGCGGCATCGCCGGCGATGCGGTATTCGGCTTTGCCTCGCTCTTTCTTCCGATCAGCCTATCATGGCTCGACCCGCTCCTTACCTCTGTGCTCGGTGTTATGGCGATGGGCGGCATGCTGCTCGCTTCCGGCATCGGCTTCCGTGAGACCGCGCCCGTTCGCCCGGTCGCCAGGAAAAAGCCGACGGCCGCCCCGGTCGTGGAAGAAGAGGACGATTTCGATTTCGAGGAAGATGAGGGCAGCAGTTTCCTGCCGCTCGGACTCGTGACCCATTATTGGTTCACGATGCGGGCTGGTCTGGCCCGCAAGCTGCGGGGCGGATCTTTCTTCCAGGGCGAGAAGGAAGCCGGGCGCGCCGGTCTGCGCGAGGTCCTGCGCCGTCTCGACGAGGAAGACGACGAGGATCCGCCCTTCGTGACTCATCGCCGTTCCGAGGCGGAACTCGATGGCCCCGTCGAACCGATTCGCCGCATCGCCGAACCGGCAAGGCCTCCCAAGCCCGGCCGCCGCCTCGCCGCGGAGGCGCAGACCTCGTTGTTCAGGTCAGAAGCCTACGAGATGCCGCCGCTCGCGCTTCTCGCCGCTCCGCAGAAGAAGCCCGGCTCCGCGATGGTCAGCAAGGAGGCGCTGGAGCAGAACGCCCGCCTGCTGGAGGGCGTTCTGGAGGACTTCGGCGTCAAAGGCGAGATCATCGATGTCCGCCCCGGTCCGGTCGTCACGCTCTACGAGCTCGAACCCGCCCCTGGCATCAAGTCCTCGCGCGTGGTTGGCCTCGCGGACGATATCGCACGCTCAATGAGCGCGGTGTCGGCGCGCGTCGCCGTCATCCCCGGCCGCAACGTCATCGGTATCGAACTGCCGAACGCCAAGCGCGAGACGGTCTATCTGCGCGAACTGATGGCCTCCGCCGACTTCGAGAACTCGAAGATGAAGCTGCCGCTCTGCCTCGGCAAGACGATCGGCGGCGAGCCGGTCATCGCAGAGCTCGCGCGCATGCCCCACCTCCTGATCGCGGGCACTACCGGCTCGGGCAAATCCGTCGCGATCAACACCATGATCCTGTCGCTGCTCTACCGGCTGAAGCCGGAGGATTGCCGGTTGATCATGATCGACCCGAAGATGCTGGAACTCAGTGTCTACGACGGTATTCCGCATCTTCTCGCGCCTGTCGTGACGGATCCCAAGAAAGCGGTCGTCGCGCTCAAATGGGCCGTGCGCGAGATGGAGGAGCGTTACAAGAAGATGTCGAAGGTCGGCGTCCGCAACGTCGACGGCTTCAATGCCCGCGTCGAGGAGGCCAAGGCAAAGGGCGAGGTCATCCATCGTACCGTCCAGACGGGCTTCGACAAGCAGACCGGCGAGGCGATCTACGAGCGCGAGGAGATGGACCTCCAGCGTCTGCCCTATATCGTCGTCATCGTCGACGAGATGGCCGACCTGATGATGGTCGCCGGCAAGGAGATCGAGGGCGCGATCCAGCGTCTCGCCCAAATGGCCCGCGCCGCCGGTATCCATATCGTGATGGCGACGCAGCGTCCGTCGGTCGACGTGATCACCGGTACGATCAAGGCGAATTTCCCGACCCGCATCTCCTTCCAGGTGACATCGAAGATCGACAGTCGCACCATCCTGGGGGAGCAGGGCGCGGAACAGCTGCTTGGCCAGGGCGACATGCTGCATATGGCGGGCGGCGGCAGGATTAGCCGCGTCCACGGCCCATTCTGCTCCGACGCCGAAGTCGAAAAGGTCGTCCAGCATCTGAAAGCGCAGGGAGCACCCGACTATCTCGAGGCCGTCACCACGGACGATGAAGAAGCCGAGGGCGGAGACGAGTCGGTCTTCGACAAGGGTTCTTTCGGCGAACCGGGCGGTGAGCTGTTCGACCAGGCCGTGCAGATCGTTCTTCGGGACAAAAAGTGCTCGACGAGCTACATCCAGCGGCGGCTGCAGATCGGCTATAATCGTGCGGCATCGCTCGTCGAAAGAATGGAGAGAGAGGGCATCGTCGGTCCGGCCAACCACGCCGGCAAGCGGGAGATCCTCCTCGAATCGGACGAACGGGCGCAGAATTACTGAGGCCGGAGGCGGCACCGTTTTGTCGCCACAGACCTGCTCTATGCGGACGGGCAGGGGGATTTCCTTGATGATGTTCGGCGGTGCCCTTCGCCTTTCCTGTGCAGTTGTTCTTCTCGCGAGCGTGGCTATGCCCGTAGCGGCGCAGACGAGCGTGCCGATGCCGCAGCCAAGGCCGGCGCGGCTGACAGTGCATGCCCCGGCCGCGCTTCAGGCGCCGGTCGCCGCTCCGACTCCTGCCGCGATTCCGGTCGCGGCGGCTGAACCGGTCGCGCCGGCCGATTCGATTTCCTCGCTGTTGGGCCAGAAGACGCCGGTGGCGCCTGCGAATGTCCCAACTGTAGCGGCGCCAGCGCCCCCCGCCCCTGTCGAGGCGAAGCCTGTCGTCGCCCAGCCAGCACCGGTGCCGGCGGAGGCTACGCGATCCCACGAAGTCGCGGCCGCGCCGGTCGAACCGCCGCCGCCAGTCGATCTCATGCCATCTGAGGCTGCTGCCGGAACCAAGCTGGCAGCTGTCGATGCGACGGCACCAGAGTCCAGCGGACAGCAGGCGACCATCCGCAAGGTCAACGACTACTTCAATTCGATCCGCACCCTGGTCGGCAGCTTCACGCAGGTCGGGCCGGACGGCAGTCGCTCGAACGGCAAGTTCTTTCTGTCGAAGCCAGGCAAGGCGCGCTTCTATTATCAGCGCCCGAGCAACACCGACATCATCGCTGACGGCAGTTCGGTCGTGGTCCGCGATCGCAGTCTCGCGACCCAGGACATTTATCCACTCTCGCAGACACCTCTGAAATTCCTTCTGGATCCGAATCTCGATCTCTCGCGCGACTCCAAGGTTGTCGGCGTCAACGAGGACAAGGGCGTGATCAGCGTCCAGATCGAGGAAGAGACGACCTTCGGCGGAAAAGCGCGCGTCCTCATCGTCTTCGCCACCGAGGACCAAAAGAACTACGAGCTGAAACAGTGGACGATCACCGATGCCCAGGGGCTCGATACGACGATCGCCGTGTCGGAGCTTGATCCGAAGACCAAGCCGGACGAGAAGCTCTTCAAAGTGGATTACACGCGCTATCGCAACTGATCACGCGGTCGTGATTCGCAATTCGTTGAATCACCTAGCGATACCACCCACCTTACCAGCAAGCAGGACGCCCGATCCCCAGTGGTGCCCCCGTCTCCACAGGACGCTCCTGCACCCGCCGGCCTACCCTCCCGGCGGCACGCGAACTAAAGCGTCGGCGCCCGATCTTCCCCCAGGATCGGGCGCTTTGCGTTTGTAGGCCGCGCGAACAGGGTCTATTCCTCGCCGCCTCGCCTCAAACCTTGCAGTGACATGCCGCTGAAAATTGCCTCCTGGAACATCAATTCCGTCCGCCTGCGCATCGATCTGGTTTCACGACTCCTCGACGAGGAGCGGCCAGACGTGATCTGTCTGCAGGAGACGAAGTGCCTGGAGGGCCAGTTCCCGCTCTCGGCCTTTAACGCGCGCGGCTACACGAACGCGGCGATGACCTGCCAGAAAGGCTATCACGGCGTCGCCATCCTTTCGCGCCAGCCATTCGCCGAGATCGATCGCTACCGGTTCGGCGGCAAGGAAGATGCGCGGCATATCGCGGTGGTGTTCGGCGAGGGGCCGGCCAAAGGCATCACATTGCATAATTTCTACGTCCCGGCCGGCGGCGATATACCTGATCCGGATCTCAATCCGAAATTCGCGCATAAGCTCGCCTATCTCGACGAGATGAGAAGCTGGACGGCGGCGAAGCCTGGCGCCCAGACGATCCTCGTCGGGGATCTCAACGTGGCGCCGCTGCCGGATGACGTCTGGAGTCACAAGCAGATGCTGGGCGTCGTCAGTCATACGCCGGCTGAAACGGACCGGCTGCTCGCGATCCAGGAGCGGGGCGGCTGGGTCGATGCCGTTCGCAAGAACAAGCCGGAGCCGGAACGGGTCTACACCTGGTGGAGCTATCGCTCGCCGAATTGGGAGCTTTCGGATCGCGGCCGTCGACTGGACCATGTCTGGGTCACAGGCGACCTCGACGCGACGGTGGGGGAGACCTCCATCCTCAAGGGCGCAAGATCCTGGGAACGGCCGTCTGATCACGTACCGCTGATCGCGAACTTCGATCTCTGAAGGTCAATCGCGCTGGTCGAGCGAGTTGAGCGTGGCCCGCACGCGGTCGAGCGCCGCCTGTTCGGCGCGGACGCGGGTGACCAGCTTCTGGCGGATCGTCTCGGCGATCTCAGGGAATTCCGTCAGCACACGGCGAAAAAGCGGTCGAGGAATTGCGATCAAACGGGTGGGTTCGAGCGCGACGGCATCGCATGGCCGCTCCGTCGGGACGATCAGCGCCATCTCGCCGATCAGCGTTCCTGCACCTACCGTGCGCTCGCGGTCGGTATCGCCGGCCTTCAGCGCGATCTTGCCGTTGACGACGACATAGGCGCCTTCTGCCGGGGCACCTCGTTCGAACAACACCTCGCCCGGGCGCACCGAAACCGTTTCCACGGAGAAGGCCAGCAACCGCAACGCCTCGCCGCCGATCTCCGCAATCATCGGAGCGCGCTCTAGCGCACGAATATTCGCCTCGATACTCAATCAGGCCCCCCGGCCCCGATGGTCTTAGGGCACCAGTTTGTAGCCACCGGCCTCTGTCACGAGGAGCGCCGCATTGGAAGGGTTCTTCTCGATTTTTTGCCTCAGACGATAAATATGCGTTTCCAGCGTGTGCGTTGTCACTTCCGCATTATATCCCCAGACTTCCTGCAGAAGCTCCTCGCGGCCGATGACTTTGCCGCCCGCTCGATAGAGGTAACGAAGGATCGAGGTTTCCTTCTCGGTGAGGCGAACCTTCGAGCCCCGTTCGTTGGTCAGAAGCTTGGTCGACGGCCGGAAGGTGAAGGTGCCGATGGAGAAAACGGCATCCTCGCTCGCCTCATGACTGCGGAGCTGGGCGCGGATGCGGGCTAGGAGAACCGCAAACCGAAAGGGCTTCGTCACATAGTCGTTGGCGCCCGCATCGAGGCCCATGATCGTATCGGCCTCGGAATCGTGTCCGGTCAATACGATGACGGGACCGCGATAACCCTGCTCGCGGAGTACCCGGACCGCCTCACGGCCGTCCATGTCCGGCAGACCGACATCCATCAGCACAAGGTCAATCTGGTTATCCTTGACCGCTCTGATGGCATCAGCCGCCATATCCACGGTGATGGGCTGGAACTCGTCATGCATGGCGATCTGTTCAGCCAAGGTCTGACGGATGTCCGCATCATCCTCCACCAAGAGGATCTTGCGTGCCGTCGCCATACTATGCCTCCTGCATTGCCGAACGTACGTTGTAACGTTCTTCCACCTAGACACGGGTCCGCAACGGCGCAAGCTGCCGATAGAATTCCGTTAGAGAATCACGGGAATAGTCACACAGATGCCGCACGTCCTTCCGGAAATATACGTACGTCGTGTGGGAATGGATGCCCGGCGGGCGTATCTTTTTGCGGGATCGCTGCGATTTCCTTGCGTGTTGGGCCGTGCGGGCCGGTCCTGGAGCAAGCGGGAAGGGGACGGTGCAACGCCCATCGGCAGCATGCCGGTCCGCCGCCTGTGGTGGCGCGCGGACAAGGTGAAGCGGCCACGGACTTCCCTGCCGATGCGGCCGATCTCGGAGCACGACCTGTGGTGCGATGCGCCGGCCGACCGAAACTACAATCGCCACATCCGATCACCTTACCAAGCCTCGCACGAAAAAATGCGACGCGCCGACGATATGTACGATCTCGTGTTGGAATTGGGGTGGAACGAACGGCCGTGCATCAAAGGGCGCGGCAGCGCGATCTTCCTGCACGTCGCCCGGCCGGGATTTAGGCCAACCGAGGGATGCGTCGCGCTGCGGCGGACGGATCTTGAAAAACTGCTTCCCTGGATCGGGCCAGAAACCCGGGTCGTGGTCGAATGAGCGCCTCACCGCGCTCCGAAGATGGCGCTGCCAACCCGGACATATGTCGCGCCATGTGCGATCGCCGTTTCGAAGTCGCCGCTCATGCCCATGGATAGGCCCTTGAGGCCGTTCCGACGGGCGATTTTCTCTAGCAATGCAAAATGCGGGGCGGGGTTCTCTTCGGCCGGCGGAATGCACATCAGGCCTTCTACGGTCAGCCCCAGATCGCGACAGAATGCGATGAAGGCATCGGCCTCCAAAGGCGCTACGCCCGCTTTCTGCGGTTCCTCGCCGGTGTTGATCTGAAGGAAGACGGGCAGGAAACGCTTCTGCTTCTCCATCTCTGCCATCAGTGTCTCGGCGATCTTCCGCCGGTCGACCGAATGTATGACGTCGAAAAGCGTGACGGCTTCCCTGGCCTTATTGGACTGCAGGGGGCCGATGAGATGCACCTTGGTATCCGGATATTTCGCTCGAAGCGCCGGCCACTTTTCGGCGGCCTCCTGAACCCGGTTTTCTCCAAAAACGGTCTGACCGGCTTGCAGTACCGGTTCGATGTGCTCGGCATCGAACGTCTTGGAGACAGCCACCAGGATTACATCCGTAGCCTCACGACGCGCCGATTTCGCAGCTCTTGCGATAGCGTTCCGCACGTCGTTCAGGCGTTCGGCCGCGCCGTTCTGTCCATTGTCATTCGTCATGGCTTCGCTAAAGCATCTTCCGCGAGCTTTGCGAAGGGGTTCCAGCATTGACCCCGGTCACCTAAATCGTCACTTTCCACCCGATTTTCGCGGCTATGCCCGCATCTCTTTCCCGAAGGTATTGAGCGCAGATGACGACGGAGCGCTATGACGCCCGCGACGCCGAACCGAAATGGCAGAAGGCCTGGGCCGACCGGGGCACCTTCGCGACCAAGAACGACGATCCGCGTCCGAAATATTATGTGCTGGAGATGTTCCCCTATCCGTCGGGGCGCATCCATATGGGTCATGTCCGCAACTACGCGATGGGCGACGTCGTCGCCCGCGTGAAGCGCGCCAAGGGCTTCAACGTTCTGCACCCGATGGGCTGGGATGCCTTCGGCCTGCCGGCCGAGAATGCGGCTATGCAGAACAAGGTTCATCCGCGCGAATGGACCTATTCGAATATCGCCACCATGCGCGACCAGCTGAAGAGCATGGGTCTGTCGCTCGACTGGAACCGTGAGGTCGCGACCTGCGATCCGTCCTATTACCGCCATCAGCAGCGCCTGTTTCTCGATTTCCTCAAGGCCGGCCTCGTCGACCGCAAGCAGTCGAAGGTGAACTGGGACCCAGTGGACCAGACCGTCCTTGCCAACGAGCAAGTGGTCGACGGCCGCGGCTGGCGGTCCGGTGCGCTCGTCGAGCTGCGCGAACTGACCCAGTGGTTCTTCAAGATCTCCGACTTCTCGAACGAGCTGCTGTCGGCGCTCGATACGCTCGATCGTTGGCCGGACAAGGTCCGGCTGATGCAGAAGAACTGGATCGGCCGATCAGAGGGCCTGCATGTTCGCTTCGCACTGGCCGGCAGGTCGGTGCACGGTGTGTCGGAAATCGAGGTCTATACGACGCGGCCGGACACGTTGTTCGGTGCCGCATTCGTGGCCATGGCGGCCGACCATCCGCTTACCCGCGCTTTGTCGGAAGATGATCCCAAACTTGCAGCTTTTGCCGAGGACTGCCGACGCACCGGGACGAGCGCCGCGGCGATCGAGACCGCGGAGAAGCAAGGCTACGACACGGGCCTGCGCGTCGCCCATCCGCTCGATCCCGAGCAGACTCTTCCGGTCTACGCGGCGAATTTCGTGCTGATGGAGTATGGCACGGGCGCGATCTTCGGCTGCCCGGCGCATGACCAGCGCGATTTCGAGTTCGCCACCAAATACCACCTGCCGATCAAGCGCGTGGTCGCAAGCGGGCCCGAGGACGCCGACCAGGTGCCGATGTTCGAGGCCGATCCGGCCGAGGATGGGCGTCTCGTCCATTCGGACTTCCTGAATGGGCTCACCGTCCCGGAAGCCAAGGACGCCGTGGCTCGCCAGTTGGAGAGCCAGTCGCTCGGCAACGCGCCGCAGGGTAAGCGTCAGGTCAACTATCGCCTGCGCGACTGGGGTATCTCTCGCCAGCGCTATTGGGGTTGCCCGATCCCGATCATCCATTGCGAGGAGCATGGCGCGGTTCCAGTACCGAACGACCAGCTTCCCGTTACCCTGCCGGACGACATCACCTTCGACCGTCCGGGCAATCCGCTCGACCATCATCCGACGTGGAAGAACGTCCCATGTCCCGTCTGTGGCAAGCCTGCGCGGCGCGAGACGGACACGATGGACACGTTCGTCGATTCCTCTTGGTATTTCGCCCGTTTCACCGATCCGAAGGCGGATGCGCCGACGGTGAGGAGCGCGGTCGATCACTGGCTGCCGGTCGATCAGTATATCGGCGGCATCGAGCACGCGATCCTGCATCTGCTCTATTCGCGCTTCTTCACCCGCGCGATGAAGGTGACCGGCCATACCAGCGTCGACGAGCCGTTCGCGGGCCTGTTCACGCAGGGCATGGTCGTCCACGAGACCTATAAGGATGCCGCGGGCCAGTGGCTGTCGCCGGCCGAAATCCGGGTCACCGAGGACGGAGGGGCGCGCAAAGCGTTCCTGCCTGACGGTCGCGAGGTCGAGATCGGCCCGATCGAGAAGATGTCGAAGTCCAAGAAGAACACGGTAGACCCGACCGACATCATCCAGACCTACGGCGCCGACACGGCACGCTGGTTCATGTTGTCCGACTCGCCGCCGGAGCGCGACGTGATCTGGACCGAGGCCGGTGTCGAGGGCGCAGGCCGTTTCGTGCAGCGGCTGTGGCGTATCATCCAGGATGCCTCGGCGTTTGGCACACCGGTCGGAACCGCGAAGCCCGCGGAGTTCGGACCGGAGGCACATGCCCTGCGTCAGGCGGCCCATAAGGCGCTGAATGCCGTCTCCGAGGACGTCGACCGACTGCGTTTCAACCGATGTGTCGCGCACATCTACGACTTCTCGAACACGCTCGGTGCGGTCCTGCAAAATGCGCGGACCAAGACGCCGACGCCGGATCTCGCCTGGGCGATCCGCGAGGCCGCGGGGATCATCATCCAGCTCGTCGCTCCGATGATGCCGCATCTGGCCGAGGAATGCTGGGCGGAGATCGGCGGCCAGGGTTTGGTCGCGGAGGCCGCCTGGCCCGAGGTCGAGCCGGCGCTTCTAGTCTCCGACAGCGTCACCTATCCGGTGCAGGTCAACGGCAAGAAGCGCGACGAGCTGACTGTTGCCCTGAGCGCAAGCACGGAGGAAATCGAGGCCGAGGTGCGTAAACTCGATTCCGTGATCCGGGCAATTGGTGATAAGCCGATACGCAAGATCGTTGTCGTGCCGCAGAGGATCGTCAATGTCGTTGCGTGATCGCGGTTTTGGACGCCCGGTACTTGCCGTTCTGCTGGCGCTAGGCCTGGGCGGTTGCTTTCAGCCGATGTATGCCGCCCAGAGTCCGGCGACGGCGGTGGCAGGCGGCACGGTGTCGTCCGCGATGGCGTCGGTCGATATTCTGCCGGTCCAGACCTATGGTGACGAACGCGTCGGCCAGCGTCTCCGCAACGATCTGGTCTTCGCCATGACGGGCGGCGGTTCGCCGTTGACGCCGCCGGTCTATCGGCTCGACGTGATCGCCAACGTGGTTGGAGCGCAGACGGCGGTCGTTGATCCGGTCACCGACCGGCCCGAGCTTGAGACCGTCGGCATCGACGCTGTCTATACGCTCACCGAGATCGCGACGGGCCGGGCTGTGGCGCAGGGCAATGCGATCGGGCGCGCCACCTATACCCGGACGAGACAGCGTTATGCGAGCGAGCGCGCCAAGCGCGACGCGGAAGACCGTTCGGTTCGCCCCGTCGTGGAGCAGATCCGGGCCAATATCGCGAGCCGGCTGGCCACCGCCGGCGCAAGCTGATCCGACATGGTTGCGGTCAAGGCGGCCGGGGTCGACGCCTTTCTCGCGCGACCGGACCCCAAGACGTTCTGCATTCTTGTGTATGGGCCCGACCTTGGCCTTGTGAACGAGCGAGCCGGCGCTCTGGCCCGTGCGGCGGTGGATGATCCCGACGACGCGTTCGCGCTCGTGAAGATGGAAGGCGATGACATCGCCTCCGATCCTGAAAGACTGCTCGACGAGGCGCACACGATCCCGATGTTCGGCGGACGCCGCGCGATCTGGGTGCGCGTCGGGGGCCGGCCGATCAATGCTGCGGTGGAGAGGCTTCTGGCCGGGCCCGTTCCCGAAGCCCGGATCGTCATCGAGGCGGGCGATCTCAGGAAAGGAGCTCCGCTGAGAGCTCTTTGCGAGAAAAGTGACAAGGCTGCGGCCCTGCCCTGCTTTGCCGACAATGAAGGCGCGATCGCGAGACTGATCGATCAGGAGATCTCCAAAGCAGGCCTTTCGATCGATCCCGACGCGAAGAAGGCGCTCGTTGGCGTGCTCGGTGCCGACCGGCTGGCAACACGCCAGGAGATCGAGAAGCTTGTCCTCTACGCTCACGGCGGAGGGCGGATCACGCTCGGAGACGTCGACATGGCGGTGGCCGATGCCTCGGTTCTGGCCATGGACGACGCGGTGGATGCGGCCTTCTCTGGAAATGCTCGGGGCGTGGAGCGCGGACTGGCGGTGCTGGATGCGTCCGGCATTCCGCCATCGGCGGTCGTTGCGGCGACGCTCCGGCATGCGTTGCAGCTTCACCGCTTGAGAGCGCAGGTCGAAGGTGGGATGGGCGCCGCGCAGGTTTTGGACCGAAGCTGGGCCAATCTCCACTTCCGCCGTCGTGCGGCCGTGGAGGGCGCGCTGTCGCGGTGGACGCTCTCCCGATTGAGCTCGGCCGTCCAGCGGCTCGGTGATGCGGTTCTGGAGGGCCGAAGGTCGACCCTGATCGGCGAGACCCTGGCGTCCCGTCTTCTCGCCAGTATCGCCGAGGAAGCACGCAGGCGTTAGCCCTCGATTGAACGGGCCTCTTCCGGCAGCATGATCGGGATGCCGTCGCGGATCGGATAGGCGAGCTTGGCCGGCCGGGAGATGAGTTCCTGCTTCTCCGCGTCGTATTCCAGCGAGGCCTTGGTCAGCGGGCAGACCAGGATTTCGAGCAGCTTCGGATCAATCTGGGCGGGCGGATTTACAGTCGGCATCGCGCTCTCACTGCAATGAGGATTCGGTGTCGCTTCGGGTCTTGGCGAGCTCCATCTCGGTGACCGCAACGAGGATTTCGGCGCGGTTGCGGAGATCGGGCGCTTCAAGAAGAGCCTGTTTCTCGCGGGCGCCGTAAGGGCTCATCATCGACAGCGCGTTCACGAGGGCCTCGTTCGAGGCGCCACGAATGCCGGACCAATCCGCTTCAAGCTGGTTGGCCTCAAGGTAGGCCCTCAGCGTTTTCATCAGGGCATCGCGATCGACCGCGTCCTCCCCTGAGCCGGGGATGAGATCCTGCGTGAACTCATTGAACGATGGCTGGCACTGCCGATACGGCGTCTTGACCGGCAATTCCCGTGAAATGCGGAAGCGGCAGACGCCGGTGAGCGTCACGAGATAACGGCCGTCGCCGGTCTCCTGATAGCCGGTGATGCGGCCGGCGCAGCCGACATCGACGAGCGTCGGATGGGCTGCATCCTCATCGGCGTCGAATTCCGGCTGGATCATGCCGATCAGCCTGCTGCCAGCGAGTGCATCGTCGAACATCGCCAGGTAGCGCGGCTCGAAGATGTTGAGCGGCATCTCACCGCGCGGCAGCAACAGGACGGCCGGCAGCGGAAACAGCGGCAGCGCGTCCGGCAGATCGGACGGCGAGCGATAGACCATGTTGATGGGCATGGTCTTGAGCCTCTATGAGAACAGGACTGACGACAGTTTGCGGCGGCCGGCTATCGTCGCCGAATCCATCGGCCCCCAGGCCTCGAACAGCTGGACGAGCTGCTTGCGCGCGCCGTCCTCGTTCCATTCGCGGTCCTTGCGGACGATCGAGAGAAGGTGGTCGACGGCCTCTTCCTTGCGGCCGTCCGCGGCGAGCGCGACCGCGAGGTCGTGCCGGCTCTGGTGATCGGCCGGGTCGCGGGCGACGGCTGCCTCAAGCGCCGCGAGTTCGCCCTGATCGGGCGCGCTCTCCGCGAGTTCGATCTGGGCGCGAACGGCGGCGAACGCCGGGTCAGCGGCCTTGTCCGCCGGAACGGAGGCGAGGAGATTCCTCGCATTCTCGACGTCCCCGGCCGCGAGCTGGACCTTGATCATGCCGGCCATGGCGCGCAGTTCGTCGGGCTTGTGGGCCAGCAGCCCGCCGAAGAGCTCGGCCGCGCCGGGCAGGTCGCCGGCCGCGAGCAGCTTCTCGGCCTCGTCGAGCAGGGCCGCGGCATCGGCCGCTTCCATCGGCTTGGTGAGGCGGTCGATGAATTCGCGGATCTTGGAATCGGGCTGCGCGCCGACGAAGCCGTCCACGGGCTGGCCGTCGATGAAGGCGATGACCGCTGGGATGCTCTTGATCCCGAGCTGGCCCGCGATCGACGGATGCTCATCCGTGTTCATCTTGACCAGCTTCACCTTGCCGCCGGCCTCGGTGACGACGCGCTCGATGACCGGGCCGAGCTGCTTGCAGGGGCCGCACCACGGCGCCCAGAAGTCCACCAGGACCGGCTGATTGCGCGATTCCTGGATCACGTCGACCATGAAATCCTTGGTGGAGGTGTCCTTTACCAGACCGTTCGCCGAAGGCGGGGTGAGGTCGCTGGCAAGCATGAAAAGTCTCCGACGGGCCGTTCGCTGACGGTGCGCTACCGCTCAGTAAATGGGGCGATGGCCGTGTTCCGCAATGTGTGACAATCGCGGGTAGCCGGGATCAATACGCGCCTGTGTGGCATGCGGCAAGGCGAGGCTTGTCAAGGTCTTGGCAAGCGCGTCGAAGCGGGCTTACGCTTTGGCCATGAGCACGCTCGCGATCGATGTCCGCCCTGCCCGCACCGGAGACGGTGGTGCGATCGCGGAGGTTCATGACGAGGCATGGCTTTACGCCTATCGGGGGATCATTCCCGGCAGCCAGCTTGAGCGCATGGTCAGCCGCCGTGGCGCGAAATGGTGGGAATCGGCGATCGGGAAGGGCAGTCGCATCCTCGTCCTGGTCGCCGGTGGAGAGGAGATCGTCGGTTACGCCAGCTATGGGCGGAACCGGTCGAGCGCCCTGCCGGTTGCCGGCGAAATCTATGAGCTCTATGTGCGTCCGGCGTTCCACGGTCTCGGTTTCGGGAAGCAGCTTTTTGTCGCTTGCCGGCGCGAGATCGCCGCGAACGGTGTCGTTGGTATGGCAGTCTGGGCACTGTCGGACAATGACATCGCATGCGACTTCTATCGCGCGATGGGCGGCACAACGGTTGCGCGCGGCACCGAGAATTTCGGCGGCGTGACGCTGGAGAAGATCGCCTTTACCTGGGTCTGACGGAACCGAAGCCCGTCTGTTGAGGCTTTCCGCCGCAGCGAGGCTTCGTGGCGCGCGCCTTGCAGCCAGGCGCCTCTCGGTCTAGTGCGAGTGTGTAACATAAGGAAAAGCCATGCGTCTTGACGCCATCCCGATCGGTTTCAACCCGCCAGACGACGTCAATGTCGTGATCGAAATTCCGATTGGCGGCGAGCCGATCAAATATGAGCTCGACAAGGCGTCGGGTGCGCTGTTCGTTGATCGCTTCCTCTACACATCCATGCGTTACCCGGGGAACTACGGCTTCGTTCCTCACACGCTCAGCGATGATGGCGATCCGATCGACGTTCTCGTCGCCAACACCCGCGCGATTGTGCCGGGCGGCGTGATGAACTGCCGTCCTGTCGGTGTCCTGAAGATGGAAGACGAAAGCGGCGGCGACGAGAAGATCATAGCGGTGCCGTCCTCGCAGCTGACCCGTCGCTACGAGAAGATCCACACCGTCTCCGACATGCCGGAGATCACGCTCGAGCAGATCGCCCATTTCTTCCAGCACTACAAGGATCTGGAATCGACGAAGTGGTCGCGCTTGGTGGGCTGGGGTCAGGCAGACGAGGCCAAGCAGCTGATTTCGGAAGCGATTACCCGCGCGAGCAAGGTCGGCAAGGCCGTCGCGGTTTGATTTTCGAACTCGGGGCGCCTGGGCGCCCCGAGCGTTATTCTTTAGAATTTCGGCGGCTCGTGGCCGGCGGCAAGAGCCGCCGCTTTCAGCGTATTCGCCAGGAGGCATGCGATCGTCATGGGTCCGACGCCGCCAGGTACCGGCGTGATCGCACCGGCGACTTCCGCTGCTTCCGCATAATCGACATCGCCGACGAGCCTGGTCTTGCCTTCGGCGCCCGGCACCCGATTGATGCCAACATCGATCACGGTCGCGCCCGGCTTGATCCAGTCGCCCTTCACCATCTCCGGACGGCCGACTGCCACCACCAGGAGGTCGGCGGCGCGGCAGACCTGCTTCAGATCGCGCGTTTTTGAATGTGCGATGGTGACGGTCGCACTTTCCTGGATGAGGAGAGCCGCCACTGGCTTGCCGACGATGTTCGAGCGACCGAGCACGACGGCGTTCATGCCGGTGAGATCCGGATGGATCGTCTTGGCGAGGAGCACGCAACCTTGCGGGGTGCAGGGGACCAGCGAGTCCAGTCCCGCATTCAGCCGACCGACATTGATCGGGTGAAAGCCGTCGACGTCTTTGGCGGGATCGATCGCCTGGATCACGCGCTCTGCATCGATCTGCTTCGGCAGCGGCAGCTGAACGAGGATGCCGTGCACCGAGGGGTCGGCATTGAGCTTGGCGATCAACGCAAGGAGATCGGCCTCCGACGTATCCGCCGGAAGTTTGTGCTCGGTGCTGTTCAGGCCGGCCTCGGCGGTTTGCTTGACCTTGGACCGGACGTAGACCTGGCTTGCCGGATCGTCTCCGACGATGACGACGGTCAGGCCGGGGGTCACCCCATGATCCTTGATCAGCTTGGCGGCTTCGATGGCGATCCGGGCGCGAAGGGTTTCGGCGATGGCCTTTCCGTCGATCACTTTGGCGCTCATGCGCGAACTCCTCAAATGTCTAGAGCGCGGCGAGCGCCTGAGTGAATTTCGCGGCGAGAGCCGCGCCGTCGCCGGCAAGGTCGATGGTTTTGAGACGGGCGGTATGTCCCGACACGAGCACGGCTCTCGATCTCGGAATGCCGGCGATTTCCGCGAGCAGGGCCAGGATCGCGGCATTGGCCTCGCCATTTTCGGGCGCGGCGCGGACTCGCGCTTTCACGGCAATCGTTCCGTCCGCCAAAGCGTCGATGCCGTCGAAGGCATCACGTCCGCCCTTCGGCGTCAGCCTGACCGCGACTCGCAGCCCGGTCGGCGTGACCGACCACGCTTCGCCCGTCATAGAGTCGGAGAGACCGCCAGGCTGGCGTAGAGCTCGATGATCAGTCGGCTGAGGAAGCCGAGCAGAAGCAGGAGCACGACCGGCGAAAGGTCGATGCCGCCGAGATTGGGCAGGATACGACGGATCGGCGCCAGGGCCGGCTCGGTGAGCCTGACCAGCGTGTCCCAGATCGTGCCGACGATCTGGTTACGGGGATTGACGACGTTGAACGCGATCAACCAGCTCAGAACGGCTGATGCGATGACGATCCAGAAGTAGATGTTGATGATCGTAAGCAGTAGCCAGACGATCGCGCTCATGGAGAAGATCCCGCCCCGGAAGGAGGCCGAGTTGTACCGGCCGTTCATCCGCGCTTCAAGCCCGTGTCCTTCGCCTTGACACTCTTCGACGCCGCACCGTAAATGACGCCCTTCGTGGGGCCGTAGCTCAGTTGGGAGAGCGCGTCGTTCGCAATGACGAGGTCAGCGGTTCGATCCCGCTCGGCTCCACCAATCTTCCCAAAATCAAATCTGTCTTGTGATCTGCGCGGTTCAGGCGGTCTGAATATAGGCGAGGCCGAACGCGACCAGAAAGCTCGCGAGTACGGTCGCAACATAGACGTACTGAATTTTCGTCATGGCCGATCTCCTTGTGAGAAGCCGACGCAAGGCGTCGCTGGGCGAAGCAACAGAGCTTCTGATTTCACGCTTTCCGAACTGATGCCGAGGCTAATGCAGGGATGTCGCAGAAATTCGCCGGCGAGCAGGCGGTTTGATATCCTTTGTTGACCACCGCCCAATGAGCGATATTTCGTTACAAGTTCGCCCGCGGCGCGATCCATTTGCCGGGACTCGAAGAAAACGCCGCCGGCTGGGCCGGCGGCGTCGACGGGGGACAGCCCGGGCGGCGGGAACCGTGACCGCCCGAACGCCGCTAATCTAGGCGGCCAATGTCGCAGAGACTTCCCGCCGGAAGCCCACTTTGTCGTTGGTTGTCGCGCTGCACGAACGGGGGACGTTTTGATACAATTTTCCCCTGTACACTCGGAGAGACGGGGGTAGAGAACCTTTCAGGAGCTCTCTCATGGATGCGGTGCCACACATCGCCATTGTCGACGACCATCGCGACATCCGCGACCTAGTCGGCAAATACCTCAGCAAGCATGGCTATCGGACCAGCCTCGCCGACAGCGCGGCCGCGTGCCGTAAGCTGATCGAGCGCAACGGCATCGATCTCGTCGTGCTCGACGTCATGATGCCCGGAGAGGACGGGCTCTCCCTGTGCCGGTATATCCGTGAATCGACCAGCCTTCCGGTCATCATGCTGACCGCGATGGCGGAGGAGACTGACCGCATCGTCGGGCTCGAGCTCGGAGCGGACGACTATCTTTCCAAGCCGTTCAATCCCCGGGAACTTCTCGCTCGCATCAAGGCCGTGCTTCGCCGCGTGCAGAGCCTGCCGCCGCAGCGCGGCCAGATCAAAGCCAAGGAGGTTGCGTTCGACCGCTGGTCGCTCAATGTCGGCCGGCGCGAACTGACCGACCAGGACGGCATGATCGTGCCGCTGAGCACGGCCGAATTCCGACTTCTCAGCGTATTCCTCGATCACGGCGGCCTAGTCCTCAGCCGCGACCAGCTTCTCGATCTGACGGTGGGCCGCACCGCCGATCCGTTCGATCGCAGTATCGACAATCAGGTCAGCCGACTTCGCAAGAAGATCGAGGCCGATCCGAAGACTCCAGCGCTGATCAAGACGCATTGGGGTGGCGGCTACAGCTTCTCCGCGGAGATTTCGTCCGCATGATCAGCCTCTGGAACAAGAGCCTCGCCGCCCGCTTCATCGCGGTGATGCTGTTCGCGCTCGCTTTGTCGCAGGGCATCAGCCTGCTGCTGTTCAGCACCGAGCGCGACGAGGCTCTGTTCAGATCGGCGAAGGCCGAATTTCTTAGCCGCTGCGCCTCTGTGGCCAAGGTCCTGGAATCGACGCCATCCGATGTGCACGCGGATGTCCTTCTCGCCAGCGGCACGACCTATTCGCGATTTTGGATCTCGCATGACTTTCCCGAGGATGCGGCGTCCTGGCGCCGGGACGCCAAGGCTCGTCTCGCCGAACCCCTGCCAACTGTGCAGAAGATCGCCAATGGCGTGAGCGAGCCCGTACCACCTCATGCGCCGGAAACGGCCGGTCCCACCAGCGTTGCGACCGAACAGCTTCCTGCATGGGGCGACCTGCCAGCTCATGCGTGGCCGCTCTCCCGTTCGGCGAAGTTTCTCTATCTGAACCAGCCCCAAGGCATGGGCATGGGTCTCACCGTCCAGCTCGCTGACGGAACTTGGCTGAACACCGCCTTTTCCAAGAAGATCATCAACGGGATGTGGACGTCGCGGTCCCTGATCTCGCTGACCGTAACCGCGATCATCCTTTCCATCTGCGCCGCTTTGATCGCGCGCGGCATGACCGGCCCGATGCGCCGCCTCGCGGTTGCCGCCGAAGCGCTTGGGCGCGGCGAAAGCGTGCCACCTTTGCCCGAGCGCGGGCCGGACGACATCCGCCAGACGACGGAAGCGTTCAACCTGATGCAAGCGCGTCTGCAGCGCTTCGTCGAGGACCGCACGCGCATGCTCGCCGCCATAGGTCATGATCTGCGCACGCCGCTGACATCGCTGCGCCTGCGCGCCGAGTTCGTCTCCGACGACGAGACGCGCGAGAAGATGCTGAGCACGCTCGACGAGCTTCGGCAGATGACGGAGGCGACGCTCGCCTTCTCCCGCGACGAGGCGGTCGAGGAAGAAACGCGAAACGTCGATCTGACGGCGCTCGTCGGCAGCCTCTGCGACGACATCGCCGAAATCGGCCACGACGTGACGTTCACCGAGGCGCCGAAGATCGGCTATCGCTGCCGCGCGGACTCGCTGAAGCGCGCCGTGCGCAATCTGATCGAGAACGCTGTCCGCTATGGCGAGCGTGCGCGCGTCAGTCTCCGGGCGAACGCGGCCGCGATCAACATCATGATCGAGGATGACGGCCCGGGAATTCCGGTCGATACGGTCGAGCGCGTCTTCGCCCCGTTCTTCCGGTTGGAGGATTCCCGCAACCGCGAGACTGGTGGTATCGGGCTCGGCCTGTCGATCGCACGCGATATCGTCCGGCACCATGGCGGCGATATCGTTCTCGCCAATACCGGCACCGGACTCCGCGCGACCATCACGCTGCCGCAGACGCAGCCCGTCGATAAAGCCCGCAAGGCTTCAAAGGCGGAACCCGTTCCTAACCAGCCGCTTGCCTGGGGTAATTCGCCGGCCGAATGATCCGACCGTTATTTGTATCAAAGTTTGGCCGAAGCTTCTTTCCGCGACATTCGCTGACACTTCGCGATCCAGGTGGCAAAGTTTAGAGGCCTTCCAAGTGCACACTCCGCGCCGGTTATCGGAGTGTCCAAATGAGCCTCAGGCTTTTCGCTTCAGCTCTAGTCGTCTCAAGTTTCAGTATCGGCTCGGCGCAGGCGCAGGACGCCTCGGCTGACGGCCAGCGTCTTTTCCAGCAGCGCTGCGGGACATGCCACAGCGTCCAGCCCGGCCAGACCCGGGTCGGCCCAAACCTGTCGGGCGTGTTCGGCCGGAAAGCTGGCACCGTTGAAGGCGCCCGCTACTCCGATGCTCTGAAGAATGCAGGCATCGTGTGGAGCGACGAGACGCTGAACGCCTATCTCGATGATCCCCGCAAGCTCGTTCCCAACACCACGATGACGATCAGCCTGCGCGACCAGACGCAGCGCGGCGCGATCGTCGCCTATCTGCGCGGTCTTTCCTCGCAAACACCAGCAGCCCAGTGACAGCCGAACTCAGGAGGAGATCAACATGGCTCGACTGACGATTAATGGCGAGGCACGCGACTTCGATGTCGATCCCGAAACGCCGCTACTCTGGGTGATCCGCGAGCAGGCCGGGTTGACCGGCACCAAGTTCGGCTGCGGCATCGCTCAGTGCGGCGCTTGCACGGTTCACATCGACGGAATCGCGACGCGCTCTTGCGCGATGCCCATCAACGCAATCGCTCCGGAGCAGAAGATCGTCACCATCGAGGGCCTGTCGCCGGACGGCTCCCATCCGGTGCAGAAGGCCTGGCTCGCGCTCGACGTGCCGCAGTGCGGCTATTGTCAGCCCGGCATGATCATGGCGGCGGCCGGTCTGCTTCAGCAGAATCCGAATCCGAACGACGAGGATATCAGCGCCGAGATCACCAATATCTGCCGCTGCGGGACGTACAATCGTGTCCGCGCCGCGATCAAAGAGGCCGCCAAGGGCGGCTCCACCCAAGCCGGTTGAGGGAGGCGGACATGACGATCGCAACCAAGGTTTCGCGCCGCAATTTCATTGTCGGCTCCGCCGCCGCAGTCGGCGGCTTCTCGCTCGGCTTCCACATCCCGTTCACGCCTGAGGCCCTGGCCCAGGGCGCGACCATTCCGGAAGTGAATGCCTGGGTGGTCATCAAGCCGGATGAGACGGTGGTCATCCGCATCGCCCGCTCGGAAATGGGGCAGGGCACGTTGACCGGTCTCGCCCAGCTCGTCGCCGAGGAACTGGAATGCGACTGGTCGAAGGTCACGACGGAATATCCGTCGCCCGGCCAGAATCTCGCCCGCAACCGTGTCTGGGGCAATTATTCGACAGGCGGCAGCCGCGGTATCCGGGAGTCGCACGACTACGTGCGCCAGGGCGGAGCCGCCGCGCGTGAAATGCTGGTCGCCGCCGCCGCTGCCGAGTGGAAGGTTCCGCGCTCGGAGTGCTCGGTCTCAAAGGGTGTGATCACTCACAATCCGAGCAAGCGCACCACGACCTACGGCAAGGTCGCCGAAGCTGCCGCGAAGCAGACGCCTCCCGGTAATATCGCGCTGAAGGATCCGAAGAACTGGACGATCGCGGGCAAGCCGCTGCCCCGCCTCGATACGGCCGACAAGTTGACGGGTAAGCAGGTCTATGGCGCCGACCTGAAATTCCCCGGGATGCTGAACGCTGCCGTTCGGGCCTGCCCGCATTTCGGCGGCAAGGTCGCGAGTTTCGATGCGGCTGCCGTCTCCGGCATGCCCGGCGTGAAGAAAATCGTGAAGATCGACGACACCACGGTCGCGGTCATTGCCGATACCTGGTGGCGGGCGAAGACCGCGCTCGATGCCCTCCCGGTGACCTGGGACGAGGGTCCGAACAAGGATGTCTCGACCGCTTCTATCGCCGAAATGCTCAAGGCCGGTCTCGATGCCAACGACGCCTTCGTGTCGACCAAGGTGGGCGACGTGCAGGCGCAATTCTCCGGTGGCGGCAAGGTGGTCACCGCGACCTACGCCTTTCCGTACCAGAACCACGCCACGATGGAGCCGATGAACGCCACGGCGCTCTATACGCCCGATCGCTGCGAAGTCTGGGTGCCGACGCAGAACGGTGAATCGAGCCTCGCAGTTGCGGCCGAAGCCGCCGGCCTGCCGGTGCAGAAGTGCGACGTCCACAAAGTGCATCTTGGCGGCGGCTTCGGTCGGCGCGGCAATTTCCAGGACTATGTCCGGCAGGCCGTGCTCCTCGCCAAGGAGGTTCCCGGCACGCATGTGAAGCTGCTCTGGACGCGTGAGGAAGACATGCTCCACGGCGCCTACCATCCGACGACGCAGTGCAAGATGACCGGCGCGCTCGACGCGCAGGGCAATCTGACGGCGCTGCATATGCGGATTTCCGGCCAGTCGATCCTTGCGACGGTGCGGCCGGAAGGCATGCAGGGCGGCATGGATCCGGTCGTCTTCCAGGGCCTCACCGCGAGCAGTCCGGAAGGCCATCTCGGCTACACGATCCCGAACCTCGTGATCGACCATGCGATGCGCAATCCGCCGATCCCGCCGGGCTTCTGGCGCGGCGTCAACCTCAACCAGAATGCGATCTACGTGGAATCCTTCATGGACGAACTGGCCCATGCGGCCGGCGTCGATCCGCTGGAATTCCGGCGCAAGCTGATGGCGAAGCACCCGAAGCACCTCGCGGTGCTGAACGCGGTCGCCGAGGGCGTCGGCTGGGACAAGGCCCCGCCGCAGGGCGTTCATCGCGGCCTCGCCCAGATCATGGGCTTCGGCAGCTATGTCGCCGCCGCCGCCGAAGTGTCGGTGACCGACGGGCGTCTCAAGATCCACCGCATCGTCGCGGCCACCGATCCGGGCCACATGGTCAATCCGGCGCAGATTGAACGGCAGGTCGAGGGCTCGTTCGTCTACGGCCTTTCCGCCAGCCTCTATGGCGAATGCACGGTCAAGAACGGCCGGATCGAGCAGGAGAATTTCGACACCTACGACGTGCTCCGCATGGCCGAGATGCCGGCGGTCGAGACGATCATCCTGCCGTCGGGCGGTTTCTGGGGCGGCGTTGGCGAGCCGACGATCGCGGTCGCGGCTCCGGCGGTTCTCAATGCGCTCTTCGCGGCGACGGGCAAGCGTATCCGCACCCTGCCGCTGAAGAACCACGATCTGGCCTGAGCGGGATCGTGGCGAGTCCAGGCGGCAGATCGATGCGCCGCGAGCTTCTCCTGCTCGCGGTGCTCGGCGTCGTTGCAGCGATGCCTGTAGCCGCCGAAGCGCCGGCCGGTGCAACAGCATGTGCAGGATGCCATGCGCCGGCCGGTCGTGACCTGCCCGTTCCGACCCTTTCGGGCCGGACGCCGGAATCGATCGTCGCCGACATGCAGGCGTTCCGGTCCGGCAGCCGTCCTGCGACGGTGATGGACCGCATCGCCAAGGGTTTCTCGGACGGGGAGACGCGCGCCATCGCCAACTGGCTCGCGAGTAAAGACCATGCGTCAGCCAAGCCGTAGGACGGTCCTTCAGGGCGTCGCCGCCTCCGGCGCGGTCGCCGCGCTCGGCGCTCCGCCAGCCATCGGACAGGCGCAGAGCCGCGTGGTCGTCATCGGCGGCGGTTTCGCCGGCGCGAGCTGCGCCCGCGCGCTGAAACAGGAGGATCACAATCTCGCGGTGACCCTGGTCGAGCCGCAGACGCTCTATACGGCCTGTCCGTTCAGCAATGAGGTGATCGCCGGCCTGCGCGAGATCGAGGCGCAGCAGTTCACCTATGACGGCGTGCGCCGCGACGGCATCGAGGTCGTGCATCAGGCCGCAACCGGCGTCGACCATGCTGCCCGCAGGGTTCGTCTCGCCGACGGAGCCGAGATCGAGTATGCGCGCCTCGTCGTGGCGCCGGGCGTCGATCTCCGGTTCGACGCCATCCCCGGCTATTCCGAAACCGCTGTCGAGGCGATGCCGCATGCCTGGAAGGCCGGTGGCCAGACCGTGCTCCTGCGCCGCCAGCTCGCGGAGATGGCGGACGGCGGCACAGTGGTCATCTCATCGCCGCCGAACCCGTTCCGCTGTCCGCCGGGACCCTACGAGCGCGCCAGCCTGATCGCGCACTACCTCAAGCTCTCGAAGCCGAAGTCGAAGCTGATCATCCTCGACGCCAAGGACCAGTTCTCGAAGCAGCGCCTGTTCCAGGCTGCATGGCAGGAGCTCTATCCCGGTTTAATCGAATGGGTGTCGCTGTCCATGGGCGGGCGCGTCACCGAGGTCGACCCGTCGACGAAGACGCTCATCACGGAGTTCGGCAACCACGAGGCCGATGTCGCGAACGTCATCCCGCCGCAGCGTGCCGGAGCCATCGCCGCGATGGCCGGCGTCGCCGACCAGACCGGCTGGTGCCCGATCGATCCGGTGACGTTCGAATCGAAGCTCCAGCCGGGAATTCATGTCATTGGCGATGCCGCCATTGGTGGCGCGATGCCCAAATCGGCCTTCACCGCCAACGCCCAGGCGAAGGTCTGCGCCGCGGCCGTGATCTCGCTCCTGCGTGACCGGAAGCCGGCCGAGCCGAAGCTGATCAACACCTGCTATAGTCTCGTCGCGCCGGACTACGGTATTTCCATTGCAGGCGTGTATCGGCCGAAGGACGGTCTGCTGGCGGAGGTCGAAGGGGCGGGCGGCACGAGCCCGCTCAGCGCTCCCGCATCCGTGCGGGCCGCCGAGGCGGTCTACGCGGACAGCTGGTTCCGCACGATCACGGGCGAGGTTTTCGCGTGAAGACCCTTGTCCTCGCCGCTATGCTGGGCGTCACGCCTGCCGCGGCGCAGAATGGTCCGGTGCCGTATGCCGTCAGCGGCGACACGATCCCGGTCTCGCTCACCGGCCGGCCTGGCGATCCGGCCAACGGCTTGCGGCTGATCATGGATCGCCACCGCTCGCTTTGCGTTCTCTGCCATATGGGTCCGTTCCCCGAACCGCATCTACAGGGAAATCTCGCGCCAGATCTGACCGGCGTGGGGTCGCGACTTTCGGAGGCACAGATCCGCCTTCGTGTCGTCGATGCGAAGGCGCTCAACCCGGCCAGCCTGATGCCGTCCTATCTCAAGACCACCGACAATCCGGGCACGGCGCCGGCATGGCGCGGCAAAACCATCCTCGACCCCGCTGAAATCGAGGATATCGTCGCCTATCTCGTGACGTTGAAGGATTAATGATGTCCGGTCCGACCAGCATCCGTCTCGCAAGGCGCGACCTCATCTTCGGTGCGGGTGCCGGGCTCGTCGTGCTCACGTTGCCCCGAGCGGTCCTTGCCCGCCCGACGCTGGATGACGCGATCCGGGGTTTCACCGGCGGCAAGGCTCTGAACGACGGCCGGGTGAAGCTCGACATTCCGCCGTTGCTCGAAAACGGCAACGCGGTGGGCGTCACGATCGATGTCGAGAGCCCGATGACGGCCGAGGATCATGTCCGTCGCATCGCGCTGTTCAACGAGAAGAATCCGCAGGCCGACATCGCCATCTTCCACCTTGGTCCGCGCTCCGGCCGGGCCCGCGTCTCGTCGCGCATCCGCCTCGCCACGTCGCAGACGGTCGTCGCGATCGCCGAGCTGACGGACGGCAGTTTCTGGTCGAGCCGGGCAAGCGTCATCGTCACGCTCGCCGCCTGCATTGAGGACTTGTCATGACCGCCCGCGCGCTCATCAATGCGCCGAAGACGGCGCGCAAGGGCGACATCATCGAGATCAGGGCGATGATCGCGCACAAGATGGAGACCGGCTACCGGCAAGGCCCGAACGGCCAGATGATCCCGCGCGACATCATCAACCGCTTCGTCTGCACCTATGGCGGCGCGGAGATTTTCTCCGCAGATCTGTTCCCTGCCGTATCGGCCAATCCGTTCATCGCCTTCTCGACGGTCGCGACCGAGAGCGGCACGATCACCTTCGCCTGGACTGGTGACGA
This sequence comes from Rhizobiaceae bacterium CPCC 101076, assembly GCA_003347645.1. Lineage (GTDB taxonomy): Bacteria > Pseudomonadota > Alphaproteobacteria > Rhizobiales > Methylopilaceae > Flaviflagellibacter > Flaviflagellibacter deserti. The sequence goes on along the minus strand of QDFX01000004.1, from coordinate 139,114 downwards.
CGGCCAGACGCAGACGGCGACGGCCGAAATCGCGGTGAACTGATGGTGTGGCGAAAGCCTGGCCTCGCGGTTTTCGCGATCATTTTTGGTGGCGGTGCGATGGCGGAGATCGCGGGAGAAGAAAAGAAGTCAGGAAGCGGATTCATGTCGAGGGAGACACAGGCGATGCAGGCGGACGATACGAGCAATCCGGGGATGTTCTCGGTGCTCGACGGCGAACGTCTGTGGCGGGAGCCGGTCGGTCCCGCGATGAAAAGTTGCGCCTCCTGCCACGGCGATGCCGAGGTCAGCATGCGAGGCGCCGCCGCCCGTCATCCGGCGTTTGACGAGACGTCCGGCAAGGCGATCGATCTCGCGGGCCGCATCAAGCTTTGCCGCCGGGACAAGCAAACGGCCGAACCGTTTCCGCGCGGAAGCGAGGAACTTCTCGCGCTCACCACCTATGTCGGCACTCAATCGCGCGGAATGCCCGTCGCGCCGCCCGTCGACGAGCGGCTGACGCCGTCGCGGGAAAATGGCAAACGCCTGTTCGAGGCGAGGATCGGCCAGCTCGATCTCTCCTGCGCGTCCTGTCATGACGACAATTGGGACAAGCGCCTCGGCGGCAGCCCGATCACGCAGGCCCATCCGACGGGCTATCCGATCTATCGCCTGGAATGGCAGTCGGTCGGCTCGCTCCAGCGCCGCATGCGTAATTGCATGGTCGGCGTCAGGGCCGAGCCTTACGAATTCGGTTCGCAGGAATTCATCGATCTCGAAGCTTATCTTAATACGCGCGCGTCCGGCCTTGCGGTCGAGACGCCGGGAGTAAGGCCATGATGGAAGAAACCGGTCCCGTCATCGGAAGTCCGCAGGATGACTGGCCCCTGTTCGGTCTGGTCGACGACATCCGCCCGGCGCTCCGGGCCGAGCTGGATCGCAATCGCGCGGTGGCGCTCGTCACTTTGTTCGCGGCCCAGGGCGGCGCTCCTCGTGGCGTCGGCGCCCAGATGCTCGTCACCTCGGACGGCGCGTCCGGCTATCTGTCCGGCGGCTGCGTCGAGGCCGATATCGTGCTTCACGGCCGCGCCGTCATCGCCGACGGCCAGCCGCGCTGGCTGGTCTACGGCCAGGGCGGCCCGATCGATATCCGCCTGCCATGCGGCGGACGGATCGAGGTCCTGATCGAGCGCGTATTGCCCGACGACCCGGCGGCGGCCCGGCTCATCACTCTCACCGAAGCCCGGCAGCCCGCGCTGTGGCTGACCAATGGGCGCGAGCGCATGTGCCTGACCGAGCAGGGCCAGCGGCCGGCGACGGGAGACGACGATGTCGTCGTCCGCCGGTTCGACCCGCGCCAGCGCGTCGTCGTTCTCGGCGCCGATCCGATGTCGCTGGCTCTGTGCGCGCTGGCGACCCAGGCTGGCGCGGAAGTCATGCTCGTTCGGCCGAACGGTCCGCTCTCGCCGCCGCCGGTGGCGGGCATAGCCTATCATCGCTCGTCGCCTTCCGAGGCGCTGGCCACGATCGGCCTCGATCCCTGGACCGCCGTCGTCATTGCGCTCCACGACGAAATCCACGATCACGCATCGCTGATGGCGGCGCTTCCCTCCGCCGCCGGTTATGTCGGACTGCTCGGAAGCTCGCGCCGCCTGCCGGGGAAACTGGAGCGTCTGCGCATGGCGGGATTGTCGGACGACAATATCGCCCGCCTGAAAGCCCCGATCGGCCTGTCGCTCGGCGGTCGTGCCCCGTGGGAGATCGCGACGGCGATCTATGCGGAGATCATCGCCACAGCGCATGCCGCGCAGCACCAGCGGACTGTCCGTTCCGAGCCTGCCAATCGGATCGACACGGTGCCGGCGGTGTCGGCCTGAGCCTATGACCACTGCGAGGGACGTCCACGCCCTCGTCCTCGCGGGTGGGGCTGCGACACGCTTCGGTGGACGCAAGTTGCTCGCGCCTTGGCAGCAAGGCGTGCTCCTCGACGGAGCCATCGATGCGGCGCTGGCCTCTCCCGCGCTAACGATCGTTCTCGTCACGGGAGCGAATCGTAAAGAGGTGGAGCGCGCCGCCAAGCGTCATGGAGGCCGTATCTCAGCCATCCACGCCGCGGACCATGGGCACGGCCTGTCCGCCAGCCTGAGGGCCGGCATCAAGGCTTTGCCGGCATCGGCCGACGCGGTTTTCGTGTTCCTGGGAGATATGCCGCGAGTGCCTCACTCGATGGCCGCCGATCTGCTGTCGACCATCGGGTCGCGCCCGGCCGCCGTCCCGGCTTTCCAAGGGCAATGGGGGCACCCTGTGCTTCTTCGCCGTTCCCTGTTCGACGAGGTCGCATCGCTAAGCGGCGACATTGGAGCCCGGGCCATCCTGAAAGCTTTGGGCACGAACCTAGCGGTCGTCGATACCGACGATCCGGGCGTGCTCCTCGACGTCGATGAGCCGAACGATCTTGAGGCGATGCGCCACCTGGACCCCTGATCCCGCTTCGGATTCCGGCGTCAGACGAGCCGCGGTCGTCATCGGCCTACTGGGGCGGATGCTCAAGACGGAGCTGCTGCGCTCGAACCAGCTTTCGGGCGGCAATCTCCTCTACATCATTCATAGGCCGGCGGCATTGGCGATCATCGCGATGATGGTGTTCTCGCTGGCGATGACGTTCATCGGAAAGCGTCGTCAGGCACGGATCGAGGCTGAGGAGAACGCCCCGTTTGCAGGACATGAACGGGCAGGCGGTCAGTCACCCCTGACCATCGATAACGGAGCGCGGACGGGCGTTGCCCGCGCCGCCTGGGTAGCGGCGAAGCGCCGCGCGATATTCGATCCGGCATGCCCGTCGGACACGAGCGTCGGGATCGCGACGCGGCCCTGCTCGTCGCAGGCCTCGATGACGACGTTCGTCGTTGCGCCATTGGTCGCGTGGACGAGTTCGACGTTCCAGCGCGAGCGCGTCGAAGTCACCTGCAGCGAGCCTATCCGCCATTGGGTTGCGAGAAGCGCGGTTGCTTTCCCTGGGGGCCCGCGACGGATGATGATGCCGAGGGCGCCTGTGCTTTCCGCCGACCGCTGCAACCGTCGCAACGCCGTCGTGGTCAGCGCCGCCGTTTCAATAACGACCGAACCGAACGCGCCGGACGAAAGGGCGGCTTCCGCGCGGCTGACCAATTCCTTGTGGCTGCCGGCCTCGACATAGCTCAGGCGCGACGTGGCGAGCCCCGCCTGCCCCGTGGCCGGCGCGAAGAGGTCCGGCTTGCCGACGCACCACAAAACTGCGCCTCCGGCCCTCGCCACGATTCCCTCGGCGAACAACGTGGCAGCGGCGCCATCAACGACGTTGTCGCCATTGTCTGCAATCTCGTGCAGCGCGCCGCGAGCCAGTCCGCCGTCTGCCAGATGTGAATCGAGAGCCGAAACGCCGAAAGCCAGCGGAAGTCGTGGACGCGTCTCGGCGGTGAGAGAGCGAGGCTCCTCATCGGGTTGTGAGACTTCGCGCAATGCGGCGTTTGATCTGCGGATCATGTTCTATATTTGTTCTCATAATCCGCCTCTTCGTCAAGCAGCAGTGATCGTTCTCAACCTGTGGCGAGCAGCGGACCCGGGGATCCGTAGAAGTCGCCCTGCAGGTAGCTGGCGCCGAGCTCCGTGAGGACCTTGGCGATCTCCTCAGTCTCGACGCTCTCGGCGACCGTTTCGAAACCGATTTCGCGCGCCAGTTCGACGATCGCGCGGACGAAGGCGCGGTCTTCCGTCGAATTGGCTAGGCCCCTGACGAACGCGCCGTCGATCTTGACCAGATCGACGCCCAGGCCACGCAGGGTACGGAACGAGGTCTGACCGGCGCCGAAATCGTCTATCGCGACCTGGACGCCGGCCTCGCGTAGCGTCTTGACGAACTCGGTCGTCTCTTCGAAATCGCCGAGCGCCGCGGTCTCCGTGATCTCGACGTGAAGCCGGCCCGCAATTGCCGGCTTCACCTTGAGCAGGTGAAGAACGCGATCGCGCCATTCCGGATCGACGGCGGTGTCCGCGGAGACATTTACCGCGATGACGGCGTGGGGGTTGGCCTCGAGCGCGGCGACGACGAGGTCGAGAACGCGACGGTCGAGAAGATGGACGAGGCCGAGCTTCTCCGCCGCCTCGATATGAGCGCTGAGAGAGGCCTGGTCTCCGGCTACTTCGAGGCGGGCAAGGGCTTCATGCCAGATGACGGCGCCGTCCCTGGCGCGAACCACCGGTTGAAAAACCAGAGACACCTTGTTTGTGTTCAGCGCGGCCATCAACTCGTCCGCGAGTTGGACGTAGCGACGGCGGCGGTCGTCTCGAGCCTGACTGGGCGCGAAAGGCATGAATGCGCCGCGCCTCTTGCGACGGGCCTCGGCGAGCGTTTCCGAGACCCGGGCGACCATTTCGACCTGGCTCTGGGCGTGGCGAGGACCGACGATGCCGGCTCCGGTGACGCGGACGCCGACCGGACCGGCGGAGGTTTCGATGGGCTCCTCGTGGACCGCATCCATGAAGCGGCGGGCGGCGACGCCGAGTTCCGTCAGCCCGCAATTGGCAAGCGCGAGGCCGAAGATCGTGGTCGAGAAGCGGCCGAGCGCGTCGCCGGTGCGCATCCTGGACCGGAGGCGCTTGGCGACGCCCGCGATGATCTCGTCCGGAGTCGTGTCTCCGTACGCCTCGTTCAGCGCGCCGATGTTCTCGACGGCGAGAAGGAGGAAGGAACAGGAGGTCCGATAGCGCTTGCCGTCGGCCAGCATGCTTTCCAGCACGTCGAGCAGTTTCAGCCGGTTCAGCGTACCCGTGAGCGGGTCGAACCGGGTCTGGATCGCGAGGCGCTGCTCCGCCTCGTGCCGTCCCGTTACGACACGGATCATGCCGCGGGCGCGCGCAGGCAAGCCGTCGGCGCCAGCATACCAATGGCCGACATCCTCGATCCAGACATGCCGTGGACCGTCCCGGCCGTCGATGCGGACCGGATATTCCAGTTCATACGCAACGCCCTCGCCCTCGTCGCGAGCGGTCGAACCGAAGATCGCGGTGTGACGGGACGTCATGGCATCGGGGTCGGTGGAGGCGGCCCAGGCCTGGCCGCTCGAGAGATCGCGTCCCGAGAGGGCGGGCGGAGGTTTCGGGAACCAGGTCAGGGTGTCGGAAGATACGGTCCATTCGTAGACCGCGGCCTCGATCTCGCTGAGAAGTTCCGGGGCGGCGAGTTCGGCCAAGCGACGGGTTCCCAACCAGATTCCGGGCCGAGCTTGCCCCGCGCACCGAGCGTAGCGCAAGACCGTTAACGAAAACTTACCAAACCGGACCTTTCCCGCCTATTCTGGCATTGAACTTGCGTGAATCGGGTTGTCGGGAGCAGGAGCGTCCCGAAATGGGACGTCGGTGCCAGTGTCGAACGATGCGTATCAGGACAATTCGTGGAGCGGCGGCGGCACGGCGCTTGTCGTGCTCGATGCCGCGCCGTCCGAACATGCTGGGACGGCGACGTTGACCAGCGCTCCGCTGATCGCGCAGCTCATCGCCACGCGGCTCGACATGCCGCAGACGCGGGCTCGCCGCCGCATCGCGGGTTCAGAGGGTTTTTCCGCCTACGGCGCGGCGTCGGACATCATCCGCGCCGGCCACCGCGAGCCGGGCCTGAGCTGGGTCGCCTGAAGCTCGGTCACGGGCAACAAAAAAGCCGGCCACGAGGGCCGGCTTTTTGATTCAAACCGTTGGCCTGGGTCAGGCTTCGGCCTTCGGCGTCAGAACCTGGCGACCGCGATACATGCCGGTCTTGAGGTCGAGGTGGTGCGGACGGCGCAGCTCGCCCGAGTCCTTGTCCTCGATATAGGTCGGAGCCTTGATCGCGTCTGCGGAGCGGCGCATGCCGCGCTTGGACGGCGAGGTCTTTCGTTTCGGAACGGCCATTTGCGGATACCTCAAAAAGCTGCGACGCGACCGTTTCCAGTCGCGTCGGCGAAAAGATTGGCGGTGCTGATAGCACCGGTTGCCGAGAAACGCCAGAGGCTATCAGCGCGAGAGGCAGGAGGTATCAGCCCCGCGTGAGGAAATGCCCGCGGCGCGGCGCATCTGCAGGCGCGTCGGCTTCGCTGAATTGCGCACGATCGGGTTCGGCAGCGCGGCTGCGAGGATGGCGGACTCGCCCGCGTTGAGGTTCGCGGCGGGCTTCCGGAACGCCTTGCGGGCGATCGCCTCGGCGCCGAAGACGCCGTTCGGGCCCCATTCGACGATGTTGAGATAGACCTCCATCGTCCGGCGCTTCGACCAGACGAGGTCGATCCATGTCGCGAGCACGATCTCGAACGGCTTGCGGAGGTAGCCGCCTCCCGGCCAGAGAAACAGGTTCTTCGCCACCTGCATCGTGATCGTCGAGGCGCCGCGCGACGGGCCGTCTTCTCCCGCTTCCTCGATGACGAGCCAAAGCGCGTCCCAGTCGACGCCCCAATGGCTGCAGAACCGGGCGTCCTCGGACGAGATGACGGCGCGCGCGAGGGACGGGTTGATGCGCTCGAACGACACCCAGTCGCGCTCGACGGGCTGCAGGGTCAGCCAGCGGCCAAGCATCAGCGTCGAGACCGGCGGGACGACGGTGTAGACGACCGTCAGGACAAAGGGCAGGGCGATGATCGCCGCGATGATGCGGACGATCTGGCGACGCCGGCGCTTTCGCATGTCTGGCGCGGGCTCCGGCTCGGCGGGCGGCAAGGGGCTATAGGGCGAGGGCTCCGTCCGCGCCTCTTCCCGCTCCAGTCCGAAATCGAGTGACATCAACAACGCCCCGCACACATGCGGGACACCATAACCAGCGATGCCCGTCGGGCGAAGTCGGAAGTGCTTACTCGGCGGCCTGGTTCGGGGCGACGCCGAAGCGGCGCTGGACGTAGTCCTCGACCATCTGCGTGAAATCGGCCGCGAGCGTCGGGCCGCGCAGGGTGGTGACCTTCTGGCCGTCGACGAAGACGGGAGCCGTCGGGCTTTCGCCGGTGCCGGGCAGCGAGATGCCGATATCGGCATGCTTGGACTCGCCCGGTCCGTTGACGATGCAGCCCATCACCGCGACGTTCAGCGTCTCGGCGCCGGGATAGCTTTTCTTCCACTCCGGCATGCGGGTGTGGATGTAGCCCTGGATCTCCTGGGCGAGCTCCTGGAACGTCGTCGACGTGGTGCGGCCGCAGCCCGGGCAGGCCGCGACGAGCGGCACGAACGTCCGGAAGCCCATCGTCTGCAGAATTTCCTGGCCGACCTTCACCTCGCGGGTGCGGTCTCCGCCCGGCTCCGGGGTCAGCGAGATGCGGATCGTGTCGCCGATGCCTTGCTGCAGGATGACGCCGAGAGCGGCCGCCGAGGCGACGATGCCCTTGGAGCCCATGCCGGCCTCGGTCAGGCCGACGTGGAGCGCGTAGGGTGTGCGGGCGGCGAGGTCTTCATAGACCGCGATCACGTCCTGGACGTTCGAGATCTTGGTCGAGATGATGATCTTGTCGGCGCCCATGCCGAGTTCCTCGGCGCGGGCGGCGGAGAACAGAACCGAGCGGATCAGCGCCTCGCGGGTGACCGCGCGGGCGTCCAGCGGGTTCGGGCTCAGATTGTTCTCGTCCATCATCGCGGTGAGCATCTCACCGTCGAGCGATCCCCAATTGCCGCCGATGCGCACAGGCTTGTCGTGCTTCAGCGCCATTTCGATGATCTGCGAGAACTGCTTGTCCTTCTTGTCCTTGAAACCGACATTGCCCGGATTGATCCGGTACTTCGACAGCGCCTCGGCGCAGCCTGGATGGTCGGCAAGCAGCTTGTGGCCGATGTAGTGGAAGTCTCCGACGAGCGGGACGTCCACGCCCATCCGGTCGAGCTTCTCGCGGATATGCGGGACGGCGGCAGCGGCCTCGTCACGGTCGACGGTAATGCGGACGATCTCGGAGCCAGCGCGGGCGAGATCTGCGACCTGCTTGACCGTGCCGGCGATGTCGGCGGTGTCGGTGTTGGTCATCGACTGGACGACGACCGGGGCACCGCCGCCGACCGTCACATTGCCGACCCGAACCGCCACCGAGCGGCGGCGACGATCTCTCAGACCCAAGTCCATCACGTCCTCATAGAAGTCTTGTCGGACGGTACACCGCCCAGAGTTTCGAAAAGCCTATAGCAGACAATCATGTTTGCGTCGCCCGACAGGCGGCACATTCGCCGGCGACCTCGACGAACTGGCCGCGCGGGACGAAGCCGGCATCCGCCGCGAGCGCCGCGATGTTGGCGCCGACATCGGCCCCGGAGGCCTCGACGGCCGCACCGCAACGCTCACATAGCAGGAAAACTACGACATCGGCGTGGCTATGCGCATGATCGCAGGCGACAAAGGCGTTCTTGCTCTCGATACGATGGGCGAGACCCTGACCGAGCAGGAAGTCGAGAGCACGGTAGACTGTGATGGGAGCCGGGCGGTCGCCCTCGGAGCCGATCTTCTCGATGAGATCATAGGCGCCGAGCGGCTGCTGGCTCGCGGCGAGCAATGACAGCACCTGCGCGCGCATAGGCGTCAGTTTAACGCCTCGCTCGGCGCAGAGATGCTCGGCCCGGGCGACAGCGCGCGCCGGGGCGGGCTCGTGCGAATGGGCGTGATGGGGCGCGTGCTCAGCCATGTGATAGGCGACATTTAACAATGCTGGCGGGGGTTTGCCACCCCGGGATTCTCTAAGCCTTTTCGGCGGCGATCGCGGCGCATCCGGTCAGCGCGGGCTGCGGTGAGGTGATCAGCTTCGTCGAGATGTTCGATACGAGCTTCTGATGCGGCGCCTTGTTGGAGAAGGCGTCTCGAAATTTCACAACATCCATCAGGTCGGCGTTCTTCTGTGCCACGCCTCCATAAATGTAGACGCCACCCTGTGCGAGGAAGGAGAGCGCCATATCGCCGGCGAAACGGGCAAGTGCGGTGAAGAAGATGTCGACCGCCTCCTTTGCCGTGACGTCGCCCTCGCGGGCGGCGATCGAGACATCCTGACCCTTGCGGGTTTCGGTCGGGACGCCGTCGATCAGCGAGATCGCCTGATCGAGCCGCGCGAGGCCTGGCCCAGAAAGCACAGATTCCGCGGAGACGCGTCCGAAATCCGCACGCACGGCGGCGAAGATCGCCTCTTCTCGCGCTGTGGTGGCTGCAAGCTCGACATGGCCCGCTTCGCTAGGAACGATGACCCAGCGCCCGTTGTCGTAGAGCAGCGCAGCAACGCCGAGTCCGGTTCCGGGGCCGAGCACGACCTTGGTGGCGTCGGATCGCGCCTCGCCTTCGCCGAGGGGCTCGAGTTCGTCGGCCCGCAGATGGGGTAGGGCCCATGCGATTCCGGCGAAGTCGTTGACGACCTCGACGCGCGACATCCCGAGATCACGCGCCAACTCCTCGGGCTTGAACGACCAGCCCCGTCGATTGGTGAGATGGACCGTGCCGTCCTTGATCGGACCGGCGATCGCGAGAACCGCGCGGTTCGGCTTGACGCCGACATGTTCGAGATAGCCCGGGATCGCCTCGCCGAGGCCGTTGAAATTGTCGTTGTCGAGCGTCGACACCGCTTCGGGCGTCATACTGCCCGCCCGGACAATCCCGAAGCGGCTGTTGGTGCCGCCGATATCTGCCACCAGAACGAAGTCGGAATTGCTCATGAAAATTGTCTCGCGCGGAAAGATCACAGCGACGTTACATTTGAGTCGGCCAAATCAGTAAGTCGTGCGTTATGCCGAAGGTTCCTGTTCACAGAAGGCCTTTTAATGAGTGTGCTGATCCTGCTGAATTCGCGCGCGGGCGCACTTTATTCGGGCGGCATTACCGATCCGGCCGGTATCGTCGAAAGGGCTTTTGCGACCGCTGGCCAAGATGCTGAGGTCGCGCTGATCGAACCCAAAGAACTCGATCAGGAACTCGAACGAGCGCGCGAGTCGAGGCACGAGACCGTGATCGTTGGCGGCGGTGACGGCACGTTCTCCAATGCTCTGGGCAAGCTCGCGGACAGCGGCAAGACCTTGGGCCTTCTGCCTCTCGGTACGATGAACCTGCTCGGTCGCGATCTCGGCTTTCCCGCAGACGATCTTGAGATCATGGCGGAGGCCCTGGCTCATGGCGAAGTCCGCAAGATCGATCTCGCCACGATCAACGGCCGGCCTTTCCACACGCTTGCTGGTATCGGCTATTTCAGCAGGGTGGCGCGCAACCGTGAACGGACGCGGCTGAGCATCCCGCTCGGCCGCCTGATCAGCGTGATGCTCTCTGTCTGGAGATCGGTGACGCAGACGGGCCGCATCTCGATGGACATCACGTTAGACGGCAAGGAGATGCAAGCGCACGCCTACGCCGCGCTCGTAACATCGAACCGGATCGGCAATGACTGGAGACGCCCGCATCTCGATGAAGGCCTGCTGGAGCTGCACCTGATGCGGCAGACCCATCTTGCCGGACGGGCAAAGGCGGGACTCGAACTCATTTCGGGCCGGTGGCGAGAAGGCGACTCGATCGAGTCGATCGTCGCGAAGGAGATCGACATCAGGATGTCGCGCCCCCGGGTCTGGCTTGCCGTCGACGGCGAGCTCTGGCGAGAGCCCACGCCGCTGCACTTCCGGATCGAGAAGGCGAAGATATCGATGTTGACGCCAAGGAGCGCCTAAAGTCAGGCGCCGAGCTCGACTCGGCCTGGATGGTCCTGGCTCGCGGCCTCGATGGCGAACGCGATGCAAACGGTGTCGTCGTTCGGCGTGTCAAAATCAGCGGAAAGCTGCGCCTTGTACGCCTTGGTCAGGCGTGCCGCGAGGCCCATGACCGGAACGGCTTCTGCGAGGTTGGGGCTGATCATCTCCAGCTTCACGCGGCCCGGCCCGGTGTGAAGAATGCGGACGTCGATCGGTCCCGTGGCCGCGTCGGCGCGGTCGAGCGCCGAACTGATGATCTCGGAAAACAGAAGGCCGAGTGGGACCGCGCGGTCGAGATCGAGTCGGACCAGTTCGCCTTCCGCGGTGAGTTGGATCACCGGTGCGCCGAGGCCGAAGCTCTGGCGGAGCTGGCCGGCGATGTCGCGAAGAAGCTCGGCCATACCGACGCGTCCGATTTCGCCCGTCGCGTAGGATGCCTTATAGGCCGACGCCATCGCCAGGACACGATCTTCCGGAACCCGGAGCAGCGTGCGGAGCCTCGTGGGCAGTTCGCGCCGCTGCATGGCGAGCAGGCTCGCGATCATCTGGAAATTGTTCTTCACCCTGTGATGAAGTTCTTTCAGCAGCGCGTTTTTCCCCGACAACGCCACTTCGAGCGCATGCGAGCGTTCTTGGATGCGCTCGGCCATCGTGTTGAAACTCGCGCCGAGGTCGGCGAGTTCAGACGGCGCGCGGTCGAGATGTTCGAGGCGCGGTGCATAATTGCCGATCGTATAGGCGGCGCTGACCGCACGAAGCCTCGTGATCCAGCGCAGGACGAGGCGCTCGACGCCGGAATAGATCGCGAGGATGCCGAAAATCAGCATCAGCAGGGGTGCCCCGACGGCGGTCACGAAACGCGGCCAGTCCGTTTCGTCGAGCGTCGCGAGCGGGGTCGCCAGAACGACGGTTGAGAGCGTTCCGCGCACCGGTGCCACGGCATAGTGAAATTTCATGCCCTCGGCATTTGCAAAAATGAGGCTTTCCGGGGGGTCATTCTGATTACCTACGGGAAGTGGGATCGTTGGCTTCCAGTCGAGACTGCCACGGGTGAACTCGGAAACGATCTGCCCGCCGCTTCGGATCAAGGCAAGCGTAGCCTCATGCACCTCGCCTTGCGGACTGAATATCGCGTCGAAGGCATGGCGGCGGAGCAGCAAGCCCACCGCGCGCCGCGAACCGTCGGAGACCTGGAACGGCCGCGATATGAGGACCACCTTATCGCTGGGCTGGATCTGTTCAGGCAGGAAGACGGTGTCGCCCGTAACGCCGGTACTGGCGATGGCGCGGGTCAGCGACGTGCGGATCGAGGATGTGATATCGGCATCGCCGGCGGAGCAAATGGTCTGCCCGGTGGCGTCCGAAACGATGATGCCGTCATAGTCCGGGCGCATCGACAGCGCCGCTCCAAGCAGCGTCGAGCAGTTGGGACCGGCGCTTGCAACCTCGACATTGGTCGCCAGCGTATCGGCCACCCCTTCCGCGATGCCGAGCGTCAGTCCCGCTCGCGTGGCGATCAGTTCCGCTCTCTGGACGACTGAATGAACGCGAGCTTCGGTGGTGGCGCCGTGGCTCCTCCAGGCCGCTCCGACGGCGAGGGCGGCCGCGGGCAGGTTCGCCAGGATAAGCAGGATTGCGAGGCGGCTTCTGAGACTGCGGGTCACAGGTCCTCTCGTCTGGTCCTGCCCCTCAACTGCCGGAGCCGGCGGTGGTGATCATCGCGGCCTGAAGCGTGGGTTCGGGGCCGAATTCGCCTGTCCCTTGAACGGAAAGTGCACGGGTAAGTGCGCTGCGTGCGCGATTGACGCGGCTCTTGATCGTGCCAACCGCAACGCCACAGATACTCGCAGCTTCCTCATAAGAGAAACCCGAGGCGCCGACCAGGATCAAGGCCTCGCGTTGATCCGGGGGGAGATTTGCAAGCGCTTCCCGGAAATCCTGAAGATCCATGTGGCCGATCTGCGATGGGTGGACGACCAGACGTCCAGAGAAGACGCCGTCGACGTCCTGCACCTCGCGGCGGCGCTTGCGATGCTCGGAATAATAAACGTTGCGCAGGATGGTGAAGAGCCAGGCACGCATGTTCGTGCCCTCGGTGAAACTGCCAAGGCTCGACCAGGCTTTGACCAGCGCTTCCTGAACAAGATCGTCCGCCTTGTCCATTTGGCCGCACAGCGAAACTGCGAAAGCGCGGAGACTTGGAATCTGCGCTAGAAGTTCGTCACGAACCGACGGGCTGCCGCTCATCAAGCGCCGCCTTTCGAGCCGGACTGGCCGCTCTCCTTTGCTTCGAGAGCCTTCAGCAGATCGATGAAACGGTCCGGAACGCTCTGATCGAGAATGTCTTCGTAAGCGGCTTTGAGGTGGCGACCGATATGGGCCTGGAGCTCGGAGTCGAGCTCCGCACCCGGCTTTGGCTCCTGAATGTTCTGCACATTCCCCTCGACTTTCGCTTTATTGCCGCTTCCTGCCCCCGGCCGATGCTGCATAACTACCAACCCTTTCGCGCCGTGATCCCAGCACGAGCGCGTAAAAACATCATGTGAGAACGCGAGTTTACGAAAGTAGTTCCGAACTGAGTGAAACTTTTTGGCTCGCCGGAACGTTCTGGGGGGTGATACCGTCGCGGTCACGCGGCGAATAGGGGGTTTTGTACGTATGCAGATCACACCCATCGTAGCGGCTCAGTTGCCGTTTCTGCGCCGTTACGCGCGCGCCCTCACGGGCAGTCAGCACAGCGGCGATACTTATGTGACGGCCGCTTTGGAAACCTTGGTTCAAGACCCGTCGCTGTTCCCTCGCGATATCGAACCCCGCATCGCGCTTTACCAGGTCTTCTCCCTCATCTGGTCGTCGATCCGGGTCAATCTCGAGGACGAGAGCTCCGGCGGGCATCTTGCGACCGCCAACCGCACACTCGAGGCTCTCGCGCCGTTGTCGCGTCAGGTCTTCCTGCTCGTCTCCGTCGAAGGTTTCTCCGTCGAGGATACCGCGCGCATTCTCGGTATCTCCGAGACGGAAGTCACGCTCGCGATCGATGAAGCCGGGCGCGAACTGGCCGATCTGGTTGCGACCGACGTCCTCATCATCGAGGACGAGCCGATTATCGCGATGGATCTGGAAGCTCTGGTCGAAAGCCTCGGTCATCGGGTTTGCGGCGTTGCCCGCACGCAGACCGAAGCTGTCGCGCTTGCCAACAAGACGAAACCCGGTCTCGTCCTGGCAGATATCCAGCTCGCCGACGGCTCGTCCGGTCTCGATGCCGTCAACGACATCCTCACGCTCTTCGACGTGCCGGTGATCTTCATCACCGCCTACCCGGAGCGTCTGTTGACCGGCGAGCGCCCTGAGCCGGTGTTCCTGATCTCCAAGCCTTTCCAGACTCAGACGGTGAAGGCGATCGTCAGCCAGGCGCTGTTCTTCGGGACCCGTGCCAGAAAGCGGGCTCGCGCTACCGCCTGATCCGTTGTTCTTCAGACCAAAAAAGCCGGGCTTTCGCCCGGCTTTTTCATTTTTGTTCTGCCTGTTACTTCGCCGCGGTGGGTGCCGCCGCATCCGGGGCCTTGAGGTTGAGGCCGCCGGCCGCCGATTTCAGGCCGATCTGCGGATCGCCTGGCGAGCCGCCAAGATCGAGGTCGGCGAATGCCACTTCGGCGACTTCGGAGCTCGTGGCGCCCTTGTCGATGAGGACCTTCGAGATCTTGTTGCCCTCGAAGCGGAGATCCTGAATCTCGGCCGCGCTGTCGGTGTTCGTCAGATTGGCGCCCACGATTGAGCTTGCTGGCCATGCGTCAGACGCAGCTGCGGCGGACGGCGCCGGAGCGGGCGTGGCCGGTTCAGCCGGCGCCGACGTGCTCGCGGCGCCCGTGGTGGACGCGCGGCCTGTCTCGGTTGCCGACGGATATTCGTATTCCGGCAGGCCTTCCAGCGAGGCCGTCGAAAGCTGGGTGATCTTCACCTTGCCGTCATCGAGTGCCGGAAGCTCCGACACGTCGTAGAGACGATAGGTCTGGCCGATGCCGACAATGCCGCCATGGGCGATCACGAGCTGACGCGCGGTGCCATCCGGGCTCAGGAGCACGTCGGCCAGGCTGCCGATCGATGCATCGTTCTCGCCGAGGACATCGGCGCCCTGCATCGAGGTGAAGAGGTTCGGATCCTCCTGGGTCTGGGCGTCCGCGGCCACGCCGGCGGGGGAGTTGTCGGCTGGAGCGGCGGGACTCGTGACCGCCGGGGGAGTGCTGGTGTCGGCGGGGGCCGGGGACTGAGCCTGGGCTACAGCAGCGGTGGCCAGCGCCGAGAGCGCGGCACTCGTCAGAAGAAGTCGCTTCAACATGCATTGCCTCCGTTGATAGGGGTGATGCGCGGGCGGCTGCGCGCCGATTTCACGCCTCGTTCCACCAACGCCCATTCCCCCGGAAGGTTCGCTACGAAATCCGTATTTCGCCTGATACAGCGGGCATGTTCACCGTCTGTCCGGCAAATTTTGAAATTCACTTGGTTGACCCGCAACGGGCGCCCGCTTTATGCCCGGAACGCTTCATGTCCGACATCATCGCCATCGTCCTGCCGATTTTCGCTCTGATCGGGCTTGGCTTTCTCGCGGCCAAGATAGGCCTGATGTCCGAACGTGCTGGCGACGGTCTCGCGGACTACGTCTTCGCCCTTGCGGTGCCCGCCCTCATTTTCCGCATGTTGTCAGAAAGCACCGCGCCGCTGAATTCGAGCCCTTGGGGGTATTGGGTCACCTATTTCGCGGCGGCCGCGGTCGTATGGGCGGGCGCAATGCTCATTTCCAGCCGTGTGCTTCATCGTGAACAGCGCGAAGGCGTGATCCACGGCTTCTGCTCGGCCCAGTCCAACACGGTGTTTCTCGGTATCCCACTGATCCTGCGCGCCTATGGTGATGCCGGCGCGGTGCCGCTGTTTCTGCTCCTTGCCATCCATCTGCCGATCATGATGGGCGTCGCGGCGATCCTGATCGAGGCGGCCGACCCTGAACGCAGCGGCGGCGGGCTAAGGCGCTTTTTCAAGACGCTTCTCACCCACCCGATCCTGCTTGCTCTCGCGGCCGGCGTCGCGGCGCAGCTGACGGGTGTGAAGGCCCCAGCCTCGATCAAGCCAATCCTCGACGCTCTTGCGACGTCGGCTTCTCCTGTGGCCCTCGTCTCGATGGGCATTGCGCTGGCCCGCTACGGTTTCCGCTCCGATCCGGAAGCGGCGTCGATCTCAGCCTTCCTCAAACTGATGGTCCACCCGGCTCTGGTGTTCGTCATCGGCACCTGGGTATTCGCGCTGGAGCCGGTTTTTACTGGGGTCGCCGTACTGTTCGCGGCCCTGCCCTCGGGCATCAACGGCTACATGATTGCCTCTCGCTACAAGATCGCCGAAGGCTTTGCCTCAAATGCTATCGCATTCTCGACAGCGTTTTCGGTGTTCACGGTCGCGATCTGGCTCTGGGTGCTCGGCGTCGGCTAGAGGCCGACGAGGCGTCGGATGTCGGCGACCCTGGCGGCGTCCGACCGGAGCACATGGAGGGCTTCGGAGCCGGCACTCTTCGACAGTTTCCTGCCGTCGGCGCCCAGGATCAGGCGATGATGGTGATATATCGGCTCCGGCAGGCGGAGGAGGGTCTGCAGGACGCGATGAACCGCAGTGGCGGCGTACAGATCCTGCCCCCTTACGACATGAGTCACGCCCTGCAGTGCGTCGTCGAGGGTGACCGAGAGATGGTAGCTAGTCGGCGTGTCGCGGCGAGCCAGCACGACATCTCCCCAGGCGGCGGGGTCGGCCATTATGGTCTCCGTCGATCCGTCAGCGCGGATCTCGGTCCAGGCGAGAGGTCCTGTTTCCTCGATCGCTTTCGTCATATTTAGGCGCCATGCGGGCTCGCGATCGACAAACATGGCGCCGGGCGGCGGCCGGCAGGTGCCGGGATAGATCGGCGTGCCATCGGGGTCGTTGGGCCATCCAGACTTCCCGTCAATCGCCGCTCGTATCTCCCCACGCGTGCAGGTACACGGATAGACCAGCCCTCGCGCCTTCAGCGTTTCCAGCGCCTCGACGTATTCGCGGAAATGCTCGGACTGACGGCGAACGGGCCGTTCCCAGCGCAAGCCAAGCCACGAAAGATCATCGAGGATCGAGGCTTCGAATTCGGGGCGGGAGCGCTCGGTGTCGATATCCTCTATACGCAGCAGAAATCGGCCTCCCATCTCCTCGGCCATGTCGCGGTTGAGCAGCGCCGACAGTGCGTGACCGAGATGGAGCGGGCCGTTCGGGCTTGGCGCGAAGCGAAAGACAGGCTGGGTCATGCCGGCGTTATCGGGTTGCGCTGGAGCGGGATCGATCGCATCTGACGCCTGTGCTTACCGCTCTCTCCCGTACAATCGCAAACGAAGACGATCTTGCCGCCCATATCGGGGCACTCGTTCGCGTCGACTCCCACATGGGGAAGGTCGCCGACGCAGCCGGCCATGTGCCTCTTCGCTGGATGGAGCACGGCTTCGCCGGCCTGGTCTGGGTCATCATGGGCCAGCAGATCTCGACCTCGGCCGCACGGGCGATCCACGACCGACTGGAGACGGCGCTCGGCACGATTACTCCAGAGACAGTGCTTGCCGCGAGCGACGAGGCGCTTCGGGTGGCTGGCCTTTCGATCCAGAAGATCAGGACGATTCGCGCATCGGCGCAGTACGTACAGGACGGCTTCGACCTGACCTCGCTCGTCGACATGGACGCCGAGGATGCCGTTACCGCGTTGACCGCGATCAAGGGCGTGGGGCGCTGGACGGCCGAGGTCTATCTGCTGTTCGCGCTCGGTCATACGGACATCTTCCCGGCGGGTGATCTTGCACTCCAGGAAGCGGCCAGAGTCGCGCTCGAACTGGATGAACGGCCGAAGGAAAAGGCCGTTCTCGCGCTGGCGGAGGCGTGGCGGCCGCATCGTTCGGCGGCGGCGCGGCTGCTTTGGGCCTATTATCGTGTTCTGAAGGGCGGCCGCGATGGCGCGCCCGTGTAGGGGATCTGAATGAAACTTCTGCTTCTCGCGGTTTGTCTGGCTCTGTTCGCGCTTCCCGCCGCGGCGCAGGACGATCCCGATCTCATCTTCAAGAAAAGCACCGTTTGGCGCTTCCTGTCGCCCGACGCGAAGCTGGCCGTCTACGCGATCGACGACCCGCTTGTCGACGGCGTGACCTGCCATTTCACCCTGCCGGAGATCGGCGGCTGGAAGGGGTGGGCGGGTCTCGCCGAAGAAGCGTCGGATGTCTCGATCGCTTGCCGTCAGTACGGACCGATCAAGATCAAGGGCAAGTTCGAGCAGGGCGCCGAAGCCTTCCGCGAGCGCCGCTCTTTCTTCTTCAAGAAGGTGCAGATCGTGCGCGGCTGTGACGCAAAGCGGAATGTGTTGGTCTACCTTGCCTATACGGACAAATTGATCGAAGGCTCGCCGAAGAACTCGACATCGAGCGTTCCGATCATGCCGTGGGGTGCCGAGCAGGGGCCTCGCTGCGCCGACTATCTGGAGTAGACATGGCCCTCGACGGACCCCGATTGCCCGCGCAGAGCGGCACGACCAAGTCGCTTGTCATCTTCCTTCATGGCTACGGGGCGAACGGCGACGACCTGATTGCGATCGGTAACGAATGGGCGAGCGTGCTTCCGGATACAGCATTCGTCTCGCCGCATGCGCAGGACGAGATGCCGCTCCATCCGGGTGGACGCGAATGGTTTGACCTCAGCGTCCGCAGCGACGAGAACCGCTGGCAGGGCGTCAATACGGCCGGTCCCGGCCTCGACGCCTTCATCACCTCGGAAATGGAGAGGCACGGCCTCCCAGCCAGCAAGGTCGGATTGGTCGGTTTCAGCCAGGGCACGATGATGTCGCTTCACGTCGGTCTGCGGCGCGCCGAATCACTCGCAGGCATCGTCGGATATTCCGGAACGATCGCCGGCGGCGAGCATCTGAAAGCCGAGATCAAAACCAAACCACCGGTCTTTCTGGCCCATGGCACGGCCGATCAGGTGATCCCCGTCGATGCGCTGGTCCACACCGTGGAAGTGCTTGCGGAATCAGGTGTTCCTCGCTCCTGGCACGTCGCGCACGGCATGGCCCATGGCATCGACCGCACGGGGCTGGCGAAGGGCGCGCAGTTCCTGAAGCAATGCTTTGGTTGAGTGCGTCCGTTAGGACCTTCACAAGCGTGACACAGAACCGTTAGACTGTCCGCACGCGTCGGATAAGGGCCGACGTCGTAAGCGGAGTTTGGCGTGACGGTTCACGTGTCTCCCGATTCCTGTCCCGCGCTTGTGCTGAACGCGGATTACCGGCCCTTGTCCTATTACCCGCTGTCGTTGTGGTCATGGCAGGATGCCATCAAGGCCATCTTCCTCGATCGGGTGAACGTTCTTTCTTCCTACGATCGCGTAGTCTCGAGCCCGAGCTTCGACATGCCGCTGCCGTCGGTCGTCTGCCTCAAGAGCTATATCAAGCCGTCGCGCAATCCGGCTTTCACCCGGTTCAACGTCTTCCTGCGCGACCGTTTCACCTGCCAATATTGTGGTTCGCGCGACGACCTGACCTTCGACCATCTGATCCCGCGCTCGCGGGGCGGCCAGACGACGTGGGAAAACGTCATCACCGCCTGTTCGCCCTGCAATCTCAGGAAGGGCGGACTCTTGCTGCAGTATTGCGGCCTGCACCTGAACCGGGCACCGTTCGCGCCGACGGTTCACGACCTGCACCAGAACGGCCGCCTGTTCCCGCCGAATTACCTGCACGACAGCTGGCTCGACTATCTCTACTGGGATACCGAACTGGAGCCTTGATCCTGTATCCCGGCCAACCGCGCGAAGCGCGTGCAGATCCGGGACCCAGCGTTTACTCGCGAAGCTCTTCAGCTATTGAGCGCCTGCGGCGCGCTTGTGCGCTGGACCCCGGATCACGCGATGCAGCTTCGCTGCACGCGGTCCGGGGAACGCCTAGCGGCGCTTTAATCCAACGAACGCGATCCCAGCCAGCACCGCGCTCACGACGACATTCCATCCCGCGAATGACAGGCCGAGAAACCGCCACGAAGCCGCGTCGCACGGCACGATCCGCGTCGCCTTGAGATCGTCAAGAAGATTGCCGCTTGCCGGCCCCGCCGCGCCGGGGCTGCATGTCGCCGGGCCGGGCCAGAACTTCCACTCGATGCCAGAGTGATAGACGCCAATGCCGGCGTTGACGACGAACAGGAGCGCCAGGACGGCGACGCCAGCCTTCAGGGCCGAAGGCGGCAGACTCTTGCCGGTGAC
The DNA here is from genome assembly GCA_003347645.1 of Rhizobiaceae bacterium CPCC 101076. Classification (GTDB taxonomy): domain Bacteria; phylum Pseudomonadota; class Alphaproteobacteria; order Rhizobiales; family Methylopilaceae; genus Flaviflagellibacter; species Flaviflagellibacter deserti. The sequence continues at coordinate 119,158 of QDFX01000004.1, read as the reverse complement.
CGCCAGGATCAGCGCAAGCGGGATGCCGATATAGTACGGCCAGCGCTGCCAGAGGCAGAGCGCGCAGGGCACATAGCCGTAGCCGTATTGGAACACATAGGCAGTTCCGAGGGCGGCCACGCCGCCGAGCGCGACAAGCGCGGCGGACCTCTGGGTGGTCAGATCGAGCATCAGACCACGTATTTGATGACGACGAAGCCGAGCACAAGGACGACCAGGAAGACGAGCGTGACGAGTTCGAGCCGCTTCTCGATGAAGTTGCGGATCGGCTCGCCATAGACGCGCAGGAGGCCTGCGATCAGGAAGAAGCGGGCGCCGCGCGTGATCACCGACAGGATGACGAACCATAGGAAATCGTAGCCGGCGAAACCGGAGGCGATCGTCACCAGCTTGTAGGGGATCGGCGTCAGGCCCTTGATCAGGATGATCCAGGCGCCCCATTCGGCATAGGCGTGTCGGAACGTGTCGAGCTTGTCCTGATAGCCGTAGAACTGGATCAGCCATTGCCCGACCGAGTCGAACAGCAGCGCGCCGATCGCATAGCCGACCATTCCGCCGAGCACGGATGTGATCGTGCACCACAGCGCGATGGTCCAGGCCTTGTCGCGATTGGCCAGCACGACCGGGACCAGGATGACGTCCGGCGGGATCGGGAAGAACGAACTCTCCGCGAAGGAGATGGCGCCGAGGGCGGGAATGGCTCGGCGGCCGGCCGCCAGCCTCATCGTCCAGTCGTAAAGCGGGCGAAGCATCAGACCCCCAGCGAAGTGCGCTCTCGTGTAGATGCTTGGCAGCCTAGCGTCCATCGGTGCGGATACCGATGCGACGAAAGGGCAAGGAGGCGGGCGGCGGCTCTAGACGCGCGGAGGGTGAATATGGCAATTGGCCATCCACCGCTGCGGGCGTGGCGGAATTGGTAGACGCAGGGGACTCAAAATCCCCCGTCCTCACGGATATGTCGGTTCGAGTCCGACCGCCCGCACCACTATGCCTATCAAGTGGCTTTCGATGGCTCGGTCGCCACGGCCGGATAGGCAACGGTTTTTGCGAACAGCCTCCCACGCGCCGCCAGTATCACAGTGCCGACCGCCACCAGACCGACGACAACGTTGGCCGCGACGAAAACCACGGGCGCGATAGCCTCGATCGCGCCGCTGTCTCCTCTGTCGAGCAATCGCAACGGCGCGGTCGCGAGAGCGGTGATTCCGAAGGTAAAGGCCCAGAACGACGGCGCGAACCCGCCCTCGCGGATCCACGGCATCAGTCGGAGCAGGACCAGCGATTGAAGCAGGCCGTAGCCGATAAGGGCATGGGCCAGCGCATCGGGTGCCCCCTGCGTCGCGCTGAGATAGGCGACGGCTCCGACCGGAGCTGGCGCGAGTTGAATTCCGAGGGTCGGCCGAAGGGCCGCCGCCATTTCCGGTGCCGTCAGCATGCGGTTGAGAAGTACCGATTCGATCGCCAGCCAGGAAAACAGGCCCGCGCCAAAGAACAGCTGGCCCCAGTCTGGATGGCCCAGCGCGGAGACGACCGTCGCGGTCACGAAACTGCCGGCGACAGTCGGGAGATAAAGGACCGCGGTCGTCGTGGTGTGGTCACGCTCTCCGTGCCAAAGGCCGCCCGTGCGCCAGACGGCGAAAGCGAGCGCAAAGATGGAGCCCAGCGCGAAAAGCGCGACTGCCAACCCGAATGAGTAGGGGAGTATGCATCCGCCCGCGAGCATGGTCGCGACGCCGATTAGGCCAACGAAGCAGCACTGCACCGGATGCGCGATTTCGGCCAGCGCCTCGTCACGGGCAACAAGCCACTTGGCGATGTAGAGCGCGATCAGGGCAACCCAGACGGCGATTGCGAGGAAGCAGATCGCTTCACCGATTGAGGCTGGCACGCTCCACACCTTCTGTGCCCAGCGCCAGGCCACGCCCAGCCCCGAAAGACCGAGCACCATACCGAAATACGCCGCTGGAACGACGGGCACCCTGATCGACATCGCAAAGCCTCCAACCCGGCGCAAAACTAAGGCTGGATCGCGGCTTCGGACAACCTATCCTAAGATGTTAACGCTAAGCCGAGATCGCACGCAGCCGCTCGATCTCGGCTTCCAGCTCCTTGATCTTCTCGTCCCGCACAGCGAGCGCCGCCGCGACGTCGGTGGCCTCGAAGCGCTGGGGAATGTGTTGCGGGCAATTGCCGTCCCAGGCGTTCACCGTGAACAGCAGCGCCTGCTCCGGCCTAGCGCGGTAGTTCGCCGGCATCAGATGGGCGACGAGATCGTCGTCGCCCTCCACCACGCGCGCCTCGCCCCAGAGCTTCACCCGACGGCGGTTCGCATAGTCGATCAGGAACAGGAAGGCCTTCGGATTGTCGGCGAGATTGCCCTGCGTGATGTACTGCCGGTTCCCTCTGAAATCGGCGAAGGCGATCGTGTGATCGTCCAGCACGCGGAGGAAGCCGGGCGGCCCCCCGCGATGCTGGATATAGGGCTGGCCGTCGGCGTTCACCGTGCCGAGGAAAACGCTGATCTGGGCGTCGATGAATGCCGCGAGATCAGGGGTGATCTCCGTCTGCCAACCATGGCTCGCTTCCATCGCCGCATAGCCTGTCCGCGAGCCCTTGCGGTCCTGGATGTCCTTCACCGAGGGGGTGAAGGCGACGTCGCTTGGATAGACGTGCGCGGTCATGGTCAGAGTCCGAGTTCGCTCAGCGACGGGTGATCGTCGGGGCGGCGGCCGAGCGGCCAATGGAACTTGCGGTCCTCGTCCTTGATCGGAAGGTCGTTGATCGAGGCATGGCGCTCACGCATCAGGCCTTCCTCGTCGAATTCCCAGTTCTCGTTGCCATAGCTACGGAACCATTGGCCGCTGTCGTCGCGCCATTCATAGGCGAAACGCACGGCAATGCGGTTACCCTGCCAGGCCCAGACTTCCTTGATCAGGCGGTACTCGATTTCCTTCGCCCATTTGCGAGTCAGGAAGGCTTCGATCTGGTCGCGGCCGTTGATGAACTCGGCGCGGTTACGCCAACGGCTGTCGATCGTATAGGCTTGGGCGACGCGGGCGGGATCGCGCGAGTTCCAGGCGTCCTCGGCGGCTCGGGCCTTTTGGGCAGCAGTTTCGGCATTGAACGGGGGCAGTGGTGGGCGGGCCATGATGCTGTCTCGGTGGGTTCAGTCAGGTGGAAGTCAAATAAGACCTTCCGGAAATCGCCGATATCCGGCAGATTGTGAAATCACCCTTCCAAAAATCGAGAGGGAAATTGGACCGACTCGATGCGATGACCGTCCTGCTTGCGGTAGTCGATGAAGGGAGCCTGTCCGCCGGCGCGCCCGCAGGCTCCGCACGCCGCTTGCGACCGTGAGCCGGAAGGTCGCCGAACTCGAAGCCCATCTCGGCACGAAGCTTCTCGTCCGCTCCAGCCGTCGCGTTTCGCTTACCGAAGCCGGGCAATCTTATATCGAGGCGTGCAAGAGAATTCTGGAGCAGGTGTCAGAAGCGGAACGCGCCGCCGCGGGCGAATACACCGAGCCGAAGGGCGAGCTTACGATCACCGCGCCGGTCGTGTTCGGGCGCCTTCATGTCCTGCCGGTGGTCGTCGATTTTCTGAAGATCTACCCGGAGATCAATCTGCGCCTCATCCTGGCCGACCGGGTGATGAACCTCATCGAAACCCATGTCGATCTGGCCGTGCGCATTGGCGACTTACCGGACAGCGGCCTCCTGGCGACCAGGCTTGGCGCGGTTCGCCGGGTCATGTGCGCGGCCCCCTCCCTCCTCGATGTCATAGGCAGGCCGCGAAAGCCGGAAGATCTCGAAGGGCAGGATTGCATCGCAACCGTCGAGGGGGTCGCCTCAGTCCGCGCCTATCGTTTCCGTACACCGAAGGGTGAGATCAGCGTACCGATGCGCTCGCGCCTGAAGGTCAGCGAAATAGAGGCGGCCATCGACGCCTGCGAGGCTGGGCTCGGCCTGATGCGTGTTTTGTCCTATCAGGTCGTAGCCGCTCGGCGAGAGCGCAGGCTTGAACTGGTGCTTGAGGATTTCGAGCCGGAGCCCTGGCCGGTCCATATCGTCTATCTCGGCCAGGGTCTGCTTCCGCTGAAGCTAAGGGCCTTCCTCGATTTCGCCACGCCGAGGCTGCGGGCGTCTCTGTCCGCAGCCGGCTAGGATTTAGTGGGGCGTTCTCTTATATATGATGGCAAACATCTATCGAGGTTTGCATCATGCCGCGCGCATCGCGTGAAGACGCCGAAAGGCACCGGGAAGAAATCATCGACGCCGCCTCCCGCCTGTTTCGCGAAAAAGGAATCGAGGGCGTCAGCGTTCCGGAACTGATGGCGGCGGTCGGGCTGACCCATGGCGGGTTCTACAAGCAGTTCAAATCCAAGGATGCGCTGGCGGCCCTCGCCTTCGAGCGCGCATCGACCAAGATCGTCGGCGAACTGCGCGAGCGGATCGCGGCAGCCGCGGGGACGCTCGAGGCACGGCAGGTCTTTCTCGATGCCTACCTCGCGCCGGAGCATCGCGACAATCCGGCGATGGGATGCGTTCTGTCGTGCCTGGCCGGCGATCTCGGGCGCGACAGCGATCAGGGGCTCCGCGACGCCTTCATGCGCGGCATGGGGCGCATGATCGAGCGGCTGGAAGCGGTGGAGGATCCCGCGCCGCTCGCCACTCTGTCCACCCTGATTGGCGCGGTCGCGCTGTCGCGGGCGACGATGGGAACGCCTCTTTCCGACGAAATCCTCGACGCGGTGAAGGACTCGCTCAGCACGCAAAAATAATTTCGCGCCGCCCCTTGGCGTCAATAGATTATGACCATAATCTATCTTCAGTGCTGCTGAGGCAGCTGATTGATGGAGAGTGTCATGAGCGGTTCATCCAAGGGGAAAGTTGTTGTCACCGGCGCATCGGCCGGCATCGGTGCGGTCTATGCGGATCGCCTCGCCAAGCGGGGATATGATTTGGTTCTGGTCGCCCGCAACGAAGAGCGGCTGAAGGAGCTCGCCGCCCGTATCACAGCCGAGACCGGCCGCAAGGTCGAGGTCGTGAAGGCGGACCTGACGTCGAAGGCCGATACGGCGCGTGTCGAGGCGGTTCTCCGCAACGATCCGGATGTCACGGGCCTGGTCAACAACGCTGGCATGGGCGTACAGGGCACGATCCTGGAGGCCGATGTCGAAAAGCTCGACACCATGATCCAGTTGAACGTGACGGCCCCGACGCGCCTCGCTTCGGCGGCTGCCGCCGGCTTCGCCTCGCGAGGCAACGGCACGATCATCAATATTGCTTCCGTGCTCGCTCTCGCTCCTGAACTTTTCAACGGCGTCTACAGCGGTACCAAGGCCTACGTATTGAATCTCACGAAGTCGATGCAGCGCGAACTCGCCGACAAGGGCGTGCGTGTTCAGGCCGTGCTGCCGGGCGCGACCCGCACCGAGATCTGGGAACGCGCGGGCATCGATGTCGAGGAATTCCCGGCGGAAATGGTCATGGGCGTCGACGAGATGGTCGATGCGGCGCTCTCCGGCCTCGACCAGGGCGAACCGATCACCGTGCCGCCGCTGCCCGACATGAAGGATTGGGATGCCTATGAGGGCGCCCGTCTGGCGCTCCAGCCGAACCTGTCGCGTCAGCACGCGGCCGAGCGATATCGCTCGAAGCAGGCGGCGTAAGGATATTCAAAGGCCCGCTTCGGCGGGCCCTTCCATGTCAGCGGGCGGTGCTCGCCGCGATCAGGTGATCGGCGCATTCCGCCGCGGCGCTGGCGGGCCCTTCGCCATGGAAGAGCTGGCTCGTCGCGTAGCTGCCCTCGATCAGGAGCATCAGCCCGTCGCCGAGCCTTGCGGCATCCCGGGCGCCCATCTCGGTCGCCATCTGGCGAAGTTTCGCGCGGAGCGCCGTCTTGTTTGCCTCGGCGACCTTGCGGGCCGGGTGCTCGGCCTCGGGATATTCGACGGCGGCGTTCGTCAGCCCGCAACCGCGATAGGCCGGAAGGCGGGCACGCTCGCCCAGCCGCGTCAGGAATTCGACGATCTGCTTGCGCGGATCGCCCGGATGGGCATCCACCGCCTCGTTGAACTTCGCCCAGAATCGCGCGTCGTAGTCCTGCAGGTAGGCCACCGCGAGGTCATCTTTTGACTGGAAGCTGCGGTAGAGGCTCGGCTTGGTAACGCCCGCGCGGGAGACGATCTCCTCGACGCCGACCGCGCGAATTCCCAGGCGGTAGAACAGATCGCGCGCGGTTTCGCGGATCCGATCCTTGGCTCTCGGAGGCGGCGCATCAGGCGAGTTGATGGGCATGACCACAAACCGTGACTTGACAATGTTACCGACCGGTACGTAGTTGTTGGGCTCCACGTACCGGTCGGTAACATGCATATAGCTCGCCTCCGCGCCCTTGGCCAGAACTACGCCTTCATTGTCGTCGGCGTCATCTTCCTTTGCCTCCTCGTTTCGGCGGGCACGCGCGGAGCGCCGGGCGTTCTTCTGACGCCGCTTGAGCAGGCCTTCGGCTGGAGCAAGGCGACGGTCTCGCTGTCGGCCGCGATCGGCATTTTCCTCTATGGCCTCGTCGGTCCGTTCGCCGCCGCGCTGATGGACAAGGTCGGCATGAGGCGGACCCTCGTCGGCGCGCTGGCGCTGATGTCGGTCGCGACCGGGTCGAGCTATTTCATGACCGAGCCCTGGCATCTGGTCGCGACCTGGGGCGTGTTCTCGGGCCTCGGCTCGGGCTGTATCGCGGTGGTCCTCGCCGCGACGGTCTCCAACCGCTGGTTCGCCACCAATCGCGGCCTTGCGATGGGCGTGCTGACGGCCTCGACCGCCACCGGCACCCTGATCTTCGTCCCGGCGCTCGCCGCTCTCTCGGAGGCGTTCGGCTGGCAGGCGGTGGTTCTGGCCGTCGCGGTCGGTCCGCTGGTCCTGATCCCGCTCGTCCTCCTGCTTGTCCCCGAGCGGCCGTCCTCAATCGGTCTACGCCGTTATGGCGCGACCGAAGACGAGCCCGCGCCTGCACACAATGGCGAGGGACCGCTGCAACTGGCCATCGGCAGCCTCGTTCTAGCGTCGAAGACCAAGGTGTTCTGGCTCCTGTTCGCCACCTTCTTCGTCTGCGGCTTCACCACCAACGGCCTCGTCGGCACGCATCTGATCTCGCTCTGCATCGACCAGGGAATCCCGGAGGTCCGGGCTGCCGGCCTGCTCGCGCTGATGGGAATCTTCGATCTGATCGGAACCACGCTCTCGGGCTGGCTGACCGACCGCTACAATCCGCGCGTGCTCCTGTTCTTCTATTACGGCCTGCGCGGCCTTTCGCTGATGTATCTGCCGTTCTCGGACTTCTCGTTCTACAGCCTGACCTTCTTCGCGGTGTTCTATGGCCTCGACTGGATCGCGACCGTCCCGCCGACGCTTCGGCTGACCAATGAGGCGTTCGGAAACCGCATCGGCCCGGTCGTGTTCGGCTGGATCGTCGCCGGCCATCAGCTCGGTGGTGCGAGCGCGGCCTTCTTCGGCGGCTATATGCGGAGCGTACAGGGCGATTATTTCGCGGCCTTCTTCATCGCCGGCATGACCGGTCTCGTCGCTGCTGTTATCTCGCTGATGATCGGCCGCAAGCGCTCGGAAGCGCAGACGCTGCAGCCGGCCTGATCGGAGGCGGGATATCGGACAAGGTGATCGCGTCGCTCGCGTCGGATCGCGGCGGCAATATCACCGGCCAAAGCATCCGTATCGACGGCGGCATTACATATTCGGTCTGAATCCTTCTGGGCGGCAGCGCGTTACGTAGCGAAGGGATTGCGGCGTAGCCCGTGATCCCCACATACGCGCCGAAGGGATTCATGCCGATGACAACCGCGACCGCTGGCCGCAAATATCGTTCGTTCACCTCCCGCCCGATCAGCCATTCCGATCGCGTCGCCCGCCTGGAGCGGCTGGCCTGGATCATGGACGGCGCGATTGCTATCCCCGGCACCCGCATCCGCCTCGGCGCCGACGCTGCCATCGGTCTCGTTCCCGGCGTGGGCGACGTGCTCGCACAGGCCATCGCCGCTTACATGATCTATGAAGCGCACCGAATGGGTGTGCCGAAGCACAAGCTCCTGCGCATGGGCGGCAATATCGTCGCCGACATGGTGTTCGGCGCGATCCCCCTATTCGGCGACGTGTTCGACGTGTTCTGGCGCGCGAATAGCCGCAACCTGAAAATCCTGCGCGATCATATAGATCGTCAGGCTCCGGCACGGTCCGCCCGATAAGGCAGTCGAAGGTCTCGCATCATCGCGGCTCGCGAATTGGCGGCCTTTTCGCTAGAAGGAATGCGATACTGCCTTCGATCACCCCGAAAACAGGACCCAATGCCCGTCTTTGAAATTGCGATCATCCTGTTCCTCATCATCCTGAATGGCTTCTTCGCGATGTCGGAACTGGCGGTCGTTTCTGCCCGTCACGCACGTCTGCAGGCGCTGGCGAGGGACGGCAATCAGAAGGCGCAGCGGGCCATCAAGCTGGCTGAGGATCCGAGCCGGTTCCTGTCTGCGGTGCAGATCGGCATCACCCTGATCGGCATCCTGACCGGCGCCTTCGGCGGCGCGACCATCGCCGAGCGGCTCGGCGAATGGCTGGGGACGATCCCGGCGATCGCCCCCTACGGCAATCCGATCGCCGTGGCGGTCGTGGTTATCGCGATCACCTATTTGTCGCTGATCCTCGGCGAGCTCGTGCCGAAGCGCATAGCGCTCTCGGCGCCGGAGCGCATCGCCATGATGGTCTCGGGCCCGCTGCTCGTCCTGTCGTCGGTCGCGAAGCCGTTCGTCTCCCTGCTCAGCGTTTCCGGCAGTCTTGTCCTCGCGGTGCTGCGCATCCGCGAGAGCGACAAGGACCACGTGACGGAAGAAGAAGTCCGCACCGTCATCGCTGAGGGCACGGCCTCGGGCGTCATCGACCCTGTCGAGCACAAGATGCTCGAGGGGGTGCTCCGCCTCGCAGATCGGCCGGTGGCCGCGATCATGGTCCCTCGCCCTGACATCGCCTGGATCGACCTCGATGACAGCGAGGAGGATATCCGCAAGGAGCTGATGACCGGCTCCGCATCGCGGATCATCGTGGCGCGCGGCGGCAATGTCGATGAGCCGCTCGGCATCGTCCGCAAGAAGGATCTTCTCGCTCAGATGATGCGCGGCGAGCCGATGAACATCGAAGCGGTGATGCTGCAGCCGGTCTATGTGCCGGAAGGAATTTCGGTCCTTCGTCTGCTGAACATGTTTAAGACCTACCCGGCGCATATCGCTCTTGTGGTCGATGAGTTCGGTTCGCTCGAAGGCCTCGTCACGCCGACCGACGTGCTTGAGGCGATCGCCGGAGATCTGGCAACCGCGACGCCTGACGAGTTCCGCGAGATATTCCCCCGCGAGGACGGGTCGTTCCTCGTCGATGGCGCGACCTCGGTGGATGATCTAGAGCAATCGCTCGGCATCAAGGTCGGCGAGGACGAGGACTTTCACACGGCGGCGGGTCTCGTTCTATCGGTCCTCGGGCGTATTCCATCGACCGGTGACCGGCTGCGGGTCCAGAACTGGACGGTCGAGGTCGTCGATATGGACGGACGTCGCATCGACAAGCTGCTCTTCACCCCTGCGGAACCCGCCGAGCAGTAACAGAATTGCTCAGATTGTAGGCAAATGCTGCGCGGTTGGGCCGTTCCTGCCGCCTCAATCTGCTTGTGCTCAAATAAGAGCCTTCTAAGCTGAAGCCAATGTTCCTGTACGGCCGGATGCCGGTGAGCGTCGACATCATCAAGTTTCCCTTCCCCGAGATTGCTGGCGGCCTTGCGCCGGATGGGCGGACTCCATGAGCAGCCCACATTTCGACGAGATGTCCAGCAGCGCCAACGGCGGCTGTCGGGACGCTTACAAAATCTTCAAGAACTGGCTGAAGGACGCGCCTCCCGCTCTCCTCGAAGGGCGCAGGGAAGAGGCGGAATTGTTGTTCCGCAAGGTAGGCATCACCTTCGCGGTCTATGGCGACAATGAGGGTGAGGAGCGGCTGATCCCGTTCGACATCGTGCCCCGCATCATCGCTGCGGTCGAATGGGCGAAGCTTTCTCGTGGTCTCGAACAGCGCGTCCGGGCGCTGAACATGTTCCTCAAGGACATTTACGGCCAGCAGGAGATCCTGCGTGCCGGGATCGTTCCCGAGGACCTCGTCTACCAAAATCCCTACTACAGGCCGCAGATGAGCGGCATCGACCTGCCAGGTGGAGTCCACGTGCAGGTCGCAGGCATCGATATCGTCCGTACCGACGACCAAGACTTCTATGTTCTGGAGGATAATCTCCGTACTCCGTCCGGCGTGTCCTACATGCTGGAAGGCCGCGAGATCATGATGCGGCTGTTCCCCGATCTGGTGGCGCAGCAGCGCATCCTGCCGATCGACAATTACGCCAACGAACTGCTCAACACGCTGAAGTCGATGGCGCCGAACGGCACCAAGGCCGATCCGACCGTCGTCGTGCTGACGCCCGGCCAGTACAACAGCGCCTATTACGAGCACTCCTTCCTGGCTGACCGGCTTGGCGTGCGCCTCGTCGAGGGTCGCGACCTCATGGTCCGTGACGACATCGTCTACATGCGCACGACGCAGGGGCCGCAGCGCGTCGACGTCATCTATAGCCGCATCGACGACGACTTCCTCGATCCGCTGATGTTCCGACCGGATTCGGCGCTCGGCGCTCCCGGTTTGATCGGGTCGATGCGCGCCGGCAATGTCGCGATCTGCAACGCTCCCGGCACCGGCGTCGCTGACGACAAGGCGATCTATTCGTACATACCCGACGTCGTGAAGTTCTACCTCGGCGAGGAGCCGATCCTGAAGAACGTCCCAACCTGGCGCTGCCGCGAGGACGAGGGCCTCGCCTATGTCATCGACCGGCTGGACGAACTCGTGGTGAAGGAAGTCCACGGCTCCGGCGGCTACGGCATGCTGGTCGGACCCCACGCGACCAGGGAGGCGCGCGAGGACTTCAGGAAGCGCATTCTCGCCAAACCCGCGAACTACATCGCCCAGCCGACGCTGTCGCTGTCCACCTGCCCGGTCCTGGCGAATGGCGGACTCGAACCGCGCCATGTCGATCTGCGCCCCTTTGTTCTCACCGGTACACAGGGAATACGCATTGTGCCGGGCGGCCTGACCCGCGTCGCGCTCAAACCCGGCTCGCTGGTGGTCAATTCCAGCCAGGGCGGCGGAACAAAGGACACCTGGGTGCTCAGCGAATGAATTTCGAGGTCTTCTTGTGCTGAGCCGCGACGCCGAAAGCCTCTACTGGCTTGCCCGCTATGTTGAGCGCGCGGAGAACACCGCACGCATCCTCGACGTTGCCTACCGGCTGTCGTCGATGCCGGTCTCGTACGGCCACGACCACACCAATGAATGGGAATCCGCGCTGCTCACCGCGAGCGCCTATGATCAGTTCAAGGCGGTCTACAGCGAGGTGACGCCGGAGAACGTCATCGAATTCCTTGCGGTTTCCGATGCGAACCCATCCAGCATCCGCGCCTGCCTCGAAACCGCCCGCCACAATGCGCGTTCGATCCGCGGCTCGCTGACCTCCGAGATGTGGGAGGCGATCAACGGCGCCTGGCTCGACATGCGGAAGTTCAAGCCGAAGGACTTCCGGCTCGAGGAACTGCCGACCTTCCTGAACTGGGTGAAGGAGGCCTCGCTCCGCTTCGATGGCTCGGCCGCGCGGACCATGCTCCGCAACGACGCGTTCTGGTTCTCCCGTATCGGCGTCTACATCGAGCGGGCCGACAACACCGCCCGTGTGCTCGACGTGAAGTACCACGTGCTCCTGCCCCGGGAGGCCGAGGTTGGCGGCGGCATCGACTATTACCAATGGGCCGCGATCCTGCGCTCGGTCTCGGCGCTGGTCAGCTATCAATGGGTCTATCACCAGAACCTGAAGCCCTGGCTGGTCGCCGATTTCCTGATCCTGAAGGAGCAGATGCCGCGCTCGCTGGCGGCCTGCTATGCGGAGCTGACGCGCCACCTCGACAACATCTCGAACGATTATGGCCGCGCGGGCCCCTCGCAGCGTCTGGCCCGCCAGGTTTATTCACGTCTCGGTAACGGCCGCATCGAAGACATCTTCCAGGGCGGCTTGCACGAGTTCATCAAGGCTTTCATAGAAGACAACAACAGGCTCGGTAACGCCGTCGCCGACCAATATCTTCTGTGATTCCAATGCGCATCCGGATCGCCCACGACACCGTCTACCGTTACGGCGCGCCCATAAAGTCGGCGATCCAGCTGCTGCGCCTCACGCCGCGCAATCACCACGGACAGTTCGTTGCCGATTGGCAGATCCACCTCCAGACCGAAGCGCGGATGACCCGCCGTGACGATTGGTTCGGCAACATCACGCATAGCCTGACGATCGACGGGCCGCTGACCGAGATCCATGTCCGGGTCGAAGGCGCCGTCGAGACCGATGACCAGGCCGGTGTGGTTCGCGGCACCGTCGAGCGCTTTCCGCCCGCACTGTTTCTTCGCCCGACCAATCTGAGCGCGGCGGACCCGGCGATCGTCGATTTCGCGCAGGCGACCGCGGCCGGCTCCGAAAATCCGCTGAATCGCATGCATGCCCTGATGCACGCGATCCACGATCTCGTGACCTTCGACACCGGCGCCACTGTCGTCACGACGACCGGGGCAGAGGCGTTCGCAGCCGGTCATGGGGTCTGTCAGGACCTGGCTCATATCTTCATCGGAGCCGCGCGGGCTGTCGGCATTCCGGCGCGTTACGTGTCCGGCTATCTCTACAAGCCGGGCGATGCGCAGCAGGATGCGAGCCATGCCTGGGCCGAGGCCTATATCAAGGATCTCGGCTGGGTCAGCTTCGACCCGGCGAATGCGATCTGCGCCACAGAGGGCTATGTGCGCGTCGCCGTCGGCCTCGATTATCTCGACGCGGCGCCGATCCGCGGCTCATTCTATGGCGGTTCGACGGAGAGCATGGACGTTCGTCTGAGGATCGACGACGCCCGACAGGCGCAAGCCTGATAAAACATGAACAACAGGGGCTTGGGGGCGCCGGCAATGACCTATTGCGTGGGAATTCTGGTCTCGGGCGGCCTCGTCATGATCGCCGACACGCGGACCAACGCGGGCATCGACAACATCGCGACGTTCCGCAAGCTGCATGTGTTCGAGACGCCGGGCGAACGCGTCATCGGTGTCGCGACCAGCGGCAATCTCTCTATCAGCCAGTCGGTTCTGGCCTTACTCCAGGAAGGCATCCTCAATCAGGAGACAGGCCAGATCGAGAACCTGATGAACGTGCAGAGCATGTTCCAGGCGGCTCACCTCGTCGGCCGGGCGATGCGGCGCGTCTACGAGATGGATGGCCAGGCGCTCGAGCAGCACGGGCTGACCTTCGACATGAAGGTGCTGCTCGGCGGTCAGATCGGCGATGCGCCGATGCGGCTCTATCACATCTATTCCGAGGGCAATTCGATCGAGGCGACGCCGGATACGCCCTATCTGCAGATCGGCGAGCCGAAATACGGCAAGCCGATCCTCGACCGCGCGATCTCGCACGATGTCGAGGTGCGCGACGCGCTGAAGATCGGGCTCATCTCGATGGATTCGACGCTCCAGTCGAACTTGAGTGTCGGCCTGCCGATCGATGTGCTCGTGGTTCGGCGCGATGAACTGGAGGCGGCCGTCTCGCACCGGATCGGCGATGACGACGCCTATTTCCGCGATCTGCGCGACCGCTGGTCGAAGGCCCTCCGGGCCGCGCACCAGTCGATCCCGCATCCGCCTTACGCGGAGCTGCTGTAGTGACGTCGTCCTCCGGCTTGACCGGAGGACCCATAGGGCGCTGACAATGCATCCTCCGGTCAAGCCGGAGGATGCCGACTATCCGGATCGCTCTCTTACGAAGCGCGCCACTTGATCGGCGATCGGGATGCGCTTTTGCAGCGGGCCCACGAACGCCAGCGCGGGCCCGAGATGGCCGAGCTTCGGATAGACGATCTCCTCGGCGAACCCGCCCTCGTCGCGGACTCGTCTTGCGAACCGTGCCGTATTGCCGGGATCGACGCGGATGTCCTGTCCACCCGTGATCAGTAAGGAGGGCGGCGCGGCGCTCGTGACGAAATTGATCGGATGCGTGTCCGACCGGTCGTCGCCCCCGAAGATCGTGATCAGCACATCCTCGGTGAGCCGGCCGAAATCATACGGGCCGGAAAGCCCGATCAGTCCGCGTATGTCGCGCACCGGGTCCAGCTTGGACGGTTTCAGCCATTTCGGATCGAGCGCGATCATCGCTGCGTTATAGGCGCCGGCGGAATGGCCCATCAGGAACAGCTTCTCCGGATCGCCTCCGTAAGCGGCGATGTTGGCCTTTGCCCACGCGAAGGCCGAGGCGCAATCCTCGACGAAGGCGGGAAAGCGGACTTTGGGGTAGAGCCGATAATCGGCGATGACGCTGACGATCCCGCGTGCCGCCATCGCGTGGCCGAGCGCCCGGTAGAACTGGCGGGCGCCGGTCTGCCAGGAGCCACCGTAGAAGAAGACGACAACGGGAGCCTTGTCCGCGTTCTGGGGTGAATAGACGTCGAGCTTGTGTCGGCCGTCCGGTCCATAGGCGATCCCAGGCACGGAAATCGCACCGCCGCTCGGGGTGATCGCGGCGAGAAGAGGCGTGCGGGCCGCGAACCGGGTCACGGCGAGAGCGGCACGGGCGAACAGAGGATTCAACGAGAGAGCCATGCGAGTCGCGATCTTCAGGTATTTCGAGTTTAATCGAACTATTCTGTCGCAGGGGATTGCCGCGAGCGGAGCCGGCCCTCATGTCTAGCACCCACTCCTGAGGAAATTCCATGTCTGACGATCCGCTTTTCCAGCCGGCCCAGGTCGGCGACATCTCCGTGAAGAATCGTATCGTAATGGCGCCGCTGACCCGCAGCCGCGCCGCGGCCCGCGAAGTGCCGAGCGATCTCGCTCCAACCTATTATCGCCAGCGCGCCGGTGCAGGCCTTATCGTCACCGAAGGCACGCAGATCCGCCCGGACGGACAAGGCTATGTCTCGACACCCGGCATCTATTCGCCCGCTCAGCTCGACGGCTGGAAGAAGGTGACCGACGCCGTGCATGAGGCGGGCGGCAGGATCGTCGCCCAGATCTGGCATGTCGGCCGCATCTCGCATCCGGATCTGATCGGCGGCGCCCAACCCGTTGCTCCTTCCGCGATCCGCGCCAATTCCAAGACCTTCCTGCCGAACGGCGATTTCGGCCCGGTCGGTGAGCCCCGTGCTCTCACGCTCGACGACATCAAGGCGGTCGTCGAGGATTTCGGTAGGGCAGCGAAGAATGCAGTGTCTGCCGGCTTCGACGGTGTCGAGATCCATGGGGCCAACGGCTATCTGATCGACCAGTTCCTGAAGGACGGCGCCAACAAGCGCACTGACGAATATGGCGGTCCGATCGAGAACCGTGTGCGCTTCATGACAGAGGTCGTCGACGCCACGGTCGTGGCAATCGGCGCCGGCCGTGTCGGTATCCGTCTGTCGCCGGTCACGCCGTCGAACGACATTTCGGAATCGAATCCGCAGCCGTTGTTCGATCTTGCGGTCTCGGAGCTGTCCAGGCGCAAGATCGCCTTCATCCACATGGTCGAAGGCGCCACGCAGGGGCCGCGCGATATCGTCCCGGATTTCGATTTCGCCAAGCTTCGCAATCTGTTCGGCGGTACGTACATCGCCAATAACGGCTACAACGGCGAATTCGCCCGTGAGCGTGTCGCGAACGGCGAGGTCGATCTCGTGGCCTTCGGCCGCTATTTCATCTCGAATCCGGACCTCGTCGAGCGTATCCGCCGGAATGCACCGTTCGCCGAGCCTGACCGCGCGACCTTCTACGGCGGCGGTGAGAAGGGCTACACCGACTACCCGACACTCGAAGTGGCGTAATCATGACCCGGCGCGAGGAGCTCGAAGCCGCTTTGCGGCACCTCGCGCCGGATATTCCCCCGCATGAGTTCGACGCGGTCGTCGACCACGCCATGTCGAGTCCCGGCCTTCGCGCGTCGAACCCAGAAACCGCGCTCTGGCTGTCGATGACGGCCTATATCCGTCACACTTTCACCGACTATGACGCGCTTCTCGGCGACGGCTACGATCGCGCCAGCGCGCGGCATTTCGTGATCGACAATACCAACGAGATTTTGGCAGGCTGGGGCGTCAAGCGTCGCGTGGCGGACACCGAATAAGCCGAAAAGAAAACGTCCTTTGCCTTGTCCGGTCGCCGGAAAGGCAGCATGCTCCGCGTCCCCTATGAGACAGAGCCCATGACAATTTCAGCTGCGACCAAGAACGAGCTCGATCTTTCGAACTACTGGATGCCCTTCACCGCGAACCGCCAGTTCAAGGCCGCGCCGCGTATTCTCGCCGCGGCCGAGGGTATGCATTACACGACGGACGATGGTCGCAAGCTGATCGATTCCTCCGCCGGCCTCTGGTGCGTGAACGCCGGCCATAGCCGCAAGGAAATCGCCGACGCCGTTCATCGTCAGCTGCTGACACTCGACTACGCCCCGCCGTTCCAGATGGGCCAGCCGGGCGCGTTCGATTTCGCCGCGAGGGTCGCTCGTCTCGCGCCTCAGGGCCTCGACCGGATATTCTTCACGAATTCCGGTTCGGAGGCGGTCGACACGGCGCTGAAGATCGCGCTGGCCTATCATAAGGCGAAAGGGGATGCCGGCCGCACCAAGTTCATCGGCCGCGAGAAGGGTTATAATGGTGTCGGTTTCGGCGGCATCGCCGTTGGCGGTCTCGTCAACAACCGTCGACAGTTCGCGGGACAGCTTCTGCCCGCCGTCGACCACCTGCCGCACACTTTCGATCTTGCGAAGAATGCCTTCAGCCGCGGTCAGCCGGAGCACGGCGTGGACAAGGCGGAGGCGCTGGAAGCTATCGTTGCGCTGCACGGAGCGGATACGATCGCGGCGGTCATCGTCGAGCCGGTCGCGGGTTCTGCCGGGGTGCTTCCGCCGCCGAAGGGCTATCTCGAGAAGCTTCGCGAGATCACCTCGAAACACGGCATCCTGCTGATCTTCGACGAAGTCATCACCGGCTTCGGCCGCCTCGGCGCGCCGTTTGCTTCGACCTATTTCGGCGTCACGCCCGATCTCTTCACCGCCGCCAAGGGCATCACCAATGGCGTCGTGCCGATGGGCGCGGTGTTCGCGAGCCGGGCGGTCCACGACGCGTTGATGGTCGGGCCCGAGAGCGCAATGGAGCTGTTCCACGGCTACACCTATTCCGGCCATCCCGTGGCCTGCGCGGCCGGGATGGCGACGCTCGACATCTACGAGCGCGAGGGCCTCCTGACGCGTGGTGCAAAGCTTGCCCCGCATCTCGAAGAGGCGGTGCACAGTCTGAAGGGCAAGCCGAACGTCATAGACATCCGTAATATCGGCATGATGGCCGCGATCGAGCTCGCTCCGCGGGCTGACGGCGTCGGCAAACGGGGTTATGACCTGATGGTCGATTGCTTCAAGAACGGGCTTCTTATCCGCGTTTCGGGAGACATCATCGCGATGTCGCCGCCGTTGATTGCAGAGACCCCGCATATCGACGAGATCATCGAGAAGCTCGGCGCGGCGCTGGACCGCCTCGCCTGACAGGACCCAAGTTCATGAAAACCTATGGTCATTTCATTGGCGGCCGGCACGTTCCCGGACGCTCCGGCGCGTTCGGTGACGTCTACTGGCCGATGACCGGCGAGGTCGCGGCCAAGGTCGCCCTCGCCAATCAGGCCGATGTTCGCGAGGCGATCGAGAACGCCAAGGCGGCGCAGCCTGCCTGGGCCGCGACCAATCCGCAGCGCCGTTCGCGCGTGCTGATGCGCTTTCTCGATATCGCCAATCGCGAGATCGACAGCCTGACCGATCTCCTCGCCCGCGAGCACGGCAAGGTCTTGGCCGACGCCAAGGGCGACATCCAGCGCGGCCTCGAAGTGATCGAGTTCGCCTGTGGTGCGCCGCATCTTCTGAAGGGAGAGTTCACCGAGGGCGCTGGTCCCGGCATCGACGTCTATTCGATGCGCCAGCCGCTCGGCATCGTCGCCGGCATCACGCCGTTCAACTTCCCGGCCATGATCCCGATGTGGAAGTTCGGGCCTGCCATCGCCTGCGGCAACGCCTTCATCCTGAAGCCGTCCGAGCGCGATCCCGGAGTGCCGCTTCGCCTTGCCGAACTGATGATGGAAGCGGGCCTCCCTGCCGGCATCCTCAATGTCGTCAACGGCGGCAAGGAAGCGGTCGATGCGCTGCTCGACGATCCGGACGTTTCCGGCATCGGCTTCGTCGGCTCGTCCGATATCGCGCAATACGTCTATGGACGCGGCGCGGCGCATGGAAAGCGTGTCCACGCCTTCGGCGGTGCCAAGAACCATATGATCGTGATGCCCGACGCCGACATGAACCAGGCGGTCGACGCGATCATGGGCGCGGCCTACGGCTCGGCTGGCGAACGCTGCATGGCGATCTCGGTCGCGGTGCCGGTCGGCCCGGTCGCGGCGGAGAAGTTCCTCGACAAGCTCGTTCCGCGCGTCGAAAGCCTGAAGATCGGTCCGTCGACCGACGCCCAGGCCGACATGGGGCCGCTCGTCACCCGCGCGCACATGGAAAAAGTCCGCGGCTATGTCGATCGCGGCGTCGAGGAGGGCGCGAAGCTTCTCGTCGACGGCCGTAACTTCAAGATGCAGGGCTACGAGGACGGCTTCTATCTCGGCGGCTGTCTGTTCGACGAGGTGACGCCGGACATGGACATCTATAAGGCCGAGATCTTCGGGCCTGTGCTCTCCGTCGTCCGCGCCCACGACTACGACGAGGCGCTTCGCCTGCCGTCGGAGAACGAATACGGCAACGGTGTCGCGATTTTCACTCGCGACGGCGACGCGGCACGCGATTTCGCGTCCAAGGTCAATGTCGGCATGGTCGGCGTGAACGTGCCGCTGCCGGTGCCGCTTGCCTATTACACATTCGGCGGCTGGAAGCGTTCCGGCTTCGGCGATCTCAACCAGCATGGCCCGGACGCCTTCAAATTCTATACGAAGATGAAGACCGTCACCGCGCGCTGGCCGTCCGGAGTCAAGGAAGGCGCCCAGTTCTCCATGCCGACGATGGATTGATCAGGGCACGGCCGGACCCAGAGATTCGGGTTCGGCCGCCTCCCGCCGCCGTTTCGCCGAGATGCGCGCGAGGCTGATTTGCAGCCGGTAGGCGGCGACGCCGAGAGCCACTCCCGATCCGAAATTAATTACGGTCTGCAGGCCGCGCGGAACGTCGAGTTCGTCAGTCAGAAAATGCGGCGCGATGTTGTGGAACAGGTAGATGTGGTAGCTCGCCGCGCCGATCGCGATCAGCGCCGAGGTGGCCCGCCACGGCATCCGGATGCGCGGCACCCAAAGCAGCAGTGCCCCCGTCCCGAGCACGCAGGCGAGCTTGATCTGCAGGAAATCGTAGCGCGGCGGATCGGCGATCGGGAAGACCATGAGGCCGAGCAGGCTGAGAGCGATCTTCTGTCGGACCGTCTTGGCGAAATAGATGCACCAGCCGAAGGCGAAGATGTAGATCACCGCGGGCGTCGCGAAGACGCGCAGCGAATCGCCGGCCCAGACCGTCCGGATAGTCCAGCGTGAGGTGAGCGCGGCTCCCAGCAAAACCAGGCCGAAGGCCAGAGGGTCCCGTGCCGCCCAGCGCCGGACTGCGGGTATCATGAACAGGATCGCGAAACCCACGACGATTTGCGCATAGGCTTCCACGAACCAGTAGATGACGTGGAACGTGCCTGCCGGCGTGTAGCCACCGATACCGAGATTGCCGACCAGCAGCCATTTCTGCCACGGCACATTGCCCTCGATGCTGGCGAACAGCGCGAGCACCGCGAAATAGGGAATGGCGTTCCGGAGCAGCGTGGCGAGCATCGGTCGGATGCGCCCGGCAAAGAGGTTCACGCCTTGAAAGCGGGCGAGGCTGTAGCCCGCGAGAAGCAGCATCATCGCCGCCCCGCCGACATATGGCCCTTGGGACGCGTGGTGCAGGACGACGAAAAGCGCCGCCGGACCGCGCAATGCGAGATGGGTATCGAGCGCAGCGGTATTCGGCGCTTCCTTGTCGACGGTCAACGCCGAGATCGGCCGCTGTTCCCATCCTTCGGGCAGGCGACCGAGCAATTCCTCTAGCGTCATCGACAACTGGACGAAGGCCAACGAGTCGCCGCCGAGAGAGACGAAGCTGTCCGCCGGCCTTACGGGGCGCGGATAGAACACCTCCTCGAATGCCGCGAGAACGCCCGTGGGCATGCGGCGGCCACGACCGAGACGCTCGAACGCACGTTCGCGCAACACCGGGACATCGATCTTTCCCGAGGAAAAGCGCGGGATGTCGGCGATCGTCACGCTTTCCGCATGCCCGCGCGGCAGGCCGGTCGCGAACATCAGTGCATCGCGCGCATCGCGTTCCCGATCCTCGTCGGAGACGACCGCGACCATGATCGTATCGTCGCCGACGACCACCGCTTCGACACCTTCGGCGGCCAGTTTCCGCTCAGCGTCCTCGTGGCCGAGGCGAAGGCCGGCAATCTTCGAGAAGCGACTTTTGCGGCCCGTGATGCGGAACGAACCGCCCGTCGCACGCTCTGCGAGATCGCCGGTTCTGAGGAACTCAACCTCGTCTCCGCGTGCGAGGTCGGACGCGGTTTCGGCATAGCCCATCATTACGTTCGGGCCGCGATAGACGAGTTCGCCATCGTCCAGGGAAAGATTCCCGCCCGGCACTGCTTCGCCGATTTCCTCTGGAAACGCCTTCGCCCGGTCGGGCGGCAGGATCGCGATGCGCGCGGTCGCCTCGGTCTGGCCGTACATTGCGAAGAAGCGGCCGCCGCGCCGCTCCATAAAATCCGCATAGGTGCGGACCAGGTCCGGCGGAAGGCGTCCGCCCGCCGAGGTCATCATACGCAGGCTGTCCGGAGTCCGCTCTCGAAGGCCGATACGTTCATAGAGATCGTAGCTGTAGGGAACGCCGGACAGGTTTGTGCATCCGTCGATGGCATCGACGAATCCGGGATCCAGCACCGGCGTGGCGACGAGCTTGACGCTTCCGCCGACAAACAGGTGCGAATTCAGGATCGACAGACCGTAGGAATAGTGGAGCGGCAGCGTCAGCGCTCCGCGATCGCCGGATGTCAGGCCGAGTGCCGCGACGATCGACCTGGCATTCGCCTCGATGTTGCGGCGCGAGAGTCGGACCAGCCGCCCGGTGCCGCTCGTGCCGGACGTCGTCATCAGTAAAGCGAGGTCGGGATGAAGGTCCGGCCCGCGTGCCGCGATGCGGGTCGGTTCGCCGTTCCGCATCACGATCTGCGGCCGGAATGCGTCGACCAATTCGTCGGAGCGGCTGCATCCGGGCTGGACGAGGATCGCCGGATGGCCGCCCGAAAGCGCTGCGAGATAGGCCGTTATCGAGGGAATGTCCTGGCCGAATTCGAGAAGGATCAGCCGGCGTTCGGCGCCAAGCCTCGACCTCATGGCCATGACCTTCCCGGCCAGCTCGCTGTAAGAGATCGTCCGCCCAGCCTTTTCAATCAAGACTGGAAGTGTTCTAAACTGTTGAAGCTGCTCGATAATCTGCACGCACCGCTCCTCGGTCGAGCCTTAGAACGGAATGTCCGGGATGGCCATACACGGATGCGTGCTGCGGCGTCGCGCCCTTTGGCCGTCAGGGACTTGGCACGTCCCCTGCATAAGATTTCAGCATAATGCGTCTAGGGTTCCGGCTCGCTTCGAGCGCTGGTCCGAGAGATCGCACTCCCGCCCGAGAGGCGGAGCCACGGCGGGATAAAAGCCCGGGAGATCCGAAGCCGCGAGGGACAGTCGAGTCTGTCTCACGGGCGGGGTCTCGACTGAGGAACCGGCCGTGTGACAGCCCCAACCAATCGCCATCGCGGCGCACTTTGATTGGACGGGGAGTTCGACATGCGAACTGCGAACAAGACCTGGTGCGGATTTGCCTTGGCCGTTGCTGCGTTGGCGCTGATGCCCTTCGCTTCGGCCGAGGCCGCACCGAAGAAGGATTTCAAGATCGCCTGGTCGATCTATGCGGGCTGGATGCCGTGGGGGTATGCGGCGGACAGCGGCATCATGAAGAAGTGGGCCGACAAATACGGCATCACTGTCGAGATCACGCAGATCAACGACTACGTGGAATCGATCAACCAGTACACGGCCGGCGGATTCGACGGTTGTGTCATGACCAACATGGACGCGCTGACCATTCCGGCGGCGGGCGGCGTCGATTCGACCGCGCTGATCTCGGGCGACTTCTCCAACGGCAATGACGGCATCGTCATGAAGAAGGGCAAGACGGTCGCGGACCTGAAGGGCGAGAAGATCAATCTCGTCGAACTGTCGGTCTCACACTACCTGCTCGCCCGTGCGCTCGACTCGGTGACGCTCTCCGAGAAGGACGTCACGGTCGTGAACACGTCCGACGCCGACATCGTCTCGGTGTTCACCGGCAGCTCGGACGTGACCTCGGTCGTGACCTGGAACCCGCAGCTTTCCGAGGTGAAGGCGGTGAAGGGCGCGACGGAAGTCTTCGACAGCTCGAAGGTGCCGGGCGAGATCATCGATCTGATGATCGTCAACTCCGCGACGCTCAAGGACAATCCGGACCTCGGCAAGGCGCTGACCGGCGCGTGGTACGAGATCATGGGCCTGATGACTTCCGGCACGCCCGAAGGCGAGAAGGCGCTGAAGGCGATGGCCGATGCCTCGGGCACCGACCTCGACGGCTACAAGGCGCAGCTCAAGACGACGAAGATGTTCTACACGCCGAAGGACGGCGTCGCGTTCGCGACCGATCCGGCCCTCGTGAAGACGATGGACCTCGTCCGCAGCTTCTCCTTCGATCACGGCCTGCTCGGCGAAGGCGCCAAGTCCAAGGACGTCGTCGGCATCGCCTTTCCGGGCGGCGAGACGCTCGGCAACAAGGACAATGTAAAGCTCCGCTTCGATTCCGAGTTCATGAAGCTCGCGGCCGACGGCAAGCTCTGACATGGGTCGCCGGATCATCAACCGGCACCCGGCAAGGGGCAGCGCGCTCGTTCTAGGCGTGCTGCCCTTTCTTGCGCTGGCGGTGCTCTACGTAACCTTCTCCTCGCTCCGTCTTGCGGAAAACCCCGACGATAAGCTCCTGCCCGCGCTCTCCAGCATCGGCGACGCCATCCATCGGATGGCATTCGAGCCCGACCAGCGTAGCGGCCGCTACCTGCTCTGGGCCGACACTGCGGCCAGCCTGACGCGGCTCGCCTGGGGTCTCGGCATCGCAACCCTGATGGCCCTTGTGACCGGCATTGCCGTGGGCCTCGTCCCTTACGTGCGGGCCTGGCTCGCCCCGCTGATTGGCGTCATCTCGCTCGTCCCGCCGATGGCGATCCTGCCGATCCTTTTCATTGTCTTTGGTCTGGACGACCTATCGAAGGTGGTTCTGATCGTCATCGGCATCGCGCCGTTCCTCATCCGTGACATGTCGATGCGAGTGATGGAGATGCCGAACGAACTCCTCATCAAGGCGCAGGCGCTCGGCGCATCGACCTGGCAGATCGTGGTTCGCATCATTCTGCCGCAGATGCTGCCCCGACTGATTGACAGCGTCCGGCTCTCGCTCGGGCCGGCATGGCTGTTCCTGATCGCGGCGGAAGGCATCGCCGCGACGGAGGGGCTCGGCTACCGCATCTTCCTCGTCCGCCGCTATCTCGCGATGGACGTCATCCTGCCCTATGTCGCCTGGATCACTTTGATCGCCTTCCTGATGGACTGGGGGCTCCGCCGGCTCAGCCGGCGCATATTTCCCTGGATCTCGCGAGGCATGGCATGAGCCTGCTCATCGACAATGTCTGGAAGGAATATGGCGACCAGATCGTGCTGGAGCGCCTGAACATGGAAATCCCGACTGGCGAGTTCTGCGCCGTCGTCGGGCCGTCCGGCTGCGGCAAGACCACGTTCCTGCGCATGCTGCTCGGGATGGAGAAACCGACGCGCGGCGCGATGCTGCTCGACGGCAAGCCGCTCCCCGACGAGCCGGGGCCGGACCGCGGCATCGTCTTCCAGCGCTATTCCGTCTACCCGCACCTCACGGTGCTGGACAATGTGATGCTGCCGCTTGAGTTCGAGCGCTCGAGATTCTTCGGCCGCTTCTTTGGGGCCGAGCGTCGCCGCGCGATCGGCGACGCCCGTTCATGCATCGCCTCGGTCGGCTTGGAGCACGCGATGGACAAATACCCGTCCGAACTGTCCGGCGGAATGCAGCAGCGCCTCGCTATCGCCCAGACGCTCGTCCGTCGGCCGAAGATCCTGCTGCTGGACGAGCCGTTCGGTGCGCTCGATCCCGGCACCAAGTCGCAGATGCACGACCTCCTGCTGAAGCTCTGGCAGGAGGAGGGCATGACCGTGTTCATGATCACCCACGACCTGCACGAGGGCTTCAAGCTGGCCACTCGGGTGCTGTCCTTCGACAAGACGCGGCGCGACCCGCAGGCGCCGGGAGCCTACGGCGCGACGGTGATCTACGACCTGCCGCTCGACGACAAGGCGGAGCGGAAGCCGATCGTCGAGAAGTGGAAGCGACGGACTTTGGAGACGCAGGCGGGGATGGTGCATTGAAGCGCCGTCGTCCTCCGGCTCGACCGGAGGACCCATTAGGGCCATGCCGCGTTGTGTGGATCCTCCGGTCAAGCCGGAGGATGACGACGCCCCAAGATCAACGCGACGCCAGATAGGCCTTCCAGCCACCGAATTTCGTAATGTTTTCGGCGCCATCCACCGCATGCGCCTCGCAGACGAAGCCCTTCACCGAAGTCCCATCATCCAGCGCAAGCGTGCCGATGCCGAGCGGGGCCGGGATTTCGGCGACAAAGCTGCCGAATTCCGACACCGGAACCGACCAGATCTCGACCTCGATGCCGCCGGCGCCCGAGCCGTCGAACACAAGGCCGGGTTTGGGCGGCACCGTGCCGGCCAGCGCATAGAAGCTGTAGCCGGTGGCGGTCTTTGCCGTCCGGACGAAACGCGCATCGCGGTCGGTCAACTGCCGGTGCAGCGGCAGTCCCTTCAGGTGCGCGCCGACGACCGCGACGTCGATGCGGCCGCCGCCCTTGGCCTCCAGCGGTTTACCCGGGAGCGGCCGGCCGGTACCGCCGAGGGTGGCGGTTCCCAGCGCGCGATGGAGGCGGTCGGCAAATCCGGCGATCTTGCCGTCCTCGAAGGCGTGACCGACCAGGGTCACGCCGAAAGGCAGGCCGTCAGTGCGGAAGCCGCCCGGCACCGCGATCGCCGACAGGTCCATCAGGTTCACGAAATTGGTGTAGGTGCCGAGATTCGAATTCAGCCGCACCGGGTCCGCCAGCATGTCGGCGATCGTGTAGATCGTCGGCGCGGTCGGCAGCAGCATGACGTCGATCTCTTCCCAGACCGGCTTTACCTGCTGGATGAATGCCGCGAGCCTGTACTGGCCCTCGAATGCGTCGACCGCCGAATAGCGCGCCCCGCCAAGCACGATTTCGCGGACGACGGGGTGGATGCTGTCCGGTCTGGTCTCGGCGAAGCCCTTGATGGCGGCCAGCCGCTCGGCGACCCAGGGGCCGGCGTAAAGCAGCAGAGCCGCGTCACGGAACGGCGTATAGTCGAACGTGACCTTTATTCCGCCAAGCCGCTCCAGCCGCGCGATGGCCGCATCGAACAGTTCGGCCGCTTCATCGTCTCCGCAGAATTCTGGCTTCTCCGGCACACCGAAGCGGAAGCCTTCCGGCCAGTTGCCGGGCGCGAAGCTGCCCTTCGGCGCGGCGCGAGAATAGGCGTCTTCGGCGTCATAGCCGGAGGCGATCTCGGTGATCTTCAGCGCATCGCCGACGGTGCCGGCAAAGATCGAAACGCAGTCGAGACTGCGACAGGCCGGAAGCACGCCGCGGGTTGAGATCAGCCCCCGGCTAGGCTTCAGGCCGACAAGATTGTTGAACATCGCCGGCACTCGACCCGAGCCGGCGGTGTCGGTGCCGAGCGCGAACGTCACCAGTCCGGACGCCACCGCGACCGCCGATCCGGAACTCGATCCGCCGGAGACATAGCGGCTGTCGAATACCGATGCCGGCTGCCCATAAGGCGAGCGCGTGCCGTTCAGGCCGGTCGCGAACTGGTCGAGATTGGTCTTGCCGATGACAATGGCGCCGGCCGTTTCGAGGCGCTCGATGACCGCCGCGGAGCGTTCGGGCGTGAACTCGAAATCCGGGCACGCTGCGGTGGTCGGGACGCCGGCGACGTCGATATTGTCCTTGGCGGCGAAGGGCACACCGTAGAGCGGCAGCGCCTCTCCCGCAGCCTTGCGGCGCTCCAGGTCGGCCGCGCGGGCAAGTGCCTCTTTTTCAGGCACGAGATTGATCCAGACCGGGCGCTCGCCGGTTTCCCGGATCGCCGCATGGATTTCGGTCACGAGCGCCGTGGGTGTCAGGCCTTCGGCATAGGCGGAGGCGAGCGAGGTGAGGTCTAGCGCGCGCATCAGTTCGCCTCCGGCATGAGCACTGCGAGCGTCTGGCCGAGGCCGACGGCACGTCCCTCGACGCACCGAAGTTCCGTCACCACGCCGTCCTCGGGAGCGGCGACCTCGAATTCCATCTTCATCGACTCCACCACGATCAACGGGTCGCCCGCTTTGACGCGCGCGCCCTCCCTTACATTCAGTTTCCAGACCGAGCCGGGAATCGGGCTCGCAACAGCCATGCCGCCGGCCGGGATGTCGTCTTCGCTGACCTCGATGGTCTCCGCGAAGTCAGCGCCGTAGCCGATCTGGCCGGACGCCTCCCAGCGCGCCCGCTCTTCCCCGAACGCCTGCTGCCGTTGCGCGGTGAAAGCAGTGATGCTTTCGGCGTTTTCGGCCAGAAACCGGCGATAATCGGCGAGGCGGAAGCGCTCCGTCTCGATGCGGACCTTCGCCTTTCCGTGCGGAAAGTCGTCGCGGAAACGCATCAGCTCGTCGTGGCTGACCTCGTGGAAGCGTATCTGATCGAAGAAGCGCAGTAGCCAGGGCTTGCCGGCCTCGAAGGTTTCGGTCGAGCGGAAGGCGTTCCACATCTGGCAGGTGCGACCGACGAACTGGTATCCGCCCGGTCCCTCCATGCCGTAGATGCACAGATACGCGCCACCGATGCCGACAGCGTTTTCCGGCGTCCATGTGCGGGCTGGATTGTACTTCGTCGTCACCAGCCGATGGCGCGGATCGAGCGGCGTGGCAACCGGCGCGCCGAGATAGACATCGCCGAGGCCGAGAACGAGATAGCTTGCCTCGAAGACGATCCGCTTTACCTCGTCGATGGAATCGAGCCCGTTGATCCGGCGGATGAACTCGATGTTCGACGGGCACCACGGTGCGTCGGGACGCACCGACTGCATGTATTTCTGGATCGCGAGCTGCGTCTGCTCGTCGTCCCACGACAGCGGCAGATGGACGATCCGGGTCTCCACCTCCATCTCGTCAATCGAGGGAAGCTCTGCCTCGATCTCTCGCAGCAAGGCCAGCAGGCGGCCGAGCGGAAGATGCCCGGGGTCGTAATGAATCTGCAGCGAGCGGATACCCGGCGTGAGGTCAACCAGTCCGCCAAGCTTCCGATCCTGGACCGCCAGCATCAGCGCGTGGATGCGAAACCGCAGTTCGATGTCGAGGACCAGCGGGCCGTATTCGACCAGGAGATAGCGGTCGCCCTGCCGCCGATAGACGACGCGCGGTCGGTCGTCGGAGGCGGGGATCTCGCCAAGCACGGCGTCGTTCGGTCCGGCATTGCTGACGGGCGGTGCCTGGACGGAGGAAAGGGCCTTGATGCTCGCCGACTGATCGGCCTCGGCCTGGTCGGCGACGCGCGGATCGAGCCGGATGAACTTCACCCGGTCGCCGGGGCGGAGCTGGCCCGTCTTCCAGATTTCGGCCTGGACGATCGTCACCGGGCAGACGAAGCCGCCGAGGCTCGGGCCGTCCGGACCCAGGATCACCGGCATGTCGCCGGTAAAATCGACCGCGCCGATCGCATAGGCGTTGTCATGGATGTTCGACGGGTGGAGACCCGCTTCGCCGCCGTCGGTCCGCGCCCATTTCGGTTTCGGGCCGATCAGGCGAATGCCGGTGCGGTTGGAGTTGTAGTGGACCTCCCAATCGGCGGCAAAGAAGGCGGCGATGTCCTCGTCGGTGAAGAAGTCCGGCGCGCCGTGCGGCCCGTAGAGCACGCCGATCTGCCACGACCGGTCCATCTCCGGGATGAGGCTCGGTGGCACCGGCAGTCCGGTTGGATCCGCATCCGGATCGAGATGGAGGACATCTCCCGGCAAGAGGGCTCGGCCGCCATGACCGCCGAACTTGCCGAGCGTGAAGGTGGCTTTCGAACCCAGGTAGTCGGGCACCTGAAAGCCACCGGAAACGGCAAGATAGGCGCGCGCGCCGGCGCCCGATACCCCGGCGATTTTCAGCACTTGCCCGGCCTTGACCGCGATCGGTTGCCAGAACGGAATGGCCCGCCCGTCGAGCGTCGCCGGCATCGCGGCACCGGTCAGGCAGATCATGGTCGGCGCATCGAATCTCAGCGTCGGGCCGGACAGAGTGATTTCGAGCGCAGCCGCGTCCGGATCGTTGCCGAGTGCCCGGTTGGCCAGCCGGAACGACAAATGGTCCATTGGTCCGGACGGCGGCACGCCGACGTCCCAATAGCCAAGCCGACCGGGCCATGCCTGCACCGTGGTCTGTGTGCCGGGCGACACGACCTCGATTGTCGCGGGGCGATAATCGAGACGCTCCAGCGTCCGCGTCGTAATCTCGCCCGCCGCCAGCTCCGGCCGTGCCGCGAGCCAGAGGAGATAGTCGCGATTGGTCTCGATGCCCGCGAGTTCGGTGCCGCGCAGGGCCGTCTGAAGCTTTGCCAGCGCGTCGGTGCGGTCGCTGCCCGTCACGATCAGCTTGGCGATCATCGGATCGTAGAACGGCGGTACCTCCGAACCGCTTTCGACCCAGGTTTCGATCCGGGCATCCTCCGGAAATTGGACATGCGTCAGGAGCCCAGCACTCGGGCGGAAATCACGACCCGGATCCTCCGCATAAAGTCGGACCTGGATCGAGTGGCCCTCGGGCTTGGGTCGTTCGAGCGGCAACACCTCGCCCGCCGCCTGCCGCAACATCCATTCGACGAGATCGACGCCCGTCACCTGCTCGGTGACGCCGTGCTCGACCTGAAGGCGGGTGTTCACTTCGAGGAAATAGAACTGGTCGCCATCGACGTCGTACAGAAACTCGACCGTGCCGGCGTTTTCGTAGTTCACCGCCGCGCCGAGGCGCTCGGCGGTCGCCAGCAGGTCGGCGCGCGTCTCGTCCGAGATGTTCGGCGCGGGCGTCTCCTCGACCACTTTCTGGTTCCGGCGCTGGGCCGAGCAGTCGCGTTCGCCGAGGGCCAGGACCTTGCCCTTGCCGTCGCCGAAGATCTGCACCTCGATGTGGCGGCCACGGGCGATGAACTTCTCGAGGAAGATGCCGGCATCCTTGAAATTGTTGGTCGCGAGCCGCTGGACGCGCTCGAACATCGGCACGATTTCCTCGGCCGAACGACAGAGCTGCAGGCCGATGCCGCCTCCGCCCGCCGTGCTCTTGATCATCACCGGATAGCCGATCCGCTCGGCCTCCGCCCGCGCGGCCTCGGCGGTTGGGATCAGGCCGCCGCCGGGCGCAAGCGGAACGCCCGCTTCCTCGGCGATTTCACGCGCCTGGTGCTTCAGGCCGAAGGCACGCATGTGCTCCGGGCGCGGACCGACGAAGGCGATGCCGGCCCTGGTGCAGGCCTCGGCGAAATCCGGGTTCTCCGACAGGAAGCCGTAGCCGGGATGGATCGCCTCCGCCCCGGTCTCCTTCGCCACCTCAAGGATGCGGGTAGCATCCAGATAGCTCTGCGACGCCGGAGGCGGGCCGACGCAGACGGCTTCGGTCGCCATCTTCACATGCAGCGAATGGCGGTCCGCCTCCGAATAGACGGCGACGGACGCGATTCCCATGCGGTCGAGTGTGCGGATGACGCGGCACGCGATGGCGCCGCGATTTGCGATCAGGACCTTCTTGAACATCTCGCCCTCACGCCGCGTCCCAGATCACGACCTCGATCGGGGTCGGGTTGTAGGCGTTGCAGGGATTGTTGAGCTGCGGGCAGTTCGAGATCAGGACGATGACGTCCATCTCGGCGCGCATCTCGACATATTTCCCTGGCGCGGAGAGCCCGTCGGCGAAGGTCAGTCCGCCGTCGGCCGTCACCGGCACGTTCATGAAGAAATTGATGTTGTGGGTGATGTCGCGCTTGGTCAGCCCGAATTCCGGACGCTCGGCGACCGCGAGCATCCACGAATCCCGGCAGGCATGCATGGTGCGCTTTTCGAGATCGTAGCGGACGGTGTTCGACTCTGTCGCGCAGGCGCCGCCCAGCGTATCGTGCCGCCCGACGGTGTCGGCGGTGATCGTCAGCATGACATTGCCGTCGTTGGACATCAGCTTCGTGCCGAGGCCGAGGAAGACATTGCCCTGCTCGCGGATCGTGTCCATCGCGCTGTAGCGTTCGGCCGGATCGGCCGCGGAGAAGAACAGGGTATCGGCGGCCTGATTGCCTTCCAGGTCGACGATGCGGAAGGTCTGGCCCTCCCTGACGATCTCCATCCAGTAATCGCCGGCGGGCACGGTCTTCGTGTAGACGGCGTCCTTGTTCTCGAGGGTGCTCATGAGAGTTCTCATCGTGCACCTCCGCAGCCGCAACCGATGTGATAGAGCCGGTTGTTCTCGAAGCCGCGCCCGTTCTCCGGCCGCGATAGCCGGCATTCGTCATCGTGCGCCGCCGCATGCACCTCCTTGATCTCCAACCCTATGGGTTTCACGGGATATTCGGCCGAAGGATCGAGCGGGTGCGGACAGGTATGGAGAAGGATCAGAGTGTCCATCTCGAACCGGAGTTCGACGCTGTCCCCGGCCTTTGAGTTGCTCGGCACGTAAGCCAGGACGCCTTCGTCATCGACCGCCACCCGGGCAAACCAGTTCACGTTCATCGCAAGATCGCGTTTTCCGAGACCGTATTTCGCGGCCTCCACCAGGAAGGCGTCACGACCGTTCTGTTTCCAGCCGTTTCGGTCGTTCTGGTAGTCGCGGGCGCCCCATTGCCGTTCGACGATCGCCTTGGTCGAGGTACCGGAAACCGTGTCGTGCCACCCGACGTCGTCATGCGTCACCGAGCAGAAAATCCGCCCCATATCGGAGTAGAGGCAATTGCCGCGTGTTAATTTAAAGGTGTGCTGGCATTTGAGCGTATCGGGCGCGTTGTAGCGCTCCAGCATGTCCTGCGGATTGTAGAACAGCATGCCGACCGAGGCGCCGCCTTCGAGGTCGGTCAGGCGTAACGCCGTGTTGGCGCGCATGGTCAAGGACCAGTGCTTTCCGCCTTCGAGTTCAGTCGAATAATGCAGGATTCCGGGTGAATTGACGGGCGATCTCAAGAGCTTCTCCTCCTGTTCGAGGAGAA
Organism: Rhizobiaceae bacterium CPCC 101076; assembly: GCA_003347645.1. Classification (GTDB taxonomy): domain Bacteria; phylum Pseudomonadota; class Alphaproteobacteria; order Rhizobiales; family Methylopilaceae; genus Flaviflagellibacter; species Flaviflagellibacter deserti. The sequence continues at coordinate 87,519 of QDFX01000004.1, read as the reverse complement.
CGCCGGACGGGAAACCAACCCCCGCGGCATTCTCCGCTGGTCGATCTCCCGGGCTTTTGTCCCGCCGTGTGCCCGCCGTTTATGCGACGGGTTGCTGCTCTCGGACCAGCCGCCGCGATCATGGATCGCGACCGGAACCCTAGCGGCGCCCATGTCCTAGCAAGCCGCGCGCCAAACGGCCAGCCTCACGATTATTGCATACAATTTACATAAATCTCTCGGAGAATAATCGACGGCATGTTTAACCGGCACTGGTAGGTCTGTGGCGGGGACCGACAGAGTCGGATGGGATGCTCTTAAGCCTGCAGAACGCAATTCTCGAGATGATCGCCCGGGGGGAAGACCTCAAGGCGACGGCGGATTTGCTCTGCCGCGAGATCGAGAAGCTCGTTCCGGAACTGGCCTGCTCCGTTCTGACGATCGATGCCGGCGGGCTGCTGCGGGTGCTCGCCGCGCCGAGCCTTCCGGTGAGTTATTCGAAAGCGATCGATGGCTTCGCCATCGGCCCGAATGCCGGTTCGTGCGGAACGGCCGCTTTCCGGTGCGAACCGGTGACCGTGACCGACATAGAGACCGATCCCCTCTGGGAAGGGTATCGCGAACTGGTGCTGCCGCTCGGCTATCGCGCTTGCTGGTCGAGTCCCATCATGGCGCGCGATGGCAATGTGCTCGGAACCTTCGCTTTCTACTATCGCACGCGGCGTGGTCCGAGCGCGCTGGAACAGCAGATCGTCAACCGCTGCGTGCACCTTTGCGCCATCGCGATGGAGCGTGAGGCCGTGGAAGCGCGCAATCGCAAGCTCGCCTTCTTCGATCCGCTCACCGGCCTCGGCAACCGCGCAAGTTTCGCGGCGGCCATGTGCCAGACGCGCTGGGCGGTGCCGGATCAGTTCGGTCTGATTCTGATCGACATCGATCATCTGAAGGCGGTCAACGATACTTCCGGCCATGCGACAGGCGATGTTCTGATCCAGGAGGTCGCAGCGCGCATCGCGAGCGTCGCGCAACCTGGTCGTGCCTATCGCATCGGCGGCGACGAGATCGCGGTCGTCGTGATCGGCGATTGCGCGTCCCTTGCCGTAGGACGATGCGCCGCCGATATTCTCGCGGTCATGGGCGTCCCTTTCCAGACCGGCGGCCAGACCATCATCCCATCCGTCACCATCGGCAGCGCAGTCTACGATCGTGACGGCGGTGACGCCGAGACGCTTCGGCAGAACGCCGACGTCGCGCTCTACCATGCCAAGGAAAACATCCGAGGTGGCTACGCTGCCTACGAATCCAGTCTCGGCACCACGATCACCCAGCGGTTCAATGCGATCCGCCGTGTCTCGACCGCGCTCGAGGATGCCCGAGTCGAAGCGCATTATCAGCCGATCGTCCGCCTGGATAACGAGGAAGTCGTCGGTGTCGAAGCGCTCTGTCGCCTGCGCGAGGCGGAGGGAAGGCTGATCCCGGCCAAGGATTTCTTCCAGGCGATGAGCGATGCCCAGGTCGCATGTCACCTTACGGATCGAATGCTCGCGCATATCGCCGCCGACGTTCGCGCCTGGCTGGATATGGGCCTGCCGTTCCAGCATGTCGGCATCAACGTCACCTCCGCCGATTTCCAGCGTGGTGACATCGATCACCGTATTCTGGCGGCTTTCGAGAAGCACAAGGTGCCGCTGCATCATGTGATCCTCGAAGTCACCGAGTCCGTTTACATGGGCGAGGGTAACGACCGGATGGTTGCGAAGTCGGTCGAGGCGCTCCGGGCGTCGGGCATTCGAGTTGCGCTGGACGACTTCGGAACGGGCTATGCCTCGCTCACGCACCTGCTCGACTTCCCGGTCGACATCATCAAGATCGACAAGAGCTTCGTCGATCGGCTGACGCCGGGCGATGCGGGTCTCGCCATCGTCGAAGGCGTGATCGGCATCGCGGAAAAGCTCGGCATCCGCATCGTTGCGGAAGGTATCGAGACCGCGGCACAGGCAACCGAATTGCTGCGCCTCGGATGCGTGCTCGGGCAGGGCTATCACTACGCCCGCCCGGCAGACGTCCGGATGATCACGCCGATTCTTCAGCGCCGCATGCAGTTTTCCAAGACGGCGGGGGCGCTGTCCGCAGCATGATCGCGTCACCGCCTTGCGGTTGAGTGCGGTGTTCGGTTAGCTCTCACTATGCTAACGGCGAAGGCGAAGTACGGATTGAAGGCGATGGCGCACCTTGCGGCGCTGCCTCCCGGCCGTTCGGCGCTGATCGCCGATATTGCGACCCAGCATGGCATCCCCAAGAAGTTTCTCGATGCGATCCTGAACGAGCTTCGGCAGGCGGGCTTCCTGAGGAGCAAGCCGGGGCGCGGCGGGGGCTACATGCTCGCCATCCCGGCCGACCGCATCATCGTGGGCGATATCATCCGCAAGCTTGACGGCCCGCTCGCGGCTGTGCCCTGCGCGAGCCGGAATTTCTATGCCCGCTGCCAGGACTGCGCCACCGAGGAGAACTGCAAGGTCCGGCTGCTAATGCTTGAGGCCCGCGAGGCCCTGGCGCAAGTTCTCGACCGCAGGACGCTCGCGGACATGGAGCGGATGGGCCGCAATCCGATGGACGATTTCGTCTACGAGATCTAGGCGGCGTTCTCGCTCGCGACTTCGGAAGGATCGTAATTGAGGTTCGGCGCGAGCCAGCGCTCGACCTCGCGAACCTCCATGCCCTTTCGGACAGCATAGTCCTCGACCTGGTCGCGCTCGATGCGGCCGACGCCGAAATAGGCGGCGTCCGGATGGCTGAAGTAGAAGCCCGAAACCGCTGCGCCCGGATACATCGCCATGCTCTCGGTGAGTTCGAGGCCAGCGTTGCTCTCGGCATCGAGCAGGCGGAACAGGGTTGTCTTCTCTGTGTGATCGGGGCAAGCCGGATAGCCCGGCGCCGGGCGGATGCCGCGATATTTCTCGGCGATCAGGTCGTCGTTCGACAAATGCTCGTCCTGAGCATAACCCCAGAATTCGGTACGGACGCGCTCATGCAGCCGTTCGGCGAAGGCCTCCGCAAGACGGTCGGCCAGCGCCGATACGAGGATGGCGTTATAGTCATCCTTCTGCGCCTTGAACTCCGCGACGATCTCATCGACGCCGATGCCGGCATTGACGGCGAAGCCGCCCAGATAGTCGGCCACGCCGGTCTCTTTCGGCGCAATGTAGTCCGACAGCGCGAAATTCGGCCGGCCATTGTCGCGCAGCATCTGCTGGCGGAGCGTGTGGTTGACCGCGACCTGCTCCTTGCGGGCTTCGTCGGAATAAATCGCGATATCGTCGCCGATCGCGTTGGCCGGCCAGAAGCCGATCGCGCCGCGTGCCTTCAGCCGCTTCTCGGCGATCAGCTTCTTCAGCATGGCCTGAGCGTCGGCGTAGAGCGGTCGCGCGGCCTCGCCGACCACTGCATCGTCGAGGATCGCCGGGAACTTGCCGGCGAGTTCCCACGACTGGAAGAACGGCGTCCAGTCGATCCTCTCGGCGAGTTCCGCGAGATCGTAATCGTCGAAGGCGCGAACGCCGAGAAATGACGGCTTGGGCGGTTGATAGCTGGCCCAATCGAGCTTCGCCTTGTTGGCCCGCGCGCCGGCGAGTGTCTGGCGCGGACCAGTGCGCTTGGAGCGGCCGTGCTTCTCGCGCATCTCGCGATATTCGCGCTTCACGTCAGCAGCATAGCCTTCGCGCGCGGTTTCGCTCAAGAGATTGCCAACGACGCCCACGGCGCGGCTCGCATCCGGCACATAGACGACGGCGTTCTTGTACGAGGGATCGATCTTCACGGCCGTATGAACCCGGCTTGTCGTGGCTCCGCCGATCAGGAGCGGCAGGTCCATGCCGAGCCGCTGCATCTCCGAGGCGACATAGACCATCTCGTCGAGCGAGGGGGTGATCAGGCCCGAGAGGCCGATCACGTCGCACTTCTCGGTCTTGGCGGTTTCGAGAATCTTCGCCGCGGGCACCATGACCCCAAGATCGACGACGTCGTAATTGTTGCACTGCAGAACGACGCCGACGATGTTCTTGCCGATGTCGTGCACGTCGCCCTTCACGGTGGCCATCAGGATTTTGCCCTTGGCCTGCTGCTCCTCGCCGGAGTTCAGCTTCTCCTCCTCGATGAACGGCAGCAGATAGCCGACCGCCTTCTTCATCACGCGCGCCGACTTCACCACCTGCGGCAGGAACATCTTGCCCGCGCCGAACAGGTCGCCGACGACGTTCATGCCGTCCATCAGCGGACCTTCAATGACGTCGAGTGGCCGGGGCGAAAGCTTCCGAGCTTCCTCGGTGTCCTCATCGATGAATTCGGTGATGCCGTGGACCAGTGCATGGCTGATGCGCTCGCGAACCGGCTTTTCGCGCCAGGAGAGATCGACCGTATCCTTCGCCGCGCCCGCCTTGAACTGGTCGGCGGCTTCGAGCAGGCGGTCGGTCGCGTCAGGACGGCGGTTCAGGACGACGTCCTCGACCAGTTCGCGCAGATTGGCCGGGATATCGTCGTAAGGCGTCAGGGCACCGGCGTTGACGATGCCCATGTCCATGCCGGCGCGGATCGCGTGATAGAGGAACACGCTGTGAATCGCGGCGCGGAGCGGTTCGTTGCCCCGGAACGAGAACGAGACGTTCGAGACGCCGCCCGAGACATGGGCGTAGGGCAGAAGCTGGCGGATGCGCCGCGTGCCCTCGATGAACTCGATCGCGTAATTGTTGTGCTCCTCGATGCCGGTCGCGATCGCGAAGATATTGGGATCGAAGATGATGTCTTCCGGCGGAAAGCCGACGACGTCGGTCAGCAGCTTGTAGGAGCGTTCGCAGATCTCGACCTTGCGGTTGGCGATGTCTGCCTGCCCCTGCTCGTCGAAGGCCATGACCACGACCGCCGCGCCATAGCGCAGGATCTTGCGGGCATGTTCGAGGAATATCTCCTCGCCTTCCTTGAGGCTGATCGAATTGACGATCGACTTGCCCTGGACGCATTTCAGGCCGGCCTCGATGACCGACCATTTGGATGAGTCGATCATCACCGGCACGCGGCTGATGTCCGGCTCGGCGGCGAGCAGGTTCAGGAAGCGGACCATCGCCGCCTCCGAATCCAGCATCGCCTCGTCCATGTTGATGTCGATGACCTGCGCGCCGCTCTCCACCTGCTGGCGGGCGACCTGCAGCGCGGCGTCGAAATCGCCGTTCAGGATCAGCTTCTTGAACCTCGCCGAGCCGGTGACGTTGGTCCGCTCGCCGATATTGATGAAACTCGCGGTCTGCTCGCTCACGCCTGGGCCTCGAATGCTTCCAGTCCGGACAGGCGAAGCTTTTTGTCACGCACCGGGATTTCGCGCGGCGACAGGCCATGGACGCGCTCGGCGATGGCGCGGATATGGCCGGGCGTCGTGCCGCAGCAGCCGCCGACGATATTGACGAGGCCGTCCTTGCCCCAATTGTGCAGATGGCCGCCGGTCGTCTCCGGCTCCTCGTCGTACTGGCCGAATTCGTTCGGTAGGCCGGCGTTCGGATAGGCCGAGACCAGCGTGTCGGCGACGCGGGACAGCTCTGCCACGTAAGGCCGCATCTGGTCCGCTCCGAAGGCGCAGTTCAGGCCGATCGAAAACGGCTTCACATGCTTCACGGAATTCCAGAATGCTTCCGTCGTCTGGCCGGAAAGTGTGCGCCCGGAGAGGTCGGTGATCGTGCCGGAGATCATAATCGGCAATTCGACACCGAGCTCGTCGAACAATTCCTGCACGCCGAACAAGCCGGCCTTGGCGTTCAGCGTGTCGAAGATCGTTTCGACGATGAGGATGTCCGAGCCGCCTTCGATGAGGCCTCGCGCAGCCTCTCGATAGGCTTCGCGCAGCTCGTCGAACGTGACGTTGCGATATCCGGGATTGTTGACGTCGGGCGAGATCGAGGCAGTGCGGCTGGTCGGGCCGATCGCGCCGGCAACGAAGCGCGGAGAGCCGGTCTCTTCCGCCACCTCGTCTGCGGCCTCGCGGGCCAGGCGCGCGCCTTCGAAGTTCAGCTCGTAGGCGAGGTGTTCGAGCTTGTATTCGGCCTGCGAGATTGTGGTCGAGTTGAAGGTGTTGGTCTCGATGATATCGGCGCCGGCTTCGAGATACTGGCGGTGGATGCCCTTGATGACGTCCGGCCGGGTGATCGTCAGCAGGTCGTTATTACCCTGCAGATCGATCTCATGATCGACGAAGCGTGTGCCGCGGAAATCCTTCTCGGTCAGCTTGTGTCGCTGGATCATCGTGCCCATCGCGCCATCGAGAATGATCACGCGGGTGCGGGCCAGTTCGTCCAGAAGGGCTCGGCGCTGTTCACGTAAAGACATAAAGATTTCCGCATATGCTGCGACGCGAGGCCGCAAAATGGCGTTTCTTCGCCTGTGCCGCAAGGGTTTGGCCTCAATAAGTCCGAGGATCAAGTCCGGCGGGCCGATTAACGCGGCGTTTGCATCTGTGGCGAAATTGTGAATTCTTGGGCCTGACGGTTCCCTTCGGGGATCAATAGGGAATGCGGTGTGGGTTCGCCCGAAGCCGCGGCTGCCCCCGCAACTGTAAGCGGCTGGGTCTCGCCACATGCCACTGGGCTCGCCCGGGAAGGCGGCGCGATCTTTCAACCCGCGAGCCAGGAGACCTGCCGTCAGCATGGTCATGCGCGAGAGCGTCGGACGGGGTGTGCCGATGGTTGTCTGACCGCTTCCGCTCGTTCGAGCGGCGGCCCAGGCTTCGCTCGCGGTGATGCACCATTTGGCGCCGCCGCCCGAGGTCTTGATGTCCCGCGTTGTCCTGCTTGCATCCGTCGCCTGTCTTGCGACCGTTTCTGCCGTTTCCGCACAAACGATTCCCGAACCCGCGAAGCCGATCGAGCTCGAGCCGATCGTCGTCACGGCGAACCGAACGGACACGCCTGCCAAAGAGGTGGGTAGTGCGGTTACTGTGATCACGCGCGAGGAGTTGGAGCAGAAGCAGATCCGCCTTGTGTCGGACGCGCTCAGAAGCATGCCGGGCGTCGCGGTGAATCGGGTCGGACCGGCTGGCGGACTGACACAGGTCCGCATACGCGGCTCGGAAGGCAATCAGACCCTCGTCCTGATCGACGGCATGGAGGTCAACGATCCGGCTGGCGGCAGCGAGTTCAACTTCGCCCATCTTTTGGCCCAGGACATCGATCGCATCGAAGTCCTGCGTGGCCCGCAAAGCGCACTCTATGGTTCGGATGCGATCGGCGGCGTTATCAACATCATCACCCGTCGGGGCGACGGTCCACCGCGCGGTTCGGTCTTCGTCGAAGCCGGCAGCCGGGGCACGGTCGAGGGCGGCGGCTCGATCAGCGGCAGCACCGACCGGGTCGATTATCTGATCGGCGGCGTCGGCCTGCGCACCGACGGCTTCTCGGCCGCTTCCGAATGGCGGGGCAATACCGAGAAGGATGGTTACGATAACGGGACCGTTTTCGGGAAGTTCGGCTTTCAGGCGACCGACAATCTCCGGTTCGACGTGGTCGGCCGCGCCGTCGATTATTACTCCGAAGGCGACGACGAGGCGTTCGGCAGCGGCGCCTACGACTTCAAGAACGATGTCGACGGCGATGAATTCTACGGCCGGGCGCAGGCGAAGCTCGATCTGTTCGAAGGACGCTGGCAGCAGATCGTCGGCGCGCTCCGTACCGGTCATAGCTACGACTATCTGTACGACAGCTTCCCGCCGACGAAGTTCGACGGCTTGAAGACCAAGTTCGACTACCAGAGCAACGTCTTTGCCGAGACGGGCGAGCTTTCGCACACCTTCACCTTCGCCGCCGATCACGAGAAGGACGAGGCGACGACCGAGAGCAGCTTTTCGAGCTTCGACAAGTCGCTGGAGCAGACCGGCCTCGTCGGTGAATACAAGCTCGGCGCATGGGACCAGTTCTTCGTCACCGGCAGCGTCCGTCACGACTTCAACGACGGCTTTGAGGATGCGACCACCTTCCGCATCACCAGCGCCTATATCGTCGAACAAACGGGGACAAAGCTCCGCGCTTCCTACGGAACCGGCGTCAAGAACCCGACCCTGTTCGAACTCTACGGCCAGACGCCGACCTTCATCCCCAATCCGAATCTGAAGCCGGAGGGCGCGAAGGGCTGGGATGTCGGCTTCGACCAGCCGGTGTTCGGCAACGACCTTGTCGTCAACGTGACCTATTTCGACCAGCGGATCGACGATCTGATCCAGCTTCAGGGCCTCACCGTCGTCAATCTGCCGGGTGAATCAAAGATTCACGGCGTAGAGTTCGGCCTGTCGGCAACGCCGATCGACAATCTCACGCTGCGCGCGTCGTACACCTGGCTTCAGGGCGAGGACGCCCAGGGCGTGGAACTGATCCGCCGCCCGTCCAACTCGGCGAGCTTCGATGCGAACTACGCCTTCCTCGATGGTCGCGCGAACGTCAATTTGGGTGTCGTCTACAACGGCACGCAGGACGACCTGCCGTTCTGGCGTCCGGTCGTAGAACTCGACGACTTCGTCCTCGTGAATCTGCGTGGTGGCTACAAAATCGACGAGCACACGGAGGTCTATGCCCGGGTCGAGAACTTGCTCGATGAGGAATACGAGGAGGTCTACACGTTCGGTGGGACTGGCCGCACCGCGATTGCCGGCGTGAGGGTCAGCTTCTGACGCCGCGACGATGGGTCCGATGCCGCGAATCCTGTCGTCGGTGTCACTTCGAAAGGCGAGGCGGACGGTTCCGGGCTGCGATACAGTCCGGAACGCCGCCTCGGCCCCAGTGTGCGTAAGAGCGTGAAATGAAGATTTATACGAAGGGTGGCGACGCCGGACAGACGTCGCTGTTCTCCGGCCGGAGGGCGGGGAAGGACGATCCGCTGGTCGCCGCCGTCGGAGATCTCGACGAATTGTCGTCGAGCATCGGACTGGCGGTTCTGGCGAACCCGGAAATGCGGCCGAAGCTGCGGGCGATGCAGAAGGCGCTCTATACGATCAGCGCCATCCTGAGCTCGGAAGGCACCCGCTCCAATCTGTCTCTCGATCCCGCCGAGACCTTCGCGCTCGAGAAATATATCGACGAGCTGTCCGAGCGCCTGCCGCCTCTGCACGACTTCATCTATCCCGGCGATTCCGAAGCCAGCGCGCGACTGCACATGGCCCGCGCCGTTGCCCGGCGCGCCGAGCGGGCCGTCAGCGTCCTGCAGGATCCGGCGGCGCCCGGCGATGTGCTGGCCTATCTGAACCGGATGAGCGATGCTTTGTTCGTGATGGCGCGCTGGGCTGATTTCGCCGGCGGCCTCGAAGACCTGATGTTCAAGTCGCCTGACGCGGAGAAGTAGATGTCGATCGAGCACTGGCTGGCATTCGTCGCGGCAGCCTCGGTGCTTCTCGTCATCCCGGGTCCGACGATCCTGCTGGTGATCTCCTATGCGCTCGGCCATGGCCGCAAGGTCGCCGCCGCGAGCGTGGCCGGCGTGGCTTTGGGCGACTTCACCGCGATGACCGCCTCGATGCTGGGTCTCGGCGCATTGCTCGCGACCTCGGCGACGATCTTCACCGTCCTCAAATGGATCGGTGGCGCCTATCTCGTCTTTCTCGGGATCAGGCTGTGGCGCACTCCGGTCGCCGACTCGTCTGCGGGAGGCGTGCCGGAAACGCCGGCCGAGAAGCCGCTCCGCATCTTCCTGCATACTTACGTCGTCACAGCGCTGAACCCGAAGAGCATCCTGTTCTTCGTGGCGTTCCTGCCTCAGTTCCTAAACCTGACGAAGCCGATCGTCGTGCAGATGGCGATCTTCGAGACGACGTTCCTCGTCCTCGCTACGCTGAATGCGGCGCTCTATGCCCTGCTTGCCTCGAAGGCGCGCCACGCCATCCGCAAGCCCTCCGTCCAGCGCGCGGTCAACCGGACCGGCGGTTCGCTGATGATCGGCGCGGGCATTCTCGCCGCCGGATGGAAAAAGGCGGCCGCCTGACGAACAGGCGACCGCCTCTTGGTCCCCACCCCCCGTGGAGATCAGTGAAGGATCTGGCTGAGGAACAGCTTGGTCCGCTCGTGCTGCGGGTTCGAGAAGAATTCCTTCGGCTCGTTCTGCTCGACGATCTGGCCGCGGTCCATGAAGATGACGCGATGCGCGACCTGACGCGCGAAGCCCATCTCGTGGGTCACGCAGAGCATGGTCATCCCGGACTCGGCCAGGCTGATCATGACATCCAGCACTTCCTTGACCATTTCCGGATCGAGAGCCGACGTTGGCTCGTCGAACAGCATGATCTTCGGGTTCATGCAGAGCGAGCGGGCGATCGCGACGCGCTGCTGCTGACCGCCGGAGAGCTGGCCCGGATATTTGTTCGCCTGCTCGGGAATGCGGACCTTGCGGAGATACTCCATCGCGATGTCCTCGGCCTCCTTCTTGGGTATTTTCTTCACCCAGATCGGAGCGAGCGTGCAGTTCTCGAGGATGGTCAGGTGCGGGAAGAGGTTAAAGTGCTGGAACACCATTCCGACCTCGCGGCGCACCTCTTCGATCATCTTCAGGTCGCGAGTCAGCTCGATGCCGTCGACGAAGATGTTGCCGACCTGATGTTCTTCGAGCCGGTTGATGCAGCGGATCATCGTCGATTTGCCGGAACCCGACGGCCCGCAGATGACGATGCGTTCGCCGCGCGTCACTTCGAGGTTGATGTCACGCAGCACGTGGAACTCGCCATACCATTTGCCGACGCCGACCAGTTCGACGGCGAGGCCGGCCCGGCGGGGTTCGATCTGTGCTGCTGCGGCAGGCATTGCGTTCATACTCTTGGCTCCGTGACCGTCAGCGGTGGCCGGTGTTCAGCCGGCGCTCCATGAAAACCGAATAGCGGGACATCGAAAAACAGAAGACCCAGTAGATCGCGGCGGCGAAGGCAAAGCCCGTCGCCGGCGTGACCGGGGTCGCCCAGTTCGGGTCCGAGAAGTTCTGCTGGATGATGCCGAGCAGGTCGAACAGGCCGATGATCAGGACCAGACTGGTGTCCTTGAACAGGCTGATGAACGAGTTGACGATGCCCGGAATCACGATGCGCAGCGCCTGCGGCAGAATGATCAGCCGCATGGCCGGCCAATAGGTCAGGCCCATCGCCGCGGCACCCTCATACTGGCCCTTCGGGATCGCCTGCAGGCCGCCGCGAATGACCTCGGCCATGTACGCGGCCGAGAACAATGCGACACCGATCAGCGCGCGCATCAGCTTGTCGAAGTTGACGCCGGCCGGCAGGAACAGCGGCAGCATCACGCTCGCCATGAACAACACGGTGATTAGCGGCACGCCGCGCCAGAATTCGATGAAAGCGATTGAGAGCGTCTTCACCACGGGCAGGTCCGACTTTCGGCCGAGCGCGAGAAGGATGCCGAGCGGCAGCGACGCGACGATGCCGACGACAGCGATCACCATGGTCAGCATCAGGCCGCCCCAGAGCGGGGTCTCGACATGAGCAAGGCCGAAATCGATGGTGACGATCGCATAGGCGATCAGCATCGCCGCCGGGATGGTCAGCACGGTACCGATCATGCCCCATCCGCCGGCGCTGGCGTTCCTCATCGTCGAAATGACACCGAGCACGACGGCGGCTATCGAGGCCAATGCCAGAGCGAGCGAGCCAAGCGGGAATTCGCGCGGGCCGCTGCCGAGGTCCATGCGTATGGCAGGCGTCGGGATGATGAACGACGCGATGATGCCGAGGATGAACAGGGCGACGCCGACAAGGAGAATCTTCAGGGCAAGACTCGACAAACCCGTCAGCCCGGCGGGCGAACGAGTGGCGATCGACAGCAAGAGCGCGCCGGCGAGGAAGGCGGCCAAGATCGAGTTCGTCGTGCGCGAGAAATCGAGATCGCCGCCTGTCAGCAGGACAAGCGTAAGGATCGGGAATATCCCGAGCAGGAAGAGGGCGTTCGCACGCTTGTAGGGCACCTTCGGGATCGCGAGCGGGATCAGTCCCGCGGCGAACAGGAAGAAGACGAGGTCGACACGCCACCGTTCGTCGAGGGGATAGCGCCCATAGATGAACTGGCCGAGCTTCGCCTTGACGAATGCCCAGCAGGCGGCGCCATGACCCCCGCCCGGAACGAGGCAGGCGTCACGATTCGTGCCTTCCCAGACGGCGTCGAAGAACAGCCAATTGACGAGCGGCGGCACCGCCCAGGCAACGAAGATCATCGCCGTGATGGTGATGAGCGAATTCATCGGCGTCGAGAACAGGTTGTTACGGATCCAGGCCGCAGCGCCGACCGCCTGGTTCGGCGGTGGCGAGGGCGGGATCTCGGCCTGGCTGACGTAAGCGAGGGGTTGAGCCATGGATTACCGCTCCACCAAAGCCATGCGGAGATTGAACCAGTTCATCAGCGCTGAGGTCAGCAGGCTCATCGTCAGGTAGACGAGCATGGTGATGGCGATGACCTCAATCGCCTGGCCGGTCTGATTGAGGACAGTTCCGGCGAACACCGCGACGAGATCCGGATAACCTATCGCAACCGCGAGCGAGGAGTTCTTGGTCAGGTTGAGATATTGGTTGGTCAGCGGCGGAATGATCACGCGCATCGCCTGCGGAACGATCACGAGCCTGAGCATCTGTGTGCGGGTCAGGCCGAGTGAACCGGCGGCTTCGGTCTGGCCCTTGCTGACAGCCAGGATGCCGCCGCGGACGATCTCGGCGATAAAGGCGCCGGTATAGACGGAGAGGCCGAGCAGCAGCGCCATGAATTCCGGAGCAACAACCATGCCGCCGCGAAAATTGAAGCCCTGAAGGACGGGCACATCCATCGTGAACGGCCCGCCCATGATCACGAAGGCGAGACATGGCAGGCCGAAGAGAAGGGCGAGAACGACCTTTACCGTCGGGAAGGTTGCACCTGTCAGGACACGCCGCTGCGTCGCCCAGCGGCTTACGAAGATCGCAGCAATGATCGCCAGCACGGCGGCCGCGAAGACTATGCCGGCTCCGGCTTCGGCTACTGGCTTGGGCAGGATGAGGCCGCGATTGTTGAGGAAGATGTCGCCCGGCAGGACGAAACCCGCGCGCGGGCTCGGCAGCAGAGCCAGGACCGCCTTGTACCAGAACAGCAGCTGGAGCAGCGGCGGGATGTTGCGGAAGAACTCGACGTAGATGGTCGCGATCGAGCGCAGGAGGAAGTTCGGCGACAGGCGGGCGATGCCGACCGTGAAGCCGATGATGGTCGCCAGGATGATGCCGATCACCGACACATACGCCGTGTTGAGAAGGCCGACGAAGAAGGCGCGGCCATAGCTCTCATTGGCGCTGAACGGGATCAGCGAGAACAGGATCTCGAAACCAGCCCGGCCAGACAGGAAGTCGAAGCCGGAGGCGATGTTCGCCCGGCGCAGGTTTTCGATGACGTTTCCGGTGATCCACCAGCCGAACGCAATGACGAAAATGGCAAGGACCAGCTGGTAGCCGATCGCGCGGACTTTCGGGTCGTTCAGGGCGGATGGCTGTGTTGGACCGGCCAGTCTGGCGGTCTCCGATGGCGTATGGGTAACGATGCCCGTGTCAGCCGTCATATCGCGATGTCTCTAAAAACTAGGTGAGGCCAGGCGGGAGTCGCCTGGCCTCCTTTGTGCGATCAGCGAATCGGCGGGGAGTATTGCAGGCCGCCCTTGCTCCAGAGCGCGTTGAGGCCACGCTCGATCTTGAGCGGCGAACCGGCGCCGACGTTACGGTCGAAGATTTCGCCGTAATTGCCCATCTGCTTGATGAGCGTATAGGCCCAGGTGTTCGGGACGCCCATCGCCTCGCCGAACTTGCTGTCGTCGGCGGCGAGGATGCGCTTCACGTTCGGATTGGTCGACGACTTCTTGAGCTCGTCGACGTTCTTCGAGGTGATGCCGTACTCCTCGGCCTCGAGCAGCGCGTCATGCGTCCACTTGACGATGTTGAGCCACTGCACGTCGCCGGCACGGACCACCGGGCCGAGCGGCTCCTTCGAGATGATCTCCGGTAGGACGATATGGGCGTCGGGCTGCTGGAAGGTGAGACGATAGGCGTAGAGGCCAGACGCGTCGGTCGTCATCGCGTCGCAGCGACCGGCTTCGTAAGCGGCGTTCACTTCGTCGACCTTCTCGAAGACGACCGGAGTGAACTTGATGTTGTTCCCCGCGAAGTAGTCGGCGAGGTTGAGTTCCGTCGTGGTGCCGGACTGCACGCAGATCGAGGCGCCGTCGAGCTTGAGGGCGGAGTCGACCCCAAGGGCCTTCTTCACGATGAAGCCCTGGCCGTCATAATAGTTCACGCCCGCGAAGGTCAGTCCCATCTGGGTGTCGCGCGACATCGTCCAGGTGGTGTTACGCGAGAGCATGTCGATCTCGCCCGACTGGAGCGCGGTGAAGCGGTCCTTCGCCGAGAGCGGGGTGAACTTCACCTTTGTGGAATCGCCGAATACGACTGCGGCGACTGCCTTGCAGTAGTCGACGTCAAGGCCGGTCCAATTGCCCTTGTCATCCGGAGCGGCGAAGCCTGGAAGCCCGGTGTTCACGCCGCACTGCACGAAACCTTTAGCCTTGACGCTGTCGAGCGTCGCAGCGCTCGCTACGCCGGCCGTCATCGCTGCGCCAGCCAATCCCAGGATTACGGGAAGGAGATGTTTTTTCATTGTTCGCCTCTGCATGGGTACGCATGTCGCCCGAAAGCGCACGAGTCATTGCCGTGCCCCGTTACGTTTCGGGGCGACCCGCGGTGACGATTACAGGCCGGGCCATCGGCGGCGTCAAGAAAGATTGCATTCACTACGCAAATTCGACAGAAACGTCGCCGCGAATGCTCTCGAAAAGCTCATTTGAACATTTCGCAGACAGCGAACCCCCCAAAAATTGTGCAGTATATGTACCGATTTATCCGTGAAACAACTCTGAAACACGGTAAATGCCGAGCGGTCTGCCCGCGACCTCTTTCCGGGTTGATCAGTCGCCTTCGGATGCCCGACAGTTGGTCGATGACCCCGCCGAGCGCCTCATCTTTCCATGACTGACGGAACATCCTGGCGCGTGGGCGTGCTGTTTTCCCAGACCGGCGTCACATCGGGCGTCGAGATCGCGCAATTGCGCTCGACCTTGCTTGCGATCGACGAGATCAACACGGGCGGTGGCGTGCTCGGCCGGCCCGTCGAGGCGGTGGTCTACGATCCGGCGTCGGATCCGAAACAGTTTCGTCAATATGCAACCGAGCTGCTGACGCGGGACGGCGTGCGGCTGATCTTCGGCTGCTACATGTCGAGCACCCGCAAGACGGTGCTGCCCGTCGTCGAGGAGCGCGGCGGACTGCTGTTCTACCCGACTCTCTACGAGGGCTTCGAGTATTCCGCCTCCTGCATCTACACCGGCGCGGCGCCGAACCAGAACTCGCTGCAGCTCGCGAAATATCTGCTTGCGACCTACGGCAATCGCTTCCTGCTCGTCGGCTCCAACTACGTCTATCCTTATTCCTCGAACCGCATCATGAGCGATCTGCTCGTTCAGTCTGGCGGGTCGGTCGTCGACGAGCTCTATGTGCCGCTCGATGCAGACGGCGAGCACTTCGACCGCGCGATCAAGACAATGGCGAGGAATAAGCCGGACGTCGTCTTCTCCACGGTCGTGGGTCGATCCACAGCGCGCTTCTACGAGGCCTATCGCAAGGCCGGCTTCGACTCGGCGGTCATGCCAATCGCGAGCCTCACGACGAGCGAGGCGGAACTCGTCGAAATGAGCGCCGAAATATCGGAGGGGCACATCACCGCCGCCCCGTTCTTCGAGACCCTGAACACCGCGGCGGCCCGCCGCTTCGTTCAGGCTTTCAAGGAAAGATATGGCGACGACGCTCCGGTGCCTGCGGCTGCCGAGGCCGCGTACTTCCAGGTCCATGCGGCGGCCGATGCATTGGGGCGCGCTGGCTCCGACGAACCGCAGGCATTGCTGCCGGAATTGCGCGAAAGGGAGTTCGAGGCCCCGCAGGGACGAGTCCGGATCAGCGGCGAGAACAATCACACCCATCTCTGGCCGCGCGTGGCCAAAGTCGACGCGCAAGGGCGGTTTCAGACGGTTTGGAACCCCGGTGTACGCGTCAGGCCGGATCCGTTCGGCATGATCCAGGCGCTCGACGACTGGTCGGCCGACGGCCTGTCGGTCGCGCAGTAGGCCGCGCGATGGCGATCCAGATACTCAAAGACCTGCGCGGGCTGAAGGTCACCGTCATCCATCCGCACGATGCGGAAGGCGTCGATCTTATCGAACATCTGAAGCGCATCGGCTGCACGGTCGAGGCGCTGTGGCCGATACCCGCCGCATTTCCGGCCGCCGCGGATGTCGTCATCCTGGCGATCGACCACGAGAACCGTGAGACGCTGCAAAAGCTGCTCAAGGAACAGGACGAGCGCGGGCCGACGTTGATTGCGGTCGTCGGCTACGAGGATCCCGCGACGCTGCAAATTGTCATCGAGAGCGGCGCACTTGCCATCGTTCAGCGGCCGATCCGGCCCTTTGGACTGCTGACCAACCTTCTTCTCGCGCGCAGCCTATGGCTCGAGCGCAGCGAGGCGGAACGGAAGATCCGCAAGCTCGAGCGCAAGATCGGCGGGATGCAGAAGACGCAGAAGGCGAAGACCATCTTGATGTCGAGTCAGGGCCTGACCGAGGACGCCGCTTACGAGACGATGCGCCGACAGGCAATGTCCAAGAGAGTATCGGTCGAGGAAATCGCGGTGGCGATCATCAACGCCTACGAACTCTTGAACGGTCCGGTCAAAGGTGCTTAGACTATAGGCATGCCTGCGGATTGAGCATGTCTCCCGCGGCGCCGCCGTGCCACCGATGATGCTGGCCCGGCCCCAGGCGATGAAGCCCGAACGGTTCCGACAGGACCGCGCGGGTTTTTTTATGCCTCCGCCTGCCGACAGGGCTGTCGGCAAATCCCTGAAATCGCGCTCCACGGCTCAGGCCAGCGGAGCTTTGCGTCCGGAGACACTCAATGCTGCATGGCGACATTTCTTCCAGCAACGACACCGTCGGCGTGGCGGTCGTGAACTACAAGATGCCGAGTCTTCACACGAAGGCGGAGGTCATCGCGAATGCCAAGGCCATCGCCAAGATGATGGTCGGCATGAAGCGCGGCCTGCCGGGCATGGACCTCTGCATCTTCCCGGAATATTCGACCCACGGGATCATGTACGATTCCGCCGAGATGTACGCGACGGCCTCGACGATCCCCGGCGAGGAGACCGAGATCTTCGCGGAAGCATGCCGCGAGGCGAAGTGCTGGGGCGTGTTCTCGCTGACCGGTGAGCAGCACGAAGAGCACCCGAATAAGGCGCCCTACAACACGCTGATCCTGATGAACGACAAGGGCGAGATCGTTCAGAAGTACCGCAAGATCATGCCGTGGGTGCCGATCGAGGGCTGGTATCCGGGCAATTGCACCTACGTCTCGGAAGGCCCGAAGGGGCTCAAGGTCAGCCTCATCATCTGCGACGACGGCAATTACCCGGAAATCTGGCGCGACTGCGCGATGAAGGGTGCCGAGCTGATCGTCCGCTGCCAGGGTTACATGTACCCGGCCAAGGAGCAGCAGATCATCATGGCCAAGGCCATGGCGTTCGCGAACAATTCCTACGTAGCGGTATCGAATGCGACCGGCTTCGACGGCGTCTATTCGTATTTCGGCCACTCGGCGATCATCGGCTTCGACGGCCGCACGCTCGGCGAATGCGGCGAGGAGGAGATGGGCGTGCAGTATGCCGCGCTGTCGAAGAGCCTCATCCGCGATGCTCGCCGCAACATGCAGTCGGAAAACCACCTCTTCAAACTGCTCCATCGTGGCTACACCGGGATGATCAATTCCGGCGATGGCGACCGCGGCGAGATGGCCTGCCCGTACGATTTCTACTCGAAGTGGATCAAGGATCCGGAGGGCGCGCGCGAGATGGTGGAATCGTTCACCCGCACGACGGTCGGCACGGATGAATGCGCCATCGAGGGTATTCCGAACCAGTCGACGGTACATCGCTGACACACGCGACCCTCATGCCCGGGCTCGACCCGGGCATCCAGGGGCAAGCAAAGGCGCTGCTGCTGGATTGCCGGGTCAAGCCCGGCAATGAGGGAGTGTGTAGTGGGGGAGCCGGATTACCGCCTCGCCAGCCTGAAATAGAGATCGGAGAGCCGGCGCGGCAGGTCCGCGACCCGGCTCACCGGCATGTGGCGGGCGCGGCCGAATACTGCGTCGCCCGAATCCTCGCCGGCGCCCTGCAGCGTGACGCCGAACACGTCGATTCCCTTCAGTTTCAACCCCTTGATCGCGTGCCGCGCGTCGGCGACGAGGTCGAGCGGGTCGGGAACGTCGATGTCGGATGGCTCGCCATCGGTCAAGACGAGGAGCAGCTTCCGGTGCGTGCGGAGCGGCGCGAGTTCCATGCCGGCATGGCGGATCGCGGCGCCGAGACGCGTCGACAGGCCGGGTGTCAGGCCGGCGAGACGCGCCTTTACCGTCGGATCGTAGTTCTCGCCGAAACCCTTCATCCGCGTGACGCGGACATCATCGCGGCCGGAGGAGGTGAAGGCCTGCATCGCGAACGGGTCGCCGAGGCGGCTCAGCGCGTCGGCGAGAAGACCGAGCGCGAGGCGCTCGACATCGAGCACGGAGACGGTGCTGTTCGGGAGGCGGTCGGCGGTTGAGCGCGACACGTCGATCAGGACCATGACGCCGAGATCGCGCTGCACCTGCTCGGTTCGCCGGAAGACACGGTCGTCGGGAAGAAGGCCGCCGCGCAGCGAGATGCCGGCGTCGATCGCGGCCTCGGCGTCGAGTTCCGGGCCATCGTTCTGACGGCGAAGACGGCTGGGGCGGCCTAGCTTCGACGCGCGGACGAGGCGGGAGATCCGGGAGCGCAGCGCCCCTTCGCGGTCGATCTGGCGGTCGACCAGCGACGGGTCGCCGAGGACAGGCGTGATCTCGCGCACGGAGGTCCAGTCCGGACGCTCGATGGAGGCGATACGATCCCATTCGGGATAGGTCGCGACGATCGGATCGGATTGGGGAGCAACGACAGAGTGGGCTCGTACGGTCGGTTCTGTCTCCGGGTCGGGCTCGTTCCGCTGGTCGCCATCCGTCTGTTCAGCTTCGGTGACGTGCGCGGCGTCGACTTCCATCTCAACGCTTTCTCCCTGCTGGGACTGCCAGTCGCCGAAATCCCAGAGGCCGAGATTGTTGTCGCGATAGATCGGCTCGACGACATAGTCCTTGGCGTTGAATTGGATGCGCATCTGCCCGAGATCGTTGCCGAGTCGGTTGCCGATATCGCGGCTGATCGCGGGATCGTGGATGCGGTCGGCGGCTTCGCGGAAGAGGCGCAACCCCTTCTGGATCCAGCCGTCAGGATCCTCGAAAGTCTCGTCGAACAGCGCGCGGGCGAGGCGAGCCATCAGCGATGGTGCGGTCGCGGCTCCGGCTGAACGTGCGATGTGAAACTGGCCCCACACATGACGCAGCCCCGGCAGTTCGCGCATCGCCAAAGTCTCGACGCGCGCATCTTCGACCAGCGAGACGAGGGCGATCTGGAGTGGCTTGAGCTGACCGATCGGGAAGCGACCCTTACCATATCGACGATGTGCTCCGGCATGGGCCAGCGTGGCGCGATAGAGGAGCGGTGCGGTCTCGCGCGGGACGCCGGCATAGATTTCCGGGACGCGGGTCATCGGGCCCGAGAGGGCGGTGCGGCGGAAGGGCGGATCGCCACCCGTCGGGACCGCGCGGACATCCTGCGGAGGAGTCCAGAGGGCGGTGGCGAATGCGCGGCTGGCGCGCTCGACGTCAGAGAAGGTGATCGCTCCGGAAGACCGGGCGAGAAGCTGCCCAGCTCTCGGATCTTCGAGGGAAAAGAAGGCTGCCTGGCGAGAGGCCTGGCCGCCGCTTGCTCGGAGACCGGCGGCGACGAACTCTCCGAAGCTGGCGATGGCCGTTCCGGCGAGGATGCGCGGCGTGTTCTCGGCCGCGAGGACGACGCTTTTCGGCGCCTGGACCGCAAGAGATAGAAGGGCTTCCAGCCAGGTGATCAAACCCTGGGCACGGGCGGCGATCGGAATTTGGGCAGTGACGGCGATTGCGGCTTTGGAGCCGGATTCGCGGCAGATCTTGGCGAGAAGATAGCCTGCTGCACTCATCTCCGATGTGCCCTGGGATGAGAACGATTGTGCACTCATGCGCCAGTATGTGCCCATCACTTCCGCGCCCGCGTTCACGGCGATGAGCGCCAGCCCGGCTTCGGCCCAGTCGTCGAGCTCGGCAGGAGTCGAACGGGGTGCGAGGACCGCGATGGTCTGGCGAAGGACGGGCGATAGGCCGCGCTGGGCGGCATAGCGCTCCAGCGATTTGAGCGGTTCTTCCTCGGCGCGGGCCAGCATCACGGCAGGCAGGCCGCGACGGCTCCGGTCAGGGCGTCGCGCATTTCGAGGTCGTCGGTGATCGGCAGGACGATGCTCGACTGGGTGGCGGACCTGATGTCCACGCCGGCCGCGACGAGGCGGCCGGCGTGAATCAGCATGCGCGTCGAGGCGCCTTCCTCGAGGCCGTGGCCGCGAAGGTTTCGGGATCGCTCGCCGATGGCGACGAGGAGGCTCGCCGTCTTCTCGTCGACGCCCGCTTCCCTGACGACGATCGCCGCTTCGGTCGCGGCGTCGGGATAGGAGAATTCGATCGCGACGAAACGCTGCTTGGTCGATTCCTTCAGGTCCTTCACGGCGCTCTGGTAGCCGGGATTGTAGGAGATGGTCAGCGCGAAATCGGGATGCGCAGGGACGAGCTCGTTCTTCTTGTCGAGCGGCAGGATGCGGCGGGCATCTGTCAGAGGGTGGATGACGACGGTCGTGTCCTGACGAGCCTCGACGATCTCGTCGAGATAGCAGATCGCGCCTTGGCGGACGGCCATGGTCAGCGGCCCGTCGTGCCAGACGGTGCCTTCCGGAGCGAGAAGGAAGCGGCCGGCGAGATCAGATGCCGTCATATCCTCGTGGCAGGCGACGGTGATCAGCGCGCGGCCGAGCTTCCACGCCATGTGCTCGACGAAGCGGGTCTTTCCGCATCCGGTCGGGCCCTTGAGCATGACCGGCAGACGATCGCTATAGGCTGCCGCAAACAGCTCGATCTCGTTGCCGACCGGCCGGTAATACGGCTCGTCGGCGATGCGGTAAGCATCGAGGTTCATCACCAATTTCCCTGGGCTGAAAACAAAAAAGGACGCCGCGCCCCCATCGAGGGGTGCCGGGCGTCCTTGCCGGGTTCGGTCGTCGGCGACATTGGCGCGACCGGGGAGCTGTCAGGCTCTTTGTTATTCAGCCGCAAGAGGAGCGGCGGCGCAAGCCCATGGCCCGCGCCGCCGTAACATCACGCTTCGGAAGCGGGTGCCGAGACCGGCGGAGCTTCCGGCTCGATTTTCGGCGCGCGGGTGCCACGGACCCAAGCGACGGCCTGGCCGATCAGCGGCATGAACAGGACCAGGAGGGCTATGATCGTGATCGTGCCGACGAGTCCGTTCGAGAAGAACACAGTCATGCTGCCGCGCGCCCCGATCATCGCCTGCCGGAATGCGTCTTCGGCCTTGTCACCGAGGACCAAAGCCAGCGTTAGGGGAGCCAGCGGGTAGCCGAGCTTCTTGAAGACGTAACCAACAACGCCGAACGCCAGCATGAGCCAGATGTCGAAGACGGCATTCTGGACCGCGAAGGCACCGACGGCGCATGAGACCAGGATCATCGGCGCGATGGTCGGGAACGGGACGCGCAGCACCGAGGCGAACAGCGGCACGGTTGCGAGCACGACGATGAGGCCGACGATATTGCCGAGATACATCGAGGCGATCAGGCCCCAGACGAAGTCCTTCTGCTCGACGAACAGGAGCGGGCCCGGCTGGAGACCCCACACCATCAGGCCACCAAGGAGGACGGCCGCGGTGCCCGAGCCCGGAATGCCGAGCGCGAGCATCGGCAGCAGAGCGGACGTGCCGGCGGCGTGGGCGGCGGTCTCGGGCGCGAGCACGCCGTCGATGCGGCCCTGGCCGAAGCTTTCCTTATCCTTCGCGACGCGCTTGGCGATGTTGTAGCCCATGAAGGACGCGGCGATCGCGCCGCCCGGCGTGATGCCGAGCCAGCAGCCGATGGCGGACGAGCGGAGCAGCGTCAGCCAGTATTTCGGCAGCGTCGCCCAGGTGCGGAAGACGACAGTCGGGCTGATCACGGCCTTCTTGCCCCGGAACGCGAAGCTCTCCTCCATCGTCAGCAGGATCTCGCCGACACCGAACAGGCCGATGACCGCGACGAGGAAGTCAAAGCCGCGCAGAAGCTCGACCGAGCCGAAGGTCATGCGGAGCTGGCCGGACACCGTGTCCATGCCGACGGCGGTCAGAAGGAAGCCGATGACCAGCGAGATGACGATCTTGTGCTTGTCCTCACGGCCGAGGCCGACGAAGGAGCAGAAGGTCAGAAGATAGACCGCGAAGAATTCCGGAGGTCCGAACCTGATGGCGAAACCCGCGACGAGCGGCGCCAGGAAGGTGATGAGGACGACGGCGAGAAACGAGCCGACGAACGATGCCGTGAATGCGGCCGTCAGCGCTTCGGCCGCCTGGCCCTTCTGGGCCATCGGATAACCGTCGAACGTGGTCGCGACCGACCACGCCTCACCTGGAATGTTGAACAGGATCGCGGTGATCGCGCCACCGAACAGCGCGCCCCAATAGATGCACGACAACAGCACGATGGCCGAGGTCGGATCCATGCTGAAGGTCAGCGGCAGGAGGATTGCGACGCCGTTCGGACCGCCGAGGCCAGGCAGCACGCCGACGAAGATGCCGAGCACGATGCCGAACAGCATCAATGCCATGTTCTGCCAGGTGAGGAGAACGTCGAAGCCGTGAATGAGCGAGCTGAGTGCTTCCATGACGCTGACTCTTCCTCAGTAAAGCAGTGCGCGTTCGATCGGGCCTTTCGGCAGCAGCACGGTGAACTGCTTTTCGAACACGTAGAACATGAAGACGACGAAGATCACGGGCGTCACGAGAGACGCCAGGATCGAGCTCTTGCCGAGGAAGCGCATGAAGCCGGCGATGAGCAGGAAGCTCGAGACGTAGATGCCGAGCCACTGGATGCCGGCGACGAAGGCGAGCGACGGGATCGCGACCTGCAGCACGCGCTTGAACTGGTCGCGCCCGACGAAGCTCGCATCCGAGCGCGAGATCACGCCCTTCACGATGCCGATCAGGCTGGCGATGCCGAGCAGCACGCAGAGATAGAACGGGAAATAGCCCGCCTCCGGTCCGTCCGGCGCCCAGCCGGCTCCGATCTGCCAATTGGTCCAGCCGAGAATGATCGAGGCCAGGAACAGCAATACGGAGACGACGAGGTCGACGGATCGGTAGGAGACGACCGAGCGATCCTCGGTTTCTTCGTCTTGTATGCTCATTGCAGCCTCACGAACAAAAAGCCGCCCCGGCGATGGGCGCACCGGGGCGGAGTGGGGGGCAAAAAATGGGTTACTTGGCCAGGAAGCCGGCGTCGCCCATCAACTTCTTGTGCAGCGCCTCATCTTCAGTGAGGAACTTGGTCATGTCGTCGCCCGAGATGAACACGGCCTTCAGGGCCTGCGATTCCGCATAGGCCTTGAACTCCGGCGTGTCAGTGATCTTCTTGAACAGGTCCTGGTAGTAGGCGACCTGGTCCGGCGTGACACCCGACGGCAGGAAGATGCCGCGCAGCATGGTGTAGTCGAAGTCGATGCCTTCGCTGCGGCAGGTCGGGATGTCGGCCCAGGACTGATCGGCCGTGACCTTGGTCGTGTAGGTGCTCTTCTCCTTGTCGAAGATGCAGAGCGCACGGACCTGGCCGGCGCGCCAGACGGCGACGTTCTCGGACGGGTTGTTGACGTTCGCCTCGGTGTGCTTGCCGACGAGCTGGGTCGCGGCCTCGCCGCCCGACTTGTATGGAATGTAGGCGAATTTGGTGCCGCCGACCTTCTCGACCGCGGCCGAGATGATGTGGTCTTCGCGCTTGGAGCCCGTGCCGCCCATGCGGAAGCCCTGCTCGCCGGCCGCTTTTGCGGCGGTCATGAAGTCCTTCGCCGTCTTGTAGGGCGCTTCCGAATTCACCCAGAGGACGAATTCGTCCATCGCGATGATTGCGACGGGGGTCATGTCCTTCCAGTTGAACGGCAGATTGGTGGAGAAGGGCAGGGTGTAGATCGACGACTGCGCGATGATGAACTTGTTGGCGTTGCCAGGGCTGGCCTTCATGTCCATGAGGCCTTCGCCGCCCGAGGCGCCGCCCTTGAGGAGGACTGCCGTCGGCTGCTTCATCAGATTGTGTTTCTGAATGACCGACTGGAGCATGCGGGCCATCTGGTCGGTCGCGCCGCCGGCACCGGCCGGAACCACGATTTCGACCGGCTGCGTCGGCTCCCATGCGGCATTGGCGGCGCCGGCAAGGCACATCATGGCGACGCCGGCGAGAGCCGCGGCTTGCTTCGGCATACTAAACCTCCCTTGAACCCTGCTATTGCCGCATGGCTGCTATCGGCAATTTGCATTCATTATTCATTTTTCGTCGAAGGTGACAAGACGCGAACTGAACCTCTTTTGAGCAAAATCAATATGTCGCGACTTGCGAC
The DNA here is from genome assembly GCA_003347645.1 of Rhizobiaceae bacterium CPCC 101076. Classification (GTDB taxonomy): domain Bacteria; phylum Pseudomonadota; class Alphaproteobacteria; order Rhizobiales; family Methylopilaceae; genus Flaviflagellibacter; species Flaviflagellibacter deserti. The sequence goes on along the minus strand of QDFX01000004.1, from coordinate 62,840 downwards.
AGACCTATTACGTCAGATCACGCAGCCGCGCGCATCCACAGGCCAGACATGCTCGACGCGGCCGTTGCGGACTGCGACCATCCAGTCGAACTGGTTGACGGTCGGATCGCAGTGGGAGGGGACGAGGAGGAGCCGTTCGCCGAGCTTCGGAGCCTGCCCCTTGGTCGCGATTTCAACGCGGCCCTGTTCGTCGCTGGCCTTCGTAAAAGCGAGGTCCGTCCGCTCGTGGACGCCGGGCATGCCGCTGTCGAGATTGAGCGATTTGACGCCGGCATCGACGTAGACGACCCGCTTTTCGGGGACACGGATGACCGAGGCCAGCACGAACAGGCTCTGCCGGAAAACTTCGCTTGGGCCGTCTTCGTTGCGGCCGTAATCCATGTCCATGAAGACGTAGGAGCCGGGCTGGATCTCGGTGAAGGCCTGCTCCGAGAGATCGTAGTCGAACGAGCCGGTACCGCCCCCGGTGATCGTCTCGCAGGAGAGCCCGAGCGCGAGGATAGCATCGCGCGCCTCCAGCGCGATCTCGGCGGAAGCGAGCGCCGCGTCGGCGCGCTCTTCGGGGTCGCGGATGTGCTGGAACGGGCCGGTATACGCCTGTAGCCCGCGGAACCTGAGCCCCGGTGCCTTGTCGATTGCCTGCGCCAGCGGGCCGACCTGGTTGAGGTTCTGCAGGCCCATGCGGGCGTCGCCGGCGTCGATCTCGATCAGGATCTCGATCTCGGCGCCGTTCCTCGCCGCGGCTTGGGAGAGCATGGCGACATGCGCGGCGTCGGAAGTCAGCGTGGTGACGCGAACGTGCTTCGCGATCCCGCAGAGGCGGTCGAGCTTCGCTTCCCCAAGGATGTGGTTGGAGATGAGGACGTCCTTCACACCGGAGCCCAACAGGGCTTCGGCCTCGGAGACCTTCTGGGCGCAGATGCCGATCGCGCCGGCTGCGAGTTGAAGCTTCGCGATCTCGGCCGATTTGTGCGTCTTGGCGTGTGGGCGGAGCGCCATGCCGCCCGCCTTGGCGCGCGAAGCCATGGCGGCAATGTTCGCTTCCAGCGCATCGAGATCGACGACGAGCGCCGGCGTCTCGACACGGTCCAGCGTGTCGCCGGGAGATGCGGGCCTCGGCGCGGTCAAGACTATTCGGCTGCCTTGTCCGAGGTCTCGAGCGATTCATGGACCATCGCCGCCTTGTGACGGAGATGCACCTTCAACAGGCCTGACAGCTTGGCGCCGTCGCGCTTTTCGAGGGCGTCCATCATCTCGACATGGTCGGCGACGGCCTCGTCCCAGCGCGCTTCCGACTTCTTGGCGGTGAAGCGCACGGCGTGAGTGCGGACCATCAGCGTGTGATAGAGCTGGGTCAGTTCGTTATTGCCGGCGGCGGCGAAGATCGCCTCGTGGATGTCGCGGTTGAGCTTGAGGTATTTGGAGGCTTCCTTGCGCTCGTAATGGCGCAGCATCGCCTCGTGGAGCTTGCGGATCTGGGCGACGGACGCGTCGGTGATGCGGGCGCAGGCGAGTTCGCCTGCGAGCGCCTCAAGCGCTCCCATGATCGGGAACAGCTCGTTGACCTCTTCCGGCGAGATGCGCGCGACGCTCGCGCCCCTGTTCGGCGACAGGATGACGAGACCGCCCGAGGCGAGGACTTTCAGCGCTTCGCGGAGCGGGGTGCGGGACACGCCGAACCGGGCGCAGAGCGCCTGTTCGTTGATCTTGTCGCCGGGGCGGAGCTCGCCTTCGAGCACCATGTCGTGAAGCAGGTCGACGAGTTCGCCGTGAAGACTTCTGCGCGAAATCAGGCCTTGTTCCGACACGGTGCTCTCCTTGAGCGGAGCGCTACTCCGCCGCGATTCTCGCTTCATTACGTGCCTGGCCGACGAGGAAGTCCATCGCCGCCTGCACGCCGCCCTTACGATGTGGAATACCGCTCAATTCCAGGCCCATTTCAACACCCGTGAGCGCGCCGAGGATCGTCAGGTCGTTGGTGTCCCCAAGATGGCCGATGCGGAACACCTTGCCGGTGAGCTTGGTGAGGCCGGTTCCGAGAGACATATCAAAGGCTTCGAGCGTCTTGGCGCGGAAGTCGTCGGCGTTGAAGCCCTCGGGCACCATGACCGCCGTCAGCGACGACGAATAGTGCTCCGGAACCCGGCAGAGGATTTCGAGGCCCCAGGCGCGGACGGCACGGCGGGTCGCCTCGGCATGGCGGTCGTGGCGGGCGAAGACGTTATCGAGCCCTTCCTCGTTGAGCATGTCGATCGCGGCGTCGAGGCCGTAAAGGAGGTTCGTGCCCGGCGTATAGGGGAAGAAGCCCTTGTCGTTGTGCGGGATCATCTCCTCCCACGACCAGAACAGCTTCGGCGTCTTCGCGTTCTTCGACGCGGCGAGCGCTTTGTCGCTGACGGCGTTGAACGAGAGGCCCGGCGGCAGCATCAGGCCCTTCTGCGAGCCCGAGACCGTGACGTCGACGCCCCACTCGTCGTGATGGAAGTCGATCGAGGCAAGCGAGGAGATGGTGTCGACGAGGAAGAGGGCCGGGTGGCCGGCATCGTCGATGGCCTTGCGGACGGCGGCGATCGGCGAGACGCAACCGGTCGAGGTCTCGTTATGGACGACGCAGACCGCCTTGATCTCGTGGTTCTTGTCCTCGCGCAGACGCGCGCCGATGGCCTCCGGCTCGGCACCCGTGCGCCAGTCGGACGCGATGAATTCCGGCTCGAGGCCGAGCTTGATCGCCATGTTCTTCCAGAGCGTGGCAAAATGCCCCGTCTCGAACATCAGCACCTTGTCGCCCGGCGAGAGCACATTGGCGAGCGCGGCTTCCCAGGCGCCGGTACCCGACGCCGGATAGATGAACACGCGGTTCTTGGTCTTGAACACGCCCTTGATGTTCTCGAGAACGCGGCGGCCGAGACGCTGGAATTCCGGACCGCGATGGTCGAGGACCGGCATGTCCATGGCGCGGAGAATCCGGTCCGGAACGGGGGTCGGACCTGGAATCTGAAGGAAGTGTCGGCCCGCGACTCGGGCGGCGTTAGTGCGCATCAATGAACTCCGGGCTGCCGGGGCGACATGCCCCAAATCTGCTTTCCTTGTTGCAGAACTGAATTATGAATGCAAAATCCAGTCAAGGCACCGGGCGGGATTTTGAGGTCGGATGGCGGGTTCAGCGCGTAGTTCTTTCGAGGACAGACTGAGGTCAGAGGTTACTGGCGATGTGTGGTTCGACGCCTTCAATCGCGGCCGTTATGCCACCGACGCCTCTGTCTACCAGCAGATGCCGGCGGCCGTCGTCGTGCCGAAAACGGTCGACGAGGCCGAGCGCGCGATCGCGCTCGCGCGCCAGGAAGGCGTGCCGGTCACCGCTCGGGGCGGCGGTACGTCGCAGTGCGGCCAGACCATCAATACCGGGCTGATCGTCGACTGCTCAAGGCATCTGAACAGAATCCTCGAACTCGATGTCGCCGGCGGACGGGCGTTGGTCGAACCGGGCATCGTGCTCGACGAACTGAACCGGCAGCTCAAGCCGCACGGCGTCTGGTTCCCGGTCGACGTGTCGACGGCATCGCGTTGCACGATCGGCGGGATGACCGGCAACAACAGCTGCGGCGGGCGTTCGCTCCGCTACGGCACGATGCGGGACAATGTGTTTTCGGTCGATGCGGTGCTGGCCAGTGGCGACAAGGCGCATTTCGGACCCGTCTCCGCCGATCTCTCCGATGTCTCAAATGATTCGCCGCTGAAGCCGCTGGCACGCCGGCTGTTCGCCATCGGCGATCGCGAGGCGGACGAGATCGAGGCGCGTTTCCCGAAGGTGCAGCGGCGCGTCGGCGGCTACAATCTCGATGCGCTCGTGCCGCGCGCGACGAACGATCTGAACCTCGCTCACATCCTCGTCGGCTCGGAGGGCACGCTCGGCTTTTCCACCCAGGTCGAGATCAAGCTCTGGCCGCTTCTCGGCAAGAAGGCGATCGGCGCCTGCCATTTCGGCAGCTTCTACGAGGCGATGGATGCCTCGCAGCATCTGGTGAAGCTTGGTCCGATCGCGGTCGAGCTGGTCGATTCCACATTGCTGAAGCTCGCTCGCGAAATCCCGATGTTCCGGCCGACGCTCGACCAGTTCGTACAGGGCGATCCGGACGCGATCCTGCTCGTCGAATTCGCCGAGGAGCCGGACGAGAACGTCCGCCGCATGGCGATGCTGCACGACCTGATGGGCGAGCTCGGCTTCGGCTGGGACAAGAGCGGCGCCAAATGGGGCGGCGTGGTCGACATCCACGAGCCCGGCCTGCAGGCGGCGATCGCCGATGTGCGGACCTCTGGCCTCAACATCATGATGTCGATGAAGGACCAAGGTAAGCCGATCTCCTTCGTCGAGGACTGTGCGGTGCCGTTGGAGCACCTCGCCGACTACACGGCGCGGCTGACGCAGGTGTTTGAGAAGCACGGCACGCGCGGCACCTGGTACGCGCACGCCTCCGTCGGCTGCCTCCATGTCCGGCCGGTGCTGAATCTTCGGCAGGACCTCGATGTCAGGAAGATGCGCGCGATCGCTGAGGAGGCGTTCGCGATGGTGCGCGAATACAAGGGCTCGCATTCCGGCGAGCACGGCGACGGCATCGTCCGCTCGGAATTCCACGAACAGATGTTCGGAACCCGCCTCGTCCGTGCCTTCGAGGAGGTGAAGGACATCTTCGATCCGAAGGGCACCTACAATCCCGGCAAGATCGTCCGCGCGCCGAAATTCGACGACAAGAACCTGTTCCGCTACGGACCGCATTACCAGCCAATCGAGGTCGACGCGAAACTCGACTGGTCGGCCTTCACCGGGAAGGGCCGCGGCCTGCAGGGCGCGGTCGAGATGTGCAACAACAACGGCGCCTGCCGGAAACTGGCCGGCGGCACGATGTGCCCGTCCTACCGCGTCACCCGCGAGGAGAAGGACGTCACCCGCGGCCGCGCCAACACGCTGCGCCTCGCGATCTCAGGCCAGCTCGGTCCGGATGCGCTGACCTCCGACGAGATGATGGAGACGCTGAAGCTCTGCGTTTCCTGCAAGGGCTGTCGCCGCGAATGCCCGACCGGCGTCGACATGGCGCGAATGAAGATCGAAGTGCTGGCGGCGCGGGCGAAGAAGTACGGCCATTCGCTGCGCGACCGGCTGGTCGGCTGGCTGCCGCGCTATGCGCCCTATGCCGCCAAGGTGCCGTGGCTGCTCAATCTGCGCGACAAGCTGCCGGGAGCGGCCAAGCTCGCCGAGGGAGTGACCGGGTTCAGCGCCGCGCGGACTTTGCCGAAATGGCGCGGCGACGTGTTCTCGGACGACGTCCCGGCGTTCGGGCCGAAAGAAGGCTCGCCGGTCGTCCTCTTCGTCGACACCTTCAACCGCTATTTCGAGCGCGAGACGGTCGATGCGGCGATCGAGGTCCTGGTTGCCGGTGGCTATCGCGTCCATATCGCGGTGCCGAACGACGGCGATGACCGCCCCCTCTGCTGCGGCCGCACCTTCCTGTCGGTGGGCCGTGTCGACGAAGCGAAACGCGAGGCCGAACGTGCGCTCGATGCGCTGTCTCCCTATATCGACGCCGAAGTGCCGATGCTGGGCCTTGAGCCGAGCTGTCTGTTCTCCTTCCGCGACGAGGTTCCCGCGATGATCGGCGATCCGCGCGCGGCCAGACTCGCAAAGAGCGCAATGATGATTGAGGAATTCATCGCCAAGGAAGCGGCCGCGGGGCGGCTCGATCTCCCGCTTGCGCCTGTCGGCGGCAAGGCGTTGCTGCATGGTCATTGCCATCAGAAGAGTTTCGCGGCGATGGGAGCGGTCGAGAAGACGCTACGCCTCGTGCCAGGCCTCGAAGTCTCGGTGGTCGAATCGAGCTGCTGCGGCATGGCCGGCGCGTTCGGCTACGGGACGGACACCATCCAAGTGTCTAAGGCGATGGGAGAATTATCGCTCTTGCCTGCGGTGCGCGCAGCGGAACAGGATACGATCATCGTCGCCGACGGCACGTCCTGCCGTCATCAGATCCACGACGGCGCAAGCCGCGAGGCCATGCATGTCATGCGGGTCCTCGCCGCGAGCGTCGCAAAGGCGCAAACTGGTACGTCTAGTCCACTGCGCGAAGCCGCAGAGTAATGAGGGGGAAGCGAACAATGCTGATCGACACGATTGCTGAAGCGATCTGGAGCGAGCACGCCAAGCAGAGCGGGCAAACCGCTTCTCCATGGAACGAGGTCGACGGCGCGACGCACGAGCGCTTCACCGGCTATGCGAGGGCGGCGCTTGAGGCGATCTCGCATCCGACGCCGGAAATGCTGAGCATGGGCAACCGCGCGCTGCAGGCCTGGGACGATTCCGAGCACTATCGCAGTCCCATCACCGGCATCTACCGCGCCATGATCGGCGCCGAATTGCCTGCGGAGCCGGCCAAGGGGCCACGCGACAGTTTCGACGAGCTCTGAGGGGGCTCCTCCCCAGCATGGGGAGGGCGGACTCGCGCAGCGAGCCGGGTGGGGTCTCAGCCCATCCAAGCGTGAGTGCACTTCGAGGATTGTGACCCCACCCCGGTTCGCGCTGGCGCGCGACTCGGCCCTCCCCGTGCCGGGGAGGGAGGGCACCCCATTTCTCGCTTAGCCATCTAGCCGAATAGGGTTTCGATGTCGGAGATGCGGTCGAGCACCGCATCCGGTGCGCAGGCGGCGAGGACGGCCGGCGAGGCGTAACCCCAGTTGACGGCGGCGAAGCGGAGACCGGCCTTCCGGGCCGCCGCGGCATCGCGGGTCTCGTCGCCGATATAGATTGCCTCGCTGGCGGGAATCTCCGTTGCGCGGATCACCTCGCGAAGTTTGCCTGCTTTACCGAACAGGGATGCGCCGCAGCGATAGTGGCTGATGAATCGTGCCGTCTCGCCGAGCGCTCGGCGGATGCTGTCCTCATTGTCGGAACTGACGATCGCAAGCGTAGTGTCACGCCGGTGCAGCACCTCCAGCATGGCGGCCGCGCCGTCGAAGAGGCCGAGCCCGGCATTCAGCTTCATCGCCCGCATGTCGCGCGCAATCGCCGGCACTTTCCAGATCGGCACTTCGAGGTCGCGGAGGATACCTCGCGTGTCGAGGCCGCGCATCCGCTCGATGTCGGCCGCGGTCTCGATCTTGCGGAAGTCGTGGCGTTCGGCGACCTCGTTCAGGACCGAGCAGAACCAGCCGAAACTGTCGACGAGAGTGCCGTCGATGTCGAAAATCGCAAGACGAAAACGCACGCTCAGCCCTCGACGATCTTGAGCCGATCCTGGGCGGAAGCGTCCAGCTCGGCCCAATCGAGCTCCTCTTCGAGACGATAGAACGCCTCGTCGGAAATCTCGCCCTTCTGGCGTATGTCGAGGAGCACTTTGCGCTGGGCGGCGATGGCGCGAAGCCGAAGCTGGTCCTGTTCGGTGACGCCCTGCGGGTCGTCCGGATCCTGGGCGATCTTGCGCTTGGCCTGATATTCGTGGCGGACCGCTTCGGCGGAAGGGCCGGCCTTCCCGTCGAGAGCCCGCAGCGCCGCATCGAGCATGAGGACGCGGCCTCGCGAGACATCGACCGAAGTGTCGTCGCCCGCGAGCCCCAGTTTGCGGATCAGGAAGTCGACCGTCAGGCCCTGGATGACAAGGGTCCCGATGACGACGGTGAAGGCAGTCAGCACGATCAAGTCGCGCCCGGGGAAATTGTCGGGCAGCGCGAAGGCGGTGGCGAGTGTGACGAGGCCGCGCATGCCGCACCAGCCGATGAGCACGCTTTCGCGCTTGGAGGAGACCGCGAAGTCCTGGGCGCCGTCGTCGATCCGGGCGACGAGCCAGCGGATGGTGAGCACCCAGACGAGGCGGACGATAATGATGACGGCCAGAATGAGTAGCGCAAAGCCGACGGCGTTCCAGAATTCCGAATGCGGCAGGCGCTCGAAGATGGTGCGCGCCTGCAGGCCCATCAGCATGAAGGCCAGGACGTTGAGGATGAAGACCGCCGCATCCCAGACCGAATAGGCGAGGATGCGGTCGCGCGTCCGTGCCAGCCGGGGTGCGGTATGGGCTAGCGTCATCGCGTATGCGACGACGGCGAGAATAGCTGACAGGTGCAGCCGTTCGGCGATAAGCCAGACGGCGAAGGTCGTGCTGAATTGAAGGATCGTCGCGCCGAGCGTCCCTGCCGTGAATGGTGCGAGACGCAGGTAGATGCGGGCGACGAGCACGCCGAAGATGACGCCGCCGGGCACCGAGATCAGCAGCGTCGGAACCAGGCTGACCGGGCTTTCCGGCGTCGCGGCGGCAAAGGCGAGGGCGGCATTGAAGATCAGCAGCGCCGAGGCGTCGTTCAGCAGGCTCTCGCCGCGCAGGATCGTGAGGACGCGGTGCGGCAGATCTAGCTTGCCGAAGATCGCGGCGGCCGCTGCCGCATCGGGCGGCGAGACGATGGCGCCGAGCGCGATGGCCGCGGCGATTGGCAGGCCGGCAAGGCTCCAGCCGATGACCGCAACGACGGCCGTGGTCAGCAGCACGGCGATGAAGGCCAGCGAGAACAAGGGACGCCAGTTGCGGACGAGATCGCGCGGCGACTGATCGAAGGCAGCACTGAGGAGTGCGGGCGCGATGAAGAGGGCGAGCGCGAGATGCGGCTCGATCGTGACCTGCGGCGTGCCGGGAACGGCCGCGACCGCCGCGCCCGTGACCGCGAGCATGGTCGCGTAGGGAACGTTCATCCAGCGCGCGACCTGGAGCAGCGCGACGGCGATCAGAAGAAGGATGATGGTGCTCTCGAAGAGAGCCATGCGGCGGGGGTCCAGCGGTCGTTAGAGACGTATAAAGTGGTCCTCACCCGAATTGCGAGCCTCTTCCTATGTTGACTCCGGCAACATAGACCATATCCTCCGCCCGCTTTTCGGAGTGGAATGATGGAAGCGGTCGAGGAAGTCCGGCAATTCAACCGATTCTATACCAAGCTGGTCGGTTTGCTCGACGAGCATCTCGTGGAGAGCGAATACACCCTGGCCGAGGCGCGCGTTCTCTATGAGCTTGCCCGGCAGGATGCTCGGACGGCGGCCGATCTTTCGCGCGAGCTCGGCGTGGACAAGGCGCACCTCAGCCGGCTGCTTGGCCGTTTGCGCGCGGCGGGGTTGGTCGAGACCGAGACGAGCCCGCGGCATGCCAAGCACCAGCTGCTTTCGCTGACCCGTGCCGGAAGGAGCGCATTCGCATCGCTCGAACGGAGAACGGTGTCGCAGATCGAGGCATTGCTCGCGCCGCTCGACGATGCGGGACGCGAGCGGCTGACGGCTTCGATGAGGACAGTGCGCGGTCTGCTCGGCGCGGAGCCGCCGACGAAAGGCGAGGTCGCGCTGCACCCTCCGGAGCCGGGCGATTTCGGCTGGATCATCCATCGCCAGACCCTTCTTTACGCTGGAGAGCAGGGATGGGACGGAAGTTACGAGACGCTGGTCGCCGGGATCATCGGCGGGTTCGACCCTTCGGCGGATCGTGCCTGGATCGCCGAATGCCGAGGCGAGATCGTCGGTTCCATCTTCCTAATGCGCGGCGACGAACCGGGGGTGGCGAAGCTTCGTCTTCTATATGTCGAGCCGTGGGCGCGCGGGCTCGGCGTCGGTTCGCGACTGGTCGCGACCTGCATGGAGGAGGCACGGCAGCTTGGATACCGGACGTTGACGCTCTGGACGGTAAGCCTCTTGACCTCGGCCCGACGGATCTATGAGGCAAAGGGCTTCCGCCTGGTGGCGGAGGAGACACGGTCGCGTTTCGGCACGCTCCTGACCGAGCAGACCTGGACGCTCGATCTATGATGCCTATTTGTCCGGCCCCCTGAAGAAGCCCAGCATGCGAAGGAACATATAGGTCAGCGCCGAGGCCCCGATCGCGACAAAGCACGCGGCCATCGTGCCTTCGATGGAATTCGCGAACGGCAGGCCGCCGGTGTTCATGCCGAAAATGCCGGTGACGAGCGTCGCCGGCAGCAGCAAGGTCGTCATGATCGACAGGACGTAGAGGTTCTGATTGGTGCGCTGGTTGGCGCGGAGATCCAGTTCGTCGCGCAATAGCTGTGTCTGACCCTTCACCTGCATCACGTCGGCTTCGAGCGAGGCGGCGCGCTGGACGAGACGGCCGATGATCGGCTGCAACGGTTCGGGCAGGTCCTCGTCCTCGTCCAGACGGGTGAAGACGCTGTGCAGGCCATGCAGGTGGCGGCCGGCCTGGACGGCGCGGCGGCGCATCAGCGGCAGCGTGCGCGCGGCGGGCTCGCGGTCCTCCTCAAGCAGCGCGTCCTCGATCGCCTGATGCTGCCGGACGAGGTCTCGGATGACGCCGGAGACGATCTCGAATACCGCCGATGCCATGAGATTGAGGGCGGAAGAGGCAGATTTCGGCGCGTCGCCGGCATCGATGCGGGCCTTGATGACGTCGGCGCAGCGGACCGGGTGGGTGCGCGCGGTGATCATCAGGGACGGGGTCAGCGCGAAATGGATCGCGCCGGTGTGGGCGGTCTCGGGATCTTCGAACTCGCGGGTGAAATCGTGGATGACGCAGGCGATGGCACCCTGGTCGGCCCATGCGCGCTGGTCGTCGTCGCGGGAGAGCAGGATGTCGCGAGCGGTGTCAGGCAGCGGCATCGCGGCGATCAGGCGGCGGGCGCGCTCGTCGGCGAGCGAGACATGGAGCCAGCGGAAGCCGCCCGGCGGAATTTCAATCGAGGCGACGCCGCTGATGTGCGAGACCCGCCCATCGACGACGTCGATACCCCAGATCAGGCCAGACCAGATGTCGGTCGTGACTTGGTCCACTTGTGCCCACCCGCACTCCGAAAGATCGAGAACACATAATGGAGAACTGCCGCGCGCGCCATGGACGCCGGCAGGAGGAGAGCGGAAGCGATTCCGCATTCGTGCAGGGTGCCCAAAACGTAAGTACAAAAATCGTTGGAAAATCAACGTCTAGAAACATGTTTATTGCAGTTTTATGACAGCCAACTTATAGCCAGCGCCTCCCTGTTGGCCGATCTGGATTTCCGTACATGCTGGGCTGGTTCCGAAAGCTGATGCCGAAGGAGGATCGCTTCTTCGAGCTGTTCACACAGCATTCGCTGATCCTTGTTTCGGGCGCCGAGGCCCTGCAGGGCATGCTGCTCGGCGGCGAAAAGGTGCCGCACTATTCGCGGATCATCATCGAGCGCGAGGACGAGGCCGACGAGATCACCCGGGAGGTGATGATTGCCGTTCGCCGGAGCTTCATCACTCCATTCGACCGCAGCGATATCCAGAGTCTGATCCAGTCGATGGATGACGCGATCGACCAGATGAAGAAGACCGTGAAGGCGACGCAGCTCTTCGAGGTCACCGAGTTCGACCCGATGATGGCAGCGATGGGCGATACGATCGCCGAAGCAGCCCGGTTGACGGCCAAGGCCGTTCCGTTGCTGAACCATGTCGGCGCCAATGCCGCCCAATTGAACCACCTCGCTGAGCAGGTGACGATCATCGAGGGCCGCGCCGACGATCTGCATGAGGAGGGGCTGAAGGCGCTCTTCCTCGCCCATCGCGACGGCAATGCGATGCCCTACGTCATAGGTTCCGAGATCTACGGCAATCTCGAACGGGTAATGGACCGGTTCGAGGACGTGGCCAACGAGATCAGCGCCATCGTCATCGAGAACGTCTAGCGGATGGGCGATATCATTCTCGCCACGCCGGTGCTTTTCGCGCTGATCGGCGTCGCGCTTCTCTTCGACTTCCTGAACGGCCTGCACGACGCCGCGAACTCGATCGCGACGATCGTCTCCACCCGGGTGCTGCGGCCCCGATACGCGGTGTTCTGGGCGGCGTTCTTCAACTTCATTGCCTTCCTGTTCTTCGGCCTGCATGTCGCGCAGACGCTCGGCACCGGCATCATCGATCCCGGCATCGTCGATCCGGCGGTGATCTTCGCGGCGTTGGTCGGTGCGATCGTCTGGAATGTCGTGACCTGGCTGCTCGGCATTCCCTCGTCGAGCTCGCATGCGCTGATCGGAGGATTGGTCGGCGCGGGCGTGGCGAAAGCGGGTGGTGGGGCCGTCGTCGCCGCCGGGCTCCTGAAGACGAGCTTCGCCATCGTGCTGTCGCCGATGACGGGCTTCGTGCTTGCACTGGCGCTGGTCCTGATCGTTTCCTGGATATTCGTCCGGCAAACCCCATATGCGGTCGACAGTACGTTCCGCGTCCTGCAATTCGTCTCGGCCTCGCTCTATTCGCTGGGGCACGGTGGCAACGACGCCCAGAAGACGATGGGCATCATCGCCGTGCTGCTCTATTCGCAGGGGCAACTCGGCTCGGAGTTCCATGTGCCACTGTGGGTCGTCCTGACTTGCCAGGCGGCGATGGCGCTCGGCACGCTCTGCGGCGGCTGGCGCATCGTTCATACGATGGGATCGAAGATCACCCGGCTGACGCCGATGCAGGGGTTCTGCGCCGAAACCGGCGGCGCGATCACTTTGTTCATGGCTACGGGACTCGGTATTCCCGTATCGACAACCCATACGATTACCGGCGCTATCATCGGTGTGGGCGCCGCCAGGCGAATGACTGCGGTCCGCTGGGGCGTGGCGCGCCATATTGTTGTGGCTTGGGTGCTGACACTACCGGCGGCGGCTGTGATCGCTGCCGGGTCGTATATTATAGTAGACAAATTGAGTTGAACCGCTCTCGGCGATTCGTCTGCGTGCCATGTTTTTGAGGTGACCCGCCAATTGATGCCTGAGCCTACCCCCGAACCGCTGCACCAGATCGGTGCGCTGCCCATCCAGAAGGAGGGCGGGCGCATTCGCGTGCTCCTCGTCACGACGCGGACGACCCGGCGGTGGACCATCCCGAAGGGCTGGCCGATGAAGGGGCTCAAGGATCACGAGGCGGCCGCGCAGGAAGCGCTGGAAGAGGCCGGCATCGAGGGCAGGATCGAGAAGGATGCGCTCGGTACCTACCTCTACTGGAAGAGGCGCGAGACGCATTTCGATCTCTGTCAGGTCACCGTGTATCTGATGAAGGTCGAGAAGGACCTCAACAATTATCGGGAGCAGGACGAGCGGGAGAAGCGCTGGTTCGAGATCGAGGAGGCCGCGCTTCTCGTCGAGCCCGAGCTTTCGAGCCTGATCCTCGGCCTGTCGGGAAAATAGCAAGCGCGTGGCCGAAGCCGCGCGCTTGCTATTGCGAGGCTGGTTCAGCCCGCCGGGATCGCGCTCTCGTCCATGTAGAAGACCTCCCAGGAATGACCGTCGAGATCCTGGAACGAGTGCTGGTACATGAAGCCGTAATCCTTGGGCTCCGCATAAAGCGAGCCGCCGGCCGCGACGGCCTTCTTCACGATCTCGTCGACCTGCTCCCGGCTGTCGAACGATAGCGCGGTCAGCACCTCGGTTGCTTTCGACGTGTCGCAGATCTCCTTCGGCGTGAACTGCTTGAACTTCTCGTGGGTGAGGAGCATCGCGTAGATATCGTCCGAGATGACGAGGCACGCTGCGGTCTCGTCGGTGAACTGGAGGTTGAACGACCAGCCCAGCGCCTTGAAGAAGTCCATCGACTTCGAGAGGTCCTTCACCGGCAGGTTCACGAAAATCTTCATCGGCATGCGTTTCTCCTGGTCTGACTGCGGTTGGATAGCTGAGGGAAATGGCGCGGCTAGGACAGCGCGCGGAGATCATCGCGAAGCAATTCAGGGTCACCACCCGGAAGCTCCGATTCAACGGCCGCATGGGTCGCTTGCCAGATCGGCACCGCGCGCGCGAGCAGCGCTTGGCCGGCCTCGGTCAGCCTGAGAAGCCGGCCGCGCTTGTCCTTGGGATCGACCGAAATCGTAAGAAGCCCTCGGCGCTCCAGCGGCTTGAGCGCCGCCGTCAGCGTGGTGCGGTCCATTGCGAGCAACTCCGCGACCGGCGCCATGGAGGGCGGATGAGGGCGGTTCAAGGACATCAGCAGCGAGAACTGGCCGTTGGTGAGTCCGACCGGCTTGAGCGCGACGTCGAACCGCCTGCCCAGCGCCCGCGCCGCCCGCTGGACGTGCAGGCACAGGCAACAATCTCTTACGAGGAGCGTTGTTTCGAACGGAACCGTGCCCGCGTGTCCGGATGCCTCGGCCGGACGGGTGTGTTTTGACATACCATAAATATGTTGGTATCAACCTATTTAGTCAAGCAGCACCGCATCGAAGCGGCGCCTTAATCACAGGAGAGGGCGTGATGGCGATCAAAGACGGCACCTTCATCTGGCACGAGCTGATGACGACCGATACCGCGGCAGCGCAGAAGTTTTATGGCGATGTCGTCGGCTGGACGTTCAAGAGTCCGCCGCCCGGAATGGGCATGCCAGACGTTCCCTATACGCTCATCTCGACAAACGGTCAGGACGTGGGCGGGATGATGGCCCAGTCCGACACCTGCGGCGGTGGCGAGGCCAAGCCCGGCTGGCTCGGCTCGGTAAAGGTCGATGATGTCGATGCGACCGCCGCGAAGGTGAAGGACCTCGGTGGCATGATCTATTACGAGCCGACCGACATTCCTGGTGTCGGCCGGTTCGCGATCGCCGGCGATCCCGGCGGCGGCACGATCTGCCTGCTCAAGATCGATGGCATGCCTGACAAGGATCCGGACCCGAACGGCCAGATGGCGATCGGCCATACCGGCTGGAACGAGCTGCATTCCACCGATTGGGAGAAGTCGTTCGGCTTTTTCCAGAAGATGTTCGGCTGGACGAAAAGCACGGCGATGGATATGGGCCCGATGGGCACCTACCAGCTGTTTGCGACCGACGGCAAAACCGGCGACGACGCCCGGGCCGTGGGCGGCATGATGACCAAGATGCCGGAAATCCCGATGCCGGGCTGGCTTTTCTACTTCAATGTCGATGCGATCGACGCCGCGATCGACCGGGTCAAGGCGGGCGGCGGTGAGGTCCTGATGGGTCCGCACGAAGTGCCCGGCGGCGCCTGGATCATCCAGGGTCGCGATCCCCAGGGCGCGATGTTCGCGCTCGTTTCGACAAAGCGCTGAGGAAGACAATTCGACAGGGAGGACCGTGATGAACCATCAGATCGTTTCCCGCGAAGACTGGCTCACGGCACGTAGGGCGCTCCTCGCCCGCGAGAAGGAAGCGACGCATCTGCGTGATGCGATCAATGCCGAGCGGCTGGCGTTGCCATGGGTCAAGGTCGACAAGAACTATTCGTTCGAAACGCCGGCCGGCCGGAAAAGCCTGGCCGAGCTGTTCGACGGGCGTAGCCAGCTCGTCGTCTACCACTTCATGTACGGACCGGATTGGGAGGCGGGCTGCCCCGGCTGCTCGTTCCTGGCCGACCATCTCGACGGCACGTTGCCGCATCTGAACCATCACGACGTGACTTTGGTCGCGGTCTCGCGCGCGCCGTTGCCGAAAATCGAAGCCTACAAGAAGCGTATGGACTGGCACTTCCCGTGGGTGTCGTCGGTCGGCTCCGACTTCAACCACGATTTCCACGTCTCGTTCAGCGACGACGAGATGAAAGGCGATCAGGTCTCATACAATTTCACGAGGATCCCGGTGAAGGACGCCGCTCCGGAGCTGCCGGGCCTGAGTTCCTTCTACCGCGACGAGAAAGGACAAGTGTTCCACACCTATTCCAGCTATGCGCGCGGGCCGGAGGAATTGATCGGTACGTACATGGTGCTCGATCGCGCTCCGAAGGGCCGGAACGAGGAAGAGGTCATGGACTGGATGCGCAGGCACGATGAATACGAAGAGGCGCCGAAGGCGCAGTCCTGCTGCGCCTGAACTTTTACTGTTCCCCGGACAAATGTGCATATCGCGCGCCGATCCGGGGCCCAGCGCATGAGCGCGCCGCAGGCGCTCTTTGGAGAGACAGTGCGGCGTCGCCGCCAATGAACGCTGGATCCCGGTTCTCGTGACGCGCTGCGCACTCACGGACCGGGATACGGTTCCCGCTGATCAGCTTCACGCAAGGGTGGCCGGGTTTCTTGTAGCCAACACAGGTGGCTTCAGGAGAAGCGGCAATGAGTCTTTACGGCGTACTGCGGACGGGTGTTTCGGGCATGAATGCGCAGGGCAACAAGCTCGCGACGACGGCCGACAACATCGCGAACACCAACACCCCCGGCTATAAAAGGGCGTCGACCGAGTTCTCGACCCTGGTGATCGGCAACAGCAAGGTCGGCAATTACATGCCGAGCGGCGTGTCGACCCAGACCCGCTACGCGATCAGCGAATCCGGCCAGATCATGCCGACGAGCAACGGCTACGACCTTGCGATCGGCGGCTCGGGCTTCTTCATCGTCCAGAACGCGGCCGGCACGCCTTATCTGACCCGCGCCGGTTCGTTCCGCCCGCAGCCGGATGGCTCGCTGCTCAATGCCGGCGGCTATCAGCTGATGGGCTACGACCTGGCGAACGGCCCGCCGACCCCGGTGGCCAACAGCCTCGCCGGTCTCGTTCCGGTGAACATCTACGCCGCGGGCATGACCGCGACGCCGACGACGGAAGGCGCGCTCGGCGCCGCCAACCTGAATTCGAACGCCGCGATCGTCGATCCGGCAACGGCGGACACGGCGGGCGAAAACACCGCCGCCTCGCAGTACACCAACAAGACCTCGTTGAGCGTCTACGACAATCTCGGCAACGAGGTGCTGCTCGACGTCTACTTCACGAAGACGGCGGCGAACACCTGGGAAGTCTCGGTCTACGACCGCGCGACGGCGACCGCCGGCGGCTTCCCCTACGGCGCGGCCGGTTCCGCCGCCCTGTACGAGGGTGCGATCACCTTCTCGGGCACGGACGGACAGTTCACCGGCATTCTCCCGGTGCCGGTCAGCCTTACCGTTCCGAACGGTCAGGTGATGACCATGGACTTCACCGAGATGACCCAGCTCGCCAGCGCTGACTTCGTTCCGGATCCGGACGTCAACGGCAACAAGCCGCAGTCGGTCGAGGCCATCGAGATCAGCAATGACGGCGTGGTCTTCGCTGTGTTCGAGGACGGCACGCGTCTCGCGACCTACCAGCTCGCGATGGCCGACGTGCCGAGCCCGGACAACCTCACCCCGGTCGCCGGCAACGCCTATGCGATCTCGCTGGAATCGGGCGATCCGTCCATCGGCTTCCCGAACTCGGCCGGCTTCGGCGTCATCAAGTCGGGCGCGCTCGAACAGTCGAACGTCGACATGGCGGCCGAGCTGACCGCGATGATCGAGGCGCAGCGCGGCTACACCGCCAACTCCAAGGTCTTCCAGACCGGCTCCGATCTTCTCGACGTTCTCGTCAACCTGAAGCGCTGATCGGGCCTTCCAAAACCGGGTAACAGGTCATGTCTCTCTCTCTCGCACTCAACGTCGCAAAATCCTCGCTCCAGGCGACGGGCGTGCAGACGGCGACCTCCTCGCGCAACATCGCGAACGGGAGCGAGAGTTATTATTCGCGCAAATCGGCGGTGGTCATCACCGGCGAGGGCGGCACCGTACAGGTCGTCTCGATCCAGCGCGCGACCGATGCGGCCCTGTACAAGACCATGCTGAAATCGACGTCTGCCGCCGCCGGGCAGCAGGCTCTCCTAGACGGGTTGACCAAGCTTTCCGAAACGGTCGGCGATCCCGAACTCGACCAGAGCGTCGCGGCGAAGCTTGGCAGCCTGACCAACAAGCTGCAGCAGTATGCCGCCGCTCCGGACAATTCGATCCTGGCGCAGGCGGTGCTCGGGGCGGCTCGCGAGATGGCCGTCGCGCTGAACGATGCCACCACGACCGTTCAGGCGACGCGAGCGCTCGCCGATGCGGACATGGCGGCTTCCGTGGACCGGATCAACGGTCTGCTCGCCCAGTTCGAGGCCGCCAACACCGCCGTCGTCAAAGGTACGGTGTTGGGCGCCGACGTCACCGACAATCTCGACACCCGCGACCATATCCTGGCGCAGCTCTCGGAAGAGATCGGGATTTCGGTCGTGGTACGCGAGAACAACGACATCGCGCTCTATACCGATGGTGGCGTCACCCTGTTCGAGAAGTCGCCGCGCGAGGTCAGCTTCCAGCCGACCAACGTCTATGGTGCGACGACGGTCGGCAATGCGGTTTATGTCGACGGCGTTCCGGTCGTCGGCGGTTCATCGACCATGGCGAGCCAGACCGGCCGACTTTACGGCCTTGCGACGCTTCGCGACGAGACGACAGTCACCTATCAGAGCCAACTCGACGAGGTCGCGCGCGGCTTGATTGAGGTGTTCGCGGAAAGCGATCCACTTGGCGTGGGCCCGGATGTGCCTGGCATATTCGACTGGCCGACCGGCGGCACGCTCACGACCGGCGTCATCGAACCCGGCCTTGCAGGCACGATCTTCGTCAATCCGGCGATCGATCCGGAGCAGGGCGGCGACCTCGACGCGATCCGCGACGGCATCACCTACAATTACAATACCGAAGCCGTCGCCGGCTTCGCCGACCGCCTCAACGACATCGTTGGCGAACTCGGTCAGTCGCGCGGCTTCGATCCGGCCTCCGGCGCCGATCCGTCGAATACGCTCGCGGACTACGCGGCATCCTCGGTCAGCTGGCTCGAATTCAACCGCCAGCAGGTCGACAACGAATCCACGTTCCAGACGACCAAGCTCGAACGCGCCTCCGAGGCGCTGTCGAACGCGACGGGCGTCAACCTCGACGACGAGCTCGCGCAGCAGCTTCAAATCGAACGGACCTACGCCGCCTCGGCCAAATTGATCGCCGCGGTGGACGAGATGCTGCAAGCCCTTCTCGACGCAGCCTGAACCAGGTGACAGCCATGAAGACCACATTCATCTCCACCCAGGCCGTTTCGAGCGCGACAAGGCTCTCGATCATGAAGATGCAGGCCGAGCTTGCGAAGAACAGCAAGGAGCTCGGCTCCGGCCGCTGGGCCGATGTCGGCCTCGAACTCGGCAACAAGACGGGTCGCACGGTCTCGCTCCGCCAGGACTTCGCGCGGCTCGATAGCATCAAGGATACGAACGGCCTCGTGATGTCTCGCCTCGACGGCAGCCAGGCGGCGCTCGAAGGCATGCTGAAAATGGCGCAGGACTTCTCCGCCTCGCTGATCGGCGTTCGCACCGGCGACACCGGCGCGGACGTTATCCAGGACGACGCCAAGAACAATCTCCAGGCGCTGATCGCCTCGCTGAACACATCGATCGACGGCGAATATCTCTTCGCCGGCATCGACACCGACGTTCGCCCTGTGACCGATTACTACGCGACGCCGGTCGTTCCGGGCACCGGCCCGAAGGCCGCGGTCGACGACGCCTTCCTCACCGCGTTCGGCATGGCGCAGAACGATCCGGCGGTGATCAACATCACCCCGGCGGCAATGGATGCGTTCCTCAACGGCGCCTTCGCGGCGATGTTCGATCCGGCCGCCTGGACCGACCCGACCACTGGCTGGTCCTCGGCATCAGACCAGAACGTCCGCAGCCGTATCTCGACCTCAGAACTGGTCGACACCTCGGCCAATGCCAACGAGGCGGCGTTTCGCAAGATTGCCATGGCCTACACGATGGTGACCGAATTCGCCTCGTCGAACCTGTCCGAGGGCGCCTATCAGACTGTCATCGACAAGGCGGCGGAAATCGTCGGCGAGGCGATCTCCAGCACGACGGTCGTCATGGCCCGTCTCGGCACTGCGCAGGAGCGGGTCAAGAACGCCAATGACCGGATGGATGTTCAGATGAAGATCCTGAACACGCACATCAACGATCTCGAACTGGTCGACCCCTACGAGGCGCAGACTCGGGTGACCGCACTCGAGACGCAGCTCGACATGGCCTACGCGCTGACCGCGCGTGCGCAGCAGCTGAGCCTTCTGAATTACCTCTGACGCGAACCCGCGAGCCGGATGACCGGCTCGTCCCGACCTTAACCGAGTGGTGTTTCATGCATCAGTTTTCGTATGCCGACATCGTCGGAGACGCAGTAAGCCTCTCCCGCCAGCACGAGGCGATGGCCATGGACCGTGCCGTCGAGCTTCTCGAACTGGCCAAGACCAAGGGTTCCAAGTCGCGCGAGGCGATCGACGCCGTTCTCTATCTGCGCCGGTTGTGGAGCTACCTGATCGAGGACCTGGCGCAGCCTGAGAACGACCTTCCGGAAGCGCTCCGCGCCGACCTGATCTCGATCGGCCTCTGGATCATCAAGGAAGCCGAACAGATCCGCCGCCACGAATCGGAGAACTTCGACGGGCTCATCGAGATCAACGGAATCATCCGGGCAGGTCTGGCATGAACCGCTCCATGCATCTCGGCCTGCGCGCCGGCGAACGCCTCTACGTCAACGGCGCGGTCCTCCGCGTCGACCGCAAGGTGTCGATCGAACTCCTGAACGACGTCAGTTTCCTGCTCGAGGCGCATGTGATGCAGCCCGAGGAAACGACGACGCCGCTTCGCCAGCTCTACTTCGCGATCCAGCTGATGCTGATCGACAAGCCGAACTCGGAGAATGCGGGCCGGATCGTCGAGGGACTGCTCGCCTCGCTCAACCGCACCCTGGACAACGAGGACATCATCGCGGGTCTCGGCACCGTCGAAACGCAGATCGGCAACGACCGCCTGTTCGACGCGCTGAAGACGATCCGCGCGATGTTTCCCGTCGAAGAACGGGTGCTCGCAGGCGAGCGCAGCTTTCCCCGCGCAGAAACCCACGCAGCGGCGCCGACGGCGGCCGCCTGACTAGGAGACGACGATCATGCAGGTCTCGACCAACAGCGCCTCAACGGCGCAAACGCAAAGCCAGTCCACTTCGACCGAAACCGGTGCGTCTATGGACTACGACTCGTTCCTCAAGCTCCTGATGGCGGAGATGAAGAACCAGGATCCGACCGCGCCGACCGACGCGTCGCAATATGTCGCCCAGTTCGCCACGTTCTCGCAGGTCGAGCAGGCGATGCAGACGAACGCGAAGCTCGACAGCATGCTGTCATCGATCGCGCTATCGCAGGCCGACGGCATCATCGGCCGCACGCTGACGTCGGAAGACGGCACGATCACCGGCGAGGTGAAGGCGGTTCGCATCGTCAACAACGGTGCGGTGGCCGAGCTCGACAACGGCAAGTCGATCATCCTCGGACCCGGCGTCGTCATCACCTGATGAACGAGGTTGATGCACTCGACATCGTCCGCGATGCGATCTGGACGGTCATCGTCGGCTCGGGCCCCGCGGTCCTGGTCGCGATGTTCGTCGGCATCAGCATCGCGCTGCTCCAGGCGCTGACCCAGGTGCAGGAAATGACGCTGACCTTCATCCCGAAGATCGTCGCGATCCTGCTCGTCATCATCGCCACCGGGCCGTTCATCGGCGCGCAGATGCTGACATTCACCCAGATGGTCTACGGCCGGATCGAAACCGGCTTCTAAGGGACAGAGAACGCGATCATGGCCGACGCAACGATTAGCGCGACGCAAAGCCCCGCGACCGGAGGCGGCGCACGCGATATCGGCTTTGCCGTCGGCATCGTCATCATCCTGACGATCCTGTTCCTGCCGATCCCCCCGATCATGATCGATGCGGGACTGGCGATTTCGATCGCGCTTTCTGTGCTGATCCTGATGGTCGCGCTATGGATTCAGCGGCCGCTCGAATTCTCGTCATTCCCGACGATCCTGCTGATCGCGACGCTCTTGCGACTGGCGCTGAACGTCGCGACGACGCGCCAGATCCTGGCCGGCGGCCATGCCGGCGATGGCGCGGCAGGTCACATCATCCAGGGCTTCGCGAAATTCGTGATGAGCGGCGACTTCGTCATCGGTCTCGTCATCTTCGGCATCCTCATCACCGTCAATTTCGTCGTCATCACCAAGGGCGCGACGCGTATCGCCGAAGTCGGGGCGCGCTTCACCCTCGACGCGATCCCCGGCAAGCAGATGGCGATCGACGCCGATCTGTCCGCCGGCCTGATCAGCGACAAGCAGGCCCAGGAACGGCGCCGCGAGCTGGAGGAGGAGAGCGCGTTCTTCGGTTCGATGGACGGCGCATCGAAATTCGTCCGCGGCGACGCGATCGCTGGTCTGATCATCACCGCCGTCAACATCTTCGGCGGCATCGTCATCGGCGCGACGCGCCATGGCATGGAACTCGGCGACGCGGCCGACGTGTTCGTGAAGCTCGCCGTCGGCGACGGTCTCGTCACCCAGATCCCGGCGCTCGTCGTTTCGCTCGCCGCGGGTCTCCTCGTGTCGAAGGGCGGCACGCGCGGCTCGGCCGAGCAGGCCGTCATGGGTCAGCTCGGCGGTTATCCGAAGGCACTGTCCGTCGCGGCGTTCCTGCTGCTGGCGCTGTCGCTCGTGCCGGGCCTGCCGTTCCTGCCGTTCGCCATTCCAGCCGGTCTGATGGGCTTCATCGCGCATTCGATCCCGCGCAAGCGGGCAGAGCGGCTGGCGTTCGCGGAAGCCGAGAAGATCGAGAAGGAACTCGCGACCAAGGTCGACACCAAGGACTCGGTCAAGGAATCGCTGAAGACCAACGAGATCGAACTCTGCCTCGGCAAACAGCTCTCGACGCAGATGATGAACGCGCATGGCGAACTGGCGCACCGCGTCAGCAAGATGCGTCGCAAGTTCGCGCAGCAATACGGCTTCGTCGTGCCGGATATCAAACTGGCCGACAGCGTCGCGGTGCCCCAAAAGGAATACCGCATCAAGATCCACGGCACCGTCATCGCGGCGCAGGAATTGCGCATCGGCGAGGTCATGGTCATCACCGGCGATGCCGGCGCCCCCGACGTGCCCGGCGACGATACACGCGAGCCCGCCTTCGGGATGAAGGCGATGTGGATCTCGCAGAACTATGTGAACGAGATCACCCGCGACGGCTTCACGCCCATCGACAACATGTCGGTGATGCTGACCCACCTCAGCGAGGTGATCCGCAACAACCTCCCGCAGCTCCTGTCCTATAAGGACATGCGTACGCTGATCGACCGGCTCGACCCCGAATACAAGCGCTTGGTCGAGGATATCTGCCCGTCGCAGATTTCTTATTCCGGCCTCCAGGCGGTGTTGAAGCTCCTGCTCGCCGAGCGCGTCTCGATCCGCAACCTGCATCTCATCCTCGAAGCGGTCGCCGAGATCGCCCCGCATGTCCGCCGCTCCGAGCAGATCGTCGAGCACGTGCGCATGCGCATCGCCCAGCAGATCTGCGGCGACCTCGCCGAGGGCGGCGTGCTGAAGGTGCTGCGTCTCGGCAATCGCTGGGACCTCGCCTTCCACCAGGGCCTGAAGCGCGACAACAAGGGCGAAGTCGTCGAGTTCGACATCGATCCGCGCCTGATCGAGCAGTTCGGCAACGAGGCGACGGAAGCGGTGCGTGCGCGGATCGCCCAGGGCCACACGTTTACAGTGGTCACGGCGCCGGAAGCTCGCCCGTATGTGCGCCTGATCATCGAACGTCTGTTCCCGGCAATGCCGGTGCTCTCGCACGTCGAGATCGCGCGCGGCGTCGAGGTCGAGGCGTTGGGTACGATTTCATGATCGGGATCGGCTCGGACACGATCCTGGCCGTCTTCGTCATCTTCTGCCGCATCGGCGGCTGCCTGATGCTGATGGCGGGTGTTTCAAGCCCGCGTGTTCCGATGCAGATCCGGCTTTTCCTGGCGGTCGCGATCACCCTCGCCGTGGCGCCGCTGATGGTGGATTCGGTGAAGGCCTCGATCCCGAACGACGAGCCGCTGACGCTCGTCCAGGTCATCGGCACCGAGACCCTGATCGGCGTGATGATCGGCTTTCTCGGCCGCATCTTCTTCCTCGCTCTGCAGACGCTCGCTCATGCAATGGCCACGACGATCGGCTATTCCATGCCGGGCACGCCGATCGAGGATTTTGAAGGCGTGCCGACGATGACGACGCTCGTCATGATGACAGCCACATTGCTGTTCTTCATGACCGACCAGCATCTGATGGTGCTGCGGGCGACGATGAATTCCTATTCGGCGCTGCCGATCAATGGCGGCTTCGATCCGCAATCGGGCCTGATCCAGATCACCGACACGCTCGGCACCGCTTTCATGCTGGCGCTCCGCCTCGCGAGCCCGTTCATCATATATGGCCTGATCGTCAATTTCGCGCTCGGCCTCCTGAACAAGATGACGCCGACCATCCCGGTCTATTTCGTCTCGATGCCGTTCGTGCTGATGGGCGGGCTGCTGCTGTTCTACTTCACGGCGGGCGAATTCCAGCAGCTCTTCGTGATGGGTTTCGCGGACTGGCTGGCCAACGAATGACGGCCGACGCGAAACGCCTCCGCTCGATCCGCCGGATCGCTGACCTCCGTCATCAGCTGAAACGCATCGAGGAGATCAGGCTGGCGCACCTGCACGCCGAGGAAGCCGAGCTCAACAACAAGCGCCAGGTGCTCATCACCGCGCTGAACGACGACGACGCGCTGCACGGCCTGTTCGTTGATGACATGGCCGGGCGGCTCAAACGCGTCAATGAACGACAACAGGCATTGCAGCCGATCAAGGCGTTCCAGACCCAGCGCGTACTGGTGCAGGCGCGTCACGCGAAATTCGCGGAGACCATGATCGACAAGGTCTCGAGAGAAGTCGACGCGGTCCAGGGCAAGCGCGAGCTCGAAGGGTTGATCGAACAATTCCTCGCCCGGAAGCCCGACACCAGCCTGCCGTAAGCTAGAGCCTCTACGCTCTCCGGATATCAGGTTCCCGGAGTTCGCTGATGGCGATCAAACCCCCGTCGGACATCATCCTCGAGGTCTCGCAAGCCGCGAACCCCGAAAAGCTGAGGGTCGCGACCGCCAAGCTGCAGAAGCTCGGCGAGACCGCGAACACGCAGTTCGCCGATGTGATGGAAAAGGTCGAAGGAGCGAAGCCGAAGATCGAGAAGGCTCTCGATCAGGCGAAGACGCACCTCGCCTCGGCCAAGCAGGTTCCCTACAGCTACGAGCCGTCCATGCCGTTCGACGTCAACCGCGCCCGGCTGAAGATGCGCAACGACACCGCCACGACCACGCGCGTCGCCGACGCCGGTCCGTCCGGCGCCGATCGCCGTACCAAGGCGATGCAGGATTTCGAGGCGATGGTTCTGCAGAGCTTCATCGGCTCGATGCTGCCGCAGAACGCCGAGCAGGTTTACGGCGAGGGCACCGCCGGCGACATCTGGAAATCCATGCTGGCCGAGCAGCTCGGCAAGCAGATGGCGCGCTCCGGCGGCATCGGCATCGCCGATCGGCTGCTGAACAAGGACGCGCAGATGCCGGATCGCCAGCCGCCCGTTTCCCAGCCGGCACAGCTGGCCGCGATGCACGCCAACATTTCCCGTTTCTGATTTCCCGTTCGAGCTTCGGAGTAACATGACATGAACGAACCGCGCCTCACCTTGGCAGTTTCCAATGATGCGGCCTCCGGCTCGGATGCGATGCCGGTGCTGACTGCTCCCGATGTCGACTGGGAGGGTACGGAAGAGGCGACCCCGATCGAGGTGCTTGCGCTGTTCAAGGCGATCGGCCGGCTGGAAGAGGTCGTCGATCAGGAGACCGACGCGCTTCGCACCGGCAAGACGGCGTCGTTCGATGATTTCAACTATCGCAAGAGCCACGGCCTGCTCGAACTGACCCGCGCCGTGCGCTCGATCGATCCGACGAATATCGGCGAAGAGGTCCGCAACCGCCTCGAGGATTTGCGCGACCGGCTGGAGCGCAACCGCACCATGCTGAAGACGCATCTCGATGCGACGCGCGAGATCTCTTCCATTCTGACCGAGGCGATCCGCGCGGCTGAGTCCGACGGCACCTATTCGGCGCCGGCCGGGCATCATGGTGCGTCGCAATGAGCCGGATCGTCATCACCGGAATCTGGGTCTGCGCCGTGACGCTCCTGTCCGGTTATCTGACGGCCTATTGGCTGATTGGTGGCGGCAAGGAGATGATGGAGACTTCCGAATGGGAGGGTCTCCAGTACGAGAAGACGCAGCCGATCAACGTGCCGATGATCCGCGAAGGCAAGCTGAACGGCTATACCGTCGTGCAGCTCGTCTACACCGCCGACAGCGCGCGCCTGAAGGAGGCGATAGTGCCGCCGGGCCTCCTCGTCACCGACGAGACGTTCCGGGCGCTTTATGGCGACGACAACATCGATCTCGACCACATCGAGCGCTACGACCTCAAGGAGCTGACGAAGTCGGTTCGCGAGAAGGTCAATGTGCGGCTGAACGCGGATATCGTGCAGGACGTCCTGGTCGAGCAGATCAACTATTTCTCACGTGAGGCGCTGCGCCAGTAAGAGCGTCGCCGAATTGGCAAGAAGGCCGCGCATAGCGCGGCCTTTTTTGTTGCCCCGATCAGGCTGCCTGCGGTGGTCCCTGCAGCATTTCCGCGAGTTCGCGGAAGGCGTCGCGGCTCGTCGGATCCGACGGGCTCTGGCGGAGCGCGTCGTAGATCTTCGGCACGATGGTGACGGCCTGGTCGAGCTCTCCGTCATGGCCGGGCTGGTAGCCGCCCATCAGGCGCAGGTCGCGCGTGTCCTCGAAGCGCGAGATCAGGTTGCGGAGACGCAGGATCAAAGCGCGTTCCTCGTCGCTCCAGACGTGCTGGGCGAGACGCGAGATCGAGGACAGGACGTTCACCGCCGGATAGCGGCCCTGATCGGCGATCGTGCGGTCGAGCACGATATGGCCGTCGAGCGTGCCGCGGATATTATCGGCGACGGGGTCGTTGTGGTCGTCGCCGTCGACGAGGACGGCGAAGATGCCGGTGATCGTGCCGCCGCCTTCTTCCTCGCCGGGGCCGGCGCGTTCGAGAAGTTCGGGCAGGCTGGTGAAGACGCTCGGCGCATAGCCACGCGCGACGGCCGGTTCGCCGGCCGCCAGCGCGACGTCGCGCGCGGCATGGGCGAAGCGGGTGACGGAATCGACGATCAGCAGGACCGACTCGCCGCGGTCGCGGAAATATTCGGCGATCGCCATTGCGGTCTTCGGCGCCATGCGGCGCATCATCGGGCTTTCGTCGCCGGTGGAGACCACGGTGACGGAGCGGGCACGGTTGTCGCCGAGCGCGTCGTCGAGAAATTCGCGGACCTCGCGGCCGCGCTCGCCGACAAGAGCGATGACGACGGTGTCGAAATCCTGCGAGCGGGCGATCATCGAAAGCGTCGTCGACTTGCCGACGCCCGAGCCCGCGAAGATGCCGATGCGCTGGCCGGCGCAAATCGGGGTGAAGAGGTCGAACGATCGGACGCCGGTCTTGAGCGGCTGCTTCACGCGGGCGCGCTTCAGCGGGTTCGGCGGGCGGCCGTCGATCGGCACCGGGATGTCGCCCGGAACGAGATCGCCGAGGCCGTCGATGGGTTTCGCCATCGAGTCGATGACACGGCCCTTCCAGCTCGGATGCGGACAGAGCGCGACCGCGCCGGCGCGATAGGCGAAGGCGCCGAGGCCCGCTTCGATGCGGGTGCCGAACGGCTTCACCGTGACGCCCATGCCGTCGATGCGGAGCACCTCGCCGGTCTGCGAGCCGTGCGCGGCATCGAGTTCGATGCGATCACCGAGCTTCACGTGCTGTGATAGGCCGGTGATGCGATAGGCCTCGGGCGAGACCTGCGAAACGGTGCCGCCGAAACGAACGCGTGGAACTTCCTGCGCGGCGAGGCCGACGGTGTTCGCGAGCTTGTGGAGGTTGTTCATCGAAGGGTCGGGTTACGAGACCTGGCCGAGCTTCTGGATCGCGTCCTGAAGCGACTTCTCCGAATTCTCGATCGACTGCGTGACCTGCTCGAACGAGCGCGTCACCTCGATCAGTCGCGTCATCTCCATGATCGGATTGACGTTCGATTCCTCGACATAGCCTTGCTTGATGCCTTCGCCGACGAAGTCGATCACCGCCGTGGCCGGACGATCGGGCACGACGCCGGAATTGTCGCGGCGGGCAAGATTGGCGTTGTCGCCGATATGGAAGAGGCCGATCGCTCCGACCACATTGCCGCCCTGGCTGATCATGCCGTCGCGGGCGATCGAGATGCGACCCGCGTCGGGATCGACGATGATCGCGGCGCCTCCGGGATCCAGGATCGCATTGCCGGTCACGCTCTGCAGCACGCCGTCGGCCGAAACCTGCATGCGGCCGTCGCGGGTATAGGCGAGGCCCGCCGGGGTCTGCACCGCGAGCCAGCCCTCGCCGTCGACCGCGACGTCAAGGTCGTTGCCGGTCTGCTTCAGGGCGCCCTTGTCGCGGGAGATGTAGGTCTTGCCGGTCGACGCGAAGTTCACCGGATCGTTGGCCGCGCGCGACAGGAAGGTGTCGAATTTGATCTCGTCGGCGCGATAGCCGGCGGTGCCGGCATTGGCGACGTTGCCGGCCAGAGTGGTCAGCCGGTTCTCGAGCGCGACCTGCGCGGAGAGCGAGACGTAAAGTGCGCTTTGCATGGATCAGTTTCCTCCGAGCCTGAGGCCCTGAAGGCTCATCAGCGTGTCGACGCTCATGAGCTGGCCTGGCTGGCCGGACAAAAGATTTGGAACGGATTGCGGAGCGGATGGATGGGCGACTTCCCACATCGCGGTGAAGCGAGTGAGGAACTTCTTGAGTTCATCTGGCTCGGCGAGATTTTCGATGTCGATCCTGCTGGCGATGTAATTCGCCTGCACGTCGATGTCGGCCGAGCCGGCCTGTTCGGATAGGCCGAGCGTGGTTTGGACAACCTGCATCAACGCTTTGTCGGCGAGGATCGAATAGGCGCTCACGATCGTCGGCGCCTTGCGTTCGAAATAGAGCGCGAGTCGGACGCCTTCATTGTCCCGGCCGGCGTTCACCTCGACGGTCTGGCGCAGATAGTTCTGCACCGTCTTGTCGACGGTCGCCGACTGCTGGACGGTGACGTTGCCCTCGGCGCCGAAGTTGAACGCCTTTGCGAATTCGGCCCAATTCGGGTTGGTCTGACGGGCGGCGAAGCTGTCCTCGTCACTTGGATCGCTGGTCAGGATCTGCCGAAGGAAGTTCTTTTCGGCCACGATGGTGCGGCCCGGGGCATCCAGCTTGAACGCGGTCAGCGCGTAATCGACGAGATGGTCGTTCTTCAGGAAGTCGTCGACCGAAGTCACCCGGTCCATACCCTGCTCGTAGGCTGCTGTTTCGAGCCGGATCAGGGCGTCGCCGAAGTCGAATTCTTCCTTCGATACTTCGGCATATCTGGTCTCGATATCGATGAACGACGCATCGCTCTGGGGAACGGGTTTCGCGAACCCGTACGCCTTGGCGAACTCCTGGTAGCGGGTGTCGACCAACTTGTTCGCGAAGCTGTTCGGGTCGGCGAGATCGCTCTCCAGAACCTTCCGCATGAACGCCTTGGCGTAGATCATGTCGTCGAGGCCATAGGCCTTCATTGCGTAATTGTAGAGCTGGGGATCGGCGAAGAACTCGTCGAGGCTCGACACCTTGGTGATGTTCTCGCGGTAATATTCGGTCGCGCGCTTCACGTCGGGCTGGTTGGCCGTCCTGTTCAGCGTGGCGTTCATGTCCCGCGTGATCATCTGAAAGCTGACTGGCGTCGACAGCATTTCTTGCTCTCCTGCTTCACGCGGGAAGAGTGATCCCTGAACCTTGCACGGGGCTGTTTCGAACCGGCCAAGCCTCACGCAAGCCTCGGTTTCTAGCCTGCTCTCGTTCCATCGGGGCAAAAGGGAGCCGGGACCTTGGGCAGTTTGATCGGTTTTGTGATTACGTTCGGCTCGATGCTCGGCGGTTACGCCGCGCTCGGCGGACATATCAGCGTTCTCTGGCAGCCCTGGGAACTCGTCATCATCTGTGGTGCCGCGATCGGCATCTATCTCGTCGGCAATTCGCTGAAGACGGTGAAGGATACCGGCAAGGCGCTGGTCGAGGCCATCACCGGCGCGATCCCCAAGCGCGCCGACTATCTGAGCGTGCTCGAAGTGCTCTACGCGCTGATGCGCGAACTGCGCAGCAAGGGCCGCAACGACGTCGAGAAGCATATCGAGGATCCGGAATCCTCCGAGATCTTCCAGCGCGTGCCGAAGGTCGCCAACAACCCGGAAATGCGCGCGTTCATCTGCGACTATTTCCGCCTGATCATCGTCGGCAACGCCCGCACCCATGAGGTCGAGGCGCTGATGGACGAGGAAATCCAGACCATCGCCCGCGAGCGGCTCAAGCCCTACCTCGCGCTCTACTCGATCGCCGAGGCGTTCCCGGCGCTCGGCATCGTCGCGGCGGTCCTCGGCGTCATCAAGGCGATGGGAGCGATCGACCAGTCGCCGCAGATTCTCGGCGGCCTGATCGGCGCCGCTCTCGTCGGTACCTTCGCCGGCATCTTCATCTCCTACGGCATCGTCAATCCGATGGCTCAGAAGATCAAATCAGTCCGCGAGCGCCAGCTCGCCCCCTACGTCATCATCAAGCAGTCGCTGCTTGCGTTCATGAACGGCGCCGTTCCGCAGATCGCGCTGGAATACGGCCGCAAGACCATTCCATCGTCCGAGCGTCCGACGATCGACGAGGTCGAGAACGAGGTCATCTCGATGGCCACGTCCTCCTCGTCGGCCAAGCCGGCAGCTGAACGCGTGCGGGGTGCCGCGTGATGGTCGCGACGCATACCGACAGCCGGACGATCTCCGACAAGCTTCTCGACGCCGGCGGCATTTCCGTCGACCGCCTGCCGATGCTGCACGTGGCTTTCGACCGTATGGCCACGCATTGCGCCGACAGCCTGCGCCAGATGTCCGCTTCGCCCGCCTACTTCTCGCTCTCGAACATCGAAAGCGCCCGTATCGGCGACGTCCTGGAAGACTATGAGGCGAACGCGATCGCGGCGGTGTTCCACGCGCCGGAATGGGATTCGCGTATCCTCGTCGGCTTCGACCGCGACTTCATCTTCAGCATGGTCGAGGTCCTGTTCGGTGCCGACGGCGCCGAGCCGCCGATCGACGAGGAACGGCCGTTCTCGAACATCGAAATCAACATCGCTCAGGCGATCTTCGAACGCATCGCCAAGGTTCTGCAGGTGTCGTTCGGCTCGCAGTCCGAAAGCGCGTTCAAGTTTGAGCGCATCGAGACGCGCATGGACTTCGCGATCATCGGCCGCCGCAACAACCTTTCGGTCGTCGCCAAGTTCCTGCTGCAGGCACTGAACCGCGGCGGCGAGATGTTCATCATCATCCCGCAATCGGCGCTCAGCCCGGTTCGCGAGACGCTCTCGCACGCAATGTCGGGCGATGCCTCGCCACGCGATCCGCGCTGGGCACGCCAGATCCAGAGCGAGATCCAGCGTACCGAGATGCAGGTCCGCGCGATCCTCGAAGAGCGTCTGATCGATCTCCGCGACGTGACCGAATTCAAAGTCGGCCAGGTGCTGGAACTGCAGGCCACGCCGCGCAGCCGCGTGAAGCTCGAATGCCGCGGCCAGCCGCTGTTCTGGTGCCAGCTCGGACAGAGCGACGGCTCCTACACCGTCAAGGTCGACGATTACATCGATGAGGACCAGGAGTTTATCGATGACATCCTATCTCGTTGAAGGCGCCCTTCTGGTCGCGCTCGTCGCGACCATCGCGGGTCTGATCATCATGCGCCGCGAACTCAAGCAGCTGAAGGCCGACCAGGCCGGCTACGCCCATGCTCTCGATGAGACCGGCGCGGCCCTGATCACGGTCGGCAGCGCGATCCGCGACATCAACATGCAGGGTCTGACCACGCTGCAGCGCCTGGTCGCCCAGATCGACGCCGCCCGGTCCGTGCTCGACGAACTCGAGCGCGCCAATGCCGAGGCAGGCGCCGCCAAGAAAACCGAGCTTCGCGCCATCGCGCGGGGCTGAGCTCAACCAATCCAGACACACGCAAGGGTCGCAGCCCTTAATGCGCGCACCCGACTGAAAAGGAACAGGGACCATGGCGAGAAGCTCGAAGGCCCAGCGCTCGATCGACGAGATCATGGCTGAAGTGGAATCGGACACCCCGACCGACGTGCTCGAGGCTGTTGCCGTCGAGGCGACCGCGAAGGTGAGCGCGTCCGCGACCGCCTCGACCGCCGCTCCGGAGGCGAACCCGGGTCCGACTCTGGAGGAGAGCCTCGGCTCGATCGGCAATCTCGATGCGGTCATGCGCATCCCGGTGACGATCCAGGTCGTGCTCGGCTCGGCGGTCATGCCGGTCGCGAATCTGATGAAGCTCCGCCGCGGTGCGGCGATCCCGCTCGATCACCGTGTGGGTGAGCCGGTCGACGTCGTCGTCAACGGCCGCACCGTCGCACGCGGCGAGGTCGTGGTCGTCGAGGACGACACTTCGCGCTTCGGCATTTCGCTGACCGAGATCATCGGCGGCGGCTCGACCGCCAACGCCTGAACGGGTCCGGGGTAGTTAGCCATGGCAGCCACGGCGGCGGCAAAGAATCAGGTGGCGGAACGCACGCTGCAGGGACCCGAGAAGGCGGCGGCATTGCTTCTGGCGATGGGTCAGCCGCTGTCCGGTCGTCTGCTGGCGCATTTCGATACGACCGAGATCAAGCAGGTCACGCGTTCGATTGCCGATCTCGGCTCGATCACCGCGAAGCAGATCGAGCAGCTGGTCGAGGAGTTCGCCTCAAAGTTCTCGGGTGGCAACCTGCTCGGCAGCGCGAGCGACGTCGAGAAGCTTCTGACCGGCATCCTGCCGGCCGACGAGGTCTCCGACATCATGTCGGACGTGCTGGGCTATGCGAACCGATCGATCTGGGATCGCATCTCCGGCGTCTCCGAAAACATCTTCGCGAACTACCTGCTGAAGGAACATCCGCAGACCGCGGCGCTGATACTGTCGAAGGTCCGGCCTGCTTTCGCCGCCCGCACCATGGGCCATCTGCCGCCGCCGACGCGGCACGAGCTGATGCGCCGGATGCTCAATCTGAAGCCCATCGTCGAGGACACCGCCGGCATCGTCGAGAAGACGCTGCACGAGGACTTCATGCTGAACTTCGCCCGCAATATGGGCGCGGACACGCATGCCCGCATGGCCGACATCCTCAACAAGATGGAGCGCAACGACATGGAAGACGCGCTCGAGGGCATCCAGAAGGTGAAGCCGGAATCGGCGGAGATGCTGAAAGGCCTTCTCTTCACTTTCGACGACATCATCAACCTCACGCCGCGTGCGCGTCAGTCGATCTTCGACCAGATCCCGACCGAGCGCGTGGTGTTGGCCCTCAAGGGCACCGACATGGACTTCCGCGACATCATCCTGTCCTCGCTCGCGACCCGCGCGCGCCGCATCGTCGAGCACGAGCTCGATTCGGGCGAGCCGATCTCGCAGCGCGATGTCGTGGAGGCTCGCCGCATGATCACCGACCTTGCTCTCGACATGGCGGGCCGCGGCGAGATCGAGCTGAATTCCGGTCAGGATGACGACACCTACGTTCGCTGAGGTCGGACATGAGCGACGACACGGACCAGGAGAGCAAAACAGAAGAAGCCACGCCGAAGAAAACGCAGGATGCGATCGACAAGGGCAATATCCCGTCGTCGCGCGAGCTTCCGATACTGTTCTCATTGGGAGCGATGCTGATCGTGCTGGTCTGGGTGATCGGAAATGGAACCGCTCGCCTCGTCCTCATGCTTCGGGGCTTCCTCGATAATCCGGGAGGAGTGCGACTTGACCAGGGACGGGATGCCGTACAGTTGCTTCACGCGGTCGGCCTCGAAATCGGTCGCTTCCTCGTGCCGATCATCGTCGTGTTCACCGTCGCCGGCCTTGCCGGCTCGATGGTTCAGAACGCTCCGAATCTCGTCTTCGACCGCATCCAGCCGGAACTCAACCGGCTATCGATCCGCAAGGGCTGGGAGCGCACGTTCGGCATGCAGGGCGCGATCGAATTCGCCAAGGCCCTGTTCAAGTTTCTCGGCCTGGCGATCGTCGTCTGGATCATCCTCAAATCCGAACAGTTCCGGGTCGTGAACGCGATGTTTTCCGATCCCGGCACGATTGTCGACAACACCGTCTTCGTCGCGATCCGGCTGCTTTCGGCCGTCTGCATCGCGACGATTCTGCTGGTTGCGGCCGACCTAGTCTGGGCGCGCATGCAATGGCGTCGCAACCTGCGAATGACGAAGCAGGAGGTGAAGGACGAGCACAAGCAGACCGAGGGCGATCCGCTGGTCAAATCCCGCATGCGCTCACTCGCCCGCGACCGCATCCGCAACCGGATGATGGGCAACGTCCCGAAGGCGACGCTCGTCCTCGCCAACCCGACGCATTACGCCATCGCGCTTCGCTACGTGTACGAAGAAGGCGGTGCACCGCTCGTTATCGCCAAAGGTCAGGATCTGATCGCGCTGAAGATCAGGGAGATCGCAGAAGAAAATAACATTCCTGTGATCGAGGATAAATTGCTGACCCGCGCCATGTACGATAAAGTAGACGTCGACAGAATGATCCCTGTCGACTTCTATAAAGCAGTTGCTGAAGTGATATACTTCATCCAACAGCGCGAACATAATTCAAAGTTGCCGGTAGTTGTTAATAATCGCTGATGACGAAGATACGTAACGACCATCGCTCTCTCGCAAGGGAGAAGGCGCTCGCCGACGGTGTCAAGGACGTCGCCGCCGAACTGCGCCTGATCGACGTCGTCAATCTCGTTGTGTACATACACCTCGAAAAGCACGGAAACCTGGAGGACATCGTCTCCTCCTCGGTCGAGCTCTACTTCAAGCCCGATACCCTGCGGTACGGCTGGCGCTCCAAGGTGGACATCACCTGGGGCGGGCCGACGACGGTTTGCCTCGACATGGAATTCCGCCACCAGGGCGTGACCGTATTCTTCACGCTGGCGCTCGGAGCGCTGCATGCGAGCGTCGACATCCACTACATCGCCTTCGACGGCTCTTCGAACGATCCCGGAGAGAACACCGCCCGTCTCGTCGCGGCCATCGCAGACGCCAGGATCAAGCCTCTCCAGTAAAATAAGACACCCCGAACGGCACGCCAGCCTCGGGCAAGTTTACAGCGTCACGATCTCCATGAAAGCCCAGAGGGAGCTCTGTTCATGGGGCCTGTGCACCTGTTTTCCTTGGCGTCGCAGCAAGCGAGCTGGCTGTCTCTCCGACAGACCGCGATCTCGCAGAACGTCGCCAATGCCGACACGCCGAAATATCGCGCCGTCGATGTCCAGCCGTTCAACGACGTGCTCGACAAGACGTCGCTCGAACTCGCCTCGACGAATTCGAACCATCTGGAAGTTCCGGATCTCGATCTGAAGGCCGCCAAGGTCCGCAAGAGCGGCGCCTGGGAAATCACTCATTCCGGCAATTCCGTCAGCCTCGAGCAGGAGATGATGAAGGCCGGCGAGATCAACGGAAGCTTCAACCTCAACCGCAGCATCGTCGCCGCTTTCGGCCGGATGCTGTCCTCGGCCGTGAAGGGCTAAGGCAATGATCGACCAACTCACCGCCGCACTGAAGATCGCCGGCTCGGGCATGCAGGCGCAGTCCACACGCATGCGCATCGTTTCGGAAAACCTGGCGAACGCGCAGTCGACCGGCCGCGCGCCAGGCGCCGATCCCTATCGCCGCAAGACCGTGACCTTCGAGGGCGAGATGGACCGCGCGATGGGCGCGTCGCTCGTCAAGATCAAGGGCGTCGGTGTCGACAAGGCACCGTTCGACGTCCGCCACGAGCCGGGCAATCCGGCCGCGGACGCCAACGGCTATGTCAAGGTGCCGAACGTCAATCCGCTGATCGAGATGTCGGACATGCGGCAGGCCAACCGGTCCTACACCGCCAACCTGCAGGCCATCACCCAGGCCCGCTCGATGATCTCGATGAACATCGATCTTCTGAGGAACTCGTGATGATGAATGCCGTCTCATCGATCGACCTGTCGCTCGACAAGCTCGCACCCGCGGCCGGCACGTCCTCCGTCCGCGCATCCGCTCCGGTTGCGATTTCCGGCGGGGGCGGCACGCCGACCGTCGACTTCATGGACGTCCTCTCGCAGGTCTCGTCCAAGGCCGTGAACACTCTGAAGGCCGGCGAAGCCGCGTCGATCCAGGGCATCGAAGGAAAAATGTCGGTCCAGCAGGTCGTCGAGGCGGTGATGTCCGCCGAGAAGACGCTGCAGACCGCGCTGGCAGTGCGGGACAAGGTCGTCTCCGCCTACCAGGAAATCAGCCGTATGGCGATCTGAGGTAGAACGATGAAAGCTCTTGCCATTGCCGCCACGGGCATGAACGCCCAGCAGCTCAACGTCGAAGTGATCGCCAACAATATCGCGAACATCAACACGACGGCGTTCAAGCGCTCGCGCGCCGAATTCACCGACCTTCTCTACCAGACCCAGCGCATGCAGGGCGTGCCGAACCAGGGCGGGCAGGAGGTCATTCCGGAAGGCGTGCGCCTCGGCCTCGGCGTCCGTGCCGCGGCGATCCGCAACCTGCATATGCAGGGCGGTCTGACCATGACCGGCAACGAGTTCGACATGGCGATCGACGGCCGTGGCTGGTTCCAGATCGACGGTCCGAACGGCGAGACGCTCTATACGCGCTCGGGCGCCCTCAACAAGAACCAGGACGGCCAGATCGTCACGCTCGACGGCTACACCGTCCAGCCGGCGATCCTAGTCCCGGACGATGCCATCGGCATCACCGTCAACGAATCCGGCGAGGTGTTTGCCCGTGTCGACGGCCAGGTCGCGCCGCAGGCGCTCGGTCAGCTGACTATCGCGAACTTCGCCAACGATGTCGGTCTCGAACCGCTCGGCGGCAATCTCTATCGCGAGACGCTCGCCTCCGGCGCACCGGTGGTCGGCGTGCCGACTGATCCGGGCTTCGGCAAGATCCGCCACAAATATCTCGAGGCATCGAACGTCGATCCGGTGACCGAGATCACCGAGCTGATCTCGGCGCAGCGCGCCTACGAGATGAATTCGAAGGTGATCCAGGCCGCCGACTCGATGGCGGGCACGATTTCGACCGGAATCCGCTGATCTAGCGAAAGGCATAAGCCATGAGGTTCCTGCCGGCCGCAGCCGCGGTATGTGTCGCCGTCCTGGCGTGTACGTACGAGGCGAAGGCGCAAGCCGTGACGACGGTGCCCGTGCCGGGCATCACGATCTATCCCGGCGATCCGATCACCGACGAGGTGCTGACCGACCGCAGATTCCGGCTGTCGCGCCGCAATCTCGAAGCTGTCGTCGCCTCGCGCGAGATCATGGTCGGCAAGATCGCCCGCCGTACGCTTCTGCCTGGCCAGCCGGTGACGTTCAACGCCATCGAGGAACCGAAACTTGTGCGCCGCGGCGTGCCTGTGCGGCTCATCTTCATCGAGGGCAGCCTGACGATCATTACCTATGCCGAGCCGCTTCAGACCGGCAGCGTCGGAGAGATCATCCGCGTGCGCAACACTGAATCCGGCACGGTCATCACCGGCGTCGTCCAGAAGGACGGCAGCATTATCGTGGGCAAGAGCTGATGCGTTTTCTGTTCGCCGGCCTTGTTCTTTCGATTGCCACCCTGACCTCTGCGCAGGCGCAAGAGCCTGTGCGCATCCAGGCCGCAGGGAAGATAACCGCGGCGTTCCCGATTCCGGCGGGCGCTCGCCGTCCGCCGCCGCAGCAGGCGATCATGCCGCCGGAGCCGCCGCAGCTCGAACCGGATATCCGGCCTCGCGATATCGGCCCGCGCGTGATGCCGGTGAACGAACCTCGTCCGGCGGAGCAGCCACAGGCTCAGCCGACGCCCAGGAACGGGATTTCGCCGGAGGAGCTTTTGCGTTCGGTCCAGTTGTCGCCGCAACCGAAGGCGCCGCCTCCGGAGCCGCTCCCGCTTCCGCCTGAAACAAAGCAGCAGGCAGCATTGGAAACCGGAGCGCTGCCCGAGGGCACCGCCCCCGTGACCGCGCAGGCGCAGGCCGAAACTCAGCCCGCACCACTGGTGCCTCCGGCCCCGGCGGCAGCACCTGCGGTCGTTGACGAACAAATCAAGCTTGCCGCCGATCCACCGCTGCCGGTCCCTCCGCCGGAGCCGCCGGTCGTGGAGGTCGTGCCCGAACCCATGTCCGAGCCGGAGCCCGCTCCGCCGCCGCAGGTGTTGGCGAGCGCCGAACCGGAGATCCCGGTCCGACCGGATCCGCTCAGCCACATCGTCACGCCCGGCCAGGTCCGCATCAAGGACATCGCCTCGCTCGAAGGCGTCCGCGAGAACCAGCTCATCGGCTACGGCCTCGTGGTCGGCCTGCAAGGCACCGGCGATACGTTGCGCAACGCCGCGTTCTCCGAACAATCGCTGCAGTCGATGCTCGAGCGCCTGGGCGTCAATGTCCGTGAAGCCAATCTCCGAACACGCAATGTCGCGGCCGTCATCGTCACCGCCGAATTGCCAGCCTTCGCGGGGACTGGTTCGCGCATCGACGTCAGCGTCGCCTCGCTTGGCGATGCGGTGTCGCTGCAGGGCGGTACGCTCGTCATCACCCCGCTCGCGGGCGCCAATGGCGAGGTCTATGCGGTGGCACAGGGACCGGTCGCGGTTACTGGCTATAACGCGTCCGGCCAGGCCGAGAGCGTGGTCAAGGGAACGCCGACCGCCGGCCGCATTCCGAACGGCGCGGTGATCGAGCAGGAACTGCCGACCAAGCTCGACGAGATATCGCGGCTGACGCTGAAGCTCCGCAATCCGGACTTCCGCACGGCCGTCCGCATCACCGACGCGATCAACGGCTTCGCCCAGCAGCGCTATGGCGCGCCGGTCGCGCTGGAGCGCGATTTCCGCTCGGTCGGCCTGACCAAGCCGCGCGGCATGAGCGTCGCCCGCTTCATCGCCGAGATCGAAGGCCTGGCGGTCCGTCCGGACACGCCGGCCCGCGTCGTCGTCGACGAGCGCACGGGCACTGTCGTGATGGGCGCCGATGTCAGGATTTCGACGGTCGCCGTGACCCACGGCAATCTGACGATCCGGGTGACCGAAACCCCGGTCGCATCGCAGCCTGCGCCGTTCTCCGACGGAGAGACGGTTGTGCTGCCGCGCACCATGGTCGACGCCACCGAAAGCGGCGGCAAGCTCGCCATCGTCGGCGGCACCGATCTGCAGACGCTCGTTCGCGGTCTGAACCAGATCGGCCTCAAGCCTGCCGGCATCATCGCCATCGTCCAGGCCATGAAGACGGCCGGAGCGTTGCAGGCGGATCTCGTCATCCAGTGACGCCGGGCGCGGGGCGTTCCAGCCCCGCGCAAGTTCGTCGCGCCACGATGGCGGTCATGACGGATATTTCCACCAGCACGGGACACGGATCCATGCCCAAGCGCTCCCGAAAGGTGCTGCGCCTGTTCTCCGCGGGCGAGCTCGTTCTCTTCATGATGATGGCCAGCACGAACATGCAGGCCGCCAAGGCGCAGACGGTGCCGATGCCGCTCTCGCGTCCGGAGAAACTCGTTCCGGCCGACAAGACCGCGCCGAAGAAGGACGACAAGTCAAAGCCGCTCGGCGCGCTTGACGTCTCGCCTGTCGAGAAGCTGTCGACGAGCCATTCCGGCGTCGAGATGCGCGCCTTGACCGAGGAGGCCCGCCAGTACTGCGTCAATATCCGCGATGCCGCCGCAGACGCCCGCGTGGCCTGGCAGACGGCAACGCTCGAAACGCTCGAGAAGCAGGTCGCCGAACAGGTAGCCGCGCTCGAGAAGAAGCGCGCCGAATACGAGGAATGGCTCACCAAGCGCGAGGAATTCCTCAAGCAGGCGCGCGAGGACATGGTCGCGATCTATTCGCGAATGCGTCCTGATGCCGCCGCCGGCCAGCTCGCGGCGATGGACGACGAAACCGCCGCCGCCGTGCTCGCCAAACTCAATGCGCGCAATTCCAGCGCGATCCTCAACGAGATGGAGCCGATACGCGCGGCGCAGCTCGCCAACATGCTCGCGGGTGCCTCCGGCATGCCCACGAAGGGAGAACAGCTGTGAGGCATTTGTCGCTTCTCGCCATTGGACTTGCGCTGTCGGGCTGCAGCTCGCTCGATGATCTCAACAAGGAGCCGAGGATGAGTCCGGTCGGCGCGGCACTGCCGTCCTCGGCATTGACGCCCATCCCCGCGACCTACCAGGAAGCGAATTCGACCTACGTGCATGGCGGCGAGGACCTGTTCCGGGATAGCCGCGCAGCCAAGGTCGGCGATGTCCTGACGGTTATCATCCGCATGGACGACAAGGCGGAGATCGACAATTCGTCCGAGCGCTCGCGCGAATCCAGCGCCGGTATCGGCGGCGGTTTCGGCATCGGCGGCGGTTCGTCCGGCGATTTCAGCGCGGATATCAGCTCGCGCACGGGCACCAAGGGCGAGGGCAATATCGATCGCTCCGAGGAGATCGAGGTCAAGCTCGCCGCCGTCGTCACGCAGGTCATGACGAACGGAAATCTCGTCATCAGCGGTTCGCAGGAAATGCGCGTCAACTTCGAGATGCGCATCGTCAACATCCAGGGCATCGTCCGCCCACGCGACATCTCCGGCCGCAACACGATCCCTTACGAGAAGATCGCCGAGGCCCGCATCTCCTATGGCGGTCGCGGCCGCATCACCGAGGTGCAGCAGCCCGGCGTCGTGCATCAGCTCTACGACCGTATCGCGCCGTTCTGAGGATCGTCCGGGATGAAACAGCCACTCAAGACCGGACTTTTTCGCCGCGCAAAGAGCGAGAGCTCCGAGGAACGCGGCGCCTGGATGGGCCCCGCCGTGCTCCTCACCATGCTGTCGATCGGCGCCGGTGTCGGCTTCGGCGTCCATCTCGTCCATGCAGTTCAGGAGAGCGACGAGAAGGCGCCGCCGAAGGCCATCGTCGCGGATTCCGGCGATCCGCTTAAATCGCGCCTGAAGAAGCTGAAGCCGATCGTCACCAATATCGGCGAGCCGGACGACGTCTGGGCGCGTCTCGAAGCCTCGATCGTATTCGAGGACGAGATGCCGAATTCCGAGGAATTGTCGGCCCAGATCAGCCAGGACCTGCTCGGCTACATGAAGACGCTGAAGCTGACGCAGATCGAGGGCGCGAGCCATTTCGCGCATCTGCGCGAGGACCTGAAGGACCGCGTCCAGATCCGCTCCGGCGGCGAGGTTCGTGATCTCATCATCGAGAGCTTCGTCGTCCAGTGAAGCGTCTCCTCCTTGCCGGGTTGATCCTGGCCGCCGGCACCACCGCCGCGATGGCGCAGGTGCCGGACCTGAACTCGCTTATCCCCGCCGGCGAAGGCAGCGCCGCTGGCCGCATCATCCAGCTCGTCGCGATGCTGACCGTGCTGTCGCTCGCGCCGGGCCTGCTCGTCATGGTGACAAGCTTCACCCGCATCGTCGTCGCGCTGTCGTTCCTGCGCTCGGGCATTGGCCTGCAGAGTACGCCGGCGAACCTGATCATGATCAGCCTGGCGCTATTCATGACCTTCTACGTCATGGCGCCGACCTTCGATCGCGCCTGGAAGGATGGCGTGCAGCCGCTGACCCGCAACGAAATCTCCGAGGAAGAGGCGTTCACGAAGATCACCGACCCGTTCAAGGAGTTCATGCAGGCGCATGTCCGCGACAAGGACCTGAAGCTCCTCGACGACCTCGCGGTCGAGCACATGCAGCTCAAGAGCGAGAACGGCGAGGTCTCGCTGCGCGTCCTGATCCCGGCCTTCATGATTTCGGAACTCAGGCGCGGCTTCGAGATCGGCTTCCTGATCGCGCTGCCGTTCCTCGTCATCGACATGATCGTCGCGACGCTCACCATGTCTATGGGCATGATGATGCTGCCGCCGACCGTGCTCTCGCTGCCGTTCAAGGTGCTGTTCTTCGTCCTGATCGACGGCTGGAACATGCTGGTCGGCGGGCTGGTGCGCTCGTTCTTCTGACGACCCGGACTGCGGTTCGACAAGGGAGGCCCATCGAGCCTCCCTTTTTCGTTTGGCGGTGAGCGACTGTGACGATGTCGAATGCCGAGGCATCCGCGATGTCTAGGCCCGTCCTGGCGACGGATGGCGCTGAACTAACCGTGAAGGCCAGGGGAGGTGGCGGAGAAGTCACCCCGGCAGATGCGAGGTGTAGTGGCCGGCGTTATGGGGCCAAGTCGATCGCCGCTCGCCCTGACGCCTCTGATCGAAGCATCAGGAAGGAGGGCTTCCGTTCAGAACGGGGAGCCGTAGCGCTCCGTCATCGCGGCGATCTGCTGATCGTTGCCGCCGTTCCAGTTGTGATGCATCAGCGAGGATTCTTCCGTTCCCGGCCAGACGACATTGTGCCAGGGACGGCCGACGCGGCGGATCGTGCTGCCGGCGAGGCGGCCCATCCAGAACAGCCAGATATCGTCCGCATGCGGTGCGAGGCTCATGAACTGCTCTTCGTTAAGCACCTCCGGCGACAGCGATTTCGGCGGGTAGAGCACGCCGTTGCAGCCGGTCGGGAACAGGTCGAAGCCGTCGCCCTCGTCCGGATAGTCGAACCGCCATTTCAGGTAGGGCAGCAGCTTGCCCTTGTCGTCGAACTTCATCTGGTTCGCGCGGCGGCAGAGGATTTCCGTCGGCGAACGATAATTACTCACCAGCGGCTCGATCACGTCGCGCGGATAGATCTGGTCGTCGTCGAGCGTGATGATGAAGCTGTCGGGATATCGCTTCAGCGCCGGAATGATCTTCTTGTAGGAGCGGATGTCCTTGGTCACCTGGATGGACAGGCCGCTGCGCTGCAGCTCGATCACGCCTTTCGGCAGATGTTCGACGTCCTGCGGCGACACCCAGAGGACGGTTTCGTCGGGCGTCATGCTCTGCTGCAGGATACGACGCAGCGTCAGCTCTAGCGTCGGGAAACGCTTCACCCAGGACGTGACCGAGACGACGAGGTGTCCGGGCAGCGTGTGCCTCTGCGAGGGCAGCCTTTCGAAGATGTAGAAATCCGCGAAGCTCTCGTTCTCTGGATCGCCGGCTGGCGGATAGCGGTTCGGGATGTGCTGAACCAGCTTGAAGTCCGCGTGGTGCTTTTCGACCCAATCGGTGAACTTGCGGTGCTTCACATGTGCGGCAGGCCAGGAAGCGTTGCGGTTCGACGAATAGACGATGACGTAGCGCTCGGCCGAGTAGAACAGCCGGCGCATATATTCGTGGAACACCTCATCCTCGATGAGGTGATAGATGACGTCGAGCGACATCGTGAGATCGGCGCGCTCGTGCTTGTAGTCCTGCGCGTTCCGGAAGGCCTTTGTCGTGTCGCCGGCCATCGCCGCACGGCACATCTCGATGCTTTTGTCCGCCACGTCGAAGCCGAGATAGATCGGGTATTCCGCGCGCTTGAGCTGCGCGCCGTCACCGCATCCGAATTCGATCACGGAATTGATGCCGCGTTCCTTGACGAACGCGTTGATGACTTCCGCCTTGAAGGCGGCGAGCCTGCCGTAGGAACCGGCGCCGGAATTGCCTCCCGTGCGGTAGCGCTGCGACCAGTAGGCGGCGCTGTCGAAGCCCTTGCCCGGTGTTTCGGTGGGGCGGGGTGAAGCTTCGCGTGGAGGCGGAGGCGTGTGCGGTCCGCGATCGTCGCGAATTTTCGCGTTCAGGTCCGCGGCGACCAGCGCGGCGACGTCACCGTCGAACCCGCTCGTCTCGATGAAACCACTAGGGCGATCGAATCGGAACAATGTGGATCCTCTGGCTTCAGTCATCTGACGATCTTTCTCTTCGTCGCCGGGTCGTTATTGCGGCGAGCCTTCCGGCCGGCTGACGAACTGGATGCGGCGCAGCAGGTTCTCGACATTGGCCAGGCGGCCTTCGAGCGCGTGGATCTGGCGCGCGTGCGAGATATAGCGCGAGGCCATCTGCCGCGAGAGCGAGGCCTCGATCACCGAAGGATTGTCGACGGGGACGAAGACGTGGGTGGCCGTGTAGTTGTGGCTGTCGATCGCGAGGAATCCGAGCCCGCACAGATAGTCGAAAAGCTGATCGAAGCGATTCAGGTCGTCGCATTCGACGCAGATCACGGGGCGGTCGCGCAGAAGTGTTTCCCTTGCGCCGCGCAGAAGCTCGAGTTCCATGCCCTCGACGTCGATCTTGAGCAGTTTGATCCGCTGATCGAACGGGACGCTGTCGAGCGGGATGCCCCGCATCTCGCCGCCTGCGTCCGGCCGCAGCGTCAGGGCGCCGAGACCCAGTTGCTGCACGGCGGCGGCGTCCTTCGACGCGAACTGGGCCGATGTTTCCGCAAGCGCGAACGGCCATATCTCGACCCGGGAGGCGAGATTGTTCGCGGCTACGTTATGCTGCAGCAATTGAACGGTGAGAGGGCCGGGTTCAAAGCAGGTGACGCGGCATCCGAGCGCGCCGGCGAAGAACAGGGTGTGATTGCCGATATTGGCGCCCGCATCGACCACGAGATCGCCGGGCTTCAGGTGCTTGGCGATCGCGTAGAGAAAGCCCGCTTCGTAGAAGCTTCTCGAGTTCTTCACGATCTTGAAGATGTGGTCCTGAGGATCGGTGTGAAAAACATCGAAATGCCTGGTGCCGAGCGAAATCCGGGCATGCTCCAACCGAACGTCCGCGCCGAACCGGGAAATCGTCGCCAGCGGGCCGGGCCGATGACCGGCATCGTGCGGCGTGCCGAAATCGCCCACGCCGGGGGCCGGGTAAGCACGGTCGAACCGGATCGTGGGTACGGCTTCGGTCATCTGGCAAGCCCTCCTGCGAGTGATTGGTTTGCGCGGACTAGCGTCCGCCGGCGATCATCAGACCGGAACCGCCCAGCGCGTTCGGGCAGAAGCTCAATCCGTTGCTGATCGGCCGCCAGCGTTCTTCCGCGAGCGCCTCGGTCGCGCGGTCGCGGGCGAGCAGGCAGAGCGCGAAGCCTTCCGGTGACAGGTAATTGGCGACCACCGAGAGCGAGACCAGCGCGCTGGCCTGCGGAAGGGTCGGCGGCAGATCGATCATCACGAAGTCGAATTTCGTGCCTTCCTCGATGACGCGGATGTCCGGGAACGGACCCGAGAACTCGTCGAA
Source organism: Rhizobiaceae bacterium CPCC 101076 (assembly GCA_003347645.1). GTDB lineage: Bacteria > Pseudomonadota > Alphaproteobacteria > Rhizobiales > Methylopilaceae > Flaviflagellibacter > Flaviflagellibacter deserti. Next base: position 17,874 of record QDFX01000004.1, on the reverse strand, counting down.
GATCGCCTGCACCACATTGGTCTCGACGATCTCGACCCTGTCGGCAAGGCCGGATGCCGCGATACGCACGCGAAGTTCCTCGGCCTCCGGCGCGGACGCGCACAGGCTGGTGATGCGGCCGTCGGTGAGCGAGGAGAGCGCCGCCAGGACGAGGGCGGAGCGGGTCGCGCCGATATGCAGGATACGGGCGTCGGCGCCTCGGTTCTGGAGAAGGCCGCGCAGGGCCCATGCCTGGATCGGCGTCATCTGACTCTGACCGCCGAACGCCAGTGCGTTCATCAGATGCGGGCATTCGACCATCAGCATGCCGCCGGCCAGGTCCTGCCACGTACCGACATGGTTGAGCGCCGACGCAATGGCGATCCGATCGGCCGGAGGCAGGGTCTGGGCCGGACCCGGCAAAGGCGTCGGAGCGGCAGCCGGAGCCTGGGAAGGAGCTGGAGCAGCGGCTTCAGCCTGAACCTGCTTCAGCAGGGGCAGAGGCGCCCTGGTGAACAGCTCGCGGAAGTTCTTGGCCTGAACGGTCGAGTTCAGCCCGCTCGACGTCGCATCGAGGTTGTGATGCGAGTTCGGATTGGCGGACGTGTAGCGATAGGCGTTGACCGGGATGTATTCGTACTCGCGGGTCTGGTCGATCATCGGCATTGCGAGCGCGATATCGCAGGCCGCCTGCAGCCATTCGCCGTCGCGATCCTTGAAGCAGTGCTCGGGCACGGTGTCGAACAGCGATGCGCGAAAGCTGAAGAAGTGGCTGGTCTTCCAGCCCTGCGGGCGCAGCGGCAGATCGGGATTGAGCGGTCCGTTGCTGCCAATCAGTCCCTTGTCGGTGATGTAGTTCGTCCAGACGACGTCCTTGCCGTTCCGGTATGCGGTCGACATCTGGTCGAGGATGGTCGTTTCGACGAGCTGGTCGTCACCGTCCAGCACCGCGACAAATTCGGCAATTCCCGTCAGCGGGCGCAGATGCTCCCAGGCGTTGCGGGCCTTGCCCAGGCGCGTCTCGTTGCGGATGAACGTGTGCCGCGCCGGAAAGAGGTCGCCCAGCAATTGCTGCGCTACGGCTCCGGTCTTGTCTTCCGAGCAATCATCGATGAACAGGACGTGGACGTCCCTCAACGTCTGCCGCGCCAGGCTCGCGAGGGAGTCGGGCACATACTTCTCGCAATTGCGCGCTGTCATGAAGATCAGCGCCTTCGAGATGCTGGCGTTTTCGGTCATCGACATTCGGAATGCCTTCGATTGTGGAATGAGGGGCCTTGATGCCCACGCTGCGATGGAGGGTAGTCTTCGAGACTGGCCCCAACCTTGCGGTGCGCTTGCGGCTCCAGGGCGGTTCGCCCCGGAGCCCAATATGTCAGGCGCTCAGGAGGCTCGGTTGTCCGGCTCCGTCCTCGACGGCAAATGCCGCCGGCGCGCCGCCAGCCTGATGGATCTCCCACATCCGGAGGTAGGCGGCTTCGAGATCGCGCGAATAGCGTCCGATGTCGAAGAGGGGCGCGCTGAGACGGTTCGCCACCAGGCGTTCACGGAGGCCTGAGAGAAGGTCCGGATCGGTCGCCAGGCGAAGCGCCAGGGTTTCGTACTCCTCGAGCGAATGGGTTACGAGTTCCGGTAGCCCTATTGCGTGCAGCAGGCTGCCGGCGACGCGGCCGATGAAGGTGTCGCCGGCGCAGGTCAGTACAGGCAAGCCGGCCCAGAGCGCATCGCTCGCGGTGGTATGGGCGTTGACCGGCAGCGTGTCGAGGAAGAGGTCGGCATGTGCGTGACGGCCGAGATGTTCGGCAATCTGAAGCTTGGGCGCGAAGACCAGGCGATAGGGATCGACGCCCCGCTTCGCCGCTTCCTGCATCAGATTGTCTTTCACGAGTCTGTTGGCTTCGAGAAGCCAGAGGACCGAGCCCGGCACGGCTTTCAGGAGCCGCATCCAGATGTCGAAAACCGGCGGCGTGATCTTGTAGGTGTTATTGAACGAGCAGAACACGAAGCCAGATGGCGGCAGGCCGCACTCCTCGCGTGATGGCGGCGTCGCGATTTCGCGCCGCGTGTCGTTCGGCTGGTACGAGTTCGGAAGGTGAACGATCCGCTCCGCGTAGAACGGCTGATGGTCGAACGGCGCGATGAACGGATCGGCGACGATGTAGTCGACGAAGTTGCCGCCCATCGTTCCCGGATAGCCGAGATAGTTCACCTGGACCGGAGCCGGGCGCCACATCAGGATCTGGTTGCGACCGCCGAGCGTGTAGCCCTTGAGATCGATGAGGATGTCGACGCCGTCGGCGTGGATCTGTCGGGCGGCAACGGCGTCGGGCGTCTCGCGGATGTCGACGAACCGGTCGAAGGCCGAGGTGAGGCGGCGGCGAATATCGCTACCGTCGTCCGGGCTGTACGAATAGCCGATGACCTCGAAGCGATCGCGGTCGTGCCGTTCCAGAAGTTCGGCGATCAGGAACGCGGTCGCGTGCTTCTGGTAATCGTTCGAGAGATAGCCGATGCGGATACGGTCGTTATCACGCGCGCGGGCCGTCGCCGGCGTCCAGAGGCGCGCGGCGCCCTCGGCGCCGAGAGCGTTGGCCCAGCGATTTGCGTAATGCAGCTGCTGCGCGGGCGTGGAGTCCATCGTCAGCACGATGAACGGAACGAAGTCCTCCTCAGCAGTGAGGAGATCGGCCTCGTCCTCCGCCAGCCCGTCCCAGGAGCAGATATGGTGCCGCTGGTGGCAGTAATTGAAGCGGTGGAGCGCGTGGTCCGGCCTCAAGTCGATCAGCTTGCGCGTGATCATCATCGCTTCGGCGAGCATGCCCCAGCGCTGAAGGATAGCGACCATATTGTGATACGCGGGCGCATAGGAGGGATCGAGGGCGACCGCGCGCTTGAACGCCTCCAGCGCCGGTGCGTCGCGACCGAGGCTGGCCAACGCATTTCCGAGATGGAAGTGCAGATGCTTGGAGTTCGGTTCGATCTCGAGCGCACGTTCGTAGGCGAGCGAGGCTTCACCAATGCGCATGTCCTCGGCGAGTGCGACGCCGAGCCGGGCGAAGCCGCGGGCATTGTTCGGTTCGAGTTCGACGGTGCGCTGGAAAGCCAGAACGGCCTCCCCGGGCCGCTTTGCATCCATCAGCAGATTGCCGAGATTGGTGAAGGCATCGGCGAGATCGGGCTTCAGCGTGATCGCCTTGCGGCAGGCCGACATCGCCTCGTCGAGATGCCCGAGCATGCGCAGCACGCCGCCGAGATTGACGAAGGCCTGCGCGTAGTCCGGCTTGACCGCAACGGCGCGACGGAGAAGGGCCGCGGCCTCCTCAAGATTCCCCTGCGCTCGTGTGAGAACGCCGAGATGGTTCAAACAACCTGGATGATCTGGGTAGGCGGCAAGGATCGAGCGGTATAGCTGCTCGGCTTCCTCATGCTTGCCGGCGTTCTGCAGCGACGTGGCGTGGACGAACAACACGTTCGGCGCGTTGCGCGCTCCTTGTAGCGGCTGCTCCTGCTTTGCGGCGGCCCGTCTCTGCTTGCGATTCATACCTGTCTCCGAACGTCCATGCACGCACAAGGCGTACGCGGGCATTCTCGACACCAATCTTGTGCAGGGCTGTCCGAAGTTATTTTCGAGATGTCTACGACTTGCGGCGTCGGATTAAGCTTCGCGCAAGCTTCAGCCGGAATAGTGGGTCGCATAGCAGGTTGGATCGCAAACCAAACGACGCATCCAAGGGCATGAAGCCGCTCCTGCTATACCGGTGAAAGCCCGGTATGTCCCCGATCAACACTTACACAAGGGACATACGAAAATGGCCAGCCTTCTGACCAATGCAGCGGCGATGACCGCTCTCCAGACCCTGAACTCGACCAACCGGTCGATGGACACGACCCAGAACCGCATCTCGACGGGCCTGCGCATCGCGACGGCTTCCGAGGGTGCTGCTTACTGGTCGATCGCGACCACCATGCGTTCCGACAACAAGGCTCTCTCGGCCGTTCAGGACGCTCTCGGCCTCGGCGCCGCGACGGTGGACGTGCAGTACACGGCTCTCGACGGCACCGTCGACCAGCTCTCCGAGATCAAGAAGCTCCTCACCAGCGCCAAGACCCCGGGTGTCAACCGCGGCCAGATCCAGGCCGACATCGACGCCCGCCTCGGCCAGATGGAGAGCATCGCGAGCTCCGCTGTGTTCAACAGCGAGAACTGGCTCTCGGTCGACTCCAGCGCCACCGGCTACAACGACACCAAGCAGATCGTGGCCTCGTTCACGCGTGTCGGCGACTCGATCACGATCGAGACGATCGACGTCAGCGTTGCCGAGATCAAGCTCTACGACGGCAGCACGACGGCGACCGCCGTTGGCACGGCTCCGGCCGCGGACGCCACAGGCGCTGCCGCAGGCGTTGTCAAGGTTGGCGGCGAAGGCCTCTTCGACGCTGAGTATAGCGTCACGGTTGAGAACGCTCCGGTCGGTACTGCTGCGCCGACGTATACTGCCATCACGCTTTCGATCGAAGACCTCGACATCTCTGAACTGACCGACTCGGCTGCCGACCAGGCGAAGCTGACGGCCTATATCGAGATCGTCGACGCCGCCCTCGGCCAGCTGACGGATGCTGCTGCGAACCTCGGTGCGGTGAAGAACCGCGTCGATACGCAGAAGGACTTCGTCAAGGCTCTGACGGACGCCGTTACCCGCGGTATCGGTCAGCTTGTCGACGCCGACATGAACGCGGAATCGACCCGCCTCCAGGCTCTGCAGGTTCAGCAGCAGCTCGGTATCCAGGCGCTGTCGATCGCGAACTCGAACAGCCAGAACATCCTCTCGCTGTTCCGCGGCTAAGCGGCTCCCCCTATCCCCGCCGCTTTACCGGCCACGCCCCCACGGGGGCGTGGCTTTTTTCTTTGGCTCAATGCTCGCGCAAGCTTGCCCAACGAAAGTGACGCCTCATCCAGCCGGAATCCCATCCGGACCAAACGAGGCCGTTTATGACCGCTCGCGAGCACGCTGAAAGGCTCTGGATCAATCTTCTCGGGCTTGGCCCCCGCAGACTCGCCGCGCTGGCGATGATCGCGGTGACGGTGCTCGGATTGGTCGGCGGAGCCGCTTATTATCTCAGCCAGCCTCAGCTCGGCGTCCTGTATAGCGGACTCGAGAAGGACGACGCCTCCCGCGTCGGCGCGGCGCTGAAAGACGCCGGGATTTCGTTCGACGTCAGCGCCGATAACGCGACGGTCTATGTCGCGCACAACCAGGCCTCGCAGGCGCGCATGCTGCTTGCCGAAAAGGGTCTGCCGCACAGCGCCAGCGCCGGTTACGAACTCTTCAACGAACTCGGATCGCTCGGCCTGACCTCGTTCATGCAGGAGGTGACCCGCGTCCGCGCGATGGAGGGCGAGCTCGCCCGCACGATCCAGACGATGAAGGGCGTGAAGGCCGCGCGCGTCCACATCGTGCTGCCGGACCGCGGCTCGTTCCGCCGCGACCAGCAGCCGCCGTCCGCCTCCGTCATCCTGCGCACCGATACGTCCGGCGACACCCATATGGCCGAGGCGATCCGCCAGCTGGTTGCGGGCGCGGTCCCGGCGCTCGGCGTCGACCGCGTGACGGTCCTCGACACCGACGGCACCGTGCTCGCCTCGGGCGAGGACGCCTCCAGCATCCCGGGCTCGAAATCCAACCGGCTGGAGCGCACGGTTTCGACCGGCATCCAGGACAATATCCGCCGCGCCCTGACGCCCTATCTCGGCCCGGACAATTTCCAGATCAGCGTGGCGACCACGCTCAACACCGATCGCAGCAAGGTTGCCGAGACGACCTTCGATCCAGAATCGCGCGTCGAGCGATCTGTCCGCGTCATCCGCGAAAACGGCGCCTCGCAGAATACCAGCCAGCAATCGCCGACCACCGTCGAGCAGAACCTGCCCGAAGAGGACGTGACGGCCGATGGTGGAGACAAGTCGAGTGAAGAGAATTCGCGCCGCGAGGACCTGACCAACTACGAGATTTCGTCAAAGGTGAAGGAGACCGTCAGCGACGGCTACTCGATCAACCGCCTGTCGGTCGCGCTCATCGTCAACCGTGCCCGTATCGCGGAATCGCTCGGCGAGAACCCGACGCCCGAGGCGATCACCGCCCGCGTCAACGAGATGCGCGATCTTGCCGCCTCCGCCGCAGGCCTCGACGACAAGCGCGGCGACCACATCCAGGTCTCCGCCGTCGATTTCGCCCAGAACTTCCGCAATATGGAGCCGGTGCCGCCGCTCACGCTGACCGATGCGCTGCTTCGCCAGCTCGGCACGGTGGTCAACGCGCTCGCGATTCTCGTCGTCGCGATGCTTCTGATCTGGTTCGGCCTGCGTCCGGCCATGGCGGCGCTCCTGCCGCGCATCGAGGACAAGTCGGTCGAGGCGCTGAATGCCGACGGTACGCCTGCGCTTGAGGGCGGTCAGACGCCGCAGCTCACGGGCGCTGGGCAGACCATGGCGCATCTCCTCGAAGACATGACCCAGCGGATGAACAATTCGCCGATGAAGGTCCTCGAACAGCTCGTCCAGATGGATGAGGAGCAGGCCGCGACGATCCTTCGTCAGTGGATGAAGGAAGGAGAGCCGGCGTGATGCTGCGCTCCGTCGCTCACGTCCTCGCCGACTTCGACGTCGAGGAACCGCTGAACGAGAATCTCCCGCCGGAAGTGGAGCCGGATATTCCGGTCGAGCCGCTCGGTTTCTCGCAGGCCGAAGAAACGGCGAAGAAGATCGACGAGGCTTGCGCCCGCATCCGCGAGGACACGCTGGCGGAGGCCGACGAAAGGTTGCAGCGCGTGCTTTCGGAGCAGGCCGTGGCGTTCACGGAAAAGCTCGAGGCGGAGCGAAAGGCCTGGGTCGAAGAACAGGCGACGATTCTGTCATCGACTCTCGTCGCGGCGATCGACGGCCTCGAAACCCGCATTGCCGACACGGCGGCCAAGGTGCTGAAGCCGTTTCTGGCGGAGCGTTCGCGCGAGAAGGCCTTGGCCGAACTGACCGATTGCGTCGTCAGGATCCTCGCCGATCCGGCGCATCCGGTCCTTGCGATTTCTGGTCCCCAGGACCTGCTCGACAGCCTGTCGACCGCACTCGGGACGGACGCCGGATCGGTCGCCTTCGAGCCGAACGCAAGTGCCGATATCCGCGTGATCGCCGGCGAGACGATCCTCGAAACACGAATCCAGGAATGGGTCGCCCGGCTAGACCGGAGCGGCGAGTGAGATCATGAGCGCCGATACACCCGAAATCCTCATCGTCCGACGCTCGACCGATCTTAGCATCGAACCGCCGAAGGGCGGTGTGTGGAAGATTGCGTTCGCGGACTTCATGACCGCGATGATGGCCTTCTTCCTGGTCATGTGGCTGATCAACGTCACCGACGAAGAGACGCGCACGGCGGTCGCGAGCTATTTCAACCCGGTGAAACTCGCCGAGGCGACGGTCGACAAGAAGGGTCTGCGCGATCCGCTCGATACCGAGAAGGACGGCAAGCCCGAAGCGACCGATCAGCGGTCGTCCAAGGAAAGCGTCGACGAGAGCCTGAAGGGCTACAGCAAGACTTTGGACGAGAAGCACGAGCGGAAGCCGCGCTATGCCGAAGCCGCTTTGTTCGAGGATCCCTACGCGGTGCTCGCGGCGCTTGTCGCCGGTTCCGAGCCCGACCAGTCGGCGGACAATGTCGGCGCGTTCGAGACGCTCGGCCAGTCGGGCGAGCCCGGCCTGAATGGCGGCGACGCGCAACGCGATCCGTTTGATCCCGTCTATTGGCGGATGTCGCGTGCCCCGCTGCCGCAGGACGGTCCGGAAGCCGGCGGCGCGGACACGGTCGGCGTCAATCTCGCCGAAGCCGCGCCCGAAATGCATGCCGCCGCCGTCGAGGGTCCGAAGCCGGATAAGCCGGATCCAAACGCCAAGAATCTCGCGCTCGCGGCGATGCCGGAGGTGCATCTCGCGGCTGACGCGGCGAAGCCCGGCGAGACGCCTGACGAGACCCAACCCCTGTTGAAAGGCGACGAAGTGCTTCGCCGTGGCACTGCGACCGACATCCCCGTCGCGCCGGGTGACAGCGAGCCGCCAATGAAGGCCGGCCAGCATGCCGCCGAGCAGAAGCCGGAGCAGCAACTCGCCGCCAAACGCGTCGATGGTCCCGTCGAGCCGCAGGCCGACGAAATGCCGGAGACCGGCGGCCCGACCGCGGACCAGCAGGCCGGGCAGGGGCCGGAAGCGCAGGAACTCAAGCAGAAGATCGAGGCGGCGATCGAGAGCATCAAACCCGCACCGGGCGTGCAGGTAACGCAGAGCGCGGAAGGCCTTCTCGTCACCCTGATGGATGACGCCGATTTCGGCATGTTCGCCATCGGCTCGGCCGAGCCGCAGCCGGAACTGATCCGCACCGTAGACGCGATCGGCAAGCTGCTCGGGGAGCGCCAGGGCAAGATCGTGGTGCGCGGCCATACCGACGGCCGGCCGTTCCGCTCGAAGGATTACGACAACTGGCGGCTTTCGACCGCTCGCGCCCACATGGCCTATTACATGCTGATCCGCGGTGGCGTTCCGGAGAACCGGTTTGAGAAGATCGAGGGCTATGCCGACCAGCAGCTGAAGAAGCCCGAGGATCCGGAAGCGCCGCAGAACCGGCGCATCGAAATCCTGATTCGGGAGCCGTCGGCATGATCTGGCTGCGCTTCCCGGCAATCCTCCTGATGCTCCTCGGCCTTTGCAGCGCCGGCCGGACACAGGAACCGGAGTCGATCCAGACCGTCGCGCCCTACGAGATGGCGCGCACGTTGCAGACGCTGCAGTCGCAGGTCGCCAATGGTAATGCCGCCGCGGTGACCGCGCAGCGGACGCTGCTGGACGCGATGGGGACCCGTTTCCTGGCCGCCGATCCCAAGGTCTGGGAAGACGGCCGCAACGCTCGCGCGGCGGTGAGCTACACGCTCTCCGGCGGCAATCCGAACGTGCTGAAACAGCTTCTGACGCTCGATCCGCCGATTGCGGTCGACGCCAATCTCGCCAAGGGCGCCGTCGCCTATGTCGAGGACCGGCAGGACGAGGCCCGCGACCTTCTGATGCCGCTCGACGTCCGCGCGCTTCCGGTTAGCCTCGGCGGCCATGTCGCCCTGATCCAGGCCGGCCTGATCGCCCGTGACGATCTGAAACGCGCGGCGTATCTCCTCGACGAAGCACGTCTTTTGATGCCGGGCACATTGGTCGAGGAAGCCGCGCTTCGCCGCCAGGTCTTCATCGTGGCGCAGATCGGCGATCTCGACCGCTTTGAATTCCTCTCGCAGCAATATCTGCGACGCTTCGGCAATTCGATCTACGCGACCGATTTCCGCCAGCGTTTCGCGACCGCGATTACGCGTCTCAGCATCGTCGACGGCGATGCCCGCTTCCAGCGGCTCGAAGCCATGCTGAAGGAGACGGACACCGAGAGCCAGCGCTCGCTGTTCCTGCAAGTCGCGCGTTCGGCGGTGATACACGGCAAGCTCGAGACCGCACGGATCGCGGCCAGGGACGCGCTGGAAGTCGCACCGCTCGGCTCTTCGGATTCGATGCGGGCGAAGCTCTATGAGGCGTCCTCGGGTATCACGACCGAGAATTTCGAGGATTATCAGCGCGATCTCGACGGCATCAACCGCCGGCAGATCGGCCGTCGCGACAACGACCTGCTCGACGCGGCGCTCTCGGTCGCCGCCGCCATTCGCGAGGAAACGCCGGAGCCCGAGCCGCTCGAAAGCGTGAACCAGGTCTCGATCGATCCGGCGCGCTCAAACGCCTGGGTGCTGGACGTCATGCGCCGTGCCGAGGCGGGCGTCGAAGCCTCGCAGAAACTCTTGAAGGAGGCCCCGGCCCGATGAACAGGATCGAAATCGCACTGCCGAGCAAGGGAGCGCCGGGCAAGGGCCAGCCGATCCCCGACGACGCGGCGACCGCACAGGGAAAGAACACGGCATTCAAGAATCTGCTCCGCCAGATGTCCGTGAAGGACGGTCCGGTGAAGCCTGAGACGGGCGAGAAGTCCGATGGAGCGAAGGCCCGACCGGTCGACCGGGACGGCGCTTTCGTCCAGAAAAAGCCGGACGTACGTACAGACGACAAGAAGACCCGCCATGGTGCTCACCATGTGGGCGAGGTCGGCGCCGACGTGGCCGCGTCGGCTGAGATCGCCGGCCAGACCGCGCCGGAAGCTCCGATCGTCTGGCCGGAGGCGCTGACCCAGTCCATGACCGATCCGCGATCCGCGACGAAGGCGGCGGGATCCGGCGAACCCGCGGATGAAAGATCGACCGCTGCGCATGATCTCGGCCGCGCCGTCTCGATGGCCCTGCCGTCGTCCCACAAATCCGAACCGGGCGTGGCGAAGTCCGCGCAGGCGGGTGCGCAGATGCCGACCGAAGCCGACAATGCGAAGAATCCTTTCGCGGTCCTCAACTCGATGCTGAAGCATGACGAGTCGGAGCTCGACATCGCGTCCGAGTCGGAGGCCAAGGCCGCGCCGAAGATGACGGTCGTCGTCCGGGAAACTCATTTCGAGCCTGTCCAGCGGTTGTCACCGATCCAGCAGATCGCGACCGTGGTTGCCGACGAGGCGACCGCGCTCGACGAAGCGCAGTTCGGCCGCCACCCGGATCCGGTGTCCGAGACGCCCCTGCGTTCCGAGTCCTCGGGCCCGCTTCGGGTGCTTCACATCAAGCTGGAGCCGGACGATCTCGGCACGGTCGTGCTGAAGATGCGCCTCGTCAACCAGTCGCTTGAACTGCATCTCGAGACGTCGCGCGCCGAGACCGCGCAACTCCTCGAAAAGGACAAGGAGATGCTGATCCGGGTGCTCCGGGCGTCCGGGTACACGCCGGATGTCGTGACCATCCAGGCCGCGGGCGCTCCTGACTCCGCCCAGTCGCAAACCGGCCAATCGGGCTCGCAGGGCAGTTCGTCGAACGGCTCCCCGTCCCAGGGATCGGCATCGCAAAACAGCCAATCGGGTGACGGCCGCGAGCAGCAGGCCCGTCAATCCGTTCCGCACAAGGACCAGTCCAATGACGAAGCTGGCGCGAACCGTCCTCGCGGCGATCTTTATCTCTAATTTCGCGGCGCCCGTTCGCGCCGAGGAGATGTCGATCTGCGAGCGCGAAATGCACGCGGCCGCGAAGCAGTACAATATGCCGCTCGGCGTGCTTTACGCAGTCGGCATGACCGAGAGCGGCGGCAAGAAAGGGCTCCAGCCCTTCGCGATGAACATCGCCGGCAAGCCTTTCATTGCCGCGAGCAAGGAAGAGGCGATGGCCCGGTTCAAGGCCGAAAAGGCGCGCGGCGTGAAGCTGATCGATCTCGGCTGCATGCAGATCAATCACCACTATCACGGTGAGCGGTTCGCCTCGGTCGACGAGATGTTCGATCCGCACAAGAACGTCCAGTACGCCGCCCGCTTCCTGACCGAGCTGCATGCGCGTCAGGACACCTGGACCATGGCGGTCGCCCGCTATCACGCCGGTCCGAACAACAACCCGGCGCAGAAGCGCTATGTCTGCCTGGTCATCAGCAACATGGTCAAAAGCGGCTTCGGCTCCTGGACGGCGAATTCCTCGGCTTTCTGCGGTCAGAAGGCGAGCTGATCATAGGTTGCGCTACATCTCGATTTTTATCGATTTCGCTAATCTGGCTTTAGATGTTTCGGGTGTACGCCCGAGAATTATGAAGCTTTTGTGAATGCGATCTCAGAAAGATCGGCATTTTAAATAAATTTGTGTCGTATAAGCTAGACTCCTATCCAATAAATTGGTCTTCCAAGATTTTCTGATAGATAAACAAGCTTCCACTTATGGGCAACGAATACACGATCTATCGTTGACCGTGCTCAGTTCGCCACAATAGTCTCTCCATGGGCTGGGGGTCCTTCGCGGGACCCCAAACATTGGGGAACTGGGAATGTTTATCATCATAGATGATCGTGAGATCGTTACTGCTGGATACACATCCGGTTTTGAGCGCGAAGGTATTTCTTCCATCGGCTTCCGCGCTCCGGAGTTCAAGGACTGGATGGGAGCCGCTCCCGATACGGACATCGGCGCGGTCGAGGGTTTTCTCCTCGGCAATTGCGAAGACCGCCAGAGCTTCCCGCGGTTGATCCGCGACAGATGCGATGCGCCATTGATCGCGCTCAACGACATGCCGAACCTGGAAATGACGCTCGGCCTGTTTGCTGTCGGCGTGGATGACGTGGTCCGTCAGCCGGTCCATGTCCGGGAGATCATCGCCCGGGCAGGAGCGATCCAGCGCCGCGCCACGCCGGTCTCGGACGAGTGCAGCATGATCGGCGACATGCGTGTCTATTTCGACGGTCGTGACCCGGAGGTGAATGGCGAGGTCTTCGTCCTGCCGCGCCGCGAACGCCGTATCCTCGAATACATGGTCAAGAACCAGAACAAGCGGCTGACCAAGGAAAAAATCTTCAACTTCGTCTATGGCTTCTGCAACGACGAGGTCGAGGAGAGCGTGGTCGAGAGCCACATCTCCAAGCTCCGCAAGAAGCTTCGCGGCCGGCTCGGTTTCGATCCGATCGATAGCAAGCGCTATATGGGCTACATGCTGATCAGCAATTGATTTTCGACGCGGGCGGAACGGTCCGCCCGCTGTTTCGGCGACAGCCTCGGGCAAGCGACATCCTGTTTGATGGGACGGTTTCGTAGTCCGGAGGCCAACATGAAGTTGCCGCTCGCCGCAATCCTTGCCGTTTCGCTCTTCTCATCCGCGCACGCCGCGGACGTCGTCGTCACCATCAGCGGAATCGAGCCGGGCAAGGGCCAGGTCAAGGTGGGTGTCTGCAACACCGAACTCTCCCGGAAGGGCTGCCCGCTGACCGGCGAGGCCGACGCGCTCGCCGAAAGCCAGACATTCATCTTCGAGGGCCTGCCCGAAGGCTCCTACGGCTTCAACGGCTATCAGGACATGAATTCCAATCAGGACTTCGACCGGAACATGATCGGTATCCCGCAGGAGCCCTATGCGCTCAGCGGCATCGCCGCCGAAAAGACCATTCCGAGCTTCAAGGACACGCTGACCCCCGTCTTCGACGGCTCCGACAATCAGGTGGGAATCAGGCTCCAGCGCTTTGGCGACAACAAAAAGAAGAAGTCCGAGCGCTCCGCCTCCGTCAGCCAGCGCGATTAACGGGTTATCCGGAAACGCTTCTGCTTTCCGGGAAACACCTGCTATGCGTGTGGCAAAGTCAGGGAGTGACGTTGCCGGCGTTGCAGAACGGTTCGAGAAAGGTGGCGCTGTGGGTTGGAAGCCTCACGGCCTATGTCGCGCTCGAATGGATCAGCTTCATCCACGAATATAAGGGGCTGCCGGTTACCCCCTGGAACCCCGGGCTCGGCGTCGTCTTCGGCCTGATCATGGCGCGCGGCGCCTTCTACGCCTCGGTCCTGTTCGTCGGCGTCATCGTCTCCGAAGTCCTCGTCCTGCAGACGAGACTCGCCTGGCCGGTGGTGTTCGGGATTGCAGCGATCATTGCGCTCGCATACGGCGGTGTTGCCGACCTTTGCCGCCGCAACCTGACATTCGATCCGGCGATCTCGCGTCTTCGCGACCTTGCCATCGTCCTCTTCGCCGGCATGACGGCCGTCGTCTTCATCGCGCTGCTGCTGCCGACGCTACTCGTTATGGACGCCAAGCTCGACTGGGCAGACGTCAACGTCGCGACGATACCGCTCGTTCTCGGCGATCTGATCGGCATAGCCGTTCTCGCGCCTTTGACCATGCGGCTGATCCACCTTGGCGACGTCCCGTTCCATCCGGCCACGCCGCGTCCGGAAATCGCATTGCATGCATTGCTTCTCGGCGGCAGCCTTGCGGTCGTTCACGTCATAGGCTTCGACCAGGGGGCGCGGTTCTTCTACATTCTCTTCCTGCCGGTCGTGGTCACTGCCATCCGTTTCGGGCTGGACGGCGCATCGGCGGCGCTGGCGTTCACGCAGTTCGCACTGGTCGGCCTGCTTCACGGCGCCGGCATTCCCGCTTCGGCCTTCACCGAATTCCAACTCCTGATGGGCGTGCTGACGACGACCGGTCTCACGGTCGGCGCGGTGGTTTCCGAACGCCACAACGCCAATGTTCGCGCCCGCAGGGCCGAGGCTCGGCTTCGCGACCTGGAGGTCGAGGCCGCACAGGCCGCGCGCTTCCATCTCGTCAGCGGCATGACCACGGCGCTGGCGCACGAGATCAACCAGCCTATGACCGCGGCGCGCGCCTTCGCCCGGTCAGCCAGTCATCTGGTCAGCCGCGACGAACCGGATCTCGGGCGCGTCCGAGACAACATTTCGAAGGTCGTGGCGCAGATCGACCATGCCGGCGAAATCGTCCGCCGGATGCGCGACTTCCTCCGCCGCGGCCGCCTGCAATTCAACACGGTGCAGGTCCGGCCCATGGTCGAGGATGCGCTGACACTGATCCGCGCCGATGCCACGCAAAAGCATGTCAGCCTCTCCTTCGAGGCTCCCGCCGACCTGCCGCCGGTGATGGGAGACCGTGTGCAATTGCAGCAGGTTCTGCTCAACTTGGTACGCAACGCCGTCGATTCGATTTCGGGCGAGCGGGGTCGCAAGGGCAAGGTGCGCGTCAGCGCGCGCCTGATCGGCGACCCCGCTCGCATCGAATTTTCCGTGCACGACAACGGCCCGGGAATGACCGATGACGAGGCCGAGCGGCTATTCGATCCGCTCGTCAGTTCGAAAACTCACGGGCTTGGCCTCGGCCTGCCGATCTGCGTCTCGATCACCGAGGTGCATGGCGGCCGGGTCTGGCTTCATTCTCATGAAGCTGGCAGTACCGAGTTCCGCTTCACAGTTCCGCTTACTCCTCCGCGAACGGACCCATGACCACACCAACAATCTTCGTCATCGACGACCAGGAAACGGTGCGCAAGGCGCTCGGCGAGATGCTGAGCGTGTTCGGCTTCACCGTGGAGACCTTCGATTCCGCTGATCGCTTCCTCGCCGGATATGATCCGATCCGACCGGGCTGCGTCGTCTGCGACGTGCGCATGCCGGGTACGGACGGCATTCAGTTCGTGCGCGAGCAGGCGCGGCGCGGCTTCGGCCTGCCGGTCATCCTGATCTCGGGTCACGCCGACGTGCCGATGGCCGTCGAGGGTATCAAGGCCGGGGCGGAGGATTTCATCGAGAAGCCGGTCGATGACGCGGAACTCGTCGGCGCGATCAACCGCAGCCTGACCCGCGCCTCGGAGTCCAAGTTGACCCAGACCGCGCATGAAGGCCTCGCCGCGCGCTTCGCGCGCCTGACACCGCGGCAGACCGAGATCTTTGACCTCGTGGCGGCCGGCTATACGAGCCAGGCGATCGGCGCGAAGCTGGAGATCAGCGCCCGTACGGTCGAAAGCTATCGCGCCGCGATCATGGAAAAGATGCAGGCGGAAAGCGTGGCGGTCCTGGTCCGGCAGGCAATCCGGCTGGGCCGCCTGGAACCGTAACCGTAATAATACTGCGGTACCAGCACTGCTGAAAATATTCCGCAGAATTGTTGCGAATATCGCCCGGGCAGACCCCACCGTAAAATCACACCATCGAACGCATGGCGCGTCGAACGTCCTTTTTCCGTGAGGTCCACGGAGGTGGGGCGGTCGCTCTACGTCAAGGATGTTCAATGGCTTACCATGACGGCCAATGGCCGCAGACGGGCGACAAGCCCGCCAATTGGGAAACGCTCGCAGCAGTGATGATCGCCAGTGCATTGGCGGTCTTTCTCATGCTCGCCGTGCTTCTGCCGGCCGGACTCGTCGTTCCGACCTTTGCGATCGTGTCCCTGATGGCCGGCGCGGGCATCGCCCTCTACGCATGGCTTCACGGCGACAGGCAGATGTCAGGCCGGGTCACCGTATGGGACGTGGCAAGCACCTGCGTTTTCCTCGGCTTCGCGGCCGGCGTGCTGGGTGACCACCAGTACGTATTGGATCTTACGCACACCCTCGCTGCCTCCGGGCAGTGAGGACTTAACGCCAGACCGGGCCCCGCTGGCAGCTCAACCGAGCTGCGATGTCGGACTGGAGCATCGACGGACGATAGTCCGCCGCTCGCGCAGCCTCCCCCGATTCCTCGGGAAGTGCTGCGTGAGGCTCGTGCCGGCCGGCCCGATCGGCGGACCCGTCTCGTCACCATTTTTGAGGTGAAGGGAGTCTGGGTTTGATGGAAATGTTCTCCGCACACGCTTTCGCCGAGGTGTTCTCGGCGGAGGGCATGTCCGCTCTGCTGCAGGTCATCATGATCGACCTGGTGCTGGCGGGCGACAACGCGATCGTCATCGGTCTCGCGGCAGCGGGCCTGCCGCTTGAACAGCGCGGCAAGGTCATCCTTGTCGGTATTGGCGCCGCAACCGCGCTACGCATCATCTTCGCGCTGATGACCACGCAGCTTCTCCAGGTCGTCGGCCTGCTTCTTGCGGGTGGCCTATTGCTGCTGTGGGTCAGCTGGAAGATGTGGCGCGAGCTCCGGACGCCTCACCACCACGAAGTGGCCGCTGTCGACGATCTCGGCAATGTCCAGGTGAATGCCGACGGAACGATCGCGGCGTCTGTCAGTGCAACCGCCGCTCCGACGAAGACTTTCCGCCAGGCCGTGACGCAGATCATCGTGGCCGACGTCTCGATGTCGCTCGACAACGTCCTGGCCGTCGCCGGCGCGGCGCGCGAGCATCCGATCATCCTGGTGTTCGGCCTTGCTCTGTCGATCGCGCTGATGGGCTTCGCGGCGACTTTGGTCGCGAACATCCTGCAGAAGCACCGCTGGATCGCTTATGTCGGTCTCGCGGTCATCCTCTACGTCGCGCTGGACATGATGTATCGCGGAGCGCTGGAAGTGTTGCCGTATCTGTCGTGATCACGAGCTTATAGCGCGTGAACAGCCCGTGCCGGTCGTTCGGCACGGGCTTTTTTGTTGATAATTGAGGCGATGAATTCACGTGTCATCGCTGCGGCATTTCTACGAATGCTTTGGTGTACGGCGATGGCCCCGTTGCGCGGACGGCCATTAACCACCGATGTTGTGATCAGGCTTTGGTTTTACCTCCCGATCATTGCGACCAGGACCTTAGTAGTAACCTCGTGTTAACCATAGGTTGACCAATCTGCTCCCATGGGCTGGCCAGTGGCGGCCGCCCAACTTGCTTGGGGGCCGACCATGTCGTTCAAGAATTTGAAAGTGCTGACGAAACTCCTCGTCCCGACAGGGATCGTCGTCGCGGTGGTCATCGGTCTCATCTGTCTCGCCAGCATCGAGCTGGACCAGCTCGCGGACAACACCCAGTCGATCGTCAACGATACGGCGGCCCGCCGGTCGGCGGCGCAGCAGATGGAAGCCTCCGTCAACGACGCGACGATCCAGGAAAAGAACATGATGCTCGCGGACGATCCGAGGGAGATCGAGACCTATAAGGAGCGCTACGAAGAGGCGAAGGAGGAGGCCCTGAAAAACGCCGACCGGCTGATCGAGCTGGCCTCGACGCCCGAGCGGATCGCAGCGAACAGGGACCTTAAGAATCTCGTCGAGAAATATTTCGACGCCGCCGACAAGAGCATCGACTTCAGCATGAAGGGCGATATCGCTTCCGCTGAGAAAGTGTCCACCGGCGAAGGGCGCATCGCCCGCGCCAAGGCGGCCGATGCCATCGGCAAGCGCGTCGACATCATGGCGAAGGACATGGAGACCGCGCGTGAGGACGCTGCGGCGCTCGCCTCGACTGCGTCGACCATATTGATCGCGTCGGGTATCGCCGGCCTTCTTCTTGGCGTTGGATTGCTGGTGCTGATTGCGTTGAAGGGTGTCGTGAAGCCGATCGGGGAGATGACG